>DASVSD010000013.1:0-24300 GCA_036388255.1 Allosphingosinicella sp. | reverse complement strand
CCCAAGATGAAGCCGTACATCTTCGGCGAGCGGAACGGCGTCCACATCATCGACCTGTCGCAGACCGTGCCGCTCTTCGCCCGCGCGCTCGATTTCGTGCGGCAGAGCGTCGCCTCCGGCGGCAAGGTGCTGTTCGTCGGCACCAAGCGCCAGGCGCAGGATCCGATCGCGGAAGCCGCCCGGCGCTCGGGCCAGCATTTCGTCAACCATCGCTGGCTGGGCGGAATGCTCACCAACTGGAAGACGATCTCGAACTCGATCAAGCGCTTCAAGAGCCTCGAGGAGCAGCTGTCGGGCGACACCGCCGGCCTGACCAAGAAAGAGGTGCTCCAGCTCACCCGCGAGCGCGACAAGTTCGAGATGAGCCTCGGCGGCATCCGCGACATGGGCGGCCTGCCGGACGTGATCTTCATCGTCGATGCGAACAAGGAAGAGCTGGCGATCAAGGAAGCCAACGTGCTCGGCATCCCGGTGATCGCGATCCTCGATTCGAACGTCAGCCCTCAGGGCATCGCCTTCCCGGTTCCGGGCAACGACGACGCCAGCCGCGCGATCCGCCTCTATTGCGACGCGATCGCCGACGCGGTGCTCGCCGGCAAGACCGGCGGCGCCTCGGCCCGCGGCGAGGACATCGGCGCGATGGACGCGCCCCCGGCCGAAGCGGCTTTGGCCGAGGCTTGAGAGACAGGGGAGGGGTCTCGGTTCCTCCCCACCCGCTAGCCCTGAGCTTGTGCTTCGAGACGGCATTTCGGCTTCGCTCAATGCCTCCTCAGCATGAGCGGGTTCGTAATTCACCGCTCATCCTGAGGAGCGGCTGAGCGAAGTCGAAGACGCGTCTCGAAGGACCATTTGAAAGAAGGAAACGAACATGGCTGAGATCACGGCCGCCACCGTCAAGGAACTGCGCGAGCGCACCGGCGCCGGCATGATGGACTGCAAGAAGGCGCTGGGCGAGACGCAGGGCGACATGGAAGCGGCGATCGACTGGCTCCGGACCAAGGGCCTCGCGGCCGCCGCCAAGAAGGCCGGGCGCACCGCCGCCGAGGGGCTCGTCGGCGTGGCCGTCGCGGGCAATCGCGGCGCCGTGGTCGAGGTCAATTCGGAGACGGACTTCGTCGCTAAGAACGAGCAGTTCCAGGAGTTCGTCCGCACGGTCGCCGAGCTCGCGCTCACCGGCGTCGGCACGGTCGAAGGCCTGCTCGCGGCGAGCTGGCCCGAGGGCGGAACCGTTCAGGAGAAGCTCACTGCGAACATCGCCACGATCGGCGAGAACCAGTCGCTGCGCCGCTCCGCCGTTCTGCAGGTGCCAGAGGGCGTCGTCGTCTCCTACGTCCACAACGCCGCCGCGCCCGGCCTCGGCAAGATCGGCGTGCTGGTCGCGCTCGAGAGTGCCGCCGATGCCGACCGCCTGACCGCGCTCGGCAAGCAGCTCGCCATGCACATCGCCGCGGCCAATCCGCAGGCGCTGACGGGCGACGAGCTCGATCCGGTAACGATCGAGCGCGAGCGCGCCATCGCCACCGAAAAAGCGAACGAGAGCGGCAAGCCGGCCGAGATCGTCGCCAAGATGGTCGACGGCGCGATCGCCAAATTCCGCAAGGAAAACGCGCTGCTGAGCCAGCTCTTCGTGATCGACAACAAGAGCAGGATCGAGGACGTCGTCGCGGCCGAAGCGAAGGCGATCGGCGCGCCGGTCTCCCTGAACGCGTTCGTCCGCTTCCAGCTCGGCGAGGGCATCGAGAAGAAGGAGAGCGACTTCGCCGCCGAGGTCGCGGCGGTGTCCGGCGTCGGTGCGAAGCCGGAGCCGGCGAACGCCTAAGCTGCTTGGCAGGGTGGCGCGTCCTTATTAGGGTGCGCCACCTTTCCAATCCTCTCTTGCGAACGGACCTGAGCCCAATGCCGCGCCCGCGCTTCAACCGGATCCTGCTGAAGCTTTCCGGCGAAGCGCTTATGGGCGACGAGGCGTTCGGCATCGATCCCGCCACCACCTCCCGCATGGCCGAGGAGATCGCCCAGGCGAAGGCGGCCGGCTACGAAATCTGTCTCGTCGTCGGCGGCGGAAACATCTTCCGCGGCCTCGCCGGCGCGGCCCGCGGCTTTGACCGTTCGACCGGCGACTATATGGGCATGCTGGCGACGGTGATGAACGCACTCGCCATGCAGAACGCGCTGGAGCGGATCGGCGTCGACACCCGCGTCCTCTCGGCAATCCCCATGGCAACCGTTTCCGAGCCCTATATCCGCCGCCGCGCGGTGCGGCACATGGAGAAGGGGCGTGTGGTGATCTTCGCCGCCGGCACCGGCAATCCCTATTTCACCACCGACACCGCCGCCGCGCTCCGCGCCGCCGAGATGAACTGCGACGCTTTGTTCAAGGGCACCAGCGTAGACGGCATTTACGACGCGGATCCCAAGAAGAAGAAGAGCGCGCGGCGCTATGAGAGCCTCAGCTTCCAGCAGGTGCTGGCGGACGATCTCAAGGTGATGGACGCGAGCGCCGTGGCGCTCTGTCGCGACAACGATATTCCGATCGTGGTGTTCAACATCCGCGAGCAGGGCAATCTCGCCCGCGTGCTCGCCGGAGACGGCACGGCGACGATCGTCAGGAACGACACGAACGAGGGAGGGAACGATGCCGGCCTATGACAAGGCGGATCTCCAGCGCCGGATGCACGGCGCCGTCGAAGCGCTCAAGCACGATCTCGCGGGCCTGAGGACGGGTCGCGCATCGACCGCCTTGCTCGAGCCGATCCACGTCGACGTCTATGGCGCGAGCATGCCGCTCAACCAGGTGGCGACGATCTCGGTCCCGGAGCCGCGCATGCTGTCGGTGCAGGTGTGGGATCGCTCCAATGTCGGCGCGGTCGAGAAGGCGATCCGCTCGTCGGGCATCGGGCTCAATCCGATCAGCGAGGGCCAGACCCTGCGCCTGCCGATTCCCGACCTCACCGAAGAGCGCAGGAAGGAGCTCGCCAAGCTCACCCATCAATATGCCGAGAAGGCCCGGATCGCGGTGCGCAACGTCCGCCGCGACGGCAACGACGCGCTGAAGCAGGACGAGAAGAAGCACGAGATCAGCGAGGACGAGCGCAAAAGGCTCGAGGCCGAGGTGCAGAAGCTGACCGACGAGACCGTCAAGGAGATCGACGCCGCGATGGCCGCCAAGGAGAGGGAAATCCTCCAGAAGTGAGCGCCGTCCCGGCCAGCGCGGAGGCAAAGGCGGGCTCCGGGGGCGGTTCCGCGCCCGTCCCCCGCCATGTCGCGATCATCATGGACGGAAACGGACGCTGGGCGAAGGCGCGCGGCCTGCCCCGCGCCGCCGGCCACCGCCAGGGCGCCGAGGCGGCGCGCAAGGTGCTCCGCGCGGCCGGCGAGGCCGGCGTCGAATGCCTCACGCTCTACGCTTTCTCCTCCGAAAACTGGCGGCGGCCGGAGGAGGAGATCAACGACCTGATGGGCCTGCTGCGCGTCTATATCGGGCGCGAGCTCGATTCGCTTCATCGCGAGGGAATCCGGGTCAAGATACTTGGCGATCACGGCGCCTTCTCACCCGAGACGGCGCGGATGATCGACGCCGCCGTCGCGCGCACGGCCGGCAACGAACGGATGACCCTGGCGGTGGCGCTGAACTACGGCTCGCGCGGCGAGATCGTAAAGGCGGCGAGGCGCGTTGCGGAAGCCGGCCATCCGATCGACGAAGCCGCGATCGGGGCCGCGCTCGACACTGCGGACCTGCCCCCGCTCGACCTTCTGATCCGCACTTCGGGCGAGCAGCGGCTGTCCAATTTCCTACTCTGGCAGGCGGCCTATGCCGAGCTGCTGTTCGTCGACACCTTGTGGCCGGACTTCGACGGCGAGGCGCTGCGCGCCGCGCTGGGCCAGTTCGCCGCCCGCGAGCGCCGCTACGGAGGCTTATGAGCGAGACTGCACCCTCACCGAAGAAGAATTCGGATTTGCCGGCACGCTTCGCGGCGGGCGTGATCATGATCGCCGTCGCGCTCGTCGCCACTTATGCGAGCGGCTGGTGGTTCCGGATCCTTGCCGCTTTGGCCGCATCGGTGATGGTGCTCGAATGGTCGGACATGCACCGCGCGCCGCGGATCTGGGCCTGGCTCGCCGTCCTTGGAATCGCCGGGGCGCTGCTCGGCTTCGGCGAAAGATTATTCCCGGCGGCGACGAACAATCCTGAGCTGATCGACCCGGCAGACCTTCGAGGGGCCTGGCCCGGCTTCGCCGCCGTAGCGGCCGTGGCGGTCGTGACAGGCATCTTGAGCCGGCGGCTGAGCATGGGCTGGGGCGTGCTCTACATCGGCATCCCCGCTTTTGCGCTGGTGCTCATCAACTGGGCCTGGGCCGAGCTGGCGCTCTGGTTGTTCCTGGTCGTCTGGGCGACCGATATCTTCGCCTATTTCGCCGGCCGCGCGATCGGCGGCCCGAAGCTCGCGCCCAGGATCAGCCCGAACAAGACCTGGGCCGGGCTGGTCGGGGGCGTAATCGGCGCGGCGATCGTCGCATGGGTCGCGGCCCATTATATGCAGCTCGAGGAGATCTTCCTCTATCTCGGCGCCCCCATGGGTGTGCTTGCCCAGCTGGGCGATCTTTACGAGAGCTCGGTCAAGCGGCGCCTCGGCGTCAAGGACACCGGGACGATTCTTCCCGGCCACGGCGGCGTGCTCGATCGGCTCGATGGCCTGCTGCCGGTCGTGCTCGCCACCTTTGCGGTGCTGATGCTGCTTTCGACCGGAACGCTGTGAGCGGCACGGCCGATCGAAAACGGGTCACGATCCTCGGCGCCACCGGCTCGGTCGGCCGCTCGACGCTCGACCTCATCGCCCGCAATCCCGAATCTTACGAGGTGTTCGCGCTCACCGCGCACCGCGACGTGGCGGGCCTCGCGGAAGCAACGCGGCGGGTCGGGGCGCGCCGCGCGGTGATCGCCGACGTGGCTTTGCTCGGCGCGCTCCAAAGCGCGCTCGAAGGAACCGGCGTCGAGACCGCCGGCGGCCCCGACGCGGTGATCGAGGCGGCAAGCTCCGGCGCGGACTGGACGATGGCGGCGATCGTCGGCACTGCCGGTCTGAAGCCGGTCATGCGCGCGCTCGAGGGCGGCGGCACCGTCGCGCTCGCCAACAAGGAGGCGCTGGTCTCGGCCGGGCAGCTGATGACCGATGCGGCGGCGGCCAGCGGCGCCACGCTCCTCCCGGTCGATTCGGAGCATAATGCGATCTTCCAATGCTTCGACCGCGCACGCCCGGACAGCGTCAGCCGGATCGTGCTGACGGCGAGCGGAGGGCCGTTCCGCTCGAGAAGCCTGGAAGAGATGCGCCGGGCGACCGCGGCGGAGGCGGTCGCCCATCCGAACTGGTCGATGGGCGCGAAGATCTCCGTGGATTCGGCGACGCTGATGAATAAGGGTCTCGAGCTGATCGAGGCCTTTCATCTTTTCCCGATCGGCGGCGACGAGCATTTCGAGGTGGTCATCCACCCGCAGTCGGTGATCCATTCGATGGTGGAATATGTCGACGGCTCGGTGCTCGCCCAGCTGGGCGCGCCGGACATGCGGATTCCGATCGCTTTCACGCTCGCCTGGCCGGCGCGGATGGAGACGCCGTGCCAGCGCCTCGACCTCGTTGCGACGTCCCGGCTGGACTTCGAAGCACCGGACCTCCAGCGCTTCCCGGCGCTGGCGGTCGCCCGCGCGGCCCTGCGCGAAGGCGGAGCGAAGCCGGCAATCCTCAATGCGGCCAACGAGATAGCCGTCGCTTCTTTTCTTGCAAGCGGGATCGGTTTCCTCGATATCGCTTCGATAGCCAGCGAGACGCTGGCGGGTTATGACCCACCGGTGCCCCGATCGATCGACGAGGTGCTCGAGGTCGACCGCGAGGCCCGCGCGATTGCCGCGGGCTTGTTGGAAAGGTTCATGCGTTGATCGAGAGTCCCGGCGTTCCGTTCAGCGCGCTCGCCTTCCTGCTGGTGATCGGGCCGCTGATCTTCATTCACGAATACGGCCACTACATCGTCGGCCGCTGGTTCGGCGTGAAGGCGGAGACCTTCTCGATCGGCTTCGGCCGGGAGATATTCGGCTGGACCGACCGGAGGGGGACGCGCTGGAAGGTCGGCTGGATGCCGCTCGGCGGCTACGTGAAGTTCAAGGGCGACATGAATCCGGCGAGCGTCGCCGATCCCGAATGGCTGAACCTTCCCGCCGAAGAGCGCGCTCAGACCTTTCAGGCGAAGCCCGTCTGGCAGCGCTTCCTCATCGTCTTCGCCGGCCCCGCGATCAACTTCCTGTTCGCGATCCTGATATTCGCAGGCCTGTTCGCCGCGCTAGGCCAGCCGCGCACACCGGCGGTGATCGATGCCGTGCGCCAGGGCTCGCCAGCTGCGGCGGCCGGGATTCAGCCAGGCGATCGCATCGTCAGCATCGGCGGCCGGAGCGTCGACACCTTTGAGGACGTCGTCGATTTCGTGCGGATCCGCCCCGATCAGCCGCTCCGCATCGAACTCGTCCGCGGAGGCCGGCCGATGACGATCTCGGCCACGGCGCGCGGCGACCTCCAGCGCGACCGCTTCGGCAACGAGTTCAGGATTGGCCGGCTCGGCATCGACGCCGGAACGCCCATTGTCAAGCCGGTGCCCCTCTGGCGCCTTCCCGCCGCAGCGGTCGGCTACACCGCGACCACGGTCAGGATGATGGTCGAGACGCTCGGCCAGGTGATCGCCGGGCGCCGCTCGGTGAAGGAGCTGGGCGGCCCGTTCAAGATCGCGCAATATTCCGGCCAGCAGGCGACGCTCGGCTGGGGGCCCTTCATCATCTTCATGGCGATCGTTTCAATTAATCTGGGATTCATCAACCTCTTGCCAATCCCCCTCCTGGATGGCGGCCACCTGCTGTTCTACATGATCGAGGGAGTGAGGCGGAAACCTCTGAAGCCGGAGACGCAGGAATGGGCGTTCAGGACCGGCCTCGCCGCCCTGCTCGCCCTGATGATCTTCGTCACCTTCAACGACCTGGCGTCTTTCGGCCTCTTCCGGAGGCTTGGCGGGTTGATCGGCTGAACATGATCGGGCAGGGCACATCCTGCAGGGAAACGGCCGTTCACGGAGCGGCCAGAGCATAAGCGGGGACGCGTGACAGCGAACATGGCATTTTCGAAACGGCGCCGGCTATTTGCGGCGCTTCTGGTCGGCACCGCCCTCGCCGGAGCCGCGGCGCCTGCGGCCGCGCAGCAGCGCCGGCCCCAGCAGCCGACGCGCGCGACGCGCCCGGCACCGGCCCCGACGCCGGTCATCCCGCCGGCTCCCGAGCCGCTCGAGACGGATCCGACGGCGCAGACCGTGCGCTCGGTCCGCGTCACCGGCAGCCAGCGCCTCGAGCCGGAAACGGTCATCTCCTACAGCGGCCTGCGCCCCGGCCAGCGCTACAACCAGGAGACGATCGACGAGGCGCTGCGCCAGCTGCTCGCCACCGAGCTGTTCGCCGACGTCCAGATTGCCGGCGTCGCGACCGGCGAGATCGAGATCCAGGTCCGCGAGAATCCGGTGATCAACCGCATCGTCCTGGAGGGCAACCGCCATCTGAAGGACGACAAGATCAACCCCGAGATCCGGCTCGCCCCGCGCCAGATCTTCACGCGTTCGCGCGCCCGCGCCGACGTCGCCCGGATCATCGAGCTCTATCGCCGCCAGGGCCGCTTCGGCGCCACGGTCGAGCCGCAGATCATCCAGCTCGACCAGAATCGCGTCGACGTGGTGTTCGAGATCCGCGAGGGGCCGAGCTCGCACGTCCGGCGCATCAACATCATCGGCAACGAGCAATTCTCCGACGGCCGGCTGCGCGGCGAAATGGCGACCCAGGAGGCCGCCTTCTACCGGATCTTCTCGTCGTCCGACACTTACGATCCCGACAGGATGGCCTACGACCAGCAGAAGCTGCGCCAATTCTACCTGACCCAGGGCTATGCCGACTTCCGCGTCATCTCCGCCGTCGCCGAGCTGACGCCCGACCGCCGCGACTTCATCATCACCTATGTGATCGAGGAAGGCCCGCGCTACCGGTTCGGCGCGATCAACGTCGAGAGCAACATCCGCGACTTCCGCTCCGAGGACCTCCAGCGCACCCTGCCGATGCACGCCGGCGACTGGTACAATGCGCGCGCCGTCGAGGACACGGTCACCCGTCTGAACGAGACTGCCGGCCTGTTCGGCTATGCTTTCGCCGACGTCCGCCCGCGCTTCGAGCGCAATGCGGAGAATCGCACGATGGCGGTGACCTTCCAGGTCGCCGAGGCGCCGCGCGTCTATGTCGAGCGCATCAACGTCTCCGGCAACACCGCCACCCGCGACGAGGTCATCCGCCGCGAGTTCCGGCTCGCCGAGGGCGATCCCTTCAACTCGGTGCGGGTGCGCCGCTCGCGCGATCGCATCCAATCGCTCGGCTTCTTCCAGGAGAATCTGGAGATCGACCAGTCGCAGGGCTCCGGCCCGGACCGGGTCGTGCTCGGCGTCGACGTCGAGGAGCGCTCGACCGGCGAGCTCCAGCTCTCGGCGGGCTTCTCGAGCCTCGAGCGCTTCCTCGTCAACCTGTCGATCCGCCAGCGCAACTTCCGCGGCGCCGGCCAGGAGCTGCGCGCCTCGATCAACTATTCGAGCTATTCCAAGTCGGCCGAGATCGGCTTCACCGAGCCTTATCTGTTCGACCGCAACATCGCGGTCGGCTTCGACATCTACCGGCGCGACCTCAACAGCTTCAATTTCTTCGGCCAGCAGCGGCAGACCACCTATTCGCAGGTCAGCACCGGCGGCCAGCTCCGCTTCGGCGTGCCGCTCACCGAGAATATCTCGATGGCTTTGCGCTACGGCCTCAGCCACGACCGCGTCACCCTCGCCGACACCTTCTTCCGGACGCTGCCGAACGGGACCCGCGAGTGCGATCCCCTGATCGCCGGCCGCTATCTGTGCGACGCGCTCGGCAACCGGCTGACCTCGAATCTCGGCTATTCGCTGCTCTACGATACGCTCAACAATCGGCTGCGGCCGACGTCGGGCCTGCGCCTGCTGATCAATCAGGACTTTGCCGGCCTCGGCGGCGACGTCCATTATATCCGGACCCGTCTCAGCGCCTCCCGCTACTGGGGGATCGGCGGCGGCTTCGTGCTCTCGACCAGCCTCGAGGGCGGCTACATTCACAGCTTCGACAGCGGCGCGCCCGGGATCGATCCGATCCGGCTGGTCGACCGCTTCTTCCTCGGCGAGCCGCAGATCCGCGGCTTCGACATTCGCGGCGTCGGGCCGCGCATCCAGCGGACGCCCTACGAGATCGACGACCAGGGCAATCCGGTGCTGGTCACCGACCGCCGCCAGATCGTCGACGACGCGCTCGGCGGGCGGGCTTACTATCTCGCCCGCGCGGAGATCGAGATCCCGCTCGGCTCCGGCGCCCGCGAGCTTGGCCTGAGGCCGTCGGTGTTCGTCGACCTCGGCGCCCTCTGGGGCGTCCGCCGGCCGAACCTGCTCGACCTGCCGCCCGGCCATGCGGACCTCATCCGCCCGATCCTCGACGCCAACGGTCTGCGCCAATGCGCGACCTCCACCGGCGTGATCACGCCGCTCCCGGCGGGGCAGACCTGTCCGACCGGAACCACTTTGGTCGCGAACGAGCTCGCGCCCTTCCAGGAGCGCTTCCTCGGCAACACGCCAAGCCCGCGCCTGTCGATCGGCTTCGGGGTTAACTGGAATTCGCCCTTCGGCCCGTTCAGGGTCGATATAGCTCACGCCCTTCTAAGTCAGGAAGGTGACGACACCAAGCTTTTCAGCTTCAACGTAGGGACTGCATTCTGATGAAGAAACTAGCCATAGGCGCGGCCGTCGCGCTCTCCTTTGCCCTTCCGGCGACGGCACAAGCGCAGCGCGCGCCGAACGCGCAGATCGTTCTCGTCGACACCGAGCGGGTCTATCGCGAATGCACCGCCTGCCGGGCGGCGCAGGCCCAGCTGCAGGGGATGCAGACCCAGCTGCAGCAGCGCGCGCAGGCGCTCGGCCAGCCTATCGAGACCGAGCTCCAGTCGATCCAGCAGGCGGCCGCGGCGGCGCGCAACACCACCGGCGCGGCGCGGACCACCGCCGAGACGCAGCTCCAGCAGCGCCTCCAGGCGCTCGAGGGCCGCCGCACGACCGCGCAGCAGGAACTGGCCCGGATGGAGCAGAATCTGCGCTCCACCTCGGCCCACGTCGTCCAGCAGATCAACCAGCGGCTCAACCCGATCATCACCCAGGTGATGAACCAGCGCGGCGCCAATCTGGCGCTCGACGTCGGCGCCACGCTCGCTCATTCCGCCGCCCTCAACGTCACCGACGCGGTGCTGGCCGCGCTCAACGCGGGACTGCCGAGCGTCAGCGTGACGCCGATGCCTGCGCAGCCGGGTCAGCAGCAGCCGGCGCAGCAGCCGCAGCCGGGCCGCTGATGAGCGATGTCGGCGAGGCCGGGGGCGGCGCCGCCGTCCTCGGCCCCCTCGACTTCAGGAGGGTGATGGCGGCGCTGCCGCACCGTTACCCCATGCTGCTCGTCGACCGGGTCGAATCGCTGACGATCGACCGCAGCATCGCCGCCATCAAGGCGGTGACGATCAATGAGCCCTTCTTCCAGGGCCATTTTCCCGGCCGGCCGATCATGCCCGGCGTCCTGATCGTCGAGGCGCTCGCCCAGGCGGCGGGCGTCCTCGCGGTCGAGTCGCTCGGCCTCGCCGGGACCGGCAAGCTCGTCTATTTCATGGCGATCGAAGGCGCCAAGTTCCGCGCGCCGGTCGAGCCGGGCGTGCTGCTCCGGCTCGAGGTCGAGTTCGTCCAGAAGCGCGCCACCGTCTGCAAGTTCGCGGGGCGGGCCCTGGTCGAAGGCAAGGTCGTCGCCGAAGCGAGCTTCACCGCGATGATCGCGGATCCGCCCGCGGCCTGAGCTAGGCCCGTCATCCCGGCGGAGGCCGGGATCTCAGGGGGATTATCCGTTGCGGTTGTGCAAAGTGCCTTCCACAGGCGTCGGAATCTTCTCGTCCCGAGATCCCGGCCTTCGCCGGGATGACGATTACGGTCGCAAGGCCGCGGCGCGCGGCCGCCACTTTCCCGCGGCTCTATCGATCCCGAACACGGCGCCGATTGCCGGCCCTGCCATCACCTCCTCCGGAGGGCCGTCCGCAGCGACCCCGCCCTGGCTCATGACGATCAGCCGATCGGCGTTCGCCAGCGCGGCGTCGAGATCGTGCATGGCGACGAGGGCGGTGCGGCCGCGCAGCAGCTCGAGCAGCCGCAGCTGCCAGAGCGGATCGAGATTGGCGGTCGGCTCGTCGAGCAGGAGGAGCGCCGGTTCGGGGGCGAGCGCGCGTGCGATCAGGATGCGGCTGCGCTCCCCGGTCGAAAGCCGGTCCATGCGGCGGGTCGCCAGCGTCGCCAAATCCAGCAGGTCGATCACCGCTTCGATCTGAGCGGCCGACGCGCCCGAAAGGGCGATCGCGTCGCGGCCGGCGAGCGGCCAGTGGATCTCACGGCTCGCGGGGAGGAAGGAGAGCAGGCCCGCACGCTGCGCGCGCGGCGCGCGTCCCACCTCGACTCCGGCGATCTCGACCCGGCCCGCGGGTGCGCCGATGCCCGCCAGAGCGTGGAGCAGGCTGGTCTTGCCGCTGCCGTTCGGGCCGACGAGGCAGACCAGCGCTCCCGGCTCGAGCTCCAGGGAGAGGGGCTGCAGCCGGTCGGCGAGAGCGAGGCCCGTGGCGCGGATCAACGGCTCATCCTCCAGCGCATGTTGGCGACCAGCCAGAGAAAGAAAGGCGCGCCGAGCAAAGCGGTGAGCACGCCGATCGGAAGGGTGCGGCCGAGCGGGGCCGCGCGCACCGCAAGGTCGGCCGCAACGAGCAAAAGTGCGCCTATCAAAGCCGCCGGCCAGAGCGCCCGCCCGGGATGGCCGCCGGTGAGGCGCCGAGCGAAGATCGGCGCGACCAAGCCGACGAACCCGATCGCACCGCAAATGGCGACGCACGCGCCGACGCCGAGGGCCGTCAGGCACACCACCCGGCGGCGGAGCTGGACGATCCGGTAGCCCATCGACTCCGCCACCTCCTCGCCCAGCGCCAGCGCGTCGAGCGGAAGCGACAGCCGCAGGAGCAGCAGGATCGCGATCGCGGCGGGCACGCCGGCGAACGCGGCCTGGGCGAGGCTGCGATCGACCAGCGAGCCCATCAGCCAGTCATAGGCGTCGTAGAAGGCGAAGGGGGAGGGGGCGAGCGCGAGCGCCAGGGTGGTCAACGCACCGGCGAGGGCGCTGATCGCCAGGCCCGCGAGCAGCAGGGTCCCCGTCTCGGCGCGCGGACCGGCCAAAGCGAGAAGCAGAGCGAGCGCGCCGAGCGCGCCCGCGACCGCGCCGAACGACAATGCGAGCGGGCTGGACAGGCCGATCAGATAGGCGGTGACGACCGCGCCGAGGGCGGCGCCGCTGGTCGTGCCGGTGAGGTCCGGGGAGGCGAGCGGGTTGGCGAACAAGGCCTGCACCGCCGCGCCCGATGCGGCAAGCGTCGCCCCGTAGATCAAGGCGAGCAAGGTGCGCGGCGCGCGCAGCTCCACGAGCACCGCCCAGGCAAGGCCGCGATCCTCCTCGAACAACGCCGCGAGGTCGCCCCATGGAACGCCTAAGGAAAGCGCCGCTGCGACCGCGAGCAGGAATGCGAGGAGGAAGGCGGCGCGGCCGCTCATCGCCCGGCCTCGCGCCTCAGCCGGAGCACCTCGTCGATCAGCAAAGGGCCCATGCAGGTCCACCGCCGCCCGTCGGTCGGCAGCATCCGCGCGCGGCCGGCGGCGCCGGCAAGCGGATGCCGGAGCCAGCGCTGCGCTTCCGAATACTGGCCCTGGCGATAGTCGCTGCGCAGCAGGATCGCCGGCGGACGAAGCGCGAGCTGTTCCAGCGTCACGCGGTCCCCGCGCATTGGCCGCTGGGCGAACCCGGCGAGCCGCATCCATTGCGCCTCCAACCCTCCCGCGGCGACAGTCCGGCCGCCGCCGCCGAGCCAGATCGTATCGACGGCGCGTGGCGGCTCGCTTCGCCGCAAGGCGGCGATCCGCGCGACCAGAGCCTCGCCGGCTGCCTGACGCCCCAGCGCCGCCGCGACGCTGCGGATGCCGCCCACGACGTCGTCGAGTGTCCGGGCGAACGGCAAATCGAGCGTGCGGATGCCCAGCCGGGCCGCGATGCGAAGCCGGTCGCGGGCACCGCCGCCCATGGTCAGAACCAGGTCCGGGCGGAACCGGACAACCGAGAGCAGGCTGCCGTCGTTGCGCGCGAACCGCCGCGCCTGCGCCGCGAGCGCAGTCTCGCTGTCCTGCTGCGCGAGGTGGGTCACCGAGACGATCTGGCGCGGGTCGGCGATGAGCAGCAGCAGCTCGTCCGTGCACAGGTTGAGCGACGCCACCCGCCGCGGCGGCGGCGGGCTTACGTCTGCCACCGCGGGGGCGGCGGCGCTAATCGCCAAAGCGAAGGTGAAGGCCCACATGGATCGTCCGTCCCGGAGTGTTGTAACCGACCACGTCCTGATAGTCGGCGTCGAATGCGTTTTCGGCTCGCACGAACGCCTCGACTGCGTCGCCGAGGCGCCAGCCGAGCCGCGCGGAGGCGAGGACATAGTCCCGCAGCCGCACCCGAGCCGCCGGACCGTCGTCGAAATCGAAATCATCCCGCGACCCGACATAAGCGAGGCTCCCGCTCCAGCCCAGCCGGCCGGTCTCCCCGAACAGCATCGCGCTGGCGCTGTGCCGCGGCCGGCGGATTTCCCGAATGACGGCGTCGGCCGGTTCGCGTTGCTCATCGGCATCGAGCCAGGTGTAGCTCGCGAGGAAGAGTGTGCTCGCAGAGAAGCGGTACACGCCGTTCAGCTCCAGCCCGCGGCGGCGGCTCGTCCCCTCGACGTTACGGGTGCTCGAAATGAAGGTCACGGGATCGAAAACGTCGACGATCTCGTCGCGCAGGCGGCTGGCGAAGGCAGTGGCGCGCAGCTCGGCAGGCCCCCGCCGCCATTGGATCGCGGCCTCCCAGCCCTGCGCGCGTTCCGGCGTCAATGCCGGGTTCCCGACGAAGGTTGCGGGGAAGAAGCCGTAAAGGTCGTAGAAGGTGGGCTGGGCGATGCCTTCGCCGTAGGAGGCGAGGAGGGTCCAGGGACGCGAAGGGCGCAGGATCGCCGCCGCGCGGAACGTGGTCGCGTTCCCGAACGCGCTGAAGCGGTCGTGTCGAAGGGCCAGGTTGGTGGTGAAACGCTCCGACCATGCCGCATGCCATTCGCCGACCAACGAGGTGAGGCTGCGCGACCGGTCCTGGTCGGTGGAGCCGAAATGAAGCTGGTCGCGGGCGCGGAAGTCTTCGGTTTCGCGTTCGAACGCGCCGGTCAGGCGATGCCCCCCGAAACGGCGTGTAAGCTGGACGCCGGCGGTGGCGCGGCGGCCGGCGGTGCGGTTGAGCGGCGTCGCGCCGAGCCGGTTGCGGTTGGCGCTGTCGAGCAGGCTCGCATCGCCCGAGAGGGTCCAGCCCCGCCGCTCGAACGCACCCCAGACCCGTCCGGCGGCGAGCCGGTTCCCGGTCTCGTCGAGCGTGTCGCCGCGGCGGAAGGTGGCGGGATCGAAGCCGTCATATTCGCTGGTCCCGCCGATCCAGAGGCCGCTGACGCCCAGCTCCGCGCCGTCGGCAGGTCGCCACGCCGCGCGTAGGCCGACGGTGGCCTGGTCGAAGCCATCTCGCTCGCCGCCAGGCGCACCGAACGAGTCGATCCCGTCGCTGCGGAGCCACGCTGCGCTTGCGGAGACCCCCAAATCCCCGATCCGCGCCGTCGCCTGGGCGGAGGCGCGCAAGCTGTCGAGGCTTCCGAACTCGCTGACCGCCGCTGCGGCCTCGCGCCTGAAGGGATCCGCGCTCTCGACCGCGATGACGCCGCCGAGCGCCTCCGGTCCCCACAGCGCCGATTGCGGCCCGGGGATCAGCTCGATCGCGGAGAGGAGATCGGTATTGAGCAGCTCGAACCGCGCTTCGTTGCCCGCGGCCGGGTCGTTGAGGCGGATCCCGTCGACGAACAGCAGGCTGTGGTTCGCCTCGGCACCCCGGATGCGGACCTGGGTCTGGGTGCCGCGCGGCCCCGAGGTCGAGACCGAGACGCCGGGCAGCAGCCTCAGGAGGTCGGGCGCATGCGGAAGATCGAGGGCGCGGAGCGCATTGTCCTCGAATCGGGTGGCCGCCGCCGGGGCCTGGACCGCGGGCAGGGGCTCGCGTGAGCCGGTGACGATCAGCGGGTCGGACAATTGTAATGCTGCTATGAGAATGAAAGGATGCATTGTAACCTCCTCTAACGACACACGAATGTCGTCACGGAGGTTCGACGGACGCCGCCGGACCACGCACCGCAGGCTGGTCCCGGCCGGGCGCGGACGACGAGCGGAGGCTGTTTTCTGACTCGCGAGGCCCAGACGGTCTCGCTCACAGTTGCGGGCACAGCGCCGGTCTTGCACCGGACTTGCCATTTAAGCCGCCTTTTGAGGGGCGGCACCTTCGCCGACCGCCTTCCTATTGCGCCGCAGCGCCGCTTGTCAATTTGGCCCTTTGCCGCTAGAGCGCGTGCCGATGTCCTGTCGAGGCTGGTCGGAACCAGCCAAACCACTGAAAGCAAAAGACAATGAAAACCGGCGCGCACCCCGATTACCATATGATCAAGGTCCAGATGACCGACGGCACCGTGTTCGAGACTCGCTCCACCTGGGGCAAGGAGGGCGACACGCTGCAGCTCGAGATCGATCCGACCGCGCACCCGGCCTGGACCGGCGGTACCGGCCGCACGCTCGACACGGGCGGCCAGGTCGCGCGCTTCAACAAGCGCTTCGGCGGCCTCACTTTGGGCGGCCGCAAGTAAGCAGCGCCGCCATCGCCGCGCCGCGCATCGAGACCGCGCGGCTCATCCTCCGGCAGACCGAAGCCAGGGACCTCGACGCCCACGCCGCCATGCTCGGCGACCGCGAAGTCATGCGTCACCTGACCGGCACGCCGATTGCGCGCGAGGATTCCTGGCGCCGACTCTTGCAGGGGCCGGGCCTCTGGGCGACGCTCGGCTTCGGCTACTGGTCGGTCGAGCGCAGGGAGGACGGCGCCTATATCGGGCAGCTCGGCTTCGCGGACTTCAAGCGCGAGATCGAGCCGTCGATCGAGGGCCTGCCCGAGATGGGCTGGCTGTTCGTCGCGCACGTCCACGGTCGAGGCTATGCCCTGGAGGGCGTGAAAGCCGCGCTCGTCTGGGCGGACGGGGCGCTCGCCGCGCCCGAGATCGTCGCGATCATCGCACCGGACAACGCTCCCTCGATCCGCCTCGCCGAGCGCGCCGGCTTCGTTCGCGCGGAGGAGACGCTGTATAAAGGCGATCCGACGCTCATCTTCCGACGGCGCGTTACAAACGAAACGAAATAAAGCCGGGCGCGAAATCCGCGCGAAACAGGCGGGCGCCAGACGGCGCGGGAACCCCGACCCCGGAGGAACCCGTGCGCAAGCTCTATTACGACCCCGCCTCGACCGTCTCGAGGCCGCTTTCGATCTTCCTTGCCGAGCATGAACTCGACATCGAGCTGGTGACCGTCCGCCTCGCCGCCGGCGAACACCTCGCCGACTGGTTCGCCGCGATCAACCCCAACCGCGCCGTTCCCGTGCTCGAAGAGGACGGCTTCGTCCTCACCGAGTCGGCCGCGATCCTCCGCTACCTCGCCGAACTCGCCGATTCGCCGGCCTACCCGAAGGGGCTGCGCGAGCGGGCGAAGGTCGACGAGGCGCTCGACTGGTTCAACACCGGCTTCTACCGCGACCACGGCTACGGCATCGTCTACCCGCAGATCCTGCCCCACTATCAGGTGCACGAGGCACAGCGGACGGCGTTGCTCTCCTGGCATCGCGGCCGCGCCGAAGCGCGCTTCCAGGTGCTGAACGATCACATGATCGGCGATCTCGGCACCTGGGTCGCCGGCGAGAGCTTCACCATAGCCGACATGTTCGGCGCCTCGCTGGTCACGATCGGCGAGATGGTCGGATTCAGCCTCGCGCGCTGGCCCAACGTCCGTCGCTGGCTCGCCGCCGTCCATGCGCGTCCGTCCTGGGAGCGCGCCAATGCTGCTTTCTATGCCTGGCAGGAAGCGATCCGCGCCCCCGCGCGCGACGCCGCCTGACCACCCGCAAGAACAGGAGACGAAGATGAAAGGCACCTTGCTGCTCACCGCTTTGCCGTTGCTCCTCGCCGTCGCCGCGCCCGCCGCTGCGCAGCAGGAGCCGGACCTCGCGACGATCCGCGCCGCCACCGAGCGGTTCCAGAATGTCGAGGTGGCGCTCGCCGAAGGCTATGTCCGCGATCCGACCGACATGTGCGACACCGCCGAGATGATGGGCCGCCCCGCCGAATATGGCGCCATGGGCATCCACTTCTTCCGGCCGGACCTGCTCGGCATCACGGCGCCCCCCAATCCGCGCGTCGACGGCAACGGCACCCATACCGATTGGAACCGTCCCTCGATCCTGATCTACGAGCCGCAAGCCGACGGGTCGCTGCAGCTCGTCGCGGTCGAGAATCTGGTGTTCCAGCAGGCGTGGCACGCCGCCGGCCACGCCGAGCGCCCGACCATCCACGGCCGTCCCTATGACAGCATGGCCGACGACCCCGCCACGCCGATCGACGAGGCGCACGGCTTCGAGCCGCATTACGACCAGCATGTCTGGCTCTATCGCGACAATCCGCGCGGCCTCTATGCGCAGTTCAACCCGAACGTCAGCTGCGCGCACCACCGGAGCCGGTCCGCTTCGTCCGCGGGCCACGCCGGCCACGCCGGGCACTGAGCGCGGTTAGAAGAGCAGCCTGAGGCTGAGTCCGGCGCCGGTGCCGCGGCTGCCGTCCACCGAGCAGCAGCTCAGCGACAGGGGCCCCCGTCTGAACCGGAACCAGGGCCCGCTCGCCGGCGCGGCGAACTCTCGAGAGGGGTCGTAGCCCGAGCGGGCCGCTCGCTCCGGCAGCGCCGAATAGAGCTCGCCGCAGACGACGATTTCCTGAGGGGTGGCACCGGCGCGGCAGGGTGAGCTGTCGATCGCCGCCCGCACCTCGGCCTGCTGGCGCTCCACCGCCTGTTCGGGCGTCGGAGGCGGCGCCGCGAGGCCCGGGGCAAAGGGCGCAGCCGCTACGGTCAGGAGCAAGCTCACGCCTCATTCTAGCCGTGCTTCGCGTGCCCGACCAGCGGTTTAGGAGAGGGGATCGCATCCTCCCGGCCCTCGTCGCGCCGCGATCCGGGCGAGCTCGATCAGCTTCAGAAGGCGGGAATGCCCGTGATCGCCCGGCCGAGAATGAGGCCGTGGACGTCGTGCGTGCCCTCGTAGGTGTTGACCGTCTCGAGGTTCATCGCGTGACGCATCACCTGGAACTCGGCCGAGATGCCGTTGCCGCCGTGCATGTCGCGGGCGGTGCGCGCGATGTCGAGCGCCTTTCCGACATTGTTGCGCTTGATCAGGCTGATCGTCTCCGGGATCAGCTCGCCTTCGTCGAGCCGACGGCCGACGCGCAGGGCCGCCTGCAGCCCGAGCGAGATCTCGGTGGCCATGTTGGCGAGCTTCATCTGGACGAGCTGGGTGGCGGCGAGCGGGCGGCCGAACTGCTTGCGCTCCAGCGTATAGCTGCGCGCCGCATGGAAACAGGCTTCGGCGGCCCCCATCGAGCCCCAGGCGATTCCATAGCGGGCGCGGTTCAGGCAGCCGAACGGTCCGGCGAGGCCAGAGGCGTTCGGGAGGAGGTTCTCCTCCGGCACCTCGACCTCGTCCATCACCACCTCACCCGTGATCGAGGCGCGCAGGGACAGCTTCTCGCCGATCTTGGGCGCGCTGAGGCCCTTCATCCCCTTTTCGAGGATGAAGCCCCTGATCCGGCCGCCATGCGCGTCGGACTTCGCCCAGACGACGAAGATATCGGCGATCGGCGAATTGGTGATCCACATCTTGGCGCCGGAGAGGCGGTAGCCGCCGTCGACCTTGACTGCGCGGCTGCGCATCGAGCCCGGGTCGGAGCCCGCATCGGGCTCGGTGAGGCCGAAGCAGCCGATGAGCTCCCCGCTGGCGAGGCGAGGGAGGTATTTCTCGCGTTGCTCCTCGCTGCCGTAAGCGTGGATCGGATGCATCACCAGCGAGGACTGGACGCTCATCGCCGAGCGGTAGCCGCTGTCGACGCGCTCCACCGCGCGGGCGACGAGGCCGTAGCTGACATAATTGAGGCCTGCACCGCCGTAGCGCGTCGGGATGGTAGCGCCGAGCAGGCCGAGCGCGCCCATCTCGCTCATGATTCCTCGGTCGAAATCCTCGTCGAGGAAGGCCTTGGTGACGCGCGGCTGGAGGCGCTCCTGGGCATAGCCTTCGGCCGTGTCGCGAACCAGCCGCTCCTCGTCGGTCAGCTGCGCGTCGAGCGCGAACGGATCCGCCCAATCGAAGGGGAGGGGCCTCGCTTCGGTCATTTCTTCCTCATTTGTGGCTGCGCGCGCTCCCTGCGCGATCGAGCCCAAATTGTCCACAGAAGGCCGAAGGACCTGGCCGCTACGTCGCTCAGTCGTCGTTGCGCTGGCCGCGCGGCCGGTAGAATTCCACCGTGACGCCTTCGCTGGTCCGGTCGATCGCCTTCTGAAGCAAAGCGCGCGCGCGTTGCGCCCATGCGCCGCTATGCGCGTTGCTCGCCAGCGGCTCGAGGATGCGCTGGGCCTGCTCGTGCTCCCCGCGCAGGATCAGCATTGCCCCCGCGGCCATCCGGATCTCGTAGACCTGCGGCGCCAGCTGCATCGCCAGCAGGACCGCATTGACGTTGTTGTCGCTGGTAAACGTGGGCTCCCCCGAAAAGGTCTCCACGTAGCGGTAGAGGGATGGGAAGTGCCGAGCGTCGGCGCGATGGGCGCGGGTCAGCCACGAGCGCGCGAGCCGATATTGCTCTCTGCGGGCATCCCCCTCCGCGGCGCGGGCTGCCACGACGTGGCGCATTCCGCGCAGGTACAGCAGCTCGGGGTCGTTGGGAGTGGCCGCGAGCAGCTCGGTGAGGAGACGCTCGGCGACCGCTCCGTCGCCCGCGAGGAGTTCGACCTCCGCGAGAACGCGCTTCGAGAGCGGGTCACTGCCCCGAGCGAGGCGGCGCATGCGGGCGACGTCGTTCGGCTCGGGCTCGGCGCCAAGCGATAAGGCCGCCTGCGTCAGCAACAGCTGGTCGGCGGACGCCGGCAGCCGGGTGATCGCGATCTGCGGCGGGCGGGCGACGCTGGAGCGGTCGAGGCGCGTGATGCGAAGCGGCTGCGTCGCATAGCGCTCGATGCGGGTCTGCATCTGGCCGGGGTCCATTCCGAAGCTGGCGCGGAAGGCGGCGCGCGGCTGTTCGCGCCGGGCGAGCGCGTTCAGATAGGCGACCAGCTGCTGACGGCGCGTGTCGTCGCTGAGCAGATAGTGGGTGAGGATCCAGCTCTGGGAATAGAAGCGCGCCTGATCGGGCACGCGTTCGCGCTGGAACAGGATCCACTCGAACGGGATCCAGTTGGCCCGGTTGCTGAGTACCATGGTGCGCATGTCGCTGGCTCGCCCGATCTCGACATGCTGGTCCACGAAGCGGGCCGTGCCGAGATATTCCGCGAAGCCTTCGACATACCAGGTCGGATAGGCGTTGCTGTGGAACTGCATCATGAAATGATGCGCATATTCGTGGAAGAGGACCTCATTGGGGCCGACATATTCGCCGACCAGGCCGTTCAGCCCCGCATTGATGAAGGCGGCGATGCCGCGCGACGAGGGATAATAGAAGCCGCCGACGCTGGTCCCGACGCGGGCGACCTGCCTCAGCTCGCCGTTGCTGCGGACGAGGTAGACGGGCAGCTTCTGGACCGGATCGTTGCTGCGGACGTCGGTGAGCAGCCGCAGCAGCGCGTCGAAATCCTCGAGCATCAGCACCTGGCGGCGCAGGGTGGCCTCGTTGCTCTCGCTGTAGACGATGAAATGCTCGCTCTCGGCGCGCAGCCAGGATGCCGCCGCCGGGGTGGCGGCCGCGAACAGCAGCCCGATCGCCGCCAGCAGCCTGATCGATCTCTTGAACATGGAAAAACGAGCCCCTCTCAAACGCCCCACGCGCCTAGTCCAATCGAGGCGGTTTCGCAAGCCTTTGGCCGTCTTCTCTTTGAAATCATGAAGGAATCGCCCCGATGGCGATGGGGCTTCGGCGCGAGATCCGGCTGGCGGAGAGGGTGGGATTCGAACCCACGGTGGGCTTGCACCCACGGCGGTTTTCAAGACCGCTGCCTTAAACCACTCGGCCACCTCTCCGCGCGGGGCGGCTGTACAGCGCCGCGCCATTTTTGTGCAAGTTGCGGCGATTGCGGCCTTTCATCGCAGCGACAGGCTGTGCCATGTATCGAAGGCAAGCGAGGTAGAGCATGCGCGTTGTCGTTCCACTGGCCGCCGGTTTCGCGGCGCTGACGTCCCCGGCCACCGAGCTCGGCGACAGCGCGGTCGCCTTGCTGCCGGTCGCGGCGACGGCGGCCGCGGCCCAATCGGGCAGCCTCAGCGAGCAGGGTTTCGCCGCCTACCTCCCGCAGCTGCGCGCCCAGGCGGAGCGGGCCGGAGTCAGCCGCGCCACCATCGAGCGGGTGTTTCCCACCCTGGCCTTCAGCCCCCGCACCGTGGAGCTCGACCGCGCACAGCCGGGCGGAGGGCCGTCGAGCAGCGCCAATCCGCCCTTCGCCCCTTATCGGGCGCGCCATGTCACTCCGGCGCTGATCGCCCGCGGCCGCGAGCGCTATGCGGCGAACCTGTCCCGCCTGCGCGATATCGGTCGGCGCTACGGCGTCGACCCGGCGGTGCTGGTGGCGATCTGGGGCAAGGAGACCAGCTTCGGCGCCGTCACCGGCGATTTCGACCTCCTGAACTCGCTCGCCAGCCTGGCTTATGAGGGGCGGCGCCGGCAGCTCTTCTCGGAAGAGTTCGTGGCCACCTTGAAGATGATGGACCGCGGCATCCCGCGCTCGACGCTGCGCGGCAGCTGGGCGGGCGCGACCGGCCACCCGCAATTCCTGCCGAGCGTCTATCTGCGGCTCGCGGTCGACGGCGATGGCGACGGCCGCTCGGACATCTGGAACAGCCCGATGGACGCGCTTGCCTCGATCGCCAACTATCTGAGCAATGCCGGCTGGAAGCCGAACCTGCGCTGGGGCGTGCCGGCCTCGGTGTCCGCCGGGTTCAACCGCGCCGCGGTCGCACCGCGGCTGCGCGCGCCGCGCTGTCCGCGCGTGTTCGAGCGCCACAGCCGCTGGATGACGATCGGCGAATGGCGGCGGCTGGGCGTCGTGCCGCTTCGCGGCGGGCTGTCCGACCGCGACATGGCCTCGTTGATCGAGCCCGACGGGCCCGGGGCGACGGCTTACCTGACGACCAACAACTACCGCACCATCCTCGATTACAATTGCTCGAACTTCTACGCGCTGAGCGTGCTGCTGCTTGCGGACGGCATCGCGAACTAGCTGCCCGCCCGAACCGGCTGGCGGAGGGGGAGGGGAGCGGTTAAGGACGAAGCCTCGTTCCATTCGTTCATCGATCCGGCCCGGAGAATTGTCAAAGATGATGCGCAAGGCGCTGTTTTTCGTCGGTCTTTCTAGCGTTCTGGTTTCGCCGGCCGTCGCCCAGGCGCCGCCGTTCGAGACTCCCGCGCCGGTCGCCTACATGGTCGATCTGTCCTCGGGCGCCGTCCTCTTTGCCAAGGATGCGGACCGGCGGATGCCGCCCGCGTCGATGGCGAAGATCATGACGGTCCACGTCGCCTTCGACCTCCTGAAATCGGGCGAGCTCCAGCTCGAGCGGATGTGCACGGTGCGCCCGGAGACGTGGCAGCGCTGGCACGGGCCGGCGGCGGGCTCCACCATGTTCCTTTCGCCCGGGGAGCAGGTCAGCGTCCGCAACCTGCTCCACGGCATCGTCACGCTCTCGGGCAACGACGCCTCGGTGGTGCTCGCCGAATGCATTTCGGGGACCGAGGCCGCGTTCGTCGCGCTGATGAACCGCGAATCGCAGCAGCTCGGCCTCAGGAACTCGCATTGGGGCAATCCGGTCGGCTGGCCGGATAACGGCGTCACTTATACGACCGCGCGGGACCTCGCGACGCTGGCGCGGGCCACGGTCCAGGACCACCCCCAGCTCTACCGGGCCTTTTACGGCCAGCCCAACTTCACCTGGGGGCGGACGCTGGGCGGGAACCAGCCGATCGTCCAAGGCAACCGCAACCCGCTGCTCGGCCGCGTCGCCGGCGCCGACGGGCTCAAGACCGGCCATACGGCGGAGGCCGGCTACGGCTTCACCGGCTCGGCGGAACGCAACGGACGCCGCCTGGTGATGGTCGTCGCCGGGCTCACCGGCTTCAACCAGCGCATCGAGGAATCGGTGCGCTTCATGGAATGGGGCTTCAGCGCCTGGCAGACCCGCCCGCTGTTCCGGGCGAACCAGCGGGTCGGCGAGGCGCGGGTCCAGCTCGGCGGGGATTCCAGCGTCGGCCTTGTCGCGCCGCGCGACATCGCCGTCACCTTCGCCTCGGGGCTCGGCCGGGACGTTCGCGCCCGAATCGTCTATCAGGGGCCGGTCAAGGCGCCGATCGCGCGGGGCCAGCACATCGCCGATCTCGTCGTCACCGCGGGGGGCGTGGAGCAGACGATGCCGCTCGTCGCCGAGAATGCGGTCGGCGAGGCGGGTTTCTTCGGCCGCATCCTCGCCGGCCTCAGCCGCCTCTTCGGCGGAGAGGCGTGAGCGGCCGCTTCATCAGCCTCGAAGGCGGGGAGGGGGCGGGGAAGTCGACCCAGCTGCGGCGTCTGGCGGCGGCGCTGCGCGAGCGCGGGATCGAGGTCGTCGAGACGCGCGAGCCCGGCGGCAGCCCCGGCGCCGAGGCGATCCGCGCTTTGCTGCTCCAGGGCGACGAGCAGCGCTGGACGCCGGAGGCCGAGGCTTTGCTCTTCGCCGCCGCGCGGGCCGATCATGTCGCGAAGACGATCCGGCCGGCGCTGGCGGCCGGCAAGTGGGTGCTCGCCGACCGTTTCCTCGACAGCTCGATCGCTTACCAGGGCGGCGCGGGCGGGCTCGGCTTCGAGCGAATCCGCGCGCTGCACGATTTCGGCAGCAACGGCTTCCTGCCGCACCTCACGCTGCTCCTCACGCTGAACGCGGAGGAAGCGGCAGCGCGCGCCGGCCGCCGCGACGCCTCGGGTGCCGACCGGATCGGC
>DASVSD010000012.1:0-339660 GCA_036388255.1 Allosphingosinicella sp. | reverse complement strand
CCGGACGCTCTGGCCGCTCTTTCACTATCGGATCGACCTGGCGGAATATGATCGCAGCTTCGGGAGCGGCTATGAGCGGGTCAACGAACGCTTTGCCGAGACGGTGGCGCCGCTGATCGAGCCGGAGGACCTGGTGTGGGTCCACGATTATCACCTCATTCCGCTTGGCGCTCAGCTGCGGGAGCGGGGGCTCAAGAACCGGATCGGCTTCTTCCTTCACATCCCGTTCCCGCCCTCGCGGCTGATGGTGTCGCTGCCCTTCCACGAGGGGCTGGTGCTGTCGATGCTCGCCTACGACGTGATCGGCTTCCAGACCGAGGAGTGGCTGGAGAGCTTCCGCCATTATGTCGAGCGCGAGCTGGGCGGGCATTGCGACGAGGACGGCACGATCCACGTCGGCGAGCGCTCGGTCCACGCGGGCGCCTATCCGATCGGGATCGACTATACCGAATTCGTCAAGGCGGCTGGGAGCCCCAGGGCGCAGGAGGCGTTCGACCGCATGCGGGTCAGCGCGGCCGGGCGCCGGACGATCATCGGGGTGGACCGGCTCGACTATTCCAAGGGGCTCGAGGAGCGCTTCCTCGGCTATCGCCGCTTCCTCGAAGAGCATGAGGAGAGCCGCGGCGCGGTCTTCCTGCTGCAGATCGCGCCGCCGTCGCGCGGCGACGTCAACGCCTACGAGGTCATCCGCGAGCGGCTCGACGAGCTTTCCGGGCGGATCAACGGCGAGTTCGCCGAGGTGGACTGGGTTCCGATCCGCTACGTCAACCAGGGCTATCCGCGCGAGGAGCTGGCGGGATATTACCGCGCGTCGCCGATCGCTTTGATCACGCCGCTGCGGGACGGGATGAACCTCGTCGCCAAGGAATATGTCGCCGCGCAGGACCCGGAGGATCCGGGCGTGCTGATCCTCTCCCGGTTCGCCGGAGCCGCGCTGCAGCTGAAGGACGCCCTGCTGGTCAATCCTTACAGCAAGGAGGAGATCAGCGACGCCATCCAGCGCGCCCTCGAAATGCCGAAGGAGGAGAGAATCCGGCGGTGGCGGGCGATGCATGCCTGCGTTCGCGACGAGGACGTCGTCGCCTGGCGAAAGGCGTTCGTCGCGGCCCTGTCCGGCTGCCCCACGCGGGACGACCGCGCCGCGGGGCGCGGCTGAAGCGGGGAACGGCGGCCGCGGCGGGCCGTTGGCGCAGGCATGAGCACCACCCAGGTCAATGTGAACGTGGTCGAAGACGGCAGCTGGGCCGATTCCATGCCGCTGCTGATCCTCGCCGTCTGCGTGACGATCGGGATCGTCGCCTTCCTGTTCGGGCTGCGCTGGCTGCGGCGGCGGCGACACGCCCATCTCCACGATCATCTCGTGGTCGACATGGCCGAGCCGGAGACTTTGCGCGACCTCCCGCCCGACCGGCAGCCCTGAGCGCCGGCTATTCGACGACGATCGCGCCGGTCATCCCGAAGGTCGAATGGAACAGGTGGGTGCAGCGCAGCCGGTAGCGGCCGGCCGCGGGGACCAGCCGCAGCTCGACGCTGCTCCGCCCCCTGACCTCGATCCCGCCGCGGCGGACCCGCCCCGCCGACGCGGGATCGATCCGCGCCGCCGCGAAGAAGGCCGGGGACGAGAAATCGTGGCCGCCCGAGGCGGTGTTGACGAGGCGCAGCACGATCGGTCGGCCGGCAGGAAGGCGGATGGTCGCGGGCGTGAAATCGAAGTTGCTGAGGCGGACGGTGACGGTCGCGGCCTGCGGCGGCTGGGCTGAGGCCGGCGAGGCGGCCGCGGCGGCGATGAGGATCACGAGGTTGCGCATGGCGGCGACTCCGTCTCGGCTCTCATCATAACATGTGTTGCGGCGATGCAGCAGTCGTCGCTCGTTCGCGGCGGATCGGCGCGAAAAGGCTTTGCTGCACTGCACAAAGTGTTTGACAACACGCGCTTCTTTCATAGGCTAAGCGCGTCGAACCCTCGACCAGACCAGAAAGCGGAAAGACCCATGTTGAAGAAGACCATTGCGGCGGCGGCTGCTTTTTCGCTCGCCGCCACCCCCGTCCTGGCGCAGAGCCAGGCGCCGATCGAGCCGGCCTCGGAGCAGGTCGAAGGCAGCGAGATCCGCGGCGGCGTCATCCTGCCGACGCTCGCCGTGATCGCGCTCATCCTCGCCATCCTCAAGGCGACGGACAGCTGGCCGTTCGACGAGGATCCGCAGAGCCCCTGAGCTCTCTCGATCCTTTCGGACCGAACGCTACGGCCGCCCGCCTCCTTCGAGAGACGGGCGGCCGTTTCGATTCCGCCATCGGCCGCGCTCAGCGGCTGGCGAGGGTCCGGGCTGCGCGCCGCGCCGCGAAGGCGACCGCGGCGTCGCGCTGGGCGGCGGCGGCGATCCGGGCCTCCGCCACGCATTGGTCGAGGTTCGCCCGGCCGCGCGGGTCGGCCGGCGAAGGCGTGCCGCAGGCGGTCCGTGCCGCGTGAAGCAGCCGCAGGTCGAGCGCCGCGCGGCCTTGCGGCGTCGAGAGATCGAGATCGGCGACGCCGACGGCGATCCGCGGCTGGTCCTGGGCCCAAGTCGGGCTGGGCAATGCGGCGAGGCCGGCCGCGACGAGGGCGGTGACAAAGAGGGTCTTCATGGGCTGTCTCCGATCAAGGTTCGGGTGCAGCCAGCGCTGGCTTGGGATCCGGGATAATCAGTTGCATATCGCAACGCAATCAGCGATATTGCGCGCCGGTTCTGCAAAAGTGCAGAATGACCGCCGACGGTTCGGGAGCGCAGGGGACGAGGCATGCCGCCGGCTTCGCTCGATTGGGACGACCTCAAATATTTCCTCGCCGTTGCGCGCAGCGGCAGCACCCTCGGCGCGGGGCGCGCGCTCGGCGTCAGCCAGACGACGGTCGCGCGCCGCCTGGCGGCGCTGGAGGAAGGGCTCGGGCTGATCCTGTTCGAGCGGCGCCGGGCGGGCTATGCGCCGACCCCGGCGGGCGAGAGCCTGGTTGCGCGGGCGGAGGCGGTCGAAGCCGCGGCCGGCGCCTTCGCCGACGCGGCCGGCGCCCAGTCGCGCGACGCCACCGGCACGGTATGCCTGACCATGGTCGAGCATTATGCGATCACCGTGATGCCGCCGATCCTGCGCGACCTCAACGAAGCCCATCCGGGCCTTCGCATCCTCCTCGACACGTCCGACGACCATCGCGACCTCGCGGCCGGCGAGGCGGACGTGGCGCTGCGCGGCGGCCACGTCCCGAGCGATTCGAGCCTGGTCGGCCGGCGCATCGGCCCCGATCCGTGGACGGTCTATTGCAGCCGCTCCTACGCCGCCGCGCACGCCCGGCCTCGGACGGCGGCGGACCTCAGGACCCACGCCATCGTCGGCGGCGGCGGCGACAGGATCTGGCCCGCCTACCGCAAGTGGCTCCGGCGCCACGGCCTCGAGGCAGCGGTTGCGATCCACCACAGCTCGGCGAGCGGACTGCTCGCGGCGGTCCGCGCGGGGGCAGGCCTCGCCGTGCTGCCGAGCTTCATCGCCGACCGCGACCCGGACCTGGTCCGCTGCCTCGAGCCGAGCCACGGCGACGATTCCGAGCTCTGGCTGCTCACCCACGAGCGCCTCCGCCACACCCCGCGGGTCCGCGCCGTGATGGACTTCCTCGGGGAGCGGCTGACGCGGCTGGCGCGCGAAGCGCCGGTGGCTGCGGGCGACGAAGCCTGGGCCGCCTGACGGCGCGGGATCAGCCGGCGACCTCCCTTACCGGCCGATCGCCGAGCAGGAAGCGCGGTCCCGGCCCGGCGGCGGCGGCCTCGTCGCCGGGATTGTAGAGCGCGCAGCGTTCGAGCGAGAGGCAGCCGCAGCCGATGCAGCCGTCGAGGCGGTCGCGGGTGCGCTGCAGAAGGGCGATGCGCGCATCGAGCCGCTCGCGGATGCGTACGCTGACGCCTTGCCAATCCTCTCTGGTCGGCGCGCGGCCGAGCGGAAGGCGGGCGAGCTCGGCTTCGATCTCGCCGAGGCTGAGACCGAGCCGCTGGGCGACGAGCGCGAAAGAGAGGCGGCGTATGTCGGCGCGCAGGAAGCGGCGCTGGTTGCCGGCGGTGCGGATCGGCGAGAGCAGCCCCTTCGCTTCGTAGAAGCGGATCGCCGACACCGACAGGCCGGTGCGCCGCGCGAGCTCGCCGATCGTCAGCAACGGACCCATTTCCGCTTCCTCCATTTTTCTCTTGACCTCAACTTAGCTTGAGGTTGCACGACTCGGCAACAGACGGAAAAAGGGAAGGAACGGAGACGTGAACGCTCGCCTCGAACATGTGAACATCACCGTCGGGAACGCCGACCGCAGCGCCGCTTTGATCGAGATGCTGTTCGGCTGGCGGGTGCGCTGGGCCGGGCCGGCGATGAACGGCGGCCGCACCGTCCATGTCGGCACCGGCAGCCAGTATCTTGCGCTCTATTCGGCGGCGGGCGGGGACGGCGGACCGCTCGGCTGGAGCAAGGGCGCGCCGCTCAATCATGTCGCGATCGAGGTCGACGATCTCGACGCGATGGAGCGCAGGGTGGCGGAGGCGGGACTGTCCCCCTTCGGCCATGGCGATTACGAGCCCGGCCGGCGCTTCTACTTCTTCGATCCCGACGGAATCGAGTTCGAGGTGGTGAGCTATGCCGCCGCCGTGCGGGAAGCGGCGGAATGACCGCGGCGCTCCTCATCCTCGCCCAGGAGAGCTTCGTCGAGCGGCGGGTCGCCGACCTGTTCTGCGCCCAGAAGCCGCGCCATGCGCGGGAACGGTGCCTGCGAAGCTGGCGCAGCCCGCATTGCGGCTGCTGAGCCGCGAGGGGACAGTATACATTTGGCGGATTGCGGCCGGCGCAGCGCCCTCGCATTCGGCGCTAAATGTATGCTGTCCCCATCTATCCCGCGGCGAGCCGGGCCCGCTCCCTGGCGATGGCTGCCTTCATGAGCCGCCTGTCGCCCCAGGCGCATTTCGCGAAACCGCCGGCGCAAAGCAGCGGATAGACGGCGATCGCATAGCCTATCCACCAGACCGGCAGCCGCTCCGACAGCTCGTAGCTGATCGCGCACAGGATGATGACGAATATGAGGCAGACTCCGATCGTCGCCAGGATGCACAATTCCCAGTCGCTGAGGATGCAGTCGCTATGGTCCGGGGCGATCGGCTCCCGGTCGTATCTTCCCGAAATCACGGTCTCGCGCATTTCGTTCACGACCCTCGCCGACGAGAAGATCGCATTGTGGATCACCCACAGGCTGACGACCGGGGCGATGAGCTGAGTCAATAATTCCATTGAAGGACTCCCCCGCAGCGAACGCGCCGCTGCCGCCCTGCGATGGAGATCCCCGGTGGCGGCGCCCGCGGCGCTACGACCCTGCAATGCGCCGCCTTAACATATTCGCGCGGTCGTGGGCGAAGTTTTCCGCGGCTGCTGGGACAGTTAGGGGACAGTTACCAAACTGTCCCCTTCCCTCAGAGATGTTCGGCGCCTCTCACGGGAAAGCAATCGAGGATCGTCCCGCACGCAGCCCGCAGCGGGGCGAGATAAGTCTGGTCGAGCGCGAATTCGAAGCGATGCGCCTGGCTGAACGGGTCCGGCGTGATGTCCACGATCACCGCGAGGTGGCCGAGCCCGTCGATGCGCATGACGACCTCGAGGTGGGGCTCGATCCGCCCGAGCCGGGCTTCGCCCTGCAGCGTTTCATCGAGTCGGGAGAGCTCCTGTGCGAAGGCCGTGATCTCCGATGCGTGGATGAAGGGGCCGTGGATTTCGACCCGGGCTCCCGGCGCCTCCATGACGGCGCGGGCTTCGAGCCAGTTCCCGTCCCAATAATCGGCGGCGTCGGGGAATTGCCGATGACGGATCCAGAGCGAGAACCCGCCAAGGCGCAGATCGGGCTCGTCGGGCTCACTGGGTGGAGACGAGCCCATCGGCCGAGCTCAGTCCAGCAGCTCCACCGCCATGGCGGTCGCCTCGCCGCCGCCGATGCAGAGGGTGGCGAGGCCGCGCTTCTGGCCGTGGGTCTCCAGCGCCGACAGGAGGGTTGCGAGGATGCGGGCCCCCGAGGCGCCGATCGGGTGGCCGAGCGCGGTGGCGCCGCCATGGACGTTGAGCTGCTCCCGCGGGATGCCGAGGTCGCGCATGGCGATCATCGCGACGCAGGCAAAGGCTTCGTTGACCTCCCAGAGGTCGACGTCGCCGACGTTCCAGCCGGCTTTCTCGAGCGCCTTGCGGACGGCGGGGACGGGGGCGGTAGTGAACAGGTTCGGGGCCAAAGCGTGGGCCGCGTGGGCGACGATGCGGGCGACCGGCCTCGCGCCGAGGCGGTCGGCGACGCTCTGCCGGGTGATCACCAGGGCCGCCGCGCCGTCGGAGATGGACGAGGCGTTGGCGGCGGTGATGGTGCCGTCCTTGGCGAAGGCGGGCTTGAGGCTGGGGATGCGCTCCGGATTGGCCTTGCCGGGCTGCTCGTCGCAGGTCACGATCTCCTCGCCCTTGCGGCTCCTGACGGTGACCGGCGTCGTCTCGCGGTCGAACGCGCCGCTCTCGATCGCCTCGGTCGCGCGCCGCAGCGACTCGATCGCATATTCGTCCTGCGCGCCGCGGGTGAACTGATATTCGCGCGCCGAATCCTCGGCGAAGGTGCCCATCGCGCGCCCGGAATCGTAGGCGTCCTCGAGGCCGTCGAGCATCATATGGTCGTAAACCGTGTCGTGGCCGATGCGCGCGCCTGCGCGGTGCTTCTTCATCAGATAAGGGGAATTGGACATCGATTCCATGCCGCCGGCGACGATCAGGTCGGCCGAGCCGCTCGCGATCATGTCATGGGCGAACATCGCCGCCTGCATGCCCGAGCCGCAGACCTTGTTGACCGTGGTCGCCTCGACCGAGCGGGGGAGGCCGGCGCCCAGCGCCGCCTGGCGGGCGGGCGCCTGGCCGAGGCCGGCCGGCAGGACGCAGCCCATGAAGATCTTGTCCACCGCCTCTCCGGCGATCCCGGCGCGCTCGACCGCGGCGGCGACGGCGGCGGAGCCGAGCTCGGTCGCCGGGACGCCGGCGAGCGCGCCCTGGAAGCCGCCCATCGGGGTGCGGGCGTAAGAGAGGATGACGATCGGATCGGCGGGGGTGGTCATGTGGTGCGAAGCTCCTGTGCGTCCTTCGAACGGTCCTTCGAGACGCCGCTTCGACTTCGCTCAGCGGCTCCTCAGGATGAGCGGACTTTTGCCATATAGTCTTTCCGCTCATCCTGAGTAGGGACTGAGCCTGGCGAAGGCCCGTATCGAAGGACCCCGCCTTGTTCAAATCCTGCGCCCTCTGCTAGTGCCCGCGGCCGACAGGAGAGAGACATGTCCGATTTCGGGCTCGACTTCGCGCTCGGCGAGATGGCGGACGCGATCCGCGACACCACGCGGCGCTTCGCCTCCGAGAAGATCGCGCCGCTCGCCGCGCGGATCGACGCCGAGGACTGGTTCCCGGCCGAGCTGTGGCCGGAAATGGGCGCGCTCGGGCTGCACGGGATCACGGTCGAGGAGGAATATGGCGGGCTCGGGCTCGGCTATCTCGAGCATGTCGTGGCGCAGGAGGAGGTGGCGCGCGCCTCGGCCTCGGTCGGCCTCAGCTACGGCGCCCATTCGAACCTCTGCGTCAACCAGATCAGGCGCTGGGCGAGCCCGGAGCAGAAGGCGAAGTACCTCCCCAGGCTGATCTCGGGCGAGCATGTCGGATCGCTCGCCATGTCGGAAGCCGGAGCCGGGTCGGACGTCGTCTCGATGAAGCTGCGCGCGGAGAAGGTGCAGGGCGGCTACGTCCTCAACGGCACCAAATTCTGGATCACCAACGCCCATCACGCCGACACGCTCGTCGTCTACGCCAAGACCGGGGACGGCAGCCGCGGCATCACCACCTTCCTCATAGAGAAGGACATGCCCGGCTTCTCGCTCGGCCAGAAGCTCGACAAGATGGGCATGCGCGGCAGCCCGACCGGCGAGCTCGTCTTCAACGATTGCGAGGTGCCCGACGAGAATGTGATGGGGCCGGTCAATGGCGGCGTCGGCGTGCTGATGTCGGGGCTCGATTACGAGCGCACCGTGCTCGCGGGAATCCAGCTCGGCATCATGCAGGCCTGCCTCGACGTGGTCCTGCCTTATGTCCGCGAGAGGAAGCAGTTCGGACAGCCGATCGGGGGCTTCCAGCTCATCCAGGCCAAGGTCGCCGACATGTACGTCGCGCTCAATTCGGCGCGGGCCTACGTCTATGCGGTCGCGCGGGCCTGCGACGCGGGGAGGACGACGCGGTTCGACGCGGCCGGGGCGATCCTGCTCGCCAGCGAGAATGCGGTGAAGACATCGTTGGAGGCGATCCAGGCGCTGGGCGGCGCGGGTTACACCAAGGACTGGCCGGTCGAGCGCTACATGCGCGACGCGAAGCTGCTCGACATCGGCGCGGGGACCAACGAGATCCGCCGCATGCTGATCGGGCGCGAGCTGATCGGGGCGGCGTGAGCGATAAGCCCTCCCCCTCGATGGGGGAGGGTTGGGTGGGGGTGGACTCGTCATCTGGGCGGCGTCTTTTCCGCAGACTCCACCCCGCCCCAAACCCCTCCCCCTCAAGGGGAGGGGCTTTTGTCACCAGATCCTGACGCGCCTCTCGGGCGGCAGATACAGCGCATCGCCGGGCTGCACGTTGAAGGCGCGGTACCAGGCGTCGAGGTTGCGCACCGTCAGCGCGCGATACTGGCCCGGGGCGTGGCCGTCGGTCGCGATCTGCTGGCGCAGCGCCGCCTCCCGCGCCTTCGACCGCCAAGTCTGGGCGTAAGCGATGAAGAAGCGCTGGTCGCCGGTAAGGCCGTCGATCACCGGCGCCTCCCGGCCGTTCAGCGACGCGCGATAGGCGTCGTAGGCCGCGGCGAGGCCGGCGACGTCGGCGATGTTCTCGCCGAGCGTCAGCGTGCCGTTGAGGCGGGCGTCCGGGAACGGCGCATAGGTGTCGTACTGGGCCGCCAGGGCGCGGCCCTCGCGCTCGAAGCGGGCAAGGTCCTCGGGAGTCCACCAGTTCCTGAGCGCGCCCGTAGAATCGAAGGCGGCGCCGTTATTGTCGAAGCTGTGGCTGATCTCGTGGCCGATGACGGCGCCGATCGCGCCGTAATTGCGCGCCGGATCAGCGTTGGGATCGAAGAAGGGCGGCTCGAGGATCGCGGCGGGGAAGTTGAGCGCGTTCTGAACCGGAAGGTTGATCGCGTTCACCGTCTGCGGAGTCATCCACCATTCGTCGCGGTCGAACGGCCGGCCGATCTTGGCGATCTGGTGGAGATATTCGGCCTCCTCCCCGCGCAGCTTGTTGGCATAGGCATTGTCGGCGCTGATCTCGAAGCGCGAATAATCGCGCCAATTCTCCGGATAGCCGACGCCGACGCGCAGGGTCTCGATCTTGCGCAACGCCTCGGCGCGGGTGGCCGGCGCCATCCAGTCGAGCGCCTCGACCCGGCGGCGGAAGGCGGCGGTGATGTTGCTCACCATGTCGCTGACCTGCGCCTTGGCCGAGGCGGGAAAGTAACGCCGGACGTAGAGCCGGCCGACGGCGTCGCCGAGCTGGGCGTTGACCGCCGCGAGCGCGCGCTTCTCGCGCGGCCGCTGCTGCGGCGTTCCGGAGAGGGTGGTGCCGTAGAAAGCGAAATAAGCGTCGTCGATCGCGCTCGGCAGGACGGCGGCGTTCTGGTTGATCTGGTGGAAGGCCATCCAGTCCTTCCAGGCCTCGAGCGGCTCGGAGGCGACCAGCGCCGAGAGGTTGCGGATCGCACCGGCATGATAGGCGCCGAACCGGTCCTGGCTGCCGAGGCGCGCGGCATCGAAGAAGGCCCCCCATTCGATGCCGGGCGCGCGGCTCGCAAACTCGTCGCGACGCCAGACGCTGGCGGTGCGGGTGAAGTCCTCGCTCTCGGCGCGGGTCGCATGGCCCTGGGCGATCTTCGTCTCGAGCGCGAAGATCCGGTCGGCGCGAGCGGCGGGGTCGCTGAGGCCGGCATTGCGCAGCTGGGTCTCGATATAGGCGCGATAGGCGGTGCGGAGCTGCGCCATGCGCGGCGAATCGGAGAGATAATATTCGCGCTCCGGCAGGCCGAGACCCCCCTGCAGCATGTAGGGGAGGACGACGCCCGGAGTGGCCAGACCCTGGGTAACGAAGATGCCGAACAGATTCTCGGTGCGGTAGTCGGTGGCGTTGAGCGGGTCGACGTCGGCGCGCAGGCTCGCGCCCAGCGCCCGCGACAAAGCGCGGCGGTCGCCGATCGCCGCGATCCGGTCGAGGTCGGCCCGGATCGGGGCCAGACCGGCGGCATCGATGCCGGGGCGGTCCATGAAGGCGCGGTAATAGTTCGCGATCCTCGCCTCGTCGCTGCCCGGCGCGGGATTGGAGGCGGCGATCGCCTCGATCAGCTCGGCGTTGCGGCGTTCGGCGAGGAGGGCCGCCTGGAGGAAGGCGCCGGTGGCGGCGCGGTCGGCCGGGATTTCGGTCGTCCGCATCCAGTTGCCGTTGGCGTAAGCGTAGAAATCGTCGCCCGGATCGACGGTCCGGTCCATGCCCGCCAGATCGATCCCGGAGGAAAGCTGCCCCGCTTCGGCCGACGCGGCGGGCCGCGGCACCACGCCGGCACATCCCATCGGGCCGGCAAACGTTGCGGTGGCAAGGAGCAAGGGGAGCAGGGCACATTTGTTCATCGCGGACTTTCCTTCGCAAACAGGGGGCTCATATGGCGCGCGGCTTCGCCTCGGGCAACGCGGTTACTATCCAAGCCCGGCGCACGCCGCTAACCGTTCCGCGAAACGGAGGGATCAGTGAGCGGCTCGGTGATCGTCAGCAAGGTGGACGAGGGTTCGGAGACCTTCCGGCGCTTCGCCGCGCACAATCGGGCGCTCGCCGACCAACTGCGCGAACGTGTGGCCAGTGCCGCGCGCGGCGGGCCGGACAAGCATCGCGACCGCCACGTCTCGCGCGGCAAGCTGCTGCCCCGCGACCGGGTGACCCGCTTGCTCGATCCGGGCGCCGCCTTCCTCGAGATCGGCCAGCTCGCCGCGAACGGAATGTACCATGGCGAGGCGCCCGGCGCGGGGATGATCGTCGGGATCGGCCGCGTCTCGGGCCGCGAGTGCATGATCGTCGCCAACGATCCGACCGTGAAGGGCGGCGCCTACTTCCCGATCACGGTCAAGAAGCATCTCCGCGCCCAGGAGATCGCTTGGCAGAACCGGCTTCCCTGCGTCTATCTGGTCGACAGCGGCGGCGCCAACCTGCCGCATCAGGCCGAGGTCTTCCCGGACCGCGACCATTTCGGCCGCATCTTCTACAATCAGGCGCAGATGTCGGCCGAAGGCATCGCCCAGATCGCCTGCGTGATGGGGAGCTGCACTGCAGGCGGAGCTTACGTGCCGGCGATGAGCGACGAGTCCGTCATCGTGCGCAACCAGGGCACCATCTTCCTCGGCGGCCCGCCTCTGGTGAAGGCGGCGACGGGCGAGGTGATCAGCGCGGAGGATCTCGGCGGCGGCGACCTTCATGCCCGCAAGTCCGGCGTGGTCGATCATCTCGCCGAGAATGACGAGCATGCGCTGGCGATCGTGCGGCAGATCGTGTCGCGGCTGAACACGGTCAAATCGGTCGACCTCGACATTGCCCAGCCCGAGCCGCCGAAGCTCGACCCCGAGGAGCTTTACGGCATCGTCCCCGACGACGTGCGCACGCCCTACGACGTGCACGAGGTGATCGGACGGATCGTCGACGGCTCGGAGCTGCACGAGTTCAAGCCGCTCTACGGCTCGACTTTGGTGTGCGGCTTTGCGCGGATCTGGGGAATGCCGGTCGCGATCCTGGCGAACAACGGCATCCTTTTCTCGGAAAGCGCGCTGAAGGGCGCGCATTTCATCGAGCTGGCCTGCCAGCGGCGCACGCCCCTGCTGTTCCTGCAGAACATTTCGGGCTTCATGGTCGGCGGCAAGTACGAGGCGGGCGGAATCGCCAAGGACGGCGCCAAGCTGGTCACGGCGGTGGCGACGGCGCAGGTGCCCAAGGTGACCGTCCTGATCGGGGGCAGCTTCGGCGCCGGCAATTACGGCATGGCCGGCCGCGCCTACGGCCCCCGCTTCCTGTTCACCTGGCCCAACTCGCGGATCAGCGTGATGGGCGGCGAGCAGGCGGCGTCAGTGCTGGCCACCGTGCACAAGGACGCCGATCGCTGGACAGCGGAAGAGGCCGAAGCCTTCAAGGCCCCGATCCGCCAGCGCTACGAGGACGAAGGCAACCCGTATCACGCTACCGCGCGGCTATGGGACGACGGCATCATCGACCCGGTCCAGACGAGGGACGTGCTGGGGCTGGCGTTCAGCGCCTGCCTCAACGCCCCGATCCCGGAGCGGGCGCGCTTCGGGATTTTCAGGATGTGATGGTGGAAGGTCCCACACCAATTCCTCCCCGGAACGGGGAGGGGGACCAGGCGAAGCCTGGTGGAGGGGGCCCACGCATCCTCCAGGCTCCGATCAAGACAGTGAAACGCGCGCGCAAGCTGCGCCGGGAGATGAGCCCGCCGGAGCGGCTGTTATGGTGGGCCTTGAAACAGCGGCCCGGAGGCTACCGCTTTCGCAAGCAATGTCCTCAGGGTCCATATTCGCTGGACTTTGCGTGTCTTGAAGCGCGGCTCGCGATTGAAGTGGATGGCGAAGCCCATAACCGCGGTACGGCTCCGCAGAGGGACGAAGCGCGCGACCGCTTCGTGGCTGGGCTAGGGTTCGTAACGATGCGCGTTCCTGCGCGGGAGGTTTTCCGCAATCTGGAGGGCGTCGTCGCGGGGATCGCCGAGCTATGTCGTGCGCGGGGCCCCCTCCACCGTCCTTCGGACGGTCCCCCTCCCCGTTCCGGGGAGGAATTCGCATGATCGCCTCGCTCCTCATCGCCAATCGTGGAGAGATCGCATGCCGGATCATTCGGACGGCGCGCAGGCTCGGGATTCGGACGGTCGCGGTCTTTTCCGACGCGGACCGGAATGCACTGCATGTGCGGGAGGCGGATGAGGCCGTCCATATCGGCGCCTCGCCCGCTCGGGAGAGCTATCTTGTCGGGGAGAGGATCATTGCCGCCGCGAAGGAGAGCGGGGCGGAGGCGATCCATCCGGGATACGGCTTCCTCTCGGAAAACGCGGAGTTCGCCGAGGCGGTCGAGGCGGCGGGTTTGGTCTGGGTCGGGCCGCCGGCCTCGGCGATCCGGGCGATGGGGCTGAAGGATGCGGCGAAGGCGCTGATGATCGCGGCGGGGGTGCCGGTGACGCCGGGCTATCTCGGCGAGGACCAGGCCGCGGAGCGGCTTCAGGCCGAGGCGGACGCGATCGGCTATCCGGTGCTGATCAAGGCGGTGGCGGGCGGCGGCGGCAAGGGGATGCGGCGGGTGAACGCGTCCGGCGAGTTCCAGGAGATGCTGGCCTCCTGCAAGCGGGAGGCGGCGGCGTCGTTCGGCGACGACCGGGTGCTGATCGAGAAATATATCGAGCGGCCGCGCCACATCGAGGTGCAGGTGTTCGGCGATAGGCACGGCAATGTCGTCCACCTGTTCGAGCGCGACTGCTCGCTGCAGCGGCGCCACCAGAAGGTGATCGAGGAGGCCCCGGCGCCGGGCATGGACGAGGCGACCCGCGCGGCCGTGTGCGAGGCGGCGGTCAAGGCGGCGCAGGCGGTCGATTATGTCGGCGCAGGGACGATCGAGTTCATCGCCGACGCTTCGCAGGGCCTGCGGCCGGACCGCATCTGGTTCATGGAGATGAACACGCGCCTCCAGGTCGAGCATCCGGTGACCGAGGAGGTGACCGGGCAGGACCTCGTCGAATGGCAATTGCGGGTGGCGTCCGGCGAGACGCTGCCGCTGCGCCAGGATCAGCTCGCTCTCGACGGCTGGGCGATGGAGGCGCGGCTCTACGCGGAGGACCCGGCGCACGAATTCCTCCCCTCGATCGGCCGTCTCGACCATTTCGTCATGCCCCGCGGCGTCCGCATCGACAGCGGGGTGGAGGAAGGCGACCGGATCGGCCCGCATTACGATCCGATGATCGCCAAGATCATCGCCCGCGCCGGCACCCGCGAGGAAGCGGCGGAGCGGCTCGCCGAAGCGCTGGAGGAGGTCGAGGTCTGGCCGGTCCGGACCAATGCCGGCTTCCTCGCGCGCGCGGCCGCCGATCCGGACTTCCGTGCGGGCGAGGTCGACACCGCCTTCATCCCGTCGCGGCTCGACACCCTGGTTCCCGATCCGGAGCCGTCCGAGGGCGTCTGGAACCTCGCCGCCACGGCCTTGCTCGCCTCCGATTTCGGCAATGGCGACGAGCAGGATCCCTGGGCGGCGCTGCAGGGCTTCCGGCTCAACGGCGAGGCGCACGCTGCGGCCGCGCTCAGCCATAGAGGCGAGGTGCGGGTGGTCGAGCCCGAGCGAGGCGCCGCGCTCGAAGGCATGGCGACCGCCTCGGGCGAGAATGTCCTGGTCTTCTCGCGCGGCCAGGCTTTCGCCTTCACCCTGCCCGGAATCGGCGGCGGCGGCGCGGGCGGCGGCGAGGGGGAGGGCACGCTCGTCTCGCCGATGCCGGGGCGGGTGCTGTCGGTCGACGTGCGCCTGGGCGACACCGTCGCCAGGGGACAGAAATTGTTGACGCTGGAGGCGATGAAGATGGAGCATAGCCTGGTCGCCCCGTTCGACGGCGTCGTCGCGGCGCTCGACGCGGTGGCGGGGGCGCAGGTGACCGAAGGGACGATGCTGGTTCGGGTGGAGAAAGGGGAGGGGGGATGAGCCACGACCGTTCGGTTCGAGCGAAGTCGAGAACCGTCTTCGAGCGAAGCGAGAAGCCCGGCCTCGGCTGCGCTCGGCAGCGGTCCTCGACTTCGCTCGGACCGAACGGAGTTGCGCATCCGTCGGAGCCTTCCTGACATGCCCGGGCGCTTTTACGAGCAGTGGACGCTGGGCGACCGGATCCGGCACCAGCCGCACCGGACGGTGACCGAGACCGACAATCTGATGATCTCGGCGCTCACCCACAATCCGCAGCCGCTCCACCTCGACGCCGAATATGCCGCGGAGACCGAGTTCGGCCGGATCGTCGTCAACGGCACCTTCACCTTCGCGCTCATGGTCGGCCTGTCGGTCGGCGACACCACGCTCGGCACGCTGGTCGCCAATCTCGGCTACGACAAGGTGCGCATGCCCAGGCCCGTCTTCATCGGCGACACGCTGCGCGCGGAGACCGAGGTGATCGCGCTCAAGGATTCGAATTCGCGCCCCGACGCCGGCATCGTCACCTTCGAGCATCGCATGTTCAACCAGGAGGGCGAGCTCGTCTGCGTCTGCGAGCGGACGGCCTTGATGCAGAGGCGGGGCGCATGAAATGGGCTCGGAGCGCCCCCTCCCCCTTGATGGGGGAGGGATGGGGTGGGGGTGGACTCTCCGGAAAGTCACCGCGCTGCATTGACTCCACCCCCACCCAAACCCTCCCCCATCAAGGGGGAGGGCTTTTCCCTCGAGCCACGCGATGAAGCTGCGCTCGCTGCTTTTCGTACCGGGAGACCGGCCGGACCGGATGGAGAAAGCGCTCGGCGCCGGCGCGGACGCCCTGATCCTCGACCTCGAGGACGCGGTCGCGCCGGCGGCGAAGCCGGAGGCGCGGCGCGCGGTGCACGGCTTCCTCGACGCATATCCGCAGGCGAATCTCTGGGTGCGGATCAATCCGCTCGACGGCGCCGAGGCCGATCGGGACCTCGACGCGGTGCTCTCCGCGCGCCCCAACGGCATCGTCCTGCCCAAGGCCGAGGGCGGCGCCTCGGTCGCGGAGCTGGCGCGGCGGCTGACCGAGCGCGGCAACGCCACCGCGCAGATCCTCGCCATCGCGACCGAGACGCCCGCGGCGATCTTCCAGCTCGGCACCTATGGCGGCGCCAAGCGCCTCGCCGGCCTCACCTGGGGCGCCGAGGACCTGCCCGCCGCGATCGGCGCGTCGGCCAGCCGCGACGAGGAGGGCCGCTTCACCGCTCCCTACGAGCTCGCCCGCTCGCTCTGCCTGTTCGGCGCCGCCGCGGCCGGCGTGGCGCCGATCGAGACGGTCTATCCCGCCTTCCGCGATCTCGAAGGCCTGGCGGCCTATGCCGCCCGCGCCCGGCGCGACGGATTCACCGGCATGATGGCGATCCACCCCGCCCAGGTTCCGGCGATCAACGGCGCCTTCACGCCCTCGGAGGCGGAGATCGCGCATGCGCGGGCAGTTGTCGCCGCGTTCGAAGCCAATCCGGGGGCGGGCGCCCTGTCGCTCGACGGGCGGATGATCGACCGTCCGCACCTCGTCCAGGCGCAGCGGATCCTCGCGGCGGCGGAGTGAGTGGAATCGAGAGCCTGCTCGCCGAATCGGCGCTGATCCGCGCGCTGCTGGGCCTGCTGCTCGGCGCGATCGCGGGAAGCGTCGCCGCTAGCCTGCTCATCCGCTGGCCGGACCGCCGCCGCGCCCTCACCGGCCGGTCGCGCTGCGACACGTGCGGACGCCCGCTCCGCGCGGCCGAGATCGTCCCGATCGTCTCCTTCTTCGCGCTCGGCGCCCGCTGCCGCAGCTGCCGCGCGCCGATCGAGCCGCGCCACATCGTCTTCGAGACCGCCGCCGCGGCGCTCGGCATGCTGGCTCTGGTCGCGCAGCCGGGTTGGACGGGCGTCGCCGGCGCATTGCTCGGCTGGTGGCTGCTGCTCGTCGCAGGCCTCGATTTCGACAAGCGATGGCTTCCGCACCGGCTCACCCTGCCGCTGGTCCCTTTCGGGCTTCTCGTCGCGCTGGCGGGGATCGGGCCGCCGCTTCCCGACCGCGCGATCGCGGCGGCCGCCGGAGCAGCCTTGTGGCTGGCGGCCTGGCTCTATCGGCGCATCCGCAAGCGGGCCTTTCTCTATCCCGGCGTGGCGGAGCTGGTGGCGGGGATCGGCGCTTGGCTCGGCTGGAAGGCGGGCCTCGGGGCGCTCGCCGCGGCGGCCTTGCTCGGCCTCGTCTTTTTCCTGATCGGCCGCACCCGCCGGAAGCACGGCACTCCGGCCGGCAGCGTCGCGATCGGCGCCTTGCTTGCGCTCGCGGCCTGGCCGGCCTGGCTGGTCGCTGCCGGCTTCTGACCGCTCAGCGGCGGCGGCCGGCGCGGAGCGGGTTGGGGAGCGAGAGACGGTCGATGAAGCTGCGGATGCTGCCCGGCTCGCCGATATAATAGCCTTGCACCATGTCGCAGTTCATCTGGCGGAGCAGGTTCAGCACCTCCTCCGACTCGACGCCTTCGGCGACGACGATGAGGCCGAGCGCGTGGGCGAGCTTGACCGTCGAATCGACCACGGCGGCGTCCGAGCGGCTGGTCGCGATCACCTGGACGAAGCTGCGATCGATCTTGAGCTCGGTCGCGGGGAGCGTCTTCAGATAGCTCAGCGTCGACTGGCCGGTGCCGTAATCGTCGATCGAGATGTGGACGCCGATGGCGCGCAGGTTGTTGAGCTCCTCGATGCCGGCCGAGCCGGCCAAGGCGGCCGATTCCGTGATCTCCAGCGTCAGGCGGTGCGCGTCCATGCCCCAACGGTCGAGCATCTCGCGGATCGGGTCGCTCAGCCGGTTGCGGCCGATCATCCGGGCCGAGATGTTGATCGCGACGCTGAGCGCCTCATCGAGCGGGGCGAAGTCCCGGATCGCGCTCTCCAGGACGTGGAGGGTCAGCTTCTCGATGCGGCCGGTGTCCTCGAGCATCGGGATGAACTGGTCGGGGCGGATCTCGCCCCGCTGCGGGTGGCGCCAGCGCACCAGAGCCTCGGCGCCGCAGATCGTGGCCGATTTGAGATCGCATTTGGGCTGGTAGGCGACCCAGACGTCGCCCTGATCGATCGCGCGGTCGAGCTCGTTGAGGAGCGAAAGCCGCCAGTCCGCGTCGTCGTCGTCGTCGGTCTCGTAGCGGGTCCAGCTGAGGCCGCGGCGCTCGGCGCGGCTCGCCGCCGCCATAGCCGCCGCCACGGCTTCCTCGGTATCGAGCGCGGAATCGTCGCTGATCCCGACCGAGATCGTCACGTCGACGGTCCGCTCGCCGACGGTGATGCCGCTGGCGAGCAAGGCGTGCAGGCCTTCGAGCGCGTCGGAGGTGGCGGTGTCGGCGTCCCGGGTCTGCCAGGCGAAGCTGTGGTCGTCGACCTGGAAGACCGCCGCGCCCGAGGCGGCGAGCCTGATCCGGTCCGCGACCCGGCGCAGCAGCTCGCCTTGCGCTTCGGAGCCGAGCAAGGCGGTGGTCTCGACGTGATTGCGCAGCCGCACGGCCACGGTGATCGCCGAGGTCGGGGACTGGAGGCACATCGCCGTGAGGTTGGGCAGGTTGCTCACCGGCGCGAGCGTGACGCGGGCGAGGACGGCCCGGCTGATCTCGGCTGCGCCGCTGGCGAGGATCGCCGCCAGCGCGGCGATGACCGCCGCCGCGGGCGCGGCGAGGATCCCCGCATATTCGTGCAGCAGCATCGGGATCGCGAGCGTCGCCGCGAAGGTGGCGCCCAGCCCGGCGAGCCTCAGGACGGGACGCCGCAGCCAGCCGAACAAGGCGATCAGCACGCATGCGACGACCATCGCCGGCCATGGGCCCATGACGACCGGATCGTGGCGCCGCAGCGTCTCGGAGCCGATCGCCTGGACGTAGAGGCCGGGAATGCGGCCGTGCGTGGGGACGAGGAAGCGGTCGCCCAGAGTGGTGGAGGTCGCGCCGATGATGACGTTGCGGCCGACGAAGAAGCCGGGAGCAAAGCGGCCGTTGACGACGTCGGAATAGCTGACCGTGGGGAAGGCCGCGGGGTCGAACGACCAATCGAGCGGGATCGCGTCCGTGCGCTGGCTCGGCGCGTCGGCGAGGACGGTGGCCAGCGAAGGCCGCCGCCCGCCGGCAATCTCGACGCTGTAGGGGACGCGGCGGGCGAAGAGGTCGTCGTCGAGCCGCATCCAGATCGAGGCGACCGTCGCATGAGCGCGAAGCAAGGGCGGCGGCAGCGCCTCGACTCCGCTGCCGAACTCCGCGTCCGCATTTTCGAGCGCACCGGGAAGCACGACGCGGCCCCCCGCGCGGTGGATCGCGGCCGCGAAGGCGTGGTCCTGGGCCGGGTCGGCGGCCGGATCGACGAAGGCGACGTCGAACACGATCCGGTTGGCCCCGGCTTCGCGGAGCCGGTCGACGATCCGCGCGTGCATGCTGCGCGGCCACGGCCAGCTGCCCAGCTCGGCCAGGCTGCGCCCGTCGATCGCGATCACTGCAGTCCGCCCTGAAGGCGGCTTGCGGAACAGGGAATGGCGGACCGACTCGATCTGCTGGTCGATCGGATCGGCCCAGCCGGAGACCGCCGCGGACAAGCCCACGAGAAGAGCCATCGCCAGAATCAGGGCGCGCGCGCCACGCGTGCAATGGTCTGCAATCCGGATCAGCATTGTGGCGCCTGAAACCCTCGCGCCCCGCACCTTGCGAGACCGCTTCGGGCTCTAGCCGAAAGAGGGTTTCTATTTCCCTACGAAGGCTTAGCGGGCCCGGCGGCGATGCGGCCGCCGTCGAGGACGATCACCCGCTCCGCGGCGGCGAGGGTCTCGCGGCGGTGGGCGACGACGATCCGCGTGATGCCCATCGCGGCGATCGCCCCGTTGACGCGGCTTTCATGCTCCGCGTCGAGATGGGCGGTGCCTTCGTCCATGACCAGCAGCTTTGGGCGCCGGTACAATGCGCGGGCGAGCAGGATGCGCTGCATCTGGCCGCCCGACAGGGTGGAGCCCATGTCGCCGACCAGGGTCAGGTGGCGCATCGGCATCGCCTCGACGTCGTCGGCGATCGCGGCGGATCGCATCGCCTCCATCATCCGCTCGTGGTCGACGGGCTCGAAGCCCGCGACATTGTCGGCGATGGTGCCGGCGAACAGCACGTCGTCCTGGAGAACTGCGGCGACGTTTTCGCGATAGGCCCGGCGCCCGTAGCTCGCGAGCGGCATGCCGTCGATGCGGACTTCGCCCGCGGTGGGCTCGAGCAGGCCGAGCAGGATCTTGGTCAGCGTGGTCTTGCCGCCGCCGGACGGGCCGGTGATCGCGACATGCTCCCCCGGCGCGATGCGCAGATCGACGCCTTTGAGCACCTGCGGATCGTGGAGCCCGTAGGCGAAGGCGACGCCCCGCAGCTCGATCTCGCCGCGGAAGGGCTGTTCCTGCGCGGCCGGCTCGGCGAAGCCGCGGTCTTCGCCGGTGAGGGCAATGTCGGAGATTCGATCGAGGTGGAGGGACAGCATCCGGAAGTCGGTCGACTTGTCGATCAGCGACTTGGTCGCCGCGGCGAACTGCATGCGGTAGGCGAGGAACGCGAAGATCATGCCGACGGTGAAGCCGCCCTGGATCGCCATGGTCACCGCCAGCCAGGTGACGGCGACGATCTCCAGCGCCCACAGCAGGGTCGAGACCGCCGCCTGCCAGACGTGGATGCGCTCGTGGACGTAGGTGGCGCCGAGCGCCTCCGAGAGCCGGTTCTGCCAGACGGCGTGGCGGATCGTCTCCCGACCGGCGAGGCGGAGGGTGACGATCCCGCGCAAGGTCTCGATCATCGCCGACTGCTCGCGGCCCATCGCGGCGATCCGCTCATTCTCCGCGCGCCGCTCGGCGGGAAGCGTGAACCAGCGGAAGCCGGCATAGAGGATCAGGGAGGCAAGCGGGATCAGGGTCAGCAGCGGCGAATAGACCAGCATCAGCGCGAAGGTCAGCAGGGCGAGCACGCCGTCGATCAGCGCCGCCGCGGCGCTTTCGGTGAGCAGCCTCTGGATCGGGATCACCGACTGGAAACGCGACAATATGTCGCCGACGCTCCTCCTCTCGAACCAGTCGACCGGCAGCCGCATCAGCCGGCGCGCGACGTTCGAGGCGATGCCGAAGGAGAGCGCCGTCCCCGCCGAAAGCAGCACGTAGCCGCGAAGCAGGGACGCGGCGGCCGCGACCAGCGCGAACAGGCCGAAGCCGAGCGCGAGCACCGTCATCAGGTGCACGTCGAGCGCCGGGAGCGCCTCGTCGACCGCGAGCTGCAGCAGATAGGGCGAGGCGAGGACGTGCGCCTGGAGCACGAGGCTGAGGATCGCGGCCTGCCCGATCGAGCGCTTGAGCCCGACGGCGCCGCTCCACAATTGGGTGAGGCGGAGCGGCTTCTTTTCCGCCTGCGGCTGGAAGTCCCGCGCCGGCCGCAGCTCCAGCGCCACCCCGGTAAAGTGGCGCGAGAGCGATTCCCGGTCGTGCCAGCGCCCGTCCTGAGCGGGGTCGACGATATAGGCCTTGCCCTTCGACACGCGCTCGAGGACGACGAAATGGTCCATGTCCCAATGGAGGATCGCGGGAAGCTGGATCGCGGACAGGCTTTCCAGGCGGACCTTGAGCGGACGCGGCGCGAAGCCGAGCGCGTCCGCCGTCTCCATCAGAGACTTCAGCCCGACGCCGCGCGACGAGACGCCGAAGCGGCGGCGAAGCGAGGCGAGGTCGAAATCGTGGCCCCAGTAATTGGCGATCATGGCGAGCGCGGCGAGCCCGCACTCGGTCACCTCCGCCTGCCGGATCGGCCTGATCCTGCGGCGCGGGAAGAAGCCCGCGCCCCGCGCCGGCGCGTTCACCGCGCGGCCGCGTAGAAAGGCTCGAACAGCAATTCGGCGAGGCTGCGCGAGCGGGTGGTGATTCGGGCCCGGACGGTCATGCCCGGCCGCAGCGGCCGTTCGCGCCCGAAGGCCCGGATGCTGTCCTGGCGCAGCGTCGCCAAAGCGACGAAGACCTCGCCGGCGTTCCCGGCCAGCGGCACCGCGGCGCTGGAGATCGAGTCGATCCGTGCGTCGATCGTGCCGTGCGTCGCGAAGGGGAATGCGTCGACCGCGACCCGGACGGTCTGGCCGGGCTCTATGAAGCCGGCCGCGGCGGGAGGGACGGCGAGGCGCGCCTGGAGCCGGCCGCCGCCCTGCACGATGAAGAAGAGCGGACGGTCCAGCGGGACCGCGTCGCCGGGGGCGGCCTCGATCGCGGTCACCGTCCCGGCCTCGGCAGCGGTAACGAGATTGCCGGCGTCTCCCGCCGCTGCGATCCGCGCAAGCGGCTGGCCGGCCGCAACCTCGTCGCCCTCCCGCACCAGAAGTTCGGATATCGTGCCCGCCCAAAGGGAACCGACGCCCACGACGGCGCGGTCGGTGACGAGCCTTCCCTGTGCGATCGTCACCTTGGCGTAGGATGCGGAGGCGATGAACGCCGCGGCGGCGAGCACGGCGGCGAGCAGGAACGCGCCGATCAGCTGCCACGAGACGGGGGGAACGAGCACCACGTCGCCGTGGAGGCGATCCTGTCCTCTCAGCGCTTCGGGCCTGAACAGCTGCAAAAAAAGACCCCCTCGAGGGGGGTCGTTATAAGTGGATCCAACGCCTTAGGCGAGGATTATGGTCAGGTCCGGCCGTTGGAGCGGCCGGACCCGGATCCGTTCAGCCGCGAATGCCCGTCTGGGCTTCGGTGCCGCGGCTGCCGCCGGCAACCGCGGCGATTTCCGCCTCGGTCAGCTCGACAATGTCACGCTTTTCCATGGAAAGTTCCTCCCTGTCGGAAACTCTGGAGACCGATCGATACGCTTTCGTAAACGTCGCGTAAACTTAATTTCGAACCGTTTTAACAACGATCTCCGTTAACTAGTCGGAAAGCGTGGATCGCGGAGGCGTCGGAAATGCAGTCCGGCTGCGGGGCGCGGCGATGCTGACGCGAGTGCCCGCCAGGCGCATCCAATGCTTCCGCCGCGCGCGCCATTGCGGGAAAAACCCAATCATCTCAAACTATTCGAGAACTGACCCAAAAGTGGCAGTGCCGCCACGAGGACGGCCTGCTATCGGCCCGCGGCCTGCGCGCGACACCCCGAACGGTGAGTCGTGCCCTCCCAACGCCTGTTGCTTCGCAGCCACAGTCGCCGCAGGTGCGAACGCGCGCGTTCCATAATGAAACAGCCGCCAAGGCGTGTCGGCACGGCTTTTCGCGAATCGCGCGATTCGCGGCTTCCCCCCGATTCGCGCGGTCAGCGGCCGCCCGGCGAAAGATCGTCGCGATAGCGGCTTTCGATGAACCGGTGCTCGACCGCGAAGCTCGCCTCGCGGCAGCCGTCGACCTCGCCGCACAGCCGAATCAGCTCGTCGGCGACCGCTCCGAGGCTTTCGGTGAGGCGGAGGCTGTTCTCCGAGCGCGGCGCCCGCGCCTCGGGCGGCAAAGCCAGGTAGGAATCGACGAGACGGGGGAGGTGGCCGCCGACCAGCCGCCTGATCTCGCCCTGGAGCGGCGAGCCCTCGGGGATGTCGGCCAGCCCCGGCGCGAGGCTGCGAAGCCGGTCGACGATCAGGTCGGCCGAGGGCAAAGCCGCGCGCGGCAGCTCGTCGCAGCGGTCGAGCAGCCAGCGGTCGCACCGTTCGGCGAGGGTCGGCAGCGGAATGCGGGTCACGTCGCGCTCGGTCGGCGCCTGCGGCGCGCGCCCCGCCCGGGTCGGGAAGGTCATGCTCAGCATCGCAGCGAGCATGATCGCCGGCAGCGCGATCAGCCAGGTGAGGAAGCCTACCGATCCGAACACGCTCGCGCCGATCAGCGCGAACAGCAGGAGGACGAAGACCAGCCCCGCCCGCCGCACACGCCGGAAGATCTCGGCCGCGCCGCGCTTCAGCTTGCGGGTGCTCGCCTCGCGCGCCGCGCGCGAGCCGAGCTGCCGCATCAGAAAGTCCTCGGTGTCGATGAGCGCCCGCTCGAGGTCCCGCATCTCAGCGCCCTTCGAAGCCCGAGGGATCCTTGTAACGGCTCTCGATGAACCGGCCCTGGGTCTCGAACGCGTCGCGGTCCTGGCGGGCGAGCCGGGATCCGATATCGTCCAGCGCCTCGTTCGCGGCCCTGAGGCTCGCGGCGAGCCGCTCGTCGACGGTGAGCCCCTCGCCGTCGCGCTCGTGGCGATAGGCCGCCGGAACCCGCTCGTAGCGCTCGATCAGCTCGGGCAGGTGCTTGCCCATCAGCCGCCGCGCGTCCTGGGCCAGGGGGTCGAGCGGCTCCAGGGCCGATAGACGCGATTCGAGCAAAGGCAGCTGCTTCGTGATCGCGTCGGCCTGGCGCGCAGCGGGCGCCGGCAGCGCCGGGCGTTCCGAGACGAGCAGGCTCTCCAGCTGCTGGACGACCGCCTTGGTCGGCATCTGCTCGCTATATTGGGACCGCCTCAGCGCCCCCGCGGGCCACACCGCGAACAGGATCATGATCGCGAGGATGGCGAAGCTGACGACGAACAGCCCGCTCCAGCCGATCGGGCCGACCGCGAGTCCGAAGCCGATCGTCATCACGATCAGGGCGGCGATCGCCACGCCCATCGTCGCCAGCCGCCGTCCGAGCGCGGCGGCGCTTCGTCCGTAATGCCGCCGCCGGGCGCCGACCGCCTCGGGAGTCCGCCCGTCCCAGCGCGCAACCGCCTCGTCGAAGCGGGCGATCGCCTCGTCGACGCCGAGCGGATGATCGGCCAAGTCAGCCCTCCAGCGAGGTCAATTGCGAACGCTCGCCGGCGAGGCGGTTCTGGTCGACGCCCTCGGCGCGGGCGATGTAGCCGCGCGACTTCTCCACCTCGCTCGAAAGCGTGTCGACGGTCTGCTTCATGTTGCCGAGCGCCTCGAGCTTGAAGCGGTCGATCATGTCCATCGTGTCGTAGATGTTCTGGAAGGCGCGCTGCAGCGTCTCGAGAGGGATGGTGGCGGACGCGGCCTGCTTGTGGATGTCGGCCGACTGGCTCTTGAGCAGGTTGCCCGTCGAATCGATGACGTTGGCGGTGGTCGTGTTGAGCGCGGTGACCTGCTCGAGCACCAGACGCTGGTTGGTCATCGCCTGTGCGACCGTCACCGCGGTGCGCAGCGCCGAGACGGTGGTGGTCGAGGCACGGTCGACGCCCTTCACCAGCTCGACATTGTTCTTCTTGACCAGATCGAGCGCGAGATAGCCCTGCACCGTCACCGCCATCTGGGTGAGCAGATCGGTGGTGCGCTGGCGGGTGTAGAACAGCGCGGTCTCCCGGATCGCCTTGGCCTTGGCGGGCTCGGTCGCGTCGAGCTCGTTCGCTTTCTCCTCGAGCCTCGCGTCGAGCGTCTTGGAGATGTGGATCATCTGCTCGAGCTTGCCCATCGTCTTCCACATGTTGGCGCGCTCGACGTCGATCGCCGCATTGTCCTGGAGAAGCTCGTCCTTGCCCGAGGCCAGGCTGGCGAGGATCTGCGAGATGTGGGTCTGCGACGATTGGTACTTGTGAAAGTAAGAGCGCAGATTGTTGCCCCAGGGAATGAGCCCGAACAGCTTCCTCGGGCCGGTCAGCTTGCCGTTATGGCCGGGATCGAGATCCTCGACGGTGCGCCTCAGCTCGGTGAGGTTGGCGCCGATGCCGGTGTCGGCGTCGATCGCCTTGACCGGCCGGTCGAGGAAGCGGTTGGAATGGCCCGCGGCCTCGGCGATCTCGCGGCGGCCCATGGCGGTCAGCTGGTCGACCTTGCGCCCGAATTCGGGCGAGTTGGAATCGAGCGCGATCAGCTCGTCGACGAAGCTCTCGACCTTTTCGTCGAGCTTGCTCCTCTGCTCCTCCTTGAGCGGGACGAGCCCGCCGGCCTGCGCCGGCTCGACCGGGGTCAGGGGCGGCGGCGGCTCCAGCGTCATGGTCGGCCGGCCTTCGGTCTCAGTCTGCGTAGCCATGTCCCCGCATTCCTCTCTTCGTGCGTGAATTGGGTGGTTAGCCCCTGCCGCGCAAGAGCGAAAGTGTATTATCGGGGCAAGACAGTGTCAAAGCCCGGAGGATCAGGCCCCGGGCGGCTCCGCCAGGCGCGCCAGCAGCAGCGCCTTGGCCGCCGAATATTCCCTGTCGGTGACGGCGCCGACCTTGCGCAGCTCGTTGAGGCGCTGGAGCTCCTCGAGCGGGCTCGGGCCCGACGCCTGCTCGTTCGGCGCCTCCGTCCCGGTGCGCGCCGCGCGGGCGAAGAGCGCCTTGACGTCGGCCGGCGCGCCGGCCTCCATGTCGACTCCGTAGGCCCAGAGCGACGGATCCTGGCGGTCGTACCAGACCGGGAAGCGGTCGCCGATGCGCGGGATGGCGACGCGCGACACGGTGACCGTCTTGGTGCGCTCGAGCGGTGCCGTGCCGTCGACCGGCTCCACCTTCATCGTCACCGTCACCCGGGGATTGTCGTTGATCGTGATCCCGCTGTCCTCGACATGGGTGACGGTGCCGACGCCCTGGCCGCCGGTCGCGACCAGCCGCATGGCCTGAGCCTCCTTGCCCGCCCCGATCCGGCGCAGGCCGGCGCCGAGCAGCAGCGGCAGCAGCCCGAAGAAAGCGAACAGGCCGCCGAATATGTAGGGGAAGGCGCCCATCTTGCCGGCACCGAACCAGCCGGCGGCGAGCGCGCCGAGGCCGATCGAGACGAACACGCCGGAGAAGGCGACGATGCCGCCGCCCATGAAGATGCCCGCCACCGAGGTGAGGATGCCGACCGGGAGGGCGATGAAATAAGGCGTCAGCGAGGACGGGCAATCGGCATTGTAGCCGTTGCCGCAATTGCCGACCTGGATGAGATGGTAGAGCGAGACTCCGATCAGCAGATTGCCGATCAGGCCCACGATCAGCCCGCGCCACGACGTCGCCCCCGTCATGACGGCGACGTTACGGTCGCGGGAGCGCCCCCGCAAGGCAAAGGCGCCGGCGCCCGGTTCAGACGCGAGCCGCCGGCAGCGGGGCGTCGATCGTGCAGACGACGCCTTCGCGGCGGAACTCTATTCCCGCGCGGCCTTCCAGCTCGGAGGCGAGGCCGCGCTCGATCATCCGGCTGCCGAAGCCGCGCCGCGCCGGCTCGGCGACCTCTGGCCCGCCGCTCTCCCGCCAGGCGAAGTGGAGCCGGCCGTCCGCAGCCTCCCAGGCGATCGCGACCCGTCCATCGGGCGCCGAGAGGGCGCCATATTTGATCGCGTTGGTCGAAAGCTCGTGGACGGCGAGGGCGAGCGAAACCGCCGCTTTCGGCGCGAGCTCCACGTCCGGCCCGTCGATTGCGAAGCGCTCTCCGCCGGCGCGGTGCGGCGCGACTGTGTCCTCCACGATCTTGCGGATCGAGACCGGCGCCCAGTTGCGCTCGGTGAGCAGGTTGTGGGCGGCCGAAAGCGCCGCGAGCCGGCCTTCGAAGGCTGCCCGGGCGCCCGACGCGGCCTCGCCGCTGAAGGTCTGGTGGGCGATGCTCTGCACGATGGCGAGCATGTTCTTCACCCGGTGGTTGAGCTCGTTGATCAGCAGCCGCTGGTGCGCCTCCGCTTTCTTCCAGTCGGTGCGGTCGAGCATCGCGCCGATCATCCGCACCGCCGCGCCGCTCTCGTCGCGGATCACGGCGGCGCGGTCGAGCACCTCCGCATAGCTGCCGTCGGCGCGCTGGAAGCGATATTCCTCGGACCAGTCCGAAGCGCCGCTCGCGATCGCCGCGCGCGCGCTCGCATCGACGCGGGCGCGGTCCTCCGGGTGGATATGGTCGAGCCACCAGGCGCCGTTCACCCGCACCGTCTCGGGATCGTAGCCGTAGGCGGTCTGCAGCGCCTCGTTCCACTCCAGCTCGTCGGCGACGAGGTCGACGTCCCAGATCGCGTCCTTGGTCGCGCGGAAGGCGAGGCGGTAGCGCTCCTCGGCGCGCCGCGCTGCGTCCTGGGCCAGCCGCAGCTCGTGCACGTCGGTGCAGGTGCCGTACCAGCGCACGATGTCGCCCGACGGGCCGCGGACCGGCTGGGCCCGCCCGAGCACCCAGCGATACTCGCCGGACCGGTGCCGCAGCCGATATTCGATGTGATAGGGTTCGCCGGTGCGGAGCGAATGGCGCCACACCTTCCACGCGCGTTCGCGGTCGTCGGGGTGGAACATCTCGTTCCAGGCCTCGCCGTCGGTCGAGCCGTGGGCGACGCCGGTATATTCGTACCATCGGCGGTTGTAATAATCGTGATAGCCGTCGGGCCGCGTCGACCAGATCATCTGGTCGATCGAATCGGCGAGCGCGTGAAACGACGCCTCCCCCTCGCCGGGGGCGGGGCTCAGCGTCGCGTTGGCGGGATCGAGCGGATAGGCGCTCATCGGATCTCCGCCAGGGCAATGCCCTTCGTCTCGCGCGCGAGGAGGGCTGTGACGCCGCTGACAAGGCAGGCGGCGCCGACATAGATCGCGACCGGCAGCGGGCTTTGATATTCGCGGTACAGCGCGAGCGCGACGATCGGCGCCAGCGAGCCGGCGACGATCGACGTCAGCTGATAGGCGATCGAGACTCCCGAATAGCGGATCCGGGTCGGGAACAGCTCGGTGATGAACGCCGCCTGCGGTCCGTACATGGCGCTGTGCAGAACGAGGGCGATCACGATCGCGAGGATGATCAAGGCTTCGTCGCCGCTGGCCAGCATCGGGAAGAAGGCGAAGGCGAACGCGGCGAGGCCGAGTCCGCCGAAGGCGTAGACCGGCCGCCGCCCGATCCGGTCCGACAGCATGGCGAAGCCCGGGATCGCGAAGAACTGGATCGCCGCGCCGACCAGGAGGGCGTTCAGGGCGAGGCTTCGGGTCTCGGAGGCGACGTCGACGAGGAAGCTCAGCGAGAAGACGGTGATGATGTAATAGGAGATGTTCTCGCCGACCCGCAGCCCCGCCCCGAGCACGATCGCCCGCGGGCGCTCGCGCAGCACCTCGAGCGCCGGGAGCTTCGGCGGAACCTCGGCCTCTTCGAGCGCCTTCTCGAACATCGGGCTCTCGGCGACCCGGTTGCGGATGTACCAGCCGACCGCGACCAGCACGGCGGAGAGCAGGAACGGCACCCGCCAGCCCCATTCGAGGAAGTCGGCCTCGCTCTGGAAGCCCGCCATCACAGCGAGCACGCCGGCGGAAAGCAGGCTGCCCGCCGCGACTCCCGCCTGCGGCCAGCTCGCCCAGAAGCCGCGCCGCGCATCGTCGCCGTGCTCGGCGGCCATCAGCACCGCGCCGCCCCATTCGCCGCCGACCGCAAAGCCCTGGACGAGCCGCAGCGCGATCAGCGCCACCGGCGCCCACACGCCGACCTGGGCGTAGGTCGGGAGCAGTCCGATGAGGACGGTCGCCACGCCCATCAGGATGAGGCTGAGCATCAGCAGGCGCTTGCGCCCGATCCGGTCGCCGAAATGGCCGAAGACGATTCCGCCGAGGGGCCGGGCGACGAACCCCACCGCATAGCTCGCGAACGCCAGCAGGGTGCCGGTATAGGGGTCGAAGGACGGGAAGAAGAGGCGGTTGAAGACGAGCGCCGCAGCCGAGCCGTAGAGGAAGAAGTCGTACCATTCGATCATGGTGCCGACGAGGCTCGCCGCCACCACTTTCTTCAGGCCTCGCGGAGTCGCCCCCGTCGCTCCCGCCATTCCTTCCCCCTTCGCCCGCGTCTCGCCTGTCTTCTAGGCACAAGCGGCGGGGGGACGCCAGCGGGAAGGATCAATAGGTTACGGTGAGGTAAGGCTGCCGGAGGTCGCCGGCTTTCTCTTCGGAGGCATCGGCCGCGGGGACGCGCACGGGAGCCGTGAAGACGACGTCGCCGCGCCGGAGGACCGGAGCGCCGAGGATGGCGGCGGCTTCGTCGAGCGGCTGCTCGTCGTGGCGGCGCGCGGTCATGGTCGCGACGCTGGCGCCGGTCGAACAGGCGACGGCGTGTCCCGAGCCGGACCGATGCCGCACCGTGCAGGCCGGCACCACGGTCGCGGTGACCGACAGGGTGGCGCGGACCTGCTCGGCCGCAGCGGGAGCGGGGGCGAGGAGCAAAGCGAGTGCGGCGAGGCCCGCCCCCGTCGCGATGCTGATCGGATGAAACGCTTTCCCCACTTTGCCGCTCGACCTTCCCCTTGGGCGCCATCAGCCCCATGGCCGGTTCAGAAACGGTATGGCGCCGCCTGCGGGTATTACGGGGCGGCGGGGAGCGGGCCAAGCGGCGCGTTGGACCTGCCCCGGGACGGGACGGTCGACGGACGCGGCCTTAGCGCCCGCGCGTCATGCCGGGGTGACGATTCAATGCGATGGCGGCGCCCTAGCGGCGGCCGTCGGCGCGGCCGGCAAAATAGGCCGCGCAGCTGCCGCGCAAAGCGGCGCTTTCGCTGGCATTGAGGCCGTAGGCGCGGGCGAGGGTCGCGATGAATGCGCGCGGATCCGGCTGGCTGCCGGCGGCGCGGCAGATCGTGGTCATCGCCTCCAGCTCGAACAGCCCCTCGCGGTTCGAGCGGACGAGCCGGGGCTGCAGCGCCTCGGCGCGCGCCTGCAGGTCGAGCGAGCGGCGGTCGATCTCCGGAAGCCCGCTCGGGCCGAGCAGCAAGGCTGCAAGTAGAATGCTCATGTCCCAATCCCCCGTATGAACCCGGGTGGGAGGTAAAGGCCTTTGGTAAAGAAGCCGTTAACCATGGTCTTTACATTCGGCCCTCCGCGGCCCCGCTGGCCGCGCTTGGGGTTGATCCTCCTGAACCTGAGCTAACGCCCTGATTCAGACCGGGCTCATGCGAATCGGCCTAGACCTTCAGCCATCCCGCGGGGCCGCATCCTCGCAGAGAGAACAAGTAAGGAGTATTCCGATGCGCAAGATCTTGATCGCCGTTTCGGCAGTGACCCTGACGGTCCCCGCTCTCCCGAGCGTCGCCTCGGCGCAGCAGGGATACTATAACGGCCCCACCTGGCAGGGCCGCGACGGCCGCATCTATTGCCGCCGCTCGAACGGCACCACCGGGCTCATCGTCGGCGGCGCCGGCGGCGCCCTGATCGGCCGCGCCCTCGACGGCGGCCGCTCGCGGACCACCGGCACGGTTCTCGGCGCCGCGGTGGGCGCGCTCCTCGGCCGCGAGGTCCAGAGGGGCCGCAGCACCCGCCGCTGCCGCTAAGGAAGTAGAGTAGCGAGGCCCAGTATCCAGGCCTCGCCGCGTGGGAAGACGCCCCGGCCTCACCGCCGGGGCGTCTTCTTTTTGAGTTCCTCCCCGCCGGTCCCCCTCCCCTTGAGGGGGAGGGGTTAGGGGTGGGGTGGAGCCTGCGGATAGGGCTCGGCGCGAATGACGGCGTCTCTTCCTCCGACTCCACCCCCACCCAAACCCTCCCCCCTCAAGGGGGGGAGGGCTTCTCGCTTCTACGCTCCAACCGCTGCCGCCCAGAGCGCGGGCGCGCTGGCGGGATTGGCTGACGCGGAGGGGATTTGTGCCCGGAACTCCTCGGAGAACCGCCCGTCCACGCGGATGCTGAACGAGAGACCCGGCGAGGCGTCCGCGCCGTGATACTGGTTGACCGTGTCGAACCAGGCGCTGTGCGAGGTCACGTCCAGCCGCTCGCCGGTCTGCGGGTTGAGCATGTAGAGCGGCTTCGAAAGGTTCGTGCGGAACCAGACGAACTCGTGGCACAGTGCGATGCTGTCATGGTCGCGGTGGGCAGGCACGGCGCGGCCGTCATAATCGTACATGATGATCATCCGCCCGGTGGCGGCGAAGGGGAGGGTGGCGATGAAGTCCATCAAGGGCGCGAACTCCTCCGCCTCCGGCGTCGGCCGCCAGAGCCCGGTGCGGTCGAGCTCGTAATAATCGTCCTTCGCTTGCGTGCGCGCCAGATAGACCAGCCGCGAGCCGGGCAGGCGCGGCGCGTCGCTGCCGAGCAGGAAGGGACCGGTGTCGAAAGCGAGGTCGCCCGAGGCCTCGAGCCGGGCGGTGAGCCGCTCGGTCACGAACCCGTCGAGCGCCTTCAGCCGGTCGACGTCGATATAGGGATCGAGGTTCATGTAGCTGGGAAAGAGCGGCCGTTCCGCCAATCCGCATCTCCTTCGCTAAGCCACTGCGTCGACAACGGGAAACGCCGCTTTCGGGAACGTAACGGAACCCTCGGGCGCTTTCGCCGTTCAGCCTGTCTCGGTTATTAAAAAAAGCCTGCCTTAACCTGTGTTGGTTGCAAAAGAGGGTTTCCCGTCTACTTGCAGCCACATAGTCCAAATCCAGTTCGTTCGATGAACTACGTTATATAGGCGCCGGTTCCGGCGACGGAGAGGTATTGCATCCGCCCATGAAGATTTACGTCAGCGGACTCTATTCCGGCGGCAATCCGCAGCCCGGCGTCGGAATCATTCGATCGCTGCGCCAAGGCTATCCCAATGCGACGCTGATCGGGGTCGAATACTCCAATCGCGTGTCGGGAATACACTGGCAGGATCTCGATGACCTGTTCATCCAACGGCCGTGGGACGAGCTCGACCTCGATCTCTACGGGGAGAAGGTCAAGGCGCTGCTGGATGGCGGCGCTTTCTGGATATCGGGGAGCGACCTCGAGGCGATGTGGCTCGCGGACCTCTTCCCCGAGGGGCACCGCAACCTGCTGGCGCCGCCGATGGCCGCGCTGAAGCGGATCGCCAAGCCGGCCGTCGAGGCGCATGATGGCCTGCCGGTCCGCATCCCGACCTGGATCTCGACCGAGCTCAGCGACTGGGAGCTCCACGCTTTCTGCCGCAAGCACAATTGGCGCGTCTGGCTGAAGGGCCCTTATTACGACGCCGCCCGGACGCCGAGCTGGGACGTGTTCGAGGCTGCCCGCAACGCGCTCACCAAGGTCTGGTCGACCCAGAAGCTTTTCCTGCAGGCGCATGTCGGCGGCTACGAGGAATCGGTGATGCTCTCGGCCTATAAGGGCGAGCTGCTCGGTGCGGTCTCGATGCGCAAGCGCGACATCACGCCCGAGGGCAAGACCTGGGCCGGCGACGTCTGCGACGTCCCCGAGGATTTCCTCGCCCCGCTCCGCCGCATCGTGAGGGAGCTGGGCTGGACCGGGGGCGGCGAGCTGGAGATGGTCCGCGACCCGAAGAACCAGCTCTGGCTGCTGGAGTGGAATCCCCGCTTCCCGGCCTGGGTCCACGGCGCCACCATCGCAGGCACCAATCTTCCCGCCCGCCTCGTCCAGGCGGCGAGCGGCGTCCTCGCCCGTCCCGAGCGCGCCGAAAGCGAGGAGTTCACCCGCGTCGTCCTCGAAGTTCCGGTGCGGCCTGACTATCCGCTGCCGCCGCTGCCCGAGCCGTTCGCCGGCGCGATCGGACATTCGATGAAGCATCCTTCCGGGCTCCCCTCGCTGGCCGAGCGCCTTCACAAGCGCGACGCCGCGATGATCGAGGCCGAGGACGTCGACGACAGTGGGGGCGAGGCGCCCAAAGTGCCCGAGACTTTCCTCGCCGACCTTTCCGCAATCGATTTCGACAAGGTCGAGACGCCCGAATTCCTCTTCATGGAATCCACCGCCGAGGGACTCTTCCGCAAGGCCAATGAGCGCGCCCACCGCCTCTCGACCAACGAGACGCAGGTGGTGAACGCCTACTCGATCAAGACCAATCCGGACCCGCGCCTGATCGGGCTCGCGCGCGACAACGGCTTCATGGCCGAGGCGATCAGCCTGCTCGAGGTCAGGGCCGCGCTCGAATGCGGTTTCCGTCCCGACGAGGTGATCCTGAACGGTCCCGCCAAATGGTGGCCGGAAGGGATGATGCCCAAAGAGCGGATGCACGCTTTCTTCTGCGATTCGATCGCCGATCTCGAGCGCACGGTCGCGGCGATGGAAGCCGGCGAGATGTCCTCCCGCCACGTCGGCGTGCGGATCAGGACGCCCAACGTCGTCTCCCGCTTCGGCATCCCGCTCGACAGCCCCAAGACCTTCCGCAAGCTGATCGAGGGCGTCAAGCGGCTGCCCGAGGACGTGAAGTTCGGCGTGCACTTCCACATGGCCTCGGCGAATATCGGCGTCGCCCAATGGTGGCATTTGTTCGAGTCCATCCTCAAATGGTGCCGTTCGATCGAAAAGCTTTCGGGCCGCAGCATCGAGATCCTCGACATGGGCGGCGGCTGGTTCCCGGACGACTGGCACGACGGCGAGGAAGGCGATTTCGCCCGCGCCGTCGAGACGATCCGGGCGCTGCTGCCGGGCGTGCGCCAGATCGTCTCCGAGCCCGGCAAGGCGATGGCGCAGCCGTCGATGGCGCTCGCGATGCGCGTGCTCGAGGTCCAGGAGCATGAGGACGATTATGTCGAGGCCGTCGTCGACGGCTCGATCGCCGAGCTTCCCATGTACTTCTTCTATCCCCACCGCATGCTTCGCAAATGCGGGCGGACCGGCGAATGGCAGCCTTTGCGCCGCGGCAAGACCCATCTGATGGGCCGGCTGTGCATGGAGCACGACGTCGTCGCCGCGAACGTGAAGCTTCCCGAAGGCACGCGCCCCGGAGACCTGATCGTCTTCTGCGACGCCGGCGGCTACGACAGGAGCATGTCCTATGTATTCGGCCGCGGATAACCGCCTCGATCTCATCGTCGACGAGCCTCGGGTTCTCGACCGCCCGTGCCCCAGCGCGCGCTGGGAAAGCTTCCCCTACAGCTGCATCGCCCATCACGGCGCCGATTGCTGCGACATCGCCCGCGAATGGGTAATGGCCTACGACTTCGCCCAGCTGAACGGCGCCGACCGCGCCACCGGCCCGCGCTGGCTGAGGAAGCGCTGGACCTGGGGCCCGTCGCCCTGGCCGATCCACTGGTGCGAGGCGGTCGAGCGCGACACGCTCGATTGCGGCGCTCTCGGCTGCATGGCGCGCGAGCTGTTCGCCGAGCGCGGCCTCACCAGCTTCCCGGCCCAGTTCGTCCAGCAATATACCGACGAAGCGACCGCGCAGTGGCTGGGCAAGTGGGAGGCGGAGAAGGTCTCGACCCACTGGATCGACGAGGACGTCATCTATCACGAGGCCTGCGCCCTCGTCTCGGGCGAAGGGGAGGTCAAATTGTTCGATCCCTCCGCCGGCTGGTGGGTCAATCCGCGCCAGGCGGGCGGCTATGGCGGCCTGCTTGCCGTCCGCATCTTCGACGGCGAAGGCCGCGGCTGGCGCTGGGGCGACCGCATCCTGCGCGGCGGCGAATGGACCAAGGTCGCCGACCGGGCGTGACCGAGACCGTCGTCCCGGCGAAGGCCGGGACCTCAGGGGGATTATTCTTGGACGAAATGGGTGCGTCGCATTTCCTCCCCGCTTACTCTCCCCGAGACCCCGGCCTTCGCCGGGATGACGTCCTTGCAGGAACGCTTTACCCGGCCAGCGCTTTTCGGCAGTGCGCCCGAAACGGAGGTGAGCGGATGAAGAGAGCTTTGCTGGGTCTTTCGATCGCGGCGATCGTCGCCACGGCGGCGTGCAACAGCGGCGGCGGCGGCAATGCGGCGGACAACGGATCGTCCAGCGAGCAGCGCGAAGAGACTGTCGCGAACGTCGCCGAAGGACAGGCGACCCCGCAGGATATCGAGGCCGTGCGCCGCGCCCGCCACGACCATTATGAGGAAATGGGCAAGGCGATGAAGGGCATCAACGGCGAGCTCAAGGGCGGCTCGCCCGACGTCTCCGTCGTCCAGCGCCACGCCGCTTTGATCGCCGGCTTCGGGCCGCAATTGCTCACCTGGTTCCCGGAAGGCAGCGGTCCCGCCGAGGGCAGCCGCACCCGCGCCAAGACCGAGATCTGGACCGACGCGGCGACCTTCCGCGCGCGCGGCCAGGCGTTCGAGCAGGCCTCGGCCGCGTTCAACCGCGCGGCGCAAAGCGGCGACTTGGCCGCGATCCGCGCAGCCTTGCCCGCGCTCAAGGAATCCTGCTCCAATTGCCACGAGCGCTTCCGTGCCCCGGAGCACCCCTGAGCCGACGGTCCGCGTCGCGGTCTGGGACCGCGCCGTCCGCATCGTCCACTGGCTGCTCGCCGCCCTGATCGGCCTCGCCTGGTGGACCGCGGAGGAGGAGATGGTCGAATGGCACGATCGGATCGGCCTGACGATCCTCGGCCTGCTGATCTTCAGGATCGTCTGGGGCTTCATCGGCAGCTCGACCGGGCGCTTCGCGAGCTTCGTGCGCGGCCCTGCCGGGATCCGCGACTATCTTCGCGGCCGCTCCGGCTACGTCCTCGGCCACAATCCGCTGGGCGCGCTCAGCGTGCTCGCCTTGCTCGCGGCGGTCGGCTTTCAGGTCGGCCTCGGCCTGTTCGCCGCGGACGAGGACGGCTTCCTCGCCGGCCCGCTCAACGGCTTCGTCTCGGAGGATACGGCCGAGACGCTGACCGACCTCCACAAGGATGTGTTTGACTGGCTGCTGGTGCTGATCGGCCTCCACGTCGCGGCGATCGGCTTCTACCTCCTCGTCAAGCGCGAAAACCTCGTCGGCCCGATGCTCAGCGGCCGCCGGCCCGCGCCCGAGGGCACCGAGCCGATGGTCGCGGCTCCCGCGTGGCGCGCGCTGGTGGCCGCGTTGACCGCGTTCGTCGTCGTCTCAGCGATCTGGTACGCGGGCGGCGGGGGCTGAGGGGGCGCCGGCGCAGGAGCCGATCTGCGTCTGGAAGCGGTCGCCGCTCGGGTCCGTGTAGCGATAAGCGAGCGTCGCCCCGCCGTCGATCATGCGCCGCGTGTCCGGCGTCTCGCAGGCCGCGCTGTCTATGTACCTCTGCTGGTCGGCGCGCGCGGCCGGGATGTCGGCGGTGGCGATGTCCGTTTCGAGCCGCATGTCGTAGATGATCGTCGTCCCCGCCGCGGTGATGCCCGTCATCGTCGTCACATCGTCGAGGCGGACCGGCAGATGGGTGCGCGCCTCGGCCACGCCTGCCGCGATCTGCCTCGGAAGATCGACGGAAGCCGGGCGGTCGGAGCCGACGCCGCCGGTGACGAGGCTGTGGCACGTCTTCATCGCGATCAGCACGACAATGCCGGCGCCGATGCCGACGCCCTTGTAGCCGGTCCCCGGCTCATAAGCCTCTCCGGTTTCCGGCGACACGGCCGGACCCAATAAGTCTTCGCGATTCATGTGATTGCCCCCGCCCCCGGGGGAGACTGCAGCGCGGCCGCACCGCGGTCAATTGCGGATTCGGGGACAGTTACTGTGACTGTCCCCTTTTTTACAGGTCCGGCAGCACCTGGCTCGCTTCGCCCCAGCCCTGCAGGGCGCGTCCCGACGCCCGCTCCAGCAGCAGCTCGGCGTCGCGCACCGTGTAGATGTTGCCGCCCTTGAGGTCCTCGAGCTCGTCCCAGCCGATCGGCGCCGACACCGTGGCATTGTCCCGCGCCCGCGCGCTGTACGGCATGATCGCGGTCGCGCCGCGCTGATTGCGCAGATAATCGAGGAAGATGCGGCCCTTGCGCTTCGCCTTGGCGAGGTTGGCGGTGAACCGCTCGGGCTCGGCGGTGGCGAGGGCGACGCAGAAGCGCTGGGCGAAGTCCTTGACCTCGGGCCATTCCGCCTCCGGCGTCAGCGGCACGACCACGTGCAGCCCCTTGCCGCCGGTGGTCAGCGGGAAGCTCTGCAGGCCCATGTCGGCGAGGTAGCGGTGGAGGTCGCGCGCGGTGCGCTTGACCTCGGCAAAGCTTAGCCCCTCGTCCGGGTCGATGTCGAATACCAGCCGGTCGGGCTTCTCGATGTCGGCGGTTCGCGAGCCCCAGCCGTGGAACTCGATCGTGCCCATCTGCACGCAGGCGACCAGCCCGGCGACGTCCTCGACATAGACATAGTCGACGCGCTCGCCCTTCTTCTCCTCGATCTCGATCTGGCGGACATGCTCGCCGAAGGTCGCCGTATTGTGCTTCTGGAAGAAGCATTTCTTGGAGCGGCCCTGGGGGCAGCGCACCAGCGACAGCGGACGCTCCGCTGCCCAGACCGTCATCAGCGGCCCGACCGTGCGGTAATAATCGACCAGCTCCTGCTTGCTGATCCCGGCCTCCGGCCACAGCACCCGCTCCGGATTGCTGATCCGGATCCCGTCGCCGGTCGCGGCGGGGGGCGCGGCCTCCGGCGCCTTCTGCGGAAGCTCGCGCACCACCTCCTTCGCCTTCTTGTCGGTGCGCAGGCCGAGGAAGCTCGGATGCCGCACCACGCCGTCGGCGGTGAACTCGGCGAACGCGATCTCGGCGACCAGCTGCGGCTTCACCCAATGCGCCCCGCGCGCGTCGGCGCGGGGCACCGCCACCGGCGGTCTGTCCTGCGCGATCCGGTCCATCCGCGCGCGCAGATCGTGCTGCACGTCGTTGGAGAAGCCGGTGCCGACCTTGCCCGCATAGATCAGCTTGCCGCCGTCGCGCGTCGCCAGCAGCAGCGAGCGGAAGCCGCGGCCCTTCTTGTCGCTCTCCGACCAGCCGACGATCACGAACTCCTGCCGCAAGGTGCACTTGACCTTCAGCCAGCATTTCGTCCGCCGCCCGCGATAGGGCGCGTCGGCGCGCTTGGAGATGATCCCCTCCTGGCCGGCGGCGCACATCGCGTCGAACAGCTTCTCGCCGTGGCCGACGATATGGTCGGCGTAGAGGATCGCCGGCGGCCGCCCCGGCCCGAGCAGGGTCGCGAGCCGCGCCTTGCGCTCGATATTGGGCAGCGGCGCGAGGTCCTCGCCGTCGATCTCGAGCGCGTCGAACAGGAACAATGTCAGCCCGCGCCCGCCCTCCGATATCCCCTGCTGGAGCGCCGAGAAGCCGGTATTGCCGGCGGCGTCGAGCTTGACGATCTCGCCGTCGAGCAGGGCGCTGCCGCATTCGATCCCGCGCGCCGCCGCGACGATGTCCGGGAACTTGTCCGACCAGTCGAGCCCCGAGCGCGTATAGACCTTCGCCGCGCCCCCGCCGATCGCGAGCAGGCAGCGATAGCCGTCATATTTCATCTCGTGGATCCACCCCGGACCCTCGGGGACGTGGTCGACGAGCGTCGCCTTCTGCGGCTCCCGGAATGCTGGCGGACTGGATCCTCCCCGAGCTCTGCTCGGGGAGGGGGACCGCGCGGAGCGCGGTGGAGGGGCGGCGGAGGCGAAGCCGGAGCCGTCTTCCTCGCTTCGCTCGGCCCCTCCACCACGTCGCTTCGCGCCGCGGTCCCCCTCCCCGTCCCGGGGAGGACCTCTCAGCCCCTTCGTCCAGCTCCTGAGCTCCTTCGCCTTCTTCCCCGCGGCGATCTCCTGCATCGTGCGCCCCGTCTTGATGCTCGTGAGATAGGTCTCGGTCAGCCCCATCGATCCGCCGACATATTCGTCGCGGACCTTCTTCAGCATCCAGTTCTCGGCGCCGCGACGCTCGCCCGGCTTGGGCTTCAGCCGGAACATCACCCATTCCCCCTGCATCCGCTCGCCGTGGAGGGTGAAGTGGAGATGCCCCTGCTCCAGCGTCTTGCGCGGGTCCTTTCCGGGCGCCGGCTCCCAGGTGCCGCGGTCCCACATCATCACCGTGCCGCCGCCATATTCGCCCTTGGGGATCGTCCCCTCGAAGGTGGCGTAGGAGAGCGGGTGGTCCTCGGTCCTGACCGCGAGGCGCTTGTCATCGGGGTTGAGGCTGGGCCCGTTCGGCACCGCCCAGCTCTTCAGCGTCCCGTCGAGCTCGAGCCTCAAGTCCCAGTGCAGCCGCGTCGCATCGTGCTTCTGCACCATGAACCCGTCGCCATGGCCCCAGCTGAGCTTGTCGAACGTGCCGCGAGGCTCAGCGGTCTTCGAGAAATCCCGCTTGGCGTTATAGGTGGCGAGCGGATCCGAGGCTTTGCGCGGCACTAGCTCCTCCCCGAAACGGGGAGGGGGACCGCGGCGCGAAGCGGCGTGGTGGAGGGGCCGAGCGAAGCGAGGAAGACGGCTCCGGCTTTGCCTCCGCCGCCCCTCCACCGCACTTCGTGCGGTCCCCCTCCCCGTTCCGGGGAGGAATTATCCCTCACGCCCGCTTCCGGGCCGGAGGGGCCTTCGCCGGAGCCTTCTTCGCGGGGGCTTTTTTCGCCGCGGGCTTCGAAGCCGCGCTCTTTTTGGCGCCGCCGGAGCTCTTGCCCGTCTCCCCCGGCCGCTCGATCGAGCGCTTCAGCGCCGCCATCAGGTCGATGACGTTGGTGCCCTTCGCCGGCGCTTCCTCCTCCTCGGTGTGGATGGTCTTGCCCTTGCGCTTGCGCTCGATCAGCTCCTCGAGCGCCTCGATATAGCGGTCGTGGAACTTGGCGGGATCGAAGTCGGCTGTCTTCTTCTCGATCAGCGTCTCGGCGAGGTCGAGCAAATCCTCGTCGGGCTTGTGGTCGGCGATGTCGCGGAAATAATTCTGCGCCTTGTTGACCTCGTCGGCATAGCGCAAAGTCTCCAGCACCAGCCCGCGCCCGCACGGCTTGACGCTGACCAGATATTCCCGCCCACGCAGCGCGAGCTGGCCGACGCCGACCTTGCGCGTCCGCTTGAGCGCCTCGCGCAGGACGATGAACGCTTCCTCGGCGAGGTCGTCCGACGGGACGACGTAATAAGGCTTTTCGTAATAGAGGACGTCGATCTCGTCGTAATCGACGAACTGGGTGAGCTCGAGCGTCTTCTTCGATTCGAGCTTCACCGCCTCCAGCTCCTCGTCGTTCAGCAGCACGTAGCTGCCCTTCTCGTACTGGAACCCCTTGACGATCTCCTCCGGGTCGACGGGGCCCACCCCCGGCACGACCTTCTCGTACTTGATGCGCTTGCCGGTCGGCTCGTGGATCTGGTTGAACGCGATCGTCGCGCCGCTCTTGGTCGCGGAGAAGATCTCGACCGGGATCGAGACCAGAGCCAGCCTGATCTGCCCCTTCCAATATGCGCGCGCGGCCATTTTTCTTCGCTCCGATCGATTCGCCGCCGATTCAATCGACGGGGCGGGAGACGGTTCCCCACCCGCGCCCCGCGGCCGCGGCGGAGCCGTGAATCAGCCGAGGCGACCTCCGCCCGACCACTGCAATCGTCTCTGGCAATGTTGCACCGATTTGACACCTATTGTTGAATCTCGAAGTCAAATCTGCCATATTTACTTTGTAAAAGGCAGGGGAGGACTTGTGAATAAACTATTTACATTGGCGTTGCTCGCCGGCGCCTCGGCGGCTGCGGCTCAGCCTGGCGCCGGCGGGAGTCCGGCGGTCCATCGCAGCGGCACGATCACGAACCAGGACTATCCCGCCTCCGCGCTTCGCGATCGTGCGGAAGGCATTGTCGTCATACGGCTCGCTGTGGGGGCGGACGGACGAGTCGCCGGCTGTGCGATCGAAAGGTCGAGCGGCCATCACGCGCTCGACGGCATGTCCTGCGGCTTGGCCACCCGGCGGTTCCGCTTCAATCCGGCGGTCGATGCCAAGGGCTCTCCGCGCGAAGACGTGGTGATCCGGACGGTGCGCTGGTCGCTTCCGCCGCCCCCGCCGCCTCTCGCTCCCCCAGCGGCCAAGCCGCACTAGCGCGCAGCGCGGCCGAGCCCGAGACGTCGATCAAGCCTTGCGCTTGAACTTGCGCCGCGTCTCCCGCACCTAAGGCACGCACCCGCGGGGAAGGAGAGAGATTGCGATGAATGTCGTGCTTCTCGCCCTGTCGGCGTTACAGGCATCGGGGGATGCCGAGCTCGACCGGCACCTTCGTGCCGCGGAGCCGGGGCCCGCCCAATACCGCTCCGGACGGCTCGCCTTCACCGATTATCCGACCGCCGCGCTGCGCGCCGGGCACCAGGGTTCGGTCATCATCCGCGTCCGGATCGGGACGACCGGGCGCATCGAAGGCTGCGAGATCGTCGAGTCCAGCGGGCACGAGGTCCTCGACGACGCCACCTGCAGGCGGGTGAGCGGCCGCTACCGTTATTTTCCGGCGATCGGGGATGACGGCCGCCCGACCGTCGACGCGATCATGCACCGTGTGGCGTGGACGCTGCCGTCGCCGATGAGGACCGTCGACGTCGCGCTCGAGAGCCACCTTCGCGCCGGACGGCCCGGTCCCGCCCGCCTGCGGGGTGCGCCGGAGGCATTCGATTATCCGGCCTCCGCGCTCGCCGCCCGGGCGCAGGGGACCACGGTGATTCGCTTCGTCGTCGGCGAGACGGGCCGCGTCGGCGTCTGTTCCGTCGCCCGCTCGAGCGGCAATGAGGATCTCGACACGGCGAGCTGTCTCATGGCGATCAATCACCTTCTCTATTTCCCCGCGATCGGCCGGAACGGCCGGCCTGAGACGGAGACGAGAACGCAGAGCATCAACTGGCGCCTCCCGGACGCCGCGCCGGCTGCCGAGCCGGCGCCTCCGCCCGGCGACGCTTGATTTCGGGCACAAGCGCACGAGCTAGGGCCCGAAGGAGACGATCATGACCAGCTCCGCTTCCGGCTACGACATCGCACCGCTCGGCGACGCGCGCCGCGAGGAGCTGGCCCGCTCCCTCACTCCCGAGGAGCGGCAGGTGATCCTCGATCACGGCACCGAGCGGCCCTTCTGCGGCACCCTGCTCGACAACAAGTCCGCGGGAATCTATGCCTGCCGCCTTTGCGGCCTGCCTTTGTTTCGCTCCGGCGAGAAGTTCGAAAGCGGCACCGGCTGGCCGAGCTTCACCACCCCGTTCGACCCCGCGCACATCCGCGAGATCGTCGACACCGGCTACGGCATGGTCCGCACCGAGATACGCTGCGCGCGCTGCGATGGGCATCTCGGCCACGTCTTCCCCGACGGCCCGCCGCCGACCGGCCTCAGATACTGCCTCAACTCCGCCTCCATGGCCTTCCACGAGGACGAAGCGGCGATCGCGCAGCACACCGCCTGACGACCGCTTGCATCCTCGTCATGCCGGACTTGATCCGGCATCCACCTTCTCTCGCGAGGGAGGCCCCGAAGCAGGTGGACCCGGATCAAGTCCGGGGTGACGGGCGGGCGGCGGGCGACGCGCAGGCTCAGGCCGGGCAGTCGCCGACGCGGCGGCCGGTGGTGCGGCTCTGGATCTGCATGTTCTGGCCCTGCGCCGAAGTCTCGACCTGCTGGTTGACCTCGTAGCTGTCGGCGGTGAACTGGCCGGTCATGGTCGAGCGCATCGTCGTCCCGGCCTGGTTGCACTGGACCACCGCCTGGATGCGGCCGCCGCCGATCGAATTGCTCTCATAGGTGCAGCCCTGCGCCTCGCCGCTGCCGGAGAGGAAGCCCGCGCCCGGCTGCGCGGCCTGGGCCGCGGTGAGGCAGGCGCGCACCGTGGTCGGCGGCGGCATCGGCGGCGTCATTCCGGCGGGCATGCCGGGGACGTTCATGCTGGTGACGTTGGTGGTGATCTCCCACTGGCCGGGCTGCAGCGAGGCGGAACCGCCGCCGCCGCCGGCTTCGCCGCCCTCGGCTCCCGCGCCCGCATTGCCGCCGGCATTGCCCGCCGCCTTGTTGGCGTCGCCGCCCTCGCCGCCGCCGCCGCAACCCGCGAGCGCAAGCGCCGCCGCAATCCCGATCCACTGCCGCATCCGAAATCCCCTCTGTTCGTCATGGCCACAGCTACGCGTGGCGGCGAGCTTAACCCGCCGCAATCGTTTCGGCCAGCGTCCGTCCGCTAACGTTGGGGAACGGACGCGCCCGCATAGGGATCGTAGTCCGGCGCCGGAGCCGGCGCGGGCGCCGCTGCGGCCATCGGCGGGGCCGGCGGCGCAGGGGAGGCGGCGGGAGGCGGCGCGGCCGTCAGCGAGGCCTGGATCCCGGCGACGATCGACGCTGCGCCGAACAGGATGAAGCATCCGAGCACCGCCGCCGCCCCGCGCCTGACGTCGATCCGCCCGCTCAGCATCGCGAAGCCGAACGCGGCGGTGGCGACGATCGCCGCCACCGTCGCCACCGTGCCGAGCAAGGTCCCCTCCAGCCACGAGACCGCGGCGAGCAGCACGCTCGATCCCGGCGGGTCGGCCAGCGAGCCGTAGGCGCCGCCGGCCTGGAAAAGGGTCGGGAGGACCATCGGCGTCATCCGTCCCGGACCGCGATATCGAGGCGCTTGCGCTCGACCCGCGTCAGGTTCGGATCGAGCCCTGCGTAGATCCGGCGCACGGTCGCATAGTCCTTGCGCAGCCAGGCTTGCTCGCCTTGCCGCCTCAGATCGGCCATGCGGTCGCGCTCCACGGCTCCGGCTTCTGCCGCTTCCAGGGCTCGGAGCGTCCCCTGCCGATCTTCGCGGAAGGACAGAAGGGCGCGTTTGCCGTCGTCGGCAACCCGCGCGGCGACCAGCCGGAAATTCTCCTGATTGAACTGATTCCCGGGCGCTTCTTCGCCCCATGCGTCCTTGAAGAGCTCCGAGCGGATCGGGTCCTCGCCCCACGCCTCGTCCGTGAGCCACCATTCGATCTCGTTCATCGAGGGCGAACCGAGCATTTCGAAGCTACGCCCGGAATCGCGCACGCGAAACCCGCCCCGCCCGTTCGGCTCGGGTCGGCCGGTGCCGATTTCCGCGGCCAACGCGGCGAGGGCCGCTGCGATCGCCTCATCCAGATCCTGCTTACTCGGCAGAGCGCATGTCCTTAATCTCACCGGGACATTCCACGGAGCGATCGCGCGACCCCCCTACCCCGGTTTCGTGCCGCCCCCGGGGTGACATTCACCCATCGCGCGTTTGAGCGGAAAAGGATCGCGCCCGCACTGGCGGCATCCTCTCCGGCGAGCAGATGCCGGCATCAGTTTGGCCGGATTGCGTCTGAACGGTCACCCTCATCGCCGCCCGGCGCGAAGGCGAGAGCCTTCTCAAGGTTGCAATATCCTCGGCAGAAGCCGCCACACGATGACACCTGTCGTATATGGAGCCGCGTCCCGGAAACACCAAAATAGTTTCACCAAGCCAGATCATTACCTCCACGTTTTGTAACGTAGTGCTCGCACCTGGCGAAGACGTAGCTAGCCAACTGATAAACGCGTCGTAGCCCCTTACGTTGCTCTCGGAACGTGCAGTCCCTGGACTTGCACATCCGACGAGCCAAAGCACCAAAAGCAAAGTAGCTGAATTTGAATTTTGGACTACTGGCATTCCCGTTGCACCCCGTCGGTTCCGTCTTGTGCTGGATTTGCGTTCATTCGATCGATCAAGGCTCTCACATTTTCGCTGCTGGTCCCCCAGGAACCGGTGAGCAATCTCGCACGCGAAATCCGCCCCGGCCGTTCGGCTCGGGTTCGCCGGTGCCGAGTTCCGCGGCCAGCGCGGCGAGGGCGGCTGCGATCGCCTCATCGAGATCCTGATTACTCGGCAGTGGGCATCTCCTATTGGGCGCGCCGCTCCGGCCAAAGCCAGGTCAGGACATCCTCGCCAACACGTTCGATCAAACGGCCGGAAGGGCCGCCCGAAACTACGTCGAGCTCACTTCGTCCGAAGCACCGTTGAGCTGCGATCGCTGCACTGTCGCGGACGCTTTTCCAGTCGGAGAGCAGGTTGGAACGAATGATTTCCCTGACGTCCACGCGACCCGCCGGCATGTAATGGAGTGCGAGGAGCGCCTGGACGCGCGCGGCGTTGTTCTCGTCCCAGGGCTGACCGGCGGCGATCGCCAGCACCTTGTCCCAGAACGCATCGACGGGCCCCATGCGGGAAGTGCCCGAAAACAGCACCGCGGCCGAGAGCATCGGGTCCTCGGGAAACTCGATATATTTGTCGACGACGCGCTGATCGATTGCGGGCGCCTGGTCGAGGTACAGCGTCAGAGCGGCGTGCGCCCGGTCATAGTCGCGGCCGTCGCTCAGAAGGAACCCCCGCAACGCCTCCAGGTCTTCCGGAGAGGCGCAGGTTCTCCTCGCTCTGTCCAGAGCGCTGTCTAGGTCCACGAGCGAGCCCCGTCCCCCCGCGCAACAGGGCCGCCGCTCACTGAACCCGCCGCGCCACGAGGAGATGCATGGAGACGGGTCTTACCCAGGGAGAGCATCCCTGGCGGATAGGATCTCCAAATCATCTTATCCGACGCGCTGCGCGAACATGAAGGAAGACCGGCCGTCGAAAAGGCGAGCACTCCTCGCCATCCATGGGCGCGTCAAAGCATTCCTGCTGAGGGTCGATGCGCGCTTCTATGTAGTAGCGCTGAGGCACCGAAGACAGCTCCTGTAACCTCCCAATCGTACGGGTGGTAACCAGCAGCGCCGGGTCGCTCAGCGGCGACGGTTCTATGGGAAGGGCCAAGACGTAAACTATCCTGCTTCGTTCAACGGCATAAACCTCACCACAAAAGATGTTCCCCGCATGAGCGACCGGATCGCTCATTACCGGCTCAATCTGCAGCACAGTGCATCGAGCACCATTTGGCCTGTTGTTCGATGTGCACGCTATTGCCAAACCTGCTGCTGCCAAGCTTGCCAATAGAATCGCATGTCGCCTGCGACCGATACCTTTGCGCCTGGTTGTCAAGGGCATGTTTCTGACTCGCAAATGGTGATATGCTGCTCGGACAGGTCAGGAAGCAGGGAGCGCCGGCCCGAGTCAATTAATAGGTAATCCCGTCCGCCTACCCTAAATAGTGTAGACATCACATCTGGCCCGATAGTCTGGATTGGCCGCCTCCCCTCGTGTAGAGCTTGTTGATCGAACTGGAGCCGCCGGTTCTGTTCCAATTCCCAGTGCGGAGTAAAGCAATGCGTTCAGTGCCCGAGCCATAGCGGTTTCTCTAGTGCGTTTGGAGATCGGTGTGATTCCGTTCCAGCCAGCAGGTCTCCTAGATTGTCAGTCGCCTCCTACGTTGGTTCGCCTCCTGATACGTGACTTCAGGAATGCGCCGGCCGCGAGACCGCCGGCAATCAGGGCCAAGATCGAAATGAGCCAAAGCGGCAGGCGCTCGAAGAATGGAGCGTCCGGTCCTGCCCCAGGCGAATAGCCAAGGGCCATGAGTCCCATAAGAGCGAAGCCGACGGCCTCGGAGCGTTCGAACAGGAGTGCACCGACGAAACCTAACGTCACAGTCGTCGCGAGGTAGAGGAAGGCGGCCAGCACGATCGTTGAGGGGTTCTCGAGAACGTCAATCCTACTGACGCAAACCGATAGGCAAATCCCGGCGAGGAATATCGCATTCCCTGAAAGTCGCATCGCTGGTTGTGGCCCTACCGCCAACTGAAGCATCACGACTGTCGCGCCTATAATTCCACTAGCCAGAATGTACAGGTACAGTCTCATGAAGCATGACCTTCTAACACTGCCCCACCCTCGCTGTGTAAGTGTCGCAATTGTGGATCCTCTCCCAGAGCCTCTGCGTCTCCCGGACCATCGCGTCGCGCACTTGGTCGCTCATGTCGCCGGTGCCTTCGCCGCCCCCACTATCGAAGGGGCTATGATTCTGCCGAAAGGCATCCACAAGCTCGCCTGGCATGCCAAGCATGTCGCCCATGTTACCGCGATACTCTGCGGGCCCGCCGCGATTGTGCACCGGGCTCCAGGAGTCTTGAAGGGCATGAGCGGCGCGTGCGAACGCTGCCTGTGCCTGGTGTTCATTGCCGCGGAGGTGCATTCGAGCACCTATCTGCACTTGTTCGCTGATATATGCTCTCGTCGCGCGGTCGGCGGCCGCCGCATCGCCTCCGGGCGCACGCAGATAGTGAGCTGCCATGTCAAACCTGTTCGACCCTAAATCCTGATTCAGGCTAACCCTCTGAATCCAATACAGGTCACCCCCGCTCACGCGCCCTCTGAGGGCAAGATCGAAAATCGTGTTGTGAACCGCTTTGCTCCACGTGCCTTGGACGTCGATTCTGTTCAAAGGGTCGTTCCTGACATAACCATAAAGGTTGATCTGATCCGCGTAGCCCACCGGGTCCGTCTGCAAAAACCGCCCCAAAGTCGGCGAGTAGAAGCGCGCCTTGTAATACCAGAGCCCCAGCTCCGGGATCCACGCTTGCCCGGTATATCCGAAGCGGCCCTGGTTGCCCGGATTGGGAATGCCCCAGCTATCGTAGGCGTTGATCGCGATTGGGACGGCGGCTCCATCCATCACAGCGACGATCGATCCCTGATGGTCGGCGAACAGGCTGCGGCGCACGAGCGGCGCATTGACCTCGTACCAGACCAGAGGATCGTCGGCGGCGGGGTCGGCGCCGTGGATGAAGGCGCGGATGCTGCCTCCGCTGCCGTCATATTCGCGGACCAGGGCGTCGCCGTCGTAGAGGAACTGCGTGACGCCGGCGCTTCCCCCCGACGTCTGGAAGAGCCGCCCGAGCGGGTCGTAGACGAGGGCGGCGTTGGCGCCTCCGATCGCCGAGACGAGGCGGTTCTCGGCGTCGTAGACGTAGGTCGTCGTGCCGTCGGAGCGCAAATTGCCGTTGGCGTCGTACTGGAAGGTCGCCGGGCCGGCGGACAGATATTGATTGAGCCCGTTGACGGCGTAGGCGCGGTTCACCGGATAAAAGGTGTTGCTCGCATAAGCGTCGTTCGCGCTGGTGCGCGAGACGATCTGCAAGGCGGGATTGTAGGCGAAGCCGAGGCTCTGGTCCGCGGCGGTTCCGGCAAGATTGTAGCCGAGGCTCGAGAGGCGGGACGCGGAATCGTAGCCGTAGTGCGGGAAAGAAAATGGTTTCAAAACCGATCTATTCTACCAACCGACCATCGTTTTTGAAAATATCGTTGCGAAGTGAGTGTGTTTGCGGAGCGTTCTCTTGAACGTGGAGGCCGGGGGAAGCGGCCCGGCTCCGGAAATTGGGACTGACGATTCAAATGCGGCCGGTCGATCTGCTCGAACTGGGAGGAATGCGGCGCACGCCGTACATCGCGCAGGCTGAAGCGGCTGAGTGCGGCTTAGCCTGCCTTGCGATGGTCGCAGGGCGCCACGGCCTCAGCACGGACATGGCTGAGCTTCGCCGCCGGTTCCCTCTTTCACTCAAGGGCGCGACCCTTAAGTCCCTGATGGACATCGCTGAACAGATTGGCCTCACTGCGCGCCCGTTGCGCGGTGAACCCGTGGCACTAGCGCAGCTGCCTCTTCCCGCGGTCCTGCACTGGAACATGCGCCATTTCGTAGTGCTAACCAAGGTCAGGCGGGGGCCAAAGGGACTATGCTACTGTATCCACGATCCGGCGTCCGGAGCCCGGTGGGTCCGGCAAGGGGAACTGTCACGCGCTTTCACCGGCGTCATCCTCGAACTGACGCCGTCACAGAGCTTCCAGCCGAAGCGGGAAAAGAGGAACCTGGGGATCACCCAGCTATGGTCGAAGCTGGACGGATTGTGGTCGTCGCTGCGCACGGTGCTCTTGCTATCTCTAGTCCTGCAACTGGCGGCGCTCGGGGGGCCATTCTACTTGCAGCTCGCCGTGGATACGGCATTTCCGGCCTTCGACAGCGACCTGCTGCTGATGCTGGCGGTCGGTTTCGGCGGGCTTGCCCTCATCAACATGGCGACGTCTTGGCTGCGGTCACTGGTGCTGGTAAGCCTCGGAACTGCGCTTTCATACCAAGTCGTCGTCAATCTCTACCGGCACCTGCTACGCTTGCCTCTCCCATGGTTCGAGAAGCGGCACGTTGGCGACATAATCTCCCGATTCGACTCGACTCGGCCTATCTCAGACCTGCTGAGTCGCGGCCTCATTGCCGCCCTAGTCGATGGCGCAATGGCCTTGGTGACGTTGGCTTTGATGTTTGTCTATTCCCCCTTACTCGCGTCGGTAGCTTTCACGACCCTTATGCTCTTCATCTGTCTCCGAGCCGTTTTTCTGCACGCGCTTAGGATGCGGAACATTGATGCCATTACCACTGCCGCCCGAGAGAACAGCAGCTTCATAGAAAGTGTGCGGGGCATCGCCGCGTTGAAGGCTTTCGGGCAGGAGGAAAACCGGCAACGCATCTGGCAGCAGCGCAAGGCAGACGCCGTGAACGCCGAGATCCGTCTCGGACGTCTCAATGCCGGCTTCGACGCGGCAGGCCAGCTCATCCTCGGCCTGGAACGCGTTCTGTTCGTCTATATCGCGATCTCAATGGCGATGGCGGGCGGGTTCACGGTCGGCATGATCTTCGCATTTCATGCCTATAAGCAGCAGTTTCTCGACGCTGGCACGCGTCTGGTCGAGCAGGCGATCAGCTTCCGTCTCCTCGACGTCCACCTGGATCGTATCGCGGACATCGCCCTGTCGCCGGCGGAAGCCGCCAACGAGAATCAGGCAGCCGGAGCAGACTTCGACGGGGGACTTGAGCTGAGGAATGTCTTCTTTCGCTACGGCGCCGGCGAGGAAGATGTGCTGAGAGGAGTCAGCTTCACCGTGCGAGCAGGAGAAATGGTGGCGGTGACCGGCCCATCCGGCGGGGGTAAGACCACTTTGCTCAAAATCATGATGGGGTTGTTCGACCCGGAGCAGGGTCAGGTCATGTCCGGCGGGCGAGTGTTAAAGAGCCTCGGCCCGCACCACTGGCGGCGCCGGATTGGCTCGGTAAGTCAGGACGACCAGCTCTATGCAGGGACGCTTGCCGAAAACATCGCCTTCTTCGACCCGGAGATCGACATGGCGCGCGTGATCGAGGTGGCGCGGCTCGCCTGCGTCGATGGCGACATCGGCGCGTTGCCTCTCGGGTATGAGACGCTCGTCGGTGACATGGGCTCGGCACTATCGGGTGGGCAGAAGCAGCGTGTACTACTCGCCCGAGCGCTCTACCCGCGGCCGATCATTTTGTTCATGGATGAAGGCACGGCCCACCTCGACTCGGCATGCGAGGAGGCGGTGCTGAGGTCGCTCCAGGCGCTTGAGATTACGCGCGTCATCGTCTCCCACCGCTCCGGTCCAATCGAAGCGGCAGACGCAATCGTGGTCCTGAGAGAGGGACGCGCGAACCTCTTCCCCACGCAGAGGGGTGTGCGATGGCTCGAGAACGAGTCCTTCGCCGCAAGCGTAGGGGAGGCTTCGGCGGCCGTGGTACAACCCGATGTGGCCGGATAGTCTATCGGGGGACCTAGAGCGGCCAGGAGCCGCGAATCTCAACTACGTTGGAGATACACAGCTCCATGAATGTCTTGTCGGGGCTCTGACCCGGGAGGACATTAGCGGCGCCTCGGGAACGGTAGAGAGAATCAATGCGCTTCTTCCTGATGGATGGCCAGTCGGCCTGGAACGCGAGATCGTCGTCCGACAAGATTCTCGCCTTGAGCTTGAACCGACCGGCCTTCGCAACCCGTTAGCACAGGTCATCGTTCTCGCTGACACAAACCAGCCGTGTCAGCTCCCGCATCGGCCGCCAAGCGAACTCGCGGCCTACAGGTTGTGGCAGTTGCTGGATGCCGGCCAGCTTGAGCCGCTGACGTTATGCGAAATCTCGAGGCTGGCGGGCGGGGCCGATGCCATCCGTACCGTCCGAGCCACCGCGTCGCGGTTTCTTTCAGGGCAGGCGATCGAGTACCTAAAGCCTTCGCTCATCCTTGGGAGGTTGGCGCCGCTACTTACGCGTGTGCAGGTAAGGGAGACAGAACTCCCTCCCATTGCGCATGCCCTGGGCGTATTTTTTGAAACTCTGTTGATCCATCCTTTCGCCGACGGAAACGGTCGCCTCGCGAGGCTGCTGTTTCAAGGCTCTCTTCACCAGACAGTGAAGCTTCGAGCACCAGTCTTTCCGCTGGGGCCAAGCCTATTTGCGAACCGCAACGCAGCGATCCGCGCCTACTTGGCGTGGGAGTTTGATAGCTCAGCGGTGCCGTTGCTGCGCTTTGTTGCCGCCGCTGTCGACTCGATCGACCAGTTCGTGACGGAGTTGGCTTTAAACCACTGTAAACGATAGGGGAGTGGGACATGAAGACGAGCTTTCGCGAACTAACGCAGGCCGAACTGGAATTCGTGGCGGGCGGCGACGAGCCCCCGATGGGCTATGCGCCGCCAATCGACGTTTTCGGCTACAGGATCCGCAGCTTGACCGCTTTTGGGACGGGTGGGTTTGGCTACGGTTGGGATACCAGCACCAACGACGGCGGCGGTGGCGGTTATGTCGAAGAGACCACTCCGGCCGAGCCGGAACCGTCACCACCCGATCTCAACTGTCTCACACCGGCCCAAATAAGTGCGCTTTCCCCTGTGGAGCGAGACGCCTATTTTATGTCCGTCGAGGCCGCTGAAATTGCTCGTGAGATCATGACAAAGGCTGATCGGGATACGAGAGAATATGGATCAATTATCTATCGCGATTCCAACGGAGTGATCACGCACACGCCGGTAGTACCAGGTGGGCCGACCTCAGTCTCGCCGACCTCTGAAGGGATGGCGAATTTTGGACAGTTCCTCGGCCTCGTCCATTCGCATACTGCAGCAACGTATATCGCCAGCATGCCGAACTACAAATTGTTTCCGACGCCAGGAGCCGGCGGCGATTGGCCTGTTTTTGATTGGTACACACAGCAGATGTACAATTCACTGATCAGCGACCACGGCATGAGCGTCCAGCAAGCTGCAGACCGGGTGTCTAATGTCCGACACTTCATGGTCAGCCCGATGGGGCCGATGGGTTCAGACCTCTACGGGGTTTTTGGCTATGCTAACCACGACCGCGACAGCTTCACTCCGGGGCAGCGCGTTAACATAAACCTTGGCCTCTGCGACTCGAGTGGCGGGAGCACAGGTAGCAGCGGGACTGGGGGCACGACCTCGCCGCCGCGGCCTTGGGCAGCAGGCCTACTGACCGAAACGCGTGAGTAGGGGAGGGTGCTATGTCGACGTGTCTTACTCACGTGATCGCAATGCTCGCCGCGCTCGCGCCAGCCGGGGTCGAACCTACTCGGGATCATGAGAATCCGGTGCAGCGGCGCGTCCAAACAGACTATAGCTGCCGCGACGGCGAGCGCAGCTTCACCCTGGTCTACGAGGGGCAAGCCTCGCCGATCCTTCGTTCGGCCCTTCGTCGCGGCGTCCCATTGGGGACCGACGGTCTGGAAGTGGCGAACCGAGCCATCGGGCGGCTCGACGGCGTGTCCAATGTGACTCCGCAGTGTGCCGAGGGCAATGATCTGCTGATCGTCGTTGGAAGCGTGGGGCAGCGACGATCGGCCGTGTTTCTTAGCTGGTCGGATCAAGGAATGGAAGCGACGGGCCCGGAGCCCATCGGGTTCTGATCGGCCGATGACGGACCCACCCTTGTTCCGGAGAGAAGCGGTCGCGGCGCGCGGCCATCGTCTCCAGGGCGAAATCCTGCTGGTGCAGCCGGTCAGCACAAACCTCCTCGTGCTGCTGATCTGCGTGGTGGTCGGCGCCGTGGCGCTGTGGCTCGCGCTCGGTACCTACACCCGTACCGAGACGGCACGAGGGATGCTGGTTATGCGCGAGCCATCGGCGAAGGTGATTGCACTGCGGCCGGGACGGATCGTCCGGCTGTTCGCGACCGAGGGCCAGCGGGTCGCCGCGGGCCAGACGCTCGCGATCGTTCGCACCGAGGAGTCGGACGGCAGCGGCGGCAGCGCCCTTGGCGAGAGCCTCGCCGCGGTCGAGCGCCAGCGCCTGCTCACCGGCGAGCAGGTGCGCCTCGCCGCCCGCCGGGCACGCAGCGACCGCGACCGGCTCGCCGCGACGATCTCCGGCATCCGCCGCCAGCGCGAGGACTTATCGGCGCAGATCGGCATCCAGGAGCAGGTCGTCGCCTCTGCAGGCGCTTTGTTCGAGCGGCTGGGGCCGTTGCTCGACAGCGGTTTCATCAGCCGGGTGGAGGTCGAGCGGCGGCGCCAGGCGCATCTTGCGGCGCGGCAGCAGCTCGCCCAGCTCCATTTGCAGCGCAATGCGCTCGCCGCCGAGGAGGCCCGCGCCGGGGCGGAGCTCGGCCGGATCGCAGCAGACGCGGGCAGCGAGGCGGCGTCCGCCGAAGCGGCCGGCGAGGCCCTCGCGCAGCAGCGCGCCCGCCTCAGCGGCGAGCGCGCATACATGATCGTCGCGCCGATCGCCGGCCGGGTGGCCGCGGTTCAGACCGCCGCTGGACGTGCGGTCGACGCGACGCTGCCGCTGATGGAGATCGTGCCCGAGGGTTCGCCGCTTACCGCGCAGGTTTACGCACCGAGCCGCGCGATAGGCTTCGTCCGGCGGGGACAGGAGGTCCGGCTGCTCTACGACGCCTTTCCCTACCAGCGCTTCGGAAGCTTCGGCGGGCGGGTGGTGAGCGTATCGCGCGTCGCGATCGACCCCCGCCAGCTGGCCGCGCCGCTTGCGGTTGAGGAGCCGGTCTACCGGATCGAGGTCCTGCCCGACGCGCAGACCGTCGCAGCGTTTGGGGAGGCTCAGGTGTTGCAGCCCGGCATGACCCTCAGCGCGAACCTGATCCTCGACCGCCGCTCCTTCCTCGACTGGATCCTCACCCCGCTCAACGCAGTCCTGCACCGCAATCGGGCTTGAGCTGTCCAAGCATCAACCTTCTAGCGCGCAGTGGCTCCGGCGCCGCTAGCCGCAGTCTGCAGGCCCGGCTATCACCCTCGCCATGGGCGGAGTGCTGGAGGGGGTGAGGATCGTCGAGCTGGCCGGGATCGGGCCGGCGCCGTTCGCGGGGATGATGCTCGCCGATCACGGCGCGGCGGTGATCCGGATCGAGCGCGAGGACCAGCCGCCGGTGATCCCGCCCGAGTTCGACATCCTCGGCCGCAACCGCGCTTCGACATTGCGGCTCGACCTCAAGAGCGAAAAGGGCGCCGCGCGGGTGCGCGAGATCGCGCGCGACTGCGACGGCCTGATCGAGGGCTTCCGGCCCGGGGTGATGGAGCGGCTGGGGCTCGGGCCCGGGCTGCTCTGCGCCGACAATGCGCGGCTGGTCTACGGGCGGATGACCGGCTGGGGCCAGGAGGGGCCGCTGGCGCAGGCCGCCGGGCACGACATCAATTACATCGCGCTCGCCGGCGCGCTCCACACTTACGGCCGGGCGGGGGAGGGGCCGGCGGTGCCGGTCAACGCGGTCGGCGATTTCGGCGGCGGGGGGATGCTGCTCGCCTTCGGCATGCTGGCCGGCATCCTGTCGGCGCGTCGGACGGGCAAGGGGCAGGTGATCGACTGCGCGATGGTCGACGGCGCCGCCCTGGTCTCGGCGCTGACCTGGTCGCTGAAGGCGGCGGGGATGTGGAAGGACGAGCGCGGGACCAACCTGCTCGACACCGGCGCGCCCTACTACGACGTCTATCGATGCGCCGACGGCAACTGGGTGGCGATCGGCGCGCTCGAGCCGCACTTCTTCGCGGTGCTGAAGGAGAAGCTCGGCCTGAGCGCGTCCCAGCACGATCCGAACCTGCGCGAAGAGCTGCGCGCCCGCTTCCTCGCCGAGCCCCGCGCTCACTGGGACGCGCTCCTGTCGGGAACCGATTCCTGTTACGCACCCGTAATGAATTTGGCCGAGGCCCCCGGCCATCCCCACCTCACGTTCCGCGGCACCTTCGCCAACATCCGCGGCTATCCCGAGCCCGCCCCCGCACCCCGTTTCGAGGACCCGCCATGCTAGACACCGGCCGCCGCACCGCCTTCACCCCCGAGCACGAGCAGTTCCGCGACAGCGTCCGCCGCTTCCTCGAACGCGAGCTCGTCCCCCATCTCGACCGCTGGGAGGAGGAGGGGATCATCGACCGCGGCTTCTGGAACAAGGCCGGCGAGGCCGGTCTGCTCTGTCCGACCGTGCCGGAGCGCTACGGCGGTCCCGGCCTCGACTTCGGCTTCAACGCCGTCATCGACGAGGAGCTGGCCTATGTCGGCTCCACCGCCGGCATCACCCTCCATTCGGACATCGTCGCCGATTACCTCGTCGCCTACGGGTCCGAGGAGCAGAAGGCGCACTGGCTGCCGCGCATGGTCTCCGGCGAGACGGCGACGGCGATCGCGATGACCGAGCCCGGCGCCGGCTCGGACCTCCAGGGGATCCGCACCACCGCGAAGCGCGACGGCAACCATTATGTGCTGAACGGGTCCAAGACCTACATCACCAACGGGCAGCATGCCGATCTCGTCATCGTCGTCGCCAAGACCGACGCGGCGGCCGGCGCCAAGGGCGTGTCGCTGATCCTGGTCGAGGCGGAACGCGAGGGCTATGCGAGGGGCCGCAACCTCGACAAGATCGGCTTCCATTCGCAGGACACGTCCGAGCTGTTCTTCGAGGACGTCCGGGTCCCGATCACCAATTGCCTCGGCGCGGAAGGGATGGGCTTCGCCTATCTGATGAACCAGCTCCCCCAGGAGCGGCTGTCGATCGCCTGCGCCGCCCAGGCGGGCGCGCAGCGGGCGTTCGATGAGGCGGTCCGGTTCACCAAGGAGCGCAAGGCGTTCGGCAAGACGGTGTTCGATTTCCAGAACACCAAGTTCACCCTCGCCGATCTGGCTGCGAAGCTCCAGGTCGGCTGGGCGCATCTCGACTGGGCCCTCAAGCGCCATATCGAGGGCGCGCTCACCGCCGCGGAAGCGTCGGCGGCCAAGCTGTGGCACACCGAGCTGCAATGGGAGGCGTGCGACGCTTCGCTCCAGCTCCACGGCGGCGCCGGCTATATGAACGAATATCTGATCGCGCGGCTCTGGCGGGACGCGCGGGTGACGCGGATCTTCGGCGGCACCAACGAGATCATGAAGGAAGTGGTGAGCCGGGCGATCTGAGGCGCTTGCGGCGCCCGCGCGCCCGGCGCATGGTGCGTGCATGGGCGGGGACCGGCGCGCAGTCACGGCATTGTGGACGATCGCCTTGTTCTTTGCCCTGGCGACCGCGGCAGGCCTCGCGGGACTCGACGCGGTCGTGTTCGAGAGGCTGCCGGCGGCGGCTCCCGATTCACTCTGGGCGCGCGGAGTCACGCTGCTCGACATGGTGGCGTTGCGGGAGGTGTGGGATTTCCTGCTCGGCCTCGCCTTGGTCCTCGCCGGAGCGATCCTGCTGGCGCTCGCGGCGACGCGATCCACCGGCTTCGCCATTCTTTATATCGGGCTGGTCCAACTCCTCTCTTACGCCGCCGCCGACCTTTCCAGGCCGTGGTTCGGACGGGTGCGGCCGTTCGAGGCGGTGGGAGGCAGCGACCTGTGGTTTGCGGGCGGCAACAGCTTTCCGTCTCCCCACGCGGCCTTCTATGCGGGGCTGTTCTTCCCGTTGATCCTGCTCTTCCCGCGCCTGTCGCCGCTCTGGGCGCTGCCGCCCTTGTTCGTCGCCGCCGCGCGGATGATGGAGCAGGGCCATTATCTCTCCGATGTGAGCGCCTCCCTCACCCTCGGGGCCGCGCTCGCCGCGCTGCTCGCCTTCATCGGCGAGCGCGCGCGGGCCTGAACGGCATGCGGATCATCGGCAGCTTCGTCAGCCCCTATGTGAGGAAGGTGCTTGCCTGCCTTCTGCTCAAGGGCCTCGACTATGAGATCGATCCGATCACGCCCTTTTACGGCGGCGACGAATTCGAGCGGCTGAGCCCGCTCCGGCGCATCCCGGTGCTGGTCGACGGCGACCTGACGCTATGCGACAGCTCCGTGATCTGCGCCTATCTGGAGGAAGCCTATCCGGCGCGGCCGCTGCTCCCGGACGGCGTGCGCGACCGGGCCAAGGCCCGCTGGCTCGAGGAATATGCCGACACGAGGCTCGGCGATGTCTTCATCTGGGGCCTGTTCTATCCCAGGATCGTCCATCCCATCGTGTGGGGCGAGCCCGGCGACGAGGCGCGGATCGCAAAGACCCTTGCCGAGGGTCTCCCGCGCGAAATGGACTATCTCGAAGGAGAGGTCCCCCGCGAGGGCTTCCTGTTCGGCGCGGAGATCGGCCTCGCCGACATCGCGATCGCCACATTCTTCCGCAACGGCGCCTATGCGGGCTTCGAGCCCGACCCGGTCCGCTGGCCGCGCACGTCCGCTTTCGTGGCTCGCGCCCTCGGTCACGATTGCTTCGCCCGCACGCTGCCCTTCGAGCAGGCGCAGCTGAGCACCAACCCGCAGGGCCGGCGTCAGGCCCTGCTCGCCGCCGGCGCGCCGCTCGCGGCCGAGACGGTGGGAATCCGCGAGCCCCGGCGAGGCGTGATGCGGCTCTGACCTTCGAGACCGGAAATTGAGGACGAGCAAAGAGAGCGGCGAAAGCGGATAGGGGAGGGGACGATGGAGCTGGTGCCAGGGTCGGAGAGGATCGTCGCCAGCGCGTTGTCGGACCCGGTGCGCGGCAAAGTCCGCTGGTCGCCGGCAAAGTCGCTGTGGATCGGCTCGATGAGCGGGGCGGCGCTCGTCCTCTGTCCGCTCTTCTTCACCTGGGGCGCCTTGCTTCTCTTCCTTGCCACCTGCGGCGTGACCTTGTGTGCCGGCCATTCGGTCGGAATGCACCGACGTCTGATCCACAACAGTTTCGATTGCCCGCTCTGGCTCGAATATGGGTGCGTCTATCTCGGTGTCCTCGTCGGCATGGCCGGGCCGATCGGCATGATCCGCATCCATGACATGCGCGACTGGGCACAGCGCCAGCCCGCCTGTCACGATTATTTCGCGCACCGCGCCGGCCTGCTGCGGGATGGCTGGCACCAGCTCCATTGCACCTTGCATCTGGATCGCCCACCGGAATTCCGCCTCGAGCCGCGCCTCGCCGGCGATCCCGTCTACGCCTTCCTCGAGCGCAGCTGTATGGCGCAGCAGCTCCCCTGGGCAGCCTTGTTCTTCGCGCTGGGCGGAATCCCCTGGCTCGTCTGGGGCATCTGCGCCCGCGTCGCGGTCTGCGTCACGGGCCACTGGCTGGTCGGCCACTTCGCCCATCGCGAAGGGGGGCAGAGCTGGCGCGTCGAGGGCGCCTGCGTCCAGGGCTACGACGTGCGGATCGCCGGCTTCATCAGCATGGGCGAGAGCTGGCACAACAACCACCATGCCTTTCCCGGCTCGGCGAAGCTCGGCCTCGAGCCCGGGCAGGTCGATCTCGGCTGGGCGCTGCTGCGCCTGTTCGAGCGGCTCGGCCTCGCCTGGAACGTCGTCCTTCCCGAGCATCTGCCGGCGCGTCCCGCGCTGCGGCGCCTCGTGCCGCGCGGCGGAGGCTGCCCGGTCATCGCCCGCCTCTGGGCGCGGAGTTGAACGTGCCCGCGCCGCCGTTCCTGGATCGTCGGCGTCCGCTTTCGCGGTGGACCTATCTCGCGATCGCATTGCCGCTCGTCCTCTCGCAGCATCTGCTTGTGGCTTTGGCTTTCGGCGGGGAGGGGATGCCGGGCCTGCGGTCTCCCGAATTCTGGGCGTTTCCCTTTCGCGCGCTGACGAGCCACCCGAATCTTTCGCCGATCGCCGCCGCGCTCGCCTTCGCCTTCGCCCTCGGCATAGCCTGGGCACTGGCCGAGCTCAGCTTCCGGCGCTGCGTGGGCGGCTGGACCGCCGACATGGCCGCGCTCGCTTTGCTTCCGCCGCTCCAGATCCCCCTGGTCCTGCTTCTCGCGCTGCTGCCGGCGCCGCTCGGCGGCGCAGACATCGACGATGCCGACGAGCGCGATTCGGTCCAATCCGCGCACCACGCCGTGCAGGGCGTGCTTGCCGGCGCGGCGATCATCGTCTTCGCCGTGCTCGTCTCCGCGGTGACCTTCGGCGCCTATGGCTGGGGCCTCTTCGTGCTGACGCCCTTCACCATGGGCCTCACCACCGCCTATATCGCGAACCGCCGGCACCCCCTCCCCAAAGGCCATACCCTTCCGCTCGTTCTCGGTGCGGCGGCACTGGGGAGCTTCGCTTTGATCCTGTTCGCGCTGGAGGGGCTGTTCTGTATTCTCCTCGCGGCGCCGCTCGGCGCTGCCGTCGCCGCGCTCGGCGGCGCGCTCGGCCGGGCGGCGGCGCTGGCCGGCCACCGCCGCGGCCGGCCGTTCCTTGCTGTCGGCCTCCTTCCCGCAATCTTCGCGCTCGAAGCCGCCATGCCCCCCGAGGCCGTGATCAGGACCGCGGAGTCGATCGAGATCGCGGCGCCTGCCGGACAGGTCTGGGCGGCGCTGACCAGCAGCGAGCCGATCGCCGCGCCCCCGGGATGGGTCGGGCGCGCCGGTCTCGCTTATGCCCTGGGCGGCCGGATCGTCGAGCCTGCGGTGGGCGGCGACCGGGAGGGCCGCTTCTCGACCGGCGTGGCCCACGAGCGGATCACCGCCTGGCAGCCGGGCCGCCGCCTCGCCTTCGCGCTCGTCTCGCAACCGCCTGCGATGGAGGAGATGAGCCCCTATCGCCGCGTCCATGCGCCGCACGTCCAAGGCTATTTCGACACCGGCGAGACGCGCTTCGACCTGGCTGCACTGCCCGGCGGGCGAACCCGCCTCACCATCACCGCCTCCCACGTCCTGCGGCTCGATCCCGTGCTCTACTGGCAGCCGCTGGCGCGCTGGGCGATCCGTTCCAACGCGCGCCGGGTGCTCGGCGATATCCGCAATCGCGCCGAAGCCGCGAGCGCGCGGCTTGCCAGAAGAGGCTGACGGTGCGACCTTGGGGCCGGCCGCGGGGGCGGTCGTCGAGCGGGAGGGGATCATGGACGGAGATACGGGAAGAGCGCCGGTTCATCTGTGGATCGTCGGCGTGGTCGCGATCCTGTGGAATGCATTCGGCTGCGTCGACTATCTGATGACGCAGACGCAGAACGAAGCCTGGCTTGCGCAGTTCACGCCCGAGCAGCGGGCCTATTTCGACAGTTTCCCGACCTGGCTTCACGGCTTCTGGGCGCTCGGCGTCTGGGGCGCGCTGCTGGGATCGCTGCTGCTGCTCATGCGCAGCCGCCACGCCGTCACCGCATTCGCCGTCTCGCTCGTCGGGCTCGCGGTGAGCACCTTCTATACGCGGACCCAGACGACCATGCCCGAGGGCCTCGACACCCCGCAGATGGTGGGTATCCAGATCGTGATCTGGGTCGCGGCGATCTTCTTCCTCGTCTACGCGATGAAGATGCGGGCGCGCGGCGTCCTGCGCTAGGACCGAAGAGGGGCGCTTGCCGGAGGCGCCGCCGCCCACCATCTTCGCGGCGTGAGCCACAGGTCCCGCTTCGCCCGGTTCGCTGCCATCGACTGGTCCGGGGCGAAAGGCCGGCGGCACAAGGGTCTCGCCATCGCTTTGTGCGAAACCGGCGGCGCTCCGCCGCGGCTGGTCGCGCCGCCCTCCGTCGCCTGGTCGCGCACGGAGGTCATGGAGTGGGTGCTGGCCGCCGCCGACGAGGCGCCGACCCTGTTCGGCTTCGACTTCAGCTATGCGCCTCCGATCGTCGAGCGCGGCGCCTATTTCCCGGGCGACGAAGGCGTCCCGGAGGAGGCCAAAGCGTTCTGGGACTATGTCGACCGCCTGTGCGAAAGCGACGAGGATCTCGGCGCCGCCAGCCTGGTCGATTCGCACCATCGCCGCCATTTCTACCTCGGCGCCGCCGACGGGGTGAAGCGCGACTTCCTCCATCACCGGGTCTGCGAGCACAGCTTCAATGCGCTCGGCGGCGGCAAGGCCTCGACGCTCTACGACGCGATCGGGGCCGCGCAGGTCGCCAAAGCGAGCTATTCCGGAATGCGGCTGCTCAACCGGCTCAACCGGCGGCTGCCGGTCTGGCCGATGGACCCGCTCCCCGCGGAGGGGAGCGCGATCGTCGAGATCTACACCCGTGTCTTCATCCTGATGGCGGGGCTCAGCGGCCGCAAGGTGCGGACCCTCTCACTGCTGAACCAGGCGCTCGATGCGCTCGGCTCCGCGCCGGCTGCCCTGCCGCGCGAGCCCAACGATCACGAGACCGACGTTCTGATCGCCGCCGCGGGCCTGCGCCGCATTGCCGGCGACCCGTCCTTCTGGAACCCGGCGGCGCTGACCCCCGCCATCGCCCGCGGCGAGGGCTGGACGTTCGGCGTGCGATGACGCATTTCCATCGAACGCCGGGTTAGCTCAGCTGGTAGAGCAACCGCCTTGTAAGCGGTAGGTCGTCGGTTCGAGTCCGACACCCGGCACCGTCGGCACCCCGATCGCGCCACCTCGGGCGCGCGCAGTCCTGCAAAATATGTTACGATCTCAAATCTTAGGCAGGCGCGCGGCGCTTGCGGACAGATGCGGGCGAATACGGGCATGGCTGCCGGCGGGAACGGCAATGCGAGGGCGAGCGAGCGGCTGCGAAGCTGGAAGGAGATCGCCGCCTTCTTCGGCGCCGACGAGCGCACGGTGCGCCGCTGGGAGCGCCGCGGGCTTCCCGTCCACCGCATCCCCGGAGGCGCGCGCGCGACCGTCTATGCCGACGTTCCCGAGCTCAAGGCGTGGATGCAGGGACGCGACCCTGCAGCCGAGGGGGTGGATCGGACCGCGCCGCGAAAGATCGCTGGCGGTCGCGGGTTGCTGCTCGTCGCGATGATCGTCCTCGCCGCCGGATCGGTCGGATTCCTCGCCTCCTTCCGGGGAAATGAGACGCCGCCGGCCGCAGCCTCGCACGAGCCGCCGCGACCGGTCCGCGACCTCTATTTGGAGGCGACCTACGAGTTCGAGCGGCGCACCGCCGCCAGCCTCGAGCGCGCGCGGCTGCTGTACGGCCAGGCGATAGCCGCCGATCCCACGTTCGCCGGCGCCTATGTGGGTCTCGCCAACAGCTATCTGCTGCTGCGCGAATTCGGCACCATGGCGGACGACGAAGCCTATCGCCGCGCGCGCGATGCCGCGGAGCGGGCGCTGGCGCTGGACCCGAACCTCGCCGGCGCGCATGCCGCCCTCGCTTTCGTCGACTTTTATGGAACGCAGGACTGGGCGCTGGGCCTGCGCAGGTTCGCGAGGGCCGTGCAGCTCGACCCGGGGTCGGCGCGGGCGCACCATTGGTATGCGACCGCGCTCCTTCACGCGGGCCGCTTCGACCAGGCGCTCGCCGAGATCGACGAGGCCGCGGGCCACGATCCGAGTTCGCGCTCCATCCGCGCCGACCGCGCGCTGATCCTGTTCTTCGCGGGCCGTACCGAAGAGGGCGTGGCCGAGCTCCGCGCAATGGCGGCCAGCGAGCCGGAATTCGCTTCCCCGCACGCCCATCTGGCGCTGATCCATCTGGCCCAGAACCGCTTCGAGGACCATCTGCGCGAAGCGCGCATTGCCGCCGAGCTGCGCCGGGACGCGGAGGATTTGGCTTTGGTCGCCCGGGGGGAACGGGGGCTCGCGGCGGGCGGCCCGGAGGGCATGCTGCGTGCGCTGGTCGCCGAGCAGCTGCGGTTGCGGCGAAGCGGACGCGGGAGCGACTATGCGCTCGCCGCCGCTTATGCGCGCGCCGGCGAGAAGGATCTCGCGTTGCGGGCTCTCGAAGCGGCGCGCGCCGGCCGGGATCCGCGCCTGGTCGCGCTGCGCGTCGATCCGATGCTGAGAAGCCTTCGCGGCGATCCGCGCTTCGAGGCCATGGTCCGCCGCGTCGGCACGCGCGCCGAGCGCTAGATCGCCTCAGCCGCGAAGCAGGCCGCGCGCCCTGCTGAGGCCTTCGAGCCCGGCGACGAGCGTCTCCTCCCGCTTGGCGAAGCAGAGGCGGACGACGTTGGCGACGGGATCCTCCGCGTAAAAGGCGCTGACCGGGATGCCGGCGACTCCGCATTCGCGCACCGCGCGCTCGCAAAAGGCGACGTCGTCGGCTTCGATTCCGGAGGCGGCAAGGTCGATCGAGACGAAATAGCTCCCCTCGGCGGGCAAAGCGACGAAGCCGGCGTCTTGGAGGCCCGCGACGAAGCGGTCGCGCGCCGCAGCGAAGGCGGCCCGCATGCCTTCGAAGTAGCGCTGCTCCTTGCCGAGGCCGAAGGCGACCGCTGCCTGCAGGCTGGGCGCGGTCGAGAAAGTGAGGAACTGGTGCGCGCCGGCGAAGGCCTCCGCCAAAGCAGGCGGCGCGATCGACCAGCCCACCTTCCACCCCGTCACCGAGAAGATCTTGCCTGCCGACCCGATCTTGACCGTCCGCTCCGCCATTCCGGGGAGTGCGGCCAGCGGCATGAAATGGCGGCCGTCGAAGACGAGATGTTCCCAGACCTCGTCGGCAAGCGCGATCGCGTCGTGGCGGAGGCAATAATCCGCGAGCAGGCGCAGCTCCTGCTCGTCGAACAGGCGCGAGCTCGGATTGTGGGGGTTGTTGAAGACGACCAGTCGCGTGCGGGGACTGAACGCCTGCGCGAGCGCCTCCTCCGCGATCCGCCATCCCGGCGGCGTGAGCCGCACGAGCCGCGGCACCCCGCCCGCGGCCCGGACGATCGGCAGGTAGGAGTCGTAGAGCGGCTGGAACAGGACGACCTCGTCCCCCGGCGAGATCAGCGAAAGCAACGCGGCCGCGATCGCCTCGGTCGCGCCCGAGGTGATCGTGACCTGGTCCGGCGAGACGTCGAGTCCCTGGTGGAGGCGATAATGGGCGGCGACGGCCTCGCGGAGCTCGGGCAGCCCGCGCATCGGCGCATATTGGTTCGATCCGTGGAGCAGAGCGTCGGCGGCCCGAGCGAGCACATCCTCAGGCCAGCCGAAATCGGGAAATCCCTGTCCCAGATTCACGGCTCCATGCTCGGCGGCGAGGGCGGACATGCGCGCGAAGATGCTGGTGCCGAGCGTCGCGAAGACCGGGTTCATGGCGGCCTCGTAGCAGCATCGCCTCGCCGACGCGAACAGCCTCCGCTATCAAGCGCTTGTGCGCCTCTCTCCATTCCTTCCGCTGGCCGTTTTCCTGATCCCCGCCGCAGCCGCGGCGGAGCAGGAGCGCGCCGCCGAGCGCGAACGGATGGTCCTGGCGGCCGTCAACCTCGCCGTCACGTCGGGGGCGCTCGAGGGGCGCGCGGTCCGCCCCGCCGTCCTGGAAGCGATGAGACGGGTGCCGCGGCATCTGTTCGTCCCGGAAGCGCAGCGTGCTGCTGCGTATCGGGAGCAGCCGCTGCCGATCGGGCACGGCGCCACCATCTCCGCGCCGGCCATCGTCGCCCTGATGACCGAGCTGCTCGACGTGCGGCCGCAGCACCGCATCCTCGAGGTGGGCACGGGCTCGGGTTACCAGGCGGCGGTCCTGGCCGTCCTCGCCGGGGAGGTCTTCTCGATCGAGATCGTCGAGCCCCTGGCGCGCAGCGCCGCGGAACGGCTGGCGGCGCTCGGCTATTCCAACGTCGCGGTCCGCTTGGGCGACGGCTATCTGGGCTGGCCGGACCAAGCCCCGTTCGACAGGATCATCGTGACGGCTGCCGCGCCCGATGTGCCGCAGCCGCTTCTCGCCCAGCTCGCACCCGGCGGACGGATGGTGATCCCGGTCGGCCGCGGCGAGGACGAGCGGCTGATGCTGATTACGAAGGATGCCCGCGGCCGGGTCAGCCGGCGTGCGATTCTGCCTGTGCGCTTCGTGCCGCTGGTCCGCGGCACGCGATAATCAGGGCTCTCGGCCGGAGGGGGGCGCGACGGAGTTCTGCTGGGCCGTGGCCGGCGGCGTCTCCGCGGCCGGCGCCGGCGGGGCCACGACCGAGCCGCTGGTCGGGTTGCGGCGGCCGAGCGGCGTCTGGGCCGGGCCGCTGTCGCTCCCGGTCAGCGCCCAGCGCTGGCTCGCCGACAGCGTGCTGTCGGAGCGCGTGCGTTCGGCGATCACGGCGTTGGCGGTCTCGCGGCGGAGCGGCTCGTACCGCCGCAGCACGGCGCGCTGGAAGCTGTCGACGCTGGCGCCGGCCGGCGCACCTCCCGCTGCGACGACGGCGGCCTCGGCGGCCTCGGCGGCAGCGGCGTCGCGCGCGTCGGCGAGCGCCTCGTCGGTCATCGCGCCCGGCAGCGGCGGCGGCGCCGTGCGGCGGCGAACGACCGTCGGCTCGCGCCCGGCATAGCGGTCGGTGAAGGCCCAGGGCCGGCCCCAGCCGCCCGTCCAGCGGTAGAAGATGTGGGTGCCGATATTGGCCGATTTGGTCAGGCTCGAAGCCCAGTAAGGGACGACGTAATTGGCGTGATAGTGGGTCGAGTAGCCGACCGGCGCATGGACGTAGCCGCCGAGCGCCTGCTCGGCGATCTCCCGCGCCTGCTGCCAGTAGGGCGCCATCGGGGCACGCCCGAGCGAGCCGTCGCAGGTGAAGCTGAACTGGCAGCCCGTGCGCCGCTCGCTGCCCTGGTAGACGACGCCGCAGACGCTGTTCGGGTAGGCGGGATGGCGAAGGCGGTTGAGGATCACCTGGGCGACCGCGCGGCGCCCTTCGAGCGGTTCGGTGGCCGCCTCGTAATAGATCGCCTCGGTCATGCACTGGAGCGAACGGGTCCGGTCCTCCTCGCTGGCGAATCGGAGGGCGAACGGGCTCGCAGCTGCGCCCGCGCCCTCGAGCGGCATCGCGGCGTTGACCTGCTGGGCGGTGAGGGGGTCGAGCGGGCGAAGCGCCTGCGGAGTCATCAGCTCGGCCGCGTTGCGCGTCGCGGCCGCGATCTCCCGGGCCGAATCCGCGCTCCCCGGAGCGGTTCCCGGCACGGCGAGGCTGAGGCCGGCAAAGGCGTAGAGGCCGATCGTGACCGCGAGCAGACCGACGCCGGCCCACTGCCGGCGCACGCCCGCACCGACGCCGGCGGCGATCGCGCGTAAATCCGGAAGGCGCCAGTCGGGCAGGCGCAAAGCTAAATCGGGTCGCAACAGCGCTCTCATCACATCAATGCCGGGAGGTCCGTCCCATATAGCGAAACGCGGCTTTCTTCAACCTGAAGGGCCGCCGAACCGTGCCGGGAAGCTGGCGAAGCGCGCACTTCAGCCCCGCGCGGGAATCGGGCGGCGTGCCTTCAGCTCGAAGCGGTCGCCGGTGCCGAGCACGTGGACCTTGACGTCGTGCATCGAGAGAACCCGGTCCGGCCGGGCCTCGGCGAGGTTGGAATGGGTGACGCCCGTGCCGTCGACGACGTAGACTGCGCCGCTGCCGATGACGGTGAAGCAATCGTCCTCGATCACCGCGGCGGTGTCCTCGTCGATGCCGAGCCCGAGCACGCGCGGATTGTGGGCGACGGCGCCGATCAGCCGGCCGAACCGGCCGCGCTCGGCGAAATGCTGGTCGATGATCACGTCGCGGACCAGGCCGAGGCCCGGCGCCATGTGAAGATCGCCGATCCGGTGCGTCTCCGAGCTGGTGCCCTTGACCAGCATCGTGTCGCTCATCACCGACGCGCCCGCCGAAGTGCCGGCGACGAGCCCGCCGCGGTCGTAGAGGGCGCGGACCTTGGCCTCGATGCCGGTGTCCCCGATCTGGCTGGTGATGCGGAGCTGGTCGCCGCCCGAGAAGAAGATCGCCGCCGCATCGTCGAGCACCGAAAGCTTCTCGCGGTCGCCGGCCTCGTTCCGGTCCTCGACATAGAGCTCGACCAGCTCGCCGACGTCGAGGTCGGCGAAACCCCTCTGATAATCCTCGAAATAGCCTTCGGGCTGGTGGCTTGCGACGGTGGCGAGCACCAGCTTTCCGCCGCGCACGTGCCGCGCGACCTCGCGCAGGATGGTCCGCTTGCCCTCCGGCGAGCGGTCCTCGTGCCCGCCGATGACGATCAGGCAGCCCTTCCTCCGCCGTTCCTGCTCAGCCACTGCGCTCTTCGTCCTTCTTCAGAAACACTTTGGGTTCTCCGATTTCGCTGGTCGCGTAGCCGACGACGAACATCGGGCTGTTGTGCTCCCAACCGATCGTGCCGTCCTTGTGGATGCCGATGCCGCCGCCGTCGGCCTCCCCGCCGCCGGTACCGGGCAGCTTGGCGACCGCCTTGGCGATCGCCTGCTCCATCGTCTCTCCATCCTCCAGCGACGCCATGATCCGCGCCGCGAGGGCGAGGCGGGCGATGGTCTCGCCGTCGCCCGAGAAGGAAACGGCGCCGTTGTGGTTGTCGGCATAGAGGCCGCCGCCCGGTAGCGGACTGTCGCCGATCCGGCCGACCTTCTGCCCGCTCAAGCCGCCGGTCGAGCAGCCCGCCGCGAGATTGCCGCCGACGTCCAAAGCGACCGCGCCGACCGTGTCGTGCGCGCCCTCCGTCGCGAGCTGCTTATCCTTCTCGGCTTTCAGCTCCTCGTTCGTGGCCAGCGGCGCGCCTTTCTCCTTGGCGAACTTGAGCGCGCCCTCGCCAACCAGGATCACCTCCTTCTCCGACATCAGCTGGCGCGCGACGCTGATCGGATTGCGGACAAATTTGACCGCGCCGACGGCTCCCGCCGACAGGTCCCGGCCGTCCATCAGCCCCGCGCACATCTCGATCTCGCCCAATTCGTTCGGCGCGGAGCCCCTGCCGGCGTTGAACACCGGCAGATCCTCGAGCGTGCGGATCGCCGCTTCGACGGCGTCGAGGGCGCTGCCGCCGTGGGCGAGTTCCTGCGCCCCCGCCTCCACCGCCTGGCGGACGCCGTCGCGATTGGCTTGCACTTCTTTGTCGTCCCACGGCTTCGCGCCGCCGTGGACGATCAGGGCCCAGCGCCCCTCCCTGTCTTCGAACATGCTTACTCCGCTGCGACGAGTGGGCCGCGATTGGCGGTCCGGATGGCCGCGGGCTTGAAGTCGTTGACCTGCTGCCAGCAGGCTTTGACGTCGGTCGGCGTGATCACGATGAGGTCGCCCGGCCGGCCCATCGCGAGCCCGGCCGCGGTCGCGGCGTCCTCCCCGGCGATGAGGTGGATATGGTCGGGAGAGCGGCCGGCGGCGAGCGCGCCGTCCTTGAGGAAGCCCATCACCTCGCCGCGCGGGCGTCCGCGAGTCGCCGGATCCTCCCGGAAGATCAGCTCGTCGAAGATGCCCGCGGCGATCTGGCCCATCTCGATGAGGTCCTCGTCGCGCCGGTCGCCGGCCATCGAGACCACGCCTATCGTCCTTTTGTAGCGATGGGCGAGGCCGCGCACGACGTTGCCGAGGGCGGTGAGGCCGGCGGCGTTGTGGGCATAATCGACGATGACGCGGAAGCCGTGCGCGTCGTGGACGTTGAGCCGGCCCGGATTCTGCTCGAAGGTCGAGCGGAATTGGCTCATCGCCGAGCGGATGGTGAGGATCGGCACGTCGCGCGCGATCGCCACCGCGATGGCGGCGAGCGCGTTGGCGACGTTGAACTCGGCCATTCCGTGCAAAGTCGCCGGAATGTCCCCGGCCTTCATGATGAACTCGCGCCGCCCGTAATCGTAGAGCGCGATCGTGCCGCCGTCGGGTCCGGGCTCGCGGACCACGGCCATGCCGCCGCGGTCGATATGCTCGAGCAGCATCGGCGACATTTCGGCACCCCCGCAGAGCGTGAACCAGATGATGCGGCCGCCCGCCTGGCGCGCCATCCGCACGGTCAGCGGGTCGTCGGCATTGAGGATCGAGAAGCCCCCGCGGCGCACCGCCTCGACGACCACCTGCTTGACGTCGGCAAGGTCCTCGACCGTCTCGATGCCCTTGAGGCCGAGATGGTCGGCGGTGACGTTGAGCGCCACGCCGATATCCGCTTCCTTGAAGGCGAGTCCCTCGCGCAGCAGTCCGCCGCGCGCCGTTTCGAGCACGGCCACCTCAACCGTGGGGTCGCGCAGCACCATGCGCGCGCTGCGCGGCCCGGTCGCGTCGCCCTCGTGGATGAGGATGTCGTTGATGTAGACGCCTGTCGTCGAGGTGAGGCCGACGGTGCAGCCGGTATAGCGCAGGATGTGCTTGGCCATCCGCCCGACGGTCGACTTGCCGTTGGTGCCGGTGATGGCGATGACCGGCACCCGCGCCGGCCGGCCGCGCGGGAACAGCATCTCTATGATCGGCTTGGCGACGTCGCGCGGCGCCCCTTCCGACGGCTCGATGTGCATCCTGAGGCCGGGCGCGGCATTGACCTCGATCACCCCGCCGCCCGTCTCGCGGACCGAGCGGGTGATGTCGGGGCAGACGAAGTCGACGCCGCACACGTCGAGGCCGACGACCATCGCCGCCCGCCGCGCGATCTCGACATTGTCGGGGTGGATCTCGTTGGTCCGGTCGATCGCGGTGCCGCCGGTCGAAAGGTTGGCGGTCGCCCGCAGCGGCACGACCCGCTCGGCCTCGGGGATGCTGTCGGGCGTGAGGCCGGAGCGGGCGAGATACTCCTCGACCAGGGCGTCGATCCGGATGCGGGTCATCACGTTTTCGTGGCCGTTGCCGCGCCGAGGGTCCCAATTCACCTCGGCCACGAGCTGGCGGATGGTGGAGACGCCGTCGCCGAGCACCTGCGCCGGCACCCGTTCGGCGACTGCGATCATGCGGCCGTCGACGACGAGGATGCGGTGGTCGTTGCCGGCGAAGAATTGCTCGACGATGACGTCGCGGCCTTTCGCCTGGCGCTGGGCCTCGCCGAAGCCGAAGCGGAGCTGATCCTCGTCCATGATGCCGATGGTCACGCCGCGACCGTGATTGCCGTCGAGCGGCTTGGTGACGAGCGGGAAGCCGAGCCGCCGCACCGCCTTCACCGCGTCCTCCGCCTCGCGCACGACGACGCCGCGCGGCACCGGGATGCCGCTCTCGTCGAGCAGCTTCTTGGTCATGGCCTTGTCGGAGGCGAGCTCGGTCGCGACGAACGAGGTCAGGCCGGTGATCGAGGCGCGGATGCGCTTCTGGTACTTGCCGTGGCCCAGCTGGATCAGGCTCTTGTCGTCGAGGCGCATCACCGGGATGCCGCGCCGCTCCGCCTCCTCGACCAGCGCCCTGGTGGTCGGCCCGAGCTGGTTCTTGCGGACCAGCCGCCTCAGGCAGTCCATCCGCTGCTCGAAGTCGTAGGCGCCGTCGAACGCCCAGACCCGGTCGAGCCCCTTGATGCCGCGCAGCTCATTGGGGAGCAGCGATTCCACCAGTTCGAGCGCGAACCGCCCGGCGGCAAGCCCCGCTTTCTCTTCGTTGTAGGCGAACATGACGTTGTAGACGCCCGGCCAGTTCTTGACCGATCGCGTCTTGCCCCGCGTCGCCCGCGAACCCGCCAGCGTCTGCAGCTCGAGCGCGACATGTTCCACCACATGACCAAGCCACGTCCCCTGACGGACCCTCTTCTCGAAGCCGCCGCGGACCTTGAGCGAGCAGCCGTGGCGGCCGACGCCGGGCAGCAGCCCGAGCAGCGCGTCGGCGAAACCGGGAATGCGGCTCGTCGGCCATTCCTCGAGCCGGCCGAGATCGATCTGGATGCGGATCATCGGTGTGTGGCTGTAATAATGCGGGCCGCGATAGACGCCGACCTCGTTCACCGCGGCCCGGGCCGCCAGCAGGTGCGCTCCGCCATCGCTCTTATTGTGAAAAAACATGGCGTTCGCCCCGTTCGCATCGGTCTTGGCGGGCCCGTCGTTCGCGGACACAAGCGAGGACTGGTTCGGGGCCGACATGATCTCGCTAAACCCGCGAAAACAGGGCGGAGTTCCGGCGCAGACTTGCTGATTCAGGTTAGCTCAGGACACGAATATCAGCTCTGCGGCAAGACGGTCTTCACCTTGCGCAGCGCGCGATAGGCAGCCGATTTGGCGAGGTTGGTGCTCGGAAAGGCGCGCGGCAGAGATGGATTGAGGCCGGCGCGGCGCAGCAGGCGGTTGAAGCCGTGCGCATATTCCTCGTGGAAGCTCCATTCCGAACGCCAGGTGATCGACAGCGAGATCGAAGGCTCGGGGCCGTTCTTCACCCAGTGCGGCGCCTTGACGGGTACGTAGATGGCGTCGCCGGGAGCCAGGGCGAACGGCTCGCCCCGAGCGGCGAAGGCGTCGTTCCACGGCAGGTTCCGGTGGCCGCCTTGGTGGAATGCCTCGTGACGCTCTCCGCTTGCCAGCTCCTCGTCCCCGGCCGGAAACACGGTCATCGTCTTGCTGCCGCGGATCTGGAGCAGGATGTTGTGCTCGGGATCGAAATGGAACGGCGTCACGGCGCCGGGGGAGGAGATGAAGATGAAGCCCTCGGTCTTCAGCATCTCCCCGGTGACCGCGCCGACCAGCGGCCGCAGCGGGGCCAGGGCTTCGTCGAGCAGAGCGCGGTAGGCCGGGTCCTGCTCGATGAACTTCAGCACCATCCACGAGCCGCAGCGCTCGATCGAGCGGATCGTCTCGGCGGCGCTTAGGCCGTTGGCCGGCGTCGCCGCCGGATCGACGCCGATCGGCAGGTCGGCGCGATTATATTCGGCGTCGACCGGACGGATGCGCTGCGCGAGGGCGACCAGCGCCTTGAGGGTGAGCAGGGGGTGACCGCGCATCTCGTGGCGCAGCAGTCCCGGCCGGTTCGGATACACGCCCGCCAGCGCTTCGAGGGCGTTGCGGTCGAACGATGCGGTCATGATCCTCTCCGCAGCAGGCGTTTGCCGCCGGCCCAGCCCGCTTCGATGACCCGGCAGGCGTGGTAGGTCATCCTCCGGCGCAGGCCGGCGAGCGGCACGCTGACCCGGACGATCGTGCGCCGCTCGCCCCAGAGGCTGTCGATCATCGGGTGGTTCTCGGCGGCGCAGCTGTCCATCCAGGCGACGTCGCCGCGCGCGAGGAGGTCGAGATTGTCGATCTGGATCAGCACGCCCGGCGAGAAGCGCGCATATTCCTCATCGAACGCGATCTTGAACGAGAAGCTGCCGGGCGGGACGAGGAAGTTGACCAGCATCGCAAGCGGCCGTCCGTCGAGGTCGAGGCTGCGAAGCTGGAGGCGCCCGGCTGCGGCCGCCCCGGCCAGCGCGTCGCGGAAGAAGGCTTCGCTCTCGGGGGCGCAGGCGAGCGCGGAGCCATTGCGGCCCTTCCATCCGGAGCGCTCGAGCGCCAGGAACGCATCGCACCAGGGGCGCCAGTCCTCGCCGGGCTGCAGCACCCTCGACGTGACGCTGCCAAGCTCCCCGAGGCGCGCGGCCAGGCGTTTCAGCTCCTTGCGCTTCTTCTTGCGCACCGTCCGTTCGAAATAGTCGGCCGGCGAAAGGTCGCTCGCCAGCGCTGCGCGCCGCTGCCGCTGCACCACGGCGGCAGGGCGGCCGAGCGCAGCCGCCGCGGCGGCGAGCCCGGCGTGGACGGGACCGTCCTCGACGAGGCCGTTCAGGTGCAGGAAGCCGCGCGCCCATGCGGCGCCGTCGAGATGCGTCAGCAAGGCCGTCCAGAAATCCGCCTCGCGGCCGGCGCGGACCAGCGGCGTGCCGAGGAAGTCGTTGTGGTGGCGCCAGTTCTGGACGTTGCGCGCGGGGATCCGGCCGAGCGAGGAGCGGACGCAGAGCGGAATCAGCCCGATCAGCTCGCCGTCGCGGATCTCCAGCAGCCGGATGTCGCCGTCGGTGGCGAGATGCCGCAGTCCCGCTTGGACGAACCACGGCTCCTGGAAGCAGTTCGACTCCGAGGCGCGGTCCGCCAGCGCCTGCCATTCGGCGAGCAGCCCCGGATCGAGCTCCCGGGCTCCGCGCACGCGCACGCGCGGCGAGGCCGCGGGCAGGAGCGGAATCGGCACGACCTCGGCGACCGGACAGGGCATCGCGCGCAGCTGCATCATCGCATCGGCTGCTAGCGTTTCCGGGTAAAGATTTTGCGTCTTTGCCGACCCCCGCTGCGCCGGTTAGGAGAGGATGACGATCAAGCCAGCGAGGCCTCATGGACCGCACCATCCCGCCGCCCGACGCGACCGTCGCGAGCGCCCACTACAGGCTGGCCGACTATGAGGAACGCTACCGCCGCTCGATCGAGGATCCGGACGGCTTCTGGGCCGAGGAGGCGCGGCGGATCGACTGGGTGCGGGCGCCGACCCGGATCGCGAACTGGTCCTACGATCCGGTCGACATCAAATGGTTCGAGGACGGCGTGCTCAACCTCTGCCACAATTGCGTCGACCGCCACCTCGCCGACAAGGCCGATACCGCCGCGATCCTCTGGGAAGGGGACGAGCCGGGCGTCACCCGCACCCTGACCTATGCCCAGCTCTACGCCGAAGTCGTCCGTATGGCGAATTGCCTCAAGTCGCTCGGCGTGACCAGGGGCGACCGCGTCACCCTCTACATGCCGATGATCCCCGAAGCCGCGGTGGCGATGCTCGCCTGCGCGCGGATCGGCGCGGTGCACAGCGTCGTGTTCGGCGGCTTCTCGCCCGAGGCCCTGCACGGCCGGATCGAGGATTGCGCCAGCCGCTTCGTGATTACCGCCGACGGCGGCATGCGCGGCGGGAGGCTGGTGCCGCTCAAGGCCAATGTCGACGCCGCCCTCGCCAAGGGCGCCGAGGTCGATGCCGTCCTCGTCGTCCGCCATCTGGGCAACGACATCGCCTTCGCCGAGGGGCGCGACCATTGGTACCACGAGCTCGGCGCGCTCGTTCCGGACGAATGCCCCGCCGAGCCGATGGGTGCCGAGGACCCGCTCTTCATCCTCTATACGTCCGGCTCGACGGGCAAGCCCAAGGGCGTGCTCCACACCACCGGCGGCTATGCGGTCTGGACCGCGCTCACCTTCCATGCCGTGTTCGACTACAGGCCCGGCGAGATCTTCTGGTGCACCGCCGACGTTGGCTGGGTCACCGGCCACTCCTACGTGGTCTACGGCCCGCTCGCCAACGGCGCCACGAGCCTGATGTTCGAGGGCGTGCCCAATTATCCGGATTTCAGCCGCTTCTGGGACGTGGTCGAGCGCCACAAGGTCGACATCTTCTACACCGCGCCGACCGCGATCCGCGCGCTGATGCGGGAGGGGGAGGGTCCGGTGAAGCGCCACGACCGCTCCTCGCTCCGCCTGCTCGGGACGGTCGGCGAGCCGATCAACCCGGAAGCGTGGCTCTGGTACTGGCGCGTCGTGGGCGACGAACGCTGCCCCGTGGTCGACACCTGGTGGCAGACCGAGACCGGCGGGATCATGATCACCACTTTGCCGGGCGCGCACGCCATGAAGCCCGGCTCGGCGGGGCGGCCCTTGTTCGGGGTCGAGCCGCAGCTGGTCGGGCCGGACGGGGAGGTGCTGGAAGGCGAGGGCTCCGGCAACCTCTGTCTGGCCCGCTCCTGGCCGGGCCAGATGCGCACCGTCTACGGCGACCACGAGCGCTTCGTCGCCACCTATTTCTCAACCTATCGCGGCAAATATTTCACCGGCGACGGCTGCCGCCGCGACGAGGACGGCTATTACTGGATCACCGGCCGCGTCGACGACGTGCTCAACATCTCCGGCCACCGGCTCGGCACCGCCGAGATCGAAAGCGCTTTGGTCTCGCACCCCCTGGTCGCCGAGGCGGCCGTGGTCGGCTATCCGCACGACATCAAGGGCCAGGGCATCTACTGCTACGTGACCCTGATGGAGGGCGAGGAGGGCGGCGACGCGCTCGAAAAGGAGCTGCGGCAGCATGTCCGCGCGGAGATCGGCCCGATCGCCAGCCCCGATCTCATCCACTTCACCCCAGCCTTGCCGAAGACGAGGAGCGGCAAGATCATGCGCCGCATCCTGCGCAAGATCGCCGAGAACGAGTTCGGCAATCTCGGCGACACCTCGACGCTGGCCGACCCGGCTCTGGTCGACGGCCTGATCGAGGGCCGGCGAAACCGCTAGCTCACACCAATGGCGGCTGGCTGTCGTCGGGCGCCGGCGGCCGCGGCGCGCGCGGCGCTTTCGGCGTCGCCGGCGCGGCATTCGCGTCGGTCCAGCGCTCGAGCAATTTGTGCGCGGTGGGGCGGCCGCCGAGGCCGAAGGCGAGCGCGCAGGCGACCGCCGCCGAGCCGATGATCGCGGTGAAGCCGATGATCACGATCTCGTTGGCGAGCCCCATGAAGCGCAGGCCCATGGCGACGGCCAAAGCGATGATCGACCAGCGGACGATCGCCGGCAGCCAGCCGGTCGCCTCGGCGCCGCTGACCAGGCCCGAGACCACGCGCGCGATCACCACGCCGGCGAGGATGATCACCGTCCCGAACAACACCTGGCCGCCGAGCTCGAGGACCTGCGCGAGCATCGCGGCGATGATCGGGGAGTGGAGCAGCTGCGCGGCCTGCACGGCGAAGAACAGGAGGATGGCGATCATGACCGCGGTCCCGACCGTCCGGGACGGGCTCACCGTTCCGGTCGAGAAGCCGAGCGCGGAGACCGACCGGTCGAAGCCCATCGAGGGCAGCAATTGCTCGACCGCCGCCTTGGCGAGCTTGCCGAGGACGAAGCCGATGGCGAGCAGGATGAGCGCACCGAGCACGTTGGGAATGGCGTCCGAGATCGTCCGCAGCATCTGTGTCGCGGGGCCGGAGATCGCCTCGATGCGCAGCGCGTCGAGCGCGGCGATCGTGACCGGTATCATGATCAGGTAGAAGACCAGGGTCGCGACCGAGCGGCTGAGCGAGCTGCGCGGCCGCGGCGCCGTGCTGACTTCGGCCGGAGCGCCGGCCACGGTGGCGGGGGCACCGGAGGCAGGCTCGGCCAGTCCGGCGCGGCGCATCCAGCCGTCGGCATTGGCCGCGAGCAGCGCGCCTTCGACGAGCCGCCGCACGATCTTGGCGACGACCAGCCCGACGATGAAGATCAGAGCCGCGCCGATGATGTTGGGAATGAAGGAGAATGCGTTGTTGGCGAGCCGCTGGACCGGCTGCAGCACCGGCGTCAGCCGCAGCGGCTGCAGCGCGAGCATGATGCCGACCAGCAGGATCAGCCAGAAGACGACGTCGCCGATCAGGCTGCCGAGCGTCTTGCCGGGCTCGGCCTCATAGTGCCGCTTCAGCGCGGGCACGCGGTCGACGACCTTGGCGATCGCCCACTTGGCGGCGCGCGCGAGGATCCAGGCGACGACAAGGATCGCGATCGCGCCGAGGATCCTGGGCAGCCACTCCATCAGCTCGCCGCGGAAATAGGCGCCGTCATGGGGCTGAGGCGTGCGGTCGTACATCGGAATCCCCTCGTCGGCTCGTTATCCGGCGACAATGATGGAGGAATGCGCTTGTTCCGCTTGCGCGGCGCCGCCGACCCGCGATGCGGGAGTGACGGAATTCATCTCCGCTTTCGCGGCCGCAGCGGCGGCTTTGCAGCGGTCCAGGCATGCGAGCGCTCGATCGTCGCGCGCACCCGCTCGGGATCGCGGCTGTCCAAGCGGATCAGGACGGCGGGCCACCCCTCATAATGTTGCGACTGCCAGAAGGTGTCCGGGTCGGTCTCCTTCAGCATCTCGACGGTGTCGAGGTCGATGGCGATCCCGAACGACGATTCCGCTTCGTGCCCCGTATAGAGGAAGGCGCGGCCGTTCACCTTGACCGCGGGCTTGCCGTAGCTGGTCGACAGCTCGGTACCGGGAAGCGAAAGGGCGAACGCCACGGCCTCTTCCCACGACCGGATCGGGTCAGCCATCGCGCTTCGCTTTCCTCTGCCCGTCCCACCAGGCCATGCGTTCGGCGACGCGCTTCTCGAAGCCGCGGTCGGTCGGACGGTAGAAGGCCTGCGCTTCCATCTCCTCGGGCCAGTAATCGTCGCCGGAGAACCCGCCCTCCGCGTCGTGATCGTAGGTGTAGCCCTTGCCGTAGCCGACCTGCTTCATCAGCTTGGTCGGCGCGTTCAGGATGTTCTTGGGCGGCATCAGCGAGCCGGTCTCCCTGGCGCTGCGCCAGGCCGCCTTCTGCGCGGTGTAGACGGCGTTCGATTTGGGGGCTGTCGCCAGATAGAGGCACGCCTGAACGATGGCGAGCTCGCCCTCCGGCGAGCCGAGAAAATCGTACGTATCCTTGGCGGCGACGCACTGGACCAGCGCGTTCGGGTCGGCGAGGCCGATATCCTCGACTGCCGCGCGGGTCAGGCGGCGGAGTAGATAGAGCGGCTCCTCGCCGGCGGTCAGCATGCGCGCGAGATAGTAAAGCGAAGCCTGCGGGTCCGAGCCGCGTATCGCTTTGTGCAGCGCGGAGATGAGGTTGTAATGGCCTTCGCGGTCCTTGTCGTAGACCGCGACGCGGCGATGGAGCAGCGCCGAGAGGCCCGCGGGGTCGAGCGGCTCGGCGAGGTCCACCGAGAACAGGGTTTCCGCCTGATTGAGCAGGAAGCGCCCGTCGCCGTCGGCGGTGGCGACGAGCGCGTCGCGCGCTTCGGGCGTGAGGGGGAGGGGGCGGCCGACCTCTTCCTCGGCCCGGTCGAGCAGTTTGCACAAAGCCGCGCTGTCGAGTCGGTTGAGGATCATGACCTGGGCCCGGCTGAGCAAGGCGGCATTGAGCTCGAAGCTGGGATTCTCGGTCGTCGCGCCGACGAGAACCACCGTCCCGTCCTCGACATAAGGCAGGAAGCCGTCCTGCTGCGCCCGGTTGAAGCGGTGGACCTCGTCCACGAACAGCAGGGTCTGCCTGCCCGTCCGCGCGAACTCCCGCGCCTCGGCGAACACTCTCTTCAGGTCCGCCACGCCCGAGAACACCGCCGAGATCGCGACGAAGCGCATGCCGACCGCGTCGGCGAGCAGCCGCGCGATCGTCGTCTTGCCCGTCCCCGGCGGGCCCCAGAGGATCATCGAGGCGAGCTTGCCGGCGGCGACCATCCGGCCGATCGCCCCTTCCAGGCCGGTGAGATGATCCTGGCCGACGACCTCGCCGAGCGCCCGCGGTCGCAGCCTGTCGGCGAGCGGCGCGCCGGGCGGCGGCTCGGAACCGCCCGCGGATGGGGCAGGGGGGTCGTTGGCGAACAGATCGGCCACGGCGCCGCTCTAGCCGATGGCAGCGGCCGCGGCGAGGCTCGAAGGGCGACCGCTGCGCGTCAGAAGATCATCGGGCGTTCGCGAAACCACTTGGTGAGCACATATTTGACGCCCGCCTCGACCGGCATGCCGTGATGGAGGGAAGCGGTGTTCGGCCGGCCGTCCGGCGACATGTTGTTCCAGACAACCAAAGTGCCCGTCTCGGGCACGGCGTCGACTCCGCCGTTGGGGAAGCCGGTGTAGCCGCCCGCCTCCGGGCGGTTGAGGAACAGCATCGCCGTCCAGGTCCGCTGCCCGCCCCGCTCGGTGACGTCGCTGTAATAGCTCTGTCCGCTGTGGAAGAAGTCGTAGTGCGGCTTGAATTCCTGACTGACGTCGTAGCGCTGCCCCTGGACGTTTTCCATGAAGCGCGGATTGATCCCGACCAGATCCACCACCTTGCGCTCGAACGCCGCTACCGGTTCCTCCGCGGGGGAGAGATTGCAGCTCTTGCTGGTGCGGAAGCCCGGCCTCTCCTCTCCGAGGACGCCCGACGGGATGAGGTCGCGATCGATCAGTTCGATCAGCGCCTCGCAATCGGGCTCGTCGAGGAAGCGCGGCACGAGGTAGAGCTCGAGGCCCATCGCCGCCAGCTTGACTGCCCCGCGCTCGCGCAGGCGCGTGCGGACGCCGGCCCCGATCTCGGCGCGCGCGCCCAGACGCGGCGGCGAATTCTCCTCTGCCTCGACGGCGCGGCTGAGCTCGCGCGCCTGCGCCGCCTGCCCCTGCATCGTCATGTAAAAGGACAGCGCCTCTGCCGAGGCTTGCTCGAGCCGCAGCGCCAGTCCCGACAGTTCCTCTTCCCCGCCGTCGGCAGCGAGCGCGCGCCCCGCCTCTGCTTCCAGGCCCAGGAAGCGCTCGGCGAACAGTGCGAGGCGCTCCTGCTCGGGCGTGGTCCAGGAGAGGGTGCGGGCGGCGCGGCGCAGCCGCGTCGCCGGGCTCGCATCGGGCTGGGGCAGCAGGGCCGCATGCGGCTCGATCGTCGCGAGCAGCCAGCCCGCCGATGCGTTCAAGGAGGCCAGCTGGCGCTGCGCGCGGTCCCTCGCGGACGCCGGCTGGGCCTGGTGAAGTTGCTCTGCCGCTCTTTCCATGAGCGGGCTTATGGCACGCGTCGCGCGGCCGTCAAAGACGCTCGGCGCCCTCATCGCGCTGCGTCTCGCGCAGCGCGCGCCTGACGCGGGCACGGGCGACGACCACCGCCGGGACGATCATCAGCGCGACCATCAGCAGGATCATCACGATCTTGGTCTCGGCCGCCACTTCTCTTTCCTTCCCTCGCGAAAAGGCCCCGGCGGGTGCTCCGCCGGGGCGTGTTTCCGTTCAGCTCTCCGCCGGACCTCAGTCCTGCAGATACTCGCCGGCGTCGGCGTCGGTGCCGTGGCCGCTCGGCGCGACCTCGGCGAGCGGATCGGCGTTGATCGCCGCTTCCGGGCCCTGGGCGAGCTCGGCGGCGTGCTCCTCGGCCGCGCTGTTGGCGGCGATCAGCGACTCCTGGAGCTTGCGATGCGCGGCCCGCAGCGCCGCGTCGCGCGACGAGGCGGCGATGCGCATGCGCTGCATGCCGGCGCCGGTCCCGGCCGGGATCAGCCGGCCGACGATCACATTCTCCTTGAGCCCGTCGAGGGTGTCGATCTTGCCCTGGACCGAAGCTTCGGTGAGCACCCGGGTCGTCTCCTGGAAGGAGGCGGCCGAGATGAAGCTGCGGGTCTGGAGCGACGCCTTGGTGATGCCGAGCAATACGGGCTTGCCTTCGGCGCCCCGCCTTTTCTCGGTCTTCAGCTTGGCGTTGATCTCGTTCATCTCCTGCAGGTCGATCTGCTCGCCGACGAGGAGGGTCGAATCGCCGCTGTCGGTGATTTCGACCTTCTGCAGCATCTGGCGGACGATCACCTCGATATGCTTGTCGTTGATCTTCACGCCCTGGAGCCGGTAGACCTCCTGGATCTCCGACACGAGATACTCGGCCAGCGCCTTGACGCCGAGCACCTCGAGGATGTCGTGCGGATCGGGCGAGCCGGCGATCAGGTTGTCGCCGCGCTTCACGAAGTCGCCTTCCTGGACGTCGATCACTTTGGACTTGGGCACCAGATACTCGACCGGATCGCCGCCCTCCTCGGGGATGATCGCGATCTTGCGCTTGGCCTTATAGTCCTTGCCGAACGCCACCCGGCCGGAGACCTTGGCGATGATCGCATTCTCCTTGGGCTTCCTCGCTTCGAACAGCTCCGCCACCCGCGGCAGACCGCCGGTGATGTCGCGGGTCTTGGCGGCCTCGCGCGAGACGCGGGCGAGCACTTCGCCGCCCTGGACGATTTGGCCGTCCTCGACCGAGAGCATCGCGCCGGGCGCCAGCATGTAGCGCGCGGCCTCTCCGCTTTCCTCGTTGAGGAGGGTGATGCGGGGCCTCAAATCCTCCTTGGTGCGGCCGCTGGCGCGATAGTCGGTCACCACGCGCTGGGCGATGCCGGTGGCCTCGTCCATCTGCTCGGTGAGCGTCTTGCCCTCGATCAGGTCCTGGAACTTCACGGTGCCGCCGGTCTCGGTGATCACCGGCATCATGAAGGGGTCCCATTCGGCGATGCGGTCGCCGCGGCTGACGATATGGCCGTGATCGGCGATCAGATGGGCGCCGTAGGGGATGCGGTGCACCGCCCGCTCGCGGCCGTCCATGTCGACGATCGCCAGCTCGCCGCTGCGCGACATCGCCACGCGGCGGCCGCGGGCATCGACGATTGTCGGCAGGTCGCGAAGCTCGATCGTGCCGTCGACCGACGCTTCGAGGCTCGAAGTCTCGTTGAGCTGGGCGGCGCCGCCGATGTGGAAGGTCCGCATCGTCAGCTGGGTGCCCGGCTCGCCGATCGACTGCGCTGCGATGACGCCGACCGCTTCGCCGATATTGACCGGCGTACCGCGGGCGAGGTCGCGCCCGTAGCATTTGCCGCAGACGCCGCGCTCGCTCTCGCAGACCAAAGGCGAACGGATCTTCACCGCCTGGATGCCCATCTCGTCGATGCGCAGGGCGGCGGCTTCCTCGATCAGCTCGCCTTCCTTGGCCAAGGTCTCGCCGGTCTTGTCGTCGACGATGTCCTCGGCCGGGGTGCGGCCGAGGATACGGTCGCCGAGCGACGCGATCACCGCGCCGCCCTGGACGATCGCCCGCATCTCGAGATTGTTCTCAGTCTTGCAGTCCTCCTCGACGACGACGCAATCCTGCGACACGTCGACGAGGCGGCGGGTGAGATAGCCCGAGTTCGCCGTCTTGAGCGCCGTGTCCGCGAGCCCCTTGCGGGCGCCGTGGGTCGAGTTGAAATATTCGAGGACGGTGAGCCCCTCCTTGAAGTTGGAGATGATCGGCGTCTCGATGATCTCGCCCGACGGCTTGGCCATGAGGCCGCGCATGCCGGCGAGCTGCTTCATCTGCGCCTGCGAGCCGCGGGCGCCGCTATGGGCCATCATGTAGATCGAGTTGATCGGCGCCATGCGGCCGTCCTCGCCGATCGGCTGGGCCTTGATCTTTTCCATCATGGCGTTCGCGACCTGGTCGCCGCAGCGGCTCCAGGCGTCGATCACCTTGTTGTACTTCTCCTGCTGGGTGATCAGGCCGTCCTGATACTGCTGCTCATAGTCCTTCACGAGCGCACGGGTCTCGTCGACCAGGCCCACCTTCTCGTGCGGGATGATCATGTCGTCCTTGCCGAAGCTGATGCCGGCCTTGAACGCGTGGCGGAAGCCCAGCCCCATGATCGCGTCGGCGAACAGCACCGTCTCCTTCTGGCCGGTGTGGCGATAGACGACGTCGATGACGTCCCCGATCTCCTTCTTGGTCAGCAGGCGGTTGACCGTCTCGAACGGCACCTTGTGGCTCTTCGGGAGAGTCTCGCCGAGCAGCATCCGGCCCGGGGTCGTCTCGAAGCGCTTCATATATTGCTTGCCGGCTTCGTCGGTCTGCGGGACGCGGCTGACGATCTTGGTGTGGAGCGTCACCGCGCCGGCGTTCAGCGCCTGGTGCACCTCCGACATGTCGGAGATCAGCATGCCTTCGCCCGGCTCGCCCTCGCGCTCCATCGACAGATAATAGAGGCCGAGAACCATGTCCTGCGAAGGCACGATGATCGGCTTGCCGTTGGCGGGCGAGAGGATGTTGTTGGTCGACATCATCAGGACGCGCGCTTCGAGCTGGGCCTCGAGGCTCAGCGGGACGTGGACGGCCATCTGGTCGCCGTCGAAATCGGCGTTGAACGCGGCGCAGACTAGCGGATGGAGCTGGATCGCCTTGCCCTCGATCAGCACCGGCTCGAACGCCTGGATGCCGAGGCGGTGGAGCGTCGGCGCGCGGTTGAGCAGCACCGGATGCTCGCGGATCACCTCGTCGAGGATGTCCCAGACTTCCTTGCGCTCCTTCTCGACCCACTTCTTCGCCTGCTTGAGGGTCATCGAAAGACCCTTGGCGTCGAGGCGCGAGTAGATGAACGGCTTGAACAGCTCGAGCGCCATCTTCTTGGGCAGGCCGCACTGGTGGAGCTTGAGCTCGGGACCAGTGACGATGACCGAACGGCCGGAATAGTCGACGCGCTTGCCAAGCAGGTTTTGGCGGAAGCGGCCCTGCTTGCCCTTCAGCATGTCGGACAAGGACTTCAGCGGCCGCTTGTTGGCGCCGGTGATGACCCGGCCGCGGCGGCCGTTGTCGAACAGAGCGTCGACCGCCTCCTGGAGCATGCGCTTCTCGTTGCGGACGATGATGTCCGGCGCGCGCAGCTCCATCAGCCGCTTGAGGCGGTTGTTGCGGTTGATGACGCGGCGATAGAGGTCGTTGAGGTCGGAGGTCGCGAAGCGGCCGCCGTCGAGCGGCACCAGCGGGCGCAGCTCGGGCGGGATGACCGGAACGACGTCGAGGATCATCCATTCGGGTCGGTTGCCCGATTCGAGGAAGCTCTCGACGACCTTCAGCCGCTTGATGATCTTCTTGGGCTTGAGCTCCGACTTGGTCTCGGCGAGATCCTTGAGGAGGGCCTCGCGCTCGCCCTCGAGGTCGAGGTCGATCAGCATCAACTTGACCGCCTCGGCGCCGATGCCGGCCGAAAAGGCGTCCTCGCCATATTCGTCCTGGGCGGTGAGCAGCTCGTCCTCGGTCAGCAGCTGGAACTTCTCCAGCGGGGTCAGGCCCGGCTCGGTGACGATGTAGGATTCGAAATAGAGGACGCGCTCGAGCTGCTTCAACTGCATGTCGAGCAGCAGGCCGATGCGCGACGGCAGCGACTTCAGGAACCAGATATGGGCGACCGGCGCGGCGAGCTCGATATGGCCCATGCGCTCGCGGCGGACCTTGGAGACGGTGACCTCGACTCCGCACTTCTCGCAGACGATGCCCTTGTACTTCATGCGCTTGTACTTGCCGCACAGGCACTCATAGTCCTTGATCGGACCGAAGATGCGCGCGCAGAACAGGCCGTCGCGCTCGGGCTTGAACGTGCGGTAGTTGATCGTCTCGGGCTTCTTGATCTCGCCGAACGACCAGGACCGGATGCGCTCGGGGGAGGCGATCCCGATCTTGATCATGTCGAAGGTCTCCGGCTTGGCGACCGGATTGGCGAAATTGGTCAGTTCGTTCATTTCATTGTCCCTTCAGGGGAAAATCTGTCTGGGCGTCGCAAAGGTCACGTGAAAGTCACGCCAGGGCGCATCGAGCGCCCCGGCGAAACTCCTATTCCGCAGCCAGCGCGACGCCGTCGTCGTCCACCTCGTGGCTGTTCAGCTCGACGTTGAGGCCAAGCGAGCGCATCTCCTTGACCAGCACGTTGAAGCTTTCGGGGATGCCGGCCTCGAACGTGTCGTCCCCCTTGACGATCGCCTCGTAGACCTTGGTCCGGCCGATCACGTCGTCCGACTTGACCGTCAGCATCTCCTGCAGCGTGTAGGCGGCGCCGTAGGCCTGGAGCGCCCAGACCTCCATCTCGCCGAACCGCTGCCCGCCGAACTGCGCCTTGCCGCCCAGCGGCTGCTGGGTGACGAGGCTGTAGGGGCCGATCGAGCGCGCGTGGATCTTGTCGTCGACGAGATGGTGGAGCTTCAGCATGTAGATGTAGCCCACCGTCACCTTGCGGTCGAACGCCTCGCCGGTGCGGCCGTCGTAGAGCGTCACCTGGCCGCTCTCGTCGAGCCCGGCCTTGGCGAGCATCGCCGAGACGTCCGCCTCGCGGGCGCCGTCGAACACCGGCGTCCCCATCGGGATGCCGCCCCTGAGGTTGGAGGCGAGCTCCATTAAGTCCTCGTCGTCGCGGGCGTCGATGTCGGCGTCGTAATTCTCGCCGTAAATGTCCTTCAGCGTATCGCGGACCCTGCCGACGTCCTTGCTGCTCAGGGCCTCGTTCTTGTGCTGGATCTCCTCGAGCAAAGCCGCGACCTGCCGGCCGAGGCCGCGCGCGGCCCAGCCGAGATGGGTCTCGAAGATCTGCCCGACGTTCATGCGCGAAGGCACGCCCAGCGGATTGAGGACGATGTCGGCCGGGGTGCCGTCCTCGAGGAACGGCATGTCCTCTTCCGGAAGGATCCGGGAGATGACGCCCTTGTTGCCGTGGCGGCCGGCCATCTTGTCGCCCGGCTGCAGCTTGCGCTTCACCGCGACGAACACCTTGACCATCTTGAGGACGCCCGGCGGCAGCTCGTCGCCGCGCTCGAGCTTCTCGATCCGGTCCTCGAGCCGGCGCTTGATCGCGCCTTCCGCTTCCTCATACTGGGCGCGGACCGCCTCGAGGTCGGCCTGGACGGAATCGTCCTTGACCGCGAACTTCCACCATTCGTGCGGCTCGACCGCGTCCATCGCCTCGGCGTCGATCGTGCCGCCCTTCTTGACGCCCTTGGGCGCCGCGGTGGCGGTCTGGCCGAGCAGCATCTCGCGAAGGCGGGTGTAGGAGGAGCGCTTCAGGATGGCGCGCTCGTCCTCGGCGTCCTTGCGGAGCCGGTCCTTCTCCTCGGTCTGGATCGCGCGGGTCCGGTCGTCGATGTCGATGCCGTGCCGGTTGAACACCCGCACCTCGACCACGGTGCCCTGGACTCCGGGCGGCAGGCGCAGCGACGTGTCGCGCACGTCGGAGGCCTTCTCGCCGAAGATGGCGCGCAGCAGCTTCTCTTCCGGAGTCATCGGGCTCTCGCCCTTCGGCGTGATCTTGCCGACCAGGATGTCGCCCGGCTCCACCTCGGCGCCGATATAGACGATGCCCGCCTCGTCGAGGTTGCGCAGGGCCTCCTCACCGACGTTCGGGATGTCGCGGGTAATGTCCTCCGGCCCGAGCTTGGTGTCGCGGGCCATCACCTCGAACTCTTCGATGTGGATCGAGGTGAAGACGTCGTCCTTCACGATCCGCTCGGAGATCAGGATCGAATCCTCGAAATTGTACCCGTTCCACGGCATGAACGCGACCAGCACGTTGCGGCCGAGCGCCAGCTCGCCGAGCTCGGTCGAGGGACCGTCGGCGATGACGTCGCCCTTGCGGACATAGTCGCCCACCTTCACCAGCGGACGCTGATTGATGCAGGTGTTCTGGTTCGAGCGCTGGAACTTCATCAACGTGTAGATGTCGACGCCCGACCGCCCGGCCTCGACCTCGTCGGTCGCGCGGACGACGATGCGCATCGCATCGACCTGGTCGACGATGCCCGAACGGCGCGCGGCGATGGCGGCGCCCGAATCCCGGGCCACCGTCTCTTCCATGCCGGTGCCGACCAGCGGCGCCTCGGCGCGGACCAGCGGCACCGCCTGGCGCTGCATGTTCGAGCCCATCAAAGCGCGGTTGGCGTCGTCATTCTCGAGGAACGGAATGAGCGAGGCGGCGACCGAAACCAGCTGCTTGGGCGACACGTCCATCAAGGTGATCTGGTCGCGCGGCGCCATCAGGAAGTCGCCGTTGCGGCGGGCCGAGATCAGCTCCTCGGTGAAGCCGCCCTTGGCGTCGAGCTCGGCGTTCGCCTGCGCGATGGTGTGCTTAGCCTCCTCCATCGCCGACAGATAGACGACCTCGTTGGTCACCTTGTTGTCGATCACCTTGCGGTAGGGCGTCTCGATGAAGCCGTATTTGTTGACCCGGCTGAAGCTGGCGAGCGAGTTGATCAGGCCGATGTTCGGGCCTTCGGGAGTCTCGATCGGGCAGATGCGGCCGTAATGGGTCGGATGGACGTCGCGCACTTCGAAGCCCGCGCGCTCGCGGGTGAGACCGCCGGGGCCCAAGGCCGAAACGCGGCGCTTGTGGGTCACTTCGGAGAGCGGGTTGGTCTGGTCCATGAACTGCGACAGCTGCGAGGAGCCGAAGAATTCGCGCACCGCGGCCACCGCCGGCTTGGCGTTGATCAGGTCGTTGGGCATCACGGTCGAGACGTCGACCGAGCTCATCCGCTCCTTCACGGCGCGCTCCATGCGGAGCAGGCCGACGCGATACTGGTTCTCGAGCAGCTCGCCGACCGATCGCACGCGGCGGTTGCCGAGATTGTCGATGTCGTCGATCTCGCCCTTGCCGTCCTTGAGGTCGACGAGGGTCTTCACCACCGCGACGATGTCCTCCCTGCGGAGCGTCGTCACCGTGTCCTCGGCGTCGAGCTCGAGGCGCATGTTGAGCTTGACCCGGCCGACCGCGGAGAGGTCGTAGCGCTCGGGGTCGAAGAACAGGCCGGCGAACAAAGCGTCGGCGGTCTCGCGGGTCGGCGGCTCGCCCGGGCGCATGACGCGATAGATGTCGGCCAGAGCGTGGTCGCGGTCCTCGGCCTTGTCGGCCTTCAAGGTGTTGCGGATCCAGGGGCCCGTGTTGACATGGTCGATGTCGAGCAGCTCGATCCGGTCGACCCCGGCCTTGTCGAGCTTCTCCAGATTCTCGGCGCTGATCTCGTCGCCGGCCTCGACATAGATCTCGCCGGTCTTGTCGTTGACGAGGTCGAAAGCGGAATAGCGGCCGAAAATCTCCTCGGTCGGGATCAGCAGCTCCTTGAGGCCGTCCTTGCCGGCCTTGTTGGCGGCGCGCGGCGTGATCTTGGTTCCGGCGGGGAAGGCGACCTCGCCGGTCTCGGCATTGGCGACGTCGAAGGCCGGCTTCTGGCCGCGCCAGTTCTCGGAGACGTAGGGAATCCGCCAGCCGCCGTCGCCGCGCACGAAGACGACGCGGTCGTAGAAGGTGTTGAGGATCTCCTCGCTCGACATGTCGAGCGCGTGGAGCAAAGCCGTGACGGGCAGCTTGCGCTTCCTGTCGATGCGGACGTTGACGATGTCCTTGGCGTCGAACTCGAAATCGAGCCACGAGCCGCGATAGGGGATGACGCGGGCGGCGAAGAGATACTTGCCCGAAGCGTGGGTCTTGCCGCGGTCGTGGTCGAACAGCACGCCCGGGCTGCGGTGCATCTGCGAGACGATGACGCGCTCGGTGCCGTTGATGATGAAGGTGCCGTTATGCGTCATCAACGGCATGTCGCCCATGTAGACGTCCTGCTCCTTGATATCCAAAACGGAGCGGGTCTCGGTGTCCGGGTCGACCTCGAACACGATCAGGCGAAGGGTGACGCGCATCGGCGCCGCGTAGGTCATGCCCCGCTGGCGGCACTCGTCGGTGTCGTATTTGGGCTCCTCGAGCTCGTAATGGACGAAATCGAGCTCCGCGGTGCCGGCGAAATCGCGGATCGGGAACACCGAGCGCAGCGTCTTCTCGAGGCCCGAGACGTAGCCGTCCTGCGGCCGCGAGCGCAGGAATTGCTCGTAGCTTTCGCGCTGAACCTCGATGAGGTTCGGCATTTCGCTGACCTCGTGGATGTTGCCGAAGATCTTGCGGATGCGCTTGGATGCGGTCGAACGGGTTTCCCCGGCCTGCGGAGCGATGGTCGCCATGTGGTGTCTGTCTCGCCTTCTCTCGCGTCCCGGCGCTGGACCGGGACTTTTCTGCGCCGACACGTCCGCGAAAAGCGGGGAGCCGGCCTCGATTCGGCGCGCTAAAAGACGCAAAAAGCCGCGAGTTCCGTTGAGCGGGAACCGCAGCTTCAGCGTCCTGGAACCCTCACCGATCCATGCGTTGAACGCGCTGCGCGACGGCGCGTCCTGTTCCGATGCGATGGGGTGTGCGCGCTATTTAGGGAGGAGGGAGGGGGATGTAAAGACCCGTGCGGGAGGCTCGGCGGCATTGCGGGTCTACCGCAGGTTGCGTTTCACCGTCTCTTAACCACCTCTTCACCACAGGGGCGTAGCAGGGCCCATCCGCCCGGGGGGGCCGAACATGCTTCGCGTTTATACCTGCATCGTGCAGGAGCACGATCTGCGACTGGTGCTGCTGGCCGGGCTGATCTGCCTGCTGGCGGCTTTCACGGCTTTTTGCATCTTCGAGCGGGCGCGCGCGGCGGGCCGGCGGCGCGGCGCCTGGCTGGCGCTGGCGGCGTTCGTCTCCGGGACCGGCATCTGGTCGACCCACTTCATCGCCATGCTCGCCTACCAGCCGGACCTCCCGATCGGCTACGACGCGCCGCTCACCTCGCTGTCGATCGCGCTGGCGATCGCCGTCACCGGCCTCGGCTGGCGCGCCGCGCTCGCCCGCCCGCGCTGGGCGCCCCTCGCGGCCGGCGCGACGATCGGCCTCGGCATCGGCACCATGCACTATGTCGGCATGGCCGCCGTCAACGTCGCCGGCCACGTCTTCTGGGACGAGGGCCTGGTCGCGCTCTCGGTGCTGCTCGGCGTCGCGTTGAGCGCCGCCGCGCTCGCCGAGCATCGCCGCCGGCCGCAGGCGGTGCCGTGGCGGCCGGCCCTGCTGTTCACGGTCGCGATCTGCAGCCTCCACTTCACCGCCATGGCCGCGGCCGCCATCCTTCCCGACCCGCGCATCGCCGTCCCGCCCGAGGCGATCGACAGCGGAACGCTCACCGTCGGCGTCGCTTTGGTCGCGCTCATCATCCTCTCGATCAGCTTCGCGATGGTCTTGTTCGACCGCAGGCTGGCGCGCGGCGTCGTCGAGGAGGCGCAGCGCCTGCGCGCCTTCGCCGACGCGGCGATCGAGGGGCTGGTGGTGGTGGACGGCGACCGCATCGTCGACGCCAATCGCAGCTTCCTCCAGCTCGCCGGCTATCCGAGCCTCGCCGAGGCCCCGGCGAGCGCCCGGACCTTGCTGCCGACGCTCGATCTCGGCAGCCTCTCGATCGCCGCAGACGCCGCCGCCACCGAGGCGGCTTTGGTCACGGCGGGCGGCGAGAGCTGCGACGTCGAGGTATTGCTGAGGCCCTTGAGCTGGCGCGGCGCCGCGCTCCACGTCCTTGCCCTGCGCGACATCAGCGAACGCAAGGAAGCGGCGGCGCGGATCGCCCATCTCGCTTATCACGACGCTCTGACCGGCCTCCCCAACCGCGCCGTCTTCGCGGACCATCTCGCCCGCGTCGTCGCGGCAGCCTCCGCGGCGGGCGAGCCGCTGGCGGTGCTGTGCGTCGATCTCGACGGGTTCAAGGCGGTGAACGACGTGTTCGGCCACCCGATCGGCGACGAGCTGCTGGTCGAGGCGGCGCAGCGGCTGCGCGCCGCGGTGCGGGGCAACGAGCTTGTCGCGCGTCTCGGCGGCGACGAGTTCGCGGTGGTCCAGCACGGCTCGGCCCAGCCGCACCATGCCGGCCTCCTTGCCGAGCGGCTGGTGACCGCGCTCGAGGCGCCGTTCGCGCTCGCCGACCGGACCGTGCGGGTGAGCTGCAGCGTCGGCGTCGCGCTCTATCCGGCCGACGCCGCTTTGCCGATGGACCTGATCAAGAATGCCGACCTCGCGCTTTACCGCGCCAAGGCCGCAGGCCGCGGCCAGGTCCGCTTCTACGAGGCGGCGATGGACGAGGAGCTGCGCCAGCGCCGCCGGCTCGAAGCGGACCTCAAGGGCGCGATCGACAATCGCGAGCTCGCAATCCACTACCAGCCGATCGCCGACCTCGAGACCGGCGGCATCGTCGGCTTCGAGGCGCTGCTGCGCTGGACCCATGCCGAGCGCGGCGCGGTGGGCCCCGACGCCTTCATCCCGCTCGCCGAGGAATGCGGCTTCATCGTGCCCCTCGGCGAATGGGTGATGCGCGAGGCCTGCGCGGAGGCGGTGCAATGGCAGCCGCCGCTCAAGCTCTCGGTCAACCTGTCGCCCGCGCAGTTCGCGCATGATGGCTTCACCGCATCGGTCGAGCGGATTCTGGCCGAGACCGGCCTCGACCCGACCCGGCTCGATTTCGAGGTGACCGAAGGCCTGTTCATCAAGGAGCCGGAGCAGGCGCTGAAGGTGCTGCGCGAGCTCAAGGCGCTCGGCGTGCAGATCTCGATGGACGATTTCGGGACCGGCTATTCCTCCTTGAGCTACTTCCGCATCTTCCCGTTCGACAAGGTCAAGATCGATCGCAGCTTCGTCCACGACATGATGGAGAGCCCGCAGGCGCGGGCGATCGTCCGCTCGGTGATCGGCCTCGGCCGCGGCCTCGGCGTGCCGATCGTCGCCGAAGGGGTCGAGACGTCGGCCCAGCTGGACGCGCTCCGCGCCGAAGGCTGCGACCAGGTTCAGGGCTATCTGATCAGCCGGCCCGGGCCGATCGCCCAGTTCGACCCGGTCCTGATCGACCGCGGCTGCGCACTCCCGGGCACGAGCAGCGCCGCGGCCTGATCGGCGGCGCCGGGCGCAATGTTACAATCGAAACGATAAACCGCCTCCCGAGACATGGAGCTGAACCACTTATGCGGTAGCCCCCGCTCATCGACGGACGGCGGCGGAAGGCCGCGGGAGGCAAGAAGAGATGAGAGGCAAGTTGAGCCAGGTCACGGAATTCGCGCTGATCGCCTTCGCCGTGACCCTGACGGCGCACGCGGTCGCGTCTCCCGCCGCTGCGCCCGAGCCGCAGGCGCCGGTGCCCACCGCCGAGCAGATTGAGGCCGCCGTCGCTTATGCCGATGCGCAGGCCGAGGCCGTCAACGGCCGCCGCTGAGCAGCCGCATCATTTCCAGGGCGTCGCCGGTCGCGGCCGACGAGGCGGTGTTGTCGAACATGCACCACGCGTCGCCGTCGGCCTCTGCCGCTTCGATCGCCTCCGCATAAGGCGCCAGGCGCTCCGGGCCGTAAGCGGAGCGGTACATGACCGGCGTGCCGTGGAGGCGCCAGTAAGCGAGGCCGCGCCAGCCGCCGGGTGCGGCGGCCGCGGGCACGACAGCGGGATCGGCGGCGACGCGGGCGACCTCGATGCGGGCGAGCAGGGCTTCGGCCTTGGATTCGAACCAGCTCGGATGGCGCGGTTCGCAGGCGATGCGGACGGGGGTCATCGCGGCGAGCATCGCCAGGAATTCCTCCACTAGGACGGCGTCGAACGCCAGCTTGGGCGGAAGCTGGAGCAGCAGCACCGAAAGCTTCGCTCCGAGCGCCGCCGTCTCCTCGACGAACGCGGCGGCAAGATCCTCGCAGTCCCTGAGCTTTCGCTCGTGGCTGATCGCCTTGGGCATCTTGACGGCGAAGCGGAAGCGTTCCGGCACGCTCGCTTCCCAGCGCGCCCAGGTCGCGGCGCGGTGCGAGCGATGGAAGGAGGAGTTGATCTCCGCGCCGGCGAAGACGGTTGCGTAGCGCTCGAGCGCGCTGCCCTCGGCGGGGAAGGCGGCGGCCGCTGCCGACGCGATGCTCCAGCCAGCCGTCCCGACGATCGCCATGCGGCCTTAACGCACCGCCCCCGTCGCCGATGCAGGCGGCGCGAATCGGCCCGGCAGGCGGCCCCTTTTCGGGCGACCCCGCTTGTGCCGAGCGCCAGCCTTCATCGCGGCCCGCGCGGCGTTTTCCATTCCATTCTCGCAACTTGGCCGCCGCCGCGCCCGGCTTGCCCCTATCCCCACCTATGTTATCATTGGCGCGGGTTCTGACGTCACGCAGTTCCCTGGGCGCTTCGGCCGCGGTCGCGGCCGAAGCGTCGCTTTTGAAGACGGACAGAAAAGGGGCTCCTCATGAAGATCATCCTCACCGCCGCGGCGGTCGCCGGCTCGCTCGCGCTCGCCGCCTGCGGCGACAACGACGCCGCCGGCAATGCCGACAACGGCGCCAACGCTTCCGACAACGGCGCCGCCGCGCTGGAGAACGAGGCCGGCGCGCTCGACAACCAGGCGGCCAGCGTCGACAACGCCGCCGATGCGCTGCGCAACGAGGCCGACCAGGTCCGCGACAACGCTTCGAACGCGGCCGACAACGCGAGCAACGCCGCCCACTAAGCTTCGACCCGGCGGCGCGGCACCCCCGCGCCGCCGGTCTTCGTCCCGCCGATTCAACCCGGTCCGCACGCGCCTTGCGACGCGGTGCGAAGGGTTCGCGCGCGCTGCGGCGGCTTCGCCCCGCGCAAACGGCCGCACGGCATCTTGCCACTGCCGCAATAGCCTGACATCGTGGGAAAAATACCGAGGGGATTCGGGGCTCACCACGATAGACGGCCGAACCAGCGCCTTTCCGGCGTGGCCGGTCCTGCCGTGCCTTCCCGCCTCCCTGCCCACATCCTGGTAGAGGGAAGCTGAAATGCCCGATTTCGTGCTCGGAAACATCGTCGTCTCTCGCGTCGGCACCGGCTCGGGCGCGCTCTCGGGCGTGGCCACCGCAGTCTTCCTCGATGAATATACGCCGACAGGCACGTTCGTACGGTCGATCGCGCTGCCGACCGCCGACTTCGCGCCCCACCAGACCCTGACCGCGACCGGAAACGCGACGACCGAGGGAAGGCTCAATCTCAGCGCAGACGGGCGTTATCTGGTCCTCGCCGGCTATGACGTGGCGCCGGGAACGGCCACTAACCTCTATCTTAATCCGTCATCCGGGGTCGCCCGTGTGATCGGCCGGGTGGACGCGAGCGGCGCGATCGACACGACCACCGCTCTCACGAACGTCTTCCTTAACGGCAACATCCGCAGCGCGGCGAGCAGCGACGGACAGACATTCTGGGCGATCGGTTCGAACACCGGCATCGTCACGACGACGCTCGGCGCGACCACTGGGACGGTGATCGCCGCGACGCCGGACAATCTTCGCGATGTCGATATCTACAACGGCCAGCTCTATATCAGCTCCGGCGCGGGTTCGGTCAGGATGGCTCAGGTCGGCACCGGATTGCCGACCACGTCCGGTCAGACGGTTACCCCCCTGCCGGGCGTGCCGACGGCGTCGGGGACCTTCAACGGTTTCTTCTTCGCCGACCTCACCGCCGCGGTGCCCGGGGTCGATACGCTCTACCTGGCCAACGAAGCCGGCGGACTCGCGAAATATTCGCTGGTCGGCGGCACCTGGACCTCGAACGGCACGATCACCCCAAGCGTCCTGAACGGCCTGACCGGATCGGTGACCGGCGGCACGGTCTCCCTTTTCGCGACCACAGCGAGCGCCCTGATCCGCTTCAGCGACGCCAGCGGCTACAATGGGACCCTGACCGGCACCGGCACCAGCATCGCGACGGCGGGGACCAATACAGCCTTCCGTGGCGTTTCCTTCGCGCCGCAGGCTGCCGCACCGGCCACGCCGACGATCAACATCAGCGACGTCAGCATGGCGGAAGGGACGATCGCGGGGACGACGATCTTCACCTTCAACGTCACGCTCAGCGGGATCGCCGGGCCAGGCGGGGTAACCTTCGACATCGCCACTGCCGACGGTACCGCGCAGGACGACGATCCGGCGACGGAGGACAATGATTATGTCGCCCAATCGCTGACCGGCCAGTCGATCGCCGCCGGATCGAGCGGCCCCTACCAGTTCAGCGTCACCGTCAACACGGACAATATCCGCGAGGGCAACGAGACCTTCTTCGTCAACCTGACCAACGTCACCGGCGCGACCCCCGGCGACACGCAGGGCCAGGGGACGATCCAGGACGACGACACGCCGGCGCTCTCGATCGCCGACGTCACCCAGGCCGAAGGCAATGGCGGGACGTCGATCTTCACCTTCACCGTCAGCCTCAGCCAGCCGGCGCCGTTCGGCGGCGTCACCTTCGACATCGCCACCGCCGACAATACCGCGACCGACGCCGACAACGACTACGAGCCGCAAACGCTGGCGACGCAGACCATCCTCGAAGGCCAGACCAGCTACACGTTCGACGTCACCGTCAACGGCGACGCCGCGGTCGAGCCGGACGAGACCTTCCTCGTCAACGTCACCAACGTCACCGGCGCCACCGTCTCCGACGGGCAGGCGACCGGCACCATCCAGAACGAGGACGTGCCGCCGATCCCGGTCGCCAACGTCGCCGACGTCGCGGTGGCCGAGGGCGATAGCGGCGTCAGCTATCTCAATTTCACGGTGACGCTCAGCTTCGCGCCGACCGGGCCGGTCACGATCGACTATGCGACCTCGAGCGGCACCGCGACCGCGGGCACAGACTATCTGGCGGTCGCCGGGCAGCTCAGCTTCGCGATCGGCGAGACCGTCAAGACGATCGCCGTCCCGATCGTCGGCGACACGATTCCGGAGGCCGGCGAGACCATCAACCTCACTCTGTCCAACCCGTCGGGCGCGACCATCGGCGACGGAGCCGCGATCGGAACGATCACCAACGACGAGGGCGCGGGCGGCAGCTACTTCCCGCTCGTGACCGGCAATTTCGAGGAAGACTGGACCGACACAAGCCGGATCGACACCAACGACGACTGGAGCGATGTCGATTACATCATCGGCTATCTCGGCGACATCGCCCCGTCGACTCAGACGGCCGACGTAAACCCCGAGACCTTGTTCGGACCCGCGCTCGGCGCGGTCGACGTCCTCGCCAACCAGACCAACCCGTCCAGCGCCGGGTCCGGCGGCGTCGCCGAATTCCAGCCGGGCGCGACTCCGGAGACGACCTTCGTCGCCAATCCGACCATCGCGCTCCAGGGCTCGGGCACGGCCGATGCACCCAGCATCGTCCTCTACATGGATTCGACCGGGCGCACCGACGTCCGCCTGCAGGCGACGCTCCGCGACATCGACTACAATGCCGACAACGCCGCCCAGCAGATCAACGTCCAGTACCGCACCGACCCGACCGGCAACTGGACCAACGTCCCCGGCGGCCACTTCACCGACGTCACCACCGGCGGCAGCGCGACCCAGACCACGGCAGTCGACCTGCTCCTCCCGGCCGGCGCCAACAACGCGCCGACGCTCGAGATCCGGATCATGACGGTCAATGCCGGCTCGACCGACGAATGGGTGGGCATCGACGATATTGTCGTTTCCAGCCTGGCCGGCGCGCCGGCCTATTCGATCGCCGACGCGGCCGTTTTCGAAGGCACCGGCGGCACCTCGGATATGGTGTTCACCGTCAGCCGGTCGGGCGACGTCAGCGCCGCCGGCACCGCCGAGTGGACGATCTCGTTCGGCACCGGCAGCTTCGCCGCGTCGGCCGCCGATCTCGCCGGCGGGCCGCTCACCGGGGCGGTCAGCTTCGCCCCCGGCGAGGCGACGACGACCATCGTCGTCGGCCTCAATCCGGACGCCGATCCCGAGGCGGACGAAGCCTTCACCGTCACGCTTTCCAACCCCTCGCCGGGATCGGGCCTCGGCGACGCGGCGGCGATCGGTACCATCGTCAACGACGACGGCCCCACGCCCGTCGTGACGATTTCCGACGTCACCCAAATCGAGACGGACGGCGGCAACCCGGCCTTCGTCTTCACCGTAACCCGCACCGGGGCCACCGGCGCGTTCGACCTCAACTTCCAGACCGCCGACGGCAGCGCGACCGGCGGAAGTGACTATGTGATCACCAGCGGCACGGTGAACTTCGCGGCCGGCGAGATGTCGGAGACGATCGAAATCCTCGTCTTCGGCGACAACGAAGGGGAGTTCGACGAGACTTTCTCGGTCAATCTCACCAGCGCCACCAACTTCGCCGTGATCGCCGACCCTGTCGCGATCGGGACGATCCTGAACGACGACCCCCTCTACATCCACCAGATCCAGGGCTCGAGCTATTACAGCCCGATCCTCGCGGCCGAGGGCAAGAACGGCTTCAACGTCGTCTCGACGACCGTCGTCACCGTCCAGGCGGTCGTCACCGCGGTCGACAATGACGGCACGCGCCAGGGCTTCTACATCACCGAAGAATCCGGCCAGTGGGACGCGAATTCGCTGACGTCCGAGGGTATCTTCGTGATGGCCCAGTACGACACCACCGACACCAGCAACCCGCCGCCGGGCACCGGGTCGACGCTGGCCGCTTTGCTCACCGCCAACGGCATCGACCCGGCGGGCTTCGCGCCAGGCGATCTCGTCACGGTCTCGGCAAGGGTGATGGAGAATCAGGCCTTCGACACGCTGCCGCGCACCGTGCTGTGGCAGGTCAGCAGCATCACCAAGAACAGCTCGGGCAACGAGCTGCCGGTGCTGACGCTCGACGCCGGCCGTCCGATCCCCAACTCGATCATGACGCTGGTGACGCCGGACTTCACCGATTCGGTGGGCAACACCTTCGACGCCAGCCGCTACGCGCTCTCCTTCTGGGAGACGGTCGAGGGCATGCTGGTCACCATCCCCGACATGGTCGTCGCCGACGGCTTCGTCGACACTTCGGGCGGCCAGCCTTTCTTCAAGGCCTATTCGCGCGTCCACGCCGATGCGGACCAGATCAACTCGCGCGGCGGCTACACCATTGCCGGCGATCCGCCTCTGTCGCCGCCCGACACCGCCGACGCCGACGACGACACGATCTTCGGCGGCCGCCATCTCCATGACGGCGACGTCAACCCGGACATCATCGAGGTGGACTTCACCGGCTTCGCGATCGACGCGCCCGCCGGCCTGACCCAGCAGCTGTCGATGGGCGACGGCCTCGGCAACGTCACCGGCATCGTCGATTTCGACTTCACCGATCTCAAGCTGTTCGTCACGAACATCAACAGCGGCTCGTTCGTAAACACGCAACCGACCCAGGAAGTCACCGCGCTGACCGGCGACGACCGCAGCCTCACGGTCGCCACCTTCAACGTCGAGAATCTGACGGCGAGCGGCGATCCCGCCCGCTTCCCCGAGCTCGCCGGGATCATCGCCGACAATCTGAAGGCGCCCGACATCGTCATCATCGAGGAGATCCAGGACGACAACGGCACCGCAAGCGGCAGCACCGACGCCTCGTTGACCTGGCAGATGCTGGTCGACGCGCTCAACGCAGCGGTCCCCGGCGCAAACTATCAATGGGTCGACCAGGCGCCGGTGAACGCCGCCGAAGGCGGGGCGGGCAACGGCAACGCCAACATCCGCGTCGGCTTCCTCTACAATACCGATCGCGTCCAGCTCGGCGACCTCGCCGCCGACGCGACGCTGACCGAGCGCCGCCAGTTCACCGACCGGATCGGGGACGGGGTGCGCGACGCGGGCGACCGCATCGCCTTCTCCGACGATCTGATCGCAGGGCAGATCAATTCTTCCGACTGGTCCAGCACCCGCCTGCCATTGCTCGCCCAGTTCACCTTCAGCGGCAATTCGGTCTTCCTGGTCGCCAACCACTTCACTTCCAAGCTCGGCGGCGGGGATTTCTGGCAGTTCAACCAGAATCTGGAGGCCGGGGAGCCGGCCAACGCCGCCTGGGCGAAGCGCACCGAGCAGGCGCTCGACGTCTACGCGATGCTCGATCACATCCAGACCGAAGCGCCGGATGCGGGCACGCTCGCCGGCGGCGACTTCAACGAATTCTATTTCAACCGCCCGATCGAGGCTCTCACCGGCTACGTGCTCGCCGACGGCACCGCGCGCGCCGGCGGCTCCCGGCTCGACAATCTCGTCCTCACGCTTTCCGAGGCCGAGCGTTATTCCTACACCTTCGACGGACGAAGCCAGACGCTCGACCATATCGTCGTCAATCAGCTTCTCAGCGACGTCGCGACGCTCGACTTCGTGCATGTCAATACGGGGTTCAACCCGCTCGGCACGGGCGCGGACGCCAATCTGTCGCTCTCCGACCACGATCCCGCGCTCGCTTCGTTCAACTTCCGCAGCCTGTCGGAGATTCTCTACGGCACGCCGAACCGCGACATCTTCCGGCTCGAGCAGGGCGGCAATGACGAGGTCTACGGCCTCGCCGGGAACGACAGCTTCTATTTCGGCGCCGAGTTCGACGAGAACGACTATGTCGACGGCGATGGCGGCATCGATTCGATCCTTCTCCAGGGCGATTACAGCGCGGGCGTAACGCTCGGCACCGGCATCACCAGCAACATCGTCGGCATCGAGACGATCTCGCTCGTGCCGGGCGACTTCAACGATTACGGCGACACCTCCGGCGGCTTCTACAGCTACGACCTTACGACCCTGGATTCGAACGTCGCCCCGGGTGGGATTCTGAAGGTCAACGGCTTCTACCTCAGGCTCGGCGAGAGCTTCACCTTCGACGGCTCGGCCGAGCAGGACGGCAAGTTCATCCTGCTTGCCGGCGGCTGCATCGACACGCTCACCGGCGGCGCGCAGAACGACATCTTCATCTTCGGTCACGACGGACGCTTCGCGGAGGACGACAGCGTCGACGGCGGCGGAGGCTATGATTCGGTCTATCTGCGCGGCGACTATGAGATCGACTTCAACGATTCCTTCTTCGTCGGCGCGATCGAAGGCGTCGAGAGCGTGACCCTGGCGGGCGCGGCCGACACCCAGTTCATCGGCGGGGGCGACGGCGAGTTCGATTACGTGATCGTCTGGAACGACGATCTGCTCGACGGCGGCACCATCACCTTCAACGGCAGCGGCCTCGGCGCGGCGGAGACGCTCATCTTCGACGGCCGTGAGGAGGCGACCGCTTCGTTCCGCTTGTGGGGCGGCGCAGCCGGCGACCTGATATATGGCGGCGCTGCCAACGATGTCATTTACGGAGGCCGCGGGTCCGACGCGATGTACGGCAGCGGAGGCAACGACATCTTCCGTTTCCACTCGACCGAAGAGTCGGTGACCCTCGCACAGGACAGCATCCACGATTTCTCGCAGGGCGACCTGCTCGATCTATCCGTCATCGACGCCAGGGAAGGGACGGCCGCGAACGAGGCGTTCACCTTCATCGGGAGCGGCCTTTTCACGTTCCAGGCGGGCCAGTTGCGGGCTGCGGTCCTGAGTGGGCAGACTTGGGTCGTCCAGGCGGATACCGACGGCGATGGGCTCGCGGACCTCGATTTCCAGGTGTTCGTGGCCGACAGTCACACGCTGATTTCGGCCGACTTCATCCTCTAGGGCTGGAGCCAGGGCACGAAAAAGGGCGGCTCCCCGCGCGGGGAGCCGCCCTCTTTTCGTCCGGGACGTGCCCGGAAGCCTTACTTGACCTCGACGGTCGCGCCGGCTTCCTCGAGCCGCTTGCGGAGCTCTTCCGCCTCGGCCTTCGGGATGCCTTCCTTGATCGGCTTGGGAGCGCTCTCGACCAGCGCCTTGGCTTCGCCGAGGCCGAGCTGGGTGATCGCGCGCACTTCCTTGATCACGTTGATCTTCTTGCCGCCGTCGTTGACGAGGATGACGTCGAACTCGGTCTTCTCTTCCTCGGCCGGAGCCGCGGCTCCGCCGCCGCCCGCCGGCGCCGCCGCGACGGCTGCAGCCGCCGAGACGCCCCAGCGCTCTTCGAGCGCCTTGGCGAGATCCGCCGCCTGAAGGACGGTCAGCTCGCTGAGCTGATCGACGAGGGAATTGATGTCTGCCATTTTAAGTCTCCAGTTCCGGTGTTGTGGGGGGACAGTTACCTGTCCCACGATCCTTCGATTGTCCGCGGAAGCTTCGGCGACAGGTAACTGTCTCCTTACGCCGCCTCCTTCGCCGCATAGGCGCCGATGACGCGCGCCAGCATTGCGCCCGGCTCGTTGATGGTCCGCGCGATCTTGGTCGCCGGGGCCTGGATCAGGCCGACGATCCGAGCGCGCAGCTCGTCGAGAGACGGGAGCTCGGCGAGCGCGCGAACGCCCGCCAGGTCGAGGACGGTCTCGCCCATCGCGCCGCCGACGATCTCGAAGCGATCGGTCGTCTTGGCGAAATCGACGGCCACCTTCGCCGCGGCGACGGGATCGTCGGACGTGGCGAGCGCGGTCGGCCCGGTCAGCAGGTCGCCGATCGGGGCGTAGGGCGTGCCCTCGAGCGCAATCAGAGTGAGCGTGTTCTTGGTCACCTTGAAGCGGGCGCCGGCGTCGCGCATCCGGTTCCTCAAGGCGGTGGACTGGGCCACCGTCAGGCCAAGGTTGCGGGTGACGACCACCACATTCGCCTCGGAGAACGTCTGCTTCAGCGCGGCGACCTGCTCGGCTTTTTGAGCTCGATCCATATTGCCTTGCACTCCTTGGGCCCTGCGGACCATCCGCAGAGCCGACGAAAGCCGCACACGCGGGAACGTCCCGCGACGAGCGGCAAAGTGTCCGAGGGGGAGTGGTCGACGGCCTGAAGCCTGGAGCTTCGGCAGACCCGGCGCCGCATCGCACGCGTGCATCCGGAAAAACTCTTCCCCGTCTAGGCCGGACGATTAAGGAGCCGAAGCTCCACCGGCTGTCTCGGACGGACGCAGGCGCGGGACGAGCCCGAACCGGCGAAGCGGCGCCTATACAGGATTTCCGGGCGCGATCAACCCTTTCGCCGCCCGCTCATTGGCCGGCAAAAGCGAGCTCAAAGACCTGACGGTTCTTCGGATGCTCGAACGGGTCGCTGCCCGGATCGATGGGAACGGCCGCGAATATGTCCTCCCCGGCGAGCCAGGCCGCCTCGGCGTCGGGCCGCGCGAGGGCCGCGCGCATCGCCGCCACGAACTCGTAGGAGGCGGCGGGATAGCCCGCGCGCTGCAAGGCTCCGGCGAGCGCGATCGAATAGCCGCGGCGCATGACGATGTGGAAATCGGGCGTGGGGATGTCGACCGGCCCGGCGCCCGGGCGGAATGCGGAGGCGCAGGCCGTGACGTCGAGCGAGACGGCGGTGCGGCAGGTCGCCGGCCGCGCTTCGTAGATCCGGCACTGCCCCGCCGCGAGCATCGGGCAGGGCGCCGCGAGGCGCGCGCGTTGTTCGGGACCCAGCGTTCCCGTCGCCGCATAGGCCGCGTCGACCGCGGCGCGCACCGCCTCGCGCTCGCGCGCCGGGATCGCGGCCCCGGCAATCAGTATCTCGGGCGCCTTGGCGGAGACGAAGGCGTGGCAGCAATGGGCGCAGCCCCTGCGGCAGGCGAGCGCCTGCCTCGGTTCCGCGCGCCAGGCCGCACGGAAATTCTCGCCCAGGAACGCCGCGAGCGGCGCCAGCGTGCCGGCGTCGCGCGCGTCCTCGATCCGCGCGTGGAGGAGCCGCATCAGCACCATGATCTGCGGCCCGTCCGGCCGCTCGGCATCGAGCCCGCGGGCGAGCGTCCGCTCGTCCTCCTTCAGCTGTCGGCGTCGCTGGGCGCGGGTCATTCGGTCGGTATAGAGGCCGGGACGGTCCTGTGCACCCGCTGCGCCGCCGTTTGCGCGCCCGCAAGCTTCGGCTACAGACGGCGCGAAGCGCCATTGCGAACGAGGCCAGGATGCAATTTGAGAACAGGAATTTCGAGGGCGGCACGGTCAACCTCGACGGCAACCGATATACCGGCTGCACCTTCCGCAACACCGTCCTGCGCTTCGGCGGCGGCGATCTTCACATGACCGACTGCGAGTTCGACGGGATCTCGTTCCAGTTCGAGGGCAAGCTCGCCAACGGCCTTCACGCCCTCTACCAATTGTTCGGCACCGAAGGGCTGATCAAGATCATCCGCGGCTTCGTCGATCCCCAGCCCGGAGTGATGGAGCTCTGAGCGTCGCCGCCCGATGAAAAAAGGGCCGCAGCTCGCGCCGCGGCCCCTCATTCTTCGGGACGGCCGGTCCTAGGCCGACGCCACCTCGGCGACGTCGATCTTGAGGCCGGGGCCCATGGTCGAGGCCAGGGCAACTTTCTTGACGTACTTGCCCTTGGCGCCGGTCGGCTTCGCCTTGACGATCGCGTCGACGAAGGCGTCGAAGTTGCGGCGCAAATCCTCCTTCGAGAAGCTCGCCTTGCCGATGCCCGAATGGATGATCCCGGCCTTCTCGACGCGGAACTCGACCTGGCCGCCCTTGGCGGCCTTTACCGCTTCGGTGACGTTGGGCGTGACGGTGCCGAGCTTCGGGTTCGGCATCAGCCCCTTGGGGCCGAGAATCTTGCCGAGCCGGCCGACCACGCCCATCATGTCGGGAGTGGCGATCACGCGGTCGAAGTCGATATTGCCGCTTTGGATCGTCTCCATCAGGTCCTCGGCACCGACCACGTCGGCGCCCGCGGCCGTCGCCTCGTCCGCCTTGCCGCCGCGCGCGAAAACCGCGACGCGGACGTCCTTGCCGGTGCCGGCGGGGAGGGTGACGACGCCGCGGACCATCTGGTCGGCGTGGCGCGGATCGACGCCGAGATTGAGCGCGACCTCGATCGTCTCGTCGAACCTGGCGGTGGCGTTGGCCTTGAGCGCCTCGATCGCCTCGTCGACCCCGTAGAGCCGGCTGGTATCGACCGCGGCGGCGATCGCCTTCTGCTTCTTGGTCAGCTTCGCCATCGGATCAGCCCTCCACCACGTCGAGGCCCATCGCGCGGGCGCTGCCTTCGATGATCTTCGCCGCGGCGTCGAGATCGTTGGCGTTCAGGTCCTTCATCTTCATCTCGGCGATCTCGCGCAGCTGCGAGCGCTTGACCCGCCCCGCGCTCGCCTTGCCCGGCTCCTTGGCGCCGGACGTGATCTTCGCCGCCTTCTTCAGGAAATAGGTGGCCGGCGGAGTCTTCATCTCGAACGAGAACGACCGGTCCGCATAGACGGTGATCACCGTCGGGATCGGCATCCCCTTCTCCATGTCGCCGGTCTGGGCGTTGAACGCCTTGCAGAATTCCATGATGTTGACGCCGCGCTGGCCCAGCGCCGGGCCGATCGGCGGCGACGGATTGGCGGCGCCGGCGGGCACCTGGAGCTTGATATAGCCCGTGATTTTCTTTGCCATGTGTCTACTTCTCTCTCACTCTGCGGTTTCTGCCGTCGCACGAGGCTATGGCGGACTGTCGCAAGTTTAGCGGTCCGAACGAGGCGCCGAGGGCGTCTCTCCCGCAATTTCCAGCGATAGCGTTGGAAGCCGGGGCCCCTAGCGCAAAACCGCAAGCAGGGCAAATGCTTCGTCCCCCGCGGCTCGGCCCGTCCGCCTGGAGAGAAGGGGGTTCGCGCAGAGGCGCGGAGGCGCAGAGAGGCAGGAGGGGGCTCACGCGAAGCCGCGAAGGCGCGAAGACGGTTATTCCCCGAGCCGCGCGGTCACCGAAAGGGACCGAGAGAGGAGTCCTCCGAGACAGCGGCGGCTAGGGGGAATGCTGTCCGAACGAATGCCCGCAGCGGCAGACCCCTGTACCGTTGTTGTAATATCCGAGGCATATACACGCGGTGCATAGCCCGTAGCCCGCCTTCTCTTCCGGGCGAGCGGCAGGGCATGGCTTCAGTGAACAGTAAAGCTCGATTTCGGGCTGCGTGGCATCCGGGGTGAGCAAGGTCATAGGTCCTCTCCTCTTCCAGAGGATCGCCAATTTTTACCGCATTTGACGGGGGCAATCTATCCGACTTTCCCCTTCCGTTTCACAAATAAGGGGCCGTTCGCCCGCGAAGCCGGTCCGAGCGACAACGCAGGCGGCGTCGAAGGGACGAAGAGCGGATTTCGCAGCGGTTACAAAAGGGATGGGCTTGGTTGTCGTCGATAAGGCGCGAAGGCGCGAAGGGGAGGTTATTTCCCCGAGCTGCATGGTCACCGAAAGGGACCGAGAGAGGAATCCTCCGAGGCTGCGGGGGCAGATCGGCCCGGTCGCGCCTCGGGGAAGCCGGCCGGATCCGTTAGCGCCCAGCCTTCCGTGACGATGCGGCCGTCGCGAAGCACGGAAACGTTCAGCGTGCCGTCCCATTCCTCGTGACGCCTGGCGAGGTCGATGGTCAGCCCGTGAAATTCATGACCCTCGGTGACGACGATCCCCGTGCAGGGGCCGGGGAGGGGCGCGTCGAGCGCGACGGCGAAGGGCGCGGGCGTCTCGCGGATCGGGTCGCCGGTCCGGCTGTCCCCAGTCCAGCCCCAGCCATAGATCGGCTCCAGTTCCGCTCGGATGCGCTCGGCCATCTGGAAGGGATTAGGCTCCCGGCCGCGATAAGCCAAATCGCGTCGGAAATTGCCTTTCTCAGGTCACTCTCGAGTGGGCGGGGAGCCTAGTCGTTGGCGGCGGGGGCGATGCCGAGCTCGGCCAGCATGTCGCGGCGGACCGCGGTATTGTCGCCCAGATTTGCATGGTGGCCGCGCACGACGAGGACGCTCGGATGCCCGGCGAAAGCGGGCGGCAGGTCGGCGGCGGCCGAGACCGGATCGCGGTCCCCGAAGTAGAAAGAGATGCGCGGCGAAGGGCGCAGCCGACGGACATGGGCCCGGAGCTCGGCGGCGAAGCGGCGGCGGCCGGCGGGGCCTCCGTAAACGGTCTCCTCGAACTCGAGCTGGCTTTCGGCGGCGACCTGGCGCCCGGCGAAATTCTGGCGATCGACGGTCCGTTCCGGGGTTCGCAGGGCCAGGAACGGGATCATCAGAAAGACGTGCCGATAGCTTGCCGGATGGTCGACCGCGGCGACGACGGCCGAAGCCCCGCCGAAGCTCGTTCCCATGAGATAGGCTTCGCGAAAGCCGCTCCGCGGCACCCAGCGCGTGACTGCCCCGACGTCCTGCCTGAGGGCCTGGAAGCCGAGCCGCGGCAGCCGCTGCGACAGAGCGAGCCCACCGCCGAGCATGCCCGACTGCTCGACGGTGAGCACCGATATGCCGTGCCGCGCGAATTGGCGAACCTCGTTCGGAACGGTCGCACCGGCGAGAGTCGAGGTCGGCCCGCCGTGGAAATAGACGAGCAGCCGCCCGTCGCTGCGCGCGGGGCGATAGAGGAAGCCGAAGGGGGCCCGGCCCGGGGAGCCGAAATCGACCCGCGTACGTGTGACCGCGGTGCCTTCGTCCAGCCAGTCGCGCGTCATCCGCTGCAGGATACCTCCGCTCCGGCCGTTCTTCTCGCAGACCCGCCAGCTGCGCACCTTCTCGCCCTCGATCCGGACCAGGCGGACCTCGCGCTCGAGATCGGCGAGGGCGAAGATTGTGTCGCCATTGGCCGAGGCGTCGCGGATCGTCATCAGCTGGTTGAAATGCGGCTGCAGGTCGATGACGCGGCCGCCGCGCAAATGGATCCGCTCCCAGCCGAAGCGGCCGGCCACCCGGCCGCTGCGGCGGTCGATCAGCGGCAAGGCATAAGGGAGGAAGGGGCCCTGTGCGGCCTCGCTGCCGAGGAACAAAGGCTTCCGCGCGCCCGGCGGCAGCATCGGGGACGAGGCGAAGGCGATCGGGACGCCCGTTTCCCAGCGCCGCTCGCCTTCATAGGCGGTGAGGCGGAACCGGTTGCCCGTGCGGAAGACGAGGAAGGTCGCCGCCGAACCGCGGCCGAGCGTCGCGATCCTGCGGACCGCGGTTCCTTCGCTCTCGATCCGGCGGAGCCGGTCCAGGATCTGCGGCCGGCGGTAGAAAGAGAGGTCGCCATGGCTCATCGCCTCGATGCGGACGGTGGTCCATAACGGGTCCATCTCGGGTGCGGCGGTCAATGCCCGGTTTGCGGGATTGTACAGCAAGGCGGCCTGATGGCGCACGCGGAAGAGCAGCCGGTCGCCGCTCTCGCTCCACCGCAGCGGCTCGACGCGGGCGGTAGTGTGCACATAAGTGAGGTCGGGCAGCCGCTGCGTCTCGGAGTCGGGCGGAACCTCGGCTACGACGAAATCGCCCGGGAAGGTGAGGCGAAGAGGTCCCCGGAAATCCCGCGGCGCGTCCCACAGCACGACCCGGCGGGACGAAGGGTCGGGCAGGATACGGTCAATTCGGCAAACCACCAGCCTGTTCATCGGCCCGATTGTCACCGGGAGGCCCTCTGCCTCGATCTGGCCAGGCGGCTGAATCAGGAGAGCCGCCGCAGAGAGGAGCGTGGTCGGAATATTCACGCGGGACTCCGCGCTGGAGGGAAGAGGAAATTGTCGTGACGCTTCTGTCGCCGCCGCTCGGCAGCGCCAAGAGGCAAAAAGCACCGATGCGGACCTAGTTTCAGGCACTTAGGGAAGCTGCCCCTCTCACGCACTGCTGAAGGGTTCTCACGCGGAGGCGCGGAGACACGAAGAAAACGCGCTGAAAGAGGAGCTTGCGGTTTCCGAATATTCTTCTTTCGAATATAGCGGAAAGCGATGAGTGCGCGCAGGGAAGGCGACGGAGCAGGGGAAGGAACAGCCGCCTCGCGTGACTGTTCCCCGGACCTCGCCGCGATCGCGCGGGGGCTCGATGAGGCGGCGGTGGCGCTGCGGCGCCATGCGCGGGCGGCGCGCTCCTATCCCGTCTATCCCGAGCCTGTCGCTCCCAACCCCGCTCGTCCTGAGCCTGTCGAAGGACTGGACCCGCCCCGCAGCATCACCGCCCCCCTGGTGCGCGCGATCATCGCGGTGCGGCGGTTGCGCGCGAGCTTCCTGCCCGACGCGCCGGGCGACCATGCTTTCTCGATGCTGCTCGAGCTTTACGCCGCGCATCTAGAGGGCCGCCGCATTGCCCAGACCCGCTTGGCCATTGTCGCCGGAGTGCCGCATGCGAGCGCGATCCGGATCGCCCGAGCCTTGCTCGCCGACGGCCTCCTCACCGCCGCCGCCGACCTCACCGACCGGCGGCTCATCCTGCTTGGGCTCTCCGACGAGGCGGTGGCGCGGATGGAGGCATATCTGCGGGCGGCGCTGGGGGCGGGGGCGCCGGTGCTTTGAGAAAGGTCCAGACTCACGACATTTTTGAATATATCTAGTTTCCGAATACGCACATCGCATGGCGGGCGCGATGGACGAGCGGGACGAGCTGGCGCTGAAGCTGCGCCAGGTGCTCGCCGAGGCGCGCGACGCCGCCGGGCTGACTCAGGTGGAGCTCGCCAGGAAGCTTGGGAGGACGCAGACGTTCGTTTCGAACTATGAGCGGGGAGAGCGGAAGATCGGTGTGGTGGAGTTTGTCCTGATTGCGCGGGTGCTCAGAGTTTGGCCCACAGCGTTACTGGATCAAATCACTCGAGCGGCATAGCAATCCAATTGACTAATCCTAGGGAAGCAACGTGAAGATTAAGGCCCTACAAATCACCAGCTATGGGTCATTTTCAGAGTCCTCAATGATAGAGTTCGAGCCCGGGCTCAATTTGATTGTCGGTCAGAATAATTCGGGGAAGAGCCTTATACTTTCCTCGCTAAAGCTAAAGTCTGGCAATACACCACATAAAAACCCTAGTTTGTACGAGAACGAACGAGTCATTCGCTCGACGTTCAGTGTGTTGGTTGAGGTCTCAGGCCGCGAGCTAGAGACTGCCGCGTTGCGCCGTGGAGGCACAATCACGATCCCCGTGCCGTCTCGTAGAATCCGCGATCAGTCGTACGTCGAAGAGATCTTTCAGTCCCCTGAACTCGATCTCCGACTAACGAAAGATGCAAAAGGAACATTCTCAGCGCAGGATGACAGGCCATCCCTAGAGGGGTTTCCGTTACCGTGGGAACACGGCTTCAATCTTACTATGCAGAATGGCCGCGTGCGGTATGCCTCACTTTCAGGCCGTGGCGAAAACATACCTGAGTTGGTGGGGGACATCTGGGATAGACATGTATTCTTTTTTGCTCCGCAGAGATTCAATGTAGCTAAGCTCAGCTACGGCCGTCACGAACGATTGGATGAGACCGCTTCTAACCTGCCGGGCGTATTAGCCTTACTGATCGGAGAGCAGGGGCACATATTTGCTAAGATCGTTCGGCACATGCGGGAGCTCTTTCCAAGCGTAAAAAATGTAAGCGTCACCAACCTGCAAAGTGGGCATTTTGAGATTCGCATCTGGCCCACTGAGCAGATGATTACGCCTGAGCTTTCACAAAGCCTAGAAGTGAATGGAACTGGTCTTTCACAAGCGCTGGCCATTCTAACTGCCGCCGCAACGACGGATAGCTCCGTACTGCTAATAGATGAGGTAAATACCTTTCTCCATCCTGGTGCAGCAAAGTCTCTGATGAGGATTCTCACGTCTGAGTACGCTACTCATCAGTACATTGTTTCGACGCACTCAAGCGAGATTATCGGGATGGGCCTAGCGTCTTCAATTCACTTTATAAAACGCGATGAGTACGCTTCGTCGGTGACCAAGATGGACATGAGGAAGCTAGACGACATCGCCACGATTTCGGCACATATTGGTATAAGTCCGGCAGATGTCTTTGGGTACGAAAAGGTTGTCTGGGTTGAAGGCCAGACCGAAGAACTGTGTTTTGCGTCCGTCGTCGCCTCAATCTCGGCGCTGGCTGATGCAAGGGTGAAATTCATATCGGTAGTAGCGACAGGTGATCTCGGAGCTAAAAGGAAGGATCGCGAGCTTGTGCTTGGCATATATACCCGCATGACATCGACGATTTCTGCCTTGCTTGAGGGGCCGGTCTTTTCTTTTGATCGGGAGGGGCTAAGTGCCGACGACGTTGAGTCTCTTCGCCGTCGTAGCAAATATCGCGTAATGTTTCTGCCCCGCCGCAACTTGGAGTGTTATTTGATACATCCGGAAGCGATAGCGGAGCTGTTTGCTCGAGACCACCCACACCTCGCTGAGAGCGCATCAGAGGGAAGGATACAGGATACGATAGCGGCAATTGCTGGCGAGAGAAAATATGGCGCCGCCGATAAGTGGAATGGCGACGTTTATGACGTGCGATGGCTGGCTGCTGTCGATGGCGCGAAGATTGTCGCCGATACATTCAGCTCTATCTCTGACGCTGAAGTGGAGTATCGTAAGACCGCCCATTCGCTCAGTATCTTATCAATAATCCTTAGAACCGCGCCTGAGCACCTTGCGGAGCTAATTGAATATGTTGCAGCGGTTACGGAAAAGGCGAGTGTACGACCATCAAAGCGAGCGGAGAAACCAGTGACAGTCACGTGACGGTCACCCCCTCCCCGTATGAGCTTTCACGTTAATCGTGACATGCCCGCCGAGCCGCGCGATGGCGTCGAGGAGCTTGTCGGTGGACATGCCGCTGATCCGGCCGTTGTAGAGCTGAGAGAGCCGCGGCTGGGGGATGCCGACCAGGCGGGCGAAGGCGGCCTGGCTGAGGCCGCGCTCCTGCTGGACGCGGTGGAGCACGCCGACGAGATCGACTTTGTGGGCGAGCCGCGCCGCGGTCGGCCTGTCGAAGCCAATATCCTCGAAGACGTTGCCGCCGCTTTCCTCGAACGCGATTGCCGGCTCGTTCATCTGTTCTTCCCTTTACGCTGCGGGGTCACGCGCCTCCCCGCCGCTCGACGCCATACCCTGTCGCAAAGCGCGCCACGATGCTATCCTTCCGCCGCACACAAAGAGGGGAGGGCCGACATGCCCGACGGACAGAATCGGGGTCCCGACATTGCCGGCGCCGCCGCGGCGCCGCGGCCGGACGGAGGCCCAGGGCGGGAGCGGATGCTGGCGACGATCGACGCCGCGCTCGCCGCCCGCAGCCGCGGCGACAAAGGCGAGGTCGCGCGCTACCTGGCGCCCGGCGCCCTCTTCCGTATCGCCGGCAATTCGAGCCTCTACGGCGCGTTCCCGGCCGGCCCCGGCGAGGCGCAGGCGACGGTCGCCGAGCTGATCGACCGCGTCCGCTTCCACGATCACGAGCGCCTCGACGCGATCGTCGAGGGCAACCGCGCCGCCTGCCGCTGGCGCATCGACTTCTCGATCGACGACGGCCCGATCGGCACCACCGAGCTTTGCGACCTGTGGACCTTCGACGCGGAGGGGCGGGTGACCGAATTGGTCCAATTCGTCGACACGGCCTTGCTGGTGCGGATGGTGGGCTGAGGGGGAAGGCGCGGTGCGCAGGGCTTGACATGTAGGAAGGTTCCTATTAACCTCACAGGAACATCAGCCGCAGCGAGTCGCACCGATGCCACGTCCCTTCACCTTCGCCCAGGCGCGCGAGAACGAGCGCTTTCTCGAGATCCTGCGGCAGACCGGCAATGCGCGGCTCGCGGCGCGGGAGATCAAGCGGAAGGCGAGCACCATGCACGCGCGGCGCGCCACGCACGCCGCCTTCGCGCAGGACTGGGACGCGGCGGCGGCGGCGGCGAACGCGGCTTTTCACCTGTCGGGAGGGAAGAGGGGGCCTGAAGCTCGCGATGAGCGGAGCGTTCCACCGGCCGCTGCGCGGCCGGCCCCTCCACCGGGTTTCACCCGGTCCCCCTCCCCGAGCAAGCTCGGGGAGGAATATCGCACCAAAGGCGGCGAGCCGGTGGTGGTGCGGTCGCAGAACGGGAAGCTGCAGCTGCGCTTCGCCCATAAGGACAAGCTCACCAAGGCGGCCGAGCAGGTCTTCCTCGCTTCGCTCTCGGCGACGGCCAACGTGCGGCTGTCGGCGGCGGCGGCGGGGGCCTCGCCGGCCGCTTTCTACCGGCGGCGGCGGCGCGATCCGGCTTTCGCCCGCGAGTTCCGCCTCGCGCTCAAGATGGGCTGGGAGCGGCTCGAATGCGCCGCGCTCGCCGCCGCTTTGCCCGAGAGCCATGCCGACGATTGCTGGCGGCAGTGCGATCCGCCGCCGATCCCGCCGCTCACCGCCGACCAGGCGCTGCAATTGCTGTGGCTGCACGAGAAATCGGTGCAGCAGGGCTGGGACAGGCCGCATCGCAGGAAGCGGCGCGGCGAGCCGTGGGAGACCTATAGCGAGCGGCTGCGCGCGATGTGGACGGTCGAGCAGAACCGCGTCGCCGAGGACGATGCGGTCGCGCGCGCGCTGCGTTACGAGGAGACCGGAAGCTGGCGCCGCGAGGACGAGGCGCCGCCAGTGCCGCTGCCGCCGCTGCATCTGGTGACGGGCTGGAGTCGCGCGAGCGGGAAGCCGGCTCACCACGAGGGCGTCGCCCTGTTCGGCGGCTGGCGGATCCCGGACATGAAGCGCAAGCTGGCGGGGCGTTGAGAGTGGGGCCCCATGGCGCAACGCCGCCTTCGTCCCCATATAGGATCCATCACCTGCGCCTTTCCGCAAGCGCCCTGTGACAGGGAGACGATCGCGCTCCCGCTTGCACAAATACGGGCGACACTCATGGAAAAGAAATATTGGATCGGCCGCAAGCGCGCGGCGATGGCGATGGCGCGGCGGGCGACCTCGTCCGAGGCGCGGCTCATCCATTACGATCTCGCCGGCCGCTACAGCGTCAAGGCGGCCGCCTGCCTGCCCTTCCTGCTCGCGCCCGGCGCCGCCGCCGGCGAGACGCAAGCGCTCCACGCGCTGCCGCCGCGCTTGCCGCCGCCCCGCGCGGGGCATTGGCGGGACCCGGAATGAGCCTTCACGACTGGCTCGGCCGCCATGTCGCGGATCTGAGGGCGAGCCGCTGGGACGGGGGCGACTTCGTCTCGACCTGCACTCTGTGCGGCCGCGCGATGGTCAAGCCGCCGGGCCTCGCCTGGCAGCTGCGCCGGTGAAAGAGGGGACAGTGACAGTGACTGTCCCCACGGAAAGAAGCGCGGCCCGGCGCGTTATCCCGTCTCTCCCCCCGGCGGCCGCGGCCGCGCGCATGCGCATCGGCGCAGCTGCAAGGGGGTACAAGACGAGGAGTGCGTGCCATGAAGACAGCCGCTTTTGCGATCGCCATGCTGGCCGGAAGCGCCGCTTTCGCCCAGACCGCCGCCCCCGGCTCCACCGCCTATGACGGCGACGGCGTGACGGCCCCGTTCGAGACGGAGGCCGGTGCGAGCGCGACGGGCGCGGTGCCCGTCGCCGCGACCGGATCTTTGGTCCAGCCGGGCAATGCGAGCCCCGAGCGCGACGCGCGCGGCATCGCCGTGATCTCGGCGCCGGCGGTGGTCCCGCCGGGCTATAACGGCGTCCCCGCCGCCGCGATGGGCGGCCCCCTGCTCGACGCCGACACCGGCGCGCCGGTCGCGGCCGTGGTCTACCCGGCCTGCTCGGCGACCGTCACCGACCACTGCCTGCAGGATTACGAGCGCGGCCGCCGCTGAGGCGGAGGGACAGCCTATCCGGCCGTCCCTTACTCGACCACCCGGTCGGGCGATAGGCGTGCAGCGCGCCGAGCCGCAGCCAGAGGCTCCCGGTCCCCTTCCTGTCCGGATTTCGATTCTTCAGGGGGTCGAAATGCGTTCCCAATAGGTACGAACTTTGCGCAACCGAAAGCGCAGCTTGCGGTACCTTATCTCGGGGCGGTTCAGCATTTCGAGCACCGCGAAAATGGTCAGGCCGACGACCGCTCCGATCACGAGTTCGAGGAGGGCAGTCCCGGGACTGAGCGAATTGAGATAGGCCGAAAAGCTGGGTGCGCCGGCGCTGATCCCATAGTCACCAATAAATGCGGCACGAGCCTCCTGGTACCGGGCCATGGCAACTGCATAATGCGCGGCGACCAGTGCCATCATGCCGCCTATGGCGGCCTGGATGATGACGACGAAGCGGCGCGAGGTGCTCTGCGAATGCTGACGCGTGAGATAGGTACGCATCTCGCGTACGATATCCCCCCTTGTGGCGCGAAGATCGGCCAGAGCGTCAGCCGGATGCTCGGAGGCCGAGATGGCGGGAAGATGGAGGCGTTCGAGATCGAGCCCTTCCAGATAGAGGCTTCCCAGGAAATCGAAGTTTTGATCCTTGACGTTGATCTCGTTCGCGATGAGCAGTCGGCGTATTGCTCGCCTTTCAGACTGCGGCTCCCGTTCAGCCAAAGCCAAGCTGAGATCGTCGAGACCGTCGCGCAGCTCGTAGCGGGTGCGAAGCTCGGCCGCCTCCCGTTCCGGCGCGGCAGCCGACACGGTGCGTGCCTCGATCAGGTTCGCGACCTGGCGATCGGACTCCGCTCGCGACTGCTGGATATCGGCGAGCATCCGGTCGAGCCGCTCAAGCCGCTCGCCGATCTTGTCGACCTGCTCCCCGCCGGTCGACGGCGGCACAGGCCGATCCAGGCGCCGGAGCCGGTTTCGAAGCTCGCTTTTCAAGCGCATCTCATCGAAGGTGATGATGTCGCTGACTCCGCCTAGCAGCTTGCGAACGCTCTCGCTTGAGTAGCCCACGGCGACGATGAGGTTGCCGCCCCGATCGTCCGAATGCTCGGCGAGCGCGGCCGTAGTACTCCTCGCGAGCTGGGACTCCGCGGTTGCATTGGCAGCGACGACGAGCAAGATGCGAAGCGATTGGGCCGGGCCCTGAAGGTGGAATTCATGGTCCTCCTTCCCGCGCGTCAGCACGGCAGCCTCCTCCTCGGCGACCTGCTCGATAAGCTGCTCGGCGAGCAGCCGGCGATCTTCCAGAGTTCCGGAATTCGACGCCGCCCCTAGCAGCAGCTCGCGGTCTAGGGTGGCTAGATCCCCGCCCGCGGCCTCGAAGGCGTGAAAGGCGATCCGGAAAATCTCGCGCGGATTTCCTCCCGACAGCTCATGGATGATCTTCACCGCCTGATCGGAGATGCCGGCGCCGTGGCCCAAGCGCACGGTAAGCGGCGACTGAAGCAGGTCGTCGCATTCGATTTTGGTCAGGGCCCCGACGACAAGCGGCTTGCGTTGCGTCATCCGCGGCCCGAGGTCCCGGGGCATTTTCTCCCAGCCGGCCGGCGTCCCGGCCATGACCAGCGCCGCGCCTTGACGGGAAAGCTGCTCTACCAGCTTCTTGATGGACGAGGCTTTGCCGGTTCGGTCCGTCGAGGCGAGCAAATTCTCGATCTCGTCGATCATGATAATCATCGGGATTTCTGCGAGACGGAATAGCGCCGCCAATACCTGAAGCGCATAGATTGCCGTGTCGGCGCGATCGCCTTCGAGCGCGAAGAGCCCGGTTTGCAGCGCCTCGTTCGGAAGCCCGCTCACTGGCTCCCCGCGAATCCAACTGAAGGCCGCTTCGCCGAAAGCCGGATCGTCGAGTAACCCGATCGCCGCTGCCATACGACGAAATGTATCGGCGGCGTCGCTGGCAGCCGAGCGGACCACCTCCTCGCGCAGCTTGATGTGAAGCGCGTTGATGTCGAGAATCTTTTCCTGCGTTGCCAGAATCAGAGACTTGTAGTCTGTGATCTTCTTGGCGGCGGCCTCGGTCGCTTTGATCGATCCCGCGTCGCGCGCTCCCAGCATCGTCAGGGCTTGCCGCTGCACCGCCAGCAAGTCGTCGCGGGTCCAATTGCTAACGACCTGATGGTAAAAGTCGACTGGGTTTGAATTGTTGGACTTGGTGTAGATGACCTTGGCGTCACCGTGCTGCAGCTTTTGCACTTCGCTGCTCATCCAATTGAGCAGATGTGTCTTACCGGACCCATGGCCGCCACTCAGCGGTAGAGCGCACTTCACATTGGGATAGCCTTCGAGATAGGCCATTAGCTTTTTCAGGGCCTCTCGCATGAATCCGAATTTGACAGTGCGTGGCAGCTCACCGCCGAAGACGGCAACGGTGCTGGCAGGATAGGGATTGTCGATCACGGTCATGGCTCGCGCTACCCTCCCAGAACGGCCTGCATGTCGGCCCTGCTGATGGTGGGCGGCGCTCCGCCCTCGCTTGCCGCCTTTCTCCGCAGCGCGGAAGCGAGACGGCTCAAGGCGACACTGATCGAAGCTGTGTTGCGATGCTCGGGCGAGGTGGATTCGAACATCTCGTCGATTGCCTCGGGGTCGAAGGGAAAGAAGGCATGGACGGGTCTGAACCCCTCGGCCCGCTCCGCGGCGAGTCGGCGCTCGACATAGAGTTTGATCATGGGAGCATCCACGTACGGGGCGTCGATCAGGGCGGGCCGTCCGGCATCCCCGGAATCTTTGATGAAGCGCGCGTCCTCCACGTTGGTGAGCGACATGATGACATAGGTTGCGAATCCCCGAAGCATGGCGATCGTCGCGCGCGCAGCATCGCGGGTCAGGTTGTGACTGGAGGCGTCGAGGATCACGATCACCTCGGCGCCAGGTAAGCCGTCGCGGAGGTCGTCGGCCAAGAGTTGGAACAACATCTCCGCGTTCGGGTCCGATGCAGACATGTCCTTCCACGTGTCGAAGGTTTCCTTCACCCGATCCTTGAGGTCCCGATTGCGGTCGCGGACGGCGAACATCAGCTTGGTGCTGAGCACCGTCGCGACATCCTGGCGTGTCGGCGACGGCGGGACAGGGACGTCGAGGACGATCGTCGCGGGGTCTCGCCCCTGCTTCAGCTGGTAGACTAGGAGGTTCTTGATCGAGCTTCGTCCCGAACCCGCCTCGCCGCTGATAATGACCGTGATCGGGGAGACGCCCGGGAGAGGCCTGACTCGCACGGTACCGTCTTCGGCGAGGCCTGTGAACATCTCCGCCTCGCCCCAGTCATAGAAGTCGAGATAGTAACGGAGTTGCCCCGGATCGTTGTCGGGCGAGAGCGATTTGCCGACGAAGGGGAAGGGGTCGCTACGAAGATGCCAGTCGGTGCGCATGAATCGCCTCACTCTGTCGCCGCGGCGCGCGATACGCGACCCGTGGCTGGCTTGACCAATTGGTCGGCGTGGTGCGGAAACAGCCGGCGGAGCAGCTGGACGATCCCATCCATATCGTTCTGCTCGCACAGGTGCACCAGCTTTTCCGCATCGTCGATCGGCAAAGCCGGGATGATCTCCTGGGTGCGGAGGCTCTGCAGAACCTGCGCGCCGCCATTCTGAATCCGGCTTCCTGTGAGCGCGGTCCTGACGTCGCGGACCAAAGCATCGACCTTGGCCTTTTCCGCCGTCCGAAAGACGGCCAGGCTGTTGCGCTCTTTGCGCCGCTCGGTCGACCTCGCGGCACGCTGCGCGATCAGATACGCTACCAGCGCGGGCAGGATGAACCCGACGAACCATTTGACCTCCGGCCAAAGTCGCATGGCCGGCTCGCGCCGAACGATCACCCTGGCCACGGCAATTTCGCCGGCGTCGCCAAATGCGACGATTTCTCCGGTCCTCTCGTCAGCGCGGCTGCGCTCCGAGGCGAGACGGATCGCAACCCTATGAGTCCCCGTTTCGGAGCCGAGATCGAGAAGGGACGCCCAGCGTGGATCTGCAGGCGGTGGACATTCTCCATTGCCGGCATGCGCGAGGCGAGCATCGCCGAAGCTGCGGGTCGTCAGATAGGCTCGGCCGTTCAGCGCCGTCACGCGGACGTCGAACACGGAGCAGGCAGGCAGCCGTTCTCCGCTTAATAGCCCCGTTTTGATCACAAGCTCTGAAGGTGTGCCGCTGAAGATCACAGCCGAACCGGTTGCGGGCGCTTCTGCTTGCGTGCCTTCAGCCCCCAAGAGCAGGAGGCCGAACGCTACGAATAGCGCAAAGGCACAAGCACCGCGTCGCACCACCATAATCGCAACCCCACGGATACTGAAGTCGCACCAAAAAACAGCAACATCAAGAGAGCAACTGGGGACCAGCCGTAATTTCTGCTGCCGAATGCGCTGGAGTATCTGCATCTTTGCAGCCGCGCCCGAGCTAAACGCGTCCCGGCGCCTCGCGTGATGATCCGGGACCAGAGACTGCGAGCCGAGGTGGCGTCTTCCTCGTGCGGCGCCGCCCGCGACGAATGCCGCAGTGAGACCTCTCGAACCTATTGCAGAAACAGCGCCCGATTGGGGCTCTGATCCTACTCCGTCTGCGACGCCGCCATCGTCCACCGTGGCCCGACTTCCTGCAAGGGACCGCCAATGCTGGGACGATGCGAGGCCCCCTTGATCCCACAGCGCCCTCGACCGTCATGGTCGATGTGCCGCCGGGCGTCCGTGATGACCGTCACGGGGCTAGGGGAGATCCCCCGCTGATCCGGCAGGCTGGACTATTTGACCCGTTCGACCTGCTCGAACTCGAGCTCCACCGGGGTGGCGCGGCCGAAGATGCTCACACCGACCTTGACGCGGCCGCGGTCGAAATCGAGCTCCTCGACGAGGCCGTTGAAGCTCGCGAAGGGGCCGTCGAGGACCTTGACCTGGTCGCCGATCTCGTAATCGACGCTGATCTTCTGCTTGGGCGCGGCGGCGGCGGCCTCGTCCTTGGTGTTGAGGATGCGGGCGGCCTCGGCGTCGCTGATCGGCTGCGGCTTGCCGCTCGCGCCGAGGAAGCCGGTGACCTTGGGGGTGTTCTTGACGAGGTGGTAGACGTCGTCGTTCATCGCCAGCTTGGCGAGCACGTAGCCGGGGAAGAATTTGCGGTCGGAGGTGACCTTCTTGCCGCGGCGGACCTCGGTGACCTTCTCGGTCGGGACCTCGACCGCCTCGACCAGCCGGTCGAGCCCCAGGCGGGTGGCCTCGGCCATGATCGCGTCGCGGACCTTGTTCTCGAAGCCGGAATAAGCGTGGATGATGTACCAGCGGGACATGGTTTCGTGGGTTCCTGGTGCTGAGCGGCTAGGCGACGAGGCGGAGGAGGAGCTGGACGATCGCGCTGAACGCGGAATCGACGCCGAAGAAGAACAGCCCGAGGATGGTGGTCATGATGACGACCATCAGGCCGGTCATCAAAGTCTCGCGCCGGGTCGGCCAGACCACCTTCCCGGTCTCGGTGCGGACCTGCCGCAGGAACTCGCCGGGATTGACTCTCGCCACGTCTCTTCGTCCTTGGCTGGGCAGCCGCCGGGGACCGGAGGGCCGGTCGTCCATGCTGCCGATGGGTGCGAGCGATGCGAGATAGCGCCCGCCGCCGCTTAGCGCAAGGGTCGGGGCGGGGCTGGAGCGCCTCCCCCAGGTGCGGGCCGTCACGGGAGTAAATCCCGTGACGTCGGTCCTGTCGCCGGCGCGCAGGCCAGCCGGCGTTCGCGCCGCACTTGCGGGCGCCAGATAGCGACGCTATCTGGCTCGCTCCGCAGGAGTGTAGCTCAGCTGGTAGAGCATCGGTCTCCAAAACCGAGGGCCGTGGGTTCGAGTCCCTCCACTCCTGCCATTTCCTGTCCCTTGGCGTTCTTAGCGCCTTGCCCGAGCTTGCTCGGGCGCCGGAATCCTATGGGCGTGCGATGCTCGCACGCAAGACGCAAAGGCACGAAGCGGTGGGTGCGTCGCTTTCGCCTGGCCAACAGACATTTCCGCGCAAGCGCGGAACACATTCAAGCGGCGATATCGTAAGTCTCTATTTCGCCCGAGAGATAGAGGCTTCTCGCTTTGGCGCGGCTCAATTTGCCGGAGCTGGTGCGGGGGAGGGTGCGCGGCGGAACGAGCTCGACGACGCAGTTGATGCCGGTGATGGCGCGCACGCGCTCGCGGATCGAATCGCGCAGGCGGCCGCGCTCCCCGGCATCGGAGGTGCGGCACTGGACGAGGACGGCGGGCGTCTCCTCGCCGCCGGGGGTGGTGATGGCGAAGGCGGCGATGTCGCCGGCCTTGAAGCCCGGCAGCTGCTCCACCGCCCATTCGATGTCCTGCGGCCAGTGGTTCTTGCCGTTGATGATGATCATGTCCTTCTCGCGGCCGACGACGTAGACATAGCCGTCCGAAAGATAGCCCATGTCGCCGGTGTCGAGCCAATTGTCGGCGTCGAGGCAGAGACGGGTCGCCGCCTCGTCGCGGAAATAGCCGACCATCACGGAGGGGCCGCGGCAGAAGATCTTGCCGATCTCGCGCTCGCCCAGGGTCTCGCCGCTGTCGCCGCGGATGGCGATCTCCATGTCGCGGACCGGCTTGCCGCAATTGACGATCGACCGGTAGCGCTGCGGGCGATCGCGCTCGCCCGGCGTGCCGCCGGCGAGCAGGGTCTCCTCGACCAGCTCGACGACGATGCCCTCGCCCGGCGGCATGATCGAGACGGCGAGAGTCGCTTCCGCGAGGCCGTAGCTGGGCAGGAACGCCTTGGCGTCGAAGCCGGCGGGCGCGAAGGCGTCGACGAAGGCCTGCATTACGTCGGGGCGGATCATGTCGGCGCCGTTGCCGGCGATCCGCCAGCGCGACAGATCGAACCGCTCTGCGACGTTCGTCTGGCTCGAGACGCGGCGGGCGCAGATGTCGTAGCCGAAGGTCGGGGAATAGCTGCCGGTGGTGCCCTCGTTGCGGCTGATGAGGTCCAGCCAGGCGAGCGGACGGCGCGCGAAATCCTCGGTCTTGAGATAGTCGGCCGAGATCTGATTGGCCATCGGCGAGAGCAGGCAGCCGACGAGCCCCATGTCGTGATACCAGGGGAGCCAGGAGATGCAGCGATCGCTGTCGATGACCCGCATGCCGTGGCTGTGGGCGGCGAGATTGTTGAGCAGGGCGCGGTGGCTGATGACGACGCCGTGCGGGAAGCGGGTCGAGCCGCTCGAATATTGGAGATAGGCGATGTCGTCCGCTTTCGCGGCGGGAAGCGGCGCATCGGGGGCGGGTGCCGACGCGAAGTCCTCCCAGGCGATCCCGTCGATCCCGACCGCCTCGGCGGCGGCAGCGGCGAGGCCGGTCAGTTCCGCGGGGTAGAACAGGCAGATCGGATCGGCGCTGGTGAGCTGCACCTTGAGCTGGTCGATATAGGCGTCGCGGCCGCCGAACGAGGTCGGCAAGGGCAAAGGCACCGGCCACGCCCCGGCATAGATCGCGCCGAAGAACAAGGCGGCGAATTCGGGGCCGGTCTCGGCGAGGATTGCGATGCGGTCTTTGGGCCTCACGCCGCGGGCCACCAGCCGGCTGGCGTTGGCGAGCGCGTCCCCGCGGAGCTCGGCGAACGGGTAAGCGCGCACCAGTTCGCCGCGCGGATCGTGGAAGTTGAGGCCGCGGACGCCGCGCGCGGCATAGTCCAGCGCCTCGCCGACGGTCTCGAAATCGGCGAGACGGCGCGGCAGCGTGTCCTCGGTAGCGGTCGGCGTCAGCCTCTGCTTCGCCTCGCCGTCTCGTTCAGCCACGTCCGTCTCGATCCTTCAACGCCGATGCCGCCGCGGGAATGCGCCCATCGCTTAGGCCCCCGGCCGCGTTCATTTTCCGGCTCGACTGTGGCACAATCATGGCGCGTGGCAGATCAACGCAAGCGAAGGCCCCGCCCGCCGCTCGACGGCGAGGCGCTCGAGCGGCTGGCCCTCTTCTATGCGGGCCGCTACGCCACCACCCGCGCCAGGCTGAGATCCTATCTCGCCCGCAAGCTCCGCGAGCGCGGCTGGGCCGGCGATGGCGAGCCGCCTCTCGAGCGGCTGGTCGAGCGCCTCGCCGGGCTCGGCTATGTCGACGACAAGGTTTATGCGGCGAGCCGCGCCGCATCGCTCGGCCGGCGCGGTTACGGCGAGCGGCGCGTGCGCGACGTCCTCGCCGCGGCCGGCATCGGCGAGGAGGACGGCGCAGAGGCCCGGGCGAAGGCGCATGACGGCGCCTGGGAGGCGGCGCTGCGTTTCGCCGAGCGGCGGCGGATCGGCCCGTTCGCCGCCGAGGAGCCGGACCGGGCCGGGCGCGAGAAGGCGATGGCGGCGATGCTGCGCGCCGGACACCCGCTCGACATCGCACGGCGGCTGGCGAAGGCGCCCCCCGGGACCATCCCGGAACCGGACGATCCCTGAAAAAACAATGCGGGACAGTTCACAAAGCCGCAAAGCATGTTAGTCCTGTCGCCGTTTTTGCTGTGGACGCCTTGCCGATGAGCGAAGGCCGAAAAATGGCTGCCGACGACGCCGCCCCCGAGGAGGAGGGCGACGTCGCCGCGCGTGCCGAGGACGCGTTCCCGGACGAGGCGCTGACCAGGATCACCGGCACGATGAAATGGTTCGACGCCACGCGAGGCTTCGGCTTCCTGGTGAGCGAGCAGGCGAAGGGCGACGTCCTGGTTCATTTCAGCGTCCTCAAGGAGCATGACCGGCGCAGCCTCCCCGAAGGCGCGATCGTCGAATGCCTCGTCGCGGAACAGGAAAGGGGCCTCCAGGCGCGCAAGGTGCTCTCGATCGACCTCAGCAAGGCGGTGGTGCCCGAATTCGCGCGCAGCGCCCCCTCGGGCGAACGCACCGACCCGTCCGAGCTGCTCGACGAGGCCGGCGATTTCGAGCCGGTGCGGGTGAAGTGGTTCAACCGCCTGAAGGGCTACGGCTTCCTGGTCCGGGAGGGGGCCGACGGCCAGGACATCTTCGTCCACATGGAGACGGTCCGCCGCGGCGGTCTCACCGACCTCGCGCCCGAGCAGCCGCTGCGTGCCCGCATCGCCGACGGCAAGAAGGGCCCGCTCGCGGTGGAGATCGCGCCGGCCTGAGCGGCGTACGCTGCCCCGAACCGACTACCACGTGCCTGCGGCGACCTTGGCGCGACGCTCGAGCTCGGCTTCGGTGGGCTCCATGGTCGGAAAGCTGCCGGGCTCGACGGGCCCACCCGGCTCGTAGGCGGCGAAGACGGCGCCGCTTGCCGAGACTTCATGGTCGACCATTCGCATCGACCGGGGAAGAGTGGAATCGTCGAACAGCCGCTTTCCGCCGCCCAGCACGAGCGGAAAGGTCATCAGGACCAGGCGGTCGATCAGGCCGGCCGCCAGGAGTTGCGGATAGAGCGTGCTGCTGCCCTGGACGATCAGAGCGGGGCCGTCGCCGCGCTTCACCTCCGCGAGCGCCTCGATGCCCGGCAGGCGATGGCTGTTCTGCCAATCGAGCGGCTGCTCCCCGCGGGTCAGGACATATTTCGCGGCCCGGTCGAAACGCGCGCCCAGCGCAGCCTCGTCGCCATCGACGAAGGGCCAGTAAGCCGCGAAGATGTCGTACGTCCGCCGACCGAGAAGCAGGTCGAAATCCCCGGAGAAAAGCGCGTCGATCCACTTGCCCGCGGATTCGTCGAAATATTCGAACAGCCAGCCGCCGAGCTCGAAGCCGCCGCTGCGATCCTCCTCCGGTCCGCCGGGCGCCTGCATCACCCCATCGAGCGAAACGAACGCTGCCCCGATCACCTTGCGCATCCGTCCCTCCTCGCTAGCGACCGATCCACCGTCGAGCATATTCGTCGGGCGTGACCTCGGCGCCATATCTGGCGACGAACGCCTTTTTGAACCTGGGTCGCCATTCCCACTCCAGCTCGGGTTCCGGCCAGCCTTCGGCCCGGAGGACGGCGGTCGCGAACGAATCGGCCGTCAGGGGCACTCCCTCTACGATGAGGTCGTCGGCAAGGGCGTTGCAGAAACCCCATTCCCTGCAGAAATTGCCGAGCAGAATCTGCAGGTCGTCGAGCAGAGAAGGAGCGCGCTCGCTGCTGAAGCCGCGCGTATCCCGTCTAGACCCGTCTCTTCTCATGCGGTTCGAAATGACCGATCGTAACGGCAGGCGCAATCCGGAGCCGCTTGCGTCCGCGCCCATCCGACGGTCGGCCGCGAAAGTCCGAGGCCGCGCCGCCCTTGCGCGCGCCACGCCGACGCGGCAAAGCGGCGCGCCATGGGCATGTTCAAGAACCTCTTCACCTGGTGGGAAGGCGCGAGCCTGACGACCGCGCTTTCGACGCGGCTGACCGGGGTCAAGGTCGGGACGGATCCCCTCGGCAATGTCTATTATCGCTCGAAGAAGGGCGACCGGCGCTGGGTGATCTACAACGGCTCCAACGACGCCAGCCGGATCCCGCCGGATTGGTATGCCTGGATGCACCGGATGATAGACGGTGTGCCCGATGAGGCGCTGCCGCCGCCGCCCAAGTTCCTGAAGCCGGCGACCGCGAACATGACCGGCACGCCGCTCGCCTACCGGCCGGCGGGGGCGCTCGAGAAAGGCGGCCGGCGCGCGGCCGCGAGCGGCGACTACGAAGCCTGGACCCCCGACTGAACGATGCGGCGGCTCGTGGTCATCTGTGCCGCGGCGGCCATTGCCGGCGCTTCCGCCTGCAGCCCTCCCGGCGCGCCCGAGCGCGACGCGAAGCAGAAGCAAGCGGAGCCGGAGCCGCAGGTGGTCGACATCCCTCAGACGGTCACCGAGGTCGCTCCCGGCACCACGCCGATGGCGGAGCGGGTCGCCGTCATAGGGCTGCTCAACAAGCGCAACGGCATCTCGCGCAATCTGACCTTGCGTCCCGGGCAGGCCCTGCGCGTCGACGACGTCGTCGTGCGGCTGCGCGCCTGCGAGACGACGGCGCCGTGGGAGGAGCAGAGGCTCACCGGCGCGTTCGTGCAGGTCGACGTGCGCAATGCCCAGGGGCAGTTCCAGCGGGTCTTTTCGGGCTGGGTCTACAAGGAGAGCCCGTCCCTCAACGTCGTCGAGCACCCGGTCTACGACGTGTGGCCGAGGAGCTGCGCGATGACGCATCCGGAGGCGGGAGCGTCGACCGTGCGTGCGGGATCGGCCGAAAGCAGCCGGTCGAGCGCGCCGAACTCGCCCGCGACCGGGCGTCCGGCCGCGCGCGCCGCCCCGTCCCCGGCCCGGCCCGACCAGCCATCGCCCAAGGCGGCGGAGAGCGACGAGAGATAGTCCGCCTGGTCGATCTCGACCGCGCCGAGGCTGCGCAAATGCTCGGTCATGAACTGGCAATCGAGCAGGGTGAAGCCGCCCACCTTGAGACGGGCGACGAGCCAGGCGAGCGCGACCTTGGACGCGTCGCGCGCGGCCGAGAACATGCTCTCGCCGAAAAAGGCGGCGCCGAGCCGGACGCCGTAGAGGCCGCCGGCGAGCCGCCCCTCCTGCCAGCATTCGATCGAATGGGCGTGGCCCAGCGCGTGCAGCTGGTTGTAGCTCGCCTCGATCTCGGCGTTGATCCAGGTCTCCTCGCGCTCGGCGCAATTGCGGACGACTTCGGCGAAGGCGGTGTCGCGGGTGACGGCGAAGGCGCCTGCGCGCAGCGTCTTCCTGAGCGAGCGGGAGAGGCGGAACCGGTCGATCGGGATGATGGCGCGCCGCCGCGGCTCGACCCAGAACACCTCGCCGGCCGAGCGGCTGTCCGCCATCGGAAACACGCCGATCGAATAAGCGCGAAGCAATAGCTCGGGATCGATCACGCTTCCGCCGATGCTGCGGCGGGGCCGCGCGGTCAACCGCTCAGAGGATCTCGCGCACCACGTCCTGGGGGCGGCAGAGGCGAACGCCCTTTTCGGTCTCGACCAGGGGCCGCTGGATCAGGATCGGATTGGCGACCATCGCATCGAGGATCGCCTCGTCGCTGACCGCGCCCTCGACCAGGTCGAGGTCCTGCGCCAGGCTCTCCTTTGCCCTCAGCCCCTGGCGCGCGCTGATGCCCGCGCGGGCGTAGAGGCGGCGGAGCTCGTCTTTCGACGGGGGGTTCTTGAGATATTCGCAGATGGTCACGTCCGCGCCTTCGGCCTGGAGGATTTCGAGCGTCTTCCTCGACGTTCCGCATTGGGGATTGTGGTAGATGGTCGCCTTCATGTCGCCTGTTTAGAAGCGGGCCCTTCAGCGCGCCAGCCCTGCGTGCCGGCGACCGGCGCGCCATGTTCGCAGCGTCCGAACAGGCGGTGTGCAAACCACCGGGCTTCCTCGGCACAGATCGTGGAGGGCTGGTCGAGAAGGGGGCGCGCGGGCGCGGTCATGGCGCGGCCCTCACGTGAGGAACAACGCGGAGGTGTCGAGCTGGAGCTGGACCACCAGCAGCACCAGGGTGACCATGACCATGCCGGCCATGCCGGCCTCGATCCGGAACCGCTCCTTGGCCTGATCGTCGCTGCGCATTTCCGGTCTCCCCTTTTCTGGCGATGAGAAGGGAATAAGGGGCCTTTGCAACAGCGGGATTTCAGCTGCGCGTGAAAGTTGTTTCGATTGTTTCAGGCACGGCCACGGGCGCCGGCGCGCTCAGCCCGGGGAGACGCGCAGCTCCGTCTCCATGCGGAATCCGATCATGTGTATCGCGACGGAGGCGATGGCATTCCCGCTCGGATCGCGCGCCGGCTCGTAGCGGGCGCGGCTGCGCAGGGCGCGGCAGGCGCCGGTGAGGTCGACATTGCCCGCGGATTCGACCAGCGTGCATCCGGTCACGCGACCCTCGCCGTCGAGCGTCAGCCGGAACACGGCGGTATAAGCGGCGGACGTCAAGGCGGTGGCGAGGCCGAAATCGCGCTGGGTCAGCCAGCGGGTGGGGTCCTCGCGCGGCTGCGGGCGCGTCGCGCCCGGCTCGAAGCCGGCCGGATCGGCGCCCCATTCGACCAGCTTCTCCGCCTCGCAATAAGCCAGCGCCTCGGCGGCGCGGGCGGCGAGCGGGATCGTCCAGCTGCCGAGCGACCGGCCCTGCTCGTCGCCGAGCTGCAGCGTCGAGGCGCGGGCGAGCTCCTGGGTGGAGAGCGCGGGCAGGGGGCCGAACAGGGCGCCGTCGCCGAGCCTGTCCGGCAGGTCGACCGCAGCGATGCGGAGCGCACGCGCTTCCCCGCCCGGCGCGAAGCTCAGGGTCACGTTCCGGCCGGGGCGGCGCAGGTCCCTGGAGAGGTCCGGCGCGGCGAGGATCAGGTCGTAGCGGCCGGAGCCCGGGATGGTGCGCAGGATGAAGGTCGCCGCCGAGGGAGTCCCTTCGAGGCGGCGGGTAAGGACGCAGCGGTCGGTCGCGCCGTCGAGGTGCCAGCGCGCCGGCTGGGGCGCGGGAGCCGGCGCCGTCTGGGCGGCGGCTGCCGAAGCCGACAAGATCGAAAGCGCCGCGGCAAAAGCGTGAGACATCTTCTTCATTCATGGATCCTGATCGCGCTCGCACTGGCGCTCTAAGCCTTTGCTCTTACACAATTTCTCGGCTGGCGTACAGGGCGGACGGGTCAACGGTACATCGCTTCCCGGAGATTGATGCCGTGCTCCAGCCAGACCTTGAGCGCGCAAAGCATCTGCGACCAGCCCATGCAATTGCCGTAGGAGGCGGCGAGGCCCGCGTCCGTCTCGCGCCAGCCTTCCTCGGCGACCGACACCTTGGTGCGGCCGTCTTCGGTGGGTTCGAACGCGAAGGTGACGGTGGTGCTGTAGCCGTCGGACCCGTCGTCGGCGGCCGCCCAGCGCAGGACGATGCGCTCGCTCGGCTCGGCTTCGACGACCTCGACCGGGAACGCGCCGGGGAAGTCGTGGAACTCCCAGCTCACGATCGCGCCGGTCTCGAGCCGCCCCTCGGCACCGCCCGTGGTGAAGTAGCGCGACAGCTGCCCGGGATCGGCGACCGCCTCGAACACTTCTTCGGGCGGACGCGACACGTGCGCAAAAACGGTGAAGTTCGGTTTCATCGCTACGATCCCTGCCCGGGCGGTCGAACGCTTCGCCGCTCATGCGGCTTTGCGCCGCGCGGCAGCAATGATAGCATTGCAGCCAAGCTGGGGGGAAGCGTTGGGACAGCCTGCGGCACGGATCGGCGACATGCATGTCTGCCCGATGGTCAATCCGGGGCCGGTGCCGCATGTCGGCGGCCCGATCCTGCCGCCCTGCGCGGTGACCGTCATGACCGGCGGAATTCCCCAGGCGCGGGTGACGGACCTCTGCGTCTGCGTCGGTCCGCCGGATGTGATCGTCAAAGGTTCGTCGACCGTCCTCGTCAGCGGGCTCCCCGCGGCGCGGATGGGGGACAATACGGCCCATGGCGGCGTCATCGTGGTCGGACTGCCGACAGTGCTGATCGGCGATGCGGGCGGCGGCGGGGCAGGCGACTTTGCGGGCGGCAATGCCGCAGCCCAGGCGGCGGCGATGACCGCCGCCGCGGTCGACGGCAAGGCGTTCTGCGAAGTATGCTACCAGCAGGCGCAGGCCCGCCGGGCCGCGAGGTGAGGACTTCAGCCCCCGCGGGAGATGCGCTTCACGGCGAAGGGCCGGGCGGCCCGCTCTGGGGCATCCTCGATTGCGCGCGCGACAAGGGGCTGATCCGAGAGCTCGAGGCGCATCCGGCCGAGCATCGCTGCCTGTTCACCCGCGTCGCCGCGGAGGTCGAGGCCGCCTCGCCCCATCTCGTCCGCCTGCCGGAGGGAAGCCGGTTGCTCCACCGCTGGAGGACCGAGGGGCTGGAAGTGCATTGGGGCATCCTGTTCCGCTCGGAAGAAGGGATCGAAAGCCTGCGCCGCTTCTTCCGCCAGCATCTGATGGTGACTCTGCCGGACGGAAAGCGCGCGGTGTTCCGATTCTACGATCCGCGGGTGTTTCGCGACTTGCGGGGCGGGGCAGAGGAGTTGGCGGTCTCGTTTGCCGCGCTGGCATCGGCCCTCGACGGTAGACGATTGGAGGGGAGTCAGCGGCGTGCCGCTGCTTCCGGACCATCCTAATCGGCAATGACGTAAATTGATGCCTGCGATTGAGCCGCCTTCCGGACTAGTCGGTCTAGTTCGTTTAATAATGGAATAATATCCTTGGCCTGCTCCGACGCTCGCACCAAATCAAATTGCCTAATTAGCTCGGGTAGTTCGGAAGGGGTGAATTCCGCATCTTCGTAGTAGTCAAAAACTCTCTCCGCAACGCTGAGGGAAAGGTCAGAAGCAATCTTCATAAAAACATGATGTTGCAAAGGGTTCATAGGAACGGTAGCTACCGGTGTTCCGCTCTCCCCAAGAATGGCGAAGTCTAAAGACATATTGACTCCTACGGTCGACCGGGGAAGGCTGTTACAAGCTCCCCATTGGGCTTTGTAATTACTGTCATGACTGAGGTTTGCTGCCCAGTCGCTCGATCTACGCCGATATTACGTCCGGTATCCCAAGTTCTTGAGAGGTTGCCATTGGGCTGGGCAGTGGTGGGCTGGCCAGCCCCGGAAGAAACCAGATCCACTACAGACTCATTGTCATTAAACTTACTTTTGTTTGCATATTTCGGCGGACCGCTGTTGGTATGCCGCTCTGTCGTATGCTTTAGACCTTTTTGGGTTATTGTAATAGGCGGGGTTTGCGTCGCCTTTTGTGCCGCAGCCGCTTTTTTGAGAACCTCAGCCTCCTCCTCCGCGAGTCTTCGGGCCGCCTCGCGCCGAACCGCTGCGGCTTCCGCCTCGGCCAGCTCCTGCGCCGCCCGGCGGGCGCGTTGGGCCGCGACGGCGCCCGTGCCGAACGTAACCGCTCCTACGCCAAATCCAAGCACGGCGCTGGTGGCCAGCTCTTCAGCCGTCAGTGCCTGGTCATAGGCCGCCGCGTGAATGCAGGTTTCCACCACCGCCGAAACTGCACCCGCCAGACCGCCGATGCCGACCGCGGCGGCAACGCCGACCTCGGCCGGAAAGGCGGCGACGACCGCGGCCGCGGCAAGAACTCCCGCGGCGCCCATCGCACCGCCCACGAGGGCCGCCTTGCCGATCTCGCCGGCGCGGTCCCAGCTCCAGTCCTGGTTCCTCGTCTCATACATCTTGACCCCGGCGCCAATGACGGCGCCCACGGCCGCGCCGATGAGGACTCCGACGAGGAGCTGGGGCAGTTCACCGGTGGGATCACAGCCCGTGAGGGGATCGCCGCCGGCGAAAACATAGTGATTGCCCCGGTTTGCTGCGGCGAAGAGCGGGTCCGGCGTCAGATAGCGGCCCAACTCAGGATGCAGGTAGCGGGCCAGATTATAATGGAGCCCGGTCTCCTCGTCTCCATACTGATTGAGAAGGCGCCAGGGATTGTCGACCTGCGCGACGGCAATTGAAGCGGTGCCGAACGGCTTCAGAGTCGCCTGCCACGCGCAGCCGCCGTCCGCGCCGGTTAGCGCGACGGGCGCCCCGCGGCGGTCGCAATGCTGGCGGTAGACGATTCCGTCGACTCGCATCGCGACCGGCAGGAACAGGTCCGGGAGGAAGAGGTGGTCGCGGCGGGTCCAGCCGGGACCCGGATCGCGTATCTCGCTGAGCAACGTCTGTCCCGCCCACAGGAAGCGGGTGAGGCGCCCGTTGACGCGCTTCCAGATGCGGCGGCCGAGCGCGTCATAGGCATATTCGGCGACGGCCGAGCCGAGCTCGGCGCGGACCAGCTGTCCCTGGGCGTTATAGTGGAGCGTCGCGTCGCCGGCGGGAAGCGCAGCGCGTCGGATCCGGCCGAGATTGTCGTGCTCGATGGCGTGCCGCCCGGCGCCGCTGATGCGATTGTCGCCATCCGCCGCATAGGGGATGCCGCGGTCGACCTGGCGATTGCCGGCGGCGTCGAGCTGCCAGCTTTCCGCGATCGCCGGGTCGCCCGCGGCGACGCCGGTCAGCCGGCCGATCGGATCGTAGGAATAACGCCTGGCGACGCCGTTCTCGACCGCGTCGACGAGCCGATCCATGGCATCGTAGCCGTAGCGCGCTTCATGCAGTACAGCTCCGTCGCCCGCCTGGGACGCGGTGGCGGTAACGCGGGCGAGCCGATCCGATTGCGCTGCGGTCCTTGCACCGTTGGGATGGTCGACCGCTTCGATCTGCCCGCTCGCCGCCCAGGCGAGGCGAGTCACGCCGCCGTCCCAGTCGCGGATTTGCGTAAGCCTGCCGCTGTCGTCCCAGCGGAAGCCGATCTGCGCGCCGTCTGGAAGCCGGATGCCGGTGAGCAGCCCGGTGCGGTCGCGCTGGTAGCGCACGACCAAGCCGTTCTGGTCTTCCGCGATCAGCCGCCCCGCGGCGTCATATTCGAGCCGAACCGTGCCGTTGGGGCCGTGCGCCGCAATCAGCCGACCCTCGTCGGCTTCGAGCTTCACCCAATGGCCGTCCGCATAGCGTATCTCGCCCGGCAGCCCCGGCAATGAGGCGCCCCTCGCGCGCGCTATCTCCTTGCCGTCGACATGCCAGGCGGCGAGACCGCCGGAGACGTCGAGATCGAAACGGTCGTGCCGGCCGGCGGGGGAGCGGACCTCGATCGAGCCGGTCGAGCCGCCGCCGGAATAATGGGTGCGGCCGCCGCGGAAATCGACGGCTCCGACCTGTCGCCCTTCGTCGTCGCGGAGCCGTTGGGCGACATTGCCGGCGCGATCGGTGATCGTTTCGCCGCCGGGAGCATCCCAGTCGATCGACGACCGCGAGCCGTCCGGAAATTCAAAGCGGGTCGGCAGGCCGAACGGGTCGTGGGCGACGACGAAGTCGCCAAAGCCGCTGCGGCTGAACCGCCGTCCTCCCCCGGGTGCCGGGGACACGGTGAGGTCGAGGCCGGCGGGGTCGATGCAGCGAACCAGCTTCCCGTCCGAATCGAACCAGCTCGTGGCAGTGCGACCGTCCGCGGCCTGCGTCCGGACGCCGCCGTCCGGTTCGAAGGAGAGAGTTGCCGAACGCTCCTCGGCATCGCTTACCCTGAAGCTGTCCGGCCCGAGCGGATCGAGTCGAAAGCCCTGCCGCTGGAGCGCTGCCGGAATCTGCCGGCGGCGAAGCCCCCGCGCCAATGCGTCCACCAGCGGCTGGGAAACCGGATTGAGGCTCGGCATCGAACGAGAGGGCCCCCTTCACCTCCGCTGTCATAGTGAAGCCAGAGGCGAGCTGCAGCAAGAGGGGCCTCGCAACCCGAACGGAAGACTATGAAAGCGTCAGAACCGAGCAGTGAAGATCGCGGTCAGTCCTCCCGCGCCAGCCATTCCTCCAGCCATTTGATCGTATATTCCCCCTCCAGGAATTCCGGGTCGCGGACCAATTTCTGGTGGAGGGGGATCGTGGTCTTCATGCCTTCGACGACGAATTCCTCGAGCGCACGCCTCAGACGCATGATGCAGCGCTCGCGGGTGGTGCCGTAGACGATCAGCTTGGCGATCATCGAATCGTAATAAGGCGGCACCCTGTAGCCCGCGTAGAGCCCGGAATCGACGCGCACGTGCATGCCGCCGGGCGCCACGTAATTCTTCACCAGACCCGGCGAGGGAACGAAGGTCTGCGGGTCCTCGGCGTTGATCCGGCACTCGATGGCGTGGCCGCGCAGGTTGATCTGCGCCTGCTCACAGGACAGGCCCTCGCCCGCCGCGATGCGGATCTGCTCGCGCACCAGGTCGATGCCGCTGATCATCTCGGTCACCGGATGCTCGACCTGGAGCCGGGTGTTCATCTCGATGAAGTAGAATTCGCCATTCTCGTACAGGAACTCGATCGTGCCGGCGCCGCGATAGCCCATCTCGGCCATCGCTTTGGCGACGATCCCGCCCATCTGCTCGCGCTGCTCGGCCGAGATGACCGGCGAAGGGGCCTCCTCGAGCACCTTCTGGTGGCGGCGCTGGAGCGAGCAGTCGCGCTCGCCGAGATGGACGGCATTGCCCTCGCCGTCGCCGAACACCTGGAACTCGATGTGGCGCGGGTCGCCGAGATATTTTTCCAGATAGACCGTCTCGTCGCCGAACGCGTTCTTCGCCTCCGAGCGCGCCTGCATCATCTGGCTCTCGAGCTCGTCCTCCGAGCGGACCACCTTCATGCCGCGCCCGCCGCCGCCCGAAGCGGCCTTGATGATCACCGGATAGCCGGCCTCGGCGGCGATCTCCCGGGCCTCGTCGAAGCCTTCGACGGGGCCGTCGGAGCCCGGGACCAGCGGCAGGCCGAGCTTGGCCGCGGTCCGCTTCGCCTCGATCTTATCGCCCATGATCCGGATATGCTCGGGCTTGGGTCCGATCCAGACGATATTGTGCAATTCGACGATCTCGGCGAAGCGGGCGTTCTCGGAGAGGAAGCCGTAGCCGGGGTGGATCGCGTCCGCATGGCTGATCTCGGCCGCCGAGATGATGTTGGGGATGTTGAGATAGCTTTCGCCGGCGGGCGGCGGGCCTATGCAGATCGCCTCGTCGGCGAGGCGGACGTGCATCGCCTCGGTGTCGGCGGTCGAATGGACGGCGACGGTCTTGATCCCCATTTCGTGGCAGGCGCGGTGGATGCGCAGCGCGATCTCGCCGCGGTTCGCGATCAGGACCTTCTGGATCTTCATTATTCGACGATCACCAGCGGCTGATCGAACTCGACGGGCTGGCCGTCCTGGACGAGCACCTGACGGACGGTGCCCGAGCGCGGCGCGACGATCGGATTCATCACCTTCATCGCCTCGATGATGACCAATGTGTCGCCCTCGGCGACCGCGCCGCCGGGCGAGACGAACGGCCGCGCGCCGGGCTCGCCGGAGAGATAGACGGTGCCGACCATCGGCGACTTGACTGCGCCGGGATGGTTCGCCGGATTGACGTCCGCTGCCGGAGCCGGCGGAGCGGGAGCCGGCGCGGGCGCCGCCGCTGGGGCCGCGACGCCCTGCATCGCCTGCGCCACCGTCAGCTGGCGCTTGACCGCGATCCGGCGCTCGCCGTCGGCGACCTCGATCTCGGTGAGCTCGTTCTCGTTCAATAATTCGGCGAGCTGGCGCACGAGGTCGGCGTCGACCCGCATGCCCCCGTTCGAGCCCTGTGTTTCTTCGGTCATTCCTTGTCCCCTGACTTGGGGTGGGCCTTACTCAGAGACGGGCGGCTGCGTCCAGAGCAAGCTCGTAGCCCAGCGCGCCGAAACCGGCGATCGTGCCCTTCGCCGCCGCCGCAACCAGGCTCCGCCGGCGGAAACTTTCGCGGGCCGCCGGGTTGGAGAGATGGACCTCGATCACCGGCACCGTCACCGCCTTGATCGCATCGTGGAGCGCGACTGAGCTATGGGTGAAGCCCCCGGCATTGAGGATCACCGCCTTGGCGCCGAGCGCATTCGCCTCGTGCAGCCAGTCGATCAGATGCCCCTCATGGTTCGACTGGCGCATGTCGATCGCGAGCCCCAGTCCCCGCGCCTTGTCCTCGAGCCGCCCTGCAATGTCGTCCAGCGTATCCGCCCCGTACACCTCCGGCTCGCGCGTCCCGAGCAGGTTGAGGTTCGGCCCGTTGAGCACGAAGATGACCGGTGGCACCGCCATGCCCTGCGCCTATATGCCGCTCACGAAGGGAGCGCAAAGGCACATGGGCAATACGCTTTCCATCCGCGTCAACGGCGCGCATCGGCGGGTGCCGGCGGGGATCAGTGTCGCCGATCTCGCGCTCGAGCTGGGGCTCGATCCGGCGCGGGTGGCGGTGGAGCGGAATCTGGAGATCGTGCCGCGCTCGGCGCTGGCCGGCGTGGCGGTCGAGGACGGGGACGATTTCGAGATCGTGACCTTCGTCGGCGGCGGCTGAGCCGGCTCAGATCGTGTTCGCAGCCTCGGCAGGCGGGATCGGCATCTCCACGCCGTAGCGGCCGGCGATCACGCGGACCTGCTCGAAGGTCGCCGCGATCTCGCCCTGGGCCGCGACGAAGGCGGCGATCGCGCGCTCCATTTCGGCAGGTTTGGCGCCGACCAGGCTTTGGGCCCGTTCCTCGGCGGCGGCGGCGCTTTCCCAGGCGCGGACATGGGCTCGGTAGGCGTTCCAGAAGTCATCGGGCGCGGCGCCGCGCGGGATGGCGCGGATCGCCGTGGCCACCTCGCGCGCGCTGAGGCGCCCCGCGTCGACATTGTCGGCGGCGAGGATGCGGGCGATCTCCTGCCGACCAGTCTCGCGCCTGCTCTCCTGCTCGTCATGGGCCGCGATGGGGTCGGCCGCGGCCGGGACGGCGAGCAGGGCCAGCAAGACCAGGGCGATCGATCGAAGAATATTCATGTCCGCTCCATTCAGTCCGGGTCGAGCCTAGGCCCCTGCGGCGGAAAGTAAATGACGGGCTTCCGCGCACGGCGGCACGGCCTATATCGGGGGCTCAGCCTCCTTCGATCGGACGACGAATTGAACGCAGAAAGCCGCATCGCAGCGCCCGGGACGGCCGGGGAGGACCGCTGGACGGTCGCGGGCCGCAGCTTCTCCTCGCGGCTGATCGTCGGCACCGGCAAGTACAAATCGTTCGAGCAGAATGCGGCGGCGGTCGAGGCTTCGGGCGCGGAGATCGTCACGGTCGCGGTGCGGCGGGTCAACATCTCCGATCCCAAGCAGCCGATGCTCACCGACTTCATCGATCCGAAGCGTTACACCTACCTGCCCAACACGGCCGGCTGCTTCACCGCCGAGGACGCGATCCGGACGCTGCGGCTGGCGCGCGAGGCGGGCGGCTGGAACCTGGTCAAGCTCGAGGTGCTCGGCGAAGCGAAGACGCTCTATCCGGACATGCGCGAGACGCTGCGGGCGACCGAGATCCTGGTCAAGGAGGGCTTCGAGCCGATGGTCTATTGCGTCGACGATCCGATCGCCGCGAAGCAGCTCGAGGAAGCGGGCGCGGTGGCGATCATGCCGCTGGGCGCGCCGATCGGCTCCGGGCTCGGCATCCAGAACCGGGTGACGATCCGGCTGATCGTGGAGGGCGCCAAGGTGCCGGTCCTGGTCGACGCGGGCGTCGGGACCGCCTCCGACGCGGCGGTGGCGATGGAGCTGGGCTGCGACGGCGTCCTCATGAACACCGCCATCGCCGAGGCGAAGGACCCGGTCATGATGGCGCGGGCGATGAAGGCGGCGGTGGAGGCGGGGCGCCTTGCCTATCTCGCCGGCCGGATGGGCAAGCGCCGCTACGCCGATCCCTCGAGTCCGCTCGCGGGCCTCATATAGAGGGCGGTCCAGACCGTCGCATCCTGGCCTGGGCCGGAGAAGCTCTCCACAACGAAGCCGTTCGCTACGAGCAGGTCGCGATATTCGTGCGGTGAGAGGCTGGCATGGTGGAGCGGCTCTCCCTGCCATTCGCCGATGGCTTCGCTGGCCTCGGGGCCGGATGTGAACATCAGCCGCGCGCCGGGGGCGGCGTGGGCAGCGAAGATAGGGAACATCGCCCGCTGGTCGTCGGCGGCGAGGTGGAAGAAGCTGTGCCAGGCGAGCAGCGCATCGAACCGCCGGCCGAGAGCCAGGCGCCGCATGTCGGCGACCTGGAACTCGGCGTCGGGCACGTTGGCTCGGGCGGCGGCGATCAGGCTCGGGGATGAGTCGACGCCGGTGACCCGGAAGCCGCGGCGGACGAGCTCCGCGGCGAGGGGCACGCCGTGGCCGCAACCGATGTCGAGGATCGCGTCATTGGCCCCGAGGCCTGCGGTGAGCCTGTCCATCCACGATCGTTCCGCCGCCTGGGCGCCGCGCGCCTCCATCCAGGCGGCGGCGGTGCGCTCATAGAGAGAGATGATCTCCTCGCTTGCTCCGCCCACGATCGCGACTACCGCGCCGCGGCAACCTGCTCCGCGCGTTCCAGCCCGCTCATGGCGCGGCGGGTGAGCTCGGTCGGGCCGGTCACGAAACCCGCTTCGATCCGCTGCGCCTCCCTCCGTTCGGCGGCGTTCATCGCGTTCCATATTTCGGCAAGCGCCTGCTCGGCTCTCGCAGTCAATTGCCCGCGCGAACGGAGCTGGGAAAGGCGAAAGGTCGCCCACGCATGGGGACGCGAGCGGCCGGTGCCGCGGCCTTCGGTGTAGAGCACCGACAGGTTGTACAGCGACTGCGCGTCGCCCTGGCGCGCGGCGGCGGTGAACCAGGGGAAGGATTCCGCCCAGAGATCGCGGCGCGCGTAATGGATCGCGACGTCGACCTGAGCGAGCGAATAGCCGGCGCGGGCGGCGACCAGCTTCCAGCGGAGCGCCTGTGCCTCGTCCGGCGTGACGCCCGCGCTGCCGAACTGGCCGGCATAATAGCAGCCGAGCTTGTAGGCGCCGAGCGGGTCGCCGCCTTGCGCAGCTGCGCGGAACAGAGCGAAAGCGCGCCGCGGGTCCTGCGGCACGCCGAGCCCGTTATTGTAGAGCATCCCGAGATGGTAGCTGGCCTCGGCGTTTCCGGCTTCGGCCAGCCGCTCCAGCCTCTCGGGAAGGCCAGGCGACTGGGCGCAGGCCGGGCCGGACAGCGCGAGCGCCGCGCCCGCCAGGGCGATCCTCCAATAATGCATCCTCGGCTCCCACTCCGGCTGCGCGGCGCCTGGAACGGCCGCAGCCGGCCATTGTTTATCCCGGCGACGGGAAGCTGGGAATGGCCGGATTCGCCGAGCAGCGCGAGCGGATGATCGAGCGGCAGATCGCCGCGCGGGGCATAAAGGACCCGCGCATCCTCGCCGCATTCCGCGCCGTGCCGCGCGAAGAGTTCGTCGGCGCGCAGGCGCGGCCCTCCGCCTACGAGGATTCGCCGCTGCCGATCGAGGCCGAGCAGACCATCTCGCAGCCTTATATCGTTGCGCTGATGATCGAGGCGGCGGAGATCGCGCCGGAGGACCGGGTGCTCGAGGTCGGCGCCGGCTCGGGCTATGCGGCGGCGGTCGTCGCCCAGCTTGCCGGCGAGGTGTTCGCGATCGAGCGGCACGAGGCGCTGGCGAAGCTCGCCCGCACGCGGATGGAGCGGCTAGGGTTCGATCGCGTCTCGATCTTCCAGGGCGACGGCACCGGCGGCCTGCCGGGCGAGGCGCCCTTCGACGCGATCCTCGTCTCGGCGAGCGGCAGCCACGTTCCCAACGTGCTGCGCGAGCAGCTCGCGATCGGCGGCCGGCTGGTGATGCCGATCGGCGAGCCGCAGGAGGTGCAGCGGCTGGTCAAGGTCACCCGGACGGGCGAGGAGGATTACGAGCAGGAGGAGCTCGGCGCCGTCCGCTTCGTGCCGCTGATCGGCGCCCACGCCTGGGACGCGAAGGGGCGGCGGGCGCGGCCAGTGCCGGCGATCGTGGCCGAGGCCGCGGAGCCGCTGCCGAACATCGACGATGCCGGCTTCGCCGAGCTCTTCGACCGCTTCGCCGACGCCCGCGTCGTGATGCTCGGCGAGGCGAGTCACGGCACCTCCGAATATTATCGCGCGCGCGCCGCCGTCTCGCGCCGCCTGATCGAGCGCCATGGCTTCGACATCGTCGCCGTCGAGGCGGACTGGCCGGACGCCGCGGCGATCGACCGCTATGTCCGCCACCGCACTCATCGAGAGGGAGAGGAGAGCCCCTTTTCCCGCTTCCCGACCTGGATGTGGCGCAACGCCGAGGTCGATGCGTTCGTCCGCTGGCTGCGGCGGCGCAATGAGGGCCGGGAAACCGCGGAGATGGCCGGATTCTACGGCGTAGACCTCTACAATATGGGGGCCTCGATGCGCGCCGTGATCGACTATCTCGACGGCGTCGACCCCGAGGCCGCGGCCGTCGCGCGCGAGCGCTACGGCTGCCTGATGCCGTGGAGCCGGGACCCGCAAGCCTACGGACGGAGGGCGATCAGCGAAGGCTACGGCCGGTGCGAGGCGCCAGCGGTGCAGATGCTGCGCGAGCTGCTCCGCAAGAGCGTGGATTGCGCCGGCGGCGATTGCGACGAGTGGCTCGATGCCGCGGGCAATGCGCGGCTCGTCAAGAATGCCGAACGCTATTATCGCGCCATGTACGAAGGCTCGGCCGAGAGCTGGAATCTGCGCGACACGCACATGTTCGAGACGCTCTGCCAGATCCTTGACGCCAGGGGACCGGATTCGAAGGCGATCGTCTGGGCGCACAACAGCCATATCGGCAACGCGGCCCACACCGAGATGGGGCAGGAGCGCGAGGAGCTCAACATCGGGCAATTGGCGAAGGAAAGGTTCGGAGAGCAGGCGCGGCTGATCGGGTTCGGCACCCACGGCGGCACCGTGGCCGCGGCGACGGATTGGGACGGGGACATGGAAGTGAAAACGGTGCGCCCGTCGCTGGCGGGGAGCTACGAGCGCGTCTGCCACGAGGCCGGCCTGCCCCGCTTCCTGCTCGACATGCGGCCCGGCGCGAACGAGGAGGCGGTCGAAGCCTTGCTCGAGCCCCGGCTCGAACGCTTCATCGGCGTCATCTACCGCCCCGAGACCGAGCGCTGGAGCCACTATGCCCAGGCGGTGCTTCCCAACCAGTTCGACGCATGGGTCTGGTTCGACGAGACTCGGGCGGTGACGCCGCTTCCGGGAGAAATGCGGTCCGGCGAGGACGAGACCTACCCGTTCGGGCTGTGATCCGTGGGCTCTGCCATGCTATGGTTGCCGCAGGAGAAGAGGGGGTGGGCGATGGCGGGGAAGACGAGGGGACTGACGAAGGGAGAGATCGAGCTCCTGCGCGAAGTGTTCGGAAATGCGATTTCCTACGAGAAGATCACGCTTCGCGACGGTGCCGGCGCGAATCTGCTGGCCCGGATCGCCTTCCTGAATTCCGGGAACTGGGCGATGACCTATCTCCATACCATCCATTTCAATACCGGTCACTTTCGCGAGGATTTCTCGGCCCCCGGGGAGAACCGGTCTCTGCTCGTCCACGAAGCGACACACGTCTGGCAGTATTCGAAGCTCGGCGTGGCCCATTTCGCGGTGCGCTACGGCTGGAACTTCACCTCCTGCCACTTCGATCAGCATAAGATGTACGATTATGGCGGCGCCGAGCACTTCAAGGACGCGACGATCGAAGGACAGGCCAATATGGTCAGCCATTATTACAATGAGCGCAGCGGCAGGAACGGCGAGGCGCTGAAGGCGAAGCTGGCGCGCACCGGCTTCTACGGCCTCTGAGCTTGGCACGCGGCCCGCGCGCGGCTTAGAAGCCGCCGGGGGGAGGGGCTCGAACATGGCGAAGAACCGGCCGACCGACCACGCGCTCGAGCGGCTGGTCTTCTTTTCGGACGCGGTGTTCGCGATCGCGATCACCCTGCTCGTGATCGAGATCCATCCGCCGCACCTTCCGAGCGGCGCGCCGGACGCGGCGCACTGGCGTGCGCTGGCCGGGCTGATCCCGAGCTTCGTCGGCTATGCGATCAGCTTCGGCGTGATCGGCCTGTTCTGGATGGGCCATCACCGCTCGTTCGCCCTCGCGGCGCACTATCATCCGCGCGTGCTCGGCTGGAACCTCGGCCTGCTCGCGACGATCGCCTTCATGCCGTTCGTCACCGCCTATCTCAGCGCGCATGTCGGCCAGCGCGTGCCGACCTTGCTCTATTGCCTGGTGCTGCTGCTCGCGGCCCTTCTCAACCTCAAGGTGAACGCGACCGCGACCAGCCCACCGATGGTGGCCGAGGACACGACTCCCGAGCAGCGTACGGCGATCCGCGAGCGCGGCCTCAGTGTCGTCCTGGGCGCGCTCACCGCCACCGTGCTGGCCGTCTTCCTGCCGGTCGTCGGCCAGATCGGGTTGGTCTCGATCCCGCTGTGGCGGATGCTCGTGGCCGCACGGCACCGGCACCGGAGAGAATGAGGCTCACCCGGTAACCAGGCGCCTCTGGTCCTCCCGGCCCATCGAGAGCAGGATCGGGTCCGACGACGCCTGCATCTCCTGGAAATCGCCTTTCGAACGCAGGCCGCGCCATTCGATCGCGATCAGCGCCTGGGCGATCGCCCCGCCGAGCGTGTCGCCCGGGCCGAGCAGGATGATCCGGTCCGGCGCATATTCCTTCACCGCGACGTGCAGGGCGCGGGTGAAGTCGTAGGTTTCGAGAATCTGCGTCGCGAAGGTGTAACGATGCAGCTTGTCCGCTGCGCTCGCGAACGGCCGCCAGATCTGGCCGCGCCCGTCGACCATCGGCGTTGCGGGCGAGCCGAACCAGTCGACGGGAATCTGCTCCATCGCCCGGTCCGACGAGCCCTGCATGAGCGGCGTGTGGAAGGGGCCGTGATTGACCAGCCGCAGCGGCTCGCGTCCGGGCGTCGGCGGCGCCTCGGCGACCAAAGCGGCGAGGCCGGCTTCGTTGCCGGCGAAGACGATCATCCCGCCGAGCTCGATCGAGACGTGGAGCTTGCAGCCGTCGCGCCCGTCGATCGCCGCGGCGACGGCCAGCACCTCGTCGCGAAGGCCGGGAAGCTCCCGCCAGTCCTCGCCCACGAGGGTGAGCAGGACCTGTCCTCCGGCCTCCCCCGCCTGGCTGTTCTCGCCCATCGCGTCGATGATCCGGAAGCCCTGCTCCGCCCCGACCGCTCCGGCGACGGCGAGGGTCGTGTACCAGCCCATCGAATTGCCGGTGGCGGCCGCCACGTCGAAGCGGCTGCGGTCGATGGCGAGGAAATCGGCGTAGGAAGCGGCGAAGATGAGCGGCGAGGCGATGTCGCCGCGGGTGTGGAGCGCCGGGCTGAAGCGGTCCGCGCCGTCCAGCTCCGATATCGTCGGCTGCCCCCGCTCCGCGCGCAGCCCGTCGAACGCTCCGATCAGCTCGCTTTTGTCGGCATGGAAACGCTTGAGATAGCCGAGCTCCGCTTTGCCGTAGGTGCCCCGCCCCGGACAGACCAACAGCGCCGCCTCAGCCACGCGCCAACTCCAGCGCCGCTTCGACGATCGAGTCGCGGCTGGGCAGGGTGATCGTCGCGGCCCGGCCGAGCGGAATGAAGCTGTCCTCAGCCGTGACCCGGCGGACCGGGACGTCCGGCGCGCGCTCGGCGAAAAGGGCCATCAGCGCCTCGCTCTGCGAACCGGTCTTGCGGCATTCGTCGACGATGAGGATCCTCTCGCAGCCGGCGACCGCGTCGAGCAGGCCTTCCTCGTTGAGCGGTGCGAGCCATCTGAGGTCCACTAGCCGCGCGTCGAGGCTATGCTCACGCAGAATCTTCTCGGCCTGGCGCGAGAGGTAGTAGCCGTTGGCGTAGCTGATGATGGCGAGGTCGGTGCCGCCGCCATGGACCCCGAGCTCGCCGAGCCGGATCGGCTTTGCCTCCCCGGGCGCCGAATAGGGCGACGTCCACAAAGCGTCGCCTTCCTCGTGGAGGTCGCGGGTCATGTAGAGCGCGATGGGCTCGATGAAGACGATGACGCGCTGCTCCTCGAGCGCGAGCCGGACGCATTCCCGGAGCATTTCGACGGCATCGGCGCCGTTGCTCGGGCAGGCGAGGATCAGCCCTGGAATGTCCCGGAAGACGGCCAGGCTGTTGTCGTTGTGGAAATGGCCGCCGAAGCCTTTCTGATAGCCCAGGCCGGCGATCCGGATGATCGTCGGGTTGGTATATTGGCCGCTCGAGAAGAAGCTCAGGGTGGCCGCCTCGCCGCGTATCTGGTCCTCGGCATTGTGGACGTAGGCGAGGAACTGGATCTCGGTGATCGCGAGCAAATCGTTATGCGCGGCGCCGATGCCGAGCCCCAATATGCTCTGCTCGTCGAGCAAAGTGTTGATCACCCGGCACGAACCGAACCGCTCGTGGAGCTTGGCGGTGACGTTGTACACGCCGCCTTTGGGTCCGACATCTTCCCCCGCGACGATGATCTCGGGATGGGCCAGCATCAGGTCGGCCAGGGCCCAGCTCAGCAGCCGCGCCATATGCTGCGGTTTGTCGATCATATTGCGGTCGCGCGCGAACAGGGCCTCGCGCTGTTCGGGCGTCGGCATATTGGCCCGCACCGCCGGGCGTTTCGGCGGCACGATGCTCGCCATCACCTCGGGGCTGCTTGTCAGCTTCGGGCGAGCGATCGCCTGTTCGGCGACGCGGCTCAGCGTCGCTTCGGCCTCGCCGTAAATGTCGAGGATCTGCTTTCCCGAAAGCAGGCCCTGCTCGACCAGCAAGGCCGCGCTGAACACCAAAGGATCCCGTTCCTCGTCCTCCTCGATCTGCCGCTTGCTCAGATAGGTGCCCTGCACGTCGGAGCCCGCATGGCCGTAGAGCCGGACGCAGTCCATGTGGAGGAAGACGGGCTTGCGCTGGATGCGCGCGATCCGGCTCGCCTCGTTCGCGCCGCGCCAGCTGTCGAGCATGTCGAAGCCGCTGCAGCGGACATATTCGAGGCCGGGCCGGTTGCGGAACGTCGCCTCGATCCAGCCCTTCGGCGTCCTGGTCGAGATGCCGATGCCGTTATCCTCGCACAGGAAGACGAGGGGCAGAGGCGAGCCCTGAAAAGCGGTCCAGGCCGCGGTGTTGAACGCGCCCTGCGCGGTCGAGTGGTTGGCCGATGCGTCGCCGAAGCTGCACAAGACGATGGAGTCGCGCGGCAGGGCCGTCTCTTCCAGGCGAAGCATCTTCGCGATGCCGATGCTGAAGGCGGCGCCGACCGCCTTGGGCAGGTGGGAAGCGATCGTGCTCGTCTGGGGCGGGATGAAGAGCGGCTTCGATCCGAGTACCTTGTGGCGCCCCCCCGAAATCGGATCCTCCGCCGAGGCCGCGAAGCTCAAGAGCATGTCCCAGCACGGCGTCTGGCCCGGGAGCTTCTTCGCGCGGTGGATCTGGAACGCGGCCGAGCGGTAATGGAGGAAGGCCATGTCGTCGACGCGAAGGGCTTCGGCGACCGCGGCGTTGTTCTCGTGGCCCGACGAGCCGATCGTGTAGAAGCCCTCGCCGCGCGCCTGTAACTTGCGCGAGAGACGATCCATCTGGCGGCTCGCGACCTGGCTGTAGAAGAGCTCGACCATCGCTTCGTGGCTGGGCCCGATCTCGGCGGGCTGCACGTCGACGACGCGACGCGGCAGCTTGCCGTCGCGGACCCGGGCGACGAACTTCTCGTGAATGGCTTCGGCGGCGTCCATGCCGCGCGACTAACCGCCTTGCCGCCGAATGGGAAGGCGGCCCCCCCCGCTGCTCTACTCCTCGCCGAGCAGGCGCTGGCGCCAGTATTGGGTGAAGAAGATGCCGTCCGGGTCACGCTCCTGCCGGAGCTTGAGGAAGTCGTCCATCTTCGGCCAGGCCTGCCGGTAGAAGGCAGCCCAGTCCGCGAAATCATAGGCCGGGATGAACTTGCCCCAGTGGAAGCGGAAGGGGATGCCGTTGGCGCGGAACAGGTCCCAATATTGCTGGTAGAAGCCGCCCCGCACATTGGGCGCGCCCTCATTGCCGCGGAACCAGAAGACGTCGAAGCGGACGACGCCGTCTTTATATTCGTCCTCACCATCCGAATAAGCCGGGCTCAGCCAGTGCGCGTTCGCCTTGGTCCCGTAGATCTCGGTGGAATAATAGCCCACCGCCTTCGAGCCCGGCGCGTCGAACAGGCCCTTGAGCAGGTTCATGCACTGCTCGGTATACTGGATCGGGATCCAGATTTCGGTGAACTCGGTGCCGAGCAGGACGTCGTCTGCCGTGTTGTCCATCGGCAGGCTGCTCCAGTAATAATCGTTGAACAGCGTCGGCTTGCCTTTGCTCATGGGCTGAAGGAGATCTAGCGTCCACGGGAACAGAGCCTGCAGGATGCCGGGGCAGTCCGTGAAGAACTTGATGACGGGGCTCAATATCGTGCGCAGGAACTCGGTCGCGAGGTCAGCCTCCTCCTGCCCGATCACTTTTGCCACGCATTGATTGAAGCGCCCGTAATTGACGGCGAGCTTCGCCTCGATGTCTTCGGGCTTCGAATTGCCGAGCAGGACGAAGAAGATCGACCCCACGAGCTGCTTCAGCCAGCCCGCGACGTCGTCGGGCGTGAATTCCCGATAGGGGACCGCCACATAGCCGGGCGGCGGCGGCCCGTCGTGCCGGTCCGCCTGCCAGATCACCACCCGGTCCGCGCCCTTCTGGGGCCACCACATGATCCGGCTATAGGGTGTCTGCTCGAGGAATTGCCGGAGCGACGGCTTGGCCGGGTCGCCCGCTCCGAACAGGTCTATCGGGCAATCCGTTCTAGTGGTCGGAACCGTGTTTTCCTGACCGGAGATGGTGAAGACCGGATTGCACTTCAGCCGGACCTTCGTGACGATCCCGAGCAAGCCCACGGAAACGCACATCGCCTGGAACGCCGGGTCGGTCTGGTCGATCCAGCGCGCGTCGCCCGTCCCGTCGACGACCCGGAAGGCGGTTATATTGTCGAGGTCGTAGATCAGCGATCCGCCCGACGATCCGGTCGCGGTGAAGCCGCTGACGGTCTGGTGGGTGATCCCGCCGAGGTCGTTGATCCCCCAGCCCTTCTCCTTAAGCTGGTACAATAGACTGTTTTCAGGGGTCGAAGTGCCGATCGGATCGTAGGGGTCGACGCCAAGATGGATTCCGGCTTCGGCTTCAACGATGCCGTTCGCTTCGTCTATCCATTCGAGTCCGATCATGCCGTCCATCGCCAGATTGATGTTCGCACCGGTGGGCGGAGCGGTCGTCAAAGTCATGTTTACGGGTGCACCGTCAACGGGATCGGTAAAGATGCTGTGCGCTGTCGAGTGCGAGGCGCCCCTGGCCCGAATCTGCAGCTTGTTCTCCGCGGCATATTTTATCAGCGCGACAATTTCATCCTCGTTCTTCGGATGATAATAGCCGTCCTGTCCTTTGCCGATTATACCGGACTGGTCCATTTCTGCCGCTCCTCCCAGAATTGATTAGGATCTATGTATGTCACTATTAAACTGATCTGGGTAGGGTTATTTGCGCCGGCAAACGTTCGCCCCCCTTGACCTGACGTTTACGTAAAGTAGGGAGAAAGGGCACCCAGCGGAGAAAATCATGACGAAAAGCGAAATGGCCGCGACCCTCAATTCGAAGAGCGCCTGGCTCCCCGGCAAGCGGGTGAAGCTCGACTTCGGCTCGGAGGGCGTGGTGATGCTCGACGGCGCCGCCAGTCAGGTCACCGAGGAGGACGGCCAGGCCGACACCACGATCAAGGTGGCCTGGGAAGATTGGGAGTCGATGCGCGACGGCAAGCTCGACGGGATGACCGCCTTCATGCAGGGCAAGTTGAAGGTCGAGGGCGACATGTCCGCCGCAATGCAGCTGCAGGGCGTCCTCGCCAAGCTGCGCGGCTGAAGCCTCAGCGCGGCGGCACGGCTCCGGCCCGCGGCCAGTCGGACGGGCCCATCCGCCGTAATCGCATCTCGAACGCCCGCTGCGGCGGCTGGCCTTCGACGACGCGCTCGCCGACCTCGTGCCATTCGCCGTCGCGGATCGTCGCCTCGTAGCGCATGGTCACGCCGGGCTCCGCGGGGTGGCTCCAGCTGAAGCCGTCCGCCCGGACCGTGAGCGGAAAATCGCCCGCGAAGCCCATCGCGTAGGAGCGCATCGAATAAGCGCGGCGCACCGGGTCGTAGGAGATGATCCCGAAAGCGTTGAACACCGTCGCGCCCGCCGCGTCGTAGCCGCGGCCCTCCACCACCCGCAATGTGCCGTCGAGCAGCAGACCGACGCGCTCGGTCTGGACGAAACCGCCGCTGCGCTGCGCGGTCTGCGCGTCGCCCCGCCAGGTGCCGTCCATGAAAGAGAGCGCAGCCATCGCCCGCCGCTGCTCGGCGATGCGGGTCGCCGGGTCCCACGGTCCGGCGGCCGCCTGTTCGGGCGTCGGCTGCGGCACGGTCTGGGCCGGGGCTGCGCTCGCGGCGACGAGCCCGAGAAGCAGGCACAAGCAGGGCGTCTTGGTCATGATCATCTCCTTTGCATGCCGGCGGCCTCGGTCAGCCGCGCGATCCGATCGAGCCAGTTGTTCCAGGCCTGGCGGCCGCGATGGGTGAGCGTCACGCGGGTCTGCGGCTTCTTGCCCGCGAAGCGCTTGTCGATGCGCACATAGCCCGCTTCCTCGAGCTTCGAGAGCTGGGCGGAAAGGTTGCCGTCGCTGGCCCCGACCTTGTCGCGCAGCTCCGTGAACAGGGCCGACTCGACCGCGGCGAGATAGGCGACGACGCCCATCCGCAGCCGGCCGTGGATCAGCTCGTCGAAGCCGCTGGCGTCGAACGGGTTTTCGGCCATCGCTCAGCGCGGCTCGGCGCGCAGCAGAAGCAGCCCCGGCACGAACACGGTGAGGAACACGCCCGCGGCCGCGAGCAGGTAGCGCTCGGGCGCGAGGATCAAAGCCGTGTACAGGCCGACCATGACGACCGCGCCCGCCCCCGCGGCCATGGTGATCCTGTTGCGGGCGAGCGAGCCGGTGACGGTCAGCGCGCAGGCATAGACGGCGAAGGCGACCGGCACGATCCAGTCGAACGTCGCCGGCCCGGACCCGCGCCGCGCCGCGACGGCGGTGCCGACGACCATCGCGGCGATCGCGAAAGCCGCGGCGGTCCAGACGCTGCGCGAGGCGCGGTTGCCGGCCGAGCCCGAACCCGACTTCGGCCCCATCGACCGCGCGAGCAGGAGCTGGCCGGCTATTCCCAGCAATGCGAAGGCGGCCCAGATCGCGGCGAAGATTGTCTTGCCGTCGCCGAACGCGCCCTGGAGCGCGAAATGGTGGGCGGTGTAGGTGCCGGTGAGCAGCAGGCCCCACCAGACCATGAAGCGCCCGCCGAGCAGGGGAGCATGCGCCCCGCTCTCGGCGAGCTGCCGGACATATTGGATGTCCTCCCGTGACGGCGCCGCAACCTCGCTCATGCATTCCTCCAGAGAACTTTATAACGCAAAGTACTCTGGCAAGCGTTCCGTGTCAAGCGCCGTGCGCCGGACGGCAAAACGCCCCGGCGATCGCTCGCCGGGGCGTTCCCTTGCCTTTGCGCGGGCTGACGTATCCGCGCGTTAGGCGATCGCTTTAGCGGGGGCCGCGGTCGTCGCCGACGCTGCCCTCTTTGCCGCCGCCGGTCTTGCCGGAACCGCCCGGCGCGGCGAGATTCGCGTCGGCGCCGTTGCCGAAGCCGTTATTGCCCTTGCGGGTCGGGGCCGGGCACGAGCAGCCGCAGGACGGCGGGCGGGGCGAGTTGCCGGCGCCGCTGACGAAACCGAGCTCAAATTCGTGAAGATCGCGCATTTCGAACACTCCTGAACCTCGTCAGGCCCTATCGGCCATCGGTGAGATTCGGGCTGACACGCCTTTTTCCCTCGCACAACAGCGAAAAAAGCCGCGTCCCGATATGGGACGAGGGGGCCTTGAGGGTTAAGGTCGGGCAGGGTCACGGGGCGGCGCTGCGCAGCCAGCCGGTGACGGCGAAGCGGCGGTGCGGCGCGGCCGGCGTGACGTAGGAAACGCTGTGCTGCCGGGGCACGCGGAACAGATCGAGCGTGTTGAAGCGCGGCACGTTTCCCGCGGCCGTGCGGTCGTGCGGGCCGTGGAAAAGCAAGAGCCCGCCATATTCGAGCCGCCAGTAGGGCGTCAGCCCGTAGACATAGGCCGCGAGCCGGTTCTTGCCGGCGACGTCGTCGTCGTGGCCGGTGAGAAAGTCGCCGGGGCCGTAGGCGGTCGCCTGGCCGTCGGTGAAGGCGACCTCGTCATGGCCGGTCACCTCCCGGAGAAACCGGAGCAGCTCGGCGCTCTGCATGAAGCGGGCGAAATCGGCGAGCGGGTCGGTCATCCGCGCCTGCTCTTCCGCATTCACCCGCACCGCCTCGTAGCGATACTGGAAATGATCCCTGACCCGCGCATGGGCGGCAGCCTCGATCGCCGCCCATTCCTCGGCCGAAAGCGCGGCCTTCGCGGCGGGATCGAGCTCGAGGATGCCGCCTTCGACGGCGATCAGGTGGATCCAGTCGGTCCGGGCGAGGAAATGCTCGTAGAGCTGCATCGCCCCATCCTCGAGCAGGCCGTAGATGCGGACGCGGCCATCCTCCTCGTAGGCGCGGCGAAGCGCCGCCCGGTCGAGATCGGGATTGATCCGGTACGGCGTCGTCGCCGCATTCGCCTCGTGCTTGAGCGTGAGCAAGTCTCGTCCCCGTCGTCAGCGAGCGGGGCTTAGCAGCCCCCGGTTGAAGGGCGGTTAAGCCCGGACCGAGGTTCGCTTGACCGGGCTCGCCGCCAGCGCTTATCGGCAGGGCGCACTTTCCCCGCGGAGCCTTGGATGAAGAAGATCTATCCCGACGCCGACGCCGCGCTCGAGGGGCTGCTCACCGACGGCATGACGATCTGCGCCGGCGGCTTCGGCCTGTGCGGCATTCCCGAGCGCCTGATCGACGCCATCCAGCGCGCCGGGGTCAGGGACATCACCATCGCCTCGAACAATGCCGGCATCGACAATGAGGGCCTCGGCAAGCTGCTGCGCTCGCGCCAGGTCAAGAAGATGATCTCCTCCTATGTCGGCGAGAATAAGGAATTCGAGCGGCAATATCTGGCCGGCGAGCTCGAGGTCGAATTCTGTCCGCAGGGGACGCTCGCCGAGCGGTGCCGGGCTGGAGGGGCGGGCATTCCGGGCTTCTACACCAAGACCGGCGTCGGCACCGTCGTCGCCGAGGGCAAGGAGCATAAGGAGTTCGACGGCGAGACCTACATTCTCGAGCGCGGCATCCGCGCCGACCTCAGCATCGTCAAGGGCTGGAAGGCGGACGAGGCGGGAAACCTCGTCTTCCGCAAGACCGCGCGCAACTTCAACCAGCCGATGGCCACCGCCGGGCGGATCTGCGTCGCCGAGGTCGAGGAGATCGTTCCGGTCGGCAGCCTCGATCCCGACTGCATCCACCTGCCTTCGATCTACGTGAAGCGAATGATCCTCGGCGCGCCGTACGAGAAGAAGATCGAGTTCCGCACCGTCCGGCAGAGGGAGGCCGCATAATGGCGCCTTGCGTCTCGTCCCGTTCGGTCCGAGCGAAGTCGAGGACCGCTCCCGAGCGGAGCCGAGGGTCGACGGCAGGGAAGGTCTCGGCTTCGCTCGACACGGCGTCTCGACTTCGCTCGACGCGAACGGATTCTTCCCCGCCCACTCCCATCCACGGAGCCCTCTAATGCCCTGGGATCGCAACCAGATGGCCGCGCGCGCCGCGAAGGAGCTGCGCGACGGTTATTATGTCAATCTCGGCATCGGCATCCCGACGCTCGTCGCCAACAACATCCCGGCGGGGATGGAAGTGACCCTGCAGAGCGAGAACGGAATGCTCGGCATCGGGCCCTTCCCTTACGAGGACGAGGTCGATCCCGACCTGATCAACGCCGGCAAGCAGACCATCTCGCAGCTTCCCTCTTCGAGCTATTTCAGCTCGGCCGAAAGCTTCGCGATGATCCGCGGCGGCCATATCGATCTGACCGTGCTCGGCGCGATGGAGGTCAGCGAGAAAGGCGACATCGCCAACTGGATGATCCCCGGCAAGATGATCAAGGGCATGGGCGGCGCGATGGACCTCGTCGCCGGCGTCAAGAAGATCATCGTCGTGATGGAGCACACCTCCAAGAACGGCGACCCGAAGTTCATCCCGGAATGCACTTTGCCGCTGACGGGAAAGAACGTCGTCGACATGATCGTCACCGATCTTTGCGTCTTCCACCGGCCCGACCATCAGAGCGCGTTCCGGCTGATCGAGCTGGCGCCCGAAGTCACGGCTGACGAAGTGGCGGCGAAGACGACGGCGCGCTACGAAAGCTGATCAGCCTCGCCAGGGGGAAGCAGATGAAGAAGATCGTCGCCGCGGTTGCAATGTTCGTCGGGCTGATCTCGGCCAGTCCCTCGGCCGCCCAGCCGGCGCAGCCGCAGCGCGCTGCACAGCCGGCGCCGCTGTCGTTGTGGCGGCTCGATTGCGGCGAATTCACGATCAACCAGTACGGCGCCTTCTTCTCCGACACCTTCCAATATCCGCCGGGGCCGAAAAGGGTGGTCGGCAGCTGCTACCTGATCCGCCACGCCGACCATTATATGCTCTGGGACACCGGCCTGACCGACGCCCTCATCGGCCGCCCCTTCTCGAACGCCGCCCAGTCGCTGCGCCTCGAGCGCAGCATCGTCGACCAGCTCCGGCAGATCGGCGTGCGCCCGGAGCAGATCGAGGTGATCGGGATCAGCCACTGGCATTTCGACCATGTCGGCCAGGCGGGACGCTTCCCGCAGGCGCGGCTGCTGATCGGCCGCGGCGATCTCGACCTGCTCCGCGCCACGCCGCCGGTGGACGAGGATTCGGCGCGCGGGCTGGCCCACTGGCTGACCGGCGGCGGCCGGATCGAGCCCGTGACCGGCGATCACGACGTGTTCGGGGACGGCAGCGTGACGATGCTCACTCTGCCGGGACATACGCCGGGCCATTATGCGCTCCTGGTCCGGCTGGCGTCCGGGCCGGTGCTGCTCTCGGGCGACACCTATCATTTCACCGAGCAGGTCGCCAATCGCGGCGTGCCGCCGTTCAACCACAACCGCGCCGACAGCCTCGCGTCGATGGACCGCTTCGACCGCATCGCGCGCAATCTCGGCGCACGCATCATCATCCAGCACGAACCGGCGGACATCGCCAAGCTGCCCGCCTTCCCGCAGGCGGCACGTTGACGAACGTGTTGATTTCGCGGAACTGGCCGGAAATTAAGGAGCTCAGGCGAACCACCATATGCTCTCCTTCTCAGTGGGAAGGGGAGTTGGCGGATGGCCGCGCGATCTACATTCGTTTCCGGCACGACGAACTGTCGCTCCGCATAGCCCCTGAAGGCGGCACCATCGATGACGCGATTGCGGCGCCGCCCGCCCTCACCATCGATGATCACGAGGAGAAGCGGGACGGTCTCATCGAACTGGATGAGATGCTCGCTTTGACGGGGCTCCGACTGAGCCCGGAGCTTGAAGCCCATCGGGATCGGCTGTGAGGCAGAGATTCGGCATCGGCAGAATTTGGAGGTCAGGATGAAAGCCCTCTTGTCCCGAGTCCCGGGCGGGCCGGAGACGCTCGAGCTCGCGGAGCTGCCCGATCCCGAGCCCAGCCCGGGCCAGCTGCTCGTCCGCGTCCGTGCCTGCGCGATCAATTATCCCGACGTGCTGATCATCGAGGACAAATATCAGTTCAAGCCGCCGCGGCCGTTCGCGCCGGGGGGCGAGATTGCGGGGGTCGTCGAGGCGGTGGGGGAGGGGGTCTCCGGCTGGTCCGCGGGCGAGCGCGTCATCGCGATGATCGGGCATGGCGGGCTGCAGGAAAAGGTGCTGGTGCCGGCGGCGATGGCGCTGAGGCTGCCCGAGGAGCGCAGCTTCGAGGAAGGCTCCGCTTTGATCCTCACTTACGCGACGTCGATCCACGCTCTGCTCGACCGCGGCCGGCTGAAGGAAGGCGAGACTTTGCTCGTGCTCGGCGCGGCGGGCGGCGTCGGCCTCGCCGCGGTGGAGCTCGGCAAGGGGTTCGGCGCGCGCGTCGTTGCCGCCGTCTCGTCGGAAGAGAAGGCCGAAGCCGCGCGCGCCGCCGGGGCGGATGCGACCCTCGTCTATCCGCGCGGCCCGTTCGACAAGGATGCGTCCAAGGCGCTGGCGCAGCAGTTCAAGGATGCGGTGGGCCCGGACGGCGCAGACCTGATCTACGACCCGGTCGGCGGCGACTATGCCGAACCGGCGCTGCGGTCGATCGCCTGGGAGGGCCGCTATCTCGTCGTCGGCTTCCCGGCGGGCATCCCGAAACTGCCGCTCAACCTCACCCTGCTCAAGAGCTGCGACGTCTGCGGTGTCTTCTGGGGCGCCTTCGCGGCCCGCGACCCGAAGGCCAATGCCGCTCACATCGCCACGCTTTTCAGGCTGTGGAGCGAAGGAAAGATCGCCCCCAGGGTCAGCGCGACCTGGCCGCTCGAGCGCGGCGGCGAGGCGATCGCCCACATGGCCGCGCGCAAGGCGGTGGGGAAGCTGGTGGTGACGGTCGGCGCCTAACGCGGAAGGCTCGTGATGATGGCGGGAGGTGACGCCTCAGCGTCGGCGCATCATCCGAACCATGCCCGGAAGCCGCTCCGCGAAGCCGGAGAAGGTCTGCGCCATTTGTCGTCGCGCCCGCCGCCGCCGCCGCTCGCTTCGCACATTCGCCTCCAGCCAGCGATTCTGCGCTTCGACGACCTCGGATTGAAGCGCCTGGCAAGCGGCGAGTCCGACCGCGGCAGCCTGACGCGGCGTCAATTCGTCTCCCGCGGTAGCTGCCTCTCTCATGGCGCAGGAGAACCAGGCGTTGCGGACCTGGACGACCTCGGCCGGTGCGTTCGGATTCGCCATGATCAGGACTTGCAGGGCGGCCAGCGCGGTGACGATCGACATGTCGGACCCCTGTCCAGTGGATCGTGCACATTGGCGGAGCGTCAGGCGGTCGGCAAGCTGGTGGTGACGATGTGAGGGGACAGTTACTTTTCCGTCCCGCCTGTTCGATACGAAATGGCCGCGCGGAAAAGTAACTGTCCCCACTCAGTCGGCGCGCATCCTCCTGATGCCGCGCGCGACCTGGGCGCGCAGCCTGCCGAGGCTCCGGTCCATTCCGAGCCGGGCGCGGCGCTTCTCGGCATCGGACATGGACGAGGAATCGACCCACCGCCTGTGCTCGGCGACCAGGGTCGCCTGCAGGGTAGCGCAGCCGTCGAGGACCGCCTGCGCGGCGCGGTCCGGGCCGAGCGCGGAATCGGCGCCGTCTATGCCGTCGCTGAGGCATTGCCCCCAGGCCTGGAGCGCGGCGGCGACCGCGGGCGGCGGCGGCGGCTCATCGGCGGCGGCGACGGTCGCAAGCAGCAATGCGGCGATCGCGATCATCTTCGGTCCTCCCCACGCCGCAGACTGGCAGACGCGCGCCGGCCTGTCATCCATCGCCGCGCATTGCGCGCGCTCCCGCCCGCGCCTATCTGGAGACCAGCAGAGCAAGGGAGCGACATGACAACTTTCGACGATCGCGAGCGGGCGTTCGAGACCAAATATTCGCGCGACCAGGACATGCAGTTCCGGATCGTCGCCCGGCGCAACAAGCTGCTCGGCCTGTGGGCGGCCCGGCAGATGGGGCTGACCGACGCCGAGGCCGACGCTTATGCCAAGGACGTGATCCGCGCCGATTTCGAGGAAGCCGGCGACGAGGACGTGATCCGCAAGGTGCTCGGCGACCTCACCTCCGCCGGCGTCGACTGCGACGAGGCGCGGATCCGCGAGGCGCTCGGCCACAAGACGGTCGAGGCGCGGCGCCAGCTGATGGAGCAGGGCTGACCCCGATGCCGATGGCGGCCGATGAGATCGAGCGCTTGATCTGCGCCGGGATTCCGGATGCCCATGTCGAGATCACCGATCTGGCCGGGGACGGCGACCATTATTCGGCGCGGGTGGTGGCGGAGAGCTTTCGCGACCTGCCGCGCGTGAAGCAGCACCAGCGCGTCTACGATGCGCTCGGCGGGCGGATGGGCGGAGCGCTGCACGCGCTCCAGCTCCAGACCGCCACGCCTGCACAGGGAGATTGAAGCATGGCCGACGTGAAGCAGCGCATCGAGGAAATCGTGCAGGGGAACGACGTCGTCCTGTTCATGAAAGGCACCGCTTTGTTTCCGCAATGCGGCTTTTCGAGCCGCGCCGTCTCGATCCTCGACCATCTCGGCGTTCGGTTCGAGACCGTCGACGTCCTCCAGGACCCCGAGATCAGGAACGGCATCAAGGATTATTCCGACTGGCCGACGGTCCCGCAGCTCTACGTCAAGGGCGAGTTCGTCGGCGGATCGGACATCATGATGGAGATGTACGAGGCCGGCGAGCTCCAGCAGCTCGTCGCCGACAAGCAGGTCGCGAAGGCGAGGTAGCCGGTTAGAGACCGTTCGCCCCGAGCGAAGTCGAGGGGCGGTGCCGAGCGAAGCCGAGGCAAGGGCAAATGTCTCGCTCCGCTCGACTCCGGTCCTCGACTTCGCTCGGACCGAACGGGGGAGAAGCCCTGCCTTCTTCGCTGCGCTTGAAACGGCTCGGGGCGGGCAGCGCGACCAGAAAGCGCCGGGCCCGCCCCTCGGTGGAACCGTGTGGACGCCGATAGAGATACACGCGCCGTGCCAATGCGCGCCGCCCGCCGATTTCCGCGGGTTGCGATGGTGAAGCGATCTTAACCTTCGCGCCGAGTGTAAGCGCCGCCGACACCCGGGACCCAAACCGCCTCCCAAACCATTCATCGGCCGTTCACCCGTCCGGCGACTACACATGTAGTCAGAGACGCGAGGTGCAGTAATGGAACGGATCGGCGACGCCGAATATCGGGTGATGGAGGTGCTCTGGGAGGAGGCGCCGCTGACCGCGGCCGAAGTCGCCGAGCGGGTGCCGGCGGAGCGCGGCTGGTCGATCCGCACGGTGAAGACGATGCTCTCGCGCCTGCTCGCCAAGGGCGTGCTCACCCACGAGGAAGAGGGGCGGCGCTATCTCTACCGTCCCGCCGTCGCGCGCGAGGATTATGTCGCGCAGGAATCGGGGCGGCTGCTCGATCGGATGTTCGGCGGCCGGCTGACTCCTCTGGTCGCGCACCTCGCCGAGCGGGACCGCCTTTCCGAAGCCGACATCGCCGAGATCGAGGCTTTGCTCAAGGCGCTGAAATCGTGATCGCTTGGCTGCTCCAGAACATGGCGGCGGCGAGCCTCGCCATGCTCGCCGTCCTCGCGCTCCGCAGCCTCGTCGCGCGCGCCTTCGGCGCCGGCTGGGCCTACGCCTTGTGGCTGCTGCCGCTGCTCCACCTGGTGCTGCCGCCGCTGCCGGCGGCGATCCCGGATCTGCCTTTTCCCTCTCTCGCCGTCCTCATTCCGGCGGCGGGCGACCAGGCCGCGTCCCTGCCGTCGCAAGGCGGACCCGGGCAGTGGGTGCCCGTTTTGCTCGCGCTGTGGGCCGGGGGCGCGGCCGCCTTCCTCTTCGTCCAGTTCCTCGCCTACCGCGCCTTCCTGACCCGGCTCAGCCTCGCCTCGCGCAGCGCGGGCGCCTGGCGGGGCCTCCCGCTGATCGAGAGCGACGCGGTCGAGGGGCCGATCGCCGTCGGCCTGCTCGACCGGCGCATCGTCGTCCCTTCGGACTTCGAGACCCGCTACGATCAGGCGGAGCGGCGGCTCGCCGCGGAGCACGAATATGTCCACCACCGCCGCGGCGACATCTGGTGGAATCTCGCCGCGCTGATCGTCCTGGCGCTGAACTGGTTCAACCCGGTCGCCTGGATCGCCTTCCTGGCCTTCCGCGCCGACCAGGAGCTCGCCTGCGACGCGGCGGTCGCCGCCGGCGCGAGCGCCGACGAGCGCCACGCTTATGCCAGCGCCCTCATCAAATCCGCGAGCCGCCCCGGCCTGATTTCGGCCTGCCCGCTGAATCATGCCGACCAACTGAAACGGAGACTGAGAATGATGAAGCACCACCGTCACAGCCGCCTGCGCAGCCTCGGCGGCGCCGCGGCCCTGGCCGTCCTCGCCGGCGCCGGCCTGACGCTCGCCGCGCCCGGCATCGCCCAGCCCAAGGCGGAAGGCGAGACCCGGACCGAGCAGCGCCGGATCGTGATCGTCGAGGGCGGCGAGGGCAAAGCGGGCGGCGACCATGTCGTCCGCATGCGCCGCGGCCCGAACGGCGAAGTGACGCTGCCGGAGAATTGCCGGCAGAGCGAGCCGCTCGCCAATGTCGACGAGCAGAGCGGCAACCGCCGCACCCGCATCATGCTCTGCGAGAGGGGAGGCGCCGATGCCGCCACCCGGCTCCAGCGCCTGCAGCAGGCGCGCGAGCGTATCGCCGGGAACGACGAGCTGACCGGCGAGCATCGCGAACGCGTGCTGGCGGCGCTCGACCGCGCCATCGCGCAGGCGCGGGCGGCGCAATAGCCTGATTCCCCTCCCCTTGATGGGGAGGGGTTAGGGGTGGGGTGGAGTCTCCGGAAGAAGCCCAGCTTTTGCTTCAGGCGCCACCCCCACCCCAACCCTCCCCCCTCAAGGGGGAGGGCTTCTCCGCCTTCCTTTCCACAGCCGTCGGTGCCACATGCCTGGCATGGAGCATTGGCCCACCGGCGAGATCGAGCGGCCGCATCCGCTGGTGAGGCGGATCCTCGCGCCCAATCCCTCGCCCTTCACCTTCACCGGGACGCAGAGCTACATCGTCGGCGCGGGGGAGGTGGCGGTGATCGATCCCGGCCCGGACGACCCGCGCCATGTCGAAGCGCTGACCGCCGCCGTGGCCGGCGAGCGGGTCCGGGCGATCCTCTGCACCCACACCCATCGCGATCACAGCCCGGCGAGCCGCGCTTTGGCGGCAGCGACCGGGGCACCGGTCGTCGGCTGCGCGCCCCTGGCGATCGAGGACCAGGGACCGCGCTCCGACGCCGCGTTCGATTTCGACTACGCGCCCGACCGGGTGCTCGGCGACGGAGAGAGGGTGGAAGGCGACGGCTGGACGCTCGAAGCGGTGGCGACGCCGGGACATACGTCGAACCATCTGTGCTTCGCACTCCTGGGGACGGGCGTGCTGTTCACCGGCGATCACGTCATGGGCTGGTCGACCACCGTGGTCTCGCCGCCGGACGGCGACATGAGCGACTATATGACGAGCCTCGATCGGCTCTCGAGGCGCGACGATCGGATTTACCTCCCGGCCCACGGACCCGCCGTGGATGATCCGCAGGCCCACCTGCGGCGCCTGATCGAGCACCGGCGGATGCGCGAGCGCCAGATCCTCGGCCATCTTAAAGGGGGAGAAGGCCGCATCTCCGCGATGGTCCCCTTCATGTATCGCGACGTCGATCCGCGACTGCACCCGGCGGCCGCGCGATCGGTGCTTGCGCATCTCGTCGATCTCGAGCGGAGGGGCCGCGTTCGCTGCGAAGGTGAGAGATGGACCGCGAGCGCCTGAAATCCCTCGCCGTCCACTGGCTGCCGGGGCTGGCGGCGGGCCTGCTGCTCGGAGTGCTGCTGACGGTGCTCCTCGGCACCTCCGCCACGGCGCCGGCCGCCGGCGATCCGCGCCGGATCGCCGACGCCGCGCTCATCTCGGTGCGAGAGCAGGGGCGCATCACCAGCCTGGTCGCGCGCTACGCCGCGATCGTCACATCGCGCGAGAGCCGGCTCGGGCTCGAGGCGCGCAAGACCCTGATCCTGCCGGCCGTGGTCCGCTACGGCATCGACCTGCGCCGCCTCCGCCGCGAGCATCTCGCCTGGGACGAGGCGACGAGGACGCTGTCGGTCGTCCTGCCTCCGCTCGAGATATCCGGGCCGGACATCGCGATGGACGAGGCGCGCGAATATAGCGAGGGCGGCGTGCTGATGGCGCTGACGGGGGCCGAAGCGGAGCTCGACGAGGCCAATCGCCAGGCCGCCGAGCGCGATCTGATGCGCCAGGCGCGGGCGTCCCGGCCGCTCAATGTCGCGCGCGAAGCGGCGATGCGGATCGTCGCGCGCGGCTTCGCGCTTCCGCTTCGCGCCGCCGGCATCGAGGCGAGCGTCAGCGTCCGCTTCACCGACCCGTCCGGCGCGGACCTCGCCGTCCATCTCGACCGCCCGCCGCGGGTGGAAGATCCGGTCGAGGACCGGCGCGCCGGGGCCCGGCCTCCGTCCTAGGACCCTAGGAGGCGTTGATCAGGATGTAGCTGAAGCCGGTCTGCCCGCCCAGCGACGACAGGAACGCGTCGTAGTGCGACTTGCGGATGGTCTGGCAGCCCGCGGACCAGGTGTTGTCGTCCCCGCCGCGGTGGATGTACATCGTCCGGCCGACATGGGTCGGGTCGATGCGGTTCGCGCCGTCCGCCTCGTTCCAGACGCCGTCCTGGTTGACGTCCCGCTCCGCGGTCTGCGTTCCGCGGGTCCAGAAAGCGGCGCCGCCGAGATGGCCGCCGGGCTTGGCGACATAATGATAGGTGCCGGCCACCAGCCGTCCCTGGTCGACCTTGCCGTCGCGGTTGATGTCGGCGCCGGTGTCGTCCTTGGCGCCGCCATGGCCGTACTGCCCCGAAGGCTCGGTGTTGCACGCGAACTTCGTGGCGCTGACGGAGCCGTTCACCTTGCGGACCACGATCAGCTGGTCGTCGTAGACCCCGCGGCCCTGATTGGCCTTTCGGTTGGTGGTCGTCCGCAGTGCGATCAGTACCCGCTTGCCGGCGGCGAATTCGGCCTTGGCCTCGTCGTCGCCATGCGCCTCGATCAGCGCCGCCCAGTCCTCGCCGGGCGAGGCGGCGCTCGCGGACCGATCGGCCGATGGCGTCTGCGAGCCTTCCGCTCCGCCGTTGCCGGGCAGCGCGAGCTGCTGGCCCGGCCGGATCGAATTGGCGTCGGCAATGCCGTTCAGCCGCGCCAGCTCCCGCCAGTCGCAGCCATGGGCATTCGCGATCGCCGACAACGAATCCCCTGCCTTCACCGTATAGGTCCCCGAATTCGGCATCTGAATCTCCCCCTGAAAAAGCGAGGGCACCTCAGGCGCGACTCGCTGCCCCAAGGCTGCGCCGCGGGACGGCTCAGGGCAACAGCCGAGTTGACGCGGGGCGTCAGCCCGCAGCGGCGTGGCGGAGGCCGCGGCCCGCCGATTTGGCGATCTCGGCGTCGTGGCCATGGGGGGATGGCCCGTCGTGGCGGAGATAGTGGCGGTCGAGATCCTCGATGAGCTTGTCCGCGTCCTCGCCGGCGTTGATCCTCAGCAAGGCGTCGATCTTGGCCTCCATCCGGTCGTCATTCTCCTTCGACGCGGGTGAGCCGACGTAGAGGAAGTAAGCCAGGCCGACGACCTGCCAGATCAGCTGCAGGAATTCGGACTGCCAGTTCTCGAACGTGTCCCGGCCCATCTCGGTCAGATATTCGCCGATCTGGGGCGTCTGGCCGTGCGAAGCGGCTTCGTTGGCGAAGGCGTACCAGCCGAACAGCCAGTGCAGCGCGATCGAAACGAGGAAGAAGATGAGGGTGATCCACCCATAAGCGTAGCGGCGCATGTCCGTCTCCCGAGCTTGTTTCCGGTCCGGAACGTCGAGCGAGAGGGTTGTTTCCCTTGGCAAGGCTTGCCAGCGGCCCGATCGCAGCTAAGGTCCGCGTCGCTGAACAAGGGGGGGACAAGACCATGCGGCCGGCTTCCATCGTCAATTTCCAGCGCATCGTGCTGCTCCTGATCGTGATCCTGCTCGCCGACGCGGTGTTGAACTGGGACGGGCTTCGGGCCGCCGCCGCGCAGCAGGGCCTGGGCGAGACTGCGCTGATCGCCGTCTACGCCGTCCTGGTGGCAGTAATGCTCCTCCTGCTGTGGCTGATCGCGCATCGGCGCAGTGCGGTTGCCAAATGGGTCTGGGTGCTGCTTTCGCTCGCGGCGATCGCGGTGACGATTCCTGCAATCGGCAGTGCGCTAAGCTGGCCGTTGCCCGCACTTCTGATGCAGGTGGCGCAATGGGTGCTCATCCTGCTCTCCATGTGGATGCTGCTGCGGCCGGACGCCGGCGCCTGGTTCCGCGGCGCCGGAGGCGCGCGCTAGGGCAATTCGCGGACTACGGCCTCTCCCTCGATCGTCATCGTCTCGGGATGGTGACGGTCCAGGAAGCGCCGCAGGATCCTGAGGTTGCGCGTGTTGGAGCGGAAGACGAGGTCGAACAGGTCGCCGACCAGCGGAATGGCGCCGATCAATGTGTCGACGCCGACATTGGTCGCCATGCGCGCGAGCTGGAACCTGGACATGCCGAGGTTCCGCCCCTCCCAGACGATCCATGCGCCCATTGCGGTCGTGACGAGGTCGCCGAGCACCGGCACCAGGCCCACGACGGCGTCGAGGCCGACCCGGTAGCGGGTGCCGGGGACGGTGAAGGCGCGCTCGAGCAGGGCCTCCATCGCTTCCAGCCGCCGCCGCACCGAGGCGGGGTCGCGTCCGATCGGCAGCCGGTCGGCCAGCCGGCGAAGCTCTTCCTGGTCGATCTTCGGCATCGTCACCTCTCGCCCGCAATCAACTCGCCCGGCGCATGGCGTCCGAAGACATTGCGGCGGAAGCCCGTCAGCCGCGGCGAGACGAGCGACCAACGCACCGGGGCCGCGATCGGCACGAACAGGACGGCGTCGGTCAGCATGCGGTCCGCCTTCGCGAGCAAGACGCGGCGCTCGGCGACATTCTGCGTTTCCCGTGCGGCGGCCAGCGCCTCGTCCGCTTCCCCAGAGCAGGGGCGCACGCGCTCGCAGGTGAAATTGCGCAGGTACCAGGCGGCCATCGTCGCGGGCGCGACGGAATCGACGAAGCGCAGGTCCGCGTCGGCGTCCGGCGCGACCCGTTCCGCCTCGACGCCCACCGCCCGCCAGTCGCGCCTCAGATAGGCGAAGATCAGCCGGTAGCCGGGACCCTCCGGCATCGCGACGCGCAGGCGCAGCGGGACCGGCTCGGCCGAGGTGGCGGCAGCGATGATCCGGGCTGCCTCCGGTCGCCGCACTGCGAGCGGCGCCCCGCCCCAGTCCGGCGCCGCCGGGGCGGGGACCTCTTCGAGGCCCGGCGGCAACAGGGTCGCGCGTGCCCCGAGGCCCGGGACGCTTAGTGCGGCGACGATGCCCTCGCGATCGACGGTCATGGCCAGCGCCCGCCGCACGGCCGGGGCGGCGAGGATGCCGCGCTCCCCCTGGAACATGACGCCGAACAGCCCGCCCACCGGGTCGAAGCGCACGGCCGCCGCAGGCGGCGCGGCCGCGCGTGCGATCGGCAGGTCGCCGGCCGTTCCGCCGGTAACCAAGTCGGCGCCGCCAGCCATGAAGCGCGCCACCGCGTGCGACGCGCGGGCGCCGCGCAGCGCGATCGGCGGCTCGATCGCCTCCTCCTCTTCGTCGTCGCCGGCCGGCAGGTTCAGCAATATGCTTCCGTCCGGCTGCGGCGCAGGCGCATAGGGGCCGGTGCCGCGGCTGCCCGTCAGGATGGCGAGTTCGGGCTGGGCAAGGAGCTCGAGGAAATTGGCGCGCGGCGCCCGCAGCGTGATCTCGAGGACCTCGTCGGTCATCGGCTCGATCTCGCGGACGAGGCCGAGGATCGGCTTCAGCGGGTTGCGGCTGGCAGCGGTGAGCGTTGCGCGCAGCCGCCCCACCACCTGCTCGGCAGTGACCCGGCCGCCGCCGATCCATTGCATCCGGCGGATGCGGAAAGTGTAGCGCAGGCCGTCGTCGGACACGATCCAGCTCTGCGCGAGCGCCGGTTCGATCTCGCCGGCAGCGTCGAAGCGTACGAGGCCCTGCGCGGTCGCCTCGAGCAAAAGTGCCGAGGGCGGATCCAGCGGAGCGAGATTCGGGTTGGCGATCGACGGGGGAGCGCCGATCGCGGTGATCCGCACCGGCCCTCTCTCCTCGCGGGTGCAGCCGCCGGCAAGGAGCAGCACGGCGGCCGCGAGGAGCGCGCGAATCGGCATCGCCGCCAGCGATAGCCCAGCCGCCGAGCGCATATCGAGAGCCATTGTCGACCGCCCGCCGCATCGAAGCGCCCGGGAACGGTTCGGCCGGGCCTTTACCGGCCGTTCACGATTCGACTCCTAGGACGGTTCATGGACAGAAGAAGGCGCGGATTCGGGCCCGTACGCACGAACGGCACCGCTTTTCAGGAGCGGCGCAACCCGCGCGTGCCGGTGGAAAGCAGCACCGAGCTTCGCCACCGCTATCCGGTCGTTATCCAGGTGCGCGACGTTTCGACCCGCGGCTTCATGGCGGAATGCGCCGAATCGGTCGAGATCGGCAGCAACGTCTCGCTCGACATACCGGGCATCGGCTCCGTCCACGCCCAGGTGCGCTGGCAGATCGGCAGCCGGATGGGCGGGATGTTCCTCGATCCGATCAGCCTCGAACATTGCGAATGGACCGCGATCCGCGCCGAAGCGGCGCCGCTGGAAACCTGCTGAACGGGCCGCGTGCCGGAAGCACTGGCGCCCGGACAGGCGCCTTGCTCCTTCTGTGTTAGTCGTATAAGACAGTCGGTGAGGAGCTTCGCCGATGCAGGATCGACCCACCGAAACGCAGCCCGATGCCGTCGAGCGGATGACGAGCAAGATCGTCAACGGGCTCGTCATCGCGGCGGCGATCCTCGCCCTCGCAATCTATTCGCGGCCGGGCCCGCCGAAGTACCAGGCCGTGGCGACCGGCGACGGCCGGGTGGTGCGGGTCAACACCGCCAACGGATCGGTGGTCTCCTGCGATGCCTCGCGCTGCCTGTTGGTCCATCGCGGCGGCCAGGACCTCGAACGCGCTTCGAAGCAGCGGGCGCTGCCGCCGCGGCCCGCACCTGCGCCCGCGCCTGCGCAGCCGCAACCGGCCACGCCCGCGCGCTAGCGCCGAAGGTCGCTGTCATGGTGCGGACGGCGGGACTCGAACCGGCACGCTAAATTTAGCCGAAAAAACATGCCCTGATCGGGGTTCCGCCGCCCGATCCTAGCTGAACGATGACAAAGCTAGCACGAAAATTAGCGCACCCTTAGCGCGCGCAAACGGCGCGCTTCATTTCCGCGCGATTTCCGCACGCTGTGGCATGCCTGGCAACCCGTTCCCTCAGGAGCCTTTGCGAGTTCCGATGGTGAGATATCGCGGTGTCCTAGTCTTCGCCGCTGGAGTTTTTGCAACCTGCGTCTTAGCAGCCGTCGTGCTGACGGGCTTTGCTGGAGCCAGCTTGGGTGCCGGAACTGATTCTTGTTTCGCTTTACCCGTAGCCCGTTTGGCTACCCTCACAGCGAGCCTGGCCGAGAGCCTAGCTAGGTAATAGGATTTTTTAGCCAAGTAAGACAGGTCGTTCACAAGCCGGATGACACCATCGGAGGCCTTAGGGTAGGCAGCAAGAAATCCGAGAACTGCTGGGCCGAAGATCAGAATATCGAATATAAGCGAGCCGCGTGACACGCTCGCTTTCCATTGAAAGCTGGACTCCCAACTCAGAAGGCTGGTCTCCTCCTCAAGGGCTGCCCGAAATAATTCGGCTGACTGACTCTGGAGTATTTCATTCCTCCAGCTTTGTTCAAACCACATATCCCTTGCATCAAGCGTCAGAGTAATCCGGATAGAGGGTCCGGCCTTCGTTGTCGGTGCCTTGCGAGACCGTCGGACTTTCGTGGCTGACTGATAACCGGTAGCGGGATTGATTCGAGCAGTCGCAACAATCTCCATTTCGCCCTCCCCAGTCGCCTTCCGAGTAGTCGGTAAATCGACGCCTAGCGTTGCGCCTATGTTAGCTGTTGAGCTTAACACCAAAGGGAAGGTGCGTCATGCACCTCTGCCTCGTGGCGAACAGCGGGTGTGCAAGCGGAGTGGGTCTTCGCGGGGAACCGGCTGCAGGAGCGACGCGACGAGGCTGGGCGGAAGGCGGCCCGAAGTGCAGAGGGCGGAGCCCTATTCTTTCTCGCTTCCCTTGTTCCACATATGTACACTGACTACTTATGCGGAAAGGGGAGACTCTTGAAAGCGATTGCTCACCAGCGAGCTGAGCCAGCGAGCTTGAACGAGCCAGCCCCACGGCGGCTGATATTCCTGAGTCATGCGACCCCTCAGGACAACGACTTTGCCAAGTGGCTGGCGACGCAGCTGGCAATCGCCGGATATGAGGTCTGGTGCGATCTGACAGAGCTGCTGGGCGGCGAAAGATTTTGGCACGACATCGAGGAGGCGATCGACCGCCACGCTTTCAGGGTTCTTTTTGTGTCCACCCTGGAATCCAACCGGAAACCCGGCACGTTGAAAGAATTGCGCTTCGCATTCGAGGCGCAGGAGAAACACGGCCTGTCTGACTTTGTAGTGCCGCTGAAGGTCGATCAATTCCCGTTCGAGGCAACGCATCACAGCATCCAAAATCTCAACTTCGTCCGCTTCGATGAAAGCTGGCAGGAAGGGCTCACGCAGATTTTGAAGCTCCTAGAGAGGGAGGGCGCTCCAAAGTCCCCAGCGGCTGGCGCCGCATGTGTCCTCGACTGGTATGAGCGATCGCAAGATGCTCGCCGTCGCCGGGTCGTGCGCGAGGATCGGTGCTATTCAAATTGGTTTGAGATTAGGCTCCCAAAGAGGATCTATCTCCACCCGCTGCACGGTGACGCCGACCGACTCCCGGCCTTGGCGCGTGATTTTCCTTTTCCCAACCGCGTGCTCGGAGGGCACCTCGTCACCTTTGCGACCAGTTTGACCGTGCAGGAGGCATTGGGGCCGGTAGCGATCTTCGACACACCCGCAGAGGTTAGCACTACCCGTTTCGCCGACGAGGGTGACGGGGAAGTGGGCGTTCAGCCATTCGACGCATCTAACATCGTCACTGATATTGTGCAGCAAGCGTGGAATATGGCGATGCGTGACAGGGAGATGTGCAGCCACGAGTTGGCCAGCGGCTATCATGCCTGGTTCTTCAAGAACGACCAGATCGAGAAGAACCGCGCGCATTTCACGCCCGTGGGCGCGAAGAAGGCAAGCTACCGTCAGCTTGTCGGTAACAAGAGCAAGCGCCTACCCGAAGGTGGAAGAAGGCCGGACGGCTATTGGCACTACGCAGTTTCCGCCTCGCCCCAGCTGCATGGCGTCCCGAAATTGGCGCTGCACCACCATGTGATTTTCACCGACGATGGCGAAACCCCTTGGACGAGCACCGGACGCATGCACCGCGCGCGCCGGAGCGTGTGCAAGCAATGGTGGAACGCGGAATGGCGGGACCGCCTGCTTGCCATCTGCGCCATCCTCGGTGGTGCGGAAAGGGTCTTCCGGCTGCCAACCGGAGGCGAGGAGTGGATAGAGGTGTCGATGGCACCGATGGAGTTCACCAGCCCGTGGTCGTACTTCGAGGATAACGAGACAGGCCTGGATGAAGCGGCTGCCATCGAACTGGTCGAGGACGACGACACCGAAGAGGCGCCCGATGAGCTCGAATAAGCGCGGACGACCTTCGCCGCGGTTGCTCACCTTCGCTGAGCCCCGTTTGCGGTTTGCCCATGATCAGGCTCTTGATGATCCCAAAGATGGGCTGATGCTCTTCGGGCCACCGGAGAAGCCCATAGGCCTTCAATATGGAGTGATCGGCACCGAAACTGGCATCCGGCAATTCGAGACGTGGGCTAAGAAGATTCGCCGCGCCATTCCGGCTGATCCAGCGGTGACAAGCTCGGTGCTTTTTCCGGGCTTTGAGACGGTCTTTCGTCACGAATGGAGCGTTACGCCGCGCGTGAAGATCGTGGTCGACGCTGAAACGCTTTCAACAACGGTAAAGCTGACGGATCCCCACCAACGCGTTTTCGATACGGTCGATCTCTTCGCGGAGCCGATCAAGCGATGGACAACCGAAGAGGATGCGAAGGTCGCGCTGTGGTTCGTCATCGTACCCGAAGAGGTCTGGAAGCTGTGCCGGCCGCAATCGACGGTCAGCCAGGCCGAAGGCGTGCAGCCGGCTGTACATCTCAAGCACTCGACAGCCCTTCGGCTGGCGGTGGAGCCGGAATTGTTCGCCGAAGCAAACAAGGCGGCCGAGAAACACCTCTACGAAAACCATTTTCACAATCAGCTCAAGGCCAAGCTGCTTGGTGTGGAAGCCGTGAGCCAGATCGTGCGCCAGACGACGCTGGCGCCAACCGATTATCTGAATCAGTTTGGCCAGCCTATCCGCAAACTACAGGATGATGCCACAGTCGCCTGGAACCTCACGACGGGTATCTATTACAAAGCTGGTGCTAAGCCTTGGACCCTGGCCGATATTCGAGAGGGCGTCTGTTATATCGGTCTCGTCTTCAAGAAAACGAACAGTCCGGCGGACGACAGCGAAGCTTGCTGTGGCGCGCAGATGTTTTTGCATACCGGCGAAGGCATCGTTTTCAAGGGTGCAGTCGGCTCTTGGGGCTCCGGCCGCCTGGGCGAATTTCACCTCACTTCGGATAAGGCGTCCGACATCGTGGAACGCTGCATCGCGGCGTACAAGGGATGGCACGGCAAGCCGCCGCAAGAGCTGTTCATTCACGGCAGGACAGGATTCAACCGCGAGGAGATCGAGGGCTTTCTGGCTGCGGCGCCGGAGGGAACGAGTGTCACTGGAATTCAAATCCGCCGGCCGAACGATCTCAAGCTTTTCCGCGATGGCCGGCGCGCCGTTCTGCGCGGGCTGGGTCTCGAAATAGACCACCGCAATGCGTTTCTCTGGACTTCGGGGTATGTCCCGAAACTCCTAACCTATCCGGGCCGCGAGGTGCCGACGCCCTTACGCGTGCGGATCGTGTTCGGAGAAACGAAGCTATCCCAGGTGCTGGCTGATATCATGGCTCTGACCAAGGTGAACTTTAACGCGTGCATCTATGCAGACGGACTGCCGGTGACGCTTCGCTTCGCCGATGACATTGGCGAGATTCTGACCGCCATTCCGGAGGTCAGCTCGAAGCCGCTGCCGTTCCGGCATTACATCTGAATACGGGCCATTAGACCCTGCGCTCTTTGGCCGATCCGCCGCCGGCAGCGCCGGCGGCGGCTGCAATCGTCCGCGGCAGCTTGCGGGCGCTCGGTGATGGCGCGCTCACGATGCGGCCCGAGAGCAGCACGGCGTCGTATGCGATGTTGAAGCCCTGGGCCGTCCTTGTTTGGCCAGGCGGCGCCGATTGGAGTCCAGCTCGAGGCCTTACCTTCGCCGATGAGGCGGTAGATGCGGTGGTCGGCTTAGCGGCCGACGACTTAGTCCTACGAGGCTGCCGCAGGCATCCGAGCCGCGTGCCTCGCGTTCCGAGCCTCGCCGTGCCGAGGATGGTGCGGACGGCGGGACTCGAACCCGCACGCCCCGAGGGGCAGGAGATTTTAAGTCTCCGGCGTCTACCGGTTTCGCCACGTCCGCACGCGCGCGACCATGCCAGCTTGGGCGTCGGTGCGAAAGCGCGGCTGCATCGACGGGCCGGCCGATCGGTGTCGCGGCATGACCGACGATGTCGTGGCTTGTCGCGATGCGTACGGCGGTCGGCGGCCGGATATGCCTATTCGGCGGCGGTGACGGCGCTGAGGTTCAGCCGCTCGCGCATTTCCTTGCCCGGCTTGAAATAGGGCACGCGCTTGGCCGAGACGTCGACCGGCTCGCCGGTGCGCGGGTTGCGGCCCTTGCGGGCGTCGCGGCCGCGGGTCGAGAAGGCGCCGAAGCCCCTCAGCTCGACGCGGCCGCCCTTGCGCAGCTGCTCGGTGATGGAATCGAAGAAGGCGGCGACGACGCGCTCGATCTCCTTCTGGGTGAGATCGGGATGGTCGTCGCAGAGCTTCTGGACGAGTTCGGAACGGATCACGGCTCCCCCCTATGGTGCGGCCCGCACTGGCGCCGATGGAGACTGCCGTCCCCCCATTGACGGCTAACTTCGATCAGCCTGTACGCAAACATCTGGGAAATCAATAGCAAACGGGCAGTCGGGCAAGCGGCGGGCACCCCATCCGGAGTGCCCGCCACGGCCTTTAGGACTTGTCCTTTTGCTTCAGGGCCTCGCCGAGGATGTCGCCGAGCGACGCGCCGCTGTCGGACGAGCCGTACTGCGCGACGGCCTGCTTCTCCTCGGCGATCTGCAGCGCCTTGACCGAGAAATTCGGCTTCTTCGAGCGGTCGAAGCCGATCACCATCGCGTCGAACTTCTGGCCGACCTGGAAGCGCTCGGGCCGCTGCTCGTCGCGGTCGCGGCCGAGATCGGTGCGCTTGATGAACCCGGTCGCCCCGTCGTCGCCGACCTGGACCTCGAGCCCGCCGTCGCGCACCTCGAGCACGCTCACCGTGACGACGTCGTTCTTCGACAGCCCGCCGCCCGAGCCCGCGCCGCCCTTGGCGACTCCGCCGCGCTCCAGCTGCTTCATGCCGAGCGAGATCCGCTCCTTCTCGACATCGACGTCGAGCACCACGGCTTTGACCATCTCGCCCTTGCGGTGCAGGTTCAAGGCCTCCTCGCCGGTCACGCCCCAGGCGATGTCCGACATGTGGACCATGCCGTCGACATCGCCCTCGAGCCCGACGAACAGGCCGAACTCGGTCGCGTTCTTGACCTCGCCCTCGAGCTCGGTGCCGACCGGATGCGCGTCGGCGAAAGCCTGCCACGGATTGGCCTGCGCCTGCTTGAGGCCCAGCGAGATGCGGCGCTTCTCCTCGTCGACCTCGAGCACCGACACCTCGACCTCCTGGGAGGTGGAGACGATCTTGCCGGGGTGGACGTTCTTCTTGGTCCAGCTCATCTCGGAGACGTGGACCAGGCCCTCGATCCCCGCCTCGAGCTCGACGAACGCGCCGTACTCGGTGATGTTGGTCACCCGGCCCTTGAACACGCCGCCGATCGGGTATTTGGCGGAAGCGCCCTCCCACGGGTCGGCCTCGAGTTGCTTCATTCCGAGGCTGATGCGCTGCGTCTCGCGGTTGATGCGGATGATCTGCACCTTCACCGTGTCGCCGATGCCGATCACCTCGCTGGGATGGTTGACGCGCTTGTACGAAATGTCGGTGACGTGGAGCAGGCCGTCGATCCCGCCCAGATCGACGAAGGCGCCGTAATCGGTGATGTTCTTGACCACGCCGTCGACCACCTGTCCCTCGGCGAGGCTCATGATCAGGCCCGAGCGCTGCTCGGCGCGGGTCTCTTCGAGGATGGCGCGGCGCGAGACGACGATGTTGCCGCGGCGCCGGTCCATCTTGAGGATCTGGAAGGGCTGCGGGATGTCCATCAAAGGCGTGACGTCGCGGACCGGGCGGATGTCGACCTGCGAGCCCGGCAGGAAGGCGACGGCGCCGCCGAGGTCGACGGTGAAGCCGCCCTTGACGCGGCCGAAGATCACGCCCTCGACGCGCTCGCCGGCGGTGTGCTGGGTTTCGAGCTTGTCCCAGGCGGCCTCGCGGCGGGCGCGGTCGCGGCTGAGCATCGCCTCGCCCTGGTGGTTCTCGACCCGGTCGACGAACACCTCGACCTCGTCGCCGACGCTGATCTCGGCCTTCTGGCCCGGCGCGGCGAACTCGCGCAAGGCGACGCGGCCCTCGCTCTTGAGGCCGACGTCGATGACGGCCATGTCGTTCTCGATCGCGGTGACGATCCCTTTGACGACCTTGCCCTCGAAGCCTTCATTCTCGCCGCCGAGGGTCTCGTTGAGCAATTTCGCGAAATCGTCGCGCGTCGGCATCGCCGTGGTGGCCATAAATCTGTCTCTTCTTATATACCGGCCGCCGGTTGTCTCCGACGGTCTTGGCATTGCGTTTCCGCGACGGCCCCATTGCCGGCGCGGTTGTCCTTTGGGCTCGATGAGCGAGGGGCGGACAAGCAAAAAGAGCGCGTGCAGGGCCGGCCGATCGGCCACGCCCTCCCGCGCTATGCTGAACCACCGCAGGCGCTTAGCGCCCGCCGGACGCGGGTGCGTATAGGGGAAGGGCGAGGGAGGGGCAAGCCGCTCGGCGGCTGTAGCGGATTTCCTTGACGAGGCTGCGCCGGCGAAGCCAATCGTGGAATGTGATCAGAAGGCTGTTTGCCGCCTATCATTGGGCCCGGGCATGGGACGATGAGCTGAAGTTCGCCCCTGGTGCCGCACTGCACCGCATCGACCGCATGGAAGCGCTCCGGCCGCTGTCCTGTTCGGCGGCGGCCTACAAGGCTTGGCTGCTGTTTCATGTCGGCCGCAGGGAAGAGGCGGACCGGCTCTTCGCTGAAGTGGAGGAGCGGATCGGCGAGCCGGCCACTCCGGACCAGGCCTATGTGCAGCTCTTCTGCAAATTCTACGGGCGCTATCGCATTTCGCGCCTCGACCATGCCGATGCGCCCTGGGACGCCGCTCAGGAGCTGCAATGCTCGGCCACGCTTCGCCGATACCTGCCGTTCTACAGGAAGCCGTCCGAGGTCCATGCCGATCCGCTCTTCGCCGACCTCGAGACCTCCCCGCTCGCGCGGCGCTACCGGCGGAATAAGCGGGGGTGAGGGGAAGGCGTGCGAGGCTCGTAAGTCGCTGCCCCTGTCGGGGCGCCCGCTCCTGCAAAGGGGAGAGGGGGGTGATACGGCAAGGGGTTCGTTCGGGGCAGTCCCTAGAAGACTTTGCGTGGGGCCGCCGCTGTTTTGTCTCACGCAAAGGCGCAAAGGCGCGAAGAGCGAGGATGCACCGGGACAATCAGGACGATCTTGCCTCTCCGTTCTCTCGGTCAGCGATGCGGGACGTCAAACTTGCGTCTACCTAACCGCGCTGTGCCGATGCGCGGATACGCAATCGCGCTCAATTGACTCTGGAAACGCGGCTCACTTTGCTTTTTTAGACGTCCAATCGCTGACTTCAAAGAGCATTGCCTTGTCTCCAGTGTTATTCCAGACCGCCTTGCTCAACCCCCAGTATACTTGGTACGTAGTCGTCTGCGCGGTGTTAGTGTTCGACGAACTCGTCCCAGACCGCGTGTGCAACCTTACGTAATCTCCAGCTTTTACCTCTCGGGCAGAGAACCAGTAGGTGTGCGGAAGTTTGTTAGAAACCGTCGTTTCGTTGATATACGTGGTGTCCGAAAGGAGAAAATATTTGAGATTTGTGTCGGACTCAACCTTGAGTTCAACGAACTCTTGAGTATGGTCACCCTGATTGTTTATCGCATTAATCTTGATCTTCATTTTTTTCCCTCTCGCTTGCCTCTGGGGCAGGAGAAAAGCTTTCTCACCTGATAGGAAACGAAAGGCCCCCGCAGTCTGACGACGGGCCTTTCGCTGTATTAGCTCTCGCGTACCGTGGTGCGCGGGCTTCGCCGGCCATGTGCGGTGGTCACGTACCGGCCACTGATCGCGCTGCGGTAGTGAGGGCCCGAGCTGCCGCTCTTTCCCGAACTTTCCCGCGCCGTCGTGCTGGGGCTACGCCGGCCATGGGCCGAGGTCACGAACCGTCCGCTGATCGCGCTCCGATAGGAGCCGGCGCCCTTACCTCTCGCCATCGTGTCACTCCTTCCATCGTTCCTAGCAGTTCGGTACTGCCATACAGGATGTATCAGAAGTACGAGTTCGGTTGTCAAGTATCAAAAGTTAGGTTATCCACAGATGGGAAATTTCCTCGGGGGACAGCATGCCATCACCACTCGGATTAAAAATCCGCGAACTAAGACGCGGGCGAGGCCTGACGCTCGAGGACCTCGCCGTGGCTACACGCAGCTCAAAAAGTTATATGTGGGAAATCGAGAATAAAGACGTGGCTCGCCCCTCGGGCGAGAAGCTGAATAAGATCGCTGCGGCGTTGGGCGTTACTCCCGAATATCTCGTAGACGCGTCGCGCACCGAGGTTACGGAGGATGTTGAGGACACGGCCTTCTATCGCAAATATCAGCAGCTTGGTCCTGACGCAAAAGAGAAGCTGAAACGTATTTTGGATCTTTTCGACAAATGACGAGGGAGCCCGCTACGCCGTGTGCGTGGGCCAATCTGCTCAGTACCGCGTGGGGCCCACGCTTCCCGGTAGACGTGCGTTTAATTGCGCTCGAATATTCCAAACGCTTTCCCGATCCGATCCAGACCATTGCGCAGGCCGAGGTGGCGAATTTTGAAGGGGCGCTCTACCCCCTGACGAAAAAAGCGGGCTGGGTAATTCTCTACAACCCTTCAACCAGTTCTGAAGGCCGGATCAATTACACTCTCGGCCACGAGCTAGGGCACTATCTCGTACACCGCGCGCTCAACCCTGCCGGCTTCGAATGCGGGCAGGCCAATTTGATGGGGACGTCGCGCAGTGTTCAGCGGAAAGAGATCGAGCAGGAAGCCGATCGCTTCGCCTCCTATCTCCTAATGCCGCTCACGGATTTTCGTGATCAGATCGGGAGCAACGCGATGACCCTCGATCTGCTGCGTCATTGCGTTGATCGCTATCAAGTCTCGTACACGGCTGCAGCTCTGAAATGGCTGGAAAGCACGCCGCTCTGCGCGGCTGTGGTTGTAGCGACGAACGGGTTTGTATCCTGGTGTTTTCGCAGCAGAGCAGCTCAGCGTGCGCGCATTTACTTTTCGTCCGGCATGGAGCTGCCGTCCGGCTCAATAGCGGCGGGCGGCTGCGTTCCCGTCAACAAATCCGAAGGCGAGACATTGCCGGCTGGTGTCTGGTGGGCGAATCGAGGCGCGCGGGAAATGACCATCGCCTCGGACAAGTACGAGATGACAATCTCGCTACTTATTTTCGAAGAGCGCCAGTGGCTCTCGCGCGATTCGTATGATGAAGAGACGGAGCACCTGTTTCAGCTGCGTGGCTAGAACCCAGAACTGAGTTGTACGACATCGTCGGCGAGCATTTCCAGCACCGGCCGAGGCATGCTCCCCAGCTCGGCAAGCTCCTGCTCGTGCATAACCCGGATCTTCGCGAGCAGCGCCTCGAGGTCCGGAGCCGGGGTCAGAGCGAGGCGGACGGCAGCGCGCTGCATGGGGGCGGTGCACCGGTCGTAATAGGCTTCTTCGACGGCATCGACGCGCTCAAATGCCACGCGGATGAGGCGGCGGGCTTCCGGGTCGGTTCGGCCGCCGAAGCGGCGCTTGATCGCGGCGACTTCGCGGTCGTAGCGGTCGAGCGCCTGACGGTAGAAGCCGGTCTCAGCCGCTTCCTTGGTGCGGGCGGCGAGGCGGCGGTAGGCGGCCAGGCGGCGGTTCCATACGGCCTGGGCCCGACTGGATTGCCCTTCGACCTCGCTCAGGACAGGCTTAAGGGCTGCGCTCGCAATGACGGGGCGCGACCCGCCTTCGCATAAACCTATGGCGGGCAGCGCAGCGGCGGCGCCTAGGAGGGTGCGGCGGGTGGTGGTAAAGGGCTCGGCAGCCATGGCTCACCTCCTCAGAAGGTGGGTTGCGGTCAGAGCCGGGGTGAAAGTTGCCGCTTTCCCTCGGCTCGCCTTCTGGTAGCACTGGCGGGTGAGCGGATCAAGTCAAGATAACACGAACCTTCGAAAGAAGCGGCCGACGCAGCCGGGGACTTTCGTTGGCACGCGCATCCAGCCCGAGCTGCTGAAGCGCCTCGACGACTGGCGCCGCGAGCAGCCCGACCTGCCAAGCCGGCCGGAGGCGCTGCGGCGGTTGGCGGAACGGGGGCTGGCAAAGCGCTGAGCCTTTCTTCGCGGCTTCGCGGCTTCGCGGCTTCGCGTGAGCAAGTTTGTTTTTGGTTCACGCGGAGGCGCGGAGGACGCGGAGAAGAATAAAGTGGATGTCGGATCGAGTCAGCCCACCAACTGGCGGGCACGCGGCCGCCGCGCCCCATCGAGAGGTAGCGACAATGTGGGTAAGTGCTCGTTTGGATCAGTCATCTGGTGGCTCTGGTCCCTCCGCCGAATTCGCAGGAGTACTCTGTCCTCGGCGAAAAAGACCAGACAAGAAGAGATAAGTCACGAGCGCTAACATCGAAAGTAAGACGGAAGCGAAGAGTAATGTCAAATAATTTGAGGCAATAAAACCTCCCAGCGAGGCGCGGTCATAAACATAAATCCCTGGCACCTGTGAAGTGTTAGGGAGCGCCCAAAACTGGACGCGGTGCCTAGTATCTCGCAGCGTAACCCTGATATGAAATTCTCCAGAGGGCGGAAGTCCTGCGGTTACGCTTACCTCGCCAGGAGTGGTGCCCATCCTGCCAAAGTTCGCGCCTCTCGGCGGGTGGCCCTGGATCCACCCGTAGAATGGCCTGGCACCTGGACGGGCTTGCGACGCCAAGCATGGAAGCGCGTCCACACAAAGAAACGCGAACTCCGAGGGCGGGGTAGAGTTTTCCCGCGACTCGTTTCGCACAACCACTGAGACCTCTTTCCCAGCCTCAATCACCCTGTATGAAACTGCACCCCGATAGGAGCGTATTTCGCTCATGATCTGGCTGATTTGCCAACTGATAGCCGTCAGTAGCAGCACTAACAGAAAGGGAGCCTTGTCAGCCTTAAAGATGTTCATGGCCGCCTCCCTTTCGTGACATTATCAGACCGCCCAGAGGTGACGCAATGACTCTACCGCCTCGCGCTGGTGCGGATAAGCATTGGTGACAGGCGCCTCACTGTCGCCGGGGCCGCGGCACGATTATGTGGACGGGTACGTACCAGTCACCGACGAAGGATCTTACAGGAGGCAGCCACCGCGGGGCGCTTCGCCGGGAGGGGCGGACGGTGGCGCGGCGCGAGCCGCCGCGGCGAGCATGAGGGTCTGCATCGAGCGCTCCTGCCGCAGGCGATGGTGGCACCGCCCTGTCGGCGCGCCGAGAGGCGCCGTTCACCTCCAGTTCAGCAGCAGATGCCACAAACGTAGCACTACATATGTAGCAGATGCGGAGGCAGGACATGATCACGCGTTCACTGTTCGGGGCGGCCGGCATTCTCGCGGCGGGGACGGCGGCGGGGCTGGCGCTGGCAGGCGCGTCCCCGGCGGCCCGAGCGCAGGAGGCGGACCGCGGCGAGGTTGCGGCCGAGGCCCGCGCCGATTCCGCAGGGGACCGGCTCGGGGAGACGATCCAGGCCGCCCTGCGCGAGGGCGGTCCCTTTTTCACCGCCGAGGAGAGGGCCGTGATCGAGCGGGCGTGCGGCTATCCGGCCGGGAGCTGGGACGGCTATCAGGCGAACATGTCCGACGGGGTCTTCCATTGCTCGAACGGGCGGCGCGCCGATTCCCGCGAGGTCCGAGCGGTGATACGGACGGCCGGGCCGCGGATCGGGCGGCGCGTCTCCGAGACGATGGCGCGGCCCGAGATCCGCCAGGCGATCGAGACCGTCGCGCGTGAGGCGCAGGCGGCGGCGCTGGCTGCGATCGACCATGCCGAGATCGCACGCGAGGCGGCGCGGGCGGCCGAGGAGGCGACCCGCGAGGCGCTCGAAGAGGCGCGGGCCGAGATCGAGCGGGCGACCGAAGAGACGCGGCGGGGGCGGCGGCGCTAGGCCCCGGCTCCGCGCCGTCCACAGATAGGCTAGCGGGGCTGGGCCGGGGCGCGGCCGTCATTCTGGCCTTGTGTCACCTGGAGCGAGGGCGGGAGGCGATTCGCCGCCTCATCCTCGATCTGCCATTGCTCGGCAGTGCGGCACCTTCGTGCGCTGCGGATGCGGCTGCCGAGCTGCCGTTCGCCGCCGCGGCAGACGAGGCGCTCTTCAGGCGGGGAGGCGGGCCGCTCCGCGAGAGCGGCGGAGGAAAGGGCCGCGGTAAGCGCGGCGAGCGCTGTGCGGGTCATGGGAGTGAGGCTGTGGCGTTGGCCGCACCGTGTCAAGGTGGGGATCGAGCTAGGCTTCAAATGCGGATCAGGGCTCCACGCTGTGGAGCCAGATGTGGCGGCTCCCCGTTTCGTCGCAGGCCGCCACGATGGCGAGAAGCCCGTCCTGTCGGCGAAAGTAGCCGGATCGCATCAGCGCATTACCCCGGACGGCCTGGTACATGCGATGCCGGCCGCTGCTCTCGATAAGCCGCGGCGCCGGAAATCCGCTCAGGCGAAATGCTATGGTTGCCAGATCGTCCGCCAGCTCAAGACTGCTGCTCGACGTATCCGAATCGAACACGCACAGCCCAGTCTCAGTGCCGACGGTCGAGCGTGCGACATATCGCGACTTCCCATCGGGTCCCCGATCCATGCGGACGGATAGCGTTCCATCGGACCTGATCGAGATCCCCGGGACCGGAAGTTGATAGGAGCCGCGGTAAGGCCTTGGGGGCGCCGATGCGCGGGGCTGAGCGTCTTGCGCTGCCGCAGAGGATTCCGGCACGGAACGGCGATTGCGGTCGCCCGGCCGATCGCTGCTCGGTTGAGTACCGGCGGGTTGGCTTGCCTGGCCCGAACCGACGACGCGTGTGGCATAGGTCTCGACCGTGGTCCGGTACGTCGCAGCCGCTCCGGGAGCGCTTACGAAGACACCGCTGAAGCTGTTGCGGTCGCAACGAACCGTTCCGATGCCGCCGTCATGGGCGTCGATGACACGGCAACTGGTTCCATGCCGCGTTCCGGCGAGGCTGCTGCGCGCGCCGTTTGCGACGTAAGTCGCCCGAACGGCACTGCCATCATATTCGACCTCGATCGTCGCCGGTCCGGCGAACTCGCGCGTGCGCCCCCCGACGAGTCCTCCGCGCCTCAATGTCCGGCTCGGCTCGGTCCGCCTCCCGGAAAAGTTGCCCTGATAGGTAATCCGCCCCTGGAAATCCGGCGGCAGCGCGCCCACCGACGACCCTGCCGGCGCCAATTGGGCGATTCCGATTTGCGGCGCGACACTGACGACCAGAGCGCACCATCCGGCGGATACGACCCAAATATTGCCAATGCGCATCGGCTTGCCCCATCGATCAGCGGGGAAGGTTAGGCAGCCGGCAGATTCGGTGCAACGAATGTTTGAACGGCGCGAGTGCCCCGCCTTCTAGAGGCAGGCTTCCAGATAGGGTTGGTCGAAGCCGAACATCTTGGCCTTTTCGAGCGTGTACGGGCGCAGGCCCATCGAGCGGTACTCGCCGATGATCTTGCCGTCGGGAGTCTCGTCCAGATATTCGAACTTGAACAATTCCTGGGTGACGATGACGTCGCCTTCCATGCCGATCACCTCGGTGATGTTGGTGGTGCGGCGCGAGCCGTCGCGCAGGCGCTTGACCTGAACGATGAGGTCCACGGAGTCCGCGATCTGACGGCTGATCGCCTCCTTCGGCACCTTGATGTCCGACATCATCACCATGTTCTCCATGCGCGCGAGGCATTCGCGCGGGGAGTTGGAGTGCAAGGTCGCCATCGAGCCGTCATGGCCGGTGTTCATCGCAGCGAGCAGATCGAAGCATTCGCTGCCGCGGATCTCGCCGAGGATGATCCGGTCGGGACGCATGCGCAGCGCGTTGATGACGAGGTCGCGGATCGTGATCGCGCCCTGGCCTTCGAGGTTGGGCGGGCGGGTCTCGAGCGGCAGCCAGTGCGGCTGCTGCAGCCGGAGCTCGGCCGCATCCTCGATGGTGATGACGCGCTCGCCCGGGTCGATCAGCTTCGACAAGGCATTGAGCATCGTCGTCTTGCCAGAGCCGGTACCGCCCGAGATGATCACGTTCATCCGCGCCGCGCCGGCGATCTTGAGGCAGGTCGCCATCTTGTCCGACATCGAGCCGAAGCCCTTCATCATGTCGAGCGTGATCGGCTTCTCGGAGAATTTGCGGATCGAGATGGCGGTGCCGCGCAGGCTGAGCGGCGGAATGATGACGTTGACGCGGCTGCCGTCCTGGAGGCGCGCGTCGGCGAGCGGCGTCGTCTGGTCGACGCGGCGGCCGACCTTGTTCACGATCCGCTGCGCGATCTGGAAGAGATGCTCCTCGTCGCGGAACTGGATGTGTGCGAGGGTCAGCTTGCCGCGCTTTTCGATGAAGGTCTGGTTCGGACCGTTCACCATGATGTCGCTGACTTCGGGGTCGTTGAGGAGCTCCTCGAGCGGCCCGAGGCCGAGCAGCTCGTCGACCAGCACCTTCTCGAGCGCGAATTGCTCGCGGCGGTTGAGGTTGATCTTCAATTCGGCGAGCACCTCGCCGATGATCGGGCGGAATTCCTCGGCCAGCTCGTCCTTGCTGAGCGTGGCGGCCGCTTCCGGGTCGACGCGCTCCAGCAAGCGGGGGAGGACCTGCTCCTTGATCCGGTGAATCGAGGCTTCGAAGCCTTCGACGCGCGACGAGGCGGCCTCGCCCGAGCCCGCCTGGCGGTCGGCGAGCCGCGACATGGCGTCGCCGCGCTGGCCGGGCGCGGTCGTGAATTCTTCCTCCTGGGCGAGGGGCAGCGATTCGAGGGGCGGGAACTGCTCGCCGCCCTCGATCGGCGCAGGCGCCGGCCCCCCGATCGGGACGCCGGCCTTCATCGGCCGCGCGACTCCGAAAGTGGGGCGTCCGCCGCTGCCGCCGGTTCCGTTCCGCCTGCCGAATGCGCTCATGCCGACCCCAATCCTCGCCGCTTGCCTCAGAAACGCGATCTGTCGCGGAAATGGGTGAATAAGGCGGAAACTTTGACAATCGGCTAACGCGCCCGCAGGGGGCCGCGATGTTGCCGGGGACCCGCCGCGCCGCTCTGCTGATCGCGCTCGCCGGCTTCGCGATCCTTTCGGTCGGGGACGCGGTCGTGAAGTCGATGGCCGGCGAGTGGCCGGGGACGGCGGTGGCCGCCTTGCGCTACTGCTTCGGGGCGCTGGGGCTCGCGCTGCTGGTGGCTGTGAAGCACAAGCGTGCCGGCTTTCGCGTGCCACGCATGGGCCTGCATTTCGGACGGGGCGCCGGCGTCGCCCTGGCGACGATCTGCTTCTTCATGGCGGTGATGGCGATGCCGCTGGCCGACGCGACGGCGGTGCAGTTCACCAGTCCGATCCTGACCGCGATGCTGGCCCCGCTGGTGCTGAAGGAGCGATCTCCCCCTGCAGTCTGGCTGGCGACCCTGCTCGCCTTCGCCGGCGTGCTCGTGGTGCTGCGTCCGAACCTGCTCGCGCTCGGGCCGGTCGCCTTCTACCCGCTCGGCGCCGCGCTCGGCATGTCGTGGCTGATGATGCTGAACCGGATGACGGCGGGCGACGCGCCGGTGATGGTCATGCAGTTCGTCCTCGCCGCAGTGGCGGCGCCGTTGCTGGTCGCGGCGGCGCTGCTGCTGCATCTGGTGGGAGGCGCACCGTTCCGGATCGAGGCGCCGAGCCTCGAGGTGGTGCTCAAATGCCTGTTCGTCGCTTTTTCGGCGACGACCGGGCACGCCCTCATTTTCGCCGCAGTGTTGCGCGCCGATGCCGCGGCCGTCGCGCCGATGACCTATGTCCAATTGCTGGTCGCGACCGCGATCGGCTGGGCCTGGTTCGCCGAGGCCCCCGACGCCGCCACCCTGGCCGGGGCCGCGCTGATCGTCGCCGGCGGCCTCTGGCTGCTCAGGGCGCAGAAGGAGCCGGCCGTCGCGGAGACGCCGGACTAGAAAGGCAGGCTCAGCGTTGCGCGCGCGCCGTGATCCTCGCTGCGGTCGCCGATCTGACCGACATAAGAGAGGCCGAGGCGCCCCGCTCCGCCGATGCCGATCTCCAGGCCGGCTTCGAGCGCCATCGCATCCTCGGAGATCGGCGCGCCGGCGACGGTGAACGGCGTCGTCCCCCCCGCGAAGGTGAAGGTCGACTCGCTCGGATCGAGGCTGAAGGCGTGGCGCCAGCCGGCGCTGCCGGTCAGCGAGACCTGGCCCATGCCCGCCCGCGCGCGGACGCCGATCGTGCTGAACGTCGCGCTGTCCGATTCCTCCTGGCCGGTCAGCCTGGCCGCCCCGCCGCTTTCGGCGAACGCATCGGTGTCGACGTCGACCCAGGCGAGGTCGGCGAACGGCTCGACGGTGGCGGCGCCGAGGGGGATCTCGTAGCCGATGCGGGCGAAGGCCTGGACGGTGCGGCCGTCATAACGGGCCGTCGGCGTGTCGGTGAAGCCGGTGAAGGCGACGCTGCGGTCGGTGTCGATGCGATGCCAGGAGGCGGCGCCGCCGATGCCGACGCCGAAGCCGCCGAAGCGGCCGCCGAGCCGGAAGGCGGCGTGCCAGCTGCGCACGTCGGCCCCGGACGCGCGCGCATCGACGTCGAAATCCGCGCGGCTGTAGCCGCCGCCGAGACCGGCGGACCAGCCGCCGCCGATCGGCAGGTCGACGCCGCCGAAGAAGCCGCGCGACTCCCGCTCGAGCAAGGCGGCGTTGCCGTCGCCCTCGATCTCGCCCCACGAGCCGTAACCGCTGACCCAGAAGGCGCGGCCGCCCTCGCGGCGGGCGAGCATCGCCTCGCGCACGAAGCGGCTGTCGTCGAGCAAGGCGCCGCGGGCGCTGGCGTGGATCTCGCCGGAAATCTGCTCGAACGCACTCTGCGCCGCGGCCGAGGAAAGCTGTACGAGCGGATCGAACAAGGCGTTGCCGCATTTGAGCGCCTCCGCCGCGGCAGCCGACGCCTGCTGATTGGCGGTCGCGCCGTGCTCGCTGAAGGTGGCGGCATTGCGCGTCAGGGTCAGGAAGACGTTGTTGGCGTTGTAGCTGAGCGACGGGGTCAGGAAGGCGAAGTTGGAGGTGACGCCGGCGAAGGTGCCGCTGACGCCGCCCGTCGCGGTGAGGATGGCCGCCTGGATCGGCGCGCCGCATTGATTGTCCTGGCTACCCAGGAACAGCGACTGGACCGTGCCGCCCTGAAGGGTCGCGGTTCCGCCGACGGCGAGGCGGTCCATGGTACCGGCCGGAGTGACCTCGACCTGGAAGGTCGACCCGGCGGCGAACGTGACATTGCCTGTGGTGGTGAGCGTGCCGACGCCGCCGCTGCCGGGCGCGACAGTGCCGGCGAAGGCGCCGCTGCCGATCTGGCCGGTGCCGCCGAGCGTCGTGCCGGCATTGACGGTGGTCGCGCCGGTCGTCGAGCCGTTGACCAGCAGGATGCCCTGCTGGACGGTGGTCGCGCCGGTATAGCTATTGTTGCCGCTGAGCGTGAGGGTGCCCGCACCCGTCTTGGTAAGGCTGCCCGTGCCGGAGACCACGCCGGCGTAGGTGATCGAATCGGAGCGGTTGAAGGTGAGGTTGCCGTTGTCGGTGACGTTGCCGACGATCGACCCGGTCGTGCCGCCGTTGCCGATCTGGAGCGTCCCCGCCTGGATCGTCGTGCCGCCGGTGTAGGTGTTGGCGCCGGTGAGAATGAGGGTTCCGGTGCCGGCCTTTGTGAGGGCGCCGGTGCCCGAGACGACGTCACCGTACGTAATCGTATCGGAGCGCTCGAAGATCAGGTTGCCGCGATTGAGGACGTTGCCCGCAATGGTGCCGGCCGTACCGCCGTTCCCGACCCGGAGCGTGCCGCTGAAGTCGGCTGCCGTCTGGGGCGAGCTCAGTGTGCCGAGGACGAGAATGTTGGTCGGCCCCGCGCCGCCGAAGCGGTTCTCGCGCAGCCCGTACAGCGAGCCGCTTACAGTCGCCGTTGGCTGAATGGTGACGTCGAGCGTGCCGTTCTCCGGCCGCGCGTAAATGCCGTAGTCGCCGCCCGCGATGCTACCCGCGACATCGACCGTGACGTTGCCGCCGAGATAGGTGTTGATCCTGATACCCGCACTCTCCTCCGGGAGGGAGTTCGGCGGATCGGGCAGGATGTTGATGCTGGATCCAGCGGCGGTCGAGACCGTGACGGGGCTCCCTGCCTCGCTGCCGTCCACCGAGATGCCCCACTGAGTCGCCGCGATCGAGCCGGTGCCGGTGAGATTGACGTCGGTGGCGCCCAGCCCTTCGAAATATCTGAACACGACGATGCCGTTTTGCATTGGCGCGGCAGTGGTGCCGATCAGCGCGTCGGTTTCGATGTGGACGGTTCCAGACTGCTGCGAGTTCACGGCAAGCGAATTGACGAGGATACCGCCGCCGGGAACGCCGTTGACCGTCGAGATCACCGAATTGCCGGTTGTGACCAGGATCACGTCCGAATCCTGGGCGGAGATGGCGATGCCGACGCCGACGCTGTCGTCGGGCCGGATGTTGAAGCTCCCCCCGTGGAAATAAGCCGACAGGTCGCGGAGCGGAGACGCAGGGTCGGTGGCGCCCGGAGAGACGGCCTGGGTAATCGTCACCGCGCTCCTGCCGGTGAAGTCGCCCGTGGCCGGAGTCGCCTCGGATCCGACGTAGATGTTGCCGAGATTGCGCGTGAAGAGCGCCATGGCGGTGGCGTCGTTCGTCGTGCTGACATCGCCGGTGCCGTTATAGGTCACGTCGCCGCCCTCGCTCCTGACCTGGAGCGCGCGCTCGAGCAGGATCTCGAGATCGTCGAGGGCGGGTTGCGTGCTGGTGACATTGCCGTTGTTCGTGAAGACGATCGGCAGGTTGCTCGTTGCCGCCACGTGCAGGCCCCAGCCGCTGATCGTCACGCCGGGGTTCACGACGCCGACGACGCTGTTGTTGAAATTCTGCGAGCGCGCGGTCGTGGCCGGATTGTTCTGGTTGCTGTTGGTCGCCGCCGTCGTGGTGGAGCTGAGCGCGCAGGTGAGCGTCGTCGGCCCTCCGACCGGGGTCACGGTAGAGCATTGGGCCTGCGCCGAACCGCTCCACCCGAGCACCGCGAACGTCGCGGTCGCCAGCCACGCGCTTCTCGATCGAGCCGACATGCAAATCCTCCCCATGCGCCGGCCCGCACGGGGCGGCCGGATCCGAAGGGGAGAGTGCCCCGATTCATGCTAGGATGCTAGTTTACGAGTGCGGAGCGCCCGGCGGCGCTTGCGGACAGATGCGGGCAAATGCGGGCATGCAGGTGGGCGGAACGGCAAGGGCAGGCGTCTCGACCATCTCACTTGTCTTGGTGGCGCTCGCTGCTTCCTTGGGCGTGGCGTGCAACCGGGTGGATCCGATCCGGATGGAACCGAGCGGGTCCGGGGACCTGGTCGACGCGATGCAAGGCACGACCCGGCTCATCTGCGTCGAGCCGCCGGAGTCGCGCCGATCCTGCTCGACGCGCACCGCGCAGGTCGTCGTGCGCAACGCGCCGGATTTCGGCCAGGTGTGGGCGGAATGGCGGAACGACAATCTGGTCGAGGTGATGGTGTTCGGAGCGGGGCCGGTGAGCTGCGTGCCGAGAGCGATCGACGGCCGGGTCCGGATCGTGCTCAAGCGCCTGCCGATCGAGGCGATGCCCTCGGCCACCGCGTGGAGCGATGATACGGAGCGACGATTCGCCGATGTGCCGGACCGCTGCGGCTGAACGGCGCAGCGGACCGGCTCCGGAACAAAGTCGCGCCAGAGGCGCTCGGCCGACATGACGCTGCGGAATGCGAACCGCTGGGTAATGGCCTCGGCGACCGGGATCGTAATTCTCGCGATCGGCCTTCTCCTCGTGCCCAACAGCACGATCGGGCCTAACGCGCAGCTGACCGGGTGGGTCTTGCTGGTCGCCGGAGCGCTCGAAATGGCGTGCTCGATCGCGCGGCGGCGGCGGGCGGTGCGGCGGATCGAAGTGCTGCTCGGCGCGATCGCCGTCGGCGCCGCCCTCCTGATCCTTCTCTGGCCCGGCGCCTATCCCTTGCTGTTCGTCGCGATCACCTGCCTCCTGATCCGGGCGGCCGGGGCGGTGGTCGCCGCGTTCCTGTCGAGCGGCGAGGTGAGGGTCTGGGTGCTCGGGCGCGCCCTGGTCGATTTGCTGCTCGGCGGCATCCTTCTCGCCGGCGCGCCGCTCGCCGCGATCGTCTCGATCATCTCCGGCAACAGGTGGCCCGACCGGTCCGGCGCGGTGCTCACCAATTTCGTCGCGATCAGCATGCTCGCGACCGGCCTCGCCATGCTCGGGCTCGCTTTGCGGTCGCGGCATAACGACGTCGAGGGTGACGGCGAGCCCTAGCCGACCGCCGCGTGCGACCGCCGCCACTTGCAACCTCCGCGGCAATGGGGATGTTGTCGAGGGGTGAACGCCAACGAAGATCGGCCGCGCGGCGCCAAAGCGGCGGAAGCGGCGCCCGCCTGGGCGGTGCACGCCTTCACCGCGACCAGCGCCTTGTTCGCGTTGCTCGCGCTGGACGCAGTCCTCGACGAACGCTGGCGTCTGGCGCTGCTGTGGCTGTTCTGCGCGCTCGCGGTCGACGGCATAGACGGGACGCTGGCCCGCGCCGTCGACGTCAAGCGGCGCACCCCCGGCTTCGACGGCGCGGCGCTCGACCTCATCGTCGACTATCTCACTTATGTGTTCGTGCCGACCTTGTTCATCTGGCGGGCCGGGCTCGTGCCGGACGACTGGGCGCTGCCGCTCGCGGCGTTGATCCAATATTCGGCGCTCTATCATTTCGCCCGCTCCGACATGAAGACGGAGGACAATTATTTCCGGGGCTTTCCGGCGCTTTGGAACCTGGTCGCTTTCTATCTCTGGGTGATCGGCACCAGCCCAGCGGTCGGGGGGATCGTGGTCGCGCTGCTCGCTTTGTCGTCGTTCACCTCGGTTGCCTTCGTCCACCCGTTCCGGGTGCGCGATTACGGCGCGGCGCTGCCGGTGCTCGCTCTGGTCTGGGCCGCGGCGACCGCGGCCTTGCTGTGGCCGGCGTGGGGCGCGGCGGCGCGCGACGCGATTTTCTGGACTTCGGTCGCGACGGGGCTGGGGCTGATCGGGCTCGGGCTGTTGCGGGCGGTACGGGGACCGCTCAGTCCGAGGTCATCGTGATGATCGTCGTGACCGGCTCGAACTCGAGGCCGCCGCCGGCATTGCCTTCGATGATCGTCAGCGAAAGCGGGCGCTCGCCGCTGCCGCGCAGGAGCTGGATCGGCGTCCCGTCCCCGAGCCTGACGGGGTCGCCGCCGCGATAGCCGGACGACCGCGCCCGCGCCCTCACAGCGCGCAGCAGGGCGCGGTTGTCGGGGCCTCCGAACCACACGCCGCAGATCGGCGACTCCCCGCCGCGGCTTGCCGAAATCTCGATCCGGGCGGTGCCTTCGCCGCGCACTGCGCGCGGCATCGGACCGGCCGGCGTCTGCCGCGCCGCGGCGGGCGCGTAGCCGGCGGCGGCGAGCTGGGCCGGGTCGTCGAGCGAAAGCGACCCGGCGATCGCTTGCGGGCAAAGCTCGAAAACGGCCCGCTCGACGTCGCTTTGATGATCAGGGGCCGGTGCAGCCGCGAGCGCCAGAGCGAAACTGAAGGTCAGCATGGTTCATCCCCCCGGGGCGCAGGCGCCGCCTGCGAGAAGGATGCTCCGCCTTTTCAATAGCTTCGTCAAGCTGCCGGCTAGCGGCGGTTCTTCAGCACGATCGCGACGATGATCAGGGCGAAGGCGGCGAGCCGGATCAGATAGAGCCAGCTGCGCTCCTCGAACGGCACGTTGGTGAGGGCGAGCAGAGCCTGGTTGAGCCCGAGCAGCCAGAAGGCGACCGCGAACGCGGCCAGCAGCGGATCGCGCCTGTCCTTCCAGAAACGCAGGAAATAGAGGCCCGCAACGGCGAAGCCGAGCGTCACCGCACCGGAGAGGAAGACGTAGATCACTGGCGGCCCTCCCGCGGCCAGATCAGCCCGAACAGAAGGACCGAAACGGCGGCCAGCGACAAGAGGGTGCGGTGGAGGCGGAAGTCGGTGCGCTCGATCACCATCATGTCGATGATGACGAGGAAGTTGTTGGCGGCCAGGAGGACGAAGCACAGACCGCTCCAGAACAGGAGCCTGGCCTTGCTTCTGGCGTAGCCCCGCAGCAGCAGCAGCGCGCATGTGGCGCTCGCCGCGAAGCAGAGCAGGTAGACGGCACTCGGGAACCAGGTCGACATCAGTCCCTCCGCAGCCTGAATGCGTCCGAGAATGCGGCGGCGGGATCCCCGACCGCGCTGACGATAAGACGCCGGACGGCATCCGGCTTCTGCACATAAAGAGTGGCGGTCGCTTCTACGAGACCCTCCAGGCCGGGGGCTGCCGGTGCGTAGCGCACGGTCTCGTCGTCGAGCAGAACCAGCCCGGCCGAGAACAAAGCGGCTGCCGCAGTCGTCACGACCGCTTCACTGGCGCGCAGCGTGGCGACGAGTTCCGAGCGGCTCATCGCGCCGCCGTTGCGCCTCAAAAGGAGGAGGAGCTCGAGCGTCCACACCGAGCGGAAGGTGCTGCGGATGAACTGCGCCAGTTCGGCCTCGGCCGGCATCGGGCGAATCGTCTCCTGCGGGTTGGCGGCGGATCGTGCGCGCCTTCTAACCCTGCGGGCAGTGGGCACAAGCCGATTGCGGCAGCCGGCTTCTATTGATCGAAGGCGGCAAGGATCGGACAGGGGCCGGCGCGGCCGTGGGCGCAGTCGGCGTGCAGGCGCCGCAGCGCGGTCCTCGCCCCCTCCAGCTCGGCGATGCGGGCGTCGAGAGCCTCCACCCGCGCGGCGGCCAGCGCCCGGACGCGCGCGCGGTCCTCGGTGCCGTCGGCCTCTAACAGCTCGCCGATCTCCTCCAGGGTGAAGCCGGCGGTCTGGGCGCGTCGGATGAAGCGCAGGCGGCGCACATCGTCGGTCCCGTAGCGGCGGACGGCACCGGAGCGCGGCGGCTCGGTCATCAGGCCGCGGCGCTGATAATAGCGAACCGTCTCGACGCCGACGCCCGCGGCCTCGGCGAGACGGGCGATCGTGACGCCTCCGGAAGGGGCTTGACTCCGTACCATGGTACGGAGGCTATAGGGTGATTCGCCGATCCCGGCAAGCGAAGGAGAAAGACGATGAACACGGAAGCGAAAGCGGCCTGCGGCTGCGAAAATGCGTGTCGCTGCGCGAACTGCAGCTGCAACCAGGCCTGCCGCTGCGATCCCTGCGGCTGCGGCACCTGCGGCTGCTGAAGCCGGTTCACGCGGAATGCACGAACGCTCTCGGGGACGACCCCGGGGGCGTTCTGCTTTCCGTCGGGTCCGGTGCCGCGACTGCGCACGACCCGTTGCCATAAGCGGCTGACCTGATAGGCTTTCCTCCGCGCATCAAGCGGAGGGCCGGATCGAATGCCCAAGCCTGTCTGGACGGTCAGCCAAATCGCGGCGCATCTGATCCGCCCCGGCATAGCATGGTCCACGCAATCGCCGGTCTCCTATGCCTTTTATGGCGCGCCGGCGCCGCATCTGGGCCAGTCCTGGCCCAATTTCAGCCCATTCTCGGCCGAGCAGCGCCAGGCGCTGGCCTGGGTGTTCCAGCTGATTTCGGACGTCGCCGACATCACTTTCGCGCAAGTTCCCGACAACGGTCAGGCGCCGGGGCCCGCCAACTCGCGCATCGGTTTTTACAACGTCAACGGGTCGACGGTGCCCTTTTGGGGCGCGGCGACCAATTACTCGATCGAAACCCTGCCCGAACGCGACCGGATCTGGGGCGACGACGTCGTCGTCAATCTCTTCCGGGCCAACGTCCAGGGCGGCTGGACCCCCGGCGAATCGAACCCGCGCAAGTTGATGCACGAGGCCTTGCATGCCGTCGGAATCGCCCATCCCGGAGCCTATAATGGCGACAGCGCGCCCGATTACGAAAACGGGGCGGAATATGAGCAGGACAGCAACCAGTATACGGTGATGTCCTATTGGGCCGCCTCCAACACCGGCGCCGTCCACCAGATCGGCGGGACGACATGGTGGGGGGCGACGCCGCTTCTGCACGACATCGCGGCGCTTCAGCTGCTCTACGGCGCCAACATGGCGACGCGCACCGGAGACACTGTCTACGGCTTCAATTCGACGGCCGGCCGCCCCTCCTTCGACCTCAGCCTGTCGCAGGTGCGCGTCTTCTCGATCTGGGACGCGGGAGGGCGCGACACGCTCGATCTGTCGGGCTTCTCGACCCACTCGCGCATCGATCTCGCTGAAGGCGCCTTCAGCGATGCCGCCGGGCTCACCAAGAACATCTCGATCGCGCACGGCGCCGTCATCGAGAATGCGCGAGGCGGGGCCGGCGACGACATCCTGGCGGGGAACGAGGCTGCCAACCGGCTCGAAGGCGGCGACGGCGCCGACAGCCTCGCCGGCGGGCGCGGGGTGGACAGGCTGGTCGGCGGCGGCGGCGCCGACGTCTTCGTCTTTTCCTCGCTCGGCGACAGCCAGAGCTACGCGCATCGCTCCGACGGCAAGAAATTTGCGCCCGACACGGTCGCGGACTTCCAATCGGGCGCGGACCGGATCGATCTTTCCGGGATCGACGCCGTCTGGGGGACGGCGGCGAACGAGGGGTTCACATGGATCGGTGCCGCCGCCTTTTCAGGCCATGCGGGCGAGCTTCGCGCCGTGCAGAGTCCGGACCGTGCCCAGGTTTTCGCCGACGTCGACGGAAACGGCACGGCCGACTTCCACGTGGTCGTGATGAGCGCGACCATCGCGGCGAGCGACTTCATCCTCTAGTCGGGAATCTCGGCCTTTTCGGCGAGCACGGTGAGGCCGGCCGCGCTGACCTCCGCGAAGCCGCCTTGGACTGCGATGCGCTCGGGCGTGTCGCCCATGCCGCTGCGGTAGATGGCGATGTCGCCGTCCTTCAGCGTCGACATGTAAGGCGCGTGGCCCTCCAGCACGCCGAAATCGCCCTCGCTGCCGGGGACGACCACCATGTAGACCTCTTCGGAGCGCACGAGGCGCTCAGGAGTGACGAGCTCGAAATGAAGGGGCATGTCGTTCTATCCTTGTCGCGCCTCGGCGCTTCTATTGAACCAGTTCTCGCCCAAGCCGGATGCATAGCTGAGCAACACGATCGCTCCGAACAGCCCGCCGAGGACGACCTCCAGCGCCATCGTCCATCCCTGGTACCATTCGACCGGGGCCCCGAACGCCGTCCCAAGCGCGACCGCGACGAGCACGGAGGACCAAAAAAGGGTCCGCGCCCACCGCTTGAACCAAAGCAGCCCGATCATCGCCGCCAAGTGCGCCAGCAGGATTGCGGCGCCGGCCCCGAGCGCAAGATCCGAATAGTCGCTCCACCCGTAATAACGCCTGAGCAGCTCGCGGAATTCGAAATCGAACGCGGTGAGACGAGCGTCGAGAACCTGCCACAGGCATAGCGCCGTCGCCAGCACACAGGCCGCGAGGTAGAGCTGAACGCAGCGGCGAAAGGTCGCCTTGCTCAGCTCGATCCGCATTTCCGCCTTACGCCGCCTCGGCGGCGAGGCGCTGGGCCTTCTCGACTGCTTCCTCGATCCCGCCGACCATGTAGAAGGCGTTCTCGGGCAAATGGTCGTACTCGCCGTTCACGACCGCCTTGAACGAGCGGATCGTCTCCTCGACGGGGACGAACTTGCCGGGGATGCCGGTGAACACCTCGGCGACGTGGAAGGGCTGGGACAGGAACCGCTGGATCTTGCGGGCGCGGCTGACGGTGAGCTTATCCTCCTCGGAAAGCTCGTCCATGCCGAGGATCGCGATGATGTCCTGCAGGGACTTGTAGCGCTGCAGCGTCTCCTGCACGGCGCGGGCGGTCTCGTAATGCTCCTGGCCGACCGTGCGCGGCTCGAGCACGCGCGAGGTCGAATCGAGCGGGTCGACGGCGGGATAGATGCCGAGCTCCGAGATGGCGCGCGACAGCACCGTGGTCGCGTCGAGGTGGGCGAAGCTGGTGGCCGGGGCGGGGTCGGTCAGGTCGTCCGCGGGGACGTAGATCGCCTGCACCGAGGTGATCGAGCCCTTGTTGGTCGAGGTGATCCGCTCCTGCAGCGCACCCATGTCGGTGGCGAGCGTCGGCTGGTAGCCCACGGCGGACGGGATGCGGCCGAGCAGGGCCGACACTTCCGAGCCCGCCTGGGTGAAGCGGAAGATGTTGTCGACGAAGAACAAAACGTCCTGGCCCTCGACGTCGCGGAAATATTCGGCCTGCGTCAGGCCCGAAAGTGCGACCCGGGCGCGGGCGCCCGGCGGCTCGTTCATCTGGCCGAAGACCAAGGCCACCTTCGAGCCCTCGGAGGTGGCATTGCCGTCGGCGTCCTTGGCGATGACGCCCGCCTCGAGGAACTCGTGATAGAGGTCGTTGCCCTCGCGGGTGCGCTCGCCCACGCCGGCAAACACCGAGGTGCCGCCATGGCCCTTGGCGATGTTGTTGATGAGCTCCTGGATGAGCACGGTCTTGCCGACCCCGGCGCCGCCGAACAGCCCGATCTTGCCGCCCTTGGCGTAAGGGGCGAGCAGGTCGATGACCTTGATCCCGGTGACGAGGATGGCGTTGTCGGTCGACTGGTCGACGAAGAGGGGGGCGTCGGCGTGGATCGGGGCGGTGTCGGTGTGGCCGATCGGGCCGCGCTCGTCGATCGGCTCGCCGACGACGTTCATGATCCGGCCGAGCGTCTTGGGCCCGACGGGCACGCGGATCTGGTCGCCGGTGTCGCGCACTTCCTGGCCGCGGGTGAGGCCGTCGGTCGAGTCCATCGCGATGGTGCGCACCGTCGACTCGCCGAGATGCTGGGCGACTTCGAGGACGAGGCGGTTGCCGCCATTGTCGGTCTCGAGCGCGGAGAGGATCTCGGGCAGGTCCTGCTCGAAGGTGACGTCGACGACGGCGCCGATCACTTGGCTGATGCGGCCGATATTATTGGAGCCGGAGCTGATCGCGGCGGCGGTGTCTGCGGCGGTTGCCATTCTCTTTCTTCCTTCAATCGATCGGTTCAGCGCGCTTCGCCGTCGGCGAACCAGAGGCTGGTCTCGACGTCGAAGCGGAAAGTGGTCTGGGCGGCCTGCCAGGCGCCGGTGCCGCGCGCGCGTGAGGTGGTGCGGCGCTCGTAGCGGCAGGTCGCGGAATCCTCGCCTGCGGGACGGCAGGAGAGGCCGCGGATCTCGGCGGTGGCGCGGTTGGCGCCGCACGTGTCTTCCTCGCCGAGACCGGCGCAGGCGAGATTGACCTGGTCCTCGACGGCGGTCTTGACGTCGTTCGCGCTGGGCAGGGCCGGCGCCTGGAGAGCGATGAGGAGTGCGAGGAAAGTGGACATGGTCACAGGGCCTCCGCGCCGGAGATGATCTCGACGAGCTCGGTGGTGATAGCAGCCTGGCGGGTGCGATTATACTGGATCGTCAGACGGTTGATCATGTCCCCGGCGTTGCGCGTGGCATTGTCCATCGCGGTCATCCGGCTGCCCTGTTCGGAGGCGGCGTTCTCGAGAAGCGCGCGGAAGATCTGGACGGCGACGTTGCGCGGCAGCAGCGCGGCCAGGATTTCCTCCTCGTCGGGCTCGTATTCCACTGCGGCTTCGGCTCCGGAAGTTGGCGAAGTTGCCGCGGAGCGTGAAAGCGGCACCGGGATGATCTGCTGGCCGACCGGCTCCTGGACCAGGGCCGACTGGAAGCGCGCATAATAAAGGTGGACGACGTCGATGCCGTCGGTGAGGTAGCGCTCGACCAGGTCGTTCGCGATCTCCTGGGCGTCGGCGAAGCTTACGTGCTTGATGGCGCCGGTATCGTGCTGGTGGATGATCTGGCGCGGGAAGAGGCGCTGGATGACGGCGCGGCCCTTGCGGCCGATCAGGTAGAAATAGACGGTCTTGCCGTCGCGGATGAGGTCCTCGGCGGCCTTGCGCGCGGCGCGCACGATGTTGGTGTTGAACGCACCGGCGAGGCCGCGGTCGGATGTGGCGACGACGAGCAGGTGGACCTGTTCGGCGCCGGTGCCGCCGAGCAGCTTGGGGCTCTGGTCGCCGATCGAGATGCGCGAGGCGAGGCTCGCCATCACCCGCTCCATGCGCTGCGCGTAAGGGCGGCCGGCCTCGGCCGCCTGCTGGGCGCGGCGGAGCTTGGCGGCGGCGACCATCTTCATCGCCTTGGTGATCTTCTGGGTCGATTTCACCGAGGAAATCCGGCCCTTGAGCGCCTTGAGAGAGGCCATTCTACCTGCTTCCTTGCGTCATCCCGGCGAAGGCCGGGATCTCGTCGGGTGAAAGGCAACGGCGCCCTTCACCCGCTGGGGTCCCGGCCTTCGCCGGGACGACGTGATTCACGCAAACGTCTTCGCGAACTCGCCGATGATCGTCTTGAGCTGACCCGAAGTGTCGTCGTCTAGCGTCTTGGTCTCGCGGATCTTGCCGAGCACGTCCGCATGGTCGCTGCGGAAGTGGCCGAGCAGCGCGCTCTCGAAGCGGGTGACCGCGTTGACCGGCACATTGTCTATGAAGCCGTTGACGCCGGCATAGATGGAGACGACCTGCTCCTCGACCGGCATCGGCTGGAACTGGGGCTGCTTCAAAAGCTCGGTCAGCCGGGCGCCGCGGTTGAGCAGGCGCTGGGTCGAGGCGTCGAGGTCGGAGCCGAACTGGGCGAAGGCGGCCATTTCGCGATACTGGGCGAGCTCGAGCTTGATCGAGCCGGCGACCTTCTTCATCGCCTTGGTCTGGGCGGCCGAGCCGACCCGGCTGACCGAGAGGCCGACGTTGATGGCCGGGCGGATGCCCTGGTAGAACAATTCGGTCTCCAGGAAGATCTGGCCGTCGGTGATCGAGATGACGTTGGTCGGGATGTAGGCCGAGACGTCGCCCGCCTGGGTCTCGATGATCGGGAGGGCGGTCAGCGAGCCGGAGCCATTGTCCTCGTTCATCTTCGCGGCGCGCTCGAGCAGGCGCGAGTGAAGGTAGAAGACGTCCCCCGGATAGGCCTCGCGGCCCGGCGGACGGCGCAGCAGCAGCGACATCTGGCGGTAGGCGACGGCCTGCTTGGAGAGATCGTCGTAGACGATGACGGCGTGCATTCCGTTGTCGCGGAAATATTCGCCCATCGTGCAGCCGGTATAAGGCGCCAGGAACTGGAGCGGGGCCGGCTCGGAGGCGGTGGCGGCCACGACGATCGAATATTCCATCGCGCCATTCTCTTCGAGCGCGCGGACGATCTGGGCGACGGTGGAGCGCTTCTGGCCGACCGCGACGTAGATGCAATAGAGCTTCTCGCTCTCCGCACCGGCCTTGTTGATCTCGCGCTGGTTGATGAAGGTGTCGAGCGCGACGGCCGACTTGCCTGTCTGGCGGTCGCCGATGATCAGCTCGCGCTGGCCGCGGCCGACGGGGACGAGGGCATCGAGCGCCTTCAAGCCGGTCTGGACCGGCTCGTGGACCGACTTGCGCGGGATGATGCCGGGCGCCTTGACCTCCACGCGGCGGCGCTCGGCGGAGTCGATCGGGCCCTTGCCGTCGATCGGGTTGCCGAGACCGTCGACGACGCGTCCCAGAAGACCCTTGCCGACCGGGACGTCGACGATGGTGCCGGTGCGCTTGACGGTATCGCCTTCGCGGATCGCGCTGTCGTTGCCGAAGATCACCGCGCCGACATTGTCGGCCTCGAGATTGAGGGCCATGCCCTTGATGCCGTTGGTGAACTCGATCATCTCGCCGGCCTGGACGTTGTCGAGGCCGTAGATTCGGGCGATGCCGTCCCCGACCGACAGCACGGTGCCGACTTCCGACACTTCGGCATCGGTGCCGAAATTGGCGATCTGGTCGCGGATGACCTTCGAGATTTCTGCGGCGCGGATATCCATGTTCAGCCTTTCATCGACGGCGTCGTGGCCGTCATCCTTTCATTGCGTGCGCGAGGGTGTTGAGCTTCGTCCGGATCGACCCGTCGATCATGCGCGACCCGACCTTGACGACGAGCCCGCCGAGGATCGACGGGTCGACCGCGAGGTCGACCGCGATGTCGCGGCCGGTCTCGGCCCGGAGCTTCGCCTTCAGCGCTTCGACCTGATCGTCGCTCAGGGGGTGGGCGGAGACGATCTCGGCAGTGACTTCCCCGCGATGGCCCGCAGCGAGCATCTCGAAGGCCCGGATGACGTTGCCGAGCTGGGAAAGCCGGCGGTTCTTCGCAAGAACGCCGGTGAAATTGCGGGTCAGGGGATCGAGGCCGAGCGCATCGGCGGCGGCCGCGACGGCCCGCTGGGATTCCTCGCGGCTGATCAGAGGGCTGGTGACGAGGGCGCGGAAATCCTCCGAATCGCGCAGCGCCTGCTTGAGCGCGGCGATGCTGGCACCGACCGCCTGGAGCTGCCGCTCATCGCGCGCCAGCTCGAACAGAGCCATGGCGTAGCGTCCCGCCAAGCTTGCCTGAATGCCGCCGGAAATATCCACGCGCGATGCCACTCCCCAGATTGGAATTGACCCATGATAGAAAGCGCGCGGCGGCGCTCCCGGACGGGTCGCGGGCGCCCTAGCAGGGGCCTTGCTGCGATGCAACCGTTCGGAGCCCGGCCCGGGCCGTGGCGCCGGCGCGAGACCCCGCACCGAAGCCAGCCGCATCGGAGATCGATAATTATATTGACGATTATCGATATCTCAATTATCGAAACTCAATAATAAAGGAGGATTGCATGACGAGCCGCTACGGCACCGCTCTCTCCGCGTCGCGAGCCGCGCTTCGCGTCTTGATCGTGCTCAACGTCGCGTTCGGACTCGGCATCCTGGCCTTGCTGGTCGCCAGCCTGGCCGCTCCGGGATGGACGATGGCGGCCCTCGGCGCGCGGGTCGACGTCAATCCGGCGCTTCTGGCGGGGGGACGGGCCCTCATGGTCGTCGGCCTCTGCTCGGTGCCGCTCGCCCATGTCATCCTGTCGCGACTGCTGGCCATGGTCGAGACGGTGCGGCGGGGCGATCCGTTCGTCGCCGACAATGCCGTCCGGCTGAATGGCATCGCCTGGGCGCTGCTCGGCCTCGAGATCCTACACCTCGTTGCGGGCATCGTGGCAGCCGCCGCGTCGACGCCGGCGGCCCCGTTCGACATCGACTGGAACTTCTCGGTCACCGGCTGGCTCGCCGTACTGCTGCTCTTCGTGCTCGCCCGCGTGTTCAGGGAAGGCGCGCGGATGCGCGACGACCTCGAAGGGACGGTCTGATATGGCGATCCGTGTCACCCTCGACGACCTGCTCCACGACCGTCGGATGACGCTGACCGAGCTCAGCGAGCGCGTCGACATCACCCTCGCCAACCTCTCGATCCTGAAGACCGGCAAAGCCCGGGCGATCCGCTTCTCGACGCTGGAGGCGATCTGCGAGGCGCTGCAATGCCAGCCCGGCGACCTGCTCCGCTTCGCAGCGGCCGGGGAGGGACCGAGCATTGAAGGAGCCCAGGACGGATGACCCAGATTTCCCTGTTCCGCCTCTATCTCATGCGGGCGGCCTACGCCCTCATAGGCTTCGGCATCGCCTTCAACTTCTGGCCGCGCGTCTTCAACCACTCCGCCGCGTGGCCGCTGATGGACGGAGTCGTCGTCTGCATGCTGACCGCGCTCTCGCTGCTGGCGCTGCTGGGCCTGCGCTACCCGCTCCAGATGCTGCCCGTGCTGCTGTTCGAGCTGCTCTGGAAGATCGTCTGGCTGAGCGCCGTCGCACTTCCGCTGTGGATGTCCGGCGATCTCGATGCCGAAAGGGCGACAAGCGCAATGGAGTGCCTGGTGGGGCTGATCCTGATCCCGCTGATCCCGTGGCGCTACGTGCTCGCCAACTATTTCGCCCGCCCCGGGGACAGGTGGCGCAACCCGCCCAGCGAAGGACGCGGCCAGCCCAAGCCGCTTTGAAAGCAAGCCGCGGGACGCATGTCCCGTTCGGGACGGACAATGTGCTCCGACACGGAATGGAGGAGACACATGGCCTATCGAATCGAGGGTCTGGCCGCGGAACGGTTCACGCCGCTGCGCGGGCTGCCGCAGGACGCGCTGGCCGCTCGTCGTGCGATCCGGGTGACGGCGGACAGCGAGCGCGGCTTCCCCTGCCGCGTGAGCCTCGACTTCGCGGCGCCGGGCGAGAGCGTGCTGCTCTTGAACCATGTCTCGATGGAGGCGCCGACACCCTATTGCACGGCCTATGCGATCTATGTGCGCGAGAATGCCGGCGAGACGGCGGCGTTCGAGGACCGGCTGCCGCCGGTGCTCGACGGGCGGCTGCTGAGCCTGCGGGCGTTCGACGCGGACGGGATGCTGCGCGGCGCGCTGCTCGCCGAGCCGGGGGAGGCCGAGCGCCGGATCGCCGGCCTGTTCGAGGACGAGGCCGTGGCCAGCATCCACGCCCATTCGCCGGCTCATGGCTGCTTCCTCGCCAGGATCGGGAGGGCTTGAGATGGCCGGCCTTGCGCTTAGAAGCGGGACGATGACCGACCAAGGGGACGCCTGGACAGCCGTGCTGGGGCGCGACCGCGGCGCCGACGGCCGCTTCGTCACCGGAGTCCTGACCACCGGCATCTATTGCCGTCCGTCCTGTCCGGCGCGCCATCCGAAGCGCGAGAATGTCCGCTTCTTCGCCGATGGGGCCGCGGCGCGGGCGGCCGGCCTCAGGCCCTGCCTGCGCTGCCTACCTGACGAGGTCACGCGCGAAGCCGCCGCGCTCGACAAGGCCTTCGCGATCCTGGGCGCGGCCGAGGAGGCGCCGTCGCTCGCAGCTTTGGCGACGGCCGCCGGCTACTCGCCGCACCATTTCCATCGCCTGTTCCGGCGCGCGACCGGTATCACGCCTGCAGCCTATTACCGCAGCCTCCGGGCGAAGCGCACGGAAACGGCGCTGGCGGCGAACGGCAGGATCACCGATGCGATCTACGACGCCGGCTATTCGGGCCCCGCGCGCTTCTACGCCGAGGCGAAGGGGCGGCTCGGAATGACGCCCTCGGCCTGGCGCGACGGCGGGCGCGGCGAGACGATCAGCTGGGCGACGGCCGAGACCGATCTCGGCACGATGCTGGTCGCGGCGACCGACAAGGGCATTTGCCGGCTTTCGTTCGACGAGGGAGAGGCCGCGCTGCGGCGGCGCTTTCCCAAGGCCGAGATCGCGCATGGCGGATCGAACATGTCCGATCTGGTCGCGCGGGCGGTGGCCGCCGTCAACGCGCCCGGAAAGCCGCACGACCTCCCCCTCGACGTTCGCGGGACCGCCTTCCAGGAGGCGGTGTGGCGCGAGCTGACGCGCATTCCGGCTGGAGAGACGCGCACTTATGCCCAGATCGCGGCGGCGGTCGGCCGGCCCGGCGCGGTCCGCGCCGCCGGCTCGGCCAACGGCGCCAACAACGTCGCCGTGCTCATCCCCTGCCACCGCGTCGTCCGGACCGGCGGCGCGCTCGGCGGCTACGCCTACGGGCTCGACCGCAAGGCGAGGCTGCTGGAGCGGGAGCGAGCGCCGGCTCAGCCGGAGCAGTCGTAGACGAGGCGCTCGTTGGGAAGCTGGGGGAGGATGCGGCGGATCTGCTCCTGGCCTTCCGCGAGGGCGGCGATGCGGGGCTGCTCCGCGGTGCACTGGGCGAGATCGATCCGGCCGCGCAGCGCCCGGGCGCGGGCCATGGCGTCAGCGGCGAGCAGATAGCGGGTCACGACATATTGTCGGGCGCCGGGGTGAATCTCGATCACCGACACCGCCTGCTCGCCGTTCGGCACCAGGATCCGCCGCCAATTTTCGCCGTCCTGGGCATATTGGGTGCGGCCGTTGACGCAGCCGCCCTCGGCCCATTCGAGATCGACGGAAGGCGCCGAAGAGACGGTGATCCGGCTGCGGTCGGCGACCAGCCGGCACGAATGGCGGCCGGCGAACGAGCCGGCCGCGTCGGGCGCTGCCTCTGCCGCTGTTCCGAGCGCTTCGACGTCCGCGAGGCTCGGCCGGGTGACGAACGAAGCCGCCGCGACCAGGATGAACAGGACGCCGATGCCGCCGAGGATATAGGCATGCCGGTGCCGGTCCTTGTGGAGCATCACCAGGGCGCCGCCCAGCGCGGCTGCGGCCAGCACGACCAGCAGCAGCGCGAGTGCAACGCGGTTCTCGCGTATCTCCTGGATCCGGGCGCGGGCATGCTCGATGCGCTGCTGGCGCTCGCGCTCGCGGGCCTGGCCGGCCGCGGCGCGTTCGCGCGCCTCCGCCTCCGAGCGCTGCCGGTCCTGGGCGAGCCGCTCCTCCATGCTGACGCATTCGCTGGAGACGGCGCTGAACGCCTGGCCCGCGGCGCGCAGGAAGGCGGCGACCTCGCGGATCGCGATCGCGAAGCCGAACGGCGAATCGCCCTCGTCGCCGCGGGTGATGAAGGTGTTGACCCCGATCACCCGGCCGCATTGGTCGAGCAACGGCCCGCCCGAATTGCCGCGCGCGATGTTCGCGGTGTGCAGCAACGCGGCGATGCCGTTGATCCGCCGCTCGTTGGAATAATTGCCCATCGAGCGGGTCGGCGGCAGCGGCGTGATGTAATCGTCGGCCGACTGGGCCGTGGCGAGGTCGACATTGCCCGGATAGCCCAAAGCGGCGACCGTGGCGCCGTCCGGCAGCGCGCCGAGAAAGAGCGGAATCGGCGGCAGCCGGCCCTGCTCCATCTCGAGCAGAGCGAGGTCGTGCTGCGCATCGACCCGCACGATGCGCGCGCCGTAGGAGCGGTTGCCCTCCGAAGGGACGATGCCGATCACCACGTCCTTGGGATATTGGACGGCGAGGGCGACGACATGGGCGTTGGTGACGATCCGGTTGGGCGCCACCGCGAAGCCGCTGCCATGGCCGAAGCCCACCACCTCGCCGTCCTCGACGGCGACCACGACGACCCGGACGACGCTGCGCCCCGCGGCCGAGATGTCGTCGGCCCGCGCCGGCGCGGCGAACGTGAGGAGGGCGAGCAGCAGCAGGACTGGGGCGAGGAGGGCGCGCGGCATGGCGCGTATCTAGGTGTGCCCTTGCCGCGCTGGCAAGCGGCGGCGAAGCCGTGCAGATAGGAGCGGAATAAGGGGGAGACCGAGATGGATGACGACGCAAAGCGTGGCGACCGGCAGCGGGATCCCGCCAGGCGGCGGTTCCTCGATTACCCGCTGGTGCTGATGGTGATCGGAGCGGTGGCGGTGATCGCCGCCTGGATCGGTTCCATCATCGCCGTCGGCAAGGTGGATACGCCGCGGCTCTCTCCGCTGATCCTGCTCGAAGGCGCGTTCGTCATCGCCTGCGCCGTCGCGGCTTATTGGCTGTTCTGCCGCTACGCCGAGCGTGCGCCGATGCGCGACTTCGCCCGACGCCGGTCGGGCGCGGAATTGCTGGCGGGCTTCGTCGGCGGCGCGCTGATCTTCGCGGCCGTCATCGGAGCGGCTGCCGCCGTCGGGGTCTATCGTATCGAAGGGGAAGGGAATCCGGCGACCGTCTGGGTGTCGCTCGCCTTCCTCGCTCTCGTCCCGGGATTTACCGAGGAGATCCTGTTCCGCGGCATCCTGTTCCGCTTCATCGAGCGAGCGGGGGGAAGCGGGATCGCGCTCGCCGTCACCTCGCTGTTTTTCGGGCTGGCGCACATCTTCAATCCCAATGCGACGATCTTCTCGTCGCTGGCGATCGCGCTCGAGGCGGGTCTGGTGCTGGGAGCCGTCTACATGCTGACGCGGCGGCTGTGGGCGGTGATCGGGGGCCATGCCGCCTGGAACTTCACCCAGGGCTGGATTTTCGGCGTGCCGGTCTCCGGCGGCGAAGCCGAGGGCCTGATCCGCTCGTCGCGGAGCGGCCCGGAGCTGCTCACCGGCGGCGATTTCGGGCTCGAAGCGTCGCTGATCGCCTTGGTCGTCGCCACGGCGGCGGGCATCGCGATTCTGCTGCTCGCGATCCGCCGTGGTCGCTGGGTGCCGATGCGGGCTCAGAGGAAGGAATAGGGATCGACGTCGACGGCGACGCGGACCCCGCGCGGCCAGTCGAGCCTGGCGAGCCAGTCGCGGATCACGTCCTGGACGTCGAGGCTACGCGCCGCGTGGACGAGGAGGCGCTGGCGATGGCGGCCGCGCAGCATGGCGAGCGGCGCGGGGGCCGGGCCGAACACCGCCATATTCTCGACGCGCGGCGCGGCGCGGCCGATCGCCTGCGCGGTTGCGGTCGCCTCGTGCAGATCCTCGGCAGACACGACGATCCCGGCGAGGCGGCCGAAGGGCGGCATCGCCGCCTCGCGGCGTGCGTCGGTCTCGGCGGCGTAAAAGCCGTCGGCGTCGCCGCGAACGAGGGCGTCGATGACCGGCGCCGAAGGCTCGTGGGTCTGGATGAGGACGCGTCCCGGCTTGTCGCCGCGGCCGGCGCGCCCGGAGACCTGCATGATCTGTTGGAATGTCCGTTCCGCGGCGCGGAGGTCGCCGCCCGAAAGGCCGAGGTCGGCATCGACTACCCCGACCAGGGTCAGGTTCGGGAAGTGATAGCCCTTGGTGACGAGCTGGGTGCCGATGACGATGTCGATCTCGCCCGCCTCCATCCGGCCGACGAACTCGGCCGCCTTGGCCGGAGACCAGATCGTGTCGGATGTGACGATCGCCGTCCGCGCGGCGGGAAGAAGGGCATGGACCTCGTCCGCGATCCGCTCGACGCCCGGCCCGCAGGGCACGAGGCTGTCTTCCTCATGGCATTCGGGGCAGGCGCGGGGAGGGGGCATGATGTGGCCGCAATGGTGGCAGGCGAGCCGCGCCGTCAGCCGGTGCTCGACCATCCAGGCCGTGCAGTTCGGGCACTGGAAGCGATGGCCGCAATGGCGGCACAAGGTCAGCGGCGCATAGCCTCGCCGGTTCAGGAAGAGCAAAGACTGCTCGCCGCGCTCGAGATTGTCCTCGAGCTCCTTGACCAGCGACGGCGCCAGCCAGCGCCCGCGCGGCGGCGGCTCCTCGATCAGATTGACGGCGCGCAGGTCCGGCAGCTCCGCGGCGCCGTATCGGTCCGAAAGGCGGACCTCCTTGTAGACGCCGATCTCGGCCATGTGCCGCGTCTCGATCGCCGGCGTCGCGGAGGCGAGGATGACGGGTACGGATTCGAACTTGGCGCGCATCACGGCGACGTCGCGGGCGTGATACTGGACGCCGTCCTCCTGCTTGAAGCTCGCCTCATGCGCCTCGTCGACCGCGATCAGGCCGAGCCTGCGATAGGGGAGGAAAAGGGCCGAGCGGGCGCCGACGACGACGCGCGCGTCGCCGGTCGCGATCGCGCGCCAGGCCCGGCGCCTCTGCGACTGCCGGAGCCCCGAATGCCAGGCAATCGGCTCGCAGCCGAATCGCGCCGAGAAGCGCTTCAGGAAAGGCTCGGTCAACGCGATTTCGGGGAGCAGCACCAGGACTTGCCGCCCGCGCCGCACCGCCTCCGCCACCGCCTCGAAATAGACTTCCGTCTTGCCGGATCCGGTCACGCCGTCGAGCAGATAGGGGGCGAACTCGCCGGCGCGGACGGCACCGACGAAGTCTGCCGCGGCTTCGGCCTGCGCGGGCTCGAGTTCGGGCGGGGCATGTTCCGGATCCGGCTCGGGGAAGGGATCGTCGACCGCGACCTCGACCGCCTCGATCGCGCCGGCCTTGACGAGGCCGCGGATGATTCCGTCGGAGACGTCGGCGGCCATGGCGAGCTCTCGGACCAGGCCCTGCCGGCCCTCGATCCGCTCCAGCGCCTGGGCGCGCTGGGCGGTGAGCCGCTCGGGGACGAAGCCGGTGGCGCGATATTCGGTGACGGTGCGCGCGCCGTCGAGCGCGCTCGCCGAAGCGAGCGACATGCGCAGCACCGCGGCGAGTGGCGCCAGATAATAATCCGCGGTCCATTCGATCAGGCGCCGCAGCGGCTCGGCGAGCGGCGGCAGGTCGTAGACGTGGAGGAGGGGGCGGAGGCGCTTTTCTTCGACTTCCTCGGCGGGAAGGCGGTCCGCATCCCAAACTACCCCCGTCACCTGCCGCGGCCCGAGCGGCGCCAGCACGATGGCGCCAGGCTCGGCCACGGCGCCGCTCGGCAGCCGGTAATCGAGCGGCCCCAAAGCGGCATTGAGCAGGATGACGCGGACGCGGTTCACCATCCGTAGATCGAGTCTCCCCGCCCGAAACGCAACAGGAACGACAACGCCGACCTGCAACATTGCGGGCACGCAGCCGTTTCCCCGCCGTCCCTTCATGCCCGGAGCATCCCGATGGACCTGTCGCTTTCCCGCCGCGGCCTGCTCGCCGCATGCTGCACGCTTCCCTTGCTCGCGCTGCCCGGCTGCGCGTCGCTCCCCGGCTTCGGAATGGAGGATGCGATCCGGCGGCTCCTCACATTGTCCTCGCAGCGCGCCTTCGCGCGGTTGCTGAACGAGAACGGCTTCTTCGAGGACGAGCTGGCGCGCATCCCGCTGCCGCAATCGGGAGCGATCGCCGGCGCGCTGCTGCGCACGCCAATGGTCCAGAACCAACTGCTCCGGCTGATGAACCGCGCCGCAGCGAACGCCGCCGACGCGGCTGCGCCCCTGGTCTACGATGCGATCCGCAATATGAGCTTCTCCGACGCCGTGTCGCTGGTCCGCGGCGGCCCGACCGCGGCGACCGATCTCCTCGAGCGCAGCATGGGCGCGGCAATCGTCGATGCGATGTTCCCCGGCATCGGCAATGCGCTGCGCAGCCTCGACAACGGCATCCTCAACCAGGTGGTGCGGAGCGCCACCGGCATCGACTTCCAGGGCCTGCAGCGCCACGTCTCCGAGAGCGCCGCCCGCGGCATCTACCGCGCCATCGGCCGCGAGGAAGCCGCGATCCGCGCCAACCCGCGAGCAACGGGCGATCCCGCGATCATCGGTGTATTCGGCGTTCTCGGCGGAATGCGCTAAGAGGGGGCGTGGACGAGGCCCAGCTGCAACTCGACGGGTTCCTGGCGAAATTCTCGCCGGAGGTCGAGGCGCTCGCACAGGGCCTGCTGGAAAAGATGCGGCGGCGCGTGCCGGGCGCGACGATCATGGTGTACGACAATTACAACGCGCTCGCGATCGGCTTCGGCTCGAGCCACAAGGTCTCGCGCGCGGTGCTGTCGCTCGCCGTCTATCCGCGCTGGGTGAACCTGTTCTTCCTGCACGCCGCGGCCCTGCCCGACCCGCAGGGCAGATTGCGGGGGACGGGCAGCAAGGTCCGGCACGTGCGCGTGCTGACCGTCGAAGCGCTCGACGATCCCGCGATCGACGCGCTGATCGGGGCGGCAATGGCCGCGTCCGAACCGCCGTTCGACCCGGGAGCGGAGGCGCGCCTGATCGTAAAGTCGATTTCCGCCAGGCATCGACCGCGCCGGCCGGCGGACGCTTCCGTTTCCTAGGTCGTTGGGCTAGCGGCAGGCAGCTTTCGGGGAAACGTATCATGAAATTCTTCGTCGACACCGCCGACACCGCCGAGATCCGCGACCTCGCCGAGACGGGGCTGCTCGACGGGGTGACCACCAATCCGTCGCTGATCCACAAGGCGGGACGGGACTTTCTCGAGGTGGTGCGCGAGATTTGCGGGATCGTCTCCGGGCCGGTCTCGGCGGAGGTGGTGGCGCTCGACCATGACGGGATGATGCGCGAGGCCGAGATCCTGCGAAAGATCGCCGACAATATCGCGGTCAAGGTGCCGCTGACCGTCGACGGGCTCAAGACCTGCAGGAAGCTGACCGCCGACGGCACCATGGTCAACGTCACCCTCTGCTTTTCGGCGAACCAGGCACTGCTCGCCGCCAAGGCCGGAGCGACCTTCGTCTCGCCCTTCGTCGGGCGGCACGACGATGTCGGCTATCCGGGCATGGAGCTGATCGCCGACATCCGCCTCATCTACGACAATTACGATTTCCCGACCCAGATCCTGGTCGCCTCGGTGCGCAGCCCGATCCACGTCCACGACGCCGCCAAGATCGGCGCCGACGTGATGACCGCGCCGCCCGCCGTGATCCGCCAATTGTTCAAGCATCCGCTGACCGATAAAGGGATCGAGAGCTTCCTCGCCGATTGGGCAAAGACGGGGCAGCAGATCGGATAGGTTTTCAGGTCCGCGGGGGCGGGCCGCGAGAGGGGGACCGTCATGACGCTCGAGACATGGTTCTGGGTTGCGCACGTGCCGGCACTGGCCGGGTGGCTGGCGCTGATCATTGCGCCGCAAGCCGGCGGAATCCGCTTCGCCCGCTGGGCTGCGGTCGCGATCGCCGTGGGATACGCGATCCTGTTCGTCCTGTCGGCGCGCGAAGCCGGCGTGCTGGCCGAGGATTACAGCCTGCGCGGCGTGGCCGCCTTCTTCGACGTGCCGAAGCTGCAGCTGCTCGGCTGGATCCATTATCTCGCCTTCGACCTGTTCGTCGGCTCGTGGATCGTCGAGGAGGCAGGCCGGATCGGAGTGTCGCGCGCGCTGGTCATCTTGTGCCTGATCCTGACCCTGATGATCGGGCCGTTCGGGCTGCTGGTCTTCTTCCTGATCCGGTCGCTGCGGCGGAATTCCATCGCTTCTTAACCACATCCGGGTTAGGCTCGGGTCCGATGGGGACGGTGATCAACTTCGAGGACCGGGCGCTCGCCAATCTGCGCGCGCGGGTCGCCGCGGCCGAGGAGGCGAACCAGGACCTCATCGCCTTCGCCCGCGGCCATTCGGGCGCGGTCGCCTCGATCCACGAGGCGGTGCTCGCCGCGGTGGAGGCGGAGGGCTTCGATCACCTCATCCACATCGTCACCCAGGAATGGCCGCAGATCCTCGGCCTCGACGCGGTGGCGGTGGCCCTGTTCGCCGGAGACATGGGGGTCCGCGCCGACGCTTCCGGGCTGCAGTTCGTCGATCCGCGCGTGATCAGGAAGTCGATCGCCGGGTTCGAGGGCGTGGTGCTGCGCGGAGTCGAGCGGGGGCATCCCCTGTTCGGTCCCGCCTGCGAGCTGATCCGCGCCGAGGCCCTGGTCCGGCTCGACAGCGATCCGCCTTTGCCCAATGGCCTGCTCGCCCTCGGCCAGCGCAGCGAGCAGGGCTTCGAGACGCGGCACGGCTCCGAGCTGCTCGTCTTCCTCGGCCGGGTGCTGACCCGCTGCATGGGCCGGTGGCTGATTCCCTGAGCGAGCATCCCGCGCGGGCTCTGGTCGCCCGCTGGCACGACCATCTCGCCTTGAGCCGCCGCCGCTCGGAGCACACCGTCCGCGCCTATGTCGCGACCGCCCACAGGCTGATCGACTTCCTCGGCCCGCATCTCGGCGGCAGCGTCGGCGGCCCCGCGCTGACGGCGCTCAAGGCCTCGGACCTGCGCGCCTTCCTCACGGCCCGCCGCGCGACCGGGCTCGGCAACAGCTCGGCGGGGCGCGAGCTCAGCGCGGTGCGCGGCTTCCTCGCCTTCGTCTCGTCGGAGCTGGGGAGCCGCGATGCGCTGCCCCGCCTGCGCGCCCCGAAGAGACCGCGCAGCGTGCCGCGGCCGATCTCCCCCGACGAGGCGGTCTCGCTCGCCGAAACCGTCGAGGAGGACGCGTCGGAGCCCTGGATCGCCGCGCGCGATTTTGCGGTGCTGACCCTGCTCTACGGCTCTGGACTGCGCGTCGCCGAGGCGCTCGGCCTCACCGGCGCCGCGCTGCCCCTAAGCGAGGCGCTGAGCGTCACCGGCAAGCGCAACAAGACCCGGATCGTGCCTTTGCTCGCCCCGGTCCGCACGGCGATCGAAGACTATCTGGGCCTTTGCCCCTATCCCGTCGAAAAGGACGGGCCGTTGTTCCGCGGCGCGCGGGGCGGCCCGCTCAGGGGCGAGATCGTCCGCCGGGCGGTGATGAAGGCGCGCCGGGCCCTCGGCCTGTCGGAGCGGACCACGCCGCACGCGCTCCGCCACAGCTTCGCCACCCACCTGCTCGGACGCGGCGCCGACCTGCGCTCGCTCCAGGAGCTGCTCGGCCATGCCAGCCTCAGCTCGACGCAGATCTACACCTCGGTCGACGCCGCCCATCTGATGGACGTCTACAGGAACGCTCACCCGCGCGCCTGATCCTCGCGGTGGCGGCGGTGCCAGGTCGCCTGGCGGTAGAAATAGAAGAGCAGGATCGCGACGACGATCGCCGACGAGACCGGACCGATGACGTCCTCGACCCGCTCGAAGTTCTGGCCGAGCGCATAGCCGGCGAGGGCGAGCAGCGCGCTCCACGCCGCCGTGCCGATCGCCGACCAGAACAGGAAGCGGTGGAGCCGCATCCGCACCATCCCGGCGGGAAGCGAGACCACCGAGCGGATGGTGGGAAGCAGGCGGCCGACCATCACCACCGCGCCGCCGAAGCGCCCGAACATGTTCTGAACCTTTTCGACGTCGCACCAGTCCATGGTCAGCCAGCGGCCGTGGCGCTCGATGAAGGGGCGGAAGCGGGCGAGGCCGATCCAGCGCGCGAGCAGGTACCAGAAGAGGTTGCCCGTCATCGCGCCGGCCGTGCCCGCGGCGACGACTCCGCCGAGGCTCATCGGGCCGTGCGCGGCGCGCAGCCCGGCGACGGTCATCACCACTTCGGACGGGACCGGCGGGAACACCGTCTCGATCAGCATCAGCAGGTAGACGCCGGCATAGCCGGTCGAATCGATGAGGCGGATCACCCAGTCGGACATGGCTCAGCCGATACGCTTTTCGATCCGCTCCCAGAACAGCGCCGGGGTGTCGGTGCCGTTGAAGCGGTCGATGGCGACGATGCCGGTCGGCGAGGTCACGTTGATCTCGGTCAGCCACCGGCCGCCGATCACGTCGATGCCGACGAAGACCAGGCCGCGCGCCTTGAGCTCCGGCCCGATCGCGGCACAGATCTCCTCCTCGCGCGGCGTCAGCTCCGTCTTCGCCGCCTTGCCGCCGACCGCGAGGTTGGAGCGGATCTCGCCTTCGCCGGGCAGCCGGTTGACTGCGCCCGCGACCTCTCCGTCGATGAACACGATCCTCTTGTCGCCCTGCGCGATCTCGGGGAGGAAGGCCTGGACGATGTGGGGCTCGCGATAGGCGGTGTTGAAGACCTCGATCAGCGAAGCGAGGTTGGCGCCGTCGCGCCCCACCTTGAACACCGCCTTGCCGCCATTGCCGTGCAGCGGCTTCACCACGGCCTCGCCGTGCTCGGCGAGAAAAAAGCGCGCCTCGTCGAGCGAGCGGGTGATCAGGGTCGGCGGCATGAAGCGGGCGAAATCGAGCACCCAGACCTTCTCGGGCGCGTTGCGGACGGCGGCCGGGTCGTTCAAAACCAGCGTCTGCCCCTGCACCCGCTCGAGCAGGTGGGTGGCGGTGATGTAGCCGAGATCGAAGGGCGGGTCCTGGCGCATCAGCACCACGTCGGTGTCCGCCGCGAGGTCGAGCGTCACCGGCTCGCCGAAGCGGTAATGGTCGCCCTCGACCCGCTGCACGGTCACCGGCCTGGCCCGCGTCCAGACCCGCCCCTCGCGGTAGTTGAGCTCCTCGGCCGCATAATGGAACAGCCGGTGCCCGCGCGCCTGCGCGCCGAGCATCAAGGCGAAGGTCGAATCGCCGGCGATGGCGATCTTGTCCATCGGATCCATCTGGACGGCGACGTTGAGGGACATCTTTTTCCTCGTTGCTGGCGAGGGTCACCTAAGCAGGCGCGGGCGGGATGTCACCCGTGCCAGACGTTCGCCATGTGCCGGGGCAGGCGGCCGGGGAGGATGAAGATGGCGTCGATCCTGACGTCGTCGCCGTCGCGGGCGAAGCGGTGGGCGAGGGCGCCCGCCGCCGCGGCGACGCGGCGCAGCCGGTATTCGTTGAGCGCCAAAGCCGCCTCGGCAGCGGTGGCGCGCGCCTTCACCTCGACGAACGCGACGACGCGGCCGCGGCGGGCGACGATGTCGACTTCGCCGAGCGGCATGCGAAGCCGCCGCGCCAGGATCCTCCATCCCTTGAGCCTGAGCCACCAGGCCGCGATCGTCTCGGCACGCCGGCCGCTTCGCTCGCGTGCCCGGCGCGATGCGGTCATTTCAGCTGCTGCGCCCGCTCATAGACGTCGCGACGCCGCAGGCCGAGGCGTGAGGCGACCTCGGCGGCTGCGCGGGAAGGGGACAGGCGGGTCATCGCCTCGCGCAGCGCGTCGTCGATCTCGGCCTCGCCGGCTTGTTCGGGCTCGCCGGGTGGGCCGACGACGATCACGATCTCGCCCCGGGGCGGCGCGTCGGCATATCGTTCCGCCAGCTCGCAAAGGGTCCCGCAGACCGTCTCCTCGAACCTCTTGCTGATCTCGCGGCATATCGCCGCAGGGCGGCTGCCGAGGCCGTCGGCGAGCGCCGCGAGACAGGCTGCGAGGCGGGGCCCGCTTTCGTAGAAGACGAGGCTGCCGCGAAACGACGCCGCCTCGGCGATCGCGGTCGCCCGGGCGACGGCCTTGGCGGGGAGGAAGCCGAAGAAGGCGAAGCGGTCGGTGGGGAGGCCGGCGAGGGTGAGTGCGGCGATTGCGGCGCTCGGTCCCGGAATGGTGACGATCGGGATGCCGGCCGCGCGGGCATCGCGTACAAGCTTGTAGCCGGGATCCGAGATGAGCGGCGTGCCGGCGTCGGAAACCAGCGCGACGGCTTCGCTGCCCATCCGCGCGATCAGCTCCCGGCGTACGCTCTCGTCGCTATGGTCGTGATAGGGCTTCATCGAAGGTCTGGCGCCGATATGCCGGAGGAGCTTCGCGGTGACGCGGCTGTCCTCGACGGCGATGAGGTCGACGGCGGCCAGGGTCGCTGCGGCGCGCGGCGACAGATCGGAAAGATTGCCGATCGGGGTCGCAACGATATAGAGGCCGGGGCCGAGTTTCTCGCTCATGAGGACCAGCGTCATGGCATTGTCGCCGCTCCGCCCGCAAGCAGGCCGGTCGCTGCCAGGGGCGACGCTGCTCGCTCTCGCTCTGGCCTTGCTCGCCGGCTGCCAGCTGGTTCCGCGCGCCGAGGGTCCCGCGCCGCTGCCGGACGAGGCGGCCGTTGTCGACGAGAACGACCTGCCCGGGCCGCCCTTGCCGCCCGGCGAGACGCGCAATCGGGTCGCGATCCTGGTGCCGCTCACCGGTCCGAATGCCGCGGTCGGCCAGTCGGTCGCGAACGCCGCCAATCTCGCCCTCGCCGACAGCGGATCGGAGCGGATCCGTCTTACCGCCTACGATACGGCGCGCGGGCCGCTGCTCGCAGTCCAGCAGGCGCTCGCCGAGGGCAACGGCCTGTTCCTCGGCCCGCTGCTTGCCGAGGACGCGCGCGCGATCGCGCCGCTCGCCTCGCGGGCGCATGTGCCGGTGATCGCCTTCTCGAACGACGTCAGCGTCGCCGGCGAGGGCGTCTATGTGCTGGGCCTCAATCCGGCGGAATCGATCGAGCGGGTCGTCGGTTACGCGCGGGAGCGCGGCCTGACGCGCTTCGGGGCGCTGCTCCCGACGAGCATCTACGGCGACCGCGCGGGTCTCGCCTTGGCGGGGGCCGTGCGCCGCGGCGGCGGCCAGCTCGTCGCAGTCCGGTCCTACGCCCGCACGCCCGAGACCTTGCGCGCCGCGGCCGAGGACCTCGCCTTGCAGGGCCCGTTCGACGCGGTGCTGATCGCCGACGGCTCCCGCATGGCGGCTCTGGCGGTGCCCATCCTCCGCGGCAGCGGGACCGGGCTGCGGATTATCGGCACCGAGCTGTGGACCGCTGAAACGAACCTGCCGCAAGCGCTTCGCGGCGCCTGGTTCGCCGGCCCCTCGAACCGCAATTTCGACGCGCTCCGGAACCGGTACCGCGCCCGCTACGGCGCAGCGCCCTACCGGCTCGCCAGCCTCGGCTACGATGCGGCGCTTCTCGCCGCACGCGTCGCCGGCCAGTGGCCGCTCGGCCGGCGATTTCCCGCCCGTTCGCTCGCTGCGGCGGACGGCTTTTCCGGCGTGGACGGAGCTTTCCGCTTCGCCCGCGATGGGGTCGCCGAGCGGGCGCTGGAAGTGCAGGAGGTGACCGCGGCCGGCACCGTCACGATCTCCGTCGCGCCGCGCGACTTCGGGGGCTAGCGGATAATCTCGCGCAGGATCGCGTCGAGAAGCAGAGGCCGGCTTGCCCGCAGGCGGTCGTCGGCAACCGCCAGCAGGCCCTGCGCGGCGAGCCGGTCCACCGCCGCCGCGTCGAGCGCCGGGCGGACCCGGTCGAGGGGCACTCCCTCGCGGAGACGCAGGCCCATCAGCAGCGCCTCGACCGCCGCCTCATCCGGCGAGATCGCTGCTTCCTCCTCGATGCCGTGCCCGTTGCGGGCGAGGGCCGCCAGGAAGTTCTCGGGCTTGCGGTGGCGCCGGGTGGAGGCCCCGGCACGGCGGCCATGCGCCCCGGCACCGATCCCGGCATAAGCCCCGTAGCGCCAGTAGCTGAGGTTGTGCCGGCTCTCCTGCCCCAAGCGGGCGTGGTTCGAGATTTCGTAGGCGGGAAGCCCGGCCGCTTCCGCCATTTCCTGGGTGAGCTCGTAGAGCGTCGCGGCTTCGTCCGGATCCTTCGCCGTCAGTTCGCCCCTGGCGGCGATCGCCGCGAAGCGTGTGCCCGGCTCGATGGTGAGCTGGTAGAGCGAAAGGTGGCCCGTGCCGAACGAGAGGGCGCGCGCGAGCTCGTCGCGCCACTGCGCCTCGGTCTGTTCGGGCAGCGCGTAGATCAGGTCGAAGCTGACGCGGCCGAAATGCCGTTGCGCGGTTCCCAAGGCGGCGAGGCCCTCCGCTGCGTCGTGCGCGCGGCCGAGGAAGCGCAAGGCCCGGTCGTCGAGCGACTGGAGGCCGAGCGAGACGCGGTTGACTCCCGCGGCGGCGAGATCGGCGAAGCGCGCAGCCTCGACCGACGAGGGATTGGCCTCCAGCGTGATCTCGATGTCGTCCGAGAAGCCCCAGTGGCGCTCCGCCGCCCCAATCAGCGCCGCGACGGTGGCGGGCGGCATCAGCGACGGGGTGCCGCCCCCGAAGAAGATCGAGGAAAGCCGGAACCCATCCGTCCGCGCCGCTTCATAGGCCATGTCGGCGAGCAGGGCGTCTCGCCAGGCATCCTGGTCGATGCGTTCGCGGACGTGCGAATTGAAGTCGCAATAAGGGCATTTGGACACGCAGAACGGCCAGTGGACGTAGAGGGCGAGGGAGGCTGGGGGTCCTTCGAGACGCCGGTTCGCCAAGCTCACCGGCTCCTCAGGATGAGCGGGCTGCCCCTCCCGCTCGTCCTGAGGAGGGACTGAGCCCAGCGAAGGCCCGTCTCGAAGGACCATCACCCGAGCAGCCGCTCCACCAGCTTGCCGAAGGCATCCGCCCGATGGCTGATGCGGTGCTTCTCCGCCGGGTCCATCTCGCCGAACGTCTGCTCGCGGCCGGCGGGGACGAACATCGGGTCGTAGCCGAATCCCCTGTCGCCTCGTGGCGGCCAGACCAGGGTGCCGTCGACCCGGCCCTCGAACCATTCGGCATGGCCGTCCGGCCAGACGAGCGCGAGCGCGCAGACGAACCAGGCGTTGCGCGGAGCCTCGGGCCCGAGCGCCTCGAGCTCGTCCTGGACGCGGCGCATCGCCAGGCCGAAGTCGCGTTCACCCTGGACTTCGCCCGGCCCGGCCCCGGGCGGGACGGTCGCATCGAAACAGGCCCAGCGTGCAGAGAAGATGCCCGGCCGGCCGCCGAGCGCTTCGACGCAGAGGCCGCTGTCGTCCGCCAGAGCGGGGAGGCCGCAGAGGTCCGCGGCCTGGCGCGCCTTCAGATCGGCATTCTCGATGAAGTCGACCCCGATCTCGTCCGGCTCGGGCAAATCGAGCTCGGCCGCAGACACGGGTTCGATGCCGTACGGCCCGAGCAGCTCGCGTATCTCGCGCACCTTGCCCTGATTGTGGCTGGCGATGACGAGTTTTCCGGGCCGCAGCTCCCTCATGACCTGATTCTGTCGATCAGGGTGTCGATCATCGCATCTACCTCATCAATCATGCTCTGCTGGCGGCGATGATCGGCGCCGAGTTTGCCGTTATAGGTCGCAAGCCCCAACGTGAAGAGCGGGCCAGCCAAACCCCCGATGGGCCCTCCAACCGCCCAGCCGGCGAGCGCGACGAGGGCTCCCACATAGACCGCGCCAGTTGTGTCGACGCTTTGCTTTTGGCGCCGCCTGAGGCGTCGGCTCAGCAGGATGAACTCAGAGACCAGGCGATCTGCTTCGTGCGGGGCTAGCAGTTCGGCTGGCGGCGCCCGCTTAAGCCAGCGGACAAAGGCGCGGTGGAGACTTTCGATGTCGCCTTCTTCAAGAGGGGGCTCTTCATCGACCCACGCGCGCCATTGCGCATCAGCGATCCCCTTGGTTCGGATCGCCACCGCGGCTCCTCGCTTCTTCCCGAGCGTTCATCCAGGCGAGCTGAAGACGCAGGTCTCGAATATCATTGCGAACCATGTCGCGCCGCCTACGGCGAAACGTTAGAGCGATGAATGCGATGCACAGAAGCGCGATTACGCCTCCGGCGATCTTTATGCGCTCGTCCGATGCTGCCGAGGTGACGAACGAAAGCCCAAGGTGGTCGGATATCGATATACCATAAAATAGTACCAGGAAGCCCAACAGAAGGTTCGCAGTTTTCTCGACGGCCTCCAGCCGCCGATCTGCCGCGTGCATCTCCTCCAGCCGGTGCTCGATGATCGGTACGACGGCCTGCTGCTCGAAGTTCGAATGAACGTTCACAACTCTCCCGTACTCCTGCGCTGGCGCCTTCGTCAAAGCCTCCTCATCGTCCGGTCGCTTTGTCCTGCGCGGCGAAGATTTCGGTGCAGCCGATGCGGGCGAGGCGGAGCAGGCGCAGCAGGCCTTCCTCGTCATAGCATTCGCCTTCGGCGGTGACCTGCGCCTCGACGATGTTGCCGTCGTCGGTGAGCACGAAATTGCCGTCGCAGCCCGCGGCGCTGTCCTCGACATAATCGAGATCGAGCACCGCATTGCCCTGGTGGATGCCGCAGCTCACCGCCGCCACCTTGCGCCGGATCGGGTCGTCGGCGATCTGCCCCGCGGCCATCGCCTTGTCGATCGCGATCCGAAGCGCGACCCACGCCCCCGAGATCGCCGCCGTGCGGGTGCCGCCGTCGGCCTGGATGACGTCGCAATCGAGCGTGACCTGGCGCTCGCCGAGCTTCTGGAGATCGACCACGGCGCGAAGGGATCGCCCGATCAGCCGCTGGATCTCCTGCGTCCGCCCGGACTGCTTGCCGCCGGCCGCCTCGCGCCGGCCGCGCGTATGGGTCGCCCGCGGGAGCATCCCATATTCGGCCGTGACCCACCCCTGGCCCTTGCCGCGCAGCCAGGGCGGAAGCTGGGTCTCGACGCTGGCGGTGCAGAGCACGCGGGTGTCGCCGAAGCTGACCAGGCAGCTCCCCTCGGCGTGCCGGGTAAAGCCCGGCTCCATCACGATCTCCCGCATCTGGTCCGGGGCGCGTCCCGATGGGCGCATCGATGTTCCTTTCACTTGCGTGCCGGGCTGGTATCAGTCTTTCGCGCGGAGACAAGCGGCGGGGAGTCGAGACGCGGGAGGTGTGCGAGTCGCGGCCCTGATCCGACTTAGAGGCCCAATGTCGTCCGGTAGCGCTCGAAGCAGCGTGCACCGGCGGTGAGGCGGATCAGCGCGCCTTCGGCCATCGCCTGCGCCCGGCGCGGGTCCTCCGCGACGAGCGGGCGGACGACCTTGTCGTTCCAGTCGCGGCTGTGGCGCAGGTCGAGCGTCGCGTGGAGCTCGAAATAGAGTCGCGCCTTGCCGGAGAGGCCGAGGCGGCGGAGGCCGTCGGCGACGGCCCGGCTCCGGCCTGGCGCGGTGAGCTCGATCACGCCGAGCGCGCCGATCGCGTGCCAGGCGTAGCGGCGATTTGCCGCCATCGCCGTCATCGCATTGGCGAGCGCGAGGCTTTCCCAGGCCGTGTTCTCGATCTCAGCGCGCAGGCCGAGCTCTTCGATCAAGGCGGCCAGCATCGGGCCGTGCATCCCCTTGGGGTTGCCGCGGCCCATCTCGTCCCAGTAATTGTTGGCCAGCTCCAGCTTCGCTTCTGCCGGCATCTTGACCTGCGCCATTGCGGTGAGGTCCTCGAACCCGGCCTCGCCCGCCGCTTCCTGGGCGAGGAACCAGCGGAAGGCCTCGAGATCGGCCTGCCCGGCGAGCCACGGGAAGAGAGGGTCGCCCTGGCCGGGGCCTTCCTTCTCGAAAGCCTCGAACCATGCGACGAAGGCGTCCGGATCGGCCGGCGCCGCGGCGGCGCGGTCGGCGACTTCCGCGCGGAGCTCTTCGAGGAAGGCGCCTTCGAGGCGCTGCATGCGGGCGTCGGCTGCGATGCGCTCGCTCCAGTCGCCGGTGGGAAAGCCGGGCGCCAGACGCTGCCGGTTCCAGCGGGCGAGACCGCGCTGGAACCCGTCGTTGAGGAATTGCGAGCCCGCCGGAGCGGCCCCGCTGATGATCCTGGTCGCCAAGTGCCTGATCCCCGATGAGACTTTGAGTCGGAGGTACAAACCAGCATGCCCGCGGGATGTTCCTGACGCATGCAGGGTGACGGGGCCGCCCCGGGGAAGTAGACGAGCGCGATGACGCCGGTAACCGAGCTTTCCGAGCGCGCCCGCGAGGTGTTCCGGATGGTCGTCGAGAGCTATCTCGGCGCGGGCCTTCCGGTCGGCTCGCGCACCATATCGAAGCTTCCCGGGGTCAACCTCTCGCCGGCCTCGATCCGCAACGTCATGCAGGATCTCGAGGAGCTGGGCCTGATCAGCCACCCCCACACTTCGGCGGGCAGGGTTCCGACCGAGAGCGGCCTCAGGCTGTTCGTCGACGGGATGATGCAGGTCGCCGAGCCGAGCGCCGAGGAGCGCGCGGCGATCGAGGCCCGTCTCGAGCGCGGCGGGCCGATCGAGGAGGCCCTTTCCGCGGCGACCGCGGCATTGTCGGGACTCTCCGCCTGTGCGGGGATCGTGCTGGTGCCGAAGCGCGAGCCTGTGCTCAAGCAACTGGGCTTCGTCCAGCTGTCGCCGAGCCAGGCGCTGGCGGTGATGGTCGGCGCCGAGGGGACGGTCGAAAACCGGGTCATCGAGCTGCCGCCCGGCGTCACCGCCTCCGCGCTCGCCGAAGTGGGCAATTATGTAAGCTCGCGCCTCTCCGGGCTGACCCTGCACGAGGCGCGGGCGCGTCTCGCCGGGGAGATCAGCCGGGGCAAGGCGGCGCTCGATCAGACCTCGCGCGAGCTGATCGAGCGCGGCCTCGCAATCTGGTCCGAGGACGGCGACCGGCGCCCGGTGCTGATCGTGCGCGGCCAGGCCAATTTGGTCGAGCCCGGCGCCGCCGCCGATCTCGAGCGCGTCCGCCAGCTTCTCGACGAACTCGACTCCAAGGAAGAGATCGCCCGCCTCCTCGACAGCGCGCGCGCGGGGCAGGGGATGAAGATCTTCATCGGATCGGAGAACAAATTGTTCGCTTTGTCCGGATCGTCGGTGATCGCAGCGCCCTATCGCGGCAGCGACGGCAAGGTGGTCGGCGTGGTCGGGGTGATCGGACCGACCCGGTTGAACTACGCGCGGGTCGTTCCCATGGTGGATTTCACGGCACAGGCACTATCGAGATTGATGGCATGAACGACGAACAGGAACTGCAGGACGAGACCAACCAGGCGGAGGACGGAGCTGGCGAAGATCAGGCGCCGGAGCAGGATTTCTCGGAGCTGGTCAGGGAGCTGGAGCAGGTCCGCCAGCACGTCCTCTATGCCCAGGCGGAGACGCAGAACGTCCGCCGCCGGCTCGAACAGGAGAAGCAGACCGCTGCCACCTACGCTGCGACCGGCTTCGCCCGCGACATGCTGTCGGTGAAGGACAATCTCGACCGCGCGCTCGCCGCGATCCCGGAGGACCTGCGCCAGGACGAGCGCATGAAGGCGCTGATCGCGGGCATCGAGGCGACGGGGCGCGAGCTGGACACGGTCTTCCAGCGCAACGGCATCACCCGCGTCGAAGCCGTCGGCGAGCCGCTCGACCCGCACCGCCACCAGGCGATGCTCGAGATTCCGTCCGACGACGCCGAGCCCGGCACGATCGTCCAGGAGATGCAGGCGGGCTACATGATCAAGGACCGGCTGCTCAGGCCGGCTTTGGTCGGAGTGGCGAGGGCGGGCTGAGTGGATTTCGGCGCCGCCGGCCTGGTCGCAAACCTCGCCGGACCGCTGTTCCTGATCATCGTCCTGTTCGTGGTGGCGCGACGCCGCGCGCGGCGGCCGCGTGCAGTGGAGGACGGCCCGGCGGACGAGCCCTATCGCGTCTACACGCGCGAATTCGACCTCGCCGTCGACGCCAGTGCCGTTGCTGCCATCCTCCCCACCGCCAGCCCCGACGCGAGCAGGGGTTGGGCGGCGAGGAGAGTCGGTGACTGGCGCCAGGCGCTGGCGCGACGCGATGCCTGGCGCGAGGCTCGGCGGGGCGACCTGGAGGCGCGCTCGGAACGGCTGGCCGCGTCTTTCGGGACATTCGCATCGAACGTCGCCGTTTCGCTGCTGGTCGATCAGTCCGGCTCGATGAGGGGACCTCGCATCGCAGCGGTCGCGGCGACGGCCGAATGGCTGTCGGAGCTGCTCACCCGCCACGGGGCCAGGACCGAGATCCTCGGCTTCTCGACCGCCGGCTGGCACGGCGGCCACGTTTATGCCGAGTGGAAGAACTGCGGCCGGCCGCGGCGGCCGGGCCGGCTCTGCGCGCTGATGCACGTCGTCTACAAGTCCGCCGACGAGCCCGCGCTCGAAGCGGAGGCCGCCGACACCCTGCTGAACCCGGACCTGCTGCGTGAGAATGTGGATGGCGAGGCGATCCTCTGGGCGGCGGGACGGCTGTCGGAACGCCCCGAGCGGCGCAAGCTGCTGATCGTCATTTCCGACGGCGCGCCGGTCGACGACGCGACGCTGCTTCACAACGGGCCCCGCTATCTCGAGCGGCATCTGCAGTCCGTGCTGGACCAGTTACGCATCGCGGGCGAGGTCGAGGTGGGCGCCGTCGGGGTCGGCCATGCCGTCGGCCGCTATTACGCGGTCTCGACCGAAGCGCGAGCTTTGGACGCGCTTCCGGACGCCTGCGTCGAGCTGATCGAGCGAATGATCGGCCTCGCAGAAGGACCTAAGCCGCGCACTCAGGGGACCGGGCCTCTGACATAATAGATGGACCGCCTTGCAGCGGCCGGCACTCGTCGGCGTGGCGAAGACGCCCTAGTCGGCGAATGCGCCGAGTGCCCGCGCGATGTGGCGTTCGAGCGCTTCCACATATCGCGTCGCGGCGTCTGGATCGAAGTGACTTAGTGGCTTGTCCGCCTTACGCCGGTCGCACCTGGCACAAGCGATGACATAGTTGTGCAGGCGATCGGACCCTCGCCGCTTCCTTGCGATCACATGGTCGCGGTGCACGCTCGTCTGTGAGAGGGGCTGCGGCTCGAATTGCCACTGGCAGTAGAAGCAGATCCCGCCATGGAGCGCGAAGGCGGTCTTGATTGCCTCGTGCGCGCCCAGCCGTCGGCGATCGCTCCCCTTGACGGAATAGACCGGCACCGAATGGTGGTCTGTTCCGAGATAGGAGATCTTGTCGTACGGTGCTCCGGGAAGGGGATGCAGCGCAATCGCGTCGAATCTGGCCATGAACTGAAACTAGCAGCGCCCGGTAAACGCCTCCTTTCGGGCGATTTTGGCTTGCGAGTATCGTCTTCAAATAGCGTCGTCGACCATGTCGATCTCGCGGACGCGGCGGCGCTGGCGGGCTTCCTCGACCAGGCCGCGAAGGTGCTCGCGGCGGGACTGGGCGCGCTCGACATGGTCGAGGCGGAGCGCAGCGCCGCGGGTCGTCTCGTCGCTCGAGGTGATGCCGATGGTGCCGATGCCCGCGAGCTGGTTGATCAGCGAGAAATCCAGGCGAACGTCCTTGACGCGGTAGAGCTCGACCTCGTCGATCGACTTGATGAAGATGCCGCGGCGGACGATCAGGCGGTCGGGGCAGATCTCGTAGCTGGCGGCGAGGTTGCGGAACCAGATCGCGACCAGGATCGCGAGGGCGATCGCCGTCAGCGCGAGCGGATAGAGGCCCCAATCGCCGAGCGCGGCCCCAGCTATTCCCGCGAGGGCGAGCAGGATGGTGCCCCAGCCGGCGAGCGTGCCTCTCAGCCAGCCGAGCGTCGATGAGCGGAAGCGGTCGAGCGGCTCTTGCATCCTGTCCTCCCCGGAAAAACCTGCTCCGTCGATAGCATGAAAGGCGCGCGCTGCTAGTGCCCTCCGTGGACGTCCCCGGGCGCGCGGATTTCCGCCTGCGCGCTCACCGGGGGGCCGCCCTCGAAGGTGAAGGTGAGGGTGAGCGTCTCGCCGACCCGAAGCGCAGGGTCGAGTCCGAACAGCATCGCGTGGCGTCCGCCGGGGTTGAAGGGAAGCGGCTCACCGGGGCTAAGCGCGAAGCGGGCGGCGGGGCGCATCCCGGCCTCGTGGAGCTCGACCCGAGCCGCGCGCGGGCTGGCGACCGCCACGAGCGCCGCCGGTGCGTTGCTCTCGAGCGTGAAATAAGCGGCGCCGGGACGGCCCGGGACCGCGGGCAAGGTCACCACTGCATCGTGGACGGCCACGCGCGGGTCGGGATCGGCGCCGCCGCCGCCGCAGGAGGCGAAAGCGAGGAAAATCGGCAGGAGGAAAGCGGCACGCACGCCGCGCCCTTAAGCCTCGGCGACTTCTTGTCGCAAGCGGAAGCGCTCCTATATCGCTGCCGGAACACTCGCGCGCCTGATCATGAGGGCGCGGGTGGAGAGATGTTTTTGGGGCAAATGAGGATTTTATGGCTAGAGTCATCGGTATCGACCTCGGCACCACCAACAGCTGCGTCGCCGTCATGGAAGGCGGCAAGCCCAAGGTGGTCGAGAATGCGGAAGGCGCGCGCACCACGCCCTCGATCGTCGCTTTTACCAAGGACGGCGAGCGCCTCGTCGGCCAGCCGGCCAAGCGGCAGGCGGTCACCAACCCGAGCAACACCGTGTTCGCGGTCAAGCGCCTGATCGGCCGGCGCTTCGACGACCCGATCACCAAGAAGGACACCGAGCTCGTCCCCTATAAGATCACCCGCGGCCCGAACGGCGACGCGTGGGTCGAGGCGGGCAGCAAGGATTATTCGCCGTCGCAGATCTCCGCCTTCATCCTCCAGAAGATGAAGGAGACCGCCGAGGCCTATCTCGGCGAGACCGTCACCCAGGCGGTGATCACGGTCCCGGCCTACTTCAACGACGCCCAGCGCCAGGCGACCAAGGACGCCGGCCAGATCGCCGGCCTGGAAGTGCTGCGGATCATCAACGAGCCGACCGCCGCGGCGCTCGCTTACGGGCTCGAGAAGCAGGACGGCAAGACGATCGCGGTCTACGATCTCGGCGGCGGCACCTTCGACATCTCGATCCTCGAGATCGGCGACGGCGTGTTCGAGGTGAAGTCGACCAACGGCGACACCTTCCTCGGCGGCGAGGATTTCGACGCCAAGATCGTCGATTACCTCGCGGACGAGTTCAAGAAGCAGGAAGGCATCGACCTTCGCGGCGACCGCCTCGCGCTGCAGCGCCTCAAGGAAGGCGCGGAGCGGGCGAAGATCGAGCTGAGCTCGGCGCAGACGACCGAGGTCAACCTGCCTTTCATCACCGCCGATCAGAACGGGCCGAAGCATCTCGTCAAGACGATCACCCGCGCCGACCTGGAGCGGCTGGTCGAGGACCTGATCAAGCGCACGCTCGATCCCTGCAAGAAAGCGCTGGCCGACGCCGGCGTGAAGGCGGCCGACATTTCGGAGGTCGTCCTAGTCGGCGGCATGACCCGCATGCCGCGCGTCCGCGAGATCGTGAAGGACTTCTTCGGCAAGGAGCCGCATACCGGCGTCAACCCCGACGAGGTCGTCGCGATGGGCGCCGCAATCCAGGCCGGCGTGCTCCAGGGCGACGTCAAGGACGTCCTCCTGCTCGACGTCACGCCGCTCAGCCTCGGCATCGAGACACTCGGCGGCGTCTTCACCCGGATGATCGACCGCAACACGACCATCCCGACCAAGAAGAGCCAGACCTTCTCGACCGCCGAGGACAATCAGAACGCGGTCACCATCCGCGTCTTCCAGGGCGAGCGCGAGATGGCGAGCGACAACAAGCTGCTCGGCCAGTTCGACCTGGTCGGCATCCCGCCCGCGCCGCGCGGCGTGCCGCAGATCGAGGTCACCTTCGACATCGACGCCAACGGCATCGTCCACGTCTCGGCCAAGGACAAGGGCACCGGCAAGGAGCAGCAAATCCGCATCCAGGCCTCGGGCGGCCTCTCCGACGCCGACATCGAAAAGATGGTCAGCGAGGCGGAGAGCTTCGCCGAAGAGGACAAGAAGCGCCGCGCCGCCGCGGAGGCGAAGAACAATGCCGAGAGCCTCGTCCACACCACCGAGCGGCAGCTCCAGGAGCATGGCGACAAGGTCGACGCGTCGCTGAAGTCCGAGATCGAGGCGGCGATCGCCGAGGCCCGGACCGCGATCGAGGGCGGCGATCCCGAGGCGATGAACCAGAAGTCGCAGGCGCTCGCCCAGGTGGCGATGAAGCTCGGTCAGGCGATCTACGAGAAGGAGCAGGCCAATGCGGCGCCTCCGGGCGCCGATGCCGGCGCTTCGGCGCAGGGCGGTGAGGCCGGCGGCGGCGAGGACGTCGTCGACGCCGAATTCTCCGAAGTCGACGACGAACCGAAAGCATAAGCCATGCGCAACGCCGTCATCCCGGAGACGGGGTACCCTGCAAAGTACTACTTTGCAGGGGCCCCGAGGGCCGGGATCTCAGGTCGACAAGGCTCAGCCCTTCTCCCTGGGACCCCGGCCTGCGCCGGGGTGACGCGCTTTTGCCCCCCGAGACCGCGTCATGGTTGAAACCGATTACTACACCCTCCTGCAGGTCGAACGCGGCGCCGACGAGAAGGCGATCAAGTCCGCCTACCGGCGCCTCGCCATGGAATGCCATCCCGACCGCAACGGCGGCTGCCCCGACGCGACGGCCCGCTTCAAGGCGATCAGCGAAGCCTATGACTGCCTGAAGGATCCGCAGAAGCGCGCAGCCTACGACCGCTTCGGCCACGCCGCTTTCCGCCAGAACGGCTTCGGCGGTCCCAACGGGGCGGGCCAGGATTTCGGGTCTTTCTCCGACATTTTCGAGAACATCTTCGGCGAGTTCATGCACAATGGCGGGCAGGGCGACCGCCGCCGCAACGCCATGCGCGGGTCGGACTTGCGCTACGATCTCGAAGTCAGCCTCGAGGACGCCTATTCGGGCCGCACCGTCGACCTCCAGGTCGACACGACGGTGCGCTGCGAGCCCTGCGGCGGTTCCGGCGCCAAGCCCGGCACCTCGGCCCGGACCTGCAACACATGCGACGGACGCGGCCAGGTCCGCGCCCGCCAGGGCTTCTTCGTCATCGAGCAGACCTGCCCCACCTGCCGCGGCGTCGGCCAGGTGATCGCCGATCCGTGCGACTCCTGCCGCGGGGAGGGACGGGCGGAAAAGCGCCGCGGGCTCCAGGTCAACATCCCCGCCGGGGTCGACGAGGGCACCCGTATCCGCCTCTCCGGCGAAGGCGAAGCCGGGGTGCGCGGCGGGCCCAATGGCGACCTCTACATCTTCGTCCACCTGGCGAGGCACGGCATCTTCCAGCGCGAGGGCACGACCTTGTTCGCGCGCTGCCCGGTCAGCATCACCACCGCCGCGCTCGGCGGCAGCATCGAAGTCCCCGGCCTCGACCGCCAGAAGCACGAAGTGAAGATCCCGGCGGGCATCCAGTCCGGCAAGCAGCTCAGGATCCGCGGCGCCGGGATGCCGGTCCTGAACGGCCGCGGCCATGGCGACATGGTGATCCAGGTGGACGTCGAGACGCCCACCAGGCTGAACGCGAAGCAGCGCGAGCTGCTCGAGGAGTTCCGCCGGACCGAGACCGGCGACGAATGCCCCGCATCCAAGAGCTTCTTCTCGAAGCTGAAGGGCCTCTGGGAAGGCTAGGCTATCAGGCGGTCAGCGTTTCGACGATGCGCGGCAACAGCATCAGATACAAAGCGACGCTCGGATAGAAAGTGAGCGTGAAGCCCAGCGCGCGGAACGGCGCGCCGTGCGAATAGCCGGCGAAGAAGAGCAGGCGCCCGGCGGCGAAGGCGAGGACGAAGACGATCACGAGGCCGCCGCGGTCCGGGGGGCCCAGCCACAGCCAAGCTCCCCAGGCGATGGTCGCGAGCAGGGTCTGTTCGAGCGTGTTCTGGATGAGAGACTGGAGCAGGGCCGCCCGCGGCGTGTTGCCGCTCATGCCGCCGCCGTCGATGTCCTCCGGCGTGAAGAAGCGGTGGCCGGCGAGGCGCGCGATCGAGACGAGCAGGAAAAAGCCGGCAACCGTCGCGCAGCCGAGCCAGAGCGAGATCTTCCCGTCCGACCCCGATGGCACGTTTGGGAGTTCCGGCCAGAAGAGGGCGACGAGGGTGAAGGCGAGCCCGCCCGCCATCCCGGCAGCCACGCCGACCTGCCGTTTCCGGAATGATGTCATGAGCGCCGCCCTCCGCGAGCGATGATGCACTCGCTTCGGGGCGGCGTCGACTCAGCGGCCGAAGACGCGCTCGAAGATGGTCTCGACGTGCTTCAGGTGATGCTCGAGGTCGAAGCTCGCTTCGATCTGGGCGGGTGACAGGAGAGCGGCGACTTCCTCATCTTCCTTGAGAAGCTCCATCAGCGACAGCGCCCCACCGCTTTCCCAGACCTTCATCGCGTTGCGCTGGACGAGGCGGTACGAATCCTCGCGGCTGGCGCCGGCCTGGGTCAAAGCGAGCAGGACCCGCTGCGAGTGGACCAGGCCGCCCATCAGGTCGAGATTCTTCTGCATGCGCTCCGGGTAGACGACGAGCTTGTCGACGACGCCGGTGAGCCGGGCGAGGGCGAAGTCGAGGGTCACGGTCGCGTCGGGGGCGATGTAGCGCTCGACCGAAGAATGGCTGATGTCGCGCTCGTGCCACAGGGCCACGTTCTCGAGCGCCGGCGTCACGCAGGCGCGGACCATGCGCGCGAGCCCGGTCAGATTCTCGGTCAGCACGGGATTGCGCTTGTGCGGCATCGCCGAGGAGCCCTTCTGCCCCGGCGCGAAATATTCCTCGGCTTCCAGCACCTCGGTCCGCTGGAGATGCCGGATCTCGGTCGCGAGCCGCTCGACCGACGAGGCGACGACGCCGAGCGTGGCGAAGAACATCGCATGGCGGTCGCGCGGGATCACCTGGGTCGATACAGGCTCGACGCGCAGGCCGAGCCGGGCGGCGACATGCGCCTCCACGCGCGGATCGACATTGGCGAAAGTGCCGACCGCGCCCGATATGGCGCAGGTCGCGATCTCCTCGCGCGCCGCGACGAGCCGGGCACGGGCGCGGGCGAACTCGGCATGAGCGTGAGCGAGCTTGAGCCCGAAGGTGACCGGCTCGGCGTGGATGCCGTGGCTGCGGCCGATGGTCGGGGTCAGCTTGTGCTCGCGCGCGCGCCGCTCGAGCACTTCGAGCAGGGCGTCGACATCCTCGATCAGGATAGAAGCGGCGCGGCTCAGCTGCACGGCGAGGCAGGTGTCGAGCACGTCGGAGCTGGTCATGCCCTGGTGGAGAAAGCGCGCCTCGGGTCCGACCTGCTCGGCGACCCAGGTCAGGAAGGCGATGACGTCGTGCCTGACGACGCTCTCGATCGCATCGATGCGCTCGACGTCGATCGCAGGGCCCGCGGCCCACCAGTCCCGGACGGCGTCCGCGGCCGCCCTGGGCACGCTGCCGAGCTCAGCCATCGCATCGAGGGCGTGCGCCTCGATTTCGAACCAGATGCGGTACTTGGTCTCCGCCTCCCAGATCGCGGTCATCGGGGGACGGGAATAGCGGGCGATCATGGCGCGCTCCTACGAACAATGAGGAAGGGAGTCGACATTTGCGGCGCGCAGGACTGCGCCATTGCGGCGTGCGTGGACGACGCTGGCACTCGTCCTCAGGATTGCTTAGGTTGACGCGATTCATCGGGGAGGCGTCAGTGAGACCAGCTATGCGTGCGACGGCGGCGGTGCTGCTCGGTTTGACGGCCGGGCTTCAGCCCGCGACGGCCCAGCCGCCGGCGGCGCCGGACTGGGTCCAGGTCTACGAGCACGCCCTCGGGCCGATCACCTTCGACCGGACCTCGGTCCGCCGCGATGCGGACATCGTAACCCTGCTCAGCCGGACCCTGCTTGCCGAGGAGCGGTCCGACGGCACCAAGATCCTCGAGGCGCGCTTTCGTTACGACTGCCGGGCGAGGACGTCCGATCTCCTGTCGGTCGCGCACCTGCGCAGCGACGGCAGCGTGGTCGCGAGCGTCGAGGTCGCGCCGGCCGAGCGGCTGGTCGAACCGATTCCGGCGGGCTCGCCGAACGCCGCGATCGCCGACGCCGTCTGCCGCTGACGAAGGTCTAGATCAGCCCCGCCGCGCGCATCGAGCTGTGGCCCTTGTCGCCGATGATGACGTGGTCGTGGACCGCGATCCTGAGCGGCCGCAGCGCGTCGGCGATGTCGCGGGTGAGGCGGATGTCCTGCTGGCTCGGCTGCGGGTCGCCGCTCGGGTGGTTGTGAACGAGGATGATCGCCGTCGCCTGATATTCGAGCGCGCGCGCGACGACCTCGCGGACATAGACCGCCGCCTCGTCGACCGAGCCTTCGGACATCGGCTCGTTGCGGATCAGCATGTTCTTCGCATTGAGGAAAAGGACGCGCACGCGCTCGACCGGGCGGAAGGCCATGTCGGCGCGTAGATAATCGAGCAGAGCCTGCCAGCTCGCCAGCACCGGCTGTTCCTCGGCCTTCGATTCGAGCAGGCGCACCGCCGTCGCCTGCGCGATCTTGATCGCCGCCGCCGCGGTTTCGCTGATGTCGCCGACGCGCATGATCGCCTCGGCATCGGCGGTGAGCAGGCGGCCGAAGCCGCCGAACTCGCGGATCAGGCGCTTGGCGATCTTTTTGGTGTCGCGCCGCGGGATCGCCGTGGCGAGCAGATATTCGACCAGCTCATGCTCGAGCAACGCGTCCGGCCCGCCTTCGAACAGTCGCTTGCGCAGCCGGGCGCGGTGGCCGGCGCCGTCCTGGACCTCTGCCTCCATCAGGCTGGATTAAGCGCGCAGCCGCTCTTAGGCAAACCCGGGCCGCCCGATGTCATGACGGCGGCGGAACGCTAGGCGCGCCGCCGGGTTGAGCCCGAGGCACGCCGGCGGCGGCCGCGTGTGGGTGGAGCGAGTGGACGAAACGGAGACGGTTGAGGTGGAGCGCCGACGGCGGCGGCGATGGCCGCTTGTGCTGGGCGCTGTGCTGCTCCTCCTCCTTCTCGCCTTGCTGATCGCCTGGCTGCTGCGCTTCACGATCGCCGCCGACTTCATCGACCGCGAGCTTGCCCGGCGCGGCGTCGATGCGACCTATCAGGTGAAAAGGATCGGCTTCCGCCGGCAGCGACTGGAGAATCTGGTCATCGGCGATCCCCGGGCGCCGGACCTGACCGCGCGCTGGGTCGAGGTCGAGCTGAGCTGGGGCGGCTTCAGGCGCCCGAAAGTGGCGCTGATCACCGCCCGCGGAGTCAGGATGCGCGGCCGGATCGTGGACGGCCGGGTCAGCCTCGGCCAGGTGGACCGCCTGCTGCCGCCGCCGAGCGGGCTGCCGTTCCGGCTGCCGGACCAGCGCATCGACGTCGCCGACGCGGCGATCCGGCTCGACACGCCCGCCGGTCCGGTCGGCATCGGCCTGCAGGGCCGCGGCAATCTCTCGGACGGCTTTCGCGGCTATATGGCGGCGGTGGGACGTTCGCTGCGCTTCCGCGAATGCCTCGTCACGGCGCCGCGCGCCGCCGTCGCGGTCTCCGTCGACCGCTTGCGGCCCACCTTCCGGGGCCCGGTGCTGATCGAGCGCGTCCGGTGCGAGGACGATTTCGCGCTGACGCGGCCGCGCTTCGATGTCGACGTGACGCTTGCCCAGGCGTTCGACAGCTGGACCGGCCGCAGCCGGGTCGAGGCGGCCGGGATGCAGGCCGGTCCGCACCGCCTTGCCGCGCTGCGCGCCAATCTCACCTTCGAGGGCAACATACGGGACATGCGCGGCGAGATCGATCTCGCCTCGGGGCCCGCCGCGGTCGCCTCGTTCCGCGCCGCGGCGAGCCGTGTGACCGGGACCTACGCCTTGTCGCCGCGCCACGGCAATGTCGCGCTCACCGGGGACATCAGGCTGCGCGGGCTGACCCTGAGAGGACCGCTGCGGCCCGTCGCGGCCGCGTTGCGCTCGGCGCAGGGGACCCCGGCCGGACCGATCGGGCGGCAACTCGCCGATGCGCTCATCCGCGCCGGCGAGAGCGGGGCCGACGCACGCGCCCGGCTGCACGTCGCCCATCGCGGCGGCCGCGGCGACGTCCGTTTCGCCGACCTCGATGTGACCGCGGGAAGCGGCGCCCGCCTGCGCGCCGTCGCGGGCAGCGGCATCACGTTCAGCTGGCCGAGCAACGCCTTGCGCACCGACGGCGATTTCACGCTCGGCGGCGGCGGCTTCCCCGCGGCCCGCTTCACCCTGCGCCAGGCGCGGCCCGGAGGGGCGATCCAGGGGGTCGGGAGGATCGCTCCAATGGCGGCAGGAGGATCGCAGCTGGCACTCGGCGAGGTCCGCTTCACCGCAGCGCCCGACGGCACCACCCGAATCGACACCGTCGCGGTGATCAGCGGGCCGTTCCGCGGCGGCCGTGTCGCGGGGCTTGCGGTGCCGATAAGCGGCCGCCTCGCCGGCGGCGGCTTCGCGTTCGGCGAGACGTGCATGCCCGCGAGCTTCCGCCGCTTCCAATATCAGGGCCTGGTGCTCGGCCCCTCGCGCCTGCCGCTCTGCCCGACCGGCCGCGCCCTCGTCTGGAAAGCCCCCGGCGGCTCCGTCCAGCTCGGCGGCGAGCTGCGGGGCGCGCGACTCTCGGGCATGCTCGGCCGGACACCGATCGCGGTCGAGGCAGGCGCCGTGCGGTTCAGCCTCGCCGGGTCCGAATTCGCTGCGCGCGACGTCGCCGTCAGGCTCGGGCGCAATCCGAACGTGCACCATTTCCGGGCTGCCGAGCTCGGTGGCCGCTTCGCCCGGGGCTACGTTTCCGGGGCCTTTGCCGGCCTTTCCGCGAGGATCGCGGCGGTGCCGCTCCACGTCGACGAAGGGGCCGGGCGGTGGCAGGTGCGCGGGGGCGATCTCGCGCTCGAGGGGCGGATCCTGGTCTCGGACGAGCGCGATCCCGCACGGTTCAATCCCGTAGTAAGCGACGATTTCCGCCTGACCCTCGCCCGCAACCGGATCCACGCTACCGGCTGGACGAAGCACCCGGCGAGCGGCACCCGAATCCTTCACGCCACCATCGATCACGATCTCGGAACCGGCGCCGGCCGCGCCTTGCTGGACGTCCCCGGCATCCGCTTCGCGCCCGACGCGCTCCAGCCCGAACATCTCACCCGACTCACCGTCGGCGTCATCGCCCTCGTCGAAGCGACGCTCGCCGGTCGCGGCGAGATCGCCTGGCGCCCGGGCTCGACCACCAGCACCGGAACCTTCTCGACCCAAGGCGCGAACTTCGCGGCCGCCTTTGGCCCGGTCGAGGGGCTGACGACGACCATCCGCTTCACCGACCTGCTCAGGCTCGAAAGCGCGCCCGGCCAGGTCGCGCAGATCGCCATGATCCGCGCCGGCATCGACGTCTCCAACGGCACGATCCGCTATCAGCTGCGCCCCGGCAGCCAGGTCCAGATCGAAGGGGGCCAGTGGCCGTTCGCCGGCGGCGAGCTGCTGCTCCAGCCGACCCTCCTCGATTTCTCCAAGCCGGAGACGCGCTACCTCACCTTCCAGGTGGTGGGACTCCAGGCGGCGCAGTTCATGGACCAGGCGGGGCTCACCGCCATCGACCTCACCGGCATCTTCGACGGCGTGCTGCCGATGCAGTTCGACGTGCGCGGCGCCCGCATCGCCGGCGGCCGGCTCGAGGCGCGGCCGGGCGGCGGCACGCTGTCCTACGCCGGAATCGTCAACCGGGCGAACATGCCGGCGGCGGCGCGGCTGGCCTTCGATGCACTGCGTGCGATGCGCTACAGCCGGCTCGAGATCAGGCTCGACGGCGCGCTCGCGGGCGAGTTTCTGAGCCGGATCCGGCTCGAAGGGCTCAGCGCCGCCAACCGCCAGAACTTTATCGTGCGGCAGCTTGCGAGGATTCCGTTCCGCTTCAACATCTCGATTCGCGGCCCGCTGCGCGCCGTGATCGGCATCACCCGCGACATGAAGGACCCGTCGATCCTCATCCAGCCGGTGCTGCCCGAGGCGCTGCAGGGTCTTCCCACCACCGTCACCACCATTCAGAACCAGGAAAGCGAGGTCCCGCAATGATCGCGACGATGAACAGAAGGGAGCCTGGAGCCGCGGCGCGGGCCTCGATGCTCGCGGCGGGCGCGACCGCCTCGGTGCTGCTCGGCGCCTGCGTCCAGGTCTCGGCGCCCGACCGCCCGATCGAGGTCAATCTCAACATCAACATCCGCCAGGAAGTGGTGGTGCGGCTCCAGCAGGACGCGCGCGATCTCATCCAGCGCGAGCAGCGGGACTATTGATGAGACGCGCCGCGCTCGTCGCCGCCTTTTTCCTGCTTGCCGTCGCGGGCGCCGCGTCCGCGGCGCTGCAGGAAACCGCTTCGGAGCTGCGCGCCACCGGCCTCGTCGGCGAGCGATATGACGGCTATCTCGGCCTGGTCGGCTCCGCGCCGCCGCGCATCCGCGCCGAGATGGACGCGGTCAACATCCGCCGCCGCGCCCATTATACCGAGCTCGCCGGCCTGCGCCGCGCCCGCGTCGAGGAGGTCGGCGTCGCCGCCGCCTGCGAGATTCTCGCCACCAGGGTCGGGCCGGGCCAATATTATCTCCTCCCGGACAATGTCTGGCGCCGCCGCGAGGGGACCGAGCCGGTGCCCCGGCCCGTCTACTGCCGGTAGGAGGGGACAGTTACTTTTATCACGGCGGTCATCGGCTGACGGCGCCGCGCGTGAAAGTGACTGTCCCTGCCCATGCCGCAGTGCAGCAGCAGCGCTGTTGACTTGCCCGGACCCCGTTTCTAAAGGAACCGCGCCTTGGCGGGTTCGTTCGCCGGCATGTCCCACGCCCCGTCGGCCCGCGCTTTTTCGAGCCGCGGCCGCACATGGAAGAACGGCATGGCGGAAAGCGATCCCCGGCAGGACGACCAGTCTCCCCCCGATGCACGCCTGGCCTCGCTCGACGAGCGGATCCGGCGGGCGAAGGCGGACGAGGCGGCGCGCACCCACCTTCCCGGCACCAGGCAGGGGAGGGGGCAGGCCCAGGGAATGCGGATTCTCTCGGTCCTGATCAGCTACCCGTTGGGGAGCGCCCTGATCGGCTATGCGATCGACCGCATGGCGGGGACGCGGGCAATCTGGGTGGCGATGCTGTTCGTCGGGTTCGGCGTCGCCATGTGGGAAGTTTGGAAGATTTCGAAGCAGAGCCCGCAATAGGCTCGGGGAAGTTTGAAGAGTGGCCGCCGAAAGCAGAATCGATCCCATGCATCAGTTCCAGATCGCGCCGCTGGCGGGCGATCTCGGGAGTCCGTTCGCCTTCACCAACAGCGCTTTGTGGATGCTGATCGTGCTCGGCCTCATCTGGCTGTTCATGCTCGGCGGGATGAAACGGCAGCTGGTGCCCGGCCGCTGGCAGGTCGCGGTCGAGGGGGTGACCGGGTTCGTCACCTCGATGCTCGCCACCACGGTCGGCCCGGAGGGGCGCCGCTACGTCCCCTGGGTGTTCACCATCTTCATGTTCATCCTGGTCGCGAACCTGATCGGGCTGATGCCGTTCGCGCTCGCGGGCGCCCATCCCTTCACCGTCACCAGCCAGTTCACCGTCACCGGCGTGATGGCGATCATCAGCTTCTCGATCGTGCTGATCGTCGGATTCTGGAAGCACGGCTTCCACTTCTTCTCCTTGTTCATCCCGCACGGCACGCCCAAGGTCCTGCTCCCGCTCATCTTCCTGATCGAATTGCTGTCGTTCATGGTGCGCCCGTTCAGCCTCGCTTTGCGGCTGTTCGTGGCGATGATCGCCGGCCACATCCTGGTCGAGGTGTTCGGCTCGTTCGTGGTCAGCGGGATCAATGCGGGCGGCGTCGCCGGGCCGCTGGTCAGCGTGCTGTCCTTCGTCTTCATCATGGGCGTGATGGCGCTGGAGCTGCTGGTGTGCGCAATCCAGGCCTATGTCTTCGCCCTCTTGACCTCGCTCTACATCAACGACGCGGTCAACCTTCACTGAGCTTTCACCCAGTCTTTTCAAGCGTTTCACAAAGGAGAATATCATGGACCTCGCATCCGCCCAGGTTATCGGCGCAGGCCTCGCCGCGATCGGCGTCGGCGCTGCCGCCGTCGGCGTCGGCAACGTCTTCGGCTCGTTCCTCGAGAGCGCGATCCGCAACCCGGCCGCCGCCGACAGCCAGCAGGGCCGCCTGTTCATCGGCTTCGCGGCCGCCGAGCTGCTCGGCCTGATCGCCTTCGCCGTGGCGATGATCATCCTCTACGCCCGCTAAGGCGTAAGCGGGGACAGTTGCCGGCAACTGTCCCCATCGAGGGAATTCCATGCCCCAGATCAACCAGCTCGCGGACGTCGCCTTCTCGCAGTTCTTCTGGCTGCTGCTGGTGCTCGGCCTGATCTATTTCGGGATCGGCCGCGCGATGCTGCCGAAGATCCAGTCGACGGTGGAATCGCGCGACCGCCAGATCGCCGACGACATCGCTCAGGCGCAGGCCGCGCGGGAGGCCGCCGACTCGATCGAGGCGGCCTGGCGCGCCCGGCTGGACGCGAGCCGGGCCGAGGCGCTGAAGCTCGCCGCGGCGGCCAAGGCCGAGAGCGCGCGGGTCACCGAGCAGCGCATGCAGGCGGCCAATGCCGAGACCGCGGCAAGCATCGAGGCGGCCGAGGCGCGCATCGCCGCCGCGCGGCGCGAGGCGCTCGGCGCCCTGCAGCGGGTCGCCGCAGAGGCGGCGCGCGACATGGCGCAGCGTCTGGCGGGCATCGCGGTCACCGAGCAGGAAGCGGCCGCGGCCGTGAGGGCGAGCAATGGCTGAGCATCCGAGCCCCGCGCCCGACGCGCCGGCGGCGCATCCCGAGACCCACGCCACCGACGCCCACCAGGGGGCCCCGGAGCATCATCCGACGCCGACCGCCTTCGGGCTCGACGCGCCGGCCTGGATCGCTCTGGCGATGGTCATGGTGTTCGCGATCCTGATCTGGAAGCGCGTGCCGTCGGTGATCGGCGCGGCGCTCGACCGCAAGATCGCCGGCATCCGCGAGCAGCTCGACGAGGCGAAGCGGCTGCGCGCCGAAGCGGAGGCGCTGCGCGCCGAATATGAGGCGAAGCAGGCGAGCGCCGAGGCCGACGCCGCCACCCTGCTCGAGCGCGCCCGCCACGAGGCGGAGGCGATCCGCGTTCAGGCCGAGGCCGACGCGGCGCGCCTGATCGAGCGCCGCACCCACCTGGCCGAGGACCGCATCGCCGCCGCCGAGCGGACCGCGCTCGCCGAGGTGCGCGCGAAAGCCGTCGACGCCGCCGCCGCCGCCGCCGAGCGCCTGATCCGCGACCGCCTCGACGCCGAAGCCGACCGCGCGATGATCGACGAAACCATCGCCGGGCTCGGCCGGGCGAGTTGAGGCTCCTGTTCGCCTAACCAGGCCGGCCAGCCACGTCGCCGCCGCTGCTTCGACCGCCTTATTGCGCCGGGGCCGACCGCCCCTGCGCCCGGCGACGCGCTTTTTCCTGGTCGATCCGAAACTGATCGCCCAGGAACATCCGGGTCAGGATGTAGCCCTGTATGATTCCAACCACGAAGAAATACACGATGAGTCCGGTCGCGAAGGATTTGTGCGTGCCGAGGCCGGCGGAGAGCTGGTCCGCCAGCCGTGAAACGAAGGCACCGATCGCGGCGAAGTTCACCAGCCCGACTCCGATCAGGATCTTCGTCAGCCAGTCGGAGACTGCCTCGATATTCTGATTGTGAACGAACTCGCCCTTGATCTCGGCGTTGGGATTGATCCGCGGCACACCGAAGAGGAAGCCGATCAAGGCGCCGCTGGCGATGCAGGCCATCGCCCAGAGCGCGCCCGTTCCGAACGAACCCGGCGGGCCGACGGCGATCGCGAGAAAGCCGGCGCAGTTTGCAGCCAAGAGGAGCGCCGGAACGATCAGCGTGACTGGCCTTGCCCGCCAGTCGATCGGTGTGCGCGCGCCCGCCGCCTCGTTCACGGTCCGCACGGTCGACGTCAAAGCAGGGTTGCGGATGAGGTAGACCGAGCAGATCGCAAGAAAGATGTTGTTCGGCATCAGGGCGACGCGGAACAGCACCGGGAATGCGTCAGGATTGGCGAGGATCTTGTACATCGCCGGGAACAAGACGACCAGCAGCGCCAGTGAACTCCACGCAGCCCACTTCCGGAGCTCGGGAATCAGGATGAGAATTCCGGTCGCAACCTCCCAGATCCCGGTGACGACGACGATATCGCCCTTCCACGCGCCGAAGATGTCCGGCACCTGCTCAACCGTGTCCTGATGCGCCGAAAAGTGCATTGAGCCGAACACGATCCATTCGATCGCCAAGACGAAGATGGCGATCCGGCCGAACGATGTCGCAGCACTTGCTTCCGCCACGTCGGTTCCCTCCCGAAACGACTATCCTGTAGAAGCCAAACCTTTGTCGAGTCCCAAGTTCAGGCTCGTGGCGCCTCGCTCGGTACCCGCCGGCGCCAAGCCGCGACCAGTGCCGCCTCGAGTAGATCCTCGCCCAGCCGATCGAGCCTCACCAGCGTGCTCCCGCGCCGGCCCCAGGCGCCGGCGGCGGGCCTGAACGCGTCCGGCGCCAGCGTCATGAAATCCGCCTGCTGCGCCGGCATCAGCGCGACCATCCCATAGGCTGGGTCGGGACCGCCCAAGGTTGCGAAGATGCGGCCGTTCACGCGGAAATCCGGGTGCCCCATATGCGCCAGCTCCTCCGCGCCCGCGAAGGAAAGGGCGATCCGCCGGAAATCGTCTGCATCGGCCATGGCCGCACCCTAGCAGATCCGCGCGCACTTCGCCGCGGTTGCCGCGAGGCCCGCAGCGGCGCACCATCGCCGTCCCCCAGCAGAGGACAGGCAGATGATAGCACGGACAATATTAAGCGCGGCTTTGCTGTCGCTGGCGGCGCCCCTTTTCGCCCAGACGGTGCAAGTGCGGCCCATAAGCGGCACCCGGCTCGACGTCGTCGCGACCGGCCAGGTCACGCGCGAGCCCGACATCGTCCTGATCAATGCCGGCATCAGCACCCAGGCGCCGACCGCGACCGAGGCGATCCGCGCCAATGCGGCGAAGATGGAGACGCTGCGTGCGGCCCTGCGCCGCGCGGGGATCGCCGACCGCGACATCCAGACCAGCGCGGTGCAGCTCAACGCCCAGTATCGCCACAGCCGCGAGACCGTGCCCGAATTCCTCGGCTATCGCGCCGGTCACACCCTCATGGTGCGCTTCCGCGACGCCGCCAATGCCGGCCGCATCCTCGATGCCCTGGTCACGGCGGGCGCGAACGAGATCAACGGCCCGACCTTCCAGGTCAGCTCCGCCGAAGCCGCCCTCGACGAGGCCCGGACCCGCGCCCTCGCCGTCGCCCGCGCCCGCGCCGAACTCTATGCGCGGCCGCTCGGCATGCGGGTGGCGCGGATCCTGGCGATCAGCGAAGCGGGGCAGGTCTTCCACGGCGGAATCGGCGCCGGCTACGGCGAATCGCGCGCCTCGGCCGACACCAACATCGTGCTGGGCGAGCAGGCGCTCGGAATCAGCCTGACGGTCAGCTTCGAGCTGGAGTGAACGGCGATGCTGGCCAGCCGCGGCGCGCATCCCTAAATCCGCCGCGTGACCGACCCCCCCACCGACCGCTTCAGCGAGGAGAGATCCGCCTACACGGTGCGCGGGTCCGACCTGCCCGACATCGAGGCGGGGGTGGCGGCGATCCGGGGGGTGGTGAAGACGCTGCCGGTCCGGCCCGGAGTCTACCGGATGCTCGATGCCAAAGCGGACGTGCTCTATGTCGGCAAGGCGCGTTCGCTCCGGAACCGGGTGGCGAACTACACCCAGGTGGCGCGGCTGTCGAAGCGGCTGCAGCGTATGGTCGCGCAGACCCGCTCGATGCAGATCGTCACCACCAATACCGAGGCCGAGGCCCTGCTGCTCGAGGCGCAGCTGATCAAGCGCTACCGGCCGCCCTACAACGTCCTGCTGCGCGACGACAAAAGCTTCCCCTTCATCCTGCTGCGCGAGGACCATGATTTCCCGCAGGTGCGCAAGCATCGCGGCGCGCGGCGCCACAAGGGGCAATATTACGGGCCCTTCGCCAGCGCCGGCTCGGTGACGCGCACCCTCAATGCGCTGCAGAAATTGTTCCTCCTGAGGAGCTGCACCGACAGCTTCTTCGCCACCCGCAAGCGGCCCTGCCTGCTCTACCAGATCCGCCGCTGCTCGGCGCCCTGCGTCGAGCGCATCTCGAAGGCCGATTATGCCGAGCTGGTCGGCGACGCGAAGGACTTCCTCGCCGGCAAGTCGACCAAGGTGCAGCAGAAGCTCGCCGGCCAGATGCAGCAGGCGGCCGAGGCGATGGACTTCGAGATCGCCGCCTTGCTGCGCGACCGGCTGCGCGCTCTGACCTTCATCCAGGGCACCCAGACCATCGCCGCCGAGGGGCTGGGGGACGCCGACATCTTCGCTTTGGCCTGCAAGGCGGGGACGATGTGCATCCAGGCCTTCTTCATCCGCGGCGGCAACAATTGGGGGCACAGGAGCTTCTTCCCGGCCCACACGAACGACGTCCCCGAGGCGGAGGTGCTCGCCGCCTTCCTGATGCAATTCTACGAGGAGGTGCCGCCGCCTCGCATGGTGCTGCTCGACCGCGAGGTTCCCGAGCAGGAGCTGCTCTGCGAGGCGCTGTCCGAGCGGGCCGGGCGCAAGGTGACGATCCGCGTTCCGCGGCGCGGCGACCAGGTGCGGATGATCGCGCAGGCGAAGCGCAACGCCGAGGAGGAGCTCGACCGGCATCTTGCCGAGACCAGCACCCAGGCCCGGACCCTGCGCGCGCTCACCGAGGCGTTCGAGCTGCCCGAGCCGCCCGGGCGGATCGAGGTCTACGACAACAGCCATGTGATGGGCACCAGCGCGGTCGGCGCGATGATCGTCGCGGGCCCCGAGGGGCTGCGCAGGAACGCCTACCGGAAGTTCAACATCAAGCGGCCGGAGACGGCGCCGGGCGACGATTTCGCGATGATGCGCGAAATGCTGTCGCGCCGCTTCGCCCGGCTCGAGAAGGAGGATCCGGACCGGAGCCGGGGCGACTGGCCCGATCTGCTGCTGATCGACGGCGGCAAGGGGCAGCTCTCGGCGGTGGTGGAAACGCTGGAAGATGCCGGAATTCACGACGTGCCGGTGGTGGCGATTTCCAAGGGGCCCGACCGCAACGCAGGGCGCGAGACCTTCCATCTCCCCAGCGGCCGCGACTTCCAGCTGCCCCCCAATTCGCCCGTGCTCTTCTACCTGCAGCGGCTGCGCGACGAGGCGCATCGCTTCGCGATCGGCGCGCATCGCCAGAAAAGGGCGAAGAACATGGTCTCGAGCCCGCTCGACGAGGTTCCCGGCATCGGCCCGAGCCGGAAGCGGGCGCTGCTGATGCATTTCGGTACCGCGCGCGCGGTGAAGGGCGCGGCGCTGGAGGACCTGGAGAAGGCGCCGGGCATCTCGAAGACGATGGCGCGCGGCATCTACGATTTCTTCCATCCGAGCGGCTGAAGCGCCGGCTTTCGCGCGGCGGCGAAAAACGGCTATCGGTCGGCGGGAGAGGTGCCCATGCGTCCGACCCGAACCACCCGCGCCGCCGCTTTGCTCGCGCTCGCGCTCGCCGTCATCGGCGAGGCCGCGCAGGCCGCGCAGGCTGTGCGGAGCTGCCCCGCAGGGAGCGGCGGCAACGGGCCGCGGCTGATCCTCGACGAAGACTTCCCCGACCCGTTCGTCGCGCGCTTCGCCGGCGCCTATCATGCTTATGGGACCGGGGTCGCCGGCCGCAACGTGCAGATGGCGCGCTCGCGCGACCTGCGCCGCTGGAGCGCTCCGGCCGAAGTGCTGCCGGCCGCTAGTCTGCCGGCCTGGGTCGACCGCTCGCACCCGCAGGTCTGGGCGCCGGAGGCGATGATGGTGGGCGGCCGCTACGTCCTCTATTTCAACGCCCGCCACAACGCCTTGACCCGGACCGAGACTCCGCCCGAGGGGCCGCGCGTCCTTCAGCGCCACTGCCTCGGCGCGGCAGTCTCCGACCGGCCGGAGGGGCCGTTCCAGGGCGTCGGCACGCCTCTCGCCTGCGCCGAGTTCGCCTCCGGCACGATCGACGCCCACGCATTCCGCGACGGTGGCGAGGGCGCCCCGCTGTACCTCTATTACAAGGAGGATTCGAACTGCTGCGGTCCCGGCTCGGCGATCTGGGTGCAGGGGCTCTCGCCCGACGGCCTCGCCGCATTGGGCCCGCCGACGCGGCTCGTCGCCAGCAACGATTCGCCGGGCCGCGAGGACGATTGGGAATGGCGCGTGGTCGAGGCGCCGACCATGGTGCGCCGCGGCTCGGCCTATTTCCTGTTCTTCACCGGCAACTATTTCGGCAATCGCAATTATGCGGTCGGCTATCTGCGCTGCGCCAGCCCCCGCGGGCCGTGCAGCGATCCGGGGGAGAATCCGATCCTCTGGTCCCACGCCGAGACCGCGCTGATCGGCCCCGGCCACCAGGCGATCCTCGACCGGGGCGGCCGCACTTTCGTCTTCTTCCACGGCTGGAACCGCGATCCCGAACGCGGGGAGGGGCCGCTGAAGCGCTGCCTCTATGCGAGCCGCGTGACCTGGAGCGCCGGACCGGACGGGCGGGAGCGGCCGGTGATCGTCGGCGGCGAGCCGAGCGTGCTGCCGCCGGACGACCCCAGTCTCGAAAGGCGCTGACGCCGGCCGCGGAGGGCGCGGGCGACACCGCAAAACCCGCAGGTCGGGCTTAACCTCCGGGCTACCCGCCGCGCATATGCGGAAGGAAGGAGGAAGCCGATGATGCAGACCCTGTCTTCCGAGACCGCACGCCCGGCGCCGACCGGCCTCACCCTCGCCCGCGGCCTGATCGCGGCCGCCGCGATGCTGTTCGTCGCCTTCGCGGCGGAGGCGATGCCCGCGGCGATGGCCGCGCTCCGTCTCGGCGTCCCCGGCCCCGATGCGACCCTTTCGGCCGCGCTCGCCGTCGACGTCGCCATCCTGCTCTTCTGCTGGCGGGGCGCACCGGCCGGCTGAACCGCCGCGCTTCGGCTCGACTGCTCATCTCCACAGCCCGCCCATCGGCGGCGGATCGTCGCGCCCGTCGGGCGGCTCCGAAGTTGACGAAGCTCGCGCTACGTCGGGGGGCGGAGGGGGCTCGGCCAACGCGTCATCGGGCGGTGTTCTCCGATGGGGAGACTGGTCTTGCGGACCGCTGGGAGCCTCGCCGGGCGGGGCGCCCCGCGCCGAGCGGCGCCTGGCGAAGGCGATCATGTCGTCGATCTCGGCCTCGGTGCGGCCGTCCTGTTCGGCGCGGGCGAGGGCGGTCGCGCGGACCGTGGCCCAGGCGGCCTCCTCCTCGTTCAGCTCTTCCTCGTCCTCGTCCTCGTCGGCGAGCGGATCGACTTCGCCGTCCCCGTGTGGGTCGGCGGGGGTCGGCGCGAAGTCATAGATGTGCTGGCGCGAGCGAGGCGGCCGGTCCTCGTCGTCGTTGGCGGCGCCGAGATCGGTGTGGACGCTGCGCGGCAGGCCGGCGGCCTCGCGCTCGGCGTCGGAACGGACCCAGGCGAGCGCGTCGGCGAGGTCGAGCGCCCTGTCCTCGCGGAGTCCGGCGACGCCCATCCGGTCGAGATGCTTGCCGTAGCGGATCGGGTCCCGGTAGCGCAGGATGAACATGGTCAGCCGCTCGTCGTAGCGGCGGTGGGTGCCGATCAGCTCGCCCTTGTAGAAATGCGGGATCTCGACGCCGTTGAGCGCGCGGGAGAAGGCGTTGTCGCCGACGCGGCGCACGGCATTGTCGAGCGCGACCTCCCAGGCGGCGCGGAAGCTCTGCGCGTCGGGGCGCCGGGCAAGCTCGTAGGCGCTCTCGGCCGACATGCCGACCCGCCGGCAGGCCTCGCGGACGCAGCCGCATTCGGCGAGGGCGCGGATGAAGGCGACCTGGCGCGCCGGGGTCCAGCCGTCGTGCCGGGGCCGCACGGGAACCGGATCGAAATCCGGGACGAAGGACGCCGTGTCGCCGGCGCCGGGCGATGCTTTGCTGCTCATTCGAAGTTATAGAACGAAACAGGTACATTTGTCAAGAGGGACCGTGCGATTTAGGACGCGAATGCGACAGAGGGACAGTCCCTTTCAGCCTGGAGGCCGAGATGAGTAAGAGAAACGACCCCGAGCAGGCGCCGCGGCTCGACGAGCATCCGGGCGAAGGCGCCGTGCGCGGCACCCAGCGGATGGAGATCTTCGCCGACGCGGTGTTCGCGATCGCCTTCACGCTGCCTGTGCTGGACCTCCGATTCCCGGAGCCCGGCCCCGGCTTCGCGGCGCGCCTGCTCGAGCTGTGGCCCTTCTATCTCGGCTACGCTCTGTCGGCGCTGGTGATCGGCATCTACTGGACCCGTCACCATTTCTCGGGGGCGATCTACCGCACCACCGGCCACCATTTCCTGCTGGCGACGATCCTGTTCCTGATCGCCATCGGCTTCATCGCCTTTCCGATCCGCGCCTTCGCCGAGCATATCGAGGACCCCGCGACCCGGGGCGAGGCCGCGCTCTTCCTCACCTGCGCGCTGGCCGCCACGGCCGTCACCTGGCTGATCAAGTGGAAGACCGGCTGCGCCACCAACGACGTCGACGACCGGCTGGAGCAATCCTATGTCGACCGCATCACCCATCATTATTACTGGACGACCGGCCTGATGGTGGCGGCGGCGGGCCTCGCCTTCGTCAGCTGGGAGGCAGGGCTGGCGCTCGCCACCGTAGTGACATTGTCCTACATGCGCGCGCCCGAGACGCCGGTCTACACCAACCAAGCCCCGAAGGTCGAAGGGGAGACCTGAGCGCGGCGGCGCGCGGGGCTTGAACCTCCCCACCGATCCTCCGATGTAGGCCGGACAGCCAACACCATCCCAGGACCCGCTCCTTATGCCCGACCATCGCGACATCGTCTCCGGCCTCGTTCCCATCGTCATCGAGCAGTCGAACCGCGGCGAGCGCAGCTTCGACATCTATTCGCGGCTGCTGCGGGAGCGGATCGTGTTCGTGACCGGGCCCGTCGAGGACCATATGGCGACCCTGATCACCGCCCAATTGCTCTATCTCGAGAGCGAGAATCCCAAGAAAGACATCTACATGTACATCAACTCGCCGGGCGGGGTGGTGACGGCGGGAATGGCGATCCACGACACGATGCAATATATCCGTCCGCGCGTCGGCACGGTGTGCATCGGCCAGGCCGCGTCGATGGGCGCCTTCCTGCTCTGCGCCGGGGAGCCGGGCCTGAGGGTCGCTTTGTCGAACGCTCGGATCATGATCCACCAGCCCTCGGGCGGCGCCCAGGGCATGGCCTCCGACATCGAGATCCAGGCCAAGGAGATCCTCCGCATCCGCCACCGGATGAACGAGCTGATGGCGCAATATACCGGCCAGCCGATCGAGGAGATCGAGCGCAACGTCGAGCGCGACAAGTTCTTCAGCGCCGAGGAGGCGAAGGGCTTCGGCCTGGTCGACGAGGTGTTCGAGAAGCGTCCCGCTCCCGCCGACGAGGAAGCCGCCCGCGCCGCCAGCGCCGCGTGAATGTCCCCTACAGCCCCATGCGGCTTCTTATGTCGGTGGCCGAGATGCCCGTGACCGCCTCGTCGAGATCGATGCGCTCGACCGCGTAGCCGACGTCGCGGCCGTAGAAGATCGCCGTGACGTTGGGCAACGGCACGACCACGAAGCGGCCGACATGGTCCTTGAGCGCGCCCTCGATCCGCGCCTTCACATATTCGAACCGGAACGGGTCCTTGTCGCCGGTGCCGCCGGTGTCGCGCACCGCCACGCAGACCTGGCCGACGCGGCGCAGGCCCTCGAGGATGAGGTTGCGGTGGCCGTCGTGGAAGGGCTGGTAGCGGCCGACGAACAAGGCGGTCGGCTTCTTGCCGTCGAAGGTCGGCATCACCCGGTCGGCGATCCGTTCGGCCCAATATTCCGGTGCGCCCTCGGCGGTGACGCGGATGTCGGGCTCCGCGGGCGGCTCGAACATCCGGTTGGTGTCCTCGAACCGGCCTTCGCTGATCCGGTCGACCCAGACGGTGAAGGCCGGGCCGAAGGCGGCGCGCGTCGCTTCGGTCGGGCAGACGAAATCCGCGATCGCGAAGCCGCCGGCCTCGACCACCCGGTCGCACAGCCAGCCCATCCGCCGCGCCTGCTCGATGCGGTCCTCCATGGAGAAGCCGAGGTCGCGATTGACGTTCGCGCGCACCTCGTCGGCGTCGTAATGGACGGCGCCGAGGCGCGGCGCGAGCACCCGCGCCAGCGTCGACTTGCCGGAACCCGGCAGCCCCATGATCAGGATCTTTCTTTCCATCTATTCGTGCCCCGATTTGCGCGCAAATCATTGCATAGCAGGGCGGATTCGACGCGCCAATGGTGTCCCGCACCGAGACTCGCCACCCCGCAGGACTTCGGCTAGGTTCGAGATTCGACGCCTTTTGCGTTTCGGCGATTCGACTGTTGAACGGTCATATTCAGGGGGATTTCGATGCCCGTCCACGCAGTCGGTACGTCCGCTTTCGCCTTGCGCCGCGCTGTCCTCCTTTTCGGCACCAGCCTCGCCGCTTATGCCGTGGTCTCGCCGACCGCCGCGATGGCGCAGAGCGAGTGCGGAGCGCCCCCGCCGGGCGGCGGCACGGTCACCTGCACGCCCGCGGGCAACCCCTATCCGAACGGCATCGACTACGACCCGCCGACCGGCCTGGTCGCCGACCTCACCGTGGTGCTGCAGCCGGGCGTCCGGGTCACCAACAACGGCACGCCGACCAATCCCAACGGCGTCGAGATCGGCTCGAGCACGGCCGGGGTCGACCTCGTCCTCCAGGCCGGTACCGACACGCAGGTCAACACCAACGCCGCCAACCATGACGGGGTCGACGTCGTCTCGGTCGACGGCACGGTTTCGGTCGCCGTCGACGACGTCAGCACCACCGGAATCAATTCGGACGCGGTCATCGCCAGCGGACGCGGCAGCGTCACCGTCTCCGGCGACACCATTTCGACCACCGGCGACTTCTCCTACGGCGTGCGCGCCGAGGAGGGCGACTTCATCCTCTCCGGCGATCCCTCGGGGGCGATCGACCCGACGCGGGTGACGACCAATTCGGTCACCACCACCGGCGAGGGCAGCGTCGGCATCTCCGCCTTCGGCCAGCACGAAGGCGTGATCGTCGATTCGGGCACGGTCGCGACCAGCGGCGACGGCGCGCGGGGCATCCTCGCGGCCGGCGTCTACGGCGAAGTCCGGGTGATCAGCGACAGCGTCACCACCCAGGGCGAGAACGCGGTCGGCATCGACGCGACTGTCATCCTCTTTCCCGACGAGACGCCGCCGGGCGCCTCGATCCACGTCGACAGCGGCACGGTCGCGACGACCGGCGACGGCGCGTCCGGCATCGTCGCGTCGGCGCCTCAGAACGACATCACCATCCTCAGCGACAGCGTCTCGACCCAGGGCGACGACGCACGCGGCATTTCCGCCTACATCGAGGGTCAGCAAATAGCGCCGGGCAAATATAATTTCGGCGAAGGCGACATCGTTATCGAGTCGGGCACGATGACGACGGTCGGGGAGAACTCGGACGGCATCGAGGCCATCGGCACCAGCGACATCACCATTACGAGCACGTCCGTCTCGACCCAGGGCGACCGCAGCGCCGGCATCTCCGCGTACAGCGAACGGGACGGGGCCATCGCCATCACCAGCGGCTCGGCGACGACGACCGGCGACACGATCCTCCAGCAGCCCAACATCCTGTTCGGCAACGCCCACGGCATCGAGGCGAACTCGACCACCGGCTCGATCACCATCGACAGCACCACCGTCTCCACCAGCGGCAGCGAGGCGATCGGAATCTTCGCCGAGAGCACGAGCGGCGCGATCGACATCACCAGCGGCACGGTCACCACCGCCGACGGCGAAGGCATCGACGCCGAGAGCGTTTCCGGCAACGTGACCGTCGAGAGCGGATCGGTGACGACCACCGGCGGCCTCTTCAGCCACGGCATCATCGTCGAGACCGACACCGGCAACATCGTCATCGACAGCGGCAGCGTCTCGGTCGGCCACGGCGTCGGCGTGTTCGCGATCACGCAGAGCGGCAACATCACGATCGACAGCGGCGCGGTCACGGTTACCGGCAGCGGCGCCGGCATCAACGCGTCCGGCGAATATTATACCGGCGGCGACATCGACATCACCAGCGGGACGGTCGTCACCAACGCCTTCTTCGCAACCGGAATCGACGCCGACAGCCGGGGCACGGTTTCGATCGATTCGACCAGCGTCACCACGACCGGCCAGCGCGCGATAGGGATCGAGGCGGCATCCTGGAACGGCGGCGTCACGATCGAAAGCGGGGCAGTCTCCACCGCCGGGCGGGATTCGCGGGGCATCAAGGTCAACGCCTATAACGATGCCGCGATCGACATCACGTCCGGCTCGGTGACCACGCTCGGCGACAATGGCGACGGCATCGTCGCGGTCGGCGACGAGGAGATCAGGATCGCCAGCACGACCGTCTCGACGACGGGCCATCGCAGCGCCGGAATCTACGCCTACAATTTCTACGACGGCAACATCATCGTCACGAGCGGATCCGTCACCACCAGGGGCAACAGCGAGGACGTTCCCTATGGCGGCTCGCACGGCATCGAGCTGCAGGCCAATGACGGCTCGATCACCCTCACCAGCACCAACGTCAGGACGGAAGGGACGGGGTCGCTCGGCATCCGGACGACGACGAACGCGGGTGCGATCAACATCACAAGCGGTACGGTGACGACGCTCGGCAGCGGCGCGACCGGCATCTTCGCCCAGACAGGCCCCGGCTCGACCGTGCCGGAGCTTCCCGACGAGGAAGAAGAGGAGGCGATCGCGCCGCCGGCGCAGCCTGCCGCGGTCGCCCCGGTCGCGGTGCCGCCCGACATCAGCATCACCAGCGGCACGGTGACGACCTCCGGCGCCGACGCGCGCGGCATCGAGGCGCTGACCTTCGACGGCGACATCCATATCCAGAGCACGTCCGTCACGACCGCCGGAACCGACAGCGACGGAATCTACGCTCAGGTCGATCTCAACGACCCCGGCCCCGGCTCGATCACGATCGCCTCGGGCACCGTGCGGACCGCCGGCGACGACAGCACCGCGATCCACGCCTGGGCTCCGAACGGCGACGTCACCATCACCAGCACGCTCGCCGAGACGACGGGGAACCGCAGCCGCGGCATCTTCACCGCCACGAACAGCGGCGACGTGGTGATCACCAGCGGAACCGTCACCACCCAGGGCGCCACCATTTCCGAAGGCATTATCGCGCAGTCCGACACGGGCACCGTCACCGTGACGAGCCAGAGCGTAACGATCGGCGGCGGCACGGCACCGAACACGACCAACCGCGCCATCGTCGCGCTGACCCGCGGCGACGGGGACGTCCTCGTCACCAGCGGCAGCGTCGTGACCAGCGGCCTGAACGCGCCCGGAATCAACGCGACTTCGGCGACTGGCGACGTCAGCGTCACCAGCACATCCATCACGACGAACGGCGCCAGCTCGCCGGGCCTGCAGGCCCAGGCCGGCTTCGAGGAGGAAACCGGATCGGTGGTGGTCAACAGCGGTTCGATCACGACCGTCGGCAATAGCTCGCGGGCGCTCTTCGCTTCGGCCGCGGTCGACGCCACCGTGACCAGCGCAAACGTCACCACGTCCGGGACGGACAGCGTCGGCATCATCGCGTTCGTGACGTCCGGCGACCTGTCGATCACCAGCGGCAACGTCACCACGTCGGGCAGCAATGCCGATGCGATCATCGCCAATCGCGGCACGATCGCCATCACCAGCACCGGCACCGTCACCACAACGGGCGCCGACGCCGACGGCATCACCGCGACCACCCAGGACGGGCCGGTGACGATCGACGCCAACGCGGTCAACGTCAGCGGCGCCGGCTCCAACGCCATCGTGATCAATTCGGCCGCGGCGAGCAGCGTCACGATCCGCGGTCTCACGCGCTCGAGCCAGGCCTTCACGGTCCAGGCCGACGGCGGGCCGGCCACGATCGGCATCGTCTCGGGCGGCACCCTGCGCGGCCGCGTCGACCTCACCGAGGGCGCGGACCGGATCAACAATGCCGGCACGTTCGACGCGATCGGCACCAGCCTGTTCGGCGGCGGCGCCGATATCTTCAACAACAGCGGCGTCACCCGCTCGGTGAACGGCGCTGCGGTCCTGACCGGCGTCGATACGTTCAACTCGACCGGCCGGATCGAGATGAACGACGGCGCCGCGGGCGACCGGCTGACCATCGGCGGTACCTATAACGGCCAGACCGGGGCGCGGCTGGCGATCGACGTCGACTTCAATGCCCAGACCGCAGACGTGCTCGTCACCGGCCTTGCGACCGGCACGACCGCGATCGAGGCGACCGCGATCGGCCAGAGCCAGGGCGGCTTCGGCTCGACCGGGATCCTGCTCGTCGACGCGGCCGCGGGGACGCAGTCGAGCGCGTTCAGCCTCGCCGGCGGACAGGCCACGACCAGCAACGCGTACGTCACCTCGGGGCTGGTCTTCGACGCCGCCAATTTCGATTTCCTGCTGTTCAACTCGGCCAACCAGCCGGTGTTCGAGACCGCTCTGTTCGGCGAGATGTTCACCGACCTCTGGTACCGCAGCGCCGACGCCGTCGCCGCCCAGCTCGACGCCGCGCGGGGCGGCGGCAACCAGGGCGGCACGAACGGCGCGAGCGAGCTGATGGCGGGCGGCCGGCTCGGCGGCTGGGTGCAGATCCTGGGCGGCGAGCGCGACCGCGAGGCGAGCCAGACCTTCGCGGGCACCGTCTTCGACGTCAGCTACGAGCAGGATTACCAGGGCGTCCAGGGCGGCATCGACCACCAGACGGGGCCGGTGATCTTCGGAATCACGTTCGGCATCGGCCGTTCCGAAGCGGCCTTCGAGACCTCGTTCGACACGCTCGAGTTTGAGACAATGAACGCGGGCGCCTATGCTGAGATCGGCGCGGGGAGCTTCTTCGCCAATTTGCTCGCCAAGGTCGACTGGATCGACGCCGAGACCGATCCGGGCCCGGGCCTCGCCACCGAGTTCGACGCGACTGCGATCGGCATACGCGGGCAAGCCGGCTTCCGCTTCCCCTTCGGGCGGATGTGGGCCGAGCCGTCGGTCTCGCTGACCTGGACCGACACCAGCATCGACGACTTCACCAGCGGCGGCGCCACCGTCTCGTTCGAGGACGCGACCAGCCTGCGCGGCGCGCTCGGGCTGCGCGTCGGCGGCGACCTGCCGGCGGGGACGGGGACGCTCTCGCCCTTCATCGGCATCCAGGGGATCGACGAGTTCGAAGGGGATGGCCGCAACGACTTCACTTTCGGGTCGACGCTGGCGCTCGAGCAGCAGGCGCCGGGCACCTACGCACGCGCCAGCGCAGGCCTCACCTACCGCACCGGCTCGATCGAGGCCTTCGTGCGCGGCGAGCTCGACTTCGGCGGCGAGACCGACGGCCGGATGGCGAGAGCAGGGCTGCGGCTGCGCTTTTGAAGCGGAAGCCGAGCCTGCTCAGCCGGCTGCTGCCGGACGGCGCCGTCGCCGCGGAGGAGGCCGCGGGCCCCGATTTCGATCTGCGGCCCGCCTGGCGGCTGGGCGATGCGGAAATCGCGCGCGACGCAATCGCCTTTTGGGAACGGACCCGGATCCTTCCGGCTGGCATCCTGCCCGAGGAGCGGGCGCGGGAGCTCGCCGCCGCCGCCTATCGCGGCGACCGGCTGGTCGGCGTCACCACCGCGGCGCTCGGGCGGATCGAGGCGCTGCGCGGGCGGTTCGCGATGCTGCGCGGTGCGGTCGACCCGGAGCACCGCCGCAGCCGTCTCGGCTTCGATCTTTTGCTGTTCAGCCGCGAGCTGATCGAGCGCTGGTCGCAGGAGCATCCGGAGGAGAGGGTGCTCGGCCTCGGCGCCGTGATCGAAAGCCCGGACCTCGCCGAGCGCGCGCGCCAGCCCTTCTGGCCGCAGACGCGCATGGGCCTGGTCGGCTACACGCCCGAAGGCCGCCAGATCCGCGTCGCCTGGTTCGCCCATGCCCGGCTGGACTGAGCCTCAGGCGGGGGCGAGCGGGGCGAATTCCGGCTCGAACGAGATCATGCTCTGGATGTCGGGCGAGGCGATTCCGAGCGCCATCGGGCAGGCCACGTCGGGGATCACGGCGACGTCGAACAGCTCCCTGATCTCGCCGCCGAAGCGGATCCATTCGACGATGTCGCCGCTGCGCCGGTCGACGATGCAGATTCCGCACCAGGGCTCGCCGTCGCGGCGCGCCAGCTCGTCCTGCAGCGCCAGCCCGGAGAAGGCCCCGTCGCGCGGCTTCGAGACCGTTACGATCGCATAGCCGCCGTGGAGCGAAAGCCCGCGCAGGAAGCCGGGACAGAAAGCGACATCCTCCTTCGCCCCGCTCTCCGGATCGACCCGCGCCAGCATGCCGCGCCCCGAATCGAGCAGCCAGACCCCGTCTTCGGCGATGCGCGGGCTGTGCGGCATCGACAGCTGATCGGTGACGATCCGGTCGGTCGCGACCTCGATCAGGACGCCGCCTTCGTGGCGCCGGTCCCGCCATCCGTTCAGCAGGTCGGAGCGGCTGACCGCGGTCGCGTAGGCCGGGACGCCGTCCCTCATCGCCAGGCCATTGAGGTGGCAGCGGTCCTCGGCGGCGAGGCGCGAGATGAACGGCGGCTTCCAGATCGGCCGGAAGCCGTGGGTGACGCTCATCGTCGCCAGGCAGCTATATTTGGTGTTGACGAAGACGACCCGGCCGGCGCGGTCGACCGAGAGCTCGTGGACGTCGATATCGCCAATGGTCTGGGCGTTGCGCGGCACGTACAGCCGGTCGAAATGCTCGTTTGCGCGTTCGTGCGGCGCGAGCACGTTCTCCAGCCGCCAGATCTGGAACAGCGAACCGAGATAGAGGCGTTGCGGGGTCGCGTGGATGCCCATGGCGCGCACGTAATTCTGCTGGTGGAAGCTGATCTTCCCCTCCGGCAGCCGCCCGACCAGGAACAATTGCCCGGTCTGGTAGGAGGTGAAAGCGAGGCTGCACCGCGTCCGATCGAGCCAGCCGGCGAGGCCTCGCGAGGCACTGATCTTCGTGTCGCCCGGCGCCGGCGCCGCCGGCTGGGGCGCCGCCGCCGCCGCGGCGACCTCGACGGTGCCGCCTGCCTTCGCCTTTCCCCCGCCTTTTTTCGCCATCCGCTCCCCCGTTGCGGCGAAGCTAGAGCCTGCGCCGCGGGGACTCCAGCGGCGAATTGGAGACCGATGTTGATCGCCTGCGCCGGAGCGCGCTAGCGTCATCCGCATGCGGGCGACTCTCATCGCGACGGCGCTGCCGCTCTTCGGGTGCGCGACGGGTCCGCGACCCCCTTTGGTGGTCATGACCCCGGTCGAGCTGAGGGGCGGACCTTCCTGTTGCGACGCGGTCGCACTCCACGTCGTCTCGGCGCGCTTCCGGTGACGAAGCGATCGACGACGCTTGCCTGTGCGGTCGGGCTCCTCGCCTCGCTGGCCGGCTGCGCGATGGGGCGGCCGGAGCCGAGTGGGGGAGAACCGCCGGTCTGGTCGTGCACGAGCGAAATCCGCGACGGCGACGTGGTCGGCTCCAGCACCCTGATTCTGGAGGCGGACGGCTCCGTCCGTGCCGTCCAGAACCACTGGCGGTGGAGCGCCGAAGGACCTCACGGCGCAGGCATCCTGATGGAGCAGTGGGCGGATTGGGCGGTGGTGGTGATTTCGCTGAGGTTCCGGAGCTCGCGGCACCTGCGGATTCGCGCGTTCGAGCTTCGCCTTGGCGACGTCGCGCTCACTCTCGCCGATGGAAGCATCGCGCGCGACGCGGTCGAACCCGGCAATTCCCTCCGCGTGCCGGTCGAGGACCTGCTGAGGGCGGCGGCCTCGGGGCTGCCTCTGGACGCGGTCGGCATCGGCTGGCGCGGCGGCGTCGCCCTGCGGATAGCGGTCGATGCCGGCGCGATCGCGAGGGGGCGCCAGGCGCTGGCCCAGGCGATTCCAAGGGCGATGGCGATGAGCCGCGATCCCCGCGGCCAGTGCCAGGATATGAGCTGGGATGGAGTCACCATCGCCGCGCGGGCGCCTCTGGCGGAAGCGGGCGGGGCATCCTAGATAGTTGAGGCGGCGCGGTTTTCCGGTGTGACCCTGAACGTCGGCGACGCGTTCGCGAGCGGGCTTAACGTTTAGGCCATTGTGATCGTGCTAATTTGCCGTCAGGATGCGGGCGGCGCGTGATGAGGCAGGCGGGAAGCGCCTGAAAAGGTTGTACGAATGACGAAGCTTTCCGGCGGCGACTCCAAGAGCACCCTCTATTGCTCCTTCTGCGGCAAGTCGCAGCACGAGGTCCGCAAACTCATCGCCGGCCCCACCGTGTTCATCTGCGACGAGTGCGTCGAGCTTTGCAACGACATCATCCGCGAGGAGACCAAGTCCTCCCTCGTCAAAACCCGGGACGGGGTGCCGACGCCGCTCGAAATCTGCAAGGTGCTCGACGATTATGTGATCGGCCAGAGCCACGCCAAGCGCGTGCTCTCGGTCGCGGTCCACAACCATTACAAGCGCCTCGCCCACGGCGCCAAGGGCGCGGACGTGGAGCTCGCCAAGTCGAACATCCTGCTGGTCGGGCCGACCGGCTGCGGGAAGACGCTGCTGGCCCAGACGCTGGCGCGGATCCTCGACGTGCCGTTCACCATGGCCGATGCAACGACTTTGACCGAGGCCGGCTATGTCGGCGAGGACGTCGAGAACATCATCCTCAAGCTGCTCCAGTCCTCGGACTACAATGTCGAGCGGGCGCAGCGCGGCATCGTCTATATCGACGAGATCGACAAGATCAGCCGCAAGTCCGACAATCCCTCGATCACCCGCGACGTCTCGGGCGAGGGGGTCCAGCAGGCGCTTCTGAAGCTGATGGAGGGCACCACCGCCTCGGTGCCGCCGCAAGGCGGGCGCAAGCATCCCCAGCAGGAATTCCTCCAGGTCGACACGACCAACATATTGTTCATCTGCGGGGGCGCCTTTTCCGGCCTCGAGCGGATCATCGCCGACCGCCTGCAGGGCAAGTCGATCGGCTTCGGCGCCTACGTCGCCGCGCCCGACGAGCGCCGCACCGGCGAAGTGCTCCGCCAGACCGAACCCGAGGATCTCCTGAAGTTCGGCCTGATCCCCGAGTTCGTCGGCCGCCTGCCGGTGATCGCGACGCTCGAGGACCTCGACATCGACGCGCTCGTCAAGATCCTCCGGGAGCCGAAGAACGCCCTGGTCAAGCAGTATCAAAAGCTGTTCGACATGGAGGACGTGAAGCTGAGCTTCACCGACGATGCCCTGGTCGCGATCGCCAAGAAGGCGATCGAGCGCAAGACCGGCGCCCGCGGCCTCCGCTCGATCCTCGAGAACATCCTTCTCGACACGATGTTCGACCTGCCGGGGATGGACGGCGTCGACGAGGTGATGATCGACCGGGATGTGGTCGAAGGCCGCAAGGAGCCGGTCCGCGTCTACGCCGAGAAGAAGGGCGAAAGCGCGGCCTGAGGCGATGCGCCGGCCCCCGGCCCAGCTTCGGATCCGGCTGCTCGTCCTCCTCCCTTTCCTGGTATCGCCTGCTGCCGCGCAGGTGTCGGAACCGACGGTCTCGGTCGGCCTGGCCGATTATCCCGACGGCGTGGGGCCGCGTGAAGAAGGCTGGGCATCTCTGCACGTCGTTCGTCGCGGTCCAGCCGGCGAGGTTGTCGACTGCAACACGGTCGAATCGAGCGGCGAGCCGCGTCTGGACGGAGCCGCGTGCCGCATCCTGCTGGAGCGCGCCCGGCTTCCTGGTCCGCTATTCAGCAGCGGCCGCATCGCATTTCGCTGGCACAGTGGAAGCACCCTCTCCCGCCCTGTCCCGCCCGGCGGGCCGCTGCAATTCCATTACCCGGGCTGGTTCACCAACGACGACTATCCGCTGGAAGCGATACGCCTGCGCCAGGGGGGCATCGTGGAATATAGCGTCCAAGTTTCTGCGGAGGGGCGGCCCACTTCCTGCAGCGTCGTCGTATCGAGCAATTCGCCGGCTTTGGACTTGCGCACCTGCGAGATCGTGATGCGGCGGGCGATATTCATCCCCGCCTCCGACGGCCGCGGCGGTCGCGCCGCCGGCACCTACCTGGGCCGGATCAATTGGCGCGGTTGACTCCTGGGTTGCAGGGACAGCGCGCGTCCGGGCCCGGCGACAGCTTCGTGGACAGGTTTTCCGGGTTTGCCGACGCCTACCGCCAAGGACGGCCGGGCTATCCAGCGCATCTGTTCCACGCCTTGGCGGCGCTTGCCCCCGGCCGGGAGCTTGCGTGGGACTGCGGCACCGGGAGCGGGCAGGCCGCGGTCGGGCTGGCGCGGCATTTCGACCATGTGCACGCAACCGATCCGAGCGAGCGGCAGATCGCCGAGGCCCGGGAGCACGAGCGCGTCGCTTATCGGGTGGAGCAAGCCGAGAAATCCTCGCTCGCGGACGCTTCGGTCGACCTCGTCGTGGCGGCGCAGGCGATGCACTGGTTCGATCTCGATCGCTTTTACGCAGAAGCGGCTCGCGTGCTGAAGCCGGGCGGCGTGCTGGCGGCGTTCGGCTACGACTGGATGTACGTATCGCCGGAGATCGACGGGGCGATCAACGAACGGCTGCTGCCGCCGCTTGCCGGCCATTGGGCTCCGCAGAACCGGCTGCTCTGGGACGGCTACCGGTCGCTAGGCTTTCCCGGTGAGGAAATCAGGCTCGGCGCCTTCGCCATCCATCTCGAATGGAGCTTCGAGGAGGCGCGCGCCTATATGGAAAGCTGGTCGGCGCTGCGCGACCTTGCGGCGGCGGGAGGAGGCGGCAGGATCGAAGCGGCGTTGAGCGTGGTGGAGGCGCTGTGGGGGGAGGGCCGGCGGCGGGTCGTCATGCCGCTCCACCTGCGCGTCGCCCGGCTCGGCTGATCCCGTCGGCGCGGCGATTGATCGGACCGGCGCCCGCGCCCATATAGGATCCAAGCAACAGAGCCTTACGGCCGAGTGGAGTATCCATGACCCAGACCCTTCCGGTCCTTCCCCTTCGCGACATCGTCGTCTTCCCGCAAATGATCGTGCCGCTGTTCGTCGGCCGCGACAAATCGGTCGCGGCGCTGGCGACGGCGATGGCCGCGGACAAGGAGATCTTCCTGGTCTCCCAGCTCGATCCGGCCGAGGACGATCCGGACCGCGAGGCGCTCTACGATCTCGGCGTCGTCGCCACCGTCCTGCAGCTCCTGAAGCTGCCGGACGGAACCGTGCGCGTCCTCGTCGAGGGCCAGCGCCGCGCCTCGCTGGCGGCGATGCGCGAGGATGGCGGGCATCTCGTGGCCGAAGTCGACGACATCGAGAGCGCCGATCCCGAGGGGGCCGAAATCTCCGCGCTGATGCGTTCGGTGGTCGAGCAGTTCGAGAATTATTCCAAGCTCAACAAGCGCCTCCCTGCCGAGACCGCGGTCCAGCTCGGGCAGATCGAGGAACCTTCGAAGCTCGCCGACGCGGTCGCGGCCAACATCAACATCAAGGTCGCCGACAAGCAGGCCCTGCTGGCCGAGCTCGACCCGGTGAAGCGGCTCGAGATGGTGTTCGCCTTCATGGAGGGCGAATTGGGCGTGCTCCAGGTCGAGAAGAAGATCCGCTCGCGGGTCAAGCGCCAGATGGAGAAGACCCAGCGCGAATATTATCTCAACGAGCAATTGAAGGCGATCCAGCGCGAGCTCGGCAACGAAGGCGAGGAAGGGGAGGGCGACGAGCTCGCCGAGCTCGCCAAGAAGATCGAGCGGACCAAGCTTTCCAAGGAGGCGCGGTCGAAGGCGCAAGGCGAATTGAAGAAGCTGCGCGCGATGGCCCCGATGTCGGCCGAGGCGACGGTCAGCCGCAACTATCTCGACGTGCTGCTCGGCCTGCCCTGGGGCAAGAAGTCCAAAGTCAAGAAGGACATCGCCGAGGCACAGGCGATCCTCGACGAGGACCATTACGGCCTGGACAAGGTCAAGGAGCGGATCGTCGAATATCTCGCCGTGCAGGCGCGGACCAACAAGCTGAAGGGGCCGATCCTTTGCCTGGTCGGGCCGCCTGGCGTCGGCAAGACCTCGCTCGGCCGCTCGATCGCCCGGGCGACGGGGCGCGAGTTCGTCCGCCAGTCGCTGGGCGGCGTCCGCGACGAGGCCGAGATACGCGGCCACCGGCGAACCTATATCGGCTCGCTGCCCGGCAAGATCGTCGCCAATCTCAAGAAAGCGGGGACTTCGAACCCTTTGTTCCTACTCGACGAGATCGACAAGCTCGGCCAGGATTTCCGCGGCGATCCCGCCTCCGCGCTGCTCGAGGTGCTCGATCCCGAGCAGAACAGCCGCTTCCAGGACCATTATCTCGAGATCGACTACGACCTTTCGGACGTCATGTTCGTCACCACGGCGAACACGATGGACATGCCCCAGCCTCTGCTCGACCGGATGGAGATCATCCGGCTCGAAGGCTATACCGAGGACGAGAAGGTCGAGATCGCCAGGCGGCACCTGATCGAAAAGCAGATCGAGGCGCACGGCCTCAAGGAGGGCGAGCTCGTCTTCGCCGAAGACGGCATCCGCACGCTCATCCGCCACTATACGCGCGAGGCCGGCGTGCGCACGCTCGAGCGCGAGATCGCCAAGGTCGCGCGCAAGGTGCTCCGCCGGATCCTCGAGGGGAAGGCCGAGAAGGTCGAACTCACGACCGACAACGTCGCCGAATTCGCCGGCACCCGCCGCTTCCGCCACGGCATCGGCGAGGAGGAGGACCAGATCGGCGCCGTCACCGGCCTCGCCTGGACCGAGGTGGGCGGCGAGCTGCTCACCATCGAGGCGGTCACCGTCCCCGGCAAGGGCCAGATCAAAACGACCGGCAAGCTGGGCGACGTGATGCAGGAATCGATCCAGGCCGCCTTCTCGTTCGTGAAGGCCCGCTCGCCCAGCTACGGGGTCAAACCGAGCGTTTTCGGCCGCAAGGACATCCACGTCCACTTGCCCGAAGGCGCGGTTCCCAAGGACGGCCCGTCGGCCGGCGTCGGCATGGTCACGGCGATCATCTCGACCCTCTCCGGCATTCCGGTGAAGCGCGACGTCGCCATGACCGGCGAGGTCACTTTGCGCGGCCGCGTGCTGCCGATCGGCGGGCTCAAGGAGAAATTGCTGGCGGCCTTGCGCGGCGGCATCACCAAGGTGCTGATCCCGGCCGAGAACGAGAAGGATCTCGCAGACATACCTGCGCCGATCAGGGAAGCGCTCGAGATCGTGCCGGTGAAGCATGTCGACGAGGTGCTCGCCCATGCGCTGGCGACGCCGGTGGCGCCGATCGAATGGACCGATGCGGAGGAGCTGGCGGCGGTACCGCCGTCGGAGCTTGCGCCCGCCCCCGAGGAAGCCCAGGGAGTCGCGATCCGTCACTGACTTTGTTGCGGTGCGGCAATGAAATTGGACCGAAACGGCGCGGATTTCTCCCGGAATCCGCGTCTTTCCTTTTGACTCGTCCGCGCCACCTGGCCTTTAAAGGTGGGCCGGCCGCGCGCGCGAGTCTCCGGCATGAGAGGGGGTTCGGGACCGATGAACAAGCAGGAGCTTATCGGCCAGGTCGCCGACGCGACCGGGTTCAGCAGGGGCGATGCGACCCGCGCGGTCGAAACGGTGTTCGAGACGATCAGCTCGGCGCTGAAGCGCGGCGACGAGGTCCGCCTGGTCGGCTTCGGCACCTTCTCATGCTCACGGCGCAAGGCCTCGACCGGCCGCAACCCCCGCACCGGCGAGCCGATGCAGATCAGGGAATCGACCCAGCCCAAGTTCAAGGCCGGCAAGGTCCTCAAGGATTCGGTGAACGCCTGAGCGGCCGGGGACAGTTACTTTCATCACGGCGGCGTTCGACCGTGCGCGCCGCGGGTGAAAGTAACTGTCCCCCTCCGAGTCTGGACAGGCAAACCCGGCGTCACTATGTCGGCGCCCGACGCGGGCTCCGCCCCGCGTCCTTTTCCGTCGGACCGGCCACAACCGCGGACAAGAGGCGTGGGCGCGTAGCTCAGTGGTAGAGCACTGTGTTCACACCGCAGGGGTCGCAAGTTCAATCCTTGCCGCGCCCACCACGCCTCCCGGGACTACCTCGTGCGCGGGCCTCTTCTCAGCCGCGGTCGAAACCGGCATGGAGGGCGGACGATGAACGACCTGCCCGCGCCGAAAAAAGCCGAGCCGCAAGCGGCACATCCCGCGGGGATGGACGCGGAGCCGGCCGAGGTCGCCTATCGCCGGGACCGGCTGCTCGCCTCGCTGACCCTGATCGCCGGAGCGGGGCTCGCCATCGCTCTGCCGTTCGCGCTTCGCGCCGGCGCGGAATTCTTCATGCCGGTCACTGCCGCCCTGGTGATCGCGATCGCCCTGGTCCCCGCTCTGGAATGGCTCGAGCGGCGGCGGGTGCCTTCGGTGCTCGCAGCGTTCACATGCGTGCTCCTGTTCCTCACGGTCGCCAACATCGCGGTCATTTCGATCGTGCTGCCCGCCACCGACTGGGTGCGGCTGCTGCCAGAACGGATCGGGCAGATCCGCCAGACGCTTGCGCCTTTGTTCGAGGTCTACGCCAATTTCCAGGGCTTCATCGACGACATCGTCGCCGCCTTCGGCCGGACGCCCGCCGGCGCGCCTCAGGCCGTGACCGTCGAGCCGCCCAATTCTATGCTGGCGATCATCGCCACCTCGGCGCCGTTCGCGGTCATCCAGATGTTTTTCGCCATCCTCGTCATCTTCTTCTTCCTCGCCGGCTGGACGCGGATGCGCAAGGCGACGATCACCACCCGGGCGAGCTTCGACGGCGCGATGACAACGGCGCGCGTGATCCAGCAGGTGGTGAGCGCGACCTCGACCTATCTCGGCACGATCACCGTCATCAACATGGGCCTCGGCCTCGCCGTCGCTTTGATCCTGTGGTTCCTGGAAATGCCGACTCCCCTGATGTGGGGCGGGATCGTCGCCGTGCTCAACTACATCCCCTATCTGGGGCCGATCGCCTCGGCGCTGCTGCTCGCCGTCGGCGGGCTGATCGTGTTCAGCGACCCCTGGTATGCGATGCTGCCGGCTTTGAGCTTCGTCGCTCTGCACCTGATCGAGGCGAACCTGCTGACGCCGGCGATCATCGGCCACCGGCTGACCATCAACCCGTTGCTCATCCTGATCGCGCTCAGCTTCTGGGCGTGGGTCTGGGGCACCACCGGGGCCCTGCTCGCCGTGCCCCTGCTGATCATCCTCAAGACCGTGCTCGACGCCGCCGGAAAGCCGGACATTGCCGGCTTCCTGTTCGAGGAAGGGACGCTCGTCCACGAGCATCAGGACGAGCATCACGGCGTCGTGCGCCGGGAATAATCGCGGCCGCTTTGCTTGACACCCAAAAGGGCCTCAACTAACTCGCGGCCTTCCCAAAGCGGGTGTAGCTCAGTTGGTTAGAGCGCCGGCCTGTCACGCCGGAGGTCGCGGGTTCGAGCCCCGTCACTCGCGCCATTTTCCCGCGGGGCGGCAAGATGCTCGCGTTCGCAGCCATGCTCGCTTTGCTCCAGCCGCCGGCCGCCGAAGCTCGCGCGAGGACGATCCCTCCGATCGACGAATGCGCGGCGGACCGCGACTTCGCTCGCTACCGTGCCGAGCTCCTCGACGTGCTCGCGCGGCGCGACGCCGAAGCGCTTCGTCCGCTCGTCGCGGAGGATGTGTATTTCTCGTTCGGAGGCGGCGAGGGGCGTGCCGACTTCTTTACGGACTGGGGACTGGCCGATCCGCTCCGCTCCGGCCTCTGGACGGAACTCGCCGAAACGCTGATGCTGGGCTGCGCCCGGGAAGGCGAGACGATGGTCGCGCCTTTCGCTTTCGCGCGCTGGCCTCAATTCGACGGAGTGGGAATGTCCTACCTCGCGCTGCCCGGGGCGGAGCTCCACGCCCGGCCCTCGCGCGCCGTGGATCCGGTCGCGCGATTGGCCTGGGACGTCGTCGAAGAGGCGGGATCGGGCGGCGAGGAGGCGGAAAGCGGATGGCGCCGGGTGCGCCTCGCCGACGGCCGCACCGGCTATGTGAACGAAGCGGAGCTGCGCATCGACATCGATTATCGCGCCATCTTCGCGCGGCGTGGCGGACGCTGGATGCTGGCGACGTTCGTGGCGGGCGACTGATCCGGGCGCATCATGCGCGCCAGCGGCCGGTCTCCATCCAGCGCAGCAGCGGTTTCAGCGGCAGCACCCAGACGAGCCCGACGACCAGGAAGTAGAGCGCGTGGACCGGCCAGGGCCATGGTTCGATCCAGTCGAAGGCGGTGACGGCGAGGATCGCCCAGACCAGGATCAAGGCGAGGATGAGGCCGATGCCGGCCTGCTTGCGCCAGGAGGGGCGGGCTAGCGGCACTGGATCCATTCCTTCGGCGTCGCGACCGCGTCGAGCGGCTCGTCCCATGGATCGGCCGCGATGGCGGCTTCGACGATCTGATCCTCCCAGGCAAGGCCGATCGCGACGACGGACCCGCCTTCGCGAAGGTGGGAGAGGGCGCGGTCGTAATGGCCCTTGCCATGGCCGATGCGCCGGCCGGCTCGATCGGCGGCGACGAGCGGCACCAGCACGACGTCCGGCGCCAGCGCGTCGGCCGTCGCCGCGGGCTGGAGCACCCCCCAGGGGCTGGGCTCGACCGCGGGCGCCTCGCGCCAGAGCATCCGTGCGTCCCGGTCGAGAAACCAAGGCAGGGCTGCGCGCTGGCCGTCGGCCAGCCGCTCCAAAATGGGATAGGGGCTGATCTCGTCCCTGAGCGGATGGTAGCCGGCGACGACCTTCGCTCCGGCCAGGCGCGGCAGGACGATTTCGGCGAGACTCCCCTCGAGCTCGGCGCGCAGCTCCGGAGACAGCGAGCGCGCCCAGGCGCGGCGGCGCTCCAGCGCCTGCGCGCGCAGCCCGGCCTTGTCGGAGGGGGAGGGTGACGGGACCGCCATGGCCGTTTTCTCGAATATCCTCTGACGCGTAACGTCAGGTGGGGACCATATGTGCCGGGCCAGGGCCCGACCAGGGATAGCCCCCGAGGATGCTTATCGCCCAGGGATGTTCTAAAGCTCGTACCGGGCAGTACCCGTCAGGAACCGATCTAGGGATTGCCGGCCCCGGTCTCAAGCCTGTCGGCGAGCGATTCGACCCGCCCGGCGAGTCGCTCCAGCGCATCGGCGACCGCGCCGTTCTGCACCGCGGCGGCCGCGGGGGCGCCCCCTTCGCGGTCGTTGAGGTCGTCGGCGAGCAACAGCGAGGCGAACAGCAGCTGGCGGCTCTCGCTCAGGCTGCCGAGGGCGGTGGCGGCATCCTGGGCGCGCTTGTCGACCAAGGCGGCAAGTGCACGCAGATGCTCTTCCTCACCGTCGCGGCAGGCGACTGTGTAGCGGCGGGACGCGACCTCGACCTCGATGCTCGCCATCAGGGAGTCTCCGCCGTCGCCAGCAGCCGGTCGATCTGGGCGATCGCGCCTTCCACACGGCCTCGGAGCGCCTCGTGGACCTGGCGCAGCTGCCTCAGCTCCGGCTCGGCCCGGGGAACGGCGGGCTGCCGCTCGGCAGCGGCCTCGATCCTGGCGAGTGCCTGCTCGATCCGGGCGATGGCGGCCAAGGCGCGTTCTTCGGACATGGATCGGGAATATCGACGCCGCGCCCGCGCGGCAAGGACTTCGGCTCGCTAGCCGGCGGGCCGGTTCAGCCAGCAATTCACGGCGAAGCGCGAATGTTCATAGCGCCGCGACGGCACCGAGACCGGCGTGACGCTATGCATCGCCCAGGCGGGGAAGACGGTCAGGCTGTTCGCCTGCGGCTCGACGGCGACGAACGGATCGGTTTCCGCACCCGCCGCGCCGAATGGATAGAGCCGCAGCTCGCCGCCCGAATAGCTCTTCGGCTCCTGGTGGAAATAGTAGATGGCGGCGAGGACGCGATCGGTGCTGCCGCGACGGCTGCCGGTGACGGTATCGCTGTGCGCCGCGATGAAATCGCCGTCGCCATAAGCGACCAGCTTGAGGTCAATCTCGGCGAGCTCGAACGGCCTGGTCTTCGCCGCGTCGAGCAGTTGGGGGAAAAGGTCCGCGACCCGCCGCCGGAGCGGCACCTGCCAGGGTCCGTTCAGCGAGCGCGGCAGGCTTCGCGACAGGCGATTGGCAGGATCGTAGACGCCGCCGACGAAGGTTGCCGGCTTGAGCGCCGCTTCGTGCCTGAGGGTCCAGGCGAGAAGTGCGTCCCGCTCGGCATCGGAGAGGATATCGCTGAAGGTGGCGTGCGGCGGCATGGGGAGCCGAGCGGTCGCGGGATCGTTCACCGGCCGGGTGTAGGCGGGCGGCCGGTCCGGCTCAAGCCGAGGCGGTCCCGCGCCGCAGTTGACGCCCGCTCCCCCGCCGATAAAGGAACCGGCGGGCGGACCCGTCCGGACCGTCCGCCGCTCCGTGCCGAAGGAAGCCGATGCCCGTCCAGCCGAGACTGCTCGCCAACGCGATCCGCGCGCTGTCGATGGATGCGGTGCAGGCGGCCAATTCGGGTCATCCCGGAATGCCGATGGGCATGGCCGACGTCGCGACGACGCTCTTCACCGAATATCTGAAATACGACGCCGCCGATCCCGCCTGGCACGACCGCGATCGCTTCGTGCTCTCCGCGGGTCACGGCTCGATGCTGATTTATTCCCTGCTCTGGCTGACCGGCTACGAGCATCCGACGATCGACGAGATTCGGAATTTCCGCCAGATCGGCTCGCCCTGCGCGGGTCATCCCGAGAATTTCATGCTTTCGGGCGTCGAAGCGACGACGGGCCCGCTCGGACAGGGGTTGGGGATGGCCGTCGGCATGGCGATCGCCGAGCGCCACCTGAACGCGGTGTTCGGCGAAGATCTGGTCGACCATCGCACCTGGGTGATCGCCGGCGACGGCGATCTGATGGAAGGCGTCAACCACGAAGCGGCGGGGCTGGCGGGACATCTCGGCCTGGGCCGGCTGATCGTCTTCTGGGACGACAACAGGATCACCATCGACGGGTCCACCGATCTGTCCACCTCCGAGGACGTCAAGGCGCGCTACGCGGCTTATGGCTGGCACACGATTTCCTGCGATGGTCACGATTTCGACGACATACGCCGCAGCATCGACGAGGCGGTCGCCGATCCGCGGCCGTCGCTGATCGACTGCCGGACGATCATCGGCTGGGGCGCGCCGAACAAGCAGGGCACCTCGGCGACGCATGGCGCGGCGCTCGGCGCCGACGAGGTGGCCGCGGCGAGGAAGCAATTGCTCTGGGAGAGCGAGCCGTTCGAGATTCCGGACGAGATCCTGGCTGCCTGGCGCCTCGCCGGCGGCCGCGGCGGCAAGGCCCATGAGGCGTGGCGGGGACGGCTGGCCGCGAGCGCGGACCGCGAGGAGTTCGTCCGTCGCATGGAGGGGCGGCTTCCCGGCGATCTCGGCCTGGACGCCTGGCTGGACCGCCTCGCCGCCGAGCCGCAGACGGTGGCGACCCGGAAGGCCTCCGAGCTGGCGCTCGAAGCGATCAACGCCACCGTCCCCGAGACCATCGGCGGTTCGGCCGATCTGACCGGTTCCAACAATACCAAAACGAAGGCTCAGAAACCTCTGACGAAAGAGGATTATTCCGGCCGATACATCTATTTCGGCATCCGCGAGTTCGGAATGGCGGCGGCGCTGAACGGCATGGCCTTGCACGGCGGCGTCATTCCTTATGGCGGGACCTTCCTGGTGTTCTCGGACTATTGCCGGCCGGCGATCCGGCTCGCCGCGCTGCAAAGCGCGCCGGTCGTGTTCGTGATGACCCACGATTCGATCGGGCTCGGCGAGGACGGGCCCACCCACCAGCCGGTCGAGCACCTGACCAGCCTGCGCCTGATCCCGAACCTCGCCGTCTTCCGCCCCGCCGACGTCGTCGAGACGGCCGAATGCTGGCAGCTGGCGCTGGAACGGCGCGACGGGCCGTCGCTGCTCGCGCTCACCCGCCAGAACCTTCCCCAGCTCCGCACCGGCCGCACCGAAAATCTGAGCGCCCGCGGCGCCTATCGCCTCCGCCCCGCTGCAGCGGCGCGGAGGGTGGTGCTGGTTGCGACCGGGTCCGAAGTCTCTCTCGCCGTCGACGTCGCCGACGAACTGGAGGGGCAGGGGATCGGCGCGGACGTCGTCTCGATGCCGTCCTGGTCGCATTTCGACGCGCAGGACGCCGGCTATCGCGCCGACCTCCTCCCGCCGGACGCTCTGATCGTCTCGATCGAGGCCGGCACGACGCTCGGCTGGGAGCGCTATGTCGGACCGCGCGGCCTCGCGATCGGTCTCGACCGCTTCGGTGCTTCCGGGCCCGGCGACGACGTCTTCAGGCGCTTCGGCTTTACCGCCGAAGCGATCGTGCCGCAGATCCTAGCCCGGCTGAAATCATAAGGAGATCAATGACATGGCGACGAGAGTTGCGATCAACGGCTTCGGCCGCATCGGCCGGCTGGTGGCGCGGGCGCTGCTCCAGAAGGAGGACAGCGGGCTCGAGCTCGTCTCGATCAACGATCTGGCCGATGCGGAATCCAACGCCTTGCTGTTCCGCCGCGACAGCGTCCACGGCCTCTATCCGGGCGAGGTCCGCGCCGAAGGCAACGACCTGATCATCGACGGCCGCCGCATCCACGTCACCGCCGAGAAGGATCCGGCCAGGCTGCCGCACGGAGACAACGGAATCGACCTCGCGCTCGAATGCACGGGCTTCTTCACGAGCCGTGACAAGGCCGGCGCCCATCTCACTGCGGGAGCGAAGAAAGTCCTGATCTCTGCCCCGGCCAAGGGCGCCGATCTCACCGTCGTCTACGGAGTCAATCACGACAAGCTCACCGCCGATCACACGATCGTCTCCAACGCCTCGTGCACGACCAATTGCCTCGCGCCGGTCGCCAAGGTCCTGAACGATTCGATCGGCATCGAGCGGGGGCTGATGACCACCATTCACGCTTATACGAACGATCAGAAGATCCTCGACCAGATCCATTCCGACAAGCGACGCGCCCGCGCTGCGGGGATGTCGATCATCCCGACTACCACCGGGGCCGCCCGCGCCGTGGGCGAAGTGCTGCCGGAGCTCAAGGGCAAGCTCGACGGCTCGGCGGTGCGCGTGCCGACGCCGAACGTCAGCCTCGTCGACCTCACCTTTACGCCGGGCCGCGACACCGACGTCGCCGAGGTGAACGGCGTGCTCAAGGCCGCCGCCGACAGCGGCCCGCTCGCGGGCATCCTCGATTATACCGACGAGCCCTTGGTCTCGATCGACCTCAACCACAATCCGGCCAGCTCGACCGTCGACAGCCTCGAGACCGCGGTGCTGGAAGGCAGGCTGGTCCGCGTCGTCTCGTGGTACGACAATGAATGGGGCTTCTCGAACCGCATGGTCGATACTGCAGGTGCGATGGCGAGGCTGATCTGACGTCATGACGTCCTTCGATACGCCGTTTCGTCAAGCTCAACGGCTAGTCAGGATGAGCGGTTGTGGAATTCCGCTCATCCTGAGTAGCGACCGAGCTTGTCGAGGGCGCGTATTGGAGGACCGGGAGCCAGCATTTGCCTAGCTTTCTCACCCTCGACGACATTGGCGACGTGCGCGGCAAGCGGGTGCTGGTGCGCGTCGACCTCAACGTGCCGATGGCGGACGGCGACGTGAGCGACGACACGCGGCTGCGCGCGACGCTGCCGACCGTCACCGAGCTCGCCGACAAGGGCGCGATCGTCCTGCTCTTGGCCCATTTCGGGCGGCCCAAGGGCCAGCCGAGCAGCGAATTCTCGCTGGCGCAGGTGGTGCCGGCCTACGAGGCGGTGCTCGGCCGCGCGGTGCGGTTCATCGATTGGGAAAAGGAAGACGCGGCCGGCGCCCTCCAGCCCGGCGACGTCGCGATCCTCGAGAACAGCCGCTTCTTCGGCGGCGAGGAGAAGAACGATCCCGCCGTGATCGAGCGGTTCGCCCGGCTCGGCGACCTCTATGTCAGCGACGCCTTCTCGGCCGCCCATCGCGCCCACGCGTCGACCGAGGGCCTTGCCCATCGCCTGCCGTCCTTCGCCGGCCGCGCGATGGAGGCGGAGCTGAAGGCGCTCGAAAGGGCGCTGGGCGCTCCGGAACGCCCGGTCGCGGCCGTCGTCGGCGGCGCCAAGGTGTCGACCAAGCTCGAAGTGCTGCGCCACCTCGTCGCCAAGGTCGACCATCTGATCATCGGCGGCGGGATGGCGAACACCTTCCTCGCCGCGCGCGGCGTCGCCGTCGGCAAGTCGCTCGCCGAGCACGACCTTGCCGGCATCGCGCTTGAAATTCTCGACGCCGCCGAGCGCGCCGGCTGCACGGTGCACCTGCCCTATGACGTCGTGGTGGCGAAGGAATTCGCACCCAACCCGCCGAGCCTCAGAATCTGCAACGTCCACGAGGTCGCCCCGGACGAGATGATCCTCGACGTCGGCCCCGCCGCCGTCGAGGCGCTGGCCGACGTGCTCAAGACCTGCCGTACCCTGGTCTGGAACGGTCCGCTCGGGGCGTTCGAGACCGCGCCCTTCGATGCCGCCACGGTCGCACTGGCGCGCACCGCGGCGGCGCTCACCCAGAGCGGCCAGCTCGTCTCGGTGGCCGGAGGCGGCGACACGGTCGCGGCACTGAACCACGCCGGTGTCGCGGAGGACTTCAGCTTCGTCTCGACCGCGGGCGGCGCCTTTCTCGAATGGATGGAGGGCAAGGAGCTGCCCGGCGTCAAGGCGCTGGGGCGAGCATGATCAACATCGAGGGAATCGATCATGTCGTGCTCCGGGTCGTCGACCTCGAGCGGATGATGGGCTTCTACACCGAGGTGCTCGGCGCGCGCGTCGAGAAGCAGCGGGAGGCAATCGGCCTCTATCAGCTTCGCCTCGGCAACGCGCTGATCGATCTGGTACCGGTTGCGGGCAAGCTCGGCCGGATGGGCGGCGCGGCGCCCGGCCGCGAAGGTCGCAACGTCGACCATGTCTGCTTCCGCGTGCGACCGTGGGACGGCGAGGCGATCCTCGACGAGCTGCGCAGCCACGGCATCGAAAGCGAGATCGTCTTGCGCTACGGGGCCGACGGCGACGGCCCGTCGATCAATCTCACCGATCCGGAAGGAAACGGCCTGGAGCTCAAGGGCCCGCCCTGGGCTCCCGTGCCCGAACGCTAGAATTGAGGACAGAATGAACCAGCAGGAAATGACGGCGAAGATGCGCGACGGGAGGGGCTTCATCGCGGCGCTCGACCAGAGCGGCGGCTCCACCCCAAAGGCGCTGAAGGGCTACGGCATCGAGGAAGGCGCCTGGAGCACCGAGGAGGAAATGTTCGGCCTCATCCACCGGATGCGGGCCCGGATCATCACTTCGCCCGCGTTCAGCGGGGACAAGGTCATCGGCGCGATCCTGTTCGAGCGGACGATGGACGGCGACGTCGACGGGCGCGCTGTGCCCGAAGTGCTGATCGAGCGCGGAGTCGTGCCCTTCATCAAGATTGACAAGGGGCTCGAAGCCGAGGCGGACGGGGTCCAGCTGATGAAGCCGATGCCCGAGCTGGACGTGCTGCTGAGGCGCGCGAAGAGCCTCGGAATGTACGGCACCAAGGAGCGTTCGGTGATCAATCTCGCCGATCGCGAGGGCATCGCCGCCATCGTCCGCCAGCAGTTCGAGGTGGCCGGGCAGGTGCTCGCGGCCGGGCTGGTCCCGATCATCGAGCCCGAGGTCAACATCAAGAGCCCGGAGCGGGCCGAGGCCGACCGAATCCTGCTGGAGGAGCTCGGCGAGGCGCTCGACGCGATGCCGGGCGATGAGCAGGTGATGCTGAAGCTCTCGCTCCCTACCGAGCCCGGCCTGTTCCAGCCGCTGGTCGAGCATCCGCGGGTCCTGCGCGTCGTCGCGCTCTCCGGCGGCTACAGCCGGCCGGAAGCCTGTGCGGAGTTGGCCAGGAATCCGGGCATGATCGCGAGCTTCTCGCGCGCTTTGCTCGAAGACCTGCGCCACGGCATGAGCGACGAGGAGTTCGACGACGCTCTCGGCAGCGCGATCGACGAGATCCATCGCGCCTCGACCGAGAAGGTGCCGGCATAGGCCCTCACCGTTTCCTCGCCCGGCAGTTCGCCCGGCCGAGCGGGTGGGTCGGCGAGCGGCTGATCGCCCCATGGCTGGACAGGATCAGCGCCCCGATGGCGCGGCTCGCGCTGGAGATGCTCGCGCCGCAGCCGGGGGAACGGGTGCTGGAAGTCGGTTTCGGCGGCGGCGGCCTCCTCGCCGCCTTGATCCGCGCGGGCGCGGTGACGGTGGGCATCGACATTTCGGACGCAGCGGTAGCCCGCGCGCGCAGGCGCTTTCCGGATGTCGAGATCCATCTCGCCGCCGCCGAGCGCGTGCCGCTCGCCGACGGCTCCGTCTCCAAGGCGGTCAGCCTCAACAGCCTCTATTTCTGGCCCGATCCGGCGGCGGCCTTCGCCGAGCTCGCGCGGGTGACCGCGCCGGGCGGCCGGCTCGTCCTGGGCTTCGAGCCGCCCGAGGAGCTGCGCAAATGGCCGGGACATCGCCACGGATTTCGGCTGTTCGAGGTGGAGGAAGTAAAGGGCTTGATGCGGCAGGCCGGGTTCGACGAGATCGAGGAAAAGTGGGGACGCGGGCGCAAGCCCGATCTCTTTTGCTGCTTGAGCGGCACGCGCATCGGTGCGAACCGCTAGAGCGATGGAAGACCCGCTCGATCCCGAATTCGCGGCCTTGTTCGATCCGGTCGAGCGGCCGCCCTGCCAGCTCTACCTGATCTCGCCGCTCGACGTCGGCGGGGACTTTCCCGCGCGGCTCGAGGCGGCCCTGTCGGGCGGGCCGGTCGCAGCCTTCCAGTTTCGAGTGAAAGGCAAGGACCAGCACGAGGCCGCACGGCTGGCCGAGCCTCTGCAGCGCATCTGCGAAGCGCATGAGGTCGCCTTCATCGTCAACGACGACATGAGGCTGGCGAAGCGGCTCGGCGCCGACGGCGTGCATCTTGGCCAAGGCGACGGCGATCCGCGCGCGGCCCGCGCCTTGCTCGGCCCGGCCGCCCAGATCGGAGTGAGCTGTCATGACAGCCGCCACCTCGCGATGGAAGCCGGCGAGGCCGGGGCGGATTATGTCGCCTTTGGCGCCTTCTTCCCGACCTCGACCAAGGAGACGTCGCACCGGCCCGACCCGGCCCTTCTCGGCTGGTGGTCGCGCCTGTTCGAGATGCCCTGCGTCGCGATCGGCGGGATCACGCCCGCGAACGGGCGGGTGCTGGTGGAGGCGGGTGCGGACTTTCTCGCCGTGTGCAGCGCGGTGTGGGGGCACGAGAAGGGTCCAGCGGCAGCGGTAGCGGAGTTCCAAGAGGTGCTGCAGCGCTAGTCCCCTCCCCTTGAGGGGGAGGGGTTTACCGCTGAGCCTGGCCGACCATGCTCCGCAGCGTGAGCGCGTCGTGGATGGCGTCGCCGCCTATGTCGTTGTTGAAATAGCACCAGACGTCGCGCCCCTCCTGCGCCTGGGCGACGATCCAATCGGTCCAGGCGAGCAGGCGCTCGTCGGAATAGCGGCCCCAATATTTGCCGACGCCGCCGTGGAAGCGGACATAGGCGACGGGTCCGGCCGCCCATCGTTCGGTCTGCAGCCCGGGCATGTCGTGGGCGCAGAACGAGACGCCGCGGGCGTCGAGCAAGGCCAGCACCTCCTCCGTCATCCAGCTCTTCTCGCGGAACTCGAAGACGTGGGCGAGGTCGGCCGGAAGGAGGGCGACGAATTCCTCGAGGCGCGCCGGGTTGCACGCCCAGCGCGGCGGCAGCTGGTAGAGGATCGGGCCGATCGCCTCGCCGAGATTGCGGGCGCGCCGCAGGAACTCCTCGACCGGCTCGGCGCAATCCTTGAGCTTCTTCATATGGGTGATGAAGCGCGGCGCCTTCACCGCATAGCGGAAGCCCGGCGGAGCCTGGTCGCGCCACTTCGTGAAGCTTTCGGCCTTCGGCAGGTGATAGAAGCTGGTGTTGAGCTCGACCGTGTCGAACGTCGCCGCATAATGATCGTACCAGAGGCGCTGGGGGAGCTTCGCCGGGTAGAAGAGCTCCCGCCAGTGCCGGTAGATCCAGCCCGAGCAGCCGATCCTGATCTCGCCGCGCCTCGCCATCGCCGCCCCGAACGGAACGGGTGGGAAATAAGTTGCGTTGGACCCGAATGGCGCGTCCGTTTCTCCTCGTGGCCGTGACCGCGATCGTCACAGCGGCGCTGACCAGCGTCTTCTGGATGTATGCGCTGAGCGAGGGCCCGGTCGACCACGGACGGCCGCCCGCGGCATCCGCTCCGGCCGCGCCGCAGCGTCCGGCCGTGATCGTCGGTCCCGGCGGCCTCGCCATCCCGGTCGGCGGGATCCGCGCCGAGCAATTGTCCGACACCTACACCCAGTCCCGCGCCGGCGGCGCCCGCGCCCATAATGCGATCGACATCATGGCGCCGCGCGGGACGCCGGTAGTGGCGGCTGCGCCCGGCACCGTGGAGAAGCTCTATTTCAGCCGCGGCGGGGGCGGCATCTCGGCCTATGTCCGTTCGCCCGATCGTCGCTGGATCTATTACTACGCTCATCTCGACGCCTACGCGCCGGGCCTCCGGGAGGGGCAGGTGCTCCGGCGGGGCGATCCCATTGGTACGGTCGGCTCGACCGGCAACGCCAATCCGGCCGGGCCGCACCTCCATTTCGCCGTCCACGCGATGGAGCAGGGCGAATCCTGGCACGAGGGCCAGGCGGTCAACCCTTATCCGCTCCTTGCCGGGAGCGGCGCCCGCCGCTAAAGGCCCGGCGACCCTTTTCCCACTTTCGCGAGCATTCCATGAAAATCAGCGGCGTGGACATTCGTCCCGGCAACATCATCGAATATGAAGGCGGCATCTGGCGCGCGGTGAAGATCCAGCACACCCAGCCGGGCAAGGGCGGGGCCTACATGCAGGTCGAGATGAAGAACCTCATCGACGGCCGCAAGAACAACGTCCGCTTCCGCTCGGCCGAAACGGTCGAGCGAGTCCGGCTCGACACCAAGGACTTCCAGTATCTCTATGCCGAGGGCGACATGCTCGTCTTCATGGACAAGGACACCTACGAGCAGGTGACTCTGCCCAAGGACCTGATCGGCGAGCCGGCGGCCTTCCTGCAGGACGGGATGGACGTGGTGATGGAGCTTTGGGAGGAGCGGCCGATCTCGGTCCAGCTCCCGGACACGATCGAGGCCACGATCGTCGAGGCCGACGCGGTGGTGAAGGGGCAGACCGCGTCCTCGAGCTACAAGCCCGCTTTGCTCGAGAACGGCGTGCGCGTGATGGTGCCGCCCCATATCGGCGCCGGCACGAAGATCGTCGTCGACGTCTACGAGCAGACCTACATCCGCCGCGCCGATTGATGGTATCCCATTCCGGCCTGATCACCGTCATGCAGCGCGCGGCCCGCAAGGCGGCGCCGCGCATCCGGCGCGACTTCGGGGAGGTCGAGCAGCTGCAGGTCAGCCGCAAGGGGCCGGCCGACTTCGTCTCGATGGCCGACAAGCGGGCCGAGCAGACGGTGATGGAGGAGCTCCGCCACGCCAGGCCGGATTGGGGCTTCCTGATGGAGGAGGCCGGCGAGATCGCCGGCGCACCGGGCAAGCCGCGCTGGGTGCTCGACCCGATCGACGGCACCTCGAACTTTCTTCACGGAATCCCGCATTTCGCGATCTCGATCGCGGTTCAGGAGGCGAAACCCGGCGGCGGCTGGGGGGAGATCAGCCAGGGGCTGGTCTACCAGCCGCTCACCGACGAGAGCTATTGGGCAGAGAAGGGGAGGGGTGCCTGGCTCAACGAGCGGCGTCTGCGCGTCTCCTCGCGCCGCGACCTCGCCGACGCGCTGATCGCAACCGGCGTTCCCTATAAGGGCCATGGCCATCTCGAGCGGTTCCAGAAGATCCTCGAGGCGGTCTCGCCGGAAGTGGCGGGAATCCGCCGCTTCGGCTCGGCGGCGCTCGACCTCGCCTGGGTCGCCGCGGGCCGCTACGACGGCTTCTGGGAGGAGGATCTGCAACCCTGGGACGTCGCCGCCGGCATCCTGCTCGTGCGCGAGGCGGGCGGCTTCGTCACCGACTTTCGCGGTGGCGAGGCCGGCCTCGCCAAAGGTCAGATCCTCGCCGCGGCCGACCACATCCACTCGCGCCTGCACAGGCTCATCGGGGGCGCCCTGCGCAGCTGAGCGAAGCCACGGAACATAGGGCGATTTCCGGCCGCTTGCGCCGAGTCCCGCCCTTGCCTCTGGCCGCCCCGGGTCCTAGAGCACGCGCAACATTCTTCCGGAGTCCAAGCGATGGCATCCGCCGCCGCCGAATATCTGCCGATCCTGCTGTTCCTCGCGGTGGCCTTGGGCCTGTCGCTCGCCTTCGTGGTGATGCCGATGTTCACCGCGAAGCTGACCGGGGCCGCCAATCCCTATCCCGACAAGCTCGCCGAATATGAATGCGGCTTTCCGGCCTTCGAGGACAGCCGGGCACAGTTCGACGTCCGCTTCTACCTGGTCGCGATCCTGTTCATCATCTTCGACATCGAGGCGGCGTTTCTCTTCCCCTGGGCCGTGTCGCTCGAAGAGTCGGGCATCGTCGGCTGGGCGGCGATGATGGTCTTCCTGATCGAGCTCGCTCTGGGCTTCGCCTACGCCTGGAAGAAGGGAGCGCTCGAATGGGAGTGATCCTCGACCCCCGCCACGAGAACCAGCGTCCCGCCGATCTCCAGCAGCCCGACCCTCAGTTCTTTTACGACCTGCAGGGCGAGGTCGCCGACAAAGGCTTCCTGGTCACCTCGACCGAGGACCTGTTCCAGTGGGCGAGGACCGGCTCGCTGTGGTGGATGACGTTCGGGCTCGCTTGCTGCGCGGTCGAGATGATCCATGTGAACATGCCCCGCTACGACCTTGAAAGATTTGGAGTCGCGCCTCGCGCCAGCCCCCGCCAGTCGGACGTGATGATCGTCGCCGGCACGCTCTGCAACAAGATGGCGCCGGCGCTGAGGCGGGTCTACGACCAGATGTCCGAGCCGCGCTACGTCATCTCCATGGGCAGCTGCGCCAATGGCGGCGGCTATTATCATTACAGCTACTCGGTGGTCCGCGGCTGCGACCGGATCGTGCCCGTGGATATCTACGTCCCCGGCTGCCCTCCGACCGCCGAGGCGCTGCTCTACGGCGTCATGCAATTGCAGCGGAAGATCCGCCGCATCGGCACGATCGAGCGGTGAGACGCCTCGCGATGATCATGTCACGAACTCCGTTCGCTCCGAGCGAAGCCGAGGCCTTTCTTCTGGCTTCGCTCGAAGGGGCTTCTCGACTTCGCTCGAAGCGAACGGGATTGGGAGCTCAGCTGTGAATAACAGTGCTCCCAGGATCGCCCCGCGCGTCGGCATCATCGAGGAGCTCACCGCCGCGCTGGGCGACATGCTGCTCGAGGCGAAGGACGCGGTCGGGGAGGTCTCGCTCACCGTCCGGCGCGAGGCGATCGTCGACGTCTGCGAGACGCTGCGCGACCGCTTCGAATATCAGCAGCTGATGGAGATTGCCGGCGTGGACTATCCGGAGCGCCCCGAGCGCTTCGAAGTGGTCTATCACCTGCTCTCGGTGACAAAGAACCACCGCATCCGCGTCCGCGTCTCTGCCGACGAGGACGTGCCGGTCCCGTCGGTCACCGGCGTCTGGCCGGTCGCAGGCTGGCTCGAACGCGAGGTCTTCGATCTTTACGGCGTGCTCTTCTCCGGCAACAACGACCTCCGCCGCATCCTCACCGATTACGGCTTCCGCGGCCATCCGTTCCGCAAGGATTTCCCGCTCTCCGGCTATGTCGAGCTGCGCTATTCGGAGGAGCAGAAGCGCGTCGTCTACGAGCCGGTGCGGCTTGCCCAGGATTTCCGCGCCTTCGATTTCCTCAGCCCCTGGGAAGGCGCCGCCTACATCCTCCCCGGAGACGAGAAGGCCTCGCCCGAAGCGCCCGGTGCGCCGACGCCGCTCAAGGCCGAGGAGATCAAGAAGTGAGCGACGTGGAGACGGTCGGCAGCGCGCGCGAGGTCGAGCGGACCGGCGCGACGCGCTCCGACATCGCCAATTACACGATCAATTTCGGCCCGCAGCATCCGGCGGCACACGGGGTGCTGCGTCTCGTGCTCGAGCTCGACGGCGAGATCGTCGAGCGCGTCGACCCGCATGTCGGGCTGCTCCACCGCGGCACCGAGAAATTGTGCGAGCACAAGACCTACATCCAGTCCGTCCCCTACATGGACCGGCTCGATTACGTCTCGCCGATGTCGATGGAGCACAGCTACGTGCTCGCCATCGAGAAATTGCTCGATCTCGAAGTGCCGCTCCGCGCGCGATACCTGAGGACCTTCTTCGCCGAGCTCACGCGGATCAAGAACCACCTGCTCAACATCGGCTCCCACGTCATGGACGTCGGCGCGATGACGCCGAACCTGTGGCTGTTCGAACTGCGCGAAGACATCATGAACTTCTACGAGCGGGCGTCCGGCGCGCGCATGCACGCAAACTATTTCCGGCCGGGCGGAGTCCATCAGGACGTCACCCCGCAGCTGCTCGAGGACATATCGGTCTGGCTCGACAAGCGCCTGCCAGGGCTGTTCGAGGATTCGATCAGCCTGGTCGCCGACAACCGCATCTTCAAGCAGCGCAACGTCGACATCTCGGTGGTCTCCAAGGCGGACGCGCTCGCCTGGGGCTTCTCCGGGCCGATGATCCGCGCCGCCGGCATCCCCTGGGACATTCGCAAGGCCCAGCCCTACGAGGTCTATGACAGGATGGATTTCGACGTCCCGGTCGGCACCAAGGGCGACTGCTACGACCGGATGATGGTCCGCGTCGAGGAAGTCCGGCAATCGGCGCGGATCATGCGCCAGTGCCTGGGCGAGATGCCGGAAGGGCCGATCGCGTCGCTGGACCGCAAGGTGGTGCCGCCCAAGCGCGCGGAGATGAAGCAGTCGATGGAAGCGCTGATCCATCACTTCAAGCTCTATACGGAGGGGTTCCACGTGCCGGCGGGCGAAGTCTATGTCGCCACCGAGAGCCCGAAGGGCGAGTTCGGGATCTATCTGGTCTCGGACGGCACCAACAAGCCTTACCGGGTCAAGATTCGCCCCACCGGCTTCTCGCACCTCCAGGCGATGGACTTCATGACCAGAGGCCACATGCTCGCCGACGTCACCGCCATCCTCGGCTCCCTCGACATCGTTTTCGGGGAGATCGACCGGTGATCATGAATGCCCTCTATTATGTCGCGGTGCTGCTCGTGCCGATCCTGTTCGGGGCGGCCCTGCCGGGGCTGTGGCGTCGCATATTGGGTGGGCTTGCGGCTGCGGCGGTGATCGCTCTGCAGGTCATCGGGCCCGAAGCGGCCGGCGGCCGCGCACACGGCGTCGCCCTCATGATCGCCGCCGGCGTCGCGATAGGAGCGGCCATAGGGGAGCTGATCGAATTTCGGCGGGCGCGCTCCGCGAAGAGGGGCTGGCTCCATGGCTGACGGCCAGAGGCAGATCGTGCGGGATCTTCTTCCGACAGGTCGACGGGCGAGCCGCTCCGCTCGTTTCCTGGCAGCGGCAGCGGTCGTGGGGATCGCCGTCCCGGCTTTCGCCCAGGGGCCGACGGCTTCGATCGCGGCGGCGCTGGAGCGTGGCGACGAGCGAAGCCTGATCCGGCTGACGTCCGGCGCCATCTACTCGAAGCTCAGCGTGGAGGCACGATCCGGCGAGATCGTGCGGATGGCGCCGGCCGAGTTGATCGCGCTCACGCGGGGCTGTTCGGTCGGTGATCCGCCGATCGAGGCCGACGGTTCCCCGTCCGCGAGGGGCAGCGTCGGCTTTCGATGTCTCGGGCGCCCGGTCGAGGGAAATCGCTGCGAGGATATCGGCTACGGGCTTTTGATCAGGCCGCTCGCGGGATATTCGCGCGTCGAAGTCTGGGAAAACAACAATTGGTCGTCCGCACGCTGCGGGATGCCGGGACCGCCCGCGCCGCCTGCGCCGCCCACGCCACCGCCTCTTCCGGATCGGAGGGGCAAATAATGGCCGACGTGCTTCCCGGCGCGATCCCGGACCTCGACGGGCTGCGCGCCCGTTGGGGCGCATTCGCCTTCACCGCCGAGAATGACAAGCAGGCGAAGGTGATCGTCGGGCGCTACCCCCCGGGGCGGCAGCACAGCGCCGTCATCCCCCTGCTCGACCTCGCGCAGCGGCAGGTCGGCGAGGAGACCCAGACCCAGGGCTGGCTGCCGATCCCGGTGATCGAATATGTCGCGAAATATCTCGGCATGCCTTACATGCGGGCCTACGAGGTCGCGACCTTCTACACGATGTTCAACCTGAAGCCGGTCGGCCGCTTCCACGTCCAGGTCTGCGGCACTACGCCCTGCATGCTGAGGGGCTCGGATGACCTTTTCGCGGCCTGCAAGGCGAAGGGCTTGAGGAAGGGCGCAACGACCGAGGACGGCCTCTTCACTCTCTCCGAGGTGGAATGCCTCGGTGCCTGCGCCAATGCGCCGATGGTGCAGATCAACGACGACAATTACGAGGATCTCACCTTCGCGACGATGACCGAGATCCTCGATGCGCTCGCCCGCGGCGAGATGCCGAGACCGGGGCCCCGGGTCGAGCGCCAGACCAGCGCTCCCGAGGGCGGCCCGACCACGCTCCGCGAGATGGTGACGGAGAATTACGACTATCGAAGCCTTTGGGGAGGGGAGGAAAAGCCATGAAAGAAGTCCTGAAGCTGGTGATCTGGATCATCGTCGCGATCATCGTTCTGAGCCTGGTGCTGAAGCTGCTCGGCGCGGCGCTGCGCCTGATCTTCATCCTTGCCGCGATCGCGGTGGTGATCGGCATCTTCCTGATCATCCGCGCGGCGATAGACGGAGACCGCCGTGCCTGAACGGATCGCCACGGCGGCGGCGCTCGGCGCCCTGCTCTCGGGCTGCGGCCAGGGAGCCGTTCCCGGCAACGCCGCCGCCGCCGCCGACGCAGCCGCTCCGGCTCCCGAGCGACCGGAACGGGCCGCAGAGCGGCTGGTGCGGCAGCGCATCGGGGGCGGCGCGCTGCGCTTCGAGGAATCGCGCGCCTACCGCCACGGCGACGTGGCGGTGGTGTGCGGCGCCTATGCGCAGCCCGGCCGGGCGCATCAGCGCTTCGTCGCGGTGAGCGACGTCGACGTCTGGCTCGAGCCCGAAATGGCCCCGGGCCAGATGGACCGCGCCTTCGCCGAATATTGCAGGGACGGCGCCGCCAATGCTTGAGGATCGGGACCGCATCTTCACCAACCTCTACGGCTTCCAGCCCTGGGGCCTGAAGGCCGCCGCGAAGCGCGGCGACTGGGACGACACCAAATCGCTGATGGCGATCGGCCAGGACGCGATCATCGACACGATCAAGGAATCGGGGCTGCGCGGCCGCGGCGGGGCCGGCTTCCCGACCGGCATGAAGTGGAGCTTCATGCCCAAGGAGCCGCCTCCCGGGCGGCCCAACTTCCTCGTCATCAACGCCGACGAATCCGAACCCGGATCGTGCAAGGACCGTGAGATCATCCGCCACGATCCCCACAAGCTGATCGAAGGCGCCTTGATCGCCGGTTTCGCGATGCGGGCGCGTGCCGGCTATATCTACATCAGGGGCGAGTTCATCCGCGAGGCGGAGACGCTGCAGGCGGCCGTTCAGGAGGCCTACGACTCCGGCCTGCTCGGAAAGAACGCCGCCAAGTCGGGCTACGATTTCGACCTGTTCGTCCATCGCGGCGCCGGCGCCTATATTTGCGGCGAAGAGACGGCGATGCTCGAGAGCCTCGAGGGCAAGAAGGGCATGCCGCGCCTGAAGCCGCCCTTCCCGGCGGGCGCCGGCCTCTACGGCTGCCCGACCACGGTCAACAATGTCGAGAGCATCGCGGTGGTCCCGACCATCCTCCGCCGCGGCGCCGCGTGGTTCAAGAGCATCGGCCGCGAGAAGAACGAGGGCACCAAGCTCTTCCAGATCTCCGGCCATGTGAACCGGCCCTGCGTGGTCGAGGATGCGATGTCGGTGCCGTTCCGGGAGCTGATCGAGCGCCACGCCGGCGGCATCAGGGGCGGTTGGGACAATCTGCTTGCCGTCATTCCCGGCGGATCGTCCGTGCCCCTCGTTCCGGCCGAGCAGATCATCGACGCGCCGATGGATTTCGACGGCCTGCGCGACCTGCAGTCGGGCCTCGGCACGGCGGCGGTGATCGTGATGGACAAGTCGACCGACGTGGTGAAGGCGATCGCCCGGATCTCCTATTTCTACAAGCATGAGAGCTGCGGCCAATGCACGCCCTGCCGCGAAGGCACGGGGTGGATGTGGCGGGTGATGGAGCGCCTCGTCGAGGGCAATGCCGAGCTCCACGAGATCGACATGCTCTGGGATGTCACCAAGCAGGTCGAGGGCCATACGATCTGCGCCCTGGGCGACGCGGCCGCCTGGCCGATCCAGGGCCTGATCCGCCACTTCCGTCCCGAGCTCGAGCGCCGCATCCGCGAGCGCCGGGGGCCGACGCTGGAGGCGGCGGAGTGAAGCGCCTTTCGGTGCTCATGCTCGGCGTGGCACTGGCAACCGCCCCCGCGGCGGCGCAGGACTGGCGGGTCATCGCCGCCCAGACACACGATCAGACCGGTCGCGAGCCGCTGGAGGACCCGATTCGGACCCATGCCTATGCGATCTGTCTCGCGGATCGGCATTGGGGTTCCTACATGCTCGCCGAGCTGCCGCACAGCAGGGAGGAAAGCGGCATCCTGACGGGTCTTCGATATGGCGCAGCGACCTGCCAGCCGCGCAACCGCGTGCTGACGGTTGGGTCCCGTTTCATCCGCGGAGCAGCCGCCGAGTTTCTGCTCGAGCATCCGCAACGCAGGTATCGCCAGCGTCCATTTGCGATGCCGTCCAACGAAGCCCTGCAAGGCCTCAGCGCGAACGTCCGGTCGTCGGTGATCTTCATTCAGATCGGCGAGTGCGCAGCCCGGGCCAATCCCTCAGGGGTTCTCGCCTTGCTTGCAACGGCGGTTGGCAGCCCTGAGGAGCGGGCCGCCCTGGCCAACGTCGTCCCCGCCATCGGCGGCTGCGTTCCGAGCGGCCTCAGCTTTCAGATTCCGCCGCTCCAAATCCGCGCCTACCTCGCGGAGGGCGCCTTTCGGAACGCCTTCGCCGAGCGCGCCGTGCGCCGGGAGAACGGGCGATGAAGTCGATCCTGATCGGGGCCTTGCTGGCGCTCTCCGCACAGACAGGCAGCATCATCCCGCAGCGCGGCGAGCCCGCGTCGCCGGAGGGAGGCGAGGACAGCGCGGATGCCCAGCAGGTGCTCAATGATTTCAGCCGCTGCGTCGTGCTGCGCAACCGCCGCGGCGTCGAGCGCTTCCTGGCACTCATTCCCGGCTCTCCGGGGTGGAGCCGGGCAGGATCGCGCATCGCGACGTCGGATTGCCTGCTCAACGGCGAGCTTCGCTTCCAGCCGCCGATGTTCAGAGGCGCCCTCTACGAGGCGCTGTATCGCGTTCAGTTCGGGTCGCGACCGCTGCCTGACCTCACCGCTGCTCCGCCGGTGAATTATGCCGGAGCCGACGTAGCTTCGCTGAACGAGGTGCAGCGCGGCTGGGTGGCCCTGCAGAGTTTCGGCGACTGCGTGGTTCGTGGCGCGCCCTTGGCCGCGCGGACGCTCGTGCTGAGCGCGGTCGGTACTCCGGAAGAACGCCGCGCCTTTGCAGCGGTGATGCCGGCTCTCGGACCGTGCCTCGTCGCAGGAGTCGAGCTGCGCTTCAGCCGGCCGGTTCTGCGCGGCCTGATCTCCGAGAGCTTGTACCGCCTGACGGCGGCGGCCCGCGCGTCGGTCCCGCCTACGGAGGGGGCGCAATGAAGAAGCTAATGGTTGCAGCTCTGGGTGCAGCCTTGCTCGCGGGTTCCGCCGCGGCCCAGGACACCGACCAGCAGCAGATGTCGAGCCGCCGCGGGGCGGCGCAGGAGCCGCCCGCGACGCCGGAAAGGCTGAGGGCGAATTATGCGTTCGCCCGATGCGTCCTCGGATTCCAGTGGAGCACATTGGTGATCGGCGCCGTGCCTTTTTCCGAGAGCGAGAGACGCAGCGCTTTCTGGGCGGTGAGGGGGAGCAATTCGTGCGACGGACGGGAGCGCACGCCGCCGGCCACGCGCATCGTGCTCCGGGGCATCATGGCGGAGATTCTCCTGCTGCGCGATTTCGACGTGGCGAGCGGCCGCGTTCTCCACGCCCCGGTCCGACGGTTCGAAATGCCTTCCGGCAGGGCCTTTGAGCGGCTCGCTGCGGACAGCCAGGCGGCGCTCGTCCTGGTTCAGTTCGGGGAGTGCGTCGCCCGCGCGGACCGCGCAGGCCTGGCCCGCCTGTTCGCGACGGCTGCGGCGACGCCGGAGGAGCGGGCAGCCCTGGCGGCCCTCGGGCCGGCGTTGAACGGCTGCATCCCACAGGGCGCCAGCTTCTCCATGAACGCCCGCCAGATGCGCGGCTATCTTGCCGAAGGCGCTTATCGGGCCCTCGCCGCGTCGGCCTCGGGAGGCTCCTGAAGATGGAGCGCAAAGCCGATGGTCCCGGTGCCGAGTGCAGGGTAGAGGGACCGCAAATCCAAACCTTGGAGGCTGGAGAATGAAACGGCTGACGATGATTCTCACCGGTGCTGCGCTGGCGGCCTCTCCGGCCCTGGCCCAGCGCATCCAGACCCGCGGCCCGTCGGGGCCCGAGCCGGCGCCAACCGCCGAATCGGTCCGTGCCAATTTCGCTTATGGGTCCTGCCTCCTTCGGACCAATCGGACGACGCCGCGGATCCTCGCCCTTGTGCCGAACACGCCTGAGGAGCAGCGCAGCGCGTTCGGCGTCGTGATGCTGACCACTTCGTCCTGCGAGGGCAGCGGCCGCCGTGCTCCGACGTCGCGCATCGCCCTGCGCGGCATGATCGCCGAGCTCCTCCTCGAGCGCGATTTCGACGTCGCGAGCGGGCGGCGCCTCGACAGCCCGGTGCGCCGGTTCGACATGCCGACCGTGGCGGGCGCCCAACGCCTGCCGGCGGACGCGCAGGCGTCGCTCACCATGATCGTGATCGCCGAATGCGCGGTTCGCGCGGACCGGGCGGGGGCGGCCCGGCTGTTCGCGACCAATCCGGTGACTCCGGAAGAGCGCGCCGCCTTCTCGGCTCTCGTGCCGGCGATCGGGGGCTGCATCCCGCAGGGCGCCAATCTTTCGATCCAGCCGCGGCAGATGCGCGGCTACCTGGCGGAGGGCGCCTACCGGGTCCTCGCGGCGGGACAGCCGGGACAGGACTGACATGCCCAGGGTGAAGGTCGACGGCGCCGAGATCGAGGTGCCGCAGGGGGCGACGGTGCTCCAGGCCTGCGAGCTTGCGGGCAAGGAAATCCCGCGCTTCTGCTATCATGAGCGCCTGTCGATCGCCGGCAATTGCCGGATGTGCCTGGTCGAGGTGAAGCCGGGGCCGCCCAAGCCCCAGGCGAGCTGCGCGCTTCCGACCTCGGAAGGGCAGGAAATCTTCACCATGACCCCCGGCGTCAAGAAGGCGCGCGAGGGCGTGATGGAGTTCCTGCTGATCAATCACCCGCTCGACTGCCCGATCTGCGACCAGGGCGGCGAGTGCGACCTTCAGGACCAGGCCATGGCCTATGGCCGCGGCCACAACCGCTTCGCCGAGAACAAAAGAGCGGTCACCGACAAATATATGGGGCCGATCGTCAAGACGAGCATGACGCGGTGCATTCAGTGCACGCGCTGCGTGAGGTTCGCCGAGGAGGTCGCCGGAGTCGAGGAGATCGGCGCGATCGGGCGCGGCGAGAATATGGAGATCACCTCCTATCTGGAAGGGGCGGTGACTTCGGAGCTCAGCGGCAACGTGATCGACCTCTGCCCGGTCGGCGCCTTGCTTTCGAAGCCCTACAGCTTCGAGGCGCGGCCGTGGGAGATGCGCAAGATCCCCGCCATCGACGTCATGGACGCGGTCGGCACCAACATCCGCCTCGACACCCGCCTCCGCGAAGTGATGCGCGCATTGCCCCGGCTCAACGAGGAGGTGAACGAGGAGTGGGCGCACGACAAGACGCGGCACTGCGTCGACGGCCTCCTCCGCCGGCGGCTCGACCGGCCGTGGGTGAGGCGGGACGGCCGGCTGGAGGAAGCGGCATGGGAGGATGCCTTCGCGGTCGTCGCCGAGCGTCTGGCAAACGCCGGGGCAGGGGAGGTGGCGGCGATCGCCGGCGACCTGCAGGATCTCGAATCGGTCTTCGCGATGAAGGCGCTGCTCGGCCGGTTCGGCTCGTCCCTCCACGAATGCCGCCAGGACGGCGCGCTCTTCGACGTCTCGCACCCTGCCGCCTATCGCTTCAATTCGACCATCGCCGGCATCGAGGAGGCGCGCGCGATCCTGATCGTCGGATCGAACGTCCGCTGGGAAGCCCCGCTGGTCAACACCCGCATCCGAAAGGCCGTGAAGCGCGGCGCGAGGGTGTTCGCGATCGGCCCGGAGGTCGACTTCACTTATCCCGCGATCTGGCTGGGCGACGATCTGGCATTGCTTGCAAAGCTTCCGAAGGAAGTCGCCGAACTCTTTGAAGACGCAGAGAATTCAGCGCTGATCGTGGGCATGGGCGCGCTCCGGATTCCCGGCGCCTATGAAGGCGCGCGCGCCGCCGCCGCCGCGCTCGGCGCGACCTTCAACATGCTCCACAACGCGGCGTCGCGCGTCGGTGCGCTCGACCTCGGCTTCGTCGCCGACGGCGGCATCGAGGCGATCCGCGCCCGCGCCGGCGCGCTCAAGGCCCTGTTCCTGCTCGGCGCCGACGAGACCGACCTGTCCGCCTTCGCCGACACCTTCACCGTCTATATCGGCAGCCACGGCGATGCCGGCGCGCGCGGCGCCGACATCATCCTGCCGGGCGCGGCTTTTTCGGAAAAGCACGGCATCTACGTCAATCTCGAGGGCCGGGTTCAATATTCCGAGCGCGCCTCCCATCCGCCCGGCGACGCGCGCAGCGACTGGTCGATCCTGAGGGCGCTGTCGGACGCCGTCGGCAAGCCGCTGCCGTTCGACGACCTCGACCGGCTCCGCCAGGCGATCGCCGCGGAGCGGCCGCATCTGGTCGAGCCCGGGCTGATCGCCTTCGACCTCTCCCCCGCCGCCACCACGGCGCCGAAGCTCGCGGGCGTCATCGTCTATCCGATCCAGGACTTCTACCTCACCAACCCGATCGCCCGAGCCTCGCCGACGATGCAGCGCTGCTCGGCCGAGATCCTCCACGGCGAGACGTTCGAGGAGGCGGCGGAATGACCGCTTGGTTCCAGAGCACGTGGATGGGCTACGGCTTCGGCTGGTTCCTCGCGACCCTCATCCTCGTCCTGATGATCGCGCTGCCGCTGATGCTCGCGGTGGCGATGATCATCTATGCCGACCGCAAGATCTGGGCGGCGATGGCGCTGCGCCGGGGGCCGAACGTCGTCGGGCCTTTCGGGCTGCTGCAGAGCTTCGCCGACGGCCTCAAGGTCTTCCTCAAGGAGACGATCGTTCCGTCCGGCGCCAATCGCGGCCTTTTCATCATCGCGCCGATCCTCACCTTCACCGTCGCCCTGATCGGCTGGGCGGTGATTCCGTTCGGGCCCGGGATGGTGCTCGCCGACATCAATGTCGGGCTCTTGTACCTGCTCGCGGTCTCGTCGCTCGGCGTCTACGGCGTGATCATCGCCGGCTGGGCGTCCAACTCCAAATATCCCTTCTATTCGGCGCTGCGCGCGGCGGCGCAGATGGTGAGCTACGAGGTCTCGGTCGGCTTCGTGCTGATCCCGGTCGTGCTCTGGGCCGGCACCTTCAACCTCTCCGGGATCGTGCTCGCGCAGCAGAGCCACGTCTGGGTGATCAACGGCTTCGGTTTCAATCCCCTGCTGTTCCCGATGGCGGTGATCTTCTTCATCTCGTCCATGGCCGAGACCGCGCGCGCGCCGTTCGACCTCACCGAGGCCGAGAGCGAGCTCGTCGCCGGCTACCAGACCGAATATTCGTCGATGAGCTTCGCCCTCTTCTGGCTCGGCGAGTACGGCAACGTCCTGCTGATGTGCGGCCTCAACGCCTTGCTCTTCTGGGGCGGCTGGCTGCCCCCGATCGACTGGGCGCCGCTTTATTACGTTCCCGGCATCATCTGGTTCTTCATCAAGATCTTCGCCTTCTTCTTCATCTTCAGCTGGGTGAAGGCGACCGTGCCGCGCTTCCGCTACGATCAGCTGATGCGCCTCGGCTGGAAGATCTTCCTGCCGATCTCGCTGATCTGGGTGTTCCTGGTCTCGGGCTGGCTGATGGTGTTTCGCTACGGAGCGCTCGGATGAGCCTCTCCGTCGCGGCCCTGCTCGTTCTTGCGTCGCAGGCCCAGGGCGCCCCGGCGCCCGTCGCCCCGATTCGTCTCAATTGCCGCGCGGTGGCGGTCAATGGCGCGACGATGGACTTTCCGTTCGAGCTGAGGGGCGATCCGGAAACCGGCGAAGCGCGCATATCGCGCGACGGCGCATTCGTCGCCGCGGCCGCGCGCCGGTTCCGCATCGATGGGCTGCCCAATACGCTGATCTTCCGGCTTTCCGCGCTCAGCCGGAATCCGGGGACTTACCAGGTCACCCTGTTCCTCGAGCAGGACGGCGCGAGGAGCTTTCCGATTGCCGGAGGCTATTGCGCGGCCGGCGCCATCGCGGCTCAACGACCGAGTCCAGGCCGCTCGCCGCCGGCACAAGCTCGCGCGACCCTGGCGCAACTGAATGCCGCGACGCTGGAAGCAGCGGCCGAAGCGCATCTTCCCTGCTCGATGCTCACGCCCGATGGCCGGATCTCGCGTTTCCAGACGCATCTGAGCGGTCCGGACCGGGTGTTCGAACCTCTCGACGCCGAAATCTGGTCGGGACCGAGGAGGTCGCGCGACAACCCCGCGCCGCGCGTTCCGCCCGACGGCTCGGTGCCGGTGGTAGTCCATTCGATCTTCAGCGACGGTGAAGGGTCGGTCAACCCGACCGGACTTTCCGTCGGCTATATCGACCCGCCGCACGCGCTCGCGGTCGGCCTGCACCAATTCACCTATCTCGGCACCGGCGAGGGTGCGGAGGGGCGCGAAGCCTTCGGGATTTGCGCGTTCAGGCTGGGCAGGAGCGAGTAGATGGCGCCTGGCTTCCTATTGGCCGCCCTCGCGTTCGCGCAGCCGGCCGAACCTGCCGCCGCCGGCGTACCGCGCGAATTCGCCCTGGCCTGCTCGCTGGTCGGACGGGAGGACGCTCGCGTGCGCTTCTCGATCGCAGTGGCCGGCCAGGGGGACGGGCGGCGCTTCGCGATCCGGCCGCAAGGCCAGTCCCGCTGGATAGGCGACGTTACGGCCATACGTCCCGGCCGGGGTGACGCCTATCACTTCGTCAGCGGCGGCACAGCCTACGTGCTCAAGTTGACGTTCGATCCACAGAGCGCACCGCTCACCGCCAATGCGGAACTCTCGGAAGACCGGGGCTTCCCAGCCCTGAACAGGCAGCTTGCGGAAGGCTCGTGCCGCGGGGCCGCCGATGGCGGCGCGGGCGACATTCCCCAGCTGCCGCAGGCACCGGAGGTCCGCGGGGAAGCCCCGCCGCACCGCCCCGTGCCGCTGCGCGAGGGGCGGGTGCCGACCGACTGCACGATCGTGACCCGGGACCTCACCGAGCTGCGCTTCACTTTGCTCGCCGCCTTCGACGCGGCGGGAGTCGCATTCACCGTGACGCCAGTGGCCGGCCAGGCCTGGCCGGCGTCCCCTTTCACCGTCCGCGGCGCCTCCCTCGCGGCGTTGATGCAGCCCCCCGGTGGGCCGCCCGGCGGCGTGATGACGGTTTTCGCCGCGGCGGGAGGGGGACCGAATCCCACCGGCCCGGCGCAGATCGGCTATCAGCTCCGCGCCGAGCCGCAGATGATCGAGGCCTGGGTCGAACTGCGCTCGACCTCCGGCAGCCCCGCCATCGTCGGCGCCGGCCATTGCGGCGTCCAGCCCGCCCGAAGCGCGCCGGGAGACGTTCGATGAGCGTGCTCCTCGTCATCTTTCTCGGCGCGGCGCAGCAGGTGATCACTGCCTCTCCCGCCCACGCCATCTCGGTGCGCCAGCCTTACTCCTATTTCGCGGCGGGGCTGTGCACCTCCGATTTTGAACCCGGCGCCCCCGCCGCACCCGAAAGCTCACCCCAATGACGCTCGTCGCCCACTGGATCAAATCCTTCACGCTCTGGGAGCTGGTGAAGGCGCACTGGCTCACCCTGAAATATTTCTTCAGGGCCAAGGCGACGATCAATTATCCCTATGAGAAGAACCCGATCTCGCCGCGCTTTCGGGGCGAGCATGCGCTGCGGCGCTATCCGTCGGGCGAGGAACGCTGCATCGCGTGCAAATTGTGCGAGGCGGTCTGCCCGGCGGTTTGCATCACGATCGAGGCCGAGCCGCGCGAGGACGGCAGCCGCCGCACGACGCGCTACGACATCGACATGACCAAATGCATCTATTGCGGCCTGTGCGAGGAGGCCTGCCCGGTCGATGCGATCGTCCAGGGACCGAACCAGGAATTCTCCACCGAGACCCGCGAGGAGCTGATCTACGACAAGGCCAAGCTCCTCGAGAACGGCGACAAGTGGGAACGCACGCTCGCCGCCAACCTTGCCGCCGACGCACCCTATCGCTAACGCCGCCCCGCAGAATCGAAGAGCCACGAACAGGGCCATGAACCATCGCACCGTCATCCCTGCGAAGGCCGGGATCTCAGGACAAGAACGCTCAGGAGGTCTCCCTGAGACCCCGGCATGCGCCGGGGTGACGGGCGTGCCGTCATGATCCAGGCCTTCGTCTTCTACCTGTTCGCGACGATCGTCATCACCTCCGGCGTGATGACGATCGCCTCGCGCAACCCGGTGCACAGCGTGCTCTGGCTGATCCTCGCCTTCTTCAACGCGGCGGGTCTGTTCCTGCTGATCGGGGCGGAGTTCCTCGCCTTCCTGCTGGTCATCGTCTACGTTGGCGCAGTCGCGGTCCTGTTCCTGTTCGTGGTGATGATGCTGGACGTCGACTTCGCCCAGCTCCGCTCCGGATTCGCGCGCTATCTCCCGGTCGGAATCCTGCTCGCCATCGCCTTGTTCACCGAGATCGTCCTCGCGATCCTCGCCCGCGGGGCCGGCCCGATCCAGCTCGACCGCCGCGCGGCGCCGATCGATCCGGAGGTGGGGAATATCGAGGCGCTCGGCGCCCTGCTCTACACGCGCTACGTCTTCATCTTCGAGGCGGCGGGGCTGGTGCTGCTGGTGGCGATGGTCGGCGCGATCGTACTCACCCACCGCCATCGTTCCGATTTCCGCCCGCAGAAGGTCTCCGACCAGGTCCGGCGGCGGCCGGAGGATGCGGTGGTGAACATGCATCCCGGCGTGGGGGAGGGGGTGGAGCTGTGAGACCCCTCTCGGGATACCCAGGACGGGCAGGGCGTGAAGCTGTCACCTTCACCGTCATGCCGGCGAAAGCCGGCATCTCAGGACAAGAATGCTCACGAGGTCTTCCTGAGACCCCGGCCTTCGCCGGGGTCACGGCATTGAGGATGCCGTCATGATCAGCCTCGAGCATTATCTCGCCGTGGGCGCGATCCTGTTCGTGCTCGGGGTGTTCGGCATCTTCCTCAACCGGAAGAACGTCATCGTCATCCTGATGGCGATCGAGCTCATCCTGCTCGCGGTGAACATCAACCTGGTCGCCTTCTCGGCCTTCCTCGGCGACATGGTCGGGCAGGTCTTCGCCATGTTCGTCCTCACCGTCGCGGCGGCCGAGGCGGCGATCGGCCTTGCCATCCTGGTCATCTACTTCCGCGGCCGCGGCACGATCGCGGTCGACGACATCAATCAGATGAAGGGGTGAGGGAGGTGCGCGGCCTTTACGTCATCCGGGCGAAGGCCGGGATCCCAGCGGGTGAAATACACCTGCGCTCTTCACCCGCCGAGACCCCGGCCTTCGCCGGGGTGACGCGTAAATGACCGTCCAGCTCATCGTCTTCCTGCCGCTGTTCGCTGCGCTCGTCGCCGGCCTCGGCAACCGCATGATCGGCAATTTCGCGGCGAAGCTGGTCACCACCGGCGCCCTGTTCGCCGGCATGATCCTCAGCTGGCCGATCTTCCTCGGCTTCATGGCGGGCAGCGAGCACAGCGCGCTCCATCCGGTGCTGACCTGGGTCAGCTCGGGCAATCTGCAGGTCGACTGGGCGCTGCGCGTCGACGCTTTGACGTCGGTGATGCTGGTCGTGGTGACCACGGTCTCGGCGCTCGTCCACCTCTACAGCTGGGGCTATATGGCGGAGGACGACAGCCAGCCGCGTTTCTTCGCCTATCTGTCGCTGTTCACCTTCGCGATGCTGATGCTGGTGACGGCCGACAACCTCGTCCAGATGTTCTTCGGCTGGGAAGGCGTCGGCCTCGCTTCCTACCTCTTGATCGGGTTCTGGTACCACAAGCCCTCGGCGAACGCCGCGGCTCTGAAGGCGTTCATCGTCAACCGCGTCGGCGATTTCGGCTTCTCGCTCGGCATCTTCGCGACCTTCCTGGTCTTCGGCACCGTCTCGATCCCCGAGATCCTCGAGGCCGCGCCGGGAATGGCCGGTTCCACCTTCAACCTGTTCGGCATGGAAGCGGACGTCATGACGGCGATCTGCATCCTGCTGTTCATCGGCGCGATGGGGAAATCGGCCCAGCTCGGCCTCCACACCTGGCTCCCCGACGCGATGGAGGGTCCGACGCCGGTCTCCGCGCTGATCCACGCCGCGACGATGGTGACGGCCGGCGTGTTCATGGTCTGCCGGCTGTCGCCGATGTTCGAGACCAGCGAGACCGCGCTCGCCGTCGTCACCTTCGTCGGCGCCGCGACGGCCCTGTTCGCGGCGACGGTCGGCACCGTCCAGAACGACATCAAGCGGGTGATCGCCTATTCGACCTGCTCGCAGCTGGGCTACATGTTCTTCGCCGCCGGCGTCGGCGCCTATGGCGCGGCGATGTTCCACCTCTTCACCCACGCTTTCTTCAAGGCTTTGCTGTTCCTCGGCGCGGGATCGGTGATCCACGCGATGCACCATGAGCAGGACATGCGCTTCTACGGCGGGCTTCGCAGGTCGATCCCGCTCACCTTCTGGGCGATGATGGTCGGCACGCTGGCGATCACCGGCGTCGGCATCATCCAGGTCTGGGGGATCCCGAGCTTCGGCTTCGCCGGCTTTTTCTCGAAGGACGCGATCATCGAGAGCGCCTTCATGAGCGGCACCGCGCTCGGACGGTTCGCATTCCTGGTGGGCGTGTTCGCCGCCTTGCTGACCAGCTTCTACAGCTGGCGGCTCCTCTTCCTCACCTTCTTCGGCAAGCCGCGCTGGGCCGCTTCGGAGCATGTCCAGCACGCGCTCCACGACCACGGCCATGATCATGACGATCCCGCGGCCGAGGATGCCGGCCACGACACGCGGCCGCACGAGGCTTTGGCGCTCGAAGTGCCCCAAGGGACGGGCGGCTACCATCCCCACGAGAGCCCGTGGACGATGCTGGTGCCGCTCGGCCTGCTCTCGATCGGCGCAATCTTCGCGGGAATGGGCTTCCACCACGCCTTCATCGACGCGGCCCAAGGCGAGCATTTCTGGGCGCATTCGATCGCCTTCGATCACGATCTGATGCACTCGCTGCACGAGGCGCCGATGTGGGTGAAGCTGTCGCCGGCCTTCGTGATGCTGCTCGGCCTGTTCCTCGCCTGGAACGCCTATATCCGCAATCCGCGCCTGCCGGCCGCTTTCGTCGGCAATGTCGGCGTGCTCTACACCTTCCTCTACAACAAGTGGTTCTTCGACGAGATCTACCACACGCTGTTCGTCCGCCCGTCTCTGGCGCTCGGGCGGATCTTCTGGGAGCGCGGCGACGAGCAGACGATCGACCGCTTCGGCCCCGACGGCGCGGCGGCGCTGATCGCCGGCGGGACCCGCCTGACGACGCGGCTCCAGACCGGTTACGTCTACACCTATGCTTTGGTGATGCTGCTCGGCATCGCCGCCGCCACCACCTGGGCGATGGCGCGATGAGGGGGATGGATCACGCATTCGGGGCAGAGCCCCCTCCGTTCGGTCCGAGCGAAGTCGAGGACCGCTCCCGAGCGAAGCCGAGGGTGGGAGCAGGAAAAAGTCTCGGCTTCGCTCGACAGGGCATCTCGACTTCGCTCGATGCGAACGGGGTTGATGAGCATCATCTGCTCATCGGAGGTATCGGCCGGTGAATCAGCTTGGCTTCCCCGTTTTGAGCCTGCTGCTCGCCCTGCCGCTGATCGGTGCGGCGATCTGCCTGTACGTCAGCGGGCCCACGGCGCGCTGGGTCGCGCTGCTGACCACCATCGCCTGCCTCGGCCTCGGCGTCCTGCTCTGGGCGAGCTATCAGGTGGGCGGGCCGCAATGGCAGTTTGTCGAGGGGCCGATCGACCTCGGCCCGTTCGACTGGGCGCTCGGCATAGACGGCATCGCTTTGATGCTGATCATGCTGACCCTGTTCCTGATGCCGATCTGCATCGCGGCCTCCTGGGCTTCGATCGAGCACCGCATCCCGGAATATATGGCCTGCTTCCTGCTGATGGAGACGCTGATGATCGGCGTGTTCGCGGCGCAGGACCTGTTCCTCTTCTACGTGTTCTTCGAGGCGGGCCTGATCCCGATGTACCTCATCATCGGCATCTGGGGCGGCAGGGAGCGCATCTACGCGGCCTATAAGTTCTTCCTCTACACCCTGCTCGGCTCGCTGCTCATGCTGGTCGCGATGCTGTGGATGGTGAACCACGCCGGCACGACCAGCATCCCCGTTTTGATGGCGACCGACTTCCCGGCCGAGGCGCAGACCTGGCTGTGGCTCGCCTTCTTCGCCAGCTTCGCGGTCAAGATGCCGATGTGGCCGGTCCACACCTGGCTCCCCGACGCTCACGTCCAGGCGCCCACGGCGGGCTCGGTGATCCTCGCCGGCGTGCTCCTGAAGATGGGCGGCTACGGCTTCGTCCGCTTCTCGCTGCCCATGTTTCCCGAGGCCTCGGCCGAGCTCGTCTGGCTGATCTACGGGCTTTCGATGGTCGCGGTGGTCTACACCTCCCTGGTCGCGCTCGTGCAACGGGACATGAAGAAGCTGATCGCTTACTCTTCGGTGGCGCACATGGCGTTCGTCACGATCGGCCTGTTCGCCTTCAACCGGCAGGGGATCGAGGGCGCGCTCGTGGTGATGCTCAGTCACGGCCTCGTCTCGGGCGCGCTCTTCATGTGCGTCGGCGTCATCTACGACCGGCTCCATACCCGCGAGATCGACCGCTACGGCGGCCTCGCCAACAACATGCCGGCTTATGCGGTTTTGCTGATGCTGTTCACGATGGCCGCGGTCGGGCTCCCGGGCACCAGCGGCTTCGTCGGCGAGTTCCTCGCTCTGCTCGGCGCCTATGCCGCCAACAGCTGGGTCGCTTTCGTCGCCACAACCGGCATCATCCTCGGCGCGGCGTACATGCTCTGGCTCTACTGGCGCGTCGCCTACGGGACCAGCCGCAACGCCGACGCCGCGGCGATGCCCGACCTCGACAAGCGCGAGCTCGCCTCGTTGGGCGCGATCGCCGCCGTTGTCTTGTGGATGGGCATTTATCCGGAGAGCTTCATGGCGCCGATGCGCAGCGACGTCGGCCTGCTCCTCGCGCGGATCGAGCGCGCCGCCCCGCCGGGCGACGCGAACCTCAGGCGTGGTCCGGCGCCGGCATCCGAGCATCCGCCGGCCGGGGGCGGCCACTGATGGCGCACAATCTCCTCTTCACGGCGCCCGAGCTGCTGCTCACCGTCGCCTCGCTCGTGCTGCTGCTGATGGCCGCCTGGCTGGGCGACCGCTCCGGGCGGCTGCTGACCTGGCTCGGCGTGCTGGCGCTGATCGGTGCGGCCCTGCTGGTGCCAGGCGTCCGCGACGAGGGCGGCACGGCGTTCGGCGGCCTGTTCATCGCCGACCGCTTCGCCGCCTTCGCCAAGATCCTCGTCTTCCTGGGGGCCGCCGTCGCGATGCTGATGGCGCAGAGCTGGTTCGGCCGCGACAAGGATTATCGCGCCGAATATCCGGTGCTGATCCTGTTCTCGTCGATCGGCATGGGCATGATGGTCTCCGCCGGCGACCTGCTCACCCTTTATGTCGGACTGGAGCTGCAAAGCCTGTCGGCCTACGTTCTCGCCAGTTTCCAGCGCTTCGACAATCGCTCGGCCGAGGCGGGGCTCAAATATTTCGTGCTCGGGGCGCTCGCCTCCGGTTTGCTCCTTTACGGCATCACCCTGCTCTACGGCTTCACCGGGACCACCCTGTTCGAGGGAGTCGCGGCGGGCCTCGGCGACGGCGTCTCGCAGGGCGAATTGTTCGGCCTGGTCTTCGTCCTCGCCGGGATCGCCTTCAAGGTTTCGGCGGTGCCGTTCCACATGTGGACTCCCGACGTCTACGAAGGCGCGCCGACGCCGGTCACCGCCTTCTTCGCCTCGGCGCCCAAGGTCGCGGCGATGGCGCTCCTCACCCGCGTCGCGATCGAAGGCATGGGCCCGGCGACCGAGGAATGGCGCCAGATCGTCATCTTCTCCGCGCTCGCCTCGACCGTGCTCGGGGGCGTCGCCGCGATCGGCCAGCGCAACATCAAGCGGCTGCTCGCCTACAGCTCGATCAACAATGTCGGCTTCGCGCTGATCGGCCTCGCCGCCGGCACCCCCGAGGGGGCCGCGTCGGTCCTGTTCTACATGGCGATCTACCTGGTGATGACGCTCGGCACATTCCTGGTCGTCCTGAGGATGCGCGATGCCGAGGGCAAAGCGGTCGAATCGATCAAGAGCCTCGCGGGCCTGTCCCGCAACCGTCCCGGCCTAGCTCTGGCGATGGCGATGTTCATGTTCAGCCTCGCGGGCATCCCATTCTTCATGGGCTTCTGGCCGAAATTCTACGTCTTCCAGGCCGCGGTGCAGGCGGACCTCGTCTGGCTCGCCGCGGTCGGCATCGCGACCTCGGTCATCGGCGCTTATTATTACATCATGATCGTGAAGGTGATGTATTTCGACGAAGCTGCTCCGGCTTATGAGCAGCGACGGGACGTGGTCGGGTCCGGCCTGCTCATCGCCGCCGCGCTTTTCCTCAGCCCGTTGGGCTATTTGTCGCTTCGGGTGCTGCAGCCGCTGTCGCTGAACGCCGCTTCGTCCCTGTTCTGATCAGGCGCCGTAGGCGGCCGCGAGGTCGCGGCGCGACCAGATGATCGCATAATCGGTGGGGACGTAGCTGCCGTCGCGGTAGCGGTTGCGGCGCTCGGCCGAGGTCGCGGTGGCATTGGCGATCGCCGCCTCGTTGCTGCCGATGCGGATCCGGTGCGCGCCCCTGCCGACCTGGAGATCCTGCGCGAAGCGAATGCGCGGGCTGATCTCGACGATGGCTGGATCGTAGAACCAGGCGGTGCCGAACGCTCCGCGGACCTGCGGCAAAGCGGGCAAGGCGAGCGCGGCGAGGCGAAGCGCCTCGCCCCAGCCCGCTTCGTTCCAATAAGCGCGCGCCACCGGATCGTGGGTATGGCCTTCGAGGAACGGCCTACGGCCGCGGCACCGCAGGAACACGTAGGCGGCCGACCTTGCGCCCCCGCCCAGCACGGCGCGCGCCGAAAGGCCGGAATGCGGCCACCAGACCTGCGCGAAGGCGGGGATCATCACCAGCCGCGTCAGCCAGAGGTCCTTGCGGAAGCTGTCGCTGGCGAGATCGGCAAAGCCGGGGTCGGCCCCGATCTGGTCGATGATCCGGTTGAAGGCGTCGGCATAATGGAGGGCGAATTCGGGATGGAGCCTCGTCTCGGCGAAGCGCTCCTCGAAGCGCCCCATGTGCCAGATCAAGAGCGCGCACAGCCAGGGCCCGCGCACCTCCTCGGGCAATGCTTCGACCAAATCCGCGGCTTTCGGCGGCACCTCGTGATAGACGCGGACCACGGTCGTCACCCGGTCGGCGGCTTCGAAGCGCTCGAACGGCACGGCCGCCATCGCGTCGGCAAGTGCCGGATGGGCTGCGAGGAGCGCTTTCAGCGCGGGCTCCAGCCGCGGCTCGAAGGGCTCGCGGCCCCGCCAGCTCGGGAACAGGGTCTCGGCCGGAACCGCGGCGGTGATCGCTTCCATCAGCATTGCTGCATCCTACCGGTCATGTCTTGAGCTGCGGTTACCGTCGCCGCGCGGCGCGCAGGCGCACACCGGCCGCGCAGCCGCGAAAGATAGTGGAGCGTCCCCGACAGATAGGCGTCGAATTCGACGTCGCCGATCCGGCGGCCGTCGAGGAAGCGGCGCAAAGCGAGCGGATCGGCGTCGGGCGCGTTCAGGCCTTCCTCGACCAAAGTGGACGAGCGGATGCCGCTCGCTGCGAGCAGCGCGCGTGCCCGCGGATGATCGCTCCCCGAGGGGTGGCAGAAATGGACAAGGGGCACGTCGCCGATCGCGGCACGGAGAAAGGCACGGTTCTCCTCAATCTCGCGCGGCAGCGCGTTCACCTGCTTCGCAATGTCGATGTGGCGGTGGGTGTGGAGCTGGACGTCGAGCCCGCGGCGCCTGGCCTCGGCCAGCTCTGCGGCGGACATGATGTTGAACTGGCGGCTGTGAAGCCACGTTTCCGGAACGCCGAGCCTGGCGCCGAAGCGACGCAGCGCGTCGAGCCTCTCGCCAAGGGGCAGTGCCTCGATGCCGGCGACGATGCCGTCCGCGTCTATGTCCCTGCGGCCCGCCGCGGCGGCAAGATACGGGACGGCGAGATTGACCACCGGCAGCTCGCGCCCGGCATACCAGGTGGTGGCGTAGAGGGTCGCCGGCAGCTCCAGCGCCTCGAGCACCGGCAGCATGTGGGTCAAGGTCGAGACCCAGCCGTCGTCGATGGTGATGACAACCGCTGCGGGCGGCAGCTCCCCCTGCGCAAGACGGTCGACCGCTTCGCCGAGGGGCAGCACCGGCCGCCCCGAGCGCTTGAGGCGCTTCATCCGCGCCTCGAATTGCTCCGGCTGGATGAAGGTGCAGTCGCCGAAAAGCGGGCCGGGCGTCACCCACAGGCCATGATAGCAGAGGATGCGTAGATGCGCGGCCGTGGCCCGCCGCGCCGCCGCGGCGAGTCCGATCGCGTCGGCGATCCTCAGCATTGCCCGCTTCAGAGACATGGACGATCCCGATGCGTCGCTGCGCCAGCGGCGCCTTTCCTAGACCGAGCCGATTGAAGCTTTGCTAACGGGCGGGCATCAGTGCCGCGCCATGCTTCGCTTCGTCGCCGAGACCGGCTCGACCAACGACGACCTCCTCGCCCTCGCGCGCGACGGCGCCCCGGAGGGCCTCTGGCTTCGCGCCGGGCGGCAGACCGGAGGCAAGGGGCGGCAGGGCAGGGCGTGGCAGTCGCCGCCCGGCAATCTCTATGGGAGCACGCTCGTCCGGCTGCGCCAGGGCGACCCGCCCGCGCCGACCCTCGCTCTGGTCGCCGCGGTGGCGCTGCACGAAGTCGCCGCAATCCATTCCGAGGGCCGCGACCTCAGGATCAAGTGGCCGAACGACATCCTCCTGGACGGCGCCAAACTCGCCGGAATCCTGCTCGAGCGCAGCGGCGACGCGGTGGTGATCGGCTTCGGCGTCAACCTGGCCCGCCCGCCTGAGGGGCTCGGCGGAGCGGCAGCCGCGGTGGGCCAAGGGGTCGAGCCCGAAGCCATGCTGGAAACGCTCGCGGAGGCGTTCGCCCGCTGGCTCGGCCGCTGGCGCGGCGAGGGGCTGGCTCCCGTTCGCGCCGGCTGGCTCGCGGCCGCGCATCCGATCGGCACCGCGCTTTCGACGCCCGACGGCAAGGGCCTTTTCGACGGCCTCGACGAAAGCGGCGCGCTGCGCCTGCGGCGTGCGGACGGGAGCATCCACATTGTTCATGCAGGAGACGTGTTCCTGATCTAAAGAGGCGCGGATGAAGCTGTCTCTCCTCCTCGCGATCGCTTTTCTCGCCGCCGGCTGCACCGCGCCCGAGGACGGCGCGATCTCCCAAAACCAGGCTCAGCCGAAAGGACGCCCGATGGTCAATCACCCGCCGGGTACCGACATTCCCGCCGACTGCGCGCTGCGCGTCGAGTTCGGAAGCTATGCGATGGGCATAGACCGCAGCGCCTCGGCGGCGGTCGCCCAACTCCTGGCGGACGATCCCGGCGTCGCCTCTGCCCAGACCTTTCCGTGGGGGCGCGAAGGGGAGAAGACTATCTGCGTCGAGGTCCGCTCGGAGGCCGACGCCGAGCGGCTGTTCGAGGCGATCTCGCGCACATTCCCCGCCGAGCCGCGCGGTCCGTTGGCGGTGACGACGCGAAGCGGTCGGCGGTTCAGCGCGGGCCGCTGAGCGCCTCCAGCCAGGCCGATGCTCGAGGTTTGTCCTCGTGAACCGCCCATTCGAGCGGAGTCGCTTTCCAGAGCAGGTCACGGACGTCGGAGCGGGCGCCGTGGTCGACGAGCAGCTTCATCGACGCGAGATCCTCGTTGAGGACCGCATGATGAAGCGGGGTGCTGTGGGCGTGCACCGGCATGAACCGGTTCGGATCCGCGCCCGCCGCGAGTGCGACCGCCGCGGCTTCTGCTTGCCCATTGATCACAGCCATGGCCAGAGCCGACTGGCGCTCACCGTCTGACGCCGACCCCAGCAGCTCGCGCAGCTTCGCCGTCTCGCCGAAGGCCGCGGCGATCGGGGCCGTCATCGGCTGGCCGAGCGCGACCAGCGCCCGCACCGGTTCGAGCTCGCCATGCGCGAGGGCGAGCTCGATCGAATGGCCGGAAGGAGTGCCGCCGGCGGCGAGAAGCGCGCGCGTCAGCGGCTGCTGCAGCCCTTGCTGGCGCGCCGATGCGCTGGTCATCACCAGCTCCAGCGCATAGTCGAGATCGGGCCGGCCGACGCCGCGCGCGATCATCGTCTCGGCGATCTCGACGATGTTGGGCGGCATGGCTTTCATCCAGCCCGGATTGTTCGCGACGAACCAGAACAGCTTGGGGTCGAGGAAATATTGGTGCCGCGGCGCCGCGCGATAGCAGTCCGGCTCCTCGATCCGCGCCTCGAGGAGGCGGGGCTCCGCATCGAGCAGCGCGCCGAGCGCGGCCGCGTCGCCGCGCCGGATCGCTTCGATCGCGGCGCGGAAGCCGGGATTCCGGATCACCGGCCGGTCGAGCAGCTCCGCGATTTGCCGCTTGTCGGCCGCCGATCCGCGCCTGGCGGCGGCGAGCGGGGTTCGCCCCCGCCGGTCGGGCTGCCATTCGAGCGCGCCGTGGCGGATGAGGAGCTCGACCATCGCCAGCGGGCCCCGGGCCGCCGCGGCGTGGAGCGGCGCGCCGTCCCGGCCGGCGGCGGCGGTGTCCGCCCGCGACTCCAGCAGCAGCCTGGCGACCGCGAGTCGTCGGGCGTCGTCGGCCCCGCTCGCGCAGGCGTGCCAGAGCGGCGTGGCAGGGTCTTGGGGGCGGCCGTCGACGGGCTCGCCCTCGGCAAGCAGCCGGCGCACCGCATTGTCGTCGGCGTCGCGGGCGGCCGCGGCGAGCGGGGAGAGGGGCGGGGCCTCGTTCGCGATTCCCCTGACATGGCGGAGGAGGTCTCCCCAGCTGCCGAAACCGTGTTCGGATGCGAGCATCCGCTGCGCGGCGGCAAGGCCGATGGAGCGGGCTCGGGCGAGGCGCTTGGCCTCCTTGCGCAGGAATTCGGCGGAGGGGCGGGCGGGAAGCGCGCGTTCGGGGCCGTTCGGCATGGACGATCCTTTCCTTCGCGCCCGGCGTCCGCTGACGGGCAGGAAAGGTCGTGCGACCGGAAGCATCGGCGAGGGTGGGCTCGGCCCTTTCCGCGGACGGGCGGCCGCCTGTCGGCCGTGGAAGAAAGCTACGCTCCACCCGCCAGGCCGTCAACGGCCTCGCCCCCTCGCCATTTCGCCGTGCCCCCGCTAGGGAGCGGCGATGCTGCTCGCCGTCGACGCCGGGAACACCAACATCGTTTTCGCCTTGCTCGAGGACGGGGTGATCCGCGCCCGCTGGCGGATCGCGACCGACCCGCGCCGCACCGCGGACCAATATGCCGTCTGGCTGCATCAACTGCTCGAGCTCGAAGGCTATGCACGCTCCGACGTCGACGCGGTGATCCTCGGCACGGTGGTGCCGCGCGCGACCCACAATCTCCAGGTGCTCGCCGCCAAATATTTCGGGGTCGAGCCGTTGATCGCCGGGCAGGGCGCGGCCGAATGGGGGATCGAGCTGGACATCGCCGATCCGCGCAGCCTGGGCGCGGATCGTGCGCTGAACTGCATCGCCGCCCACGCGCTCCACGAGGGCGACCTGATCGTGATCGACTTCGGCACCGCGACCACCTTCGATCTGGTCGATTTCTCCGGCGCCTATAAAGGCGGGATCATCGCGCCGGGGATCAACCTGTCGCTCGACGCTCTGGTCGCTGCTGCGGCGAAGCTGCCCCGCATCGCCATCGAGGCGCCGGAGAGCGACACCGTCATCGGCCGCACCACCGAGGACCAGATGCATATCGGCATCTACTGGGGCTATGTCGCGATGATCGAGGGGCTGGTCCGCCGCCTCAAGGCCGAGATCGGGCGGCCGGTCACCGTGGTCGCGACGGGCGGCCTCGCCGTTTTGTTCGACGAGCAGGCCGACATCTTCGATTCGATCGAGCCCGACCTCACCATCCAGGGCCTGGCGATCCTTCACGCGCGGAGCGAAAGCTGAGCAGGAACGTCATGCCGGCGAAGGCCGGCGCCTCAGGCCGGACAGGCACTGGCGCAGGTGCCGCGCGAACTCTCGCTGAGATCCCGGCCTTCGCCGGGATGACGTGCGTGGCTCGAACGGAAGACAGAAGATGAAACCCGGCGACGAACTTCTCTTTCTCGCGCTCGGCGGATCGGGCGAGATCGGCATGAACGTCAATCTCTACGGCTGCCGCGGCAAGTGGATCATGGTCGATCTGGGGATGACCTTCGCCGATCCGGCCTATCCCGGCGTCGAGCTCGTATTGCCGGACCTCGCCTTCATCGAGGCGCACAAGGACGACCTGCTCGGCGTGGTGCTGACCCATGGCCACGAGGACCATATCGGCGCCATCCCCTATCTGGCGGCCGACCTCGGCGTGCCGCTCTACGCGACCCCGTTCACCGCCGGGCTGATCGCCGGGAAGCTCGAGGAGGAAGGCCTGCTCGGCGAGGTCAAGGTGAACGTCGTCGACATGGAGGGCAGCTTCGAGCTCGGCCCGTTCGGCCTGCGCTACGTCCCGCTCGCCCACTCCATCCCTGAAGGCAATGCGCTCCTCATTTCAACGCCTTACGGGCGGGTCTTCCATACCGGTGACTGGAAGCTGGACGACGCCCCGCAGCTCGGCGACCCTTCGACCGAGGCCGAGCTGCGCGCGATCGGCGACGAGGGGGTGCTCGCTCTGGTCTGCGATTCGACCAACGTGTTCCAGGAGCAGGCCTCCGGCTCCGAAGCGGGCGTTCGCGAGGGCCTCGATGCCGTGATCGCCGAGGCAGAAGGGCGTGTGCTGGTCACCACCTTCGCCTCGAACGCGGCGCGTCTCAAAACGCTCGGCAAGGTCGCGCAGGATACGGGGCGCCAAGTGTGCGTGGCGGGCCGTTCGCTCGACCGCATCCTGCGGGTTTCGAAGAGCGTCGGCTATCTCACTGATTTCCCTGAGACGATCGACTTCGACACGGCGATGAAGCTGCCCCGCCGCGAGGTCATGATCATCGCCACGGGCGGCCAGGGCGAGCAGCGCGCGGCGCTCGCCCGGATCGCATTCGACCAGCACAAATTGAGCGTCGGCAAGGACGATCTCGTCGTCTTCTCGTCCAAGCAGATTCCCGGAAACGAAATCGCGATCGGCCGCATCCAGAACGCGCTCGCCGAGAAGGGCGTCGCCATGATCACGGACCGTCAGGCGCCGGTCCACGTTTCCGGGCATCCCGGCCGCCCCGAGCTGGCGGCGATGTACGACTGGATCCGCCCCGAGATCATCGTCCCCGTCCACGGCGAGATGCGCCACCTGATGGAGCATGCCCGCTTCGCGAAGAGCCGCGGCGTTCCGCACGGAATCGTCCAGACCAACGGCGACCTCGTCCGCCTCGCCCCGGGCGGCCCGGAGAAGATCGGCGAGGAACGGGTCGGCCGCCTGATCCTGGACGGCGACGTCATCCTCAATGCCGACGGATCGACGATGAACGAGCGCCGCAAGCTGGCTTATGCCGGCCTGATCTCGGTGGCGCTCGCGCTCGATTCCGGCGGCCGGCTGCGCGGCGGCGCCGAGATCGGCCTGCAGGGCATCCCCGTCGAGGAGGATCGCGAGGCGTTTCTCGAGGAAGCCTGCGCCGCGGCCGCCGAAGCCGCCCGCAAGAATGAGGGCAATGAGGACAAATTGCGCGAGGCGGTCCGGCTGGCGGTGCGCCGCTGTGCGACCGACTGGACGGGCAAGAAGCCGGTCGTCGAAATCCTCCTCGTCCGGGCCTGAGCATGCACCCCGTATCGGCGGTCGCGGTCTACATCCTGTTCTGGACGATGAGCCTGTTCCTCGTGCTGCCCTTCGGCGTCCGGACCGACGAGGAAGCCGGCGTCGAGCGCACGCTTGGCCACGCGGAGAGCGCGCCGCACGGCTTCCGCTTCGGCCGCGCGGCGCTGCGCGCGACGATCCTGTCGGCCATCCTGTTCGGCCTCTTTTTCGCCAACTGGACCTACGGCTGGGTCAGCGTCGAGATGCTCGACTGGCTCGCGCCGCAGCGCGACTAGCCCCTCAGCCGCTCGATCGCCTGGGCGAGCGCAACGTAGAGCTTGCCCATGTCGGAGGAGAGCAGGGTGATCGACAGCGGCGAGCCGTCCTTGTCGGCGAGCACGCGGCGCAGCATCGACTCGAAGTCGTGGATGTAGCGGTTCACCTGTTCGCGGAACTCGGGCTCGTTCTCGTAATGGCGGAGGATCTCGCGCGCCTCGCCGCTGTCGAGCAGGCGCACCGCGCGGCGGGTGAAGACGCCGCGATCGCCCTTGAGATAGGCCGCCCAGGCGGTGTCGGTGACCTCGTTGGACAGGATCTTGGTCACGTCGATCGCGGTCGAGTTCAGCGATTCGATCAGCAGAGCGACGCGGCGGCTGAGCGCCTCGGCGTCCTCGGCCTCGCGCAGCGACCTTTCCTGGTCGATCCGCGCCTCGATCGCCGCCGCCGTCTCGCCGATCGTGACGAGCTGGCGGGTGAGCCGTTCCGATGCGCGCCGAGCCGCCGTCACCGCCGCTTCGGACATTGCGCCGAGCTCGCTCAATTTGTCCTGGACCGGCTCGGTGACCGCTTCGCTGACCGCGTCGCGGCTCGCCTCGCGGAGCGCGGCGACGCTCTCGGGGATGATAGCGGCGATCGCCTCGCGGGCGTGGCTCGCCGCTTGATTCGCGGTCTCGCGGACCCGCAGCAGCGCCTCGATCAGTTCCGGAGCGGTCCCGGCGACCAGGCGCTGCGATTCGCTCTCCGCCTCGGCGGCTGCGGCGGCGAGCGAGCGGACCTGCTCCTCCGCCGTCGCGATCGCGTCGGTGATCGTCGCCAGCAGCCGGCCCAGCTCCTCCTGCTGCCGGCGGACCGAGCCTTCGCTTTCCGCCAGGCTCGACGCCGCGGCGGCGGCCGCCGCCTGGACGGTTTCCACGTCGGGAAGGATCGACCTGGCGGCCGCGCCGGTGCGTGCGGCATGCTCCTCCACCGAAGCCAAAGCCGCGGGCACGTCGGCCGAGAGCTGCGAGGAGATCGCGGCGAGGCTCTGCGACAGCGCCTGCGCGCGCTCGACGCTGAGGCCCGTCGTCTCGTGGCCTTCGCGCAGCTCGGCGTGGAGCGCATGCAGCGCCTCGCTGACCTCCGCCATCGCGCCGGTGAGGCGCCCGGCGTTGAATTCGCCGCTCTCGCGCATCTGCGCGATGCGCTGGTCGAGCGAAGCGACGTCGCCCGCCACTCCGTCCAGCAAGGCCCGGCTCGCTTGCTCCTGCCCGGCGAGTGCACCCGCCAGCGTCTCCAGCCGCTCTCCGGCGGCGTAGACATTGTCGGCCAGGGCGCGCGCCGCCTCGATCGACGGGCCCACTGCCTCGGCCGCCTCGCGCGTGCGTCCGGCCTGCGCCTCGATCGCCCCCAGCGCGTCCGGGATTTCGATCTGGAGCTGGGCCGAGAGCCCGTCCAGCGCTTCCGTGATTTCACGGGCCCGTCCGGACAGGGCGCCGGCCTGCGCCTCGCCCTCGTTCATTCCCGCCTGGAGCCGCTCGATCGACGCACGCACCTCTTCCATCGAGGCGGAGAGGCGCTCGTGGCTTTCGCCGCCGCTGCGGTCCAGCGCCGCGAAGCGGGTTTCGAGATCGCCGAGCGCGCGCGACAGGCCGCCGACGAGGGCATGGCTGGCCGCATCCTGCGCAGCGAGCGACGCCGCAAGCGTCTCCAGACGGCCTCCGATCGCTTCGAGCCGGTCGCCCAGCTTGCGGCTCGCTTCGGCGCCCGCTTCCTCGAACGCGGCGCGGCTCTGCTCGATTCCGGCGAGCATCGCGCTGCCTTGCGTCTCCAGGCCCGCGCGGGTCGCCTCGACCGCCTCGGAGGCGCGGGCGAGGGCGTTGTCCACGGTGGCGCTGAGAACGCTCGCGGCCTGCTCGATCCGCTCGCTCGCCGCGCCTGCGCTGCTTTCGATCCGCGCGACATGGGCGCCGAGCCTCTGCGCCGCGCCGCCGACCGTTTCGTCCGCCTCGCGGCCGCGCGCGGCGAGCGCGGCAAGCTGGCCTTCGAGCGCGCCGGCCTGCTCGTGCGCGGTCAGCCCGGCCTCGCGCATCGCCGCGGCGACGGCGCGGGCCTGCTCCTCGGCGCGGGGGAGGTCGTGGAGCAGCACGCCGATATCGACCCGCGCATGCTCGGCAGCCGCCTCCAGCGCCAGCGAGCGCCGGTCGAGCTCGCCGGTCTGGCGGGAGAGATAGTGGGTGACCCGGCCGAGCCGGTCCGAAGCCTCGTCGCCTAGCGCCATCAGCCGTGAGGCGCCGTCGGTAAGCCGCGACTGATTGTCCTCGATCCTGGCGGCGACTCGCCCGAGCAGATCCTCGAGCGCCGCCGATTCGCGCCGCATTTCGGCGACGGCGCGACTGAACCGCTCGGTCTCCCGCCGGGAGGTGCGGCCGAACAGGGTCCAGACCATGCCGAGCAGCACCAGCGGAACGCTGAGCGTCGCGATCCAGCTCACCATTGCCGTCAGGCTCGGCGCCACGCCCGACTGGCGGATCGCCCATCCCGCCGCACCCAGCCAGCCGAGCGCGAGCAGAATGAGCAAGCCGGCGAGAATCGTCTTGCCGATCGAGCGGGGCGCCTGCGCCTCGGCCTCGGGAACCATGTCCTGCGGTTCCTCGGCTTGGCCCAGGAAGTCGCGGTCGAGGATGGGGCCGTGCGCCCCCATCGCGAAGGCCGGCCCCTCGTCCGGCTGCGCCTCGGCGCGCTCTGCCCCCATGCTCATGGAGCCGAGTTTACCATAATCGGCCCGCCATGAAAGCGCCGCCGCCCGTCCCTCGTGAAACGCCGCGTTAACGGCCTTCGGTTATCCGCAGGTCATGGCCTACGATCCAGGAGCGCTGAACGCCTCGCTCGCCGCCGCCGTCGGCTCGGACCCGCAATTGATGGCGGAGCTGCGCGGCGCCTTCGTGGAGAGCGCTGCACGCCAGCTCGACCTGATGGGGCGGGCCCGCTGCGACGCCAACTGGCAGATCGCAGCCTCGCGCCTCAAGAGCGTTGCGGCAAGCTTCGGTGCGATCGGCCTGCTCGCTTTGGCCGACGAGGCGCTCGACGGCGCGCCGGGAGACCCCGTCGTCCTCCGCAAGCTCTCCGCCGCGATCGACGGTTTCGCCCGCACCTGACCTGAAACGCCTTCCAACCACCGTCGTCCACGCCTAGTTTCGCGCGAGCGGCGGGAGGAAAAGCGCTTGTGGCGCTGACGGCTTTGATTGCGGCCTATCGGGAATCGGATGAGCCGGGGGGTCCGCTGCGCGCGGTGCTGCCGCTCGCCGGTCGAACCCTGATCGAGCGCCAGGCCAAGCTCGCGGCCCTGGCCGGAGCGCGCCGTATCCTCGTTCTGGTCGAGCGGGTGCCGCCGGAATTGCTGGCCGCGCTCGACCGGCTGCGCCGCGATGGGCTCGGAGTGCTGCTCGCGCGAAGCGCCGAGGAAGCGGCCGGGCAGGTCGATCCGGCCGATCCCTTGCTGCTCGTCGCCGACGGCTTTATCGGCGACGAGAGCCATATGCGCCGCCTCGCCGGCGCCTCGCCGCCGGCCTTGCTCACCATTCCCGACGTTCGGGTCGACGACCGCTTCGAGCGCATCGACGCCGAATCGCGCTGGGCGGGTCTCGCGCTCATCGACGGCGCCCTCCTCGCCGAGACTGCCTCGATGCTCCACGACTGGGATCCGCAATCGACCCTGCTTCGCCGCGCCGTCCAGGCAGGCGCCCGCATGCTTTCGGTCCGAGGCGAGGCGGGCGAGGCGGACCTTACCGTCGCCGAGCGTCTCGCCGACCTCGCAATCGTCCACCGCCGCATCGTCGATCGCGCGGCCTCCGGGCGCGGCGATTGGATTTCGCAATATCTGCTCGGGCCCGTCGAGCGCGCGGCGACCCACGCTTTGATGGGCGGCGCGGTCACTCCGGCGGCGATCGGAGTCGCTGCGATGGCGCTGACCGCCTTCGGCGCCGCCGCCTTCGTCTGGCACCATCTCTGGATCGGCCTCGCCCTGCTGCTTTTCGCGACCCCGCTCGACGGAATCGCCGACCGCCTCGCCCGCCTGCGGCTCGAGGACGGAGTCGGCCACAGCTGGTGGAGTCATTTGCTGCCCGCCTTCGCCTCCGCGGCCTTGCTTGCTCTGGGCTTCTCGCTCGGCCGTTTCCACGAGTGGGGCAGCATCCTGCTCACCGTCGCGATCCTTCTGTTCCTGCTCGCCCAAAGGTTCGAGATCGAGGGGCAGGAGCCGAGGGGGCTCATCTTTCTCGCCGAGCGCAAGGGAATGACCTGGCTGATGCTCCCGTTCGCGGTCGCCGGGCTGTGGCTGGGGGGGCTGTTCGCTCTGTTCGCTTATGCCGCCGCCTCCTTCTTCTGGGCGCAGCGGACCGTGCACGCGCCGCTTCCGCCGGACGGTCAGGATTAGCGGCGATTTAACCTTGCCGGTCTAGGAAGCGGGCGATGTCCGACGAGGGGCGAGAGAGGCGCGAAAGCAAGAGCGACGCGGCGCGGCTGCTGCTGGCCGCCGCGCGCGAGCGCTTCGCCGTCGCCGCGACCGACTTGCTGCTTCCCGAACGCACCCGCCTCAGCGAATGGCAGCGCCTGACCGCCGCGTCCCTCCTCGCGCGCCTGGTCGGCGGGATCGAGGACCAGCTGCGCGCCGCCCTGGCCGTGCATTTTCGCGAGAATGAGGCGCTCCACGCCGCCTTGGCATCGGCCCACGTGCCGATCGCGCTCCCGATCCTGGAGCGCTCGTCGGTCCTCGGCGACGCCGAGCTCGGCACGATCCTCGTTCGCCGGGTCGAGGAACACCGCTTTTGGAAAGCCTATGCCGCCGCCGAGGGCGACGAGTATCTGCTCGAGCTGATCCGGGATCCCGACCCGGACCTCGCCGCCGAGGCGATGGACCTGGTGACCGCGCGCAGCCGCCGCTTCGACCGGTTCCAGGAGCCGGTCATGGGCCGAATCGAGCTTCCCGCCGACCTCCAGCACCGGCTCGTCTGGCTCGTCGCCGCGGCGCTGCGCCATTACATGGTCCAGCAGCACCGCCTGGCGAGCGTCGACGGCCCCATCGAGCAGGCGGCCTCGGCTCTGCTCTCGGCCTATGACGAGGGCGAGGCGTTCGAGGTGCGGGCGATGCGCCTCGCCCGCCGCCTGCACCGCGCCGGCCGGCTCGACGGGCCGCTGCTTGCGCGGGTTCTGGGCGAGGGGTCGCTGCCTTTGTTCATCGCCGGCGCAGCGGTCCGTGCCGGGCTCGACCATAACGCCGCCTGGGAAGTTCTCTCGGACCCACGCGGCCGAGGTCCGGCTTTGCTGCTGCGCGCCGCCGGCGTGGAGCGCACCGATGCCGCGGCGATCCTGCTCCTCCTCAACGCGCATGGCCGCCTTTTCTCCGGCGTCGAGGGCGACGCCGCGGAGGAGCAGCTTGAGCTGTTCGACGGGGTGGACGAAGATGCCGCCCGTGACGTCCTCAGGCTCTGGCAGGCGGACCCCGGCTATCGCGCGTCGGTGGCGCGCCTTTCGACCCGCTCCCGCCCCGCGGCGGAAGCGGCATGAGCGGCGGTGCGGTCATGGCTGAGCCGCGGCCCGTTCTCGGCCGGGTGGACGGGGAAGGGCGCCTGGTCGCCGCCGACCCGCCCTTGTCCGCGCTCCATCGCCGCGCCGGCGGCAAGGAGGGCGGGGTGCTCGCCGTGCCGCAGATCGCCGCGCTCGCCCGTCTCTCGCGGCGGCTCGGCATTCCGATCTCCCGCGCCGCCATCGCCGCCGACGGCGACCGCGACCTCGATCTCTGGGTGCGCGCGGAGCCGGAAGGGCGAGATGTCGCGCTCAGCATCACCGGCTGGACCGACCGCCGCGCCGCCGCCGTCGAATCGGTCGACAGCGAGCGCGAGGCGGATTTCCTGCGCGCCGCCGCCGACTGGATGTGGGAGACGGACGAGACCTTGCGGCTCACCAGCCTGTCCGCGGGCGCAGCCGCCGCGATCGGCCGTGCCCCCGCCGAGATGATCGGCAAGCAGCTGACCCGCCTGTTCCGCTTCCGCGAGAGCGCGGACGGCGCGCTGCCCATCCTCACCGCACTCGCCGAGCAGTCGCGTTTCGGCGGCCAGGTCGCCGAGCTGCGCAGCGGCGCTTCTGCGCGCTACGAACTGTCCGGCGTCCCGCTGATCGACGGCATGGGACGCTTCGCCGGTTTCCGCGGCTCTGCGAGCAGCGTCCGCCCGCAGCCCGCGTCTCCGCCTGCGAACGACGAGGGCTGGTCCGAGCCGTCCGCCTCCGACGCCCCCGCCTTCGGCGAGCGGCTCGACAAGGCGCTCCGCCTCCCGCTCGACCGGATCATCGCCGACGCGGAGACGATCAGCGCTCGCGAGGGCGGGCCGCTCAGCACCGATTATCAATCCTATGCCTGCGACATCGCCGCCGCGGCACGCCACCTGCTCGCTTTGGTCGACGACCTCGTCGATTTGCAGGCGATCGAACGGCCCGACTTCCGCCCCGAAACCGAGCCTCTCGACCTCGCCGACGTCGCGCGCCGCGCCGCAGGCCTGCTCGCGGTGCGCGGCGCCGACCGGCAGGTGCGCATCGATCGCCCCGGCGCCGACGAGACGCTGCCCGCGACGGGTGAGTTCAGGCGGGCGCTGCAGGTGATGGTGAACCTCATCGTGAACGCCATACGATACTCGCCAGAGGGCGGCTCGGTGTGGATTCGCGCCGCGGAGGAGGGAGACCGCGTCGGAATCGTCGTCGCCGATCAGGGCAAGGGCATCGCGCAGGCCGACCAGGAACGGATCTTTGAGAAATTCGAGCGCGTCGATCCGCTCGAGCCCGGCGGCACCGGCCTCGGCCTCTACATCGCCCGCCGCCTCGCCCGCGCGATGGGCGGCGACATCGCCGTCGATAGCGCCCCCGGCCAGGGCGCGCGCTTCACCTTCACTCTGCCCCGCGCCGGCTGATTACCGTAACGCCGCCGTATTGACGCGGAGGCGCGCCGTAAGGCATTCTGCCACCCTGCCTTCAGTGAAGCGTAGCCCGGTTCGAACCTCTACGGAGACGATCATGCGCGAACATGCGATGCGGCTGGTCACGCGCTATGACGGCATGGTGGTCGCCACCTTCCCGGACGTGCCCGACGCGATCGGCTACGGCCGCGACGACGAGGAAGCGCGCGAGGAGGCATTGAAGGCGCTCGAAGCCGTGCTCGGCTCCGCGCCCGCGGAGCCGGAGGCCGCCTAGGCCTCGATCAGCGACGCGGCGATCTCGTAGGAGCGGAGCCGCGCTTCGTGGTCGAAAATCTGCGAGGTCACCATGAGCTCGTCCGCGCCGGTGCGCGCGGCGAACGCGCGAGTCGCCGCTTCGACCGTTTCCCGCGAACCGATCGCGGAGCAGGACAGCACCTCGTCGAGCATCCTCCGGCCCGTCTGCGGGAGGGTCTCCGGATAGCCGTGGACGGGCGGCGGCAGCTTGCCGGGCCGGCCGGTCCGCAGATTCACGAAGGCCTGCATCAGCGAGGTGGCCAGCAGCTGCGCGTCCTCGTCGGTGTCCGCGGCGAAGATGTTGAAGCCGAGCATCACATAAGGCGCGTCGAGCTGCGCGGACGGCCGGAAGCTCGACCGGTAGACGTGGATGGCGTCCGCCATCATCGCGGGCGCGAAATGCGAGGCGAAAGCGAAAGGCAGGCCAAGCATCGCCGCGAGCTGCGCGCCGAACAGCGAGGAGCCCAGGATCCAGACGGGCACCTGCTGGCCCTCGCCGGGAATCGCCCGCACCCTGCGCTCGTCGCCGCCGCCGCGGAAATAGTCGATCAGCTCGACGACGTCGCGCGGGAACTGGTTCTCGTCGGCAGCAAGGTTGCGGCGCAGGGCATGGGCGGCGGCGCGGTCGGTGCCGGGCGCGCGGCCGAGGCCGAGGTCGACGCGCCCCGAAAACAGGGCTTCCAGCGTGCCGAACTGCTCGGCGATCGCCAGCGGCGCGTGATTGGGCAGCATGATCCCGCCGGCGCCGATCCGGATCGTCGACGTGCCCGCCCCGACATAGGCCAAAGCGACCGAGGTCGCGGCGCTGGCGATGCCCGGCATCGAATGGTGCTCGGCCATCCAGAAGCGCTGGTAGCCGAGCCGTTCGGCGTGGCGGGCGAGGTCGAGCGAGTTGCGCAGCGCGGCGCCGGCGTCGCTGCCTTCGCCGACGGGCGCGAGATCGAGGACGGAAAGGGGTACCATGGCAGGCAGATGGTGATCGGCTCGGGCCGCTGCTAGGGCGCGCGCGATGGAGACGGGGGAAGCAATTGGGCCGGATCGCGGCCGCATCTGGCGCGGCGAGGCCCGCGCCACGCTCGCGCTCGCTCTGCCCCTGATCCTGACCAACGTCGCGCAGGCGCTGATCCACGCCACCGACGTCGTCCTGCTCGGCTGGGCCGGGTCGCGGACGCTGGCGGCGGCGACGCTCGGCATCAACGTCTATTTCGCCTTCCTGATCTTCGGGCTCGGGCTGATGACCGCATCCGCGCCGATGCTGGCGCGCGAGCTCGGCGCACGCCGCCACAGCGTCCGCGACGTCCGCCGGACGGTGCGGCAGACGATGTGGGCAGCGGTGGCGATCTGCCTGCCGGTCTGGGCAATCCTCTGGCACACCAGCCCGTTGCTCGTGCTGCTCGGCCAGGACCCGCTCCTCGCGGCCGACGCGCAGCTGTTCGTCCGCGCCTTGATGTGGGGGATGCTGCCCTATTTCTTCTACCTCGTCCTGCGCTCCTTCATTTCGGCGCTCGAGCGGCCGCTCTGGTCGCTCTGGGTCGGCCTGTTCGCGGTGCTGTTCAACGCATTGCTCAATTACGGGCTGATCTTCGGTCGGTTCGGGCTGCCGGCCATGGGGCTGCAGGGTGCCGGCATCGGCAGCGCATGCGCGAACCTCGTCATGTTCGCCGGCCTCGCTCTGGTCGTGCTGCTGGACCGGCGGTTCCGCCGCTATCGCCTGTTCGGACGCTTCTGGCGGGCGGATTGGGAGCGATTCCGCGCGGTCTGGCGGCTCGGCCTTCCGATCGCGGTCACGCTCGGGCTCGAGGTGACGATCTTCAATGCCGCGGTGTTCCTGATGGGGCTGATCGGCACGGACAGCCTTGCCGCCCACGCCATCGCCATCCAGATCGCATCGTTGAGCTTCATGGTCCCGCTCGGCCTGGGCCAGGCGGTGACGGTGCGCGTCGGCCTTGCCTACGGCCGCCGCGATCGGAGCGGAATCGCGGTCGCCGGGTGGACCGCTCTGGGGCTCGCGGTGGCTTTCATGGGCCTGATGGCTCTGGTCATGATCGCCGCGCCGGGGCTGCTCGTCTCCGCCTTCCTCGATCCCGCCGATCCCGCCAACGGCCCGGTGACAAGGCTGGCAATCTCGTTCCTGGTGATCGCCGCCCTGTTCCAGATCGTCGACGGCGCGCAGGTCGTCGGCGCAGGGATGCTGCGCGGGCTTCACGATACCCGCGTGCCGATGCTCTACGCTGCCTTCGGCTACTGGATCGTCGGCCTCCTCACCGGCGTCGGCCTCGCTTTCGGTCTGGGCTGGGACGGCGTCGGCCTGTGGGTCGGGCTCGCCACCGGGCTCGGCGTCGTCGCCGTCCTGATGATCGCGAGGTGGATGCGGCGCGAGCGGCTGGGCTTGATTGGCTAGGCGCGCCGCCAGCTTGCGTGGACCATCCGCGCCAGCCATGCGCCGATCAGCCCGCCCGTAACCCCGATCCCCCAGATCGGCAGCAGGATAAACCAACTCAGCGGATTGGCGAGCTCGGCTACGTTCTCCATCGCCACCAAGGCCGCCGGGACCGTGCCGACGACGAGGGCGGTCATGCGGTAGGCGCGGCGGATGACGACGGTGATCAGGAAGCTGACGAGCGCGAAAATGCCGATGACTGCTATCAATTCCATCGCCGCAGGCTAGGAAAGCCCGGCCGCGCCCGCAAGATTGAACGCAAGCGCCGCTTCCGCGTTCGCAACCGCTGAGGAGGAGATCCCATGTCGCGTCGCTTCGTCGCCAGCCTGTGCCTCGGCGCAGCCCTTGCCGCCTGCTCGACCGTCCGGGGCGGAGGCGACGACGAGGGACCCGAGTTCGTCGGCCGCTCGATGCGGGTCGAGACCGCGGCGGGCCAGGTGACGATCCTCCGCTTCGACCGCGACGGCACGGTGACAGCCCGCTTCAACGAGCGCGAGACCGAAGGGCGCTGGAGCCTCGAACGACGTCAGCTCTGCTTCACCTGGGCGCGCAACTTCCGCGAATGCTGGCCCTACACCCAGCGCTTCCGCGAAGGCCGCACCGTCGCCATCCGCAGTGACCGCGGCAACACGGTGCAGGTGACGATGCGCTGAGCGCGCTTCACAGGGGCGGGGCCGGCGTGGCATTCGTCCGGCAATGTCCCGCCGCTTTCGGCCTCTCCCCGTCCTGAGAGACGACCAGCTCGCAGCCTCGCGGCCGCGGGAGCATGCTGCGCTTTCGGCCTCCGCGGGAACGGGCAAGACCCATGTGCTCACCGCACGCGTGCTGCGGCTGCTGCTGGCGGGGGTCGATCCGTCGACGATCCTCTGCCTCACCTTCACCAAGGCCGGCGCGGCCGAGATGGCGCAGCGCATCCAGGAGCGGCTCGCCCTCTGGGTCCGGCTCGACGACAATCGGTTGAAGGAGGACCTCGTCGCTCTCGGCGAGACGGTGAAGCCCGGGCTGCCCGCTGCGGCACGGACCCTGTTCGCGAGGGTGCTGGATGCCAAAGGCGGGGGGCTGAGGATCCAGACCATCCACGCCTTTGCCCAGGGCCTGCTCGCGGCCTTCCCCGCCGAAGCGGGCCTGAGCCCCGGTTTCCGGCCGCTCGAAGGACGGGAGGAGCGGCTGCTCGCCCGCGCGACGCTCGCCGATCTGGCGGTCCGCGCCGAACAGGGCGGCGATCAGCCGCTGATCCGCGACCTCCAGGCTCTGAGCCACCGGATGGGGGAGGGGGGTGCCGAGGCCTTCCTGATGGCCTGCGCCCGCGCGCCGGACGGGCTCGCGGCCCTGGGCTCGCGCGAGGCGATCGAGCCGCGCCTCCGCCATGCCTTCGACCTGCCGCTGGGCGACATCGACGAGGCGATCGCCGAGCAATGCTGCGACGACCTTTTCGACCTGGCGACGCTGAAGCGGATCGCGGATTCGAACCGCGCCTGGGGGACGCAGACCGGGCTCACTTGCTGCGACGTCATCGCCGCCTGGCAGGCGCGCTCCAACGCGGAACGGGCGGAGAGCCTGGCGGAGATCGCGGAGCTGGTCCTCACCAAGAGCGGGGAGCCGCGCAAGGCTTCGGCGGGGCTGCTCAAGGCCGATCCGGACTATGCCGACCATGCGGCGAGGCTGATCGAATGCTGCCGTCGGCTGACGACCATGAAGAAGGTGGCGAACCTCGTCGCCTGCCTGGCCGCAGGCCTGCGCGCGGGCCTGGCCTTTGCCGGCGCCTATGCCGCGGCCAAGCGCGCGCAGGGCGTCGTCGATTTCGACGACCTCATCCGCTGGGCCGAGCGGCTGCTGCTGACGCCGGGCATGGGCGAGTGGGTGCGCTACAAGCTCGATCAGGCGACGGACCATATCCTCGTCGACGAGGCGCAGGACACCAACGAGGCGCAGTGGAACATCGTCCGCGCCATCGCCGGGGAGTATTTTGCCGGCGCGGGCGCCGCCCACCGTCACCGGACGATCTTCACGGTCGGCGATTACAAGCAGGCGATCTTCGGCTTCCAGGGCACCGATCCGCAGAGCTTCGACGTCGCCCGCGCCTGGTTCGAGCGAGAGGCCCGGACCGTGGGCCGGGACTTCCTCGACCTGTCGATGGACCGCAGCTTCCGTTCGGCGCCGCCCATCCTCCAATTGGTCGACCGGGTGATCGGCGATCTCGGCCACGAGGCGTTCGGCCTGCCGCGCCCGCCCAACCCGCACGAAACCCACCATGGCGGCCGCCCCGGATCGGTGACTTTGTGGCAGCCGCTGACGGCGGAGGCCGCCGAGCCTGAGGACGAACCCGGCGAAGAAGGCTGGGCGAGCGACGCGGTCCGCCTCTATGCGGCGAAGCTCGCCCGCCGGATCAAGATGTGGCTCGATAATCCCTTCCAGGTCGAAAGCCGCGGCCGGGCGCTTCGGCCCGAAGACATATTGGTCCTGGTGCGCCGCCGCGGCGATCTCGCCTCGCTCCTGGTCGCGCGGCTGCACGCCGAGGGGGTCCCTGTGGCCGGGGTGGATCGGCTGCTGCTGTCTGCGCCTCTGGCGGTGCGCGACATGCTCGCCGCGGCCCGCTTCGCCCTCCAGCCCCTCGACGACCTCAATCTGGCGAGCCTCCTCGTCTCGCCGCTGTTCGGCTGGAGCCAGGAGGAGCTGTTCGCAGTCGCATACGGGCGCGAAGGGATTCCGCTGTGGGCGCGGCTGCGCGCCTCCGACAGGCGACCCGACACGCTCGAGGGGTTGCATTCGCTGCTCGCAATGGCGGACTTCGCGACTCCGCACCTGTTCTTCGAAACGATCCTTTCGGGCCCGCTGCAGGGGCGGAAACGCCTCCTCGAGCGGCTGGGCGCCGAGGCGGCGGACCCGATCGACGAGCTGCTCGCCGGCGCGCTCGATTTCGAGACGGCCGGCTCGCCGTCGCTGGAGGCGTTTCTCGACTGGTTCGCGCGCGGCGACGTCGAGATCGTGCGCGACCCGTCGGCGCCGCTCGACGCGGTGCGGGTGATGACCGTCCACGGCTCCAAGGGGCTGCAGTCGCCGGTGGTGGTGCTGGCCGACGCCTGCGCCGATCCCGAGCGCAAGGGCGGCGGCTTCGGGCGGGCGATCGCCAGGTTCACCTTGCCGGGCGACGGGCCGATCATACCGGTGATCGGCCCGCGCAAGGACGAGCTCGCCGAGCCGCTGAGGTCGCAGGTCGAGGCCGCCGACAGGCTCGATCGGGAGGAGCATTGGCGTCTGCTCTACGTCGCTTTGACTCGCGCCGAGGAGCGGCTCTACATCGGAGGCGCGCTCGGGCCTGCCGACCGCAACGGGCCACCGGAGCGCAGCTGGTACGCGGCGGTCCGGTCCGCGCTCGACGGGCTCGGCTGCGCGCCGGGCGACGATCCGTTATGGGGCAGCGCCTGCCGCCTCGGCGAGGCGGAGCTGCAGACCAAGGCCGGCCGCCGCCGGCCCCCGCCCGATCCCGAGCTGCCTGCCTGGCTCGACCGCATGGCGCCTGCGGAGCCGCGCCCGCCGCGCCCGCTGGTGCCGTCGGCCGCAGCCGAGGACGACGTGGCCGACCCGCCGCCCAGCCCCGCCGCCCGCGCCGCGGCGGAGCGCGGCAAGCTCCTCCACAGCCTCTTCGAGCGGCTCCCGGACGTGCCCGCGGCTCGGCGGCGGGAGGCGGCGGAGCGCTGGCTGGAGCGCGCCGGCGGCCTGGCCGACGCGGCGCTCAGGGGCGCGCTCGCCGCAGACGCCTGCCGGGTCGTCGCAGACCCGCGCTTTGCCGATCTGTTCGTGCCGGGCGCCCTGGCTGAGGCGCCGATCGCCGCCGTCGTCGCGGGCGGGCACGTCGTCACGGGCACCGTCGATCGTTTGCTCGTCGAGCAGGACCGCGTCCTCGTCGCGGATTTCAAGACGGGCCGCACGGTACCCGAGACTCCGGCCGACATCCCCGTTCCGCATCTGCGCCAGATGGCGGCTTACGCCGCAGCGTTGCGTGCGATCTTCCCGGGGCGGCGGATCGAGGCGGCCTTGCTGTACACTTCGGGGCCCGTGCTCCACCCGCTGCCCGCCGAGATGCTTGCGCGCTTCGCGCCGGCGGACGCCGCCGCTTGAGCCGGAGCGCCGGCGCACCTACATCGCGCTCAACCCATCAGGAGAACATCGAATGGCCACCAGGAGCGTCACCGACCAGAGCTTCAACGCGGACGTGCTCGGCGCCGGCAAGCCGGTGCTGGTCGATTTCTGGGCGGAATGGTGCGGGCCCTGCCGGATGATCGCGCCGGCGCTCGAGGAGATTTCGAACGAGCTCGGCGACCGCGTCGAGATCGTCAAGCTCAACATCGACGAGGATCCGGTCACCCCCGCCCGCTACGGCGTGCGCGGCATCCCGACCATGATCCTGTTCAAGAACGGCGAGCCCGCCGCCACCAAGGTCGGCGCCGCCCCCAAGAGCCAGCTCCAGGGCTGGCTCGAGGGGGTGCTTTGACGCCAATTCCTCCCCGGCACGGGGAGGGGGACCATGCGAAGCATGGTGGAGGGGCCCGGAGCGAAGCGGAGGGTCAGACCTCGCCCTTCGGGCTCGGCCCCTCCACCGCAGTTCGTGCGGTCCCCCTCCCCGTGCCGGGGAGGAGTTACTCGGGAGGCTCCGTGCCTTCGAGACCGCGCGTATCCGGCCTGAAGCGATCGTGCCGCGGCAAAGCGTCGCCGGGATCGAACCAGGCGATGCGGCTCGACCAGAAGATGTGGAAGCCGGGCGCGGCCGAAGCGGGGTCGTCGAGGGTCGCGACGGAGAAATCGACCGTCTCCGGCTGGTGATCGACCTGCATCAGGAAAGGCGTGCCGCATTCGCCGCAGAAAAGGCGGTGGCCGAAAGACGAGGACCTGAAGGTGCGCAGCTTGTCCGCGCCTTCCGTCCAGACGAGGTCGCCCGCCGGAACGCTCGCGAAGACCATGGCGGGGGCGCCCGAGTTCAGCTGGCAAGTCCGGCAGTGGCACCAGCCGGCATCGAACGGGGCGCTGGCGAGCGCGTAGCGGACCGCGCCGCAGGCGCAGCCGCCGGTCAGGGGCTTGTCCATAAAGTCGCGCTAGGACCGCGCGTGCAGCGGCGTCAACCTCGGTGCGGACCATGGACGGGCGGGGCCGCAATCACTATGTCCCTCTCCAACCTTCGGATCGCGACTTTTGGAACTGCTCCTTTTCCTCTCCGCCATGCTGGCCGGCCTCACCGGCCTGATTTCGGGCGACCGCGCGGTCGACCCCGGCCAGCTCGAGCGCGCCGCCGTCGCTGCGGCCGCGGCTTCGGATGAAGCGGCGGCGGTCGAGTCGGTCGGCGAGCTCGACGCCGGGGAGGCGCCTTTCGCGTCTCGCGCGCCGACGACGGCGTCGCGGATCGAAGACGAGATCGCGCCGCACGCGACCGCACCCGTCGACGAGCGCCGTCTCGAATAAGCGTCCGCGACGGCCCCGGCCGTTCCATCGCTCCAAACCTCAAGCGTCGCGCGTCGTACGCGCAGCCGGATTTATGACAGGATTCCCATCATGCTAGGCGGATTTGCCAAGGCCATTTTCGGATCGTCGAACGACCGCTACGTGCGCAATGCGCGCAAGACCGTCGAGAAGATCAACGCGCTCGAGGGCGACATCGCGGCGATGACCGACGAGGAGCTCGCGCAGCAGACGGTGATCTTCCGGCGCCGCCTCGACGAGGGCGAGGCGCTCGACGATCTGCTCCCGGAGGCGTTCGCCACCGTCCGCGAGGCGGCCAAGCGGACGCTCGGCCAGCGCCATTACGACGTCCAGATGATCGGCGGCATGGTGCTTCACCGCGGCGAGATCGCCGAGATGAAGACCGGCGAGGGCAAGACCCTGGTGGCGACGCTCGCCGTCTATCTGAACGCGCTCGAAGGCAAGGGCGTCCACGTCGTCACGGTCAACGACTATCTCGCCAAGCGCGATGCCGACTGGATGGGGCGCATCTACCGCTTTCTCGGCATGACCGTCGGGGTGATCGTGCCGAACCTGCCCGATTTCCAGCGGCGCGAGGCCTATATGGCCGACATCACCTACGCGACGAACAACGAATTGGGCTTCGACTATCTGCGCGACAACATGAAATACGACCGCCCCTCGATGGTGCAGCGACCGTTCCATTACGCGATCGTCGACGAGGTCGATTCGATCCTGATCGACGAGGCGCGGACCCCGCTGATCATCTCGGGCCCGACCGACGACAAGTCCGAGCTGTACATCGCGCTCGACCGGATCGTGAAGGAGACGAGCGCCGACGATTACGAATATGACGAGAAGGACAAGAAGGTCCTCCTCACCGAGGAAGGCACCGAGCGGATGGAGCGGGTGCTGGAGGCGGAGGGGGTGCTGGTCGGCTCAAACCTCTACGATTTCGAGAACACCCAGGTCGTCCACCACCTCAACCAGGCGCTCAAGGCGAACGTCGCGTTCAAGCGGGACATCGATTACATCGTCAAGGACGGGAAGATCATCATCATCGATCCGTTCACCGGCCGGATGATGGAAGGCCGGCGCTGGTCCGAGGGGCTCCACCAGGCGGTCGAGGCCAAGGAGGGCGTCAACATCGAGCCCGAGAACCAGACGCTCGCCTCGATCACCTTCCAGAACTATTTCCGCATGTACCCGAAGCTCTCCGGGATGACCGGAACGGCGGCCACCGAGGCGGCCGAATTCTACGACATCTACAAGATGAACGTGGTCACCATCCCGACCAACCAGCCGGTCCGGCGCACCGACGAGGACGACGAGTTCTACAAGAACCAGCTCGACAAGTTCGCGGCCATCGCCAAGTCGATCAAGGAGAAGCAGGAGCTCGGCCAGCCGGTGCTGGTCGGCACCGTCTCGATCGAGAAATCGGAGCTGCTTTCGGAGTTCCTCAACAAGGAGAAGGTGCGGCACGAGGTCCTCAATGCCCGCTATCACGAGCAGGAGGCCCATATCGTCGCCCAGGCCGGCCGCTTCGGCGCGGTCACCATCGCCACCAACATGGCCGGCCGCGGCACCGACATCCAGCTCGGCGGCAATATCGACTTCCGGATCGGCGACGAGCTCGCCGATCTGCCCGAGGGCGAGGAGCGCAAGGCCGCCGAGGAGCGCATCCGCCGCGAGGTGGAGGAGGAGAAGCAGCGCGTGCTCGCCGCCGGCGGCCTGTTCGTGCTCGGCACCGAGCGCCACGAGAGCCGGCGCATCGACAACCAGCTGCGCGGCCGCTCGGGCCGGCAGGGCGATCCGGGCCTCAGCCGCTTCTACCTCAGCCTCGACGACGACCTGCTGCGCATCTTCGGGCCGCAGACCATGTTCGCGCGGCTGATGAACAAGAATCTCGCCGACGGCGAAGCGATCGTCAGCCCGTGGATCTCCAAGGCGATCGAGACCGCGCAGAAGAAGGTCGAGGCGCGCAACTACGACATCAGGAAGCAGGTCGTCGAATATGATGACGTCATGAACGACCAGCGCAAGGTGATCTACGAGCAGCGCGCGGAGATCATGGATTCCGAGACGGTCGGGGACGTCGTCGACGACATGCGCACCGAAACCGTCAACGCCATCGTCGGCGAGGCCTGCCCACCCAATAGCTATCCCGAGCAGTGGGACCTCGAGCACCTGAGGGACCGTTCGCTGGCGATCTTCGGGATCGACCCGCCGCTCGAGGAGTGGATGAAGGAGGAAGCGGTCGATCCGGAGATGTTCGTCGACCGCATCCAGGCGATGGCCGACGCGGACATCGAAGCCAAGGCCGCTTCGCTGCCGCCCGGCACCTACCAGCAGGTCCAGAAGAGCATCCTCCTCCAGTCGCTGGACCAGCACTGGAAGGAGCATCTCTCGATGCTCGACGCGCTGCGCCAGGTCATCCACCTGCGCGCCTACGCGCAGAAGAAGCCGATCGACGAGTACAAGCACGAGGCCTTCGCCCAGTTCGAGCGGATGCTGGCGGCGATCCGGGAGGACGTGACTTCGATCCTGGCGCGAGCGTCTTTCGCAATGCAGGAGCCCGACCTTCCGGAGATGCCGGACTTCATCACCCACCATATCGATCCGTTCACGGGCGACGACGACACGGCCGACATCGACGCGTCGACCGGCGCGATCCTGTCGCGCCTGCCGCCGCTCACAGCGCCCATGGCGATGCCGCGGCCGGACCTGCCGGGCGACCTCGCCGCGGACGAGATCCCGGCGGTCAGCCGCAATGCGCCCTGTCCGTGCGGCTCGGGGCAGAAATACAAGCATTGCCACGGCGCGATCGCCTGACCGTCGCTTGACGGCCGGCGACGGCGGGCGCAGCCTTCCGTGCGTGGCAAGCAAGCAGCGCTACCGTCTGGTGATCGCCGCGTCGCTAATGGCGGCGCACGGCGCCGCTTCCGCCTGCCTCCCACCGCCGGACGACTGGGTGCCGCCGACCCGGCAGGAGCAGGTCGCCTCCGTCGCGCGCTCGGCGACCGACATCGTCGAGGGCGTGGTGACCAGGGGGTCCTACAGTGGCCGAACCCCGCGCTTCAGAATCCTCCACGTCTATCGCGGGTCGCTTCGGCCGGGGATGACGATCTCCATCATGCCCGGCTGGGGGCTCCACGCCCCGATGTGCGCCGGAATGATCTCGCCTCCGCCGGTCCCGCGCGGCGCCCGCGGAGTGATCTATTTCCGCCGCGGCGATCCCGAGCTCAATTTCCTCTGGGCGGACGAGCTCGAGATGATGTTCGCCGGGGGATGGATCGCGCGCCGTCCCGCCGACCCGTCGAGAAGCGCCGCGCAATAAGCGCGGGCGCTTCCGGGGAGGGGGTCAGGCGAACTTGAAGCCTTCCTTGTTCATCATCGCGGTGAGGCGGCTCGATTGCTCCTCGCTCATGATGCCCTTCAGAGCCGGGAAGACCTCATTCTCCTCCATCCGCATATGCTCCTCGATCATGGTGCGGAAGTCGCGGACGCGGGCGAGCCATTCCGGGGTCCCGTTCGGCATGGTCTCCAGCTCGTAGAGATAGGTCTTCACATAGCCGTGCTCGCTCTCGAGCGCGTCGGCGTCGTGGGCGCTGTTGGCCTGGCGAAGCGCCGGATAGATGACATTCTCTTCCTCGAGCGCATGCTTGGTGAGCTGATATTTGAGCTTTGCGAGCAGCTGCGAGCGAAGCGTAGTCTGGCTGTCGTCGGTCGCCTCGATCTTGTCGAAGGTCATCAAGGTCATCCGGTGCTCGGTCGCCAGCGCCTCGTCCCAGCTGGCGCCGCCGGTGCTGGCGAACTGGACGAAGAGCTTGCGGCCCATGTTCGCCGCGAGGCCGACGGCGGCGCCGGCGACCGCTGCGCCCAGCACGATCCCGGTCTGGCCGCCGCTCCATTTGAACAGCGAGCCGCTCGTGCTCTTGAACTGGCCGTCGCTGTCGCGCGGCTGCCTGCGGGCATTCTCGCCGCGATCGTCGTTGCTGCCGCCGCCGCTCCTGGATTGCGTCCTGGTCGCCATTGAAGCCTCCTTGTTGAGTTGCCGTTCCAACCAATGGCGCCGCTGCCGGGTTCCGGCTCGCCAATGGCGCAGCGACCAACATGGATCAGGCGAAGCAACGGTTTTTCGCCGCGTTTCGAACGGTTTCGCTCCGGCTGGAACCAAGGCGCCCCGTCCCGGTTGAGGCGCCGGACAGCAAGGAGCGGCGCATGCTCGCAGCAGATTATCGCGGCCCGTACCGGATTCGGGCGGAGAGGAAACCGATGCCCGAAATCGAGCATCCGCGCGACGCCATCGTCAAGGTGACGCGCTCGTGCATCTGCGGATCGGACCTCCATCTCTACCACGGCATGGTGCCCGACACCCGGGTCGGCATGACCTTCGGCCACGAATTCACCGGAATCGTTGAGGAGGTCGGCAGCGACGTCTCCAACCTCAAGCCCGGCGACCATGTGCTGGTCCCGTTCAACATCGCCTGCGGCCAATGCCACTTCTGCAAGCAGGGCCTGTTCGGAAACTGCCACGAGAACAACCCGGAGGCGACGGCGGTGGGAGGCATTTTCGGCTATTCCCACACGGCGGGCGGATATGACGGCGGCCAGGCGGAATATGTGCGGGTGCCCTATGCGGATTTCGGCCCGACGATCATTCCCGACTGGATGGACCCGGACGACGCGGTGCTGCTCACCGACGTCGTCCCGACCGGCTACCAGGCCGCGGAGATGGGCGGCATCCAGCGCGGCGACACGGTCGTCGTGTTCGGCGCCGGCCCGGTCGGAATCATGGCGGCGCGCTGCGCATGGCTGTTCGGCGCGGGCCGCGTGATCGTCATCGATCATATCGACTACCGGCTGGATTTCGCGCGCACCTATTGCCCTGCCGAGGTCTATAATTTCCGCGAGCTCGACGACGTCGTCGTTTTCATGAAGAAGACCACGGACGGCCTCGGCGCGGACGTCGCGATCGAGGCGGTCGGCGGCGACGCGGTCGGCAATGCGTTGCAGACCCTGTTCGGCAACAAGCTGAAGCTGGAAGCCGGCAACGCCATCCCGCTCCACTGGGCGATCAATTCGGTCAAGAAGGGTGGAACGGTCTCCATCGTCGGCGTCTACGGACCGACGGGAAACATGATCCCGATCGGTAACGTCGTGAACAAGGGCCTGACGCTGCGCGCCAATCAGGCCGCGGTGAAGCGCCACCTTCCCAAGCTGATCGAGCACGTGAAGGAGGGCCGTCTCGACCCGAAGGCGCTCATCACCCACCGGATCCCGCTGGAGGAGATAGGCGACGCCTATCACATCTTCTCCGCCAAGCTCGACGGCTGCATCAAGCCGGTGCTGGTGACCCATGGTTGAGGAGCGGCTCATGACCGATCGGCGCACCGCCATCGCAAGCAGCATGACCCCGATCGACCCGACGTCGGTGATCGGATGGGGCGTCGACGCGGACCCGGAGAACGACCCGACCTATCCCTATCGCGACCGTTCCCGCGACGAAGGGCTGACGCGGAACTGGGAGCGCCCGCCGCTGCAGCGCTCGGAGGTGGAGATCCTCCAGTCGGTGGAGCATCTGCAAAGGCCCGCGGTGTTCGGCACCTCGACGCCGCCGAGCGGCCTCAGCGGCGTCATCCGCCGCGGCGCCTTCCGCTACAGCGAGTCGCACTGGCTCCACTGGCTGATGCTGATGGGCGCGGACCGGATCAACGTCGTCGAAGGCGTGATCGGGGATCTGGCGCGGGGCCGCATCCCGAACATCCCCGGCGAGATGGGGATCCGCTCGGAGCTCAAGTACAACAAGAAGGGCTTCGCGAAGAAGGTCGCGGTCGCCGCCGCTTTGTCGGCCGGCGCCTGGGCGCTGCTCCGTCGGAGAAAGCGCAACCGGCGGGTAGAGGCGGAGGCCGCCGGAGCCTGACTGCATCTGCTGGTAGCGAGTGGCTCCCCGGGACGGATTCGAACCATCGGCCGTCCGATTAACAGTCGGATGCTCTACCGCTGAGCTACCGGGGAGTGGCTCTCGCGAGCGACGCGGGCCTATATCAGGATGATTCCGTTCACCGCAAGTCCCGGCGGCGCTTTTCAGACGGCGAATTGCTCCATCGAGATGCGTTCGTCGAGCGCGTGCTCGGGATCGAACAGGAGGGTGAGCGCGCGCGCCGCATCGACGCGGATCTCGACCGTGGAGACGTCGCGGGCCTCGAGCTGGTCGGCGACCGCGGAGACCGGCCGCTTGACCGGATCGAGCACCCGGAACCCGACGGTCAGGTCGTCGGGCACCAAAGCGCCGCGCCAGCGCCGCGGCCGGAACGGGCTGATCGGGGTCAGCGCCATCAGCCGCGACCCCAATGGAAGGATCGGGCCGTTGGCCGAGAGGTTGTAGGCGGTCGAGCCGGCCGGGGTCGCGACCAGCACGCCGTCGCAGACCAGTTGCGGAAGCACCACCCGGCCGTTGACCGAAACCTCGATCCAGGCCGTCTGCCGAGTCTCGCGGAGCAAGGAGACCTCGTTTATGGCATTGTTGGTCAGCCGCTCGCCCGCGACCGTCACCGCCTCCATGTGGAGCGGCGCCACCGAGAAGCGCCGCGCCGCCGCGAGCCGTTCCTCGAGGCAGTCGAGCCGCCACTCGTTCATCAGGAAACCCACCGTGCCGCGGTTCATCCCGAACACCGGCAGGACGCGGTCGCGCTTCAGCATCTCGTGAAGGGTTTGGAGCAGGAACCCGTCACCGCCCAGCGCGATCACCAGGTCGGCCTCGTCGGGCGGGACGAAGGGGTAAAGCTCGCGGAGCATCGTTTCGGCCGCCTGGGCGCTCTCCGCTGGGGAGGCGACCAGCGCCATTGCGCCCGCTCCGGCGCCGCGCCCTTTTTCGCCCCCTGTCTGGCCCATCCTCCCTTTGCTAGGGTGATGGCGGCGGTGCGGCAAGGTGTCCCATGCCGGGCCGCTGCCGCCGGGCCCGTTGGCGCTCACCCGCCGCCGGGATAATGGCCTGTCATGGGCGCGCAAGGTGCGAAAGGGCTGGGGGAGATGAATGCAGCCGCCTCGGCCGCGCCGCTCTTCGTGCTTTCCTTCCGTCACCGCGACGCCCTGAGCGCCCTCGCCGAAGCGGCCGGCTGGCAGCCGATCGCGGCGCGCCGCAACGAAAATGCCGAGGCCCGCTTCATCGCCTCGGGCGCCGCCGTCGCCGTGGTCGACGCCCGCGGCGCGCTCGAGGAAGGGCAGGAGGCGGTGCGGCTGCTCGGCGATCCGGTCGAGGCCAATGCCGCCGCCTTGCTCGTCCTCCTCTCGCGCACCGACGAGGAGGCGCTGGAGGGGCTGCGCCAGGCGGGCGCCACCCATTTTCTGGTCAGCCCGTTCGGCGACCAGCAATTGCTCCAGGCTTTGCTCTACGCCCGCGGCCACGCCGAGCGCGTCGGCGGCGGCGGCTTCCGCTTCGGGCGCCGCGCCGCGGAGGAGGGGACGGATGCCGCCTCCTGGCGCTGGGAGCCGGGCTCCCGCACGGTCGAGCTGAGCGCCGCGCTCGCCCGCCAGGCCGGGCTCGGCGCCGGCGAGGGACGGCGGGTGCCCCTCCTGGAGCTGTTCCGCAAGCTCGACGCGGACGGCCGCCGCGCGGCCCGCTCCGCGGTCGACCGGCTGGTCGCGACCGGCGAGGCGACCGCCTTCGCGCACAAGGGCGGGGACGGCGCCGCCCGGCTCGCCCACCACGTCCGCTTCGCGCCCGGAGGCGAGGCCGTGGTCGGGCGCACCGAGACGATCGGCGCGGGGGGCGCCGGCGCCCAGAGCCGCGACCCGCTCACCGGCCTGCGCGACGGCGCCGCCGCGCGGGCCTGGATCGGGCGGCAGCTCGCGGCGGCCGACGGGGGCGGAGGGCCGCCCCTCGTCGCGTTGCTGCTCGCGGTCAGCCGGTTCGACGCGATCAACGCCGCGTTCGGCCGCCAGACCGGCGACGCGGTGCTGCAGGCGGTGGCGCGGCGGATCGAGCGCCAGATCGAGGGCGACGGCCGCGCCCGCTTCGTCGCCCGCATGGCCGGCGCCGAGTTCGCGGTGCTGCTCGCCGAGGCCAGCCTCGCGGAGGGCCGGTTCGTCGCCGGCCAGCTGGTCGAGGCGATCGCGCGGCCGTTCGTCTCCGGCGACCATGCGATCACTTTGGCGAGCCGGATCGGCGTGGTCGCGGCCGGGCCGGGCGACGACGCCGCAGCCCTGCTCCGGCGGGCGAGCGCGGCGCTGGCCGAAGCGCGCAACGCCGAGAGCGCGCCGGTCCGCGTCCTCGACGAAAGCGCCGAGAGCGACAGCGCTCTGGGCGACCAGCTCGCCATCGACCTCAGGCGCGCGCTCGACCAGGACGAGATTGAGATCCGCTTCCAGCCCCAGGTCTCGATTCCTGGCGGACGCATCGTCGGCGCCGAGGCGCTGGCGCGCTGGCGCCACCCGCAGCTCGGCGAGCTGGGCGCGATCACGCTCTTCACGGTCGCCGAGCGCTCCGACTATCTCGCGCAGCTTTCGGACCATGTGCAGCGCAAGGCGATCCAGGAGGCCGCGCGCTGGCCCGAGGCGCTGTCGCGGCTGCGGTTGTCGGTCAACGTCACCGCCGCCGACATCCTCCGCCCCGGCTTCGCCGCTCTGTTCCTCGAACTGGTGCGCGACAGCGGCTTCGAGCCGGCGCGGCTCACCGTCGAGGTCACCGAAAGCGGCCTGATCGAGGATCTCGGCGCCGCCGCCCGCCTGCTCGCCGACCTGCGCCAGGGCGGGCTCCGGGTCGCGATCGACGATTTCGGCACCGGCTATTCGAGCCTCGCTTACCTGAAGGCGCTGCCGCTCGATTATCTCAAGATCGACAAGCGCCTCAGCGAGGACATTGCCGGCAGCCCGCGCGACCGGGTGGTGGTCCGCGGCGTGATCGACATGGCGCGCTCGCTCGGCCTCACCGTGATCGCGGAAGGGGTGGAGACGGAGGAGCAACTGGGCCTGCTCGCGCAGGAAGGCTGCAACCTCTACCAGGGCTTCCTCTGCGCGCCGCCGGTAACCAGCGACGAGCTGGCCGAGCTGGCGGCGGCGCAGGATTGATTGGGGCGTGAGGGAGCCGGCTCGATGCTGAGGATGTTCAGGATGCTTGGATGCGCGGCGGCTCTCGCGGTCGGCGGCTGGGGCGGGCCCGCTCGCGCCTGCATCGATCTTGGAACGCTCATCCACTTCGCGCCGGGATCGGCCGCGGTGAGCAGGGAAAGCGCGGCCGCCCTGGATCGTTTCGCGGCGGATTATCAGCGGCAACCGGCGCGGACCAACGTGACGCTCCTCGCGCGCGCCGACAGGACCGGCCCGGCGCTCGGGAATCTGAGACTTTCGCGGAGCCGCGGAGAGGCCGTGCGCACCTATCTCATGGCGCGCGGCATTCCCCACGACCGGATCAGCATCGTCGCCTGGGGCGAAGGCCGTCTTCTCGTCGACACGCCCGACGGGGTCGCCCAGCGTTCGAACCGGCTGGTGCAGGCCTTCTTCGAACCGGCTCCGCCCGCGGCCACGCAGGTCGCCGCGCGCGGCGGCCGGCCGGCCGCGACCTGCTGAGGACTTGGGGCGCAAAATTGATGAAATTGGTCTGCAGGACCGGAGAAAACCCTTAGTTTTCAATGTCGCTTCCCGCGTCACCCGGCGGTCCGGAAGAGGCTTCCAGCGCCTCCAGCGCGCGGGCCAGTGCGACGGCGGGGTCTTCGCCTGTCGCTTCATGAGGCGAGGTCGAATTCAGGACGGCGATGAGCAGGCTGTTGTCGTGGCGGACCTTCACGCCGACGCAGCGGCCGCGGTACATGACCGGAACCTTTTCGCCCTCGATGCAGCGGAGGATGGCGATGTCGTTCTGGTAGGAGCGGCCGCTCGCTTGTGCTTCCTCGCAGGCCCGGTTGAAGCTCGCGGCGCCCTCATGCTTTCTGAGAACATGCAGGCTTTGCGGAGTCATCCCGACCGCCCGCGCCGAGCGCGCGAGGCAGCCGCTCACCACCAGCCGGTCGATGAAGCCGCGCTGCCGCTCCGGCGTCCAGCCGTCGTGGCGCGCCTTCACCGGCACCGGATCGAACGCGATGCGATAATAAGCCGCACATTCGCGAAGGCGCCGCGCGGCGGGATGTTCGTGGGCCGAGTCGCTCATCGACGAGTCTATGACTCGCAGGATGTATCATCGTAAAGGTCTGGAGTTCCTCCCCGTGCCGGGGAGGAATTGGCGGCAGAGTCGATCGACCTCGGCGGCTTCGGGGCCGGCGGAGAGAGCCGCCGGCCCCGCGTCTCCCCTCGTCATCGAAACAAGGGCGCGCGCCCGCCGGTCCCGACCCCACACCGTCTACGCTGCACCGGCAGGCAGTTGCGGAGGTGTAATGATGGCTGCACCCGGCAGCAATTTATTTTACTACAACCTAAGTAAAGCATTGAAGGTAATTTTCTATTCACAGTGTTAACGAAGCTTTGATTGTGTACAGCGGGACGGCAGAGCGGGAGAGGACCGATGGGTTTGTTCGATTGGCTGACCGGGTCGAAGGCGGCGCCTTCGGGGGTGGAGAGACAGAGCGTCGAGGAGCTGCGGCGGCGGCTGCTCGCGGTCAATCGCGACACCGCCCCCTTCACGGTGCGGGACGGGGCGCCGGAGGGCGTGGACCTGGTCGCCGAATGGAAGATCGTCGACGCGCGCTGGTACGAAATCTTCGCCAAGGCCGGGCTCGAGCGGGCGTTCAAGGTGCTGATGAAGTTCGACGAGGAAGAAGGGGAGGTTCGCGCCGTCGACCAGGAATATTCGGTCGAGTGGCGCGCCGGCGTCCCCAGCCTGTCGCTCGCGGCCAGCGCCTTTCGCGGCCAGAAGAAGGAGATCAGCTTCGGAACCGCTTACGCATTCCGCGAGGAGGACCTCTCCTACGGCAAGGTCTACCAATATCGCTTCAACACCAAGGAGCTGAAGGCGCCGCTGATCGAGGCCGCGCAGGGCGCGGGCTGGGGCTGGAAAGGCGTGGCGTTCGGGAAATTGTAGTTCCTCCCCATGATGAAATCATGGGGAGGGGGACCGCACGAAGTGCGGTGGAGGGGCCGAGCCCGACGGGCGAGGTCCGACCCTTCGCTTCGCTGCGGGCCCCTCCACCACCCTGCGGGTGGTCCCCCTCCCCGTGCCGGGGAGGAATGGTTAGCCCAGGATCTTCGCGAGGCCGCGGGAGAGCTGGAGGGCGCCGTTGACGCGGGCGGCGGGTTCGGGCCAGCTGCGGGTGACGACCAGCTTCGAGTCCGGCCTGAGCTTGGCAATGCCCTTCAGGTGCTGGACGTAGGCGATCAGCCCCTCGATGTCGGGGAAGCTGTCGTTGTGGAAATGGACCAGCGCGCCCTTGGCGCCGACGTCGAGCTTGACGATGCAGGCGCGGCGGCAGTTCAGCTTGATCTCGATCACCTTCAGCAGGTTCTCGGTCTCGCCCGGGAGCTTGCCGAAGCGGTCGATCAGCTCGGCGGCGAAGGGATCGATCTCGTCGGGCCGCTCGAACTCGTTCATCCGCCGGTAGAGGCCCATCCTGAGGTCGAGATCGGGGACGTAGGCCTCGGGGATCATGATCGGCGCGTCGACGGTGATCTGGGGCGAGAAATCCTCGACCGGCTTCGCCCCGCCGCCCGCCTTGGCCTCGAGGATCGCGTCTTCGAGCATCGACTGGTAGAGCTCGAAGCCGACCTCCTTGATGTGTCCCGATTGCTCGTCGCCGAGCAGGTTGCCGGCGCCCCTGATGTCGAGGTCGTGGCTGGCGAGCTGGAAGCCGGCGCCCAGGCTGTCGAGATTGGCGAGGACCTGGAGGCGCTTGTCGGCCGCCTCGGTGACGGTGCGCGTCGGCGGGGTGGTGAAGTAGGCGTAGGCGCGGGTCTTGGCGCGGCCGACGCGGCCTCTCAGCTGGTAGAGCTGGGCGAGGCCGAAGCGCTCGGCGCGGTGGATGATGAGGGTGTTGGCCGAGGGGATGTCGAGGCCCGATTCGACGATCGTCGTCGAGAGCAGCACGTCGTATTTGCGGTCGTAGAAGGCCGACATCTTCTCCTCGACCTCGGTCGGCGCCATCTGGCCGTGGGCGGTGACGAAGCGCACCTCGGGCACCTCGTCGCGCAGATAAAGTTCGAGGTCGGGAAGGTCGGCGACGCGGGGGGCGACGAAATAGGTCTGGCCGCCGCGATAATGCTCGCGCAGCAAAGCCTCGCGGATCACGACCGGGTCCCAGGGCATGACATAGGTGCGCACCGCGAGGCGGTCGACCGGGGGCGTCTGGATCACGGACAATTCGCGCAGGCCCGACATCGCCATCTGGAGGGTGCGCGGGATCGGGGTGGCGGTGAGCGTCAGGACGTGGACGTCGGCGCGCAGATTCTTGAGCCGCTCCTTGTGGGTCACGCCGAAGCGCTGTTCCTCGTCGACGATGACCAGGCCGAGATTCCTGAAAGCGACGCTCTTGGCGAGCAGCGCGTGGGTGCCGATGACGATGTCGAGCTGGCCCGAGGCGAGGCGCTCGCGGGTCTGCTTCGCCTCCTTCGGCGGCACCAGGCGGGAGAGGCGGCCGATCTCGATCGGGAAGCCGCGGAAGCGCTCGCAGAAGGTGTTGTAATGCTGGCGGGCGAGCAGGGTGGTCGGGCAGATCAGGGCCACCTGCAGGCCGGCCATTGCCGCGGCGAAGGCGGCGCGCAGCGCCACCTCGGTCTTGCCGAAGCCGACGTCGCCGCAGACCAGGCGGTCCATCGGCTTGCCCGCCTCGAGATCGGCGAAGACGTCGGCGATGGCGCGGTCCTGGTCGTCGGTCTCCTCATAGGGGAAGCGGTCGGCGAAGGCGGCGTAGCTGGTGTCGGGCTCGATCACCTTGCCGGGGCGGACTGCGCGCTCGGCGGCGGTCTTGATCAGCTCGCCGGCGATCTCGCGGATGCGCTCCTTCATCCGCGCCTTGCGCCGCTGCCAGGCCTCGCCGCCGAGCCGGTCGAGCGTCACGCCTTCGGAGTCGCTGCCGTAGCGGGAGAGGACGTCGATATTCTCGACCGGGACGTAGAGCTTGTCGCCGCCGGCATATTCGAGCGCCACGCAATCGTGCGGCGAGGTGCCGACCGGGATGCGGGTCAGGCCTTCGTAGCGGCCGATGCCGTGATCGGCATGGACGACGAGGTCGCCGGGGCTGAGCGTCGACAGCTCGGACATGAAGGCGTCGGCCGACTTGCGGCGCCGGCGGCGGCGGACGAGGCGATCGCCGAGCATGTCCTGCTCGGTGAGCACCGCCACGTCGGCCGTCGTGAAGCCGTGGTCGAGCTGGATGACGGCAAGGGCGATCTGGCCCTTGGCCGCCGCACCGAGCGCTTCCTGCCAGGTCTCGGCTTCCACGGCCTTCTTCAGGCCGTGGTCGGCGAGCAGGCCCTTCAGCCGCTCCCGAGCCCCGCGGGAATAGCTGGCGAGGACGACCTTCTTCTTCGCCCGCCGGAGCGCGGCGACGTGGTCGACGACCGCTTCATAGACATTGGCGTTCTGCGAGCGCTCCGGCGCGAAGTCGCGGGCGGCGTCGACCTCGAAGTCGACGACGCGTTCGCTCTCGGGCTCGCGGAACGGCGTCGCCAGATGGAGCGGGCGGTCGGCGATCGCCGCCTCCCATTCCTCGCGCGTCAGATAGAGCGTCTCGGGCTCGAGCGGCCGGTAGGAGCCCGGATCGGACGACAGGGAGCGCTTCCGGTTCTCGTAATAATCGGCGATCGCCTCGAAACGGGCGTCGGCGGCGCCGGAATCGTGGGCGTCGCGGACGATCAGGTCGTCGTCGCCGAGATGGTCGAACAAAGTGCCGAGCCGATCCTCGAACAGAGGCAGCCAATGGTCGATCCCCGCGAGGCGGCGGCCTTCGGAGACGGCCTGATAGAGCGGGTCGCCGGTCGCGGTCGCCCCGAACTTCTCGCGGTAGCGCGAGCGGAAGCGCTTGACGCTGTCCTCGTCGAGCAGGGTCTCCGAAGCGGGCAGGAGGGTGAAGCCGCCCTGCGCGGTCCCGATCGTGCGCTGGGTCGCCGGATCGAAGCGGCGGACGCTTTCGATCTCGTCGCCGAAGAAGTCGAGCCTCAGGCCCTCGCTCTCCCCTGACGGGAAGAGGTCGACCAGGCCGCCCCGCACGGCGAACTCGCCCGCATCCTGGACGGTGTCGGTGCGGTGGTAGCCGTTGGCCGAGAGCAGGGCCGCCAGCCGGTCGCGGTCGATGCGCTCCCCCGGAACGAGTCGGGCGACGAGCTGGCGGATGCGAAAGGGAGTCAGCGTCCGCTGCAGGGCGGCGTTGATCGTGGTGACGAGAAGCTGGGGGCGCTCCGCCTTGCGCTGCAGCGCGTGCAGGGTCGCGAGGCGCTCGGCCGTCGACCGCAGCGACGGCGAGGCGCGGTCGTAGGGCAGGCAGTCCCAGGCGGGGAAGGCGAGGATCTCGAGCTCGGGCGCGAAATAGCCGGCGGCGTCCTGGATGTGGCGCATCGCCGCTTCGTCCGGCGCGACGAACACGGCCCGGCCTTTGGCCGCGCGTGCGAGGTCTGCGGCGAGCCACGGCAGGAAGCCGGCCGGGGCGCCGGCGAGGGTCACCGGCGAACGCGCGCGCAGGATCTTCTGGATTGAGGTCATAAGCCCCTCCCCTGGATGGGGAGGGGTTTGGGGTGGGGTGGACTCAAGTCAGCCTGAGCGTTTCCGCAGACTCCACCCCCACCCAAACCCTCCCCCATCGAGGGGGAGGGCTTAATCGTCGCGCTGAAGTTCATTCGGGATGCCTGATATAGTCGATGTCCTGGAGCCGCCGCATGAGCGAGCCCCGGTAGCGCTCGGGCGGCTCGGCGGTTCCGAGCGCCCAGGCCATGATGTCGACGTCCTGCTCCTCGAGCAGGGCTTCGAACCAGTCCATCTCCGCCTGGGCCCACGCTGCGTGATGCGCGTCGAAGAAGCCGCCCACCATCAGGTCCGCCTCCCGCACGCCGCGATGCCAGGCCCGGAAGCGGAGGCGTTTCAATCGTGCAGCGCGGTCCATATCCCTCCAACAGCAATCGGCCGGCGGCGCTGAATTGCGGCGTCGGCTGGACATTTGCGCCCGGATAGGCGCGGGCGCGCCCGAACGCCAGTAGGCGCGCGACGCGGGCGGGGAGGCCTTATTCCTGTGCCGCCGCCCGGAGCGCCAGAGCTTTCAAGCGATCGGCAGACGCTTCGCGGTGCCGCAGGATCGGCGGCATCGTCTCGCGCAGGAATCTGATGCCTCGCGGAATGGCGAGAACGCCGAACCTGCCCTTCACCAGCAGTCGGCCCAGGGTCTGCTTGGCGCCCGGATGACCCCGTTCGGCGGCATAGTCCAGCAAGGGCCTGATCTCGCGGCACGTCGCACGGGTTGGCGCGCGCTCGTACCGAAGCTGGGCCAGCCAGAAAAAAGCGGGGACGAAATCGAGGCGCACGCCGTCGCGCAGTATGCCTTCACACTCATCGAAATGGCCATGGTCCGCGAGCAATCGGGCATAGCCGATCGTCGCCATCCATGAGCCCTTCTCGATCGCCCGGCGATAATAGTCCGCGGCCCGCTCGAAGTCCGCCGCCACGACGGTGCCGGTATGGTAATGCCATGCGACCACATGCAAAGCTGCGGCCGAGCCCGCCTCGGCCGCCTCACGGTGAATTCGGAAAGCGGCTTCGGGGTCGGCTTCGCTGCGTGCATAGCCCTCCTCGACCAGCGCGCGATTCCGGTCTGAGTCCTTCCACCATAGCTCATCCTCGTTTGAATTCGCGCGCTCCCAGGCATGGGATTGGTCGAAGTGCGACTTCCAAAGCGCCTCGCAGCTGAGCTCGCGGTCGATGCCGAGCCAGCGGCGCAGCCTCGCGCAGATTCTGCAGGTGGACACGTTCGCACCTCCTCAAATCCGCTACCGGGGTGCATCTAATATCAGGCCGGAGGCATAACCAATAGGCGGCACTCCCAGTTCGAGGCTTCCGCTTTCGCGCGGGGGCGGCTTCCATTAGTCAACCGCTATGCGCCCCGACATCCTCAATCCGCTGTTCGCCGAGGTAGAGGTTCTGAAGGGCGTGGGGCCGACCGTGGCCAAGCCGCTGAAGCGCCTGGGGCTGGAGCGGGTGGTGGACGTGCTGTTCCACCTCCCCACGGGGTGGATCGAGCGCAAAAGGGTGGACGTGCTCGACATGGCGGACGCGGGAAACGTGGTCACCGTCGAGGTCACGCCGGTCAATTATCGCGAGGGCGGGCCGCGCAGCCCGATGCGCGTCCACGCGACCGACCGCGAGGGCAATTATCTGAGCCTCGTCTATTTCAACAATCCCGGCTGGGCGAAGAAGCAGCTGCCGATCGGCAAAAAGCGGATCGTCTCGGGGCGGATGGAGATGTACGGCCAGGAGCTGCAGATCGTCCATCCGGACTATGCGCTGCCGCCCGAGGAAGCGGCGGACCTGCCCGACCGCGAGGCCGTCTATCCCTTGTCGGAAGGGCTGACCCACCGGCGCATGGGCGATTTCGCGGTGCAGGCGCTGGCCCGGGCGCCGGCGCTGGACGAGTGGATCGAGCCGGGACTGCTCGACCGGCGCGGCTGGCCGGAATGGCAGGACGCGCTGGTCCGCGCCCATCGCGGCCGCCACGCCGCCGCCGCGAAGGAGCGGCTCGCTTACGACGAGGTATTCGCCAACCAGCTCGCTTTGATGCTGGTGCGCGGCGCGGCGCGGAAGCGGCGCGGGGTGCCGCTGCGCGGAGACGGGCGGCTTCGCGACGCGCTCAAGCTGCCTTATGCGCCGACCGGCGCGCAGCGGCGTGCGGTCTCCGAGATCGAGGGCGACCTCGCGCAGGAGACGCCGATGCTGCGCCTGCTCCAGGGCGACGTCGGCTCGGGCAAGACCCTGGTCGCGTTGATGGCGATGCTGAGCGCGGTCGAGGCCGGAGCGCAGGCGGCCCTGCTGGCGCCGACCGAGATCCTCGCGCGCCAGCATTTCGAGACCTTGTCGCGTCAGCTCGCCGGCCTTCCGGTCAACGTCGCCATCCTCACCGGCCGCGAGAAGGGGCGCGCGCGGGAATCGTGCCTGATGGGGCTCGCCGACGGATCGATCGACATCCTGGTGGGCACCCACGCCATCTTCCAGCAGTCGGTGAGCTACAGGCGCCTCGGCCTCGCCGTGGTCGACGAGCAGCACCGATTCGGCGTCGCGCAGCGGATGATGCTGGCACAGAAAGCGGAGCGGCCGCCGCACCTGCTCGTCATGACGGCCACGCCGATCCCGCGGACGCTGACCCTCACCCATTATGGCGAGATGGACGTCAGCCGCCTCGACGAGATGCCGCCCGGCCGCCAGCCGGTCGAGACGCGGGTGCTGTCGATCGAGAAACTGCCCGACGTGGTCGATGCGCTCGCCCGCCACATCGCCCGGGGCGGCCAGGCTTATTGGGTCTGCCCTCTGGTTGAGGAGAGCGAGGCCTCGGACCAGGCCGCGGCGGAGGAAAGGGCGCAGGTTCTGCGGCTGCGCTTCGGCGAGCAGGTCGGGCTCGTCCACGGCCGCATGCGCGGGCTTGAGAAGGACGAGGTGATGGCGGCTTTCGGTGAGGGCGCGATCTCGGTCCTGGTCGCGACGACGGTGATCGAGGTCGGAGTGGACGTGCCCAACGCGACCCTGATGATCGTCGAAGGCGCCGATCGCTTCGGCCTCGCCCAGCTCCACCAGCTGCGCGGCCGGGTCGGGCGGGGAGAGGGCCGCTCGATCTGCCTGCTGCTGCGCGGCAACGCCCTGAGCGAGACCGGCCGCGCGCGGCTCGCCTTGATGCGCGAGACGAACGACGGCTTCCGCATCGCCGAGGAGGATCTGCGCCTGCGGGGCGCCGGCGAGATTCTCGGCACCCGGCAATCCGGCGAAGCCCAGTTCCGCCTGGCTTCGCCCGAGCAGATCTCCGAGCTTGCGCAGACCGCGAGCGACGATGCGCGCCTGCTGGTGGATCGCGACGGCGGGCTGGAAGGCGCGCGCGGCCGCGCGGCGCGGGTGCTGCTCTACCTGTTCGAGAGGGACGCGGCGGTGAATCTGTTGAGGAGCGGGTAAGCCCCTCCCCTTGATGGGGAGGGGTTTGGGGTGGGGTGGAGTGTCCGGAAAGGACGCTGTCCAGATGACGAGTCCACCCCCACCCAACCCTCCCCCATCAAGGGGGAGGGCTTTGGCTCACCGCTCCAAACAGCGATCGAGCAAAGCGATCACCGCGTCTTTCCGCTCCGCCGTCGCGGCGTCCCACATGTCGTTGTGGACGAGGCCGGGGACGGTGCCGATCACCATGCCGAGCCTCGCCTGCTCCTCCGCCGACGGGAGTACGCCGGGATCGGCGACCTGATCGGACGAGCGCACCGAGCAGATTCGCGGGCGGGCGGTGCGCGGGAAGGGCATGCGCCGGCTGTCGAGCGAGAAGACCGCCGCGACCCAATCGGGTCGGCGGGCGGCGAAGAGCATGCTCGTGTCGCCGCCGTTGGAATGGCCGACGAGCAGGACCCGGCCTCGCCTTGCGAAGCGGAGCGCGCGCAATTGCCTGATCGCGAACTCGAGCGTGTCCGCGCCCCGCTCCCACCACGGCCTGCGGACCACCGCAGGCTCGCCCGCCGTCGGCATTTCCGGATCGCCCGTCAGCTCGTGCTGGATCGAAGCGACGATGTAGCCGCGCGCGACCAGTGCCTCGGCGAGGAATGAATAGGCGCGGTTGGTGCCCCCGTAGCCGTGCGAAATCAGCGCCAATGGTCTCGGCCGGCCGCCGGCTCCGTAGAGGAGGATCGGGACCGCGCGCCCGCGGCGGGCGTCAAGCAGATCGAGCGTCATCAGCCTCGCGTTCGCCTGGGCGGCGACGGGCGGCTTGCCCTGCGCGGGTCCAGCGGGGGCGATCGCCAGAATCGCTCCGAGCAGCGCTGCGAGCCTCACGGGACGAGCACGCCGTGCTTCTTCTTGCCGGCGGAGACCCGCACCTCGCCGGAAACGGCGATCACCCGGTCCTCATCGGCTTTCTCGCCGTCCACCTTCGCGCCGCCCTGCGCGATCAGCCGCCGCGCCTCGTTCTTCGAGGCGCACAGGCCGAGGCCGACCAGAGCGTCGACCAGCGCGATCTCGCCCGCGACCTTGAGCGTCGGCAACGCCTCGCCGGACGCGCCTTCCTCGAAGGTCCGCCGCGCCGTCTCGGCCGCCTCGCGCGCGGCGTCCGCCCCGTGCACCATCGCCGTCACTTCGTCGGCGAGGACTTTCTTGGCCTCGTTGATGCCGGCGCCTTCCAGCGCCTCGAGCCGGGCCACCTCGTCGAGGGGCACGTCGGTGAACAGGCGGAGGAACTTGCCGATGTCGGCGTCCTGGCAGTTCCGCCAATATTGCCAGAAATCGTAGGGGCTGAGCAGGTCGGCGTTGAGCCAGACCGCGCCCGCCGCCGTCTTGCCCATCTTGGCGCCGTCGGCGGTGGTTAGCAAAGGCGTCGTGACTCCGAACAGATGCGCGCCGTCCACCCGCCGCGCCAGCTCGACTCCGTTGACGATGTTGCCCCACTGGTCCGAGCCGCCGAGCTGGAGCAGGCAGCCGTGCCTGCGGTTCAGCTCCATGAAGTCGTAGGCCTGCATGATCATGTAGTTGAATTCGAGGAAGGTGAGCGGCTGCTCGCGCTCGAGCCGCATGCGCACGCTGTCGAAGGTCAGCATCCGGTTGATCGTGAAATGCGGCCCGACGTCGCGCAGCAGCTCGACATAGCCGAGCCTCCCGAGCCATTCGTCATTGTCGACCATGATCGCGCCGGTCTCGCTGTCGTCGAAGCGCAAGGCGCGCTCGAAGACGGGACGGATCGAGGCGATGTTCGCCCGGATCGTCTCCTCGGTCAGCAATTGCCGGCTCTCGTCGCGGCCCGAGGGATCGCCGACCTTGGTCGTGCCCCCGCCCATCACCACGATCGGCTTGTGCCCGGCCTGCTGGAGGCGGCGGAGCAGCATGATCTGGATCAGCGACCCGACATGGAGCGAGGGCGCCGTGGCGTCGAAACCGACATAGCCCGGCACCACCGCGGCGCAGGCGAGCGCGTCCAGCCCCTCGGCGTCGGTCAGCTGGTGGATGTAGCCCCGCTCGTCGAGAAGGCGGAGGAGGGAGGATCTGTACTGGGCCATGGCGGCAAGGGGGTTAGCACGCGGCATCGCGCAGGCAAGCGCCGGGTGACGAAAATCCGCCCGGGCGCGGAGCAACATGGTTAAGCCTTCGTTGCGCCGCTAGAATGCGTCCGAGACTCGGAGGATCGATTGCGACGGTCAGTCAGGCGCCTGCTGTTCCTCTGCGCCGGCATGGGCCTGCTGCTCGGCAGCGCGGCGCCGCCGGAGCGCGTGCAGGCGCCCCCGGCCGCGCCCGCCGAGCCGCCTTTGACCCGCACCGTCTTCCAGGCGGTCTTAGCGCCCGAGCCGGTCCCTGCGCCCGCCCCGGCGCCCGAGGCGCTCCGGGCTCCGGCCGCCGCATCCGGCGCGGTCAGGATCCTGGTGAGCCTCCCGCAGCAGCGGCTCTGGGTCTTTCGCGGCCGGGAGCTGGTCGCGACCTCGCGAGTGTCGACCGGCAGGAGGGGCCATGAGACGCCCGCGGGCTCGTTCCCGATCCTGCAGAAGCGCGTCGAGCATTATTCCAACATCTACGACAATGCGCCCATGCCCTACATGCAGCGCCTCACCCATTACGGGATCGCGCTGCACGGCGGCCGCGTGCCCGGCTATCCCGCGTCGCACGGCTGCATCCGCCTGCCGCACGCCTTCGCGCGGCGCCTTTACCGGCTGACCGATTTCAGCAGCAGGGTGATCGTGACGCGCGCGCGGCCGCGCTCGACCGCGCACGCGCTCAGCCTGGCATCGTAAAGCCGCTCAGGCGCGCTTCGCCTGCCTCGCGCCTCTGGCGGCCGCTTTCTCCTGGGCGGCGCGCATCGCGGCGAGGCGCTCGGCGACCGCGGCCTCGCGGCGCAGCGCGTCGAGCTCGGCGAGCTTCGCCGCGTCGTCGGGGTCCGTCAGGCCCGGCCCGGGCGAACCCGCCGCGGCCATGGCGCGCTCGAACATCGTCTCGGCGCGAGAGGCCTTGCGCTCGGCGCGCTCGGCCGGCGAATCGCAGGGGTCCGTCGCCGCGGAGGCGTCGCATCGCGAGGCTTTGAAAGCCGCGTGCTCCTTCTCCATCTGCGCCTTGCGCAGCTTCAGCGCCGAGATGCACTCGCTGAGGCGCTCCTCCTCGTCGATCGTCTCGGCTTCGGCCTTGTCGAGCTGCTTCACCTGCGCCTCGTGCTCGAGCTGGCGCGCGACTGCGGTCTCGGCGAGGTCCGGCCGCTCCTTCGACAAAGCGAAGCGGGCCTGCTCGTTGAGCGTCGCGATCCGGTCCTGCAGCAAGGCCTTCGTGAGCTCCGCCTGGGTGCGCCGGCGCCGCGCCTCGTGAAGCGCGCTGCGCGCCTCGTCCTCGGCCCGCTCGACCTCGCGGATCGCCTGGCGCATCAGGCTGTCGCTGCTCGCCCGCTCGACCGCGCCCATGCCGACTTCGATATTGGCGGAAAGCACCCGCTGCACCCTGACGAAGATCGATTCCATCGCTTACCTCGCGCCCATGGCGGACCCGGCCCGCCCTCGATCAGCCGGCGTAACGTTGGTCGATTAAAGCCGTGTAAAGCGGTGAAGCGCTCAGCTCTTGCGGCTCAGCGTCCGCATCGCGTCGTCGAGGCCTTCGAGGGTGAGCGGGTACATGCGGTCCTGCATCAGCTCCTGGACGATACGGGTCGAAGCCGAGTAGTTCCAATATTGCTCGGGCGTCGGGTTGAGCCAGACCGCGCTCGGATAGGTGTTGGCCATCCGCTTCAGCCAGGTGGCCCCGGCTTCCTCGTTATAATGCTCGACCGAGCCGCCGGCATGAGTGATCTCGTAGGGGCTCATCGCCGCGTCACCGACGAAGATGAGCTTATAATCGTGGCCGAATTTGTGGAGCACGTCCCAGGTCGGCGTGCGCTCCGAGAAGCGGCGGCGATTATCCTTCCACACGCTCTCGTAGGGGCAGTTGTGGAAGTAGAAGAATTCGAGATTCTTGAACTCGGACGTGGCGGCCGAGAACAGCTCCTCGCAGAGCGTGACGAACGGGTCCATCGATCCGCCCACGTCGAGGAAGAGGAGCAATTTCACGGCATTGTGCCGCTCCGGGCGCATGCGGATGTCCAGCCAGCCCTTGCGCGCCGTTCCGTCGATCGTGCCGTCGAGGTCCAATTCGTCCGCCGCGCCCTCGCGGGCGAAGCGGCGGAGACGGCGAAGCGCGATCTTGATGTTGCGGGTGCCGAGCTCCTTCGAAGCGTCGAGGTTGCGGAACTCGCGGTTGTCCCAGACCTTGATCGCCGAGCGGTTGCGGCCCGATTCCTGGCCGATCCGGACGCCTTCGGGATTGTAGCCGTAGGCGCCGAACGGCGAGGTGCCGCCGGTGCCGATCCATTTGGAGCCGCCCTGGTGGCGCCCCTGCTGCTCCTCGAGCCGCTTCTTCAGCGTCTCCATGATCTCTTCCCAGGAGCCGAGCGACTGGATCTCGGCCATCTGCTCGGGCGTCAGGTAAAGCTCGGCGACCTTGCGCAGCCACTCCTCCGGCAGCTCGACCGCGTCGGTTTGGTAAGTCGTCTCGAGGCCCTTGAAGACCTTGCCGAACACCTGGTCGAAGCGGTCGAGCAGCGTCTCGTCCTTCACGAAGGTGGCGCGGGCGAGGAAATAGAATTGTTCGGGCGTGGCGCGGATCACCTCGGCGTCGAGCGCCTCGAGCAGCAGGAGATGCTCCTTGATCGAGGCAGGTATGCCCGCGGCGCGAAGCTCGTCGACGAACGAGAAGAACATCGCCTTCCCCTAGCGCGGCCGGGGGCCCCGGGCCAGCGCGGCCGGTTCAGGTCACCGGCCGGGCCGGCTCGGCTGGTTCGTCGGGCACGTTGAGATGGATCTGATCGCCCGCGCCCGGACGGAGCCGGACGAGCGCCCGGACCCGCGCGGATTCGCGGTCGCGTCCCTCGATGATGTCGGCGATCTGCCGATCGGAGGGGACGCCGTCGAAGGTGCCGAGCAGGGACGTCTCGCCGATCTGGTGGTAGAGCAGCAGGTAGCGGCCGATATTGCGCGGGTAGACGATCTCGAGCGCCGCGCCGGCGTCGCTGAGCACGGCGAGGAGCCGCGTGCGTCCGTCGATCGACGGCTGATCGCCCTCTGCCGAGCGCAGGATCGGGACGCCGCTGGCGAGCCGGCTCGACAGGCACAGTTCGGGCGGGATGCGCGAGGGCAGGCGCACGCGTGCGCCGCCCTCTTCGCGCGCCTCGATGCCCCCGCCGTCGAACGTGCCGAGCATCGCGTAGGCGGCGAGCTCGTTCGGGTTCGGATCGGGGAGCGCGCGGGCGGCGCGGCTGCCGGGATCGCCGGTGCAGGCTGCCGCGACCGTCACCGGCGTCGCCGGCTGCGGCGGATTCGATGCGCCCCAGCGGATTCCGGCGAGCAATTCGTCCATCGCTGCATTGACTTCGCGGGGGGAGGGGCCGGTCACGCGCAGCTTCACGATCCAGCGCCCCGCCTTGACGAAGACGGCGCTGGAAGCATTGCCGTTGCGGTAGTTGGAATAATCCATGCGGATCGCCACCCCCGGCACGCCCCCGGCAGCGACGACGCGGCTGCCCGTCGCCTCGACCCGGCTGGCGGAATTCGCGCGGATCGCATTGTCGGTCGCCCAGGCCGCGAATCCCGAATGCGGGAGGCCCGGATAATAGACATAGACGGTGGCGATGGACCGCCCGTCGCGGGAGCGGTATTGAAGGCCGTTGTCGAGACCCTGGCCGGGGACGCTGAACTCCTGGAAGCGGTCCGATTGAAGGATGCCCGCCCGCCGGGGGAAGGCGACGCCCGCGGGCGTGAAGGTGATCCGTCCGTCCCCGGTCTGCCAGCGCTCCCGTGCCGTCGGGGCCGCGGCGTTCGGCTGCGCGGCAGCGGTCGCGTTCGCTGCGGCGGCGACCGGGCAAAATGCGAGCGCGAGCGCCAGCCAGTGTCTCAGCATCGGCGAAATCCTTTGTCCGTGGCCCGAAAATCGCGGTCCGTCCGGAAGGCTAAGCGAGGCCGCCGCTTCCGGCAAGGCGGCCCGGCGCTTCGTCCCCGTCGGGCTCGTACGGGCGCGGGCGGTGGACGAGGGAGACCAGCACGAACGAGATGATCATCAGCAGGTACCAGGCGACGAGCTTCTCCGGCGAGACCGGGGTCCAGCCCTCCGCCTGGTCCGGATAGACCCAGGCGCGCGAGAAGGTGGCGACGTTCTCGGCGATCCAGATGAACAGGGCGACGAGCAGGAAGCCCAACGGGACCGGCATCCAGCGCACCTTGCGGAACGGGCGGTACCAGAAACGGCTGCGGCGGAAGAGCAGGAGGGTGGCGAGGATCAGCCCCGCCCGGACGTCGGGGAGCCAGTGGTGCGAGAAGAAGTTCAGGTAGATGGCGGCGGCGAGCGCGACCGTGGTCCAGAGCGGCGGGTAATGGCTGAAGCGGATGTCGAAGATCCGCCAGATGCGGGCGATGTAGCTGCCGACCGCGGCGTACATGAAGCCGGAGAAGAGCGGCACGCCGCCGATCCGCAGCAGGCTCGGCTCCGGATAGGTCCAGGAGCCGTAGGCGGTCTTGAACAGCTCCATCGCCGTGCCGACGACGTGGAAGGCGAAGATCACCTTCGCTTCTTCCCACGTCTCGAGCCTGAGGCCGAGCAAGGCCGCCTGGATGGCCACCGCCGCCACGACGAGGAAGTCGTAGCGCGCGAGCGCCGTCCCTTGCGGATAGAAAAGATGCGTCCCGAGCAGCAGCGCCAGCAGCAGCCCGCCGAACAGGCACGCCCAGGCCTGCTTGAAGCCGAACAGCAGGAATTCGTAGATCCGGCTCGGCCACCCGCCCGCGACCGTCGCCTGCTCGAGCGCGACCCGGATGCGCGCGAAGCGCGTATGCGGCGGGGCGTTCACGGTCTTCGTTCACGCCACCGGGGGGATTTGTGCGGGATATTGGGGGACGCCGGGGTCGTGCGTCGCCCAGGCGGGTGCGGCACCGGTCCAGATGATCGCTTCGGGGGCGATCAGGCCCGGATCGTCGAGGGCGCCGGCGCGGATGAAGACCAGATGCGGCCGCGATTCGGCGACGCTGAACAGGGGCGTCCCGCAGGCCGGGCAAAAGCCGCGGCGCATGCTCGTGCCGCTGTCGGCGACGCTCTCGTGCCAGCGCACCTCGCCCTCGGTGCGGACCGCTTCCGACGGGAAGCAGACGTTGACGGTGGCGCTGCCGCCGCCGAGATACTGGCACAGGCGGCACCAGCACATCCGCGCCGCCATCGGCTCGGCCGCGATCTCGATGCGGACGGCGCGGCACAGGCAGCCGGCGCGATGAAGCGTCACCGCGTCAGTCCAACAGGCCCAGATGCCAGGCCGCCTCGATCGGCGAGACGAGGGCCCCCGGCTCGGGATGCTCGCGCAGCATGCTCACCGTCCGCTCGAACTCGTCCTCGGTCGGCTGCCCGCTGAAGAAGCGGTGGACGCGGCGGTCGCCGCCGCTCCCGTTCTCGACCGCGTAGATCGGGGCGCGGACGTTCACCGAGCCGAAGGTCTGCTCCATGACGTGCGGCAGCGTGCGGTCGGAGACCGGGATCAGCCGGTAGCCGTGCGCGCTGTAGACCGGCGCGGGCGAAGGGCCGCGGCCGAGGACCAGCTCGGGCATGCCTTCGGAAATGTGGCTGTTGAACGGGAAGGCGCGGTCGAGCCGGCAGGCCCAGCCGCGGCACGTGCCGGCGGCGCGCAGGATCTGGTCCCAGGGCAGGCCGCGGACAAGAGCGTCGACCTCGCGCTCATGCTCGATGTCCGTGGGCGAAGCCACCGTCGCGCGGACCTTCACGGTCCAGTCGCCGAGCGGGAAGAAATAGAGATAGTCCATCACCGTGTCGGGGCCGATGCCGGTCTTGAACGCCGCCTTGTAGCCGCGCAGCTCGGGAGTCGAGCCGACCAGGAACGGTCCGTCGGTCCAGAGGAAGGCCTGGGGGGTGCGGACGCTGATCGCGGCCACCGAGATGGGCAGCCGGTCCTCCGGCAGCGTGCCCGGGCGGAAAAGCATCACGGTGACCAGGCTCGAGCCGCCATTCTCCCTCACATAGCGGTAGTTGGCGAAGGCGTCGGTGCTGCTGAGCCCACCGACGCGGACGCGCCTGAAATTGCCGAAGCGTTCAGGCAGAGCGATCCCGCTCTCGCGCTGGACGATCGGCCCGGTCACCGCGTCGCCCTGCCAGATCGAGGGGTCGGCGCCTTCGATCACCCGCGGCGGGGCGGCGGTCTCGGGGGGCTTCTGCGCCGCGGCCGCGGCCGGCGCGAGGATCAGCGACAAAGCTGCAAGGCTGCGGATCATCGGCTCTCCCCCAGGGCGTAATGCCAAGCGAGCCTAGCCGGGGCAGCGAGCGGCGGCAACGGACGGAGCGATGGACTTGGCGGAGGCGCTTCACTATTCTGCTCGTGCCGACAGAGACAGGAAGGTCCTCGCGATGTTGTCCGCCGCATTGGCGCTGCTGCTCGCCGCCCAGACGTCCACCCCCGCTCCCCGCACGCCGATCGTCGTCACCGGCCAGCGGGTCGACCGGCAGACCGTCCACCGCTACGTCGCCCAGGTCTCGCAGACCGTGAACGGGCAGCTGGCGCGGCTCCGCCATCCGGTCTGTCCCGAGGTGCTTGGTATGCCCCTCGTCCCGGGAGCGCGGATCGCGGCCCGGATTCGCGACGTCGCCGCCGAAGCCGGGTTGCGCGTCGGCGGCATGGGCTGCCGTCCCAACGTCTCGGTCTTCTTCGTCGAGAATGGCGCGGCCTTCGTCCGCGACCTGCGCCGCCGCGATGCCTCGATCTTCGCGGGGATCAGCCCGGCGGATCTGAGGCGGGTTCTCGCCGACGGCGAGCCGGCGCGGATCTGGCGCCTCGTCCAGACGCAGAATGAGGACGGCGTCGTCGAGGGCATGCGTGGGATCCATCGCGTCTCGGTCCGGGGCGGTGCCTTCTCGACCGTGCGTTCAAGCTCGGTCGTCAACCTCTCGGCGCGGCAGGTCGTGACCAACGCGGTGGTGGTGATCGAGCGCGACGCCGCGATCGGCAAGACGCTGACCCAGCTCGCCGATTACGCCGCGATGGTCGCGCTCGCAGGGGCCCGGCCGCCGGCCGCCGGCGCCGCCCCCGCCGACACCATCCTCAGCCTGTTCAATCCGGGCGGCGGCGCGCCGATGCGCCTCACCCGGCTCGATTTCGAATATCTCGCCGCGGTCTACCGCTTCCCCGCCGACCGGCGTGCGACGCACCAGATCGCGCAGCTGTCCGAGCACATCGCCGCCGCCCTCCGCACCGAAGGCCGCGACTGACGCTTTCAGGCCGGGCGGCGGGCCATGAAGGCGAGCCGCTCGAACAGCATCACGTCCTGCTCGTTCTTGAGCAGCGCGCCGTGGAGCGGTGGGATCGCCTTCGAGGGATCGCGCGACTGCAGGACGTCCAATGGCATGTCCTCGTGGAGGATCAGCTTCAACCAGTCGATCAGCTCGCTGGTCGACGGCTTCTTCTTGAGCCCGGGGACCTCGCGGACCTGGTAGAAGATGTCGAGCGCCTTTCCGAGCAGCATCTTCTGGATGCCGGGGAAGTGGACGTCGACGATCGCCTGCATCGTCTCGCGGTCGGGGAACTTGATGTAGTGGAAGAAGCAGCGGCGCAGGAACGCGTCCGGAAGCTCCTTCTCGTTGTTCGAGGTGATGACGACGATCGGCCGCTCTCTGGCGCGGATCGTCTCGCGGGTCTCGTAGACGTGGAACTCCATCCGGTCGAGTTCGAGCAGCAGGTCGTTCGGGAACTCGATGTCGGCCTTGTCGACCTCGTCGATCAGCAGCACCGGAAGCTCGGGGCTGGTGAAGGCCTCCCACAATTTGCCGCGCTTGATGTAATTGGAGATTTCGTGGACGCGCGGGTCGCCGAGCTGGCCGTCGCGCAGCCGCGCCACCGCGTCATATTCGTAGAGCCCCTGATGCGCCTTGGTGGTCGACTTGACGTGCCATTCGATCAGCGGCGCGCCGATCGCTCCGGCGATCTCGTGGGCCAAGACGGTCTTGCCGGTGCCGGGCTCGCCCTTGACGAGCAAAGGCCGGCGCAGGGTGACGGCGGCGTTGACCGCGACCTTGAGGTCCTCGGTCGCGACATAGTTGGCGGTGCCTTCGAAGCGCATGGTGCGCGGATAGGGGAGGGTTCGGGGGAGGGCAAGCGCCCGCCCCTCACGCTCAGCAGGCGCGGCGGGCCTGCTCGCGGGCTTCGAGGAGGGCCCAGAGGCCGTGATGCTGGACGAGGATCTGCTCGGCGCCGAACAGCAAGGCGCGCTCGACCGGAGGAGGGGAAACGGCCGCGGCTTCGGCGACGGCCTGGATCGCGGGCAGGTCGGACAGCGCGCAGGGCGGGGGCTCCACGCCGAGCCTGCGGCCCGCGGCGTCGAGCACGTCGCGGATCCGCGCCCAGTCGGCGGCGAGGCCCAAAGCGGCGCCGAGCGCGCAGCCGCGCCGCTCCGACCGGCCCAACGTGGCGATGGCGCCGCGCTGGCTCACCACCGCCGCCTCGCTGGCGCTGCCGCCCGGCGTTCCGGGCACCGGCCCCGCGGCCACCGCCAAAGCGGCGAGAAACTGCCGCTCGGCCGCGAAGGCCTCGGAGGCGGCGATCAGCCACGCCCGCGCCGCGGGATCGACGGTGCGCTCGGCGGCGAGGTCGATCACGCTCGGGTGGCGGCCGTGGAGGGTGCAGAGGAAATGGACGGCGTCGGCGAGGTTGCGGGCGGCGTCGGGTCCGCGAAGCAGGTCGTCGCTGCCGAGATAGGGATGGGCGCCACTGCCGTGGGCGGTGAGGCTCGACTCGAACAAGGCGGAGATCCGGATGCGCCCCACCGAGTCCGCTGTTGCTGAAGCCATGCCGATCCTCCCCGAGCGCCGTCGTCGCGGCGTCGCTGCGGCCTGATCTAGATCATGGGCGTAAAAACCGGGTTTACGGCCCGTTAGCCCCGCGGAAAGGGTAATGCGTTTCGCCGCACCGGTCTGCTCCCCCTCTCCCCTCTGGGGAGAGGGCCGGGGAGAGGGGGAGTCTCGTCCTCGTGCGAGCTTCTTCGGGTCTCAGCGAGGAATCGGACTCCCCCT
>DASVSD010000011.1:0-16864 GCA_036388255.1 Allosphingosinicella sp. | reverse complement strand
CCGTGCATCACGTTCTCGCCGCGCACCAGGATTTCGCCGTCCTCGGCGATCCGCACTTCGGTGTTCTTGAGCGGCGGGCCGACCGTGTCCATGCGGATGCCCGCTTTGGGTCGGTTGCAGCTGATCACCGGCCCCGACTCAGTCTGGCCGTAGCCCTGCAGCACCGTCAGCCCCAGGCTGTGGAAGAAGATGCCGACATCGGCATTAAGCGGCGCACCGCCCGACACCATCGCCTTGATCCGCCCGCCGAATTTGGCGCTGATCTTCGGCCGGAACAGCTTGTCGAGGATGAGGTCCATCGGCCGGTCCCAAAGCGTGCGCGTGCCGTGGTAATCGCGCGCGCCGATCTCCAGCGCCCGCTTCATCATATACTGCGCAAGCTTGCCCTGCTTCTCGACATTCTTGAGGATGCGCTGGCGCAGAACCTCGAACAATCTCGGCACGACGATCATCAGCGTCGGCTTGGTTTCTTCGATGTTGGAGGCAAGCTTCTCCAGCCCTTCCGAATAATAAATCTGCCCGCCGATCCCGATCGGAAAATACTGACCGCCGCTATGCTCATAGGCGTGGCTGGCGGGGAGGAAGGAGAGGAACACCTCGTCATCCACCCCGAAATCCTCGGAGATGACGTGGATGCAGCCTTCCACATTGTGAAGGATAGCGCCGTGATGCTGCATCACTCCGCGCGGCGCTCCGCCGGTCCCGGAGGTGTAGATGATGCAGGCGAGATCCTCGCGTCGGAAGTTCGCGGCGGCGGCGCAGGCCTCGACCTCCCCCGCCTCCGCGCCGAGCAGGGCCTGCCAGTCGTGGACCTGGACCGCGCTGCCCTGGCCCGCGCGGACCGGCTCCATCGCGATCACATGCTCGCAGGCCGAGCTGCGGTGGGCGGCGGGAAGCAGCGGCCGGGCGAGCTTCTGCGTGGAGACGATCACCGCGCGGGCGCCGCTGTCGTCGATGATGTGCTGGTGGTCGCGCTCGGTATTGGTCGTGTAGGCGGGCACGGTGACGCAGCCGGCGGCCATCACGGCGAGGTCCGCGATCAGCCATTCGGGCCGGTTCTCGGAGACCAGCATGACCCGGTCGCCCGGCCCGAGGCCCAGGCGCTTCAGCGCCGCCGCGAGCCGGGCCACGTCCTCGGCAGCGGCCCGCCAGCTGATCGGCTGCCAGGCGCCCCCCTTCTTCGCCCACAGGAAGGGCGCGTCGCCCTTCTCGCGGACGCGGGCGAAGAACATGGTGACGAGGTTCGGAAAATATTCGAGCTGCCGCATCTGCCTCCCCGGCCCGGCGCCTTTTGGCGCTCGGGACGGCGCTTCTTAGCCGATCCGCGACGCCGCGCCATGTCCCATCGGAGCGTGGACGGCCGGCGATGCGTTGGCTAGGCCCAAGCGATGAGGAGCAGCTACCCCGGCATGAACGCGATCCTCCGTTTCCTGTGGCCGGTCGCGGCCGCCGCGCTCGCCGGATGCGCCACGGCGCCGCCGCAAGCGGCCGTTCCCGCAGAGGCGGCGCAGCCCCGCATGTTCGTCGCCGCCGCCAATCCGCTCGCCGCGGAAGCGGGGATGGCGGTGCTGAGGCGCGGCGGCAGCGCGATCGACGCGGCGATCGCGGTCGAGGCGATGCTGTCGCTGGTCGAGCCGCAAAGCTCCGGCCTGGGCGGCGGCGGCTTCCTCACGCATTACGACGCGCGGACGCGAAACGTCGCGGTCTATGACGGGCGCGAGACCGCGCCGGCGGCGGCCACGCCCGACATGTTCCTCGACGATGGCGGCGATCCGCTGCCCTTCGCGCAGGCGGTGCTGAGCGGCCGTGCGACCGGCGTCCCCGGAATCGTGCGCGCGCTCGAGCTCGCCCACCGCGAGCACGGCCGGCTGGCCTGGAGCGGGCTGTTCGGCCACGCCGAGCGGACGGCGCGCGAGGGCTTCGTCGTCAGCCCGCGCCTCGGCCGGATGATCGCCGGCAATTATCCGCAGAACGGCGCGCCCGACGTGCGCGCTTATTTCTCGCGGCCCGACGGGACGCTGCTCCGCGCCGGCGACCGCCTGCGCAACCCCGCTTATGCCGAATTCCTGCGGCGCCTCGCCGCCCGGGGCGGCGACGCGCTCTACCGCGGCGCCGTCGCCGAGCGGATCGTCGCGCGGATCCGGACAGGGCCGCTGCCCGGGGCGATGAGCCTCGACGACCTGGCCGCCTACCGCGCAATTAGGCGCGAGCCGGTCTGCCGCACCTACCGGGTGACCCTGGTCTGCGTGCCGCCGCCGCCGTCGAGCGGGGTCGGCCTGCTCCAGCTGCTCGCGATCCTCGAGCGCACCGACATCGCCGCGCGCGGCCCGGGCGACCCGCAGGCCTGGTTCCTGTTCGCCGAGGCGAGCCGGCTGATGTACGCCGACCGCGACCGCTATGTCGGCGATCCCGCCTTCGTTTCCGTCCCGGTCGACGGTCTGCTCGACCCCTCCTACGTCGCCTCCCGCGCGCGGCTGATCGGCAGCCGGGCCGCCGCGCCACCGGTCGCAGGCGCCCCGCCGGGAGCGCCCGTCGCTTCGCTCGACGCGACACGCGAGCCGGCGGGGACCACGCATTTCGTCGTCGGCGACGCCCAGGGCAACGTCGTCTCGGTGACGGCGACGGTCGAATCGATCTTCGGCTCGGGCCGCATGGTCGACGGCTTCTTCCTCAACAACCAGATGACCGACTTCTCCTTCCAGCCGCGCGACCCGCAGGGCCGGCCCGCGGCCAACGCCGTCGCGCCGGGCAAGAGGCCGCGCTCCTCGATGACTCCGCTCGTCATGCTGGGAGGCGACGGCCGCTTCGTCGGCGCCCTCGGCTCGCCCGGCGGCAACGCCATCCTCGCTTATGTCGCCAAGAGCGTGCTCGGAGTCCTCGACTGGGGGCTGCCGATGCAGGAGGCGATCGCTCTGCCCAACCTCGTCGCCCGCGGGACCACCTTCACCGCAGAGACGGACCGCTTGCCGCCGGCCCTGGTCGAGGCGCTGCGGGCGCGCGGGGTCGCGCTGCAGGCAAATGCCGGCGAGGCCTCGGGCCTCCACGGAGTCTATCTCGGCCGCGGCCGCTTCGAGGGCGGCGCAGACCCGCGGCGGGAGGGCGTCGTCCTAGTGCGCTAGGCGACGCCGGCCGAACAGCCGCAGGCGACCGTTCCAGGCTTTCTCGTGGAAGAAGAAGGCGACGGCGTTGCACGTCGGCTCGATCAGCGCGAAGCCGCCGGCGATCGAGGCCGAGCCGGTGAGCAGATAGCCGACGGTGAAAGCCACCGTCAGATGGATCGCGAGATAGGTGAACGTCTTGATCAGGTCTCTCGGCATCGCGCGCCTCCGCGGGGGAGAAAGGACGCGGCTGCAATAGGTTCCGCTCAGCTCGCCTCGCTTCCGACGGCCTCGGCGAGAGTCTCGAAGCCCTCGATCGCGGCGAGCCGCTTCAGCTCCGACGCGATCCGCCGCGCGAGGCCGGGCCCTTCATAGACCAGCGCCGAATAGAGCTGGACGAGGCTGGCGCCGGCGCGGATGCGCTGCCAGGCGTCGACTCCGTTCTCGATTCCGCCTGCGGCGATGAGCGGCAGAGCGCCCCCGGTGGCACGGCGGAAGTCGCGCAGCCGCTCGAGCGCCAGCGCCTTCAACGGCGCGCCCGACAGCCCGCCCGCCTCGCCGCGGTGGCGCGAGACCAGATCGGGGCGGCTGAGGGTGGAGTTGCCGACGATCAGCGCGTCCACCCGGCGGTCGAGGCAAATTCGCGCGATGGCTTCCACTTCGTCCAGTTCGAGGTCGGGTGCGACCTTGAGGAAGACCGGCGGGACGGCGGCCGGGCGGGCGGCGAACACCGCGGCGAGCAGCTCGTCCAGCGCTGCGGATTCCTGAAGGCGGCGCAGCCCGGGCGTGTTGGGCGAGGAGACGTTGACGGTGAGATAGTCGGCAAACGGAGCCATCGCCGTCACGCCCGCCGCATAGTCCGCAATCTTGTCGGCGCTGTCCTTGTTCGCGCCGACATTGACTCCGACGATGCCCCGCCGCCGCTTCGCGAGCCGCTCGCGCGCCGCCGAGAGGCCCGCATTGTTGAAGCCCATCCGGTTGATCACCGCCCGGTCCTCCACGAGGCGGAACAGCCGGGGACGAGCATTGCCCTGTTGCGGCCGCGGCGTGAGGCTGCCGACCTCGACGAAGCCGAAGCCGAAGCCGAGCATCTGCGCGAACGCCTCGGCATCCTTGTCGAAGCCGGCGGCGAGGCCGACGGGATTGGGAAAATCCAGCCCGGCGACGCGGATGGCGAGCACCGGGTCGGGCGCCGCGGGAAGGCCCGGGGGGATCAGCTTCAGGGCGCGGATCGTCAGCCGATGCGCCCGCTCGGCGTCGAGCGCGAAGGCGAGCGGGCGGACGAGCGGATAGAGCGCCATTGCGGGGCTATGACACCGGAAGTTGCGCCAGCCAACTTGGCGCGCCGGGCGGCTCCCGTCCCCGGCCGGCGCTAACCGGCCGTTAACCTCGATTGCTGCTTCTTGTCGCCATGACTCGCGCGCCCTATCGGTAGCGGCCCATGGCCAGCAGCCCGCCCTCGCGCGTCCGGCGCTATTTCGTGACCGGGTTCAAGGTCGCGGTCTACACGCTCGCCGCGGCGACCCTCGCGCTCGTGGTCGCGGTCGCGGTCGCGGTCAGCCAGCTCCCCTCCTATCAGGAGCTGATCCGCCGCGACGATCTCGGCCAGATGGTCCGGGTGCGGGCCGCCGACGGGTCGGTGATCATGGCCATGGGTCCGAGCTTCGGGGAGTGGCTTCCCTACGGGCGCATCCCGCCGATCATGCGCGAGGCGATGATCGCCGTCGAGGACCGGCGCTTCCGCTCGCACCCCGGCATCGACCCGCTCGGCATGGCCCGTGCCGCCACCGTCCGGGCGTCGAGCGGCCGCTGGAGCCAGGGCGGCTCGACCATAAGCCAGCAGCTCGCCCGCAACATCTTCCTCGACAATTCGCGCACCTGGGGCCGCAAGATCCGCGAGGCCGTCCTCGCGCTCGCCCTGGAATGGAGCTTCTCGAAGGACCAGATCCTCGAGCTCTACCTGAACCGCGTCTATTTCGGCGGCGGCGCCTACGGCATAGACGCCGCCTCGCGCCGATTCTTCGGCCACCCTGCGAGCCAGCTCAGCATCGCCGAGGCGGCGATCATCGCGGGCCTGGTCAAGGCGCCTTCCAATTATTCGCCGACCGCCGATGCGGAGGCGGCTCGGTCGCGGGCCGGCGTCGTCATCAATCTGATGCGGGAGAACGGCACGATCACGCCGACGCAGGCGGCGTCGGCCGATCCCCGGCAGGTGCGGCTGGTGCCCAATCCCGAGCGCCAGGACATCGCGCGCTACTTCACCGACTGGGCGCTCCCGCAGCTCGATATGCTGATCGACGAGACGGTGCAGCCGATCGACGTCTGGACCACGCTCGACCCCAATCTGCAGCGGGCGGGCCACGCGGCGATCAACGCCAATGCGCCGCGCGGCGCGCAGGGTGCGCTCGTCTCGCTCGACCGCGACGGGGCGGTGAGGGCGTTGATCGGCGGGCGCGACTATTCCAGCTCGAGCTACAACCGGGCGACGCAGGCCAATCGGCAGCCGGGATCGTCGTTCAAGCTGTTCGTCTATCTCGCCGCTCTGGAAGCCGGCTACACCCCCACGTCGACGGTGCAGGACGCGCCGCTGACGATTGCCGGCTGGAGCCCGCGAAACGACAGCGGCCGCTATTCGGGCGCGGTGAATCTGCGCCAGGCGCTCGCTTATTCGATCAACACCGTGGCGGTGCGCCTCGCCCAGGATGTCGGCACCCGCACCGTCGCCGACATGGCGCAGCGCTTCGGGATCACGACGCGGGTCAACGTCAACCCCTCGATGGCGCTCGGCACGTCGGAGGTGCGGCTGATCGACATGACCCGCGCCTACGCTTCGGTCGCGTCGGGCGGGACCGCAGTGACGCCCTACGGCATCCGCCGCGTGACCACCGCCGACGGCACCCTCCTCTACCAGCACCAGAACGACCAGAACCGCGTGCTCGTCGCGCCCTGGGTGGCGGCGCAGATGACCGACCTGCTGCAGGGCGTCGTCCTCCACGGCAGCGGCCGCAACGCCAATCTCGGCCGCCCGACCGCGGGCAAGACCGGCACCACCACCTCGAACAAGGACGGGTGGTTCCTCGGCTTCTCGAGCGGCATCACCACCGGCGTCTGGATGGGCCGCGACGACAGCCGGCCGGTGCCGGGCCTCGCGGGCGGCCGCGCACCGGCCCAGGCCTTCCATGACTTCATGGTGCGCGCCGTCGCCAACCGGCCGGCTGAGAATCTCATCACCAACGTCGCCGCGCCCGATTGGCAGCAGGAGCCGGACAACGCCCAATGGTCGCCGGCGCTTCCGGGCGACGAGCCTTTGGTCGACCCCGACGGCAATCCGATCGACCCCGGCGAGCCGGGGCCGGTCGAGGAGCCGAACGACCAGGCCGACCGGCCGCGCCGGGAGCCGACCGAGGAGGAGCTCGACCGCCAGTGGCTCGACCGCGCGCTCGATCGCCGCGCGGCGCCGCCCGAGCGCGAACCGCCGCCTCCGCGCCCGAACGTCGACAAGCCCGAAGACTAGTTCCGGCCGATTCCGTGCAGCCCTGCGCCCTCGCGGCGCAGCCAAAGCCTCGCGGGTCGCGGATCTTCCCCGAGCAGCTCCGCGACCAGAGCGTGGAAAGCCGGGGCGTGGTTCATGTGGACGAGATGCGCCACTTCGTGCGCGACGGTTGCGCGCCGCACGAAATCGGGAGCGAGAATGAGGCGCCAGCTGTAACGGATCGCGCCCGAGGAGGAGCAGCTCCCCCAGCGCGACACCGGGTCCCCCACGGCGATTCGGCTGACGGTCCTGCCGGTGCGTGCGGCGTAAAAGCGCGTCTCCCGGCCCAGCACCTCGCGCGCATGCGCCTTGAGCCAGCGCAGGATCCGCGCCTCCAGCCCCTCGGCCGGCCCGCCGACGACCAGGCGCCCCTCGCCCACCTCCACTCGCCGGCGCCGCGCCGGGTCCCAGTCCACGACGTGCGGGCGGCCGTAGAGAGGGAGCGACGTGCCCGGACCGATGCCGACATTCGGCCGCACCCCCGCCAGCGCCCGCTCGATCCAGTCGCGTTGCCCCGCCGCCCAGTCGAGCGCCCGCCGCTCGGAGCAGCGTCGCGGTATGGTGAGCAGGAGGGTGCCGGTGCGCTGGTCGACCCGCAACCGCATGACCTTCGCGCGGGGGCTGGTCTTCAGCTTGATCGGCGTGCCGCAAGGGAGGCGGAGCTCAGAGCTCACGGTCCACCAGATGGTGCTCGAGATCGCCGGCCTGGTCCTCGGAGACGGTCCAGCCGCGCACCGACATCCCGGCCTTGTGCACGGAGTCGGGGTCGCCGGTGCGCAGGGGATGCCATTCCGGAAGCGGCCGGCCCACCGCGCGGAGCCGATAGGCGCAGGTCGCCGGCAGCCATTGGTAGCGGTCGACGGTGGCGGCGGTGAGGCGGACGCAATCCGGGACGAACGCGCGGCGGGTGCGGTAGCTCGAACAGCGGCAGCTATGGCGGTCGAGCAGGCGGCAGGCGACGTTGGTCGGATGGATCTCGCCGGTCACTTCGTCTTCGATCTTGTGGAGGCAGCATTTGCCGCAGCCGTCGCACAAGGCTTCCCATTCGCCGCGGTCGAGCGCCTCCAACGGCTTCTCCCAGAAAGGCGCGCTGCCGCTCATCGCACCCAGCGCTCCAGCGCCTCGATCACGCCCGCGGGGCCGCGATCGTGCGGCAGGATTGCGATCGGCTGTCCTTCCGGGCCGTAGAGAACGGCGATGCGGTTGTGGTCGACGAGATAGTCGCGGCCCCCCGGCTGGGGCTCGCGCGCCTCGTAATAGACGCCGTAGGCCCGGGCGACGCGGCCGACCTGCTCCGGGGTGCCCGTCAATGCGATCAGGCGGGGGTGGAAGGCGGCGGCGAAGCGGCGCAACACTTCGGGCGTGTCGCGGGCCGGATCGGTAGTGATGAAGATGGGCTGGACGCGCGCCGCGCGGGCGGCGTCGGTCTGCTCGAACCGACGCAAAGCGGCGCTGATCAGCTGCAGGTCGACCGGGCAGACGTCGGGGCAGAAAGTGTAGCCGAAATAGACGATGCGGTATTTGCCGGCGAGCTGGTCGCTCGCGAAGCGCCGGCCGTTCTGATCGGTCAGGGCGAACGGCCCGCCCATTCGCGCGCCGTCGAGCGGCGGCGGCTCCTGCCGGCAGGCGGCGAGGCCGGACCCGGCGAAAAGGGCGAAGAGGAAGAGGAAGAGCCGAACGTTCATGGCGCGGCCAGCCTTGCTTTGCTAAGGGGCTGCGATCAAGCCGAATAGACGGGGTGACAGGTGGACAGAACGAAGCGGCGAATCCTGCTCGCGGCATTGCTTGGCGTGGTGGCGGTGCCGGCACTCGCGCAATATTCCGAGAGCTACAATTTCCTCAAGGCGGTGCGCGAGCGCGACGGCAACAAGGTGACGGAGATCGTCTCCAATCCGTCCTCGACGGCGATCAACAGCCGCGACCGCGGCACCGGCGAGGCCGCGCTGCACATCCTCGCGCGCGGCCGCGACCATGGCTGGCTGAATTTCCTGCTCGCCTACGGCGCCCGCGTCGACGTCCAGGATAATCAGGGCAACACGCCTCTGATGGTCGCCGCCCAGATCGGCTGGACCGATGGCGCCGAACTGCTCTTGAACCGCGGCGCCAACGTCAACCAGCCGAACGGCCGCGGCGAGACCCCCCTGATCCTCGCCGTCCAGCGCCGCGACATCGCGATGGTCCGGCTACTTCTCGGCCGCGGCGCCGATCCGAACCGGACCGACAGCGCCGCCGGCTATTCCGCGCTCGATTATGCCCGCCGCGACAACCGCGCGGCCCCGATTCTCCGCCTGCTCCAGGCGCCGCGGCAGACCCAGCCGACCTACGGTCCGGCGCGCTAGGGTCCGTACTTGATACCCTAGGCGAAGCCGGCGAGGCCGGGGTCGAGATCGCCGACCAGCCGCCGCGCGGCGCGGCGGGCGAAGCGCAAAGTCTCCGCCTTGCGCCGCGCCGGCGCGAGGCTGCGCCACGGCGCCTCGCGGACGATGGCGGCGTCGTAGCGATCGGCGACGATCAGGCCGCAATGTTCGGCGCCGCGCTCCCCGCCCTCGAAATGGTCGAGCGGGAAGCCGGCCGGGACCGCCCAGAAGAACCGGTCGCAATAGCCGAGATAATCGGGCCATTTATGGTCGCCGAGGAGGTCGGCCCGCGACACCTTGATCTCGACGATGGTCAGCAGGCCTTTGGGGCAGATCGCGACCATGTCGGCGCGCCGGCCGTTCGGCAGCGGCACCTCGCACAGCGCGAACAGGTCCTGCCGGAAGAACAAACGGGTCACCCCGCGCGCGACGTCCTGCGCGGCGAGCGGCGAATCGGAGAAGCAGGCGGGCGAGTCGCTGAGCGTGGCCATCCCGCCAGCCTAGAACGAGTCGGGAACGGCCGACAAGGGTCGAGGGACAGTTACTTTCACGCGCGGCGGTGTCAAAACTCCCGCGCAGCCGGGTAAAGTAACTGTCCTCTTTGGCGCAGGCGGTGCTTTGGGGACAGTTACTCCGCCCTCAAGCCCTCAAAAATCCGCACCGGCATGCGAGCGGAGTAACCGTCCCTACCGATAGAAAACGTGGTTTCCGACGGCGGCGAGCCTCTGGAGGCGCCAGCGCGGCGAGACGTAGCGCGCGTGGAAGAACAAGGCGGTCGAGACCGGGCTGTCGGCGACGTCGTCGAGCGCGATGTGGGCAATGGCGACCGCGTTGCGCCAGCCCCGGCTCGATTGCGGCGGGGTCGGGATGCGGCCGCCGCGCACGAAGGAGAATTGGCTGCGCTGGGTGATCACGCCGCACAGGGTGGAAGCGAACCGGCCGGAGCGGGCGCGATTGATGATCACCTCGGCGACGGCGAGCTGGCCGGCAAAGGGCTCGCCGTTCGATTCCCAGTAGATCGCGCCCGCCAGGCATTCCGCCTCGCGGTCGCGCGGCGCCGTGCCGGAATATTCGGCGACCAGCTCGTCGAGGGGACGATTGCGGTCCGCGAGCGGCGCCTCGCTCCCTTCCTCCAGGGTCTCGGGGACGATCACGGCGGCGGCCGGGGCGCGGAGGATCTCGTCGGCGGCCGGTTCGGCGATGGCGCGGGCCACCACATCCTCGAGGCTCTCGATGCCGGGAGCGGCGTCGGTTTCGGCGGCGAGCGCAGGCGTGGCGGCTGCGGCTGCGAGGATGAAGGCGAGCGCGGCCTTGCGGGCGGCGCGGACGAAATCGGTCATCTTGACTCTAAACATTGCGGTCGGATCTCGAGCCGGTGCCGCGAAGCACCCATCGATCACCGCCCGACTTGCGCGGCCGCATTCAGATTTTCGGCGGCCCCCCGCTCTTGCAGAAAACTCGTGCAACCGGGCTAGGGGCCGCCGCGGTTAACGGTCAACTAAGGGCGGCCATTTCGTCGGCGAACCGTTCGGCCGACGCGACGTCCAGTTCGATCAGCCACAGATCGGGATCGAATCGCTGCCGCCGTTCGAGGAACTTCTGGAACTCTTCGTCGTTGCCGGCCGCCCGATTCCCGACCTCCTGCCAGCCGTAGTGCCCGTCGCCCTGCACCACGCGCTCGAGGATCATCCGGCGCTCCCCCCGCTCGGTCAGGATGACGGTGACCGCGCCGGCATTGTCGTCGCCGCGGGCCAGCACCGCGCCGAAGCCGCCGCCCTGCGCCGCCAGCCGCAGCAGGCCGTGGACCAGCACCGAGCTGGCGAGGCGCGCCTCCATCAGGGCGCGGCGTAACCGGCCAGGCTGGCGAGCGGGATGTGCGAGCGCATGAAGGTGCCCGTGCCGCGCGCCGCCTCCTCACCTTCCGCGTCGATCAGCCGCGCCTCGCCGACGAAGACCCGGCGGCGCCCGCTCACCCAGCGGCCTTCCGCGGTCGCCGGCCCGGCCTTCAGCGGCCGCGTGAAGTTGAGGTTGAAAGCGGTGGTGAGGAGGAAGCGGTCCGAGACCATCGCATTGCACGCGTAGAAGGCCGCATCGTCCATCATCTTGAAATAGAGCGTGCCGTGGGCGGCGCCGGCGGCGTGATAATGGGCTTCCTCGACCTCGAAGCGGATCCGCGCGAAGCCCTGCTCCGGTATCTCGATGCTCGAGCGGAACAGCCGGTTGACGGCGGCCGCGCGGTAAAGCGATTCGAGCGCCCGGAGATGCGCTCCCACGCCTCCGGCAGCTTGCTCCTCAGGCGGCATTGCGGGCGTCGATCCCTGCGAGCAGGGCGTAGATCGCGTCCTTGGAGCGGGCGCCGCGCAGCTTGGCGACGGCCTGGCGGTCGCGCAGCATCCGGCTGACGCCTGCGAGCGCCTTGAGATGGTCGGCGCCGGCGTCGGGCGGCGAGAGGAGGAGAACGGCCAGGTCGACCGGCATCCCGTCCACCGCCTGATAGTCGATCGGCGTCGACAGCCGGGCGAAGAAGCCGAACACCCGCTCCAGCCCCTCGACCTTGCTGTGCGGGATCGCGACGCCGCCGCCGAAGCCGGTCGAGCCGAGCTTCTCCCGCTCCGCAAGCCCACTCGCGATCGCCTTGGCAGGAAGGCCCGTGCGCCGCGCCGCAGCCGCGGCAAGCGCATGGAACAAAGCCTTCTTGTTGGCGACCTGGAGGCCCGCTTCGACCGCGTCCGCCGCAATCAGTTCCGAAAGATCGTTCATCGTGCACCCGGCGGAAAAGGCGTCCGCCCTCGAGGAAAAGGATGTGGGGCGATTGGCGGCCGCGCGCGGGGAGCCCTTCAGTCCCGCTTCGGCTCGACCCAGCCGATGGTCCCGTCTTGTCGTCGGTAGACCATGTTGAATCGCGCCGTCGCGCTGTTGCGGAACAGCAAGGCGTTGGTGTTCCTGAGGTCGAGCAGCATCACGGCATCCGAGACGCTGGCGTCCGGGATGTCGACGCTGGTCTCGGCGACGATCGGCGGATGGTCGCCGGGCTCCTCCTCGCCGGAGGACGCGAAGACGGTGTAGGAGGCCTCGCCGTCGACCGGCTCCAGCCCCTCCGTCACGGGTGCCGCCTGGCGGTCCTTCAGCCGTCCCATGTAGCGGCGGAGCTGCTTCTCGATCCGGTCCGCGGCCTGGTCGAAGGCGGGGTGCGCCTCCTGGGCCTGGCCCGATCCCTTGAGGATCACGCCCTGCATGACATGAGCGACGATGTCGCAGGTGAAGGCGTGGTCGTGCGGCCCCTTGCCGAACGTGACATGGGCGGAAAGCGCGCGCTCGAAATATTTGTCCGCAATGGCGGCGAGCCGATCCTCGACATGCTGGCGAAGGGCCTCGCCGGTCTCGACCTGGTGCCCGGAAACCCGGATCTCCATTGCGCTCTCCACTGCCCGCCGCGCCGATTAGGCCCCGCGGCGGTCCTCCGTCAACCGATGCCATATGGGATCGGAGAGGCCGCTCAGGAAGGCCGCGTGGCGGAGCAATTCGTCCTCGCTGGGGGCGTGCGGCCGCGGGGGCCGGACGCTGACCGCAGTGGGCGCGGCGGCGGCGAGCTCGGCCGAGTCGAGGGCCAGATCGGGAGCCTCCTCGCCGGCGCCGAGCGACAGGCCGATCTGCCGCCCGCCGGTGAGCTCGACATAGACCTGGGCGAGCAATTGCGCGTCGATCAGGGCGCCGTGCTTGACGCGCAGGCTGCGGTCGACGCCGAAGCGGGTGCAGAGCGCGTCGAGGCTGTGCTTGGCGCCGGGATGGCGCTGGCGGGCGAGGGACAGGGTGTCGACCATCCGGCTGGTGCAGATGAGCGGCCGGCCGCAATTGTTGAGCTCGTGGTTGATGAAGGCGAAGTCGAAGCCGGCATTGTGCGCGACGAGCGGAGCGTCGCCCATGAAGGCGATCAGCTCCTCGACCTTCTCGTGGAAGCGCGGCTTGTCGGCCAGGAAGCGATCGGAGAGGCCGTGCACCGCTTCGGCGCCGCTCGGCATCGGCCGGTCGGGATTGAAGTAAGCGTGCCAGGTGCGCCCGGTCTCGCAGCGGTTGATCAGCTCGACGCAGCCGATCTCGACCATGCGGTCGCCGGCGAGCGGGCTGAGGCCCGTGGTTTCGGTGTCGAAGACGATTTCCCGCATCTCGAGGATGTTATGAATCGCCGGGGCCAGTCAGACAAGCGACGATGCGGCGAACGGCTCGTCGCGTTTCCTCCAGCGGACCGCCGGTGTCGATGACGAAATCGGCGCGGGCTCGCTTCTCGCGGTCGGGCAGCTGGCGGGCGAGGATCGAATCGAGCTTTTGCGGGGTCATCCCCGGCCGGGCGAGGACGCGCGCGCGCTGAATTTCCTCCGGTGCGGACACCACCGCGACCCGGTCGACGTCCTTCCAGCCGCCGGCCTCGAACAGCAAGGGGATGTCGAGAAGGACGAGCGGGGCTCCGGCATGCTCCGCCAGGAACGCCTCGCGCTCGCGCGCCACCGCCGGATGGACCAGCTCCTCGAGCCTGCGCAACCGCGCCGGCTCGCCGAGCACCCGCTCGGCCAGCGCGCCGCGGTTGACCCCCCCGGTGCCGGTCGTGCCGGGGAAATGCGCCTCGATCTCGGCGACGAGCGCCCCTTGCGGGCCCTGAAGGCGGTGCACCGCGGCGTCCGCGTCGAAGACGGGGACCCCCTCCTCGGCGAACATCGCCGCGACGGTCGACTTGCCCATGCCGATCGATCCGGTGAGGCCGAGGCGGATCATGACGTGAGCCGCGCCCGAAGCTCGGCCTGTTCGCAGGTCGGCGGAGGCGAACCGAAGAAGTGCGCGAAAGAGGAGGCCGCCTGGGCGACCAGCATGGTCAGGCCGTCCACGGCGTCGAAGCCGAGCGCCGCGGCGCGGCGGACCAGTTCCGTCGGGGCATCTCCGTAGGCCATGTCGAAGACGAAGGCTTGCGGTGCGAGCAAAGCGAGGGCGTCGAGAACCACGTCCGGCACAGGCTCGAAGCCGGACATGCCGAGCGGGCTTGCGTTGACGAGACCGTGACAGTTTCGCATCGCTTCCGGAGCATCCCTGAACGCAAAGACGCGGCCTCGCTCCGCATGCCCTTCAAGCAGCCATTGCGCCTTTGCCGGATCGCGGCAGATGATGTTGAAGCGGCAGATCGAGATCACGTCCAACTCGGCGATTGCGGCGCGCGCTGCACCGCCCGCGCCGATCACGCAAACCGGAGCCCCGACGTCGACATGACCGACGCCGGGTAAGCTGCGTCCGAATCCCTCCATGTCGGTATTGTACCCGATCAGTTCCGAATCCTGGCGGACGACACAGTTGACCGCTTCGAGGCCCCAGGTCCGATATTCGTCGAGCAGCGGAACGATCTTCTCCTTATGCGGCATCGTCACGTTGCATCCGCGCCAGTCCGGGTCGGCGCGCCGGGTTTCGAGGAAGGCCGCCAATTCCGATCGAGTCACTCGGGTGCGCCGGTACTCAGCCTCCATGCCAAGCCGCTCGAGCCAGAAATTGTGGATGAGAGGCGACTTGGAATGGGCGACCGGATCGCCGATCACCTCGGCATAGGGGATTCCCATCAGCTCGCCAGCAGGCCGCGCTCGCGGAAGAAGGCGAGCAGGGGAAGGAGCGGCAGGCCGAGCACCGCGAAATGGCTGCCCTCGATCCGCTCGAACAGCTGCACGCCGGGCCCCTCGATCCGGTAGCCGCCGACGCTCCAGCGGATCGCTTCATATTCGCGGTCGAGATAGTCCTCGATGAAGCGGTCGCCGAGCGAGCGCATCGAAAGCCCGACGGTCTCGCTCTGCCAGAACACGGTCTCGCCGTCCTCGACGACGACCGCGGCCGAGTGCAGGGCATGGCTGCGGCCGCTCAGCGCGCGGAGCTGGTCGAACGCCTCCGCGCGCGATTCGGGCTTGGAGAGGATGGCGCCGTCTTCCATCTCGAGCGTCTGATCGGCACCGAGCACCAAAATCCCCGGCGCGGCCTCGACCGAAAGCGCCTTGAGCTGCGCCAGCTCCTCGGCGACTCCGCGTGCATCGAAGCCGGCGGCTTCGAGCCCGGCCTTGGCCGCCGCTTCGTCCAGCTCGGCTTCGACCGTCTCGAACGGAACGCCGGCCGCTTCGAGCATCCGCCGCCGAGCCTCGCTCCGCGATGCGAGCAGCAGCTTCATGTCCCGGTCGCCGCTTCGTAGCGCTCGGTGCACAGCTTGACGATCGCCAGCGCCGTCTCCTCGATCGAGCGGCGGGTGACGTCGATGACCGGCCAGCCATTGTCGGCGAAGATGCGCCGCGCGAAAGCGAGCTCGGCGCTCACCGACTCGCGATCGACATAGTCCGTCTCCGGCGCCTGGTTGAGCGACAGCAGCCGGTTGCGCCGGATCTGGATCAGCCGCTCGGGATTCGTGGTGAGGCCGACGACGAGAGGATGGCGGAGCGCGAACAAAGCCGGCGGCGGAGGCGCTTCCGGCACCAGCGGGATGTTGGCGACCTTGTAGCCGCGATTGGCGAGATAGATGGACGTCGGCGTCTTGGAGGTGCGCGACACCCCCGCGAGCACGATGTCCGCTTCTTCCCAATTCTCCCACCCGATGCCGTCGTCATGCGCAATGCTGAACTGGATGGCGTCGACGCGGGCGAAATAGGCGGCGTCGAGGGCATGCTGACGTCCGGGGCGGGCCTTCGCCTGCTGATTGAGCACCGCCGACAATGCATCGACGACCGGATCGAGAGCGGAGACGGTATGGATGCCGCGCCGGCGGGTCTTTTGCTCGAGCTCGCGGCGGATGTTGCTGTTCACCAGCGTGTAGAGGACGAGGCCCGGACGCCGCTCGATATCATCGAGGACTCGATCGAGATGTCCTTCGGAGCGCACCATCGGCCACAGATGGCGGACCACATCGACCTCGTCGAACTGCGCCAGACACGCTTTGGCGATCAGTTCGAGCGTTTCGCCGGTCGAATCCGACAGGAGATGCAGGTGAAGCGTCACGTGAAAGTCACCCCTGTGGATAAGCGTGTTGAAATCGCTAGCGGAACCCTCGGGACGGTTGCAAGCATAGGATTCGTGCACGCAATCCGGATTCGATCCACAGAGTCGCAAAGACTGGATAGTTTCAGCTGGCCCGATGTGGATTACGGGGATGGTTCCCGCGAATCCGCAGGCTTCCGCGGCCGCGCGAGAGTCAAGCTGTTTGCAAAATCGGGTGGAGGGAATAAACCCCACCATCCGCCGACCAACAACCTTCATCAGACTCTCTTTGAAAGACTCTTTGAGAGAGAGTAGAGCGGAGCCCAGCCGTCCTCATGGCCCTTTCGAATAAACTGTTACTCAGCGTCCTGCAGGGAAAAAAGCCTGCAAAAACACCGCTTTGGCTGATGCGCCAGGCAGGGCGGTACCTTCCCGAATATCGTGCACTGCGGGCCGAGAAGGGCGGCTTCCTGGATCTCGCCACAGATCCGGATGCCGCCGCCGAAGTGACGCTGCAGCCGATCCGCCGGTTCGGCTTCGACGGTGCGATCCTGTTCTCCGACATCCTCATGATCCCCCACGCGATCGGCCAGGAGCTTCGTTTCGAAGCCGGTGAGGGACCACGTCTGTCGCCGCCGCTGGTCGATGCGGTGCTCGCGTCGCTGGAACCCGCCAGAGAGCGTCTGGAGCCGGTCTACAGGACTGTGGAGAAAGTCGCGGCGGCGTTGCCCGCCGAGACCACCTTCCTGGGCTTTGCGGGCAGTCCCTGGACGGTTTCGACCTATATGGTCGCGGGCAGGGGCAGCAAGGATCAGGGCGAGACCCGGCGCAAGGCCTATACGGACGAAGTCGCGTTCGCCGAGATCATCGCTGGCATCGCGGCGATGACCGTC
>DASVSD010000010.1:0-190509 GCA_036388255.1 Allosphingosinicella sp. | reverse complement strand
ACCTCCAGCTGTGCGCGGAGGACAATATGCAGGTCGCCAACTGCACCACGCCGGCCAATTATTTCCATATCCTGCGCCGCCAGATGCACCGCGACTTCCGGAAGCCGCTGGTGATCATGACGCCCAAATCGCTGCTGCGTCACAAGAGCGCCGTCTCGAGCCTCGCCGACTTCACCGGCGAGAGCCATTTCCGGCGGATCCTCTCCGATCCGGAGGCGCCGGCGGATGCGGACGTCCGCCGGCTCGTATTGTGCACCGGCAAGCTCGCCTACGAGCTCCTCGAAGCGCGGGACAAGGCCGGCGATGCCAGTACCTCGATCCTGCGCATCGAGCAGCTCTACCCCTTTCCCGGCGAGGCCTTCCTCGCGCGTCTCGGGCGGATGACCAACGTCGAAGCGGTCGTCTGGGCGCAGGAGGAGCCGCAGAACCAGGGCTATTGGGCGCATGTCGAGCCGCGCCTCGAGCGCCGCCTCGGCGAGGCCGGCCTGAGGCCGCGCCGGCCCCTTTATGCCGGCCGGCCGGCGTCGGCCTCGCCCGCGACCGGCCTTGCCAAGCGCCATGCGGCGGAGCAGGCGGCGTTGATCGCCGAAGCGCTCGGCCATAGCAGCGAAGCCGCGCCGCAGCGCAAGGCGGGATAGGGACAAGATGGCGACCGACCTCATCGTACCGACACTGGGCGAATCGATCAGCGAAGCGACGCTCGGCCAGTGGCTGAAAAAGCCGGGCGATGCGGTGAAGGCCGACGAGCCGGTCGCCAGCCTCGAGACCGACAAGGTCGCCGTCGAGGTCCCCTCGCCGGTCGCGGGCACGATGGGCGAGGCGCTCGTCGCCGAGGGCGACACCGTGGCGGTCGGCGCGGTCATCGCGCGGATCGAAGGCAATGGCGGCGCGGCGGCCGCCGAAGCCTCCGTTGCGGCAGTCAATCCGGCTGGCGCCGGCGAGACGCCGGGCCTGCGCACCGATCCGACCGCCCCTCATGCGGGCGAGGGCGAGGACAGCAGCAGCGACGCGGCCCCGGCCGGCGCCGGCGACGGCGAAGGCCCCCATCTCACCTTGTCCCCCTCGGTCCGGCGTCTGGTCCTCGAGCACGGCCTCGACCCGTCGAGAATCCGCGGCACCGGCAAGGACGGCCGCCTCACCAAGGACGACGTGCTCGCGGCGGCGCAGGCGCAGAAGGCCGCCGCGGCTCCCGCGCCGGCGCCCGCTCCTGCCGCGCCTGCGCCCCCGGCCGCCGGCACGCGCCGTGAGGAGAGGGTGCGCATGACGCGCCTGCGCCAGACCATCGCGACCCGCCTCAAGGAGGCGCAGAACAGCGCCGCCCTGCTCACCACCTTCAACGACGTCGACATGAGCGCGGTGATGGACGCGCGCAGTCGCTACAAGGACCTGTTCGAGAAGAAGCACGGCGTCCGCTTGGGCTTCATGGGCTTCTTCGTGAAGGCCGCCGCCCTCGCCGTCCGCGACGTCCCCTCGGTCAACGCCGCGATCGAGGGCGACGAGATCGTTTACCGCGACTATCTCGACGTCTCGGTCGCGGTCTCGGCGCCGAACGGCCTCGTCGTGCCCGTCATCCGCGACGCCCAGGCGATGAGCTTCGCCGAGATCGAGAAGACGATCGCCGATTTCGGCAGCCGCGCCAAGGCCGGCACCTTGACCATGGAGGACATGAAGGGGGGCACCTTCACCATCTCCAACGGCGGCGTCTTCGGCTCTTTGCTCTCCACTCCGATCGTCAATCCGCCGCAATCGGCCGTGCTCGGCATGCACCGGATCGAGGAGCGCCCGGTGGTCCGCGGCGGCCAGATCGTCGCGCGCCCGATGATGTATCTCGCTCTGACCTACGATCACCGCCTGATCGACGGCCGCGAGGCTGTCACCTTCCTCGTCCGCATGAAGGAGGCGATCGAGGACCCGACGAGACTGCTGATCGATTTGTGATGGTCGTGCTCCGGCGAAGGCCGGAGCGCTGGGTTAGATGCGATGAGGCCGGAAGCGACTGGCCAACGCTTCGGCCTTCGCCGGAGCACTAGGATAATGATTCGTGCTCCGGCGAAGGCCGAAGCGTTGGATGGAGCGCGATGAAATCAGGTTGCGTCTATCTGATGGCGAACCATCGCCGCGGGCAAACCTATCTTGGAGTCACGAGCAATCTTCCGCAGCGTGTATGGCAACATCGTAAGGGGGTCGTCGAAGGCCATTCGAAGGACAAGGGTTGCGAGCTGCTCGTCTGGTACGAATATTATGATGATCTGCAGGAGGCACGTGCCTGCGAGCGTCGCATGAAGAAGTGGAAACGCGCGTGGAAATTGCGCGTGATCGAAGGAAACAATCCGAACTGGCGCGATCTCTTCGCCGAGATATGCGCCTGAGGCCAACGCTCCGGCCTACGCCGGAGCACCGAAGGGTTTGAAAATGAGTGAGACCAATTTCGATGTGATCGTGATCGGCGCCGGGCCGGGCGGCTATGTGGCGGCGATCCGGGCGGCGCAGCTGGGTCTGAAGACGGCGTGCGTGGAGAGTCGGGAGACTCTAGGCGGCACCTGCCTCAACGTCGGCTGCATTCCGTCCAAAGCGCTGCTCCACGCGTCCGAATTGTTCGAGGAAGCAAAGCACGGCACGCTCGCCAAATGGGGCGTCAAGCTCGGCTCGGTCGAGCTCGACCTCGACGTCATGCATGCCGGCCGGCGCGAGGCGGTCGGCGGGCTGACCAAGGGCATCGAGTTCCTGTTCAAGAAGAACAAGGTGACCTGGCTCAAGGGCCATGCCCGCTTCACCGGCGCCAATGCGATCGACGTCGCGGGCACCGCCTACAGCGCGAAGAACATCGTCATCGCCACCGGCTCGTCGGTGACGCCGCTCCCCGGCGTCGAGATCGATCAGGAGCGGATCGTCGATTCGACCGGCGCGCTCGAGCTGGCGAAAGTCCCCGGCCACCTCGTCGTGATCGGCGGCGGTGTCATCGGGCTCGAGCTCGGCTCGGTCTGGAAGCGGCTCGGCGCGAAGGTCACGGTGGTCGAATATCTCGACCAGATCCTTCCCGGCATGGACGGCGAGGTTCGAAAGGAGGCGGCGAAGATCTTTAAGAAGCAGGGCTTCGAGATCCGCACCTCGACCAAGGTAACCGGGGCGCAGAAGTCCGGCGAAGGCGTGACCCTGACGGTCGAGCCTGCCGCGGGGGGCGAGCCTCAGACGCTCGAGGCGGACGTCGTCCTCGTCTCGATCGGCCGCCGGCCGAACACCGAAGGGCTCGCCCTCGAGGCGGCAGGCATTACGCCCAACAAATACGGCCAGATCGAAATCGACCACGAGTTTCGGACCAACGTCGCCGGAATCTACGCGATCGGCGACGTCGCGCCCGGCCCGATGCTCGCCCACAAGGCCGAGGACGAGGGCGTCGCCGTGGCCGAAATCCTCGCCGGCCAAATCGGCATCGTCAACCACGACGTCATCCCCGGCGTCGTCTACACCTGGCCCGAGATCGCCGCGGTCGGCAAGACCGAGGAGGAATTGAGGGAAGCCGGCGTCGAGATCAAGGTCGGCAAGTTCCCGATGATGGCGAACAGCCGCGCCAAGACCAACCGCGAGGGCGAAGGCTTCGTCAAGGTCATCGCCGACGCGCGCTCGGACCGGGTGCTCGGCGTCCACATCATCGCCTCGGTCGCGGGCACGATGATCGCCCAGGCCGCCCAGGCGATGGAGTTCGGCGCCACGTCCGAGGACATCGCCTACACCTGCCACGCCCATCCGACCCATTCCGAGGCGATCAAGGAAGCGGCAATGGCGGTGACCGGCAAGCCGATTCACGTCTGAGCACTTTTGTGTTCCTGCGGAGGCAGGAACCCCTGGCCGCCGGGCTCCTGCCTTCGCAGGAGCACGATCGTGGCGTTTCAGCTTGCGCCGGCATACCGTAGGGGAGCTTGATGTCCGCCACTCCGCTCCCCGAGGCGCTCGGCCCCGCGCTCGACTTCCTCGATTATGCCGGCGTCGCCGTGTTCGCATTGTCCGGCGCGCTGCTCGCCGCGGCGAAGCGGCAGACGCTCGTCACCTTCATCTTCTTCGGCGTCGTCACGGGCGTCGGCGGCGGGACGGTGCGGGACCTCTTGATCGGCGCGCCGGTCTTCTGGATCCGCGAGAATGCGATCCTGCTCATCTGCGTCGGCGCAGCGCTCGCGGCCTGGTTCGCGCCGCGCCGCTGGCTTTCGGAGCGCGCCTTGCTGTGGCTCGATGCGGCCGGCCTCGCCGCTTATGCGAGCTTCGGCGCCGCCAAGGGCCTCGCCTTCGGCGTCGCGCCGATCCCGGCGATCGGCATGGGCGTCCTCACCGCCTGCCTCGGCGGCATCATTCGCGACGTCCTCGCGGGCGAGCCCTCGACCCTGCTCCGCCCCGAGCTCTATGTCACCGCCGCCGCTTTGTCGGCGGCCCTGACGGTCGCCCTGCTCGCGATCGGCCTGCCCGGCGCGGTCGCGGGACCGGTCGCCTTTCTCGCCGGCTTCGCCTTGCGCGGCGCCGCCATCGTCCGGCGCCTCAAGCTCCCGACCTACCACGACTGAACAGATTAGGATTGACTTGATTGAACGTTCAATCAACACTCGCACTATGGCGCCGTCCCGAGACACAAGAGAACGAATCGTCGGGGCGGCGATGGAGCTGTTCTGGCTGAAAGGCTATGGCTCGACCTCGATCGCCGACATCCTCAGCCGCTCCCAGGTCAATTCGGGGAGCCTCTATCATTACTTTCCGGGCAAGCAGGACCTGCTCGTCGCCGTCCTCGAAGCCTATCGCGACGGCATCGGGCCGATGCTGCTCGAGCCGGCCTGGGCCGGCGTCGAGGACCCGATCGAGCGCATCTTCGCGCTTCTCGCCAAATATCGCTCGCTGATAGTCGAGACGGACTGCAGCTACGGGTGCCCGATCGGCAGCCTCGCGCTCGAGATCCACGAGCCCGACCCGGTGGTGCGCGAGCGCATGGCCCAGAATTTCGACAATTGGACGGCCGCGATCCGCGATTGCCTCGAGGCTGCGAGCGATCGGCTGCCCGCCCGCCTCGACCTCCAGGCCACGGCCGAGTTCGTGCTCACGGTGATGGAAGGCGCGGTGATGCAGGCCCGCACCTACCGCGACGTCGGCTATTTCGATCGCGCTGTCGCCCAGCTCCGCCTCCATTTCGACAGCCTCCTCAAGGAGCCTTTGCCATGCTGATGTCGACCTTTGCCGCGCTTGTCCTCGCAGCCCAGCAGCCCGCCGCGGGGCCGGCCCTTCGGCAAGGCTTGGAGCCGCTTTCCTTCCTGGTCGGCCATTGCTGGGAGGGCACGTTCGCCGGCGGCGAGAAGGACCGCCATTGCTTCGAGAGCGCCTATGGCGGCCAGCATCTGCGCGACCGGCATGAAGTCATCGGCGGCGCGCGCGCCTATTCCGGCGAGACGATCTACAGCTGGGACGGCCGCGCCAACGTCGTCTCCTACACCTACTGGAACTCGTCGGGCGGCGTCAGTCGCGGGACGATGCGCCCCGAGCAAGACCGCCTCAGCTTCGGCGACGAGACCTATACCGATCCGCAGGGCCGGCGGATCACGATCTCGACCCATTGGCAGCGCATCGGCGACGATGCCTATGAGGCCGTGATGGCATCGACCCAGGCGCCGTCGATGAACCGCACCGTCCGCTACGTCCGCGTCGCCGCGCCCGTCGCCGTCTCGACGAGCCTTGGGCCGGACGGCAGCCACAGCCTCGTCCACGAAACGGTCGTCGATGCCCCGGCCGCCGAGGTCTGGCAGGCGATCTCGACGATCGGGGGCTGGCGGACCTGGGCCGTTCCGGTCGCCTGGGCGCCGGAACCGGACATCATCGAGACCAGCTACACGCCGACTGCGCAGCCCGGCGATCCGTCGACCATCCGCCAACGCGTCATCGCCTCGATTCCGGGTCGGCTGCTCGTCTTCCGGACCGTGCGCGCGCCCGAGCGCTTCCCCCATTTCGACACCTACGCCCAGGTCACCAGCCTGTTCGAGATCGAGCCGCTCGGCGACAACCGCACCCGCGTGCGCCTCACCGGCGCCGGCTATGCCGACACGGAAGCCGGTCGCCAACTGCTCGGCTTCTTCCGCGAGGGAAACCGCGTTTCGCTCGAACGCCTCCGCCAGCGCTTCGCGACCGGCCCGCTCGACTGGGATGCGCTGCTCAGGAGCGAGTAGGCCGCTCTGCAACCCGGGCTTCGACAGGCTCAGCCCTAGCGGTGAAACGAAGCGAACTTCTCACCCCGCTAGCCTGAGCCTGTCGAAGGGCGGGTTGCAGCACTCGGCTCGCGGCCCTCAGCCCTCCCACACCTCCGCCACGCGCTTCGGCTCCACCGGGGGCGAGGACGCCGGCGCCAGCGCGCGCTGCCACAGCCCCACCGAGTGCCAGCCGCCGCATTTCCAGCCGACGTCGCGGTACAGGCCGGCCTCGGCGAAGCCGAGCGAGCGGTGGAGGCGGACGCTGGCCTCGTTGGGCAGGCTGATCGCGCCGATCGCCTGGACGAAGCCCTGGCGCTCCAGCAGCTCGAGCAGCCGCTCATAGAGCTGGCGGCCGAGGCCGAGGCCGCACCGCTCGCGATCGAGATAGACCGATGTCTCGACCGCGTAGCGGTAGGCGGCGCGGGGGCGGAAGGCCGAGGCCGAGGCATAGCCGGCGATGCCGCCTTCGTCCTCGGCGACGAGCCAGGGATAGAGGCCGCGGCCGCTTTCGATGCGCCGCCGCATCTCGGCTTCGCCGGGAGCTTCCTCCTCGAACGAAACGAAGCTGTCGGTCACATAGGGCGCGTAGATGGAAGCGATGGCGGCCGCGTCGGCCGGCGCGGCGAGCCGCAGGATCACATGCCCAGAAGCGCCAGCAGGCGCTCGATCCGCGAACCGCCCGCAGCCGGCGCCCGCGCGACGAGCGGGACCGCGAAGCCGCATTCGAGGCAGCGCGCCTGCAAGGCCGGGCCGCGGACCATGCCCTGCGCATCCCGCAACGCGCGGGCGACGAGCACATCCGGGCGCCCGCCGAGTCGACCGAAGGGATCGGTCGCAGCGCGGGGCGCGGCGGCATCGCCGGCCATGCCCTGGAAGAATTGCTCCCAGAAGCCGGGCTCGCGCTCGAGCCAGACGACGCCGGCATCGGCGACGGTGATCCGGGCGCGGCGCGCCGCCTCGGCGATCGCGTCGTCCAGCGAACCGAAGCGGTCGACGAGGCCGATCTGGCGCGCCGTGCCGCCGTCCCAGACGCGGCCCTGCGCGATCTCATGCACGCGCGCCGCCGGCAGGCGCCGCGCCTGCGCGACGAGGCCGAGGAAGCGGCGATAGGTGGTCTCGACGCCCATCTGGAGAAGTCGGTCGACCTCGGGCGACGGGCCCCGGAGGAGATCGGGCTCGCCCGACAGCGGAGTCGTGCGCACGCCGTCGGCGCCGACGCCGAGCTGTTCGAGCGCCCCTTCGAAGCTCGGCAGAATGCCGAACACCCCGATCGAGCCGGTGATCGTCGACGGCTCGGCGAAGATCGCGTCGCCGGCGGTGGCGATCCAATAGCCGCCGCTCGCCGCCACGGATCCGAAGGAGATCACGACCGGGATGCGCCGCTCGCGTACCGACAGGATCGCGCGGCGCATGCGCTCCGCCGCGGTGACCGACCCGCCGGGCGAATCGACCCGGACGACGAGAGCGGCGAGATCGTGGTTTCTGAGCCCGTCTTCGATCGCGGCGACGACCGTCTCGGCGCCGGCCGTATCGCCGACGCCTTCGCCGTCCTGCATTTCGCCGGAAACGGTGACGACGCCGATCCGGCCCCCCGTCGGCGGGCGGTTCTCGGCGAGCCAGGCGTCGAGCTGCACGGTTCGGAAGCTGCCGGGTACGCCCTCCTCGTCGGTGCCGACGATCTCGGCCAGGCGCCTCCCGAAGGTAGTGCGGTCGCCGACGCGGTCGACCAGCCCGGCCTGGGCGGCCGCGCGCGCCATGTCGCCATTGGCGGCGGCGATGCGTTCGACGGCGGCGGCGGCATAAGGCGCGATCTGCGCCCGCGGCCGCGCCGCCGAAACATCGCGCAGCCAATCCCGCCATAGCGCATCGGCAAGGGCCTGGGCATTCTCGCGTGCCTCGGGCGACATGTCCGAGCGCGTATAAGGCTCGACCGCGGACTTGAACGAGCCGACCCGATAGACGTTGGCGGTGATCCCGAGCCGCTCGAGCAGGCCGGCATAATAGAGGTTGCTGCCGCCGCGGCCGGTAATGAGGACCCCGCCGAGGGGGTTGAGCCACACCTCGTCGGCATGGGCGGCAAGCTGGTAGGCGTCGTCGCTGTAGGCGGTCGCATAGGTGAGGACGCGCTTGCCCGCCCGCCTGACGCGCTCCATCGCGTCGCCGACGTCGCCGATCGCGGTCTGGCCGCCGCCGATGAGCAGATCGAGATCGAGCGCAACGGCATGGATGCGGTCGCTGGTCGCCGCCTTGTCGAGGGCGTGAATGAGATCGCGGGCGCGGTGCTGGCGCAGCACGCCGCCGGCGAGGAGGTCGGCCGGCCCCTGCTCGCTCGCCTGCTCGACGATCGACCCGCCGAGGTCGAGGAAGAGCGCACCCTCGAAGGCGCTGTCGTCATAAGGGCTCGCCGAAAGCCCGACGAAGAGCAGCCCGAAGAAGAGCAGCATGAAGAGGAGGACGAGCCCGTCCTTGATCCCGACCAGGACCTTCCAGACCTTGCGCATCGTCTCGTACCTTTGCTCTTGCTCACGCCCGGGCTAAACGACGCCCGCCCGGCTGTAAATGCTCGCGCAAAAATCGCAGGCCCGGCGCTTGACGGCGCATGAACAGCACCTAGATGAGCATGGCTGGCACTCGCAAGAGGCGAGTGCTAACAAGGTTCAACCGGCGGCCGCCCGCATACCCGATCCGGGACAGGCGCTCCGCAGCAAGCAAAGAGGTGACGCGCATGACTTTCCGACCGCTCCATGACCGGGTGCTGGTGCGCCGCGTCGAGGCCGAAGAGAAGACGGCCGGCGGCATCATCATCCCCGACACCGCCAAGGAAAAGCCCCAGGAGGGCGAGGTCGTTTCCGTCGGCTCCGGCACCCGCGCCGAGGACGGCACGGTGACCCCGCTCGACGTCAAGGCCGGCGACAAGATCCTGTTCGGCAAATGGTCCGGCACCGAGGTCAAGCTCGACGGTGAGGACCTGCTGATCATGAAGGAAAGCGACATCCTCGGGATCGTCGGCTGACGCCGTGCTCCGGCGAAGGCCGGAGCCCCGCGCGCAACGCTCCTGCCTGCGCAGGAGCACACAGATTTAGAAGGAATACGGAAACATGGCAGCCAAAGACGTACGCTTTTCCCGCGACGCCCGTGAGCGCATCATGCGCGGCGTCGACATCCTCGCCGACGCGGTGAAGGTGACCCTCGGCCCCAAGGGCCGCAACGTCGTCCTCGACAAGAGCTTCGGCAGCCCCCGCATCACCAAGGACGGCGTCACAGTCGCCAAGGAGATCGAGCTCAAGGACAAGTTCGAGAATATGGGCGCGCAGATGCTGCGCGAGGTCGCGTCCAAGACCAACGACCTCGCCGGCGACGGCACCACCACCGCCACCGTTCTGGCCCAGTCGATCGTGCGCGAAGGCATGAAGTCGGTCGCGGCCGGCATGAACCCGATGGACCTGAAGCGCGGCATCGAGCTCGCCGTGCGCAAGGTCGTCGACGACCTCGCCGCCCGCTCCAAGCCGGTCGCCAATTCCAACGAGATCGCCCAGGTCGGCATCATCTCGGCCAATGGCGACACCGTCGTCGGCGAGAAGATCGCCGAGGCGATGGAGAAGGTCGGCAAGGAAGGCGTGATCACCGTCGAGGAGGCCAAGGGCCTCGAATTCGAGCTGGACGTCGTCGAAGGCATGCAGTTCGACCGCGGCTACCTCTCGCCCTACTTCATCACCAACCCCGAGAAGATGCAGGTCGAGCTTTCCGACCCCTACATCCTCATCCACGAGAAGAAGCTCTCCAACCTCCAGGCGATGCTTCCGATCCTGGAAGCGGTGGTCCAGTCGGGCCGTCCGCTCCTCATCATCGCCGAGGACATCGAGGGCGAGGCACTGGCCACGCTCGTCGTCAACAAGCTGCGCGGCGGCCTCAAGGTCGCGGCCGTCAAGGCGCCCGGCTTCGGCGATCGCCGCAAGGCCATGCTCGAGGACATCGCGATCCTGACCAACGGCGAGATGATCAGCGAGGATCTCGGCATCAAGCTCGAGAACGTCACCGTCGCGATGCTCGGCCAGGCCAAGCGCGTCACGATCGACAAGGACAACACCACGATCGTCGACGGCGCCGGCGACGGCGACCGGATCAAGGCCCGCGTGGAAGCGATCCGCTCGCAGATCGAGAACAAGACCAGCGACTATGACAAGGAGAAGCTCCAGGAGCGCCTCGCCAAGCTCGCCGGCGGCGTTGCCGTGATCAAGGTCGGCGGCTCATCGGAGATCGAGGTCAAGGAGCGCAAGGACCGCGTCGACGACGCCCTCCACGCCACCCGCGCGGCGGTCGAGGAAGGCATCGTCCCCGGCGGCGGCGTCGCTCTGCTCTATGCGACCAAGGCGCTGCACGGTCTCAGCGGCGTCAACGACGACCAGACGCGCGGCATCGACATCGTCCGCCGCGCGCTCCAGTCGCCGATCCGCCAGATCGCCGAGAATGCGGGCTGGGACGGCGCCGTCGTCGCCGGCAAGCTGATCGACGGCGACGACGAATCGCTCGGCTTCAACGCCCAGACCGAGGTCTATGAGAACCTGGTTCAGGCCGGCGTCATCGATCCCACCAAGGTCGTGCGCACCGCCCTCCAGGACGCCGCGAGCGTGGCGGGTCTCCTCATCACGACCGAAGCGGCAGTGTCGGAGCTCCCCGAGGACAAGCCCGCCGGCGGCCCCGGCGGCGGCGGCGGCATGGGCGGCATGGGCGGCATGGACTTCTAGGTCCGCCGCACGCGCCGAATGCAGCTAAGGCCGGGGAGGCGACTCCCCGGCCTTTTCCTTCGGGTGATTGACGAGGACCGCCTTTGCGGGCGACTCTGAGCCGAGGAGGTTGCCGATGTTTTGGCGTTTGCTGGCTCTGCTCATTGGCGCAGGCGCCGCGCTCGGCTCCGTGCCCGCCCGGGCATGCAGCCTGGCTGAGGATTATCTCGCGCCGAGCAATTACGAGCTCGTCCAGATCGCCGATGCGATCGTCATCGCCTCCGCAGGGCCGCGGTACCGGAATTCGGGCGGCGGCCCGAATGTCGGAGACGGCGGAGTAGTTTTCCGTGTCCTCGGCAACGTGAAGGGAGCGCCGCCGGCGCGGGTTCGGCTGGATGACGCGACACTCGGCAGCGTCCGGCGCAGCGACCTCACCAATCTCTCCGACGTCCATCCGGACGCCAGCCGCGGCATGTGCAACCGCTACACTTTCGCACGCGGCGAACGATATCTCCTTTTCCTCGCCCGGGGCGACGACGGAAGCTGGGGCCAGCTCGATTTCCCTTTTTCCCGCGTCAACGAGGATTATGCGGGCGAGCACAGCGTTTGGATGCGCACGGTGCGCCGCTACCTCGATCTCCAGCGAAGCCTGCCTCCGATGGAGCAGATCGCCGCACTACGCCGTATGGCCGATAGCGGCCGCGATCGCGACGGCAGCCTGCTCCGCGGCACGGAGCGGGCCGACATCCGCGCGCATCTCGGCTGGATCTCACCCTGGAAGCCGACCGCCTACCTGCTCGACCTCAACGCACGCATCGAGCGCGGCGAGCCGCTGCCGACCCCCGCACGGACTGCCGGACCGGCGGGCGAGCGCCTCCTGATCCTCCGGTCTCTGGCCCAGGGCGACCATCCCGAGGCAATGCCCCTGTTCGAGCGGCTCTCGGCGGCGCCGGAGACGAACGGCCGGCTCCGCGGCATCGTGCTGCGCTATCTGACCCGCAACGGCCGATATGCGCACGCTTATGCGTGGATCGAAACGCACCTCCTGGACGAGCTTCCGCTCCTGCCTCGCGACGACGCCATGGCGCTCCTTGCCGATGTCGCCGAGGTGCAGCGCGGCGAATCGTGGGAAGCGGGCGAGGAGCGCTGGCGCTCGGACCCGCGCGCGGCGGCGACATGGCCGGCCCTTGCGCGGCGTATCCATCGCTATCAGGTCGCCACCTTCGGCGAAGAGCATGCGCTCCCGTTCTACGACATGGCCGAAGTGGACTAGCGCCTACTGACCGTTGGCGGGGCCAGTGCCGTTCGCCGCCGACTCGGCGCCCGCATTAGCGGCCGGAGCCGGATCCTCCGCGCTTTCGGCCGCGATCCACTCGTCGTTGGCGACGAGGCTGTCGGGCGAGGCGTCGATCACCTCGGCATCCTGCTTCTCGGCGATCGTGTTGAGCTTCTCGCGCTCTTCGGAGGTGAGGCCGTCGGGCCCGCGATCGTCGCCGCAGGCGGCGACCAGGGCAAGGGCGGCGCCGGCGGCGGCGAGCTTGAGCAGAACCTTCATGCCTACGTCTCCTGGGCGTGCATCCCGAGGCGAGCCTAGCGCATCGTGCGCAAAGGAAAAGGGCCGCGCACCCCTGGGGATGCGCGACCCTCCTGTTTCCCATTCGGCCCGGAGGCTTAGCGGGTGGCGTTGCTCACCGCGTTGGAGGCGCCTTCGGCCGCGTTCTCGGCGGCGTTGGCGGCCTGGCCGGCGAGGTTGCCGGCGTCGGAAGCGATGTTGCTGAGCGCATCGTTGGCGGCGTTGAGGTTGTCCTGATCGGCGGTGCCGACGTCGTTGTTCGCCTCGTTCGTCGTCTCGGCTTCGTTGCCGGCGGCGTTGTTGGCAGTCTCGCTGCCGGTGCAGGCGGCGAGGCCGAGGGTCGCAACGGCAACCAAAGTGAGGGTGATCTTCTTCACGGCATTTCCCTTCAGGTTAGGCGGGAACCGATTCGTCCGAGCTGGGCGAGGTGCCGAAGGTTCCCGGTTCGGCATTCCAGCGCGTCGAAATCTAGTGCAATCCCATCCCTATGTCTACTAGCTTAGTCAACAATTCCCTCCCATTGTTCAGTTGACGGATATAAAGATATCTTTATGTCCGCAAATATGTCTCTAGCGCCCGACATCTTTCGTTCGCTCGCCGATCCCACGCGGCTGCGCATCCTGGTGCTGCTGCGGGCGATGGAGCTGTCTGTGGGCGAGCTCGCCCAAGTCCTGGGGCAGAGCCAGCCGCGCGTCTCGCGTCACGTGCGCATCCTCATCGAATGCGGCCTCGCCGAGCGGCGCAAGGAAGGAAGCTGGGTCTTCCTCAGCCTCGGCCCGCGCGAGCGGCTCGAGCCCTTGTTCGATCTCTTCGACTGCTGGAACGATCTTGACGGCGAGGATCCCTGGGCGGTCGCCGACGCAGCCCGCCTCGCCGCCGTCCGCTCCGACCGCGCCGCCGCCGCCGAGCGCTATTTTGCAGCCCATGCCGATCATTGGGACGAGATACGCTCCCTCCACATCGCCGAATCGGAGGTCGAGGCGGCGATCGCCCGCGCGCTGGCGGGCCGTCCCGTCGGGCGTCTGGTCGATATCGGCACCGGCACCGGCCGGATGATCGAATTGTTCGGCCGCGACGCGAACCATGCGCTCGGCGTCGACCGCTCGCCCGAAATGCTTCGCCTCGCCCGCGTCAAGCTGGCGCAGGCCGGCCTCGAGGCGGATCTGCGGCAGGGCGACATGTATTCGCTCGCGCTGCCGGCCGCGTCGGCGGACACGATCATCATCCACCAGGTGCTCCATTACGCGCAGCAGCCGGCCGCAGCCGTCGCCGAGGCCGCGCGCCTGCTCGCGCCGCGCGGGAAGCTGCTGATCGTCGACTTCGCGCCGCACGAGCGCGAGGAGCTCAGAAGCCGCGACGCCCATGCCCGCCTGGGCTTCGCCGACGAAGCCATGCTCCATTATCTCGACGAGGCGGGGCTCGAAGGCCGCGTCGTCGAGCGCCTCGAAGGCGGCGAGCTCACCGTCACGATCTGGGCGGGCGAACGCCCCGAAGCCAAATTGAAGGTCGTCGCATGAGCCCGCTCGCCGCCACCCTCGAACGCGCCAGCCGTCCCTTGTTCGAAGACGCGATCGGCGACGTCGACGTGAGCTTCGAATTCTTCCCGCCCAAGACCGAGAAGATGGAGGAGACGCTCTGGGAGTCGGTCAAGACGCTCGAGCCGCTCCAACCGCGCTTCGTCTCGGTCACTTACGGCGCCGGCGGCTCGACCCGCGAGCGCACCCACGCGACCGTCGCCCGGATCGCGCGGGAGACCAGCCTCGCCGCCGCCGCCCACCTCACCTGCGTCGCCGCCAGCCGCGACGAGGTCGATGCGATCGCGGGCGAATATTGGGACGCCGGCATCCGCCACATCGTCGCCCTGCGCGGCGATCCGCCGGAGCCCGGCGAGCCGTTCAGCGCCCATCCCGACGGCTATGCCAATGCCGCCGAGCTTGTCGCGGGCCTCAAACGCGTCGCGCCGTTCGACATCTCGGTCGCTGCCTATCCGGAGATCCACCCCGATTCGGCGACGAAGGCTGCCGATCTCGACAATCTGAAGCGCAAGATCGACGCCGGCGCCGACCGCGCCATCACCCAGTTCTTCTTCTCACCCGACGCCTTCTTCCGCTTCCAGGACGACGCGGCGGCCGCCGGCATCCGTGCCGAGCTCGTGCCCGGCATCCTCCCCGTCTCGAACGTAGCCCAGACGCGCAAGTTCGCCGCGTCCTGCGGCGCCTCGATCCCGCGCTGGATGGACGATCTGTTCGAAGGACTCGACAACCTCCCGGCCGCCCGTCAGCTGATCGCCGCGACGGTGGCGGCCGAGCTCTGCGCCCGCCTCTATTCGGGCGGCGTGCGCCACTTTCACTTCTACACGCTGAACCGGGCCGAACTGAGCTACGCCATCTGCCATTTGCTCGGGCTCAGGCCCAAACCCCATCAAAAGGAGCAGGCCGCATGAGCCCGCGCGAAAGACTGGTCGAGGCGGCGCGCACCCGCATCCTCCTCACCGACGGCGCCTTCGGAACCGAAATCCAGGACCGCAAGCTCGAGGAAGCCGATTATCGCGGATCGCTGGATCTCGGCCGCGATCAGAAGGGCAATAACGACATCCTCGCTTTGACCCGTCCGGACATCGTCGAGACGATCACGCGCGCCTATCTCGCCGCCGGATCGGACATCGTCTCCACCAACACCTTCTCGGCAAATCGCATCAGCCAGGCCGATTACGGCGCCGAGGGGCTGGTCGGCGACATCAACCGCGCCTCCGCATCGATCGCCCGCAAGGCCGCCGACGCGGCCGAGGCCGAGGACGGCCGCCCGCGCTTCGTCGCCGGCGCCATCGGCCCGACCAACAAGACGCTCTCGCTGTCGCCCAACGTCAACGATCCCGGCTACCGCGAGATCGACTTCGACGGCCTCAAGGACGTGTATCTCGAACAGTGCGAGGCGCTGATCGAAGGCGGCGCCGACTTCATCCTGATCGAGACGATCTTCGACACCCTGAACGCCAAGGCCGGGATCATGGCCGCGCTCGAAGCCGGCCGCCGCGCCGGGCGCGACGTGCCTTTGATGATCTCGATGACGATCACCGACCTGTCCGGCCGCAACCTGTCGGGTCACACGGTCGAGGCATTCTGGTACGCCGTGCGCCACGCCCGCCCGCTCACCATCGGCCTCAACTGCTCATTCGGCGCGCAGCAGCTCAGGCCGCACGTGCAGGCGCTGGCCGGCATCGCCGACACGCTCGTAATGGCGTATCCGAACGCAGGTCTGCCCAACGAGCTCGGCGCCTATGACGAGCGTCCCGATCAGACCGCAGCCTTCGTGCGCGACTGGGCCGAGCAGGGCCTGGTTAACATCCTCGGCGGCTGCTGCGGCTCGACGCCCGCGCACATCGCCGCGATCGCCCGAGCCGTCGCGGGCCTGCCCCCGCGTAAGCTGCCGCAAGCGCCCCGCGTCACCTGCCTCGCCGGCCTCGAACCGATGGTGCTCGCCGCGTGAGTGCAACCGTCACCCCGGACTTGATCCGGGGCCCATGAACACGGAGCCGCCAAGTTCGCGCAGGCTTCGGTTCATGGATGCCGGATCAAGTCCGGCATGACGCCTTGAAGACAAACACAAAGAAGAAAACATGGCCACCGCCCCCGACCTCGATCCCTCCCCAGCCGCCGCATCCTCCGCCTTCGTCAATATCGGCGAGCGGACCAACGTCACCGGCTCGGCCAGGTTCAAGAAGCTGGTCATGGCCGGCGATTACGGCGCGGCGGTCGAGGTCGCGCGCCAGCAGGTCGAGAACGGCGCCCAGGTCATCGACGTCAACATGGACGAGGGCCTGCTCGACGCGGAAGCGGCGATGACCACCTTCCTGAAGCTGATCGCCGCCGAGCCCGACATCGCGCGCGTGCCGGTGATGGTCGATTCGTCCAAGTGGAGCGTGATAGAGGCCGGACTCAAATGCGTCTCGGGCAAGCCGATCGTCAATTCGATCAGCATGAAGGAAGGCGAGGACGAGTTCCTCCGCGTCGCCCGCAAGGTCCGCGACTACGGCGCCGCGGTCGTGGTCATGGCGTTCGACGAGGTCGGCCAGGCCGACACCAAGGAGCGCAAGGTCGAGATCTGCAGCCGCGCCTACGACCTTCTCGTCGGCGACGGCTTTCCGGCCGAGGACATCATCTTCGATCCCAACATCTTCGCCATCGCGACCGGCATCGACGAGCATCGCCGCTACGCGATCGACTTCATCGAGGCGTGCCGCGAGATCAAGGCGCGCTGTCCGCACGCCCATATTTCCGGCGGCCTCTCCAATTTGAGCTTCTCTTTCCGCGGCAACGAGCCGGTGCGCCGCGCCATGCATTCGATCTTCCTGTTCCACGCCATTCCCGCCGGGCTCGACATGGCGATCGTCAATGCCGGGCAGCTCGACGTCTACGACGCGATCGATCCCGAGCTGCGCGAGGCCTGCGAGGACGTCATCCTCGACCGCCGCGACGACGCCACCGAGCGCCTCGTCGAGCTCGCCGAGAAATATCGCGGCTCCGATCCGGTCCGGGAGAAGGCCGAGGCCGAATGGCGCGGCTGGCCGGTCGAGAAAAGACTCGAACATGCGCTCGTCAAGGGCATCGACGCCTGGGTGGTCGAGGACACGGAGGAAGCGCGCCAGAAGGCAAAGCGCCCGATCCACGTCATCGAGGGCTCGCTGATGGACGGCATGAACGTGGTCGGGGACCTGTTCGGCTCGGGCAAGATGTTCCTGCCGCAGGTCGTCAAATCCGCCCGCGTCATGAAGAAGGCGGTCGCCCATCTCATCCCCTTCATCGAGGAGGAGAAGGAGAAATCGGGCGCCACCCAGGGCAAGGGCCGGATCGTGATGGCGACCGTCAAGGGCGACGTCCACGACATCGGCAAGAACATCGTCGGCGTCGTCCTCCAGTGCAACGGCTTCGAGGTGATCGACCTCGGCGTCATGGTCCCCTGGCAGAATATCCTCGCCGCCGCGAACGAGAATCAGGCCGACATGATCGGGCTCTCCGGGCTGATCACGCCCTCGCTCGACGAGATGGTGACGGTCGCCGAGGAGATGGGCCGCGCCGGCATGACCCTGCCGCTGCTGATCGGCGGCGCCACGACCTCCAAGGTCCACACCGCTTTGCGCATCGATCCCGCTTATGATGGGCCGGTGCTGCACGTCCTCGACGCCAGCCGCGCCGTCGGCGTCGCCTCCTCGCTCGTCTCCGACACGCAAAAAGAGCCGATCATCCTCAAGACGGCGGAGGAATATGAGCAGGTCCGCCTGACCCGCGCCGGCCGCGGCCACAGCGAGCTCGCCCCGCTCGCCGAGGCTCGCGCCAATGCCTTTCCCTGGGACCCGTCCGGCAAGGCGCCGGCGCCGCTCCATCCCGGCCTGCAGAGCTTCAACGACTGGCCGCTGCGCGACCTCAGGACGGTGATCGACTGGACGCCCTTTTTCCGCGCCTGGGAGCTCGCCGGCAATTATCCGGCGATCCTCGAGGACCCGGTCGTCGGCGAAAGCGCGACCTCTTTGTTCAACGACGCGCAGAAAATGCTCGACCGGATGATCGCCGAACATTGGGTGACGCCGCGCGGAACGGTCGGACTGTGGCGCTGCCGCCGCGAAGGCGACGACGTCCTCGTTCTGGCCTCGAACGAGGAGACGCGTCTTCCCTTCCTCCGCCAGCAGGTCAAGAAGCGGGAAGGCCGGCCGAACATGAGCCTGGCCGACTTCATCGATCCCGAAGGCGAGGACTGGATCGGCGGCTTCGCGGTCGGCATTCACGGCCTCGAGCCCCATCTCGAGCGCTTCAAGGCCGAGAACGACGATTATTCGGACATTCTCCTGAAAGCCCTCGCCGACCGCCTCGCCGAGGCGTTCGCCGAGCGCCTCCACCAGCATGTCCGCGCCCATGTCTGGGGCTACGAGCCCGAGGACCACCAGACCAACCAGGACCTGATCCGCGAGAATTATACCGGCATCCGCCCCGCGCCCGGCTATCCCGCCTGCCCAGACCACAGCCTCAAGCCGGCTCTGTTCACGATGCTCGGCGGGGAGCCGGCCGGCGTCACGCTGACCGAGAGCTTTGCCATGTGGCCCACCTCGGCCGTCTCGGGCTTCTATTTCGGCCACCAGGGCAGCCAATATTTCGGCGTCGCCCGCATCGGCCGCGACCAGCTCGAGGATTATGCCACGAGGCGCGCGGTCCCCATCGACCAGGCCGAACGCTGGCTCAGACCGAATCTCGACTGACCGTGACCGTCATCCCGGCGAAGGCCGGGATCTCAGCGGGTGAAGAGCGCAGGCGCCAATGGAGCGCTGCAGGCCTGTCCGCGCCCTCTCGTCCTGAGATCCCGGCCTCCGCCGGGATGACGTGCATCGCACTTCCCTTCGCCAACTACATGTGATAACATCTCCTTCGATCGGAGATTTGCCATGCCTCTCTTCCCGAAGATCAGCAGCCCCTGCCCCTATCGCAGCGACCTCGCGGCGATCATGGACGGCGACCAGTGCCGCATGTGCAACCGCCAGGTCTTCGACCTCAGCGCGATGAGCGACGGCGAGCGCCTCGCCTTCCTGGCCGGTTGCGAGGACGAAGTCTGCGTCTCCTACGCGATCCCGATTCGCCAGGCGCTGCACGCCGCGGCCGTCGCCGCCGCCATCGCCGTTCCCGGCGTCGCCGCTGCGCGGCCCGTGCCGCCGCCGCCGCCCGTCGTCGTCGCCGGAGGGCTCGCACCGCCGCCGCAGGTCCAGATGGTCGAGATCCCGCCGGTCGTCGACAGCGAGGACTACCTTCCGGAGGTCTATGACGGCCCGGAAAAGACCCCGCCCGCCGGCGAGCCCGCGCCGCCCGCCGCCAAGCCTCCGAAGGGCTGAGCGCCGCAAGGATGGCCGCGGCATGCGTCCCGCTTCGGGCCACGGCCACCGTTAACCCTCTTCCCGCCTCGACAGGCGGCCGCGGCTGACGCACCTGGCCACGATGAGAAAAGCCCCGTTCGCAGCGCTCGCGCTCGCTTTGCTCGCTTCGCCGCTCGTCGCGCAGCGCGGGAGCGCGCCCTTTACCGTCGAAGAGTCCGGCCAGGGTTTCGCCACCCTGCAGGAGGCGGTCGACGCGGTCGGCGAGGGGCGGGGCACGATCCTGATCGCGCCAGGCGGCTACCGCATGTGCGCGGTCCAGAACACCGGAAGCGTCCGCTATGCCGCCCGCGAGCCCGGCACCGCGATTCTCGACGGCGTCGCCTGCGACGGCAAGGCGGCGCTCGTCCTGAACGGCCGCGAGGCGCGGATCGAGGGCCTGGTCTTCCAGAACATCCGGGTCCCTGACCGCAACGGCGCCGGCATCCGCCTCCAGGCCGGAAACCTGTTCGTCCGCGAGAGCCTGTTCCGCGACAGCGAGCAGGGCATCCTCACCGCTTCGGACCCGAACGGCACGATCCGGATCGAGCAGTCCACCTTCTCCGGCCTCGGCCAGTGCCTTCCCGACGCCGATTGCTCGCACAGCCTCTACATCGGCGACTATGGCAGCCTCAGCGTCGTCCGGAGCCGGTTCGAGCGCGGCCGCGGCGGCCATTACGTCAAGACCCGCGCGCCGCGCGTTGAGGTCGTCGATTCGAGCTTCGACGACAGCGAGGGCCGCGCCACCAACTACATGATCGATCTTTCAAACGGCGCCACCGGCACGATCTCGCGCAACGTCTTCGTCCAGGGCCGCAACAAGGAGAATTACTCGGCGATGATCTTCGTCGGCCCGGAGGCGCAGTCGAACAGCTCGGAGGGGCTCGTCATTGCCGACAACGAAGCCTCGCTGGCGCCGGGCGCCCGCGGCACCACCTTCGTCGTCGACCGCAGCGGCGAGGGCCTGCGCATCGGCGCCAACCGCCTCGGCTCCCAGATCGCGAGATACGAGCGGCGGTAGAAGCGAGCGAATCGGATTCACTGCCGCTCATCCTGCGGAGGGACTGAGCGAAGTCGAAGGCCCGTCTCGAAGGACGGTGCACGATCCTTCGAGACGCCGTTTCGGCAAGCTCAACGGCTCCTCAGGATGAACGAAATGACGGACATTGCCCGAGGGATTGCTTCGCTCCGCTCGCAATGACGGGCTATAGGCCCGTCATGAATCGGTGGGGTTTCGTCCTTCTCGGCCTGTTGGCGTTCCTCCTCGGAACCGTACCTGCGCGCGCGCAGCTCCCCGGCGGCGAGCCCGCCATGACCGTCGAGCTCGTCCCCGAAGGCCGCAGCATTGTACCCGGAGGCACCGTCACCCTCGCCTTCGTGATGCGCCCCCGGGAAGGCTGGCACGGCTACTGGTCGAATCCGGGCCTCGCCGGCCGCCCCAACGAAGTGACATGGCGCCTTCCCGCCGGCGCCGCGGCCGGGCCGCTGCGCTACCCGGTGCCGGAGCGGCTGCTCATCGCCGGCATCATGAACTACGTGTTCGAGCGCAATTACGCGATGCTCGTCGATCTGCGCGTGCCGGCCGGCGCGGCGCCGGGGAGCACCGTCCCCGTCGCGGCGCGGCTCGATTATCTCGCCTGCACCGACCAGATCTGCGTGCCGCAGCGCACCGACGTCGCGATCGAGCTGCGCATCGGCGCGCCGAGCGCCGAGAACCGCGAACGGATCGACGGCTTCCGCCGCGCTCTGCCGCGGCCGCTCGGGCAGGAAGCGCGTTTCGAGGTCCGCGGCGGCCGCCTTCGGATCGCGCTGCCGCTGCCAGCCGACGTCGCGCTCGACAGCCCCTATTTCTTCCCCGCCACGCTCGAAGCGCTCGACTACAACGCGCCCCAGTCCGTTTCGCGTGCCGGCGACGTGCTGATCGTCGAGACGCAGGCGGGGCCCGGCGCGGCCGGCCTGCGCGCGATCGAGGGCGTGCTCAGCCTCGGCGGCGGACGCGGCCTCTCCCTCGCCGCGAGGCCGGGCCCCGTCCCCGCCACCGGCGTTCCGTTGGGCGAAGCACAAACGGCTGCCTCCGGCTCGGCGATCCTGCTCGCGCTCCTCGGCGCCCTGGTCGGCGGGCTGCTGCTCAACGTCATGCCCTGCGTTTTCCCGATCCTCAGCCTCAAGGCGCTCAGCCTCGCCCGGGCCGGCGGCGGCGGCGAGCGCGCGGCGCGACGCGAGGCGATGGCCTATGCCGCCGGCGCGGTCGGAATTTGCCTGCTGCTCGGCGGCGCGATCCTCGGCTTGCGCGCGGGCGGGGTCTCGGTCGGCTGGGCGTTCCAACTCCAGGATCCGCGCGCGATCCTCATCCTTTTCCTCCTCGTCGCCGCCATCGCTTTCGGCCTCGCCGGCCTGTTCCGGCTTCCCGCGATCGCCGGCGGCGACCGGCTCGCCGGGCAGAGCGGCGCGCGCGGCGCCTTCTGGACCGGCGCGCTCGCCGCCTTCGTCGCGACGCCCTGCACCGGGCCGTTCATGGGGGCGGCGCTCGGGGCGGCGCTGATCTTGCCGACGCTCGCCGCTCTGGCGGTGTTCGCGGGGCTCGGCCTCGGCCTGGCCCTCCCGTTCCTGCTGCTCGGCTTCGTCCCGGCCTTGCGAAAGCGCCTGCCCCGGCCCGGGCCGTGGATGGAGCGCTTCCAGCGGCTGCTCTCGGTGCCGATGTTCCTGACCGCGATCGGCCTCCTCTGGGTGCTCGGCCGGCAGTCGGGCGTCGACGGCATGACCGCCGGCCTGTTCGCGGCACTGGCCCTCGGCCTCGCGCTCTGGTGGGCCGGGCGCCGCGGCCGCTTCTGGCCCGCGCTCGCTCCTGCCGCTCTGGCGATCGGCGCGGCTTTGGTCCTCGTCCGCACCGTCGAACCGGACGAGGCCGCGCCGGGCGCGCTCGGCGCGCAACCGTTCAGCGAGCAGCGCCTCGGCGCGCTCCGCGCCGAAGGGCGGCCGGTCTTCGTCTATTTCACCGCCGACTGGTGCCTCACCTGCAAGGTCAACGAGCGCGCCGTGCTCGGCCGCGGCGACGTCGCCGCGGCCCTGCGCGCCGGGAACGTCGCCGTCCTCGCCGGCGACTGGACGCGCGGCGACCCCGAAATCGGCCGTTTCCTCGAACGTCACGGCCGCTCCGGCGTGCCCCTCTACCTCTGGTACCCGCCCGGCCGCGAGCCGGAGACCCTTCCCCAGATCCTGACGCCCGCGCGAGTGAAGGAGCTGGCCTCCTAGGTCCTCCCCGGGACGGGGAGGGTCCGGACTAACGCGTCGGCGTCGTCGCCGGCCGCGTTCTCGCCCAGACCTGCTGCCCGGCCACCCAGGTCTCGAGCACGCGCGTCTCCCGGATCTCCCTTGGGTTGGAGGTGCGGAAGATGTCGGTGTCGATGAAGATGAAGTCGGCCATCCGCCCCGGCTCGAGCGTCCCCACCCGGTCCTCCGCGAAGGAGGCGAAGGCGGCGCGGCGAGTGAAGGCGTCGAACGCCTGTTCCAGCGTCAGCCGCTGCTCGGGGAACCAGCCGCCGGGCGGCTGCCCCTCCGCGTCCTGGCGGCTGATCGCGACGGCGAGGCCGTGGAACGGGTTGGGGCTCTCGACCGGGAAATCGGAGCCGAAGGCGAGCGGCACGCCGAGCCTCAGCAAGCTCGCCCAGGCATAGGAGCCGCCGAGCCGCTCGCGGCCCATCCGCGCTTCGGCCATGCGCCAGTCCGACGCCTGGTGAACGGGCTGCATCGAGGCGATGATGCCGTGGCGGGCGAAGCGCGGCAAATCGGCGGGATCGACGATCTGGACATGCTCGATCCGCCAGCGCCGATCGCCCGTATAGGTGGCGGCGAGCTCCTCGATCGCGCCGAGCAGGCTGGCATTGGCCTGATCGCCGATCGCGTGGACGGCGACCTGGAATTCGTCCATCGCCGCGCGGCTCATCAGGTTCCGGAGCGCCGTCTCCCCGACCAGCGGCAGACCGCGCTGGCCCGGCGCGTCTCGATAGGCCTGTTTGAGCCACGCGCCGCGCGAGCCCAGAGCGCCGTCATAATAAAGCTTCACGCCGCCCATGCGCAGCCGGCTGTTGTAGAGCCAGGGCGTCGGCCGCTGCCCCGCTATGGCGAGCAGGGAGTCGATGCCGCTCGCATAGGAGAAGATGCGCAGCTGCAGGCTGCCATTGTCGCCGGCGCGGCGCATGGTCAGCCAGTCGTCGACGCTGGTTCCCATGTCGGCGACCGCTGTGAGGCCGTTCGAGAGCAAGGTCTCCTGCGCGCGGCGCAAGGCGAGGTCGCGGGTGAGCGGCTGGTGAGGCGGAATCGCGCGTTCGACGAGCGGCATGGCGGCATCGACGAAGATGCCGGACGGCTGGCGCCCCGTCCGCTCGATTCGCCCGCCTTCCGGCGCCTGCGTCTCGGCGGTGATGCCGGCCTCGCGCATGGCGGCGCTGTTGGCCCAGCCGGCATGGCCGTCGACCCGCTCGAGATAGACCGGGCGGTCGCGGACGACGGCGTCGAGGTCGGCCGCGGTCGGGAAGCGGCCGAGGCCCCACAGCTCGTGGTTCCAGCCGCGCCCGACGATCCAGCGCGGGCTCGGATTGGCGGCGGCATAGGCGCGCACCCGATCGAGCGCCTCCTGCAGCGTGCGGGTGCCGGTGAGATCGAGCTGCATCGCCTGGAGGCCGATCCCCATGACGTGGCCATGGGCGTCGATCAGTCCCGGCAGGAGCGTGCGGCCGCGGCCGTTGACGCGCTGGCGCATCCGGTCCGGCCGGCGGTCGCGCTCGGTCAGCAGCTGCTTCACCCGGCCGGCATCGTCCAGGACCATGCCGGTGAAGCGGAACAGGCCGCCGTCCGCGCGCATCGTATAGCCGTTGACGTTGTCGACCAGCGAATCGGCCATGGCCGGCGCGGCCGCGAGAAAGGCGGCGAAGGCCGCGACGACGGTTCGGAAACGCTTCACTTCACCAATCTCCTCGCCAGTGAGGACGTGTCCTGCCGTCCGCCGCCCATCGCCTGCACTTCCGCGTAGAATTGGTCGACCAAAGCCGTCAGCGGCAGCACCGCGCCATTGCCTCTGGCTTCCTCGAGGGTCAGGCCGAGATCCTTGCGCATCCAGTCGACCGCGAAGCCGAAATCGAACTCGCCGCGCTCCATCGTCGCCCAGCGATTGACCATCTGCCAGCTCTGCGCTGCGCCGCCGGAGATCGCCTCGAACACCTTTTCTCCGTCGAGCCCCGCCGCCTTGCTGAAGTGGAGCGCCTCGGCGAGGCCCTGGACGACGCCCGCGATGCAGATCTGGTTGACCATCTTGGTCAGCTGGCCGGTGCCGTCGCCGCCGACATGGACGATGCGCGCGGCGTAGCATTCCATCAGCGGGCGCGCGGCGGCGACCGCTGCGTCCGAACCGCCGCACATGATCGCCAGCGTGCCGCTCTGCGCGCCCGCTTGGCCGCCCGAAACCGGCGCATCGACCGACAGGAGCCCGAGCCCGCGCCCCTCCTCGGCGAGCCGCCGCGCCAGGCGGGCCGATGCGGTGGTGTGATCGATGAAGAGCGCGCCCTCGCGCATGTTGCGAAAGGCGCCGTTCGGTCCGAGCGTCACTTCCTCGACGTCGCCGTCATTGCCGACGCAGGCGATGACGGCGTCCGCCGTGCCCGCGGCGCCGGCCGCCGTCGAAGCCACGCTGCCGCCGTGGCGGGCGGCCCAGGCCCGCGCCTTTTCCGGGCTGCGATTGTAGACGATGAGGCCGTGACCGGCGGCGGCGAGGTGCCGCGCCATCTCCGCGCCCATCACGCCGAGGCCGAGGAAAGCGATCTGTGCCATTGCAGGTGGCGATAAGGCTTGTTTGCGCCACTGGCCAGATCGCGATTCGGCGTCGCCCCCAGGGCTTGCGCCGGTAGGATTAGGCCGGCGCCCGTCCCCTTCTGGAACGGGCGGGCGCTTCGCTTGCATTTGGCACCCGAGCGGCCTTACAATCGGCCCGCTCTCGTCCCATAAGCATGGCAGGCCCGGCCCCTTTTTTGGAGTGAGCGTGAGCGCACCCTTCCGCTTTCCCCGTTTCTTCGTGACGACGCCCGCGCCGTGCCCCTATCTCGCGGGCAGGACCGAGCGGAAGGTGTTCACCGAGCTTGCCGGCGGCCATGCCACGGAATTGAACGACGCGCTCGGCCGAATCGGCTTCCGCCGCAGTCAGAACGTCGCCTACCGACCCTCCTGCATCGATTGTTCGGCCTGCATCTCGGTTCGCGTCGTCTCGGGCGAGTTTCAGGCCAATGCCAGCCAGCGCCGCGTCATTCGCCGCAATTCGGACCTCGAGGTCACCGCCTGCAAGCCCTGGACGACCGACGAGCAATATCAGCTGCTCCGCCGCTATCTGAAGGCCCGCCATCCCGGCGGCGGCATGGTCGACATGGACGAGAGCGACTTTTCGGACATGGTCGAGCAATCGCCGGTCAAAACCTTCGTCGTCGAATATCGCGAACCCTCGGTCGACGGCCGCCCCGGCCGCCTCGTCGGCGCCTGCCTTACCGATCAGCAGACCGACGGTCTGTCGATGATCTATTCCTTCTTCGAGCCAGACGACGCCCGCCGCTCGGGCCTTGGCACCTACCTCATCCTCGATCACATCGTGCGCGCCGCCCGCGCCGGCCTGCCCTACGTCTATCTGGGCTATTGGGTCGAGGCCTCGCGGCGCATGGCCTACAAGGCGAAGTTCCGCCCTCTCGAGAAGCTCGGCCCCGGCGGCTGGCACCGCTTCGAACCCGACCAGCCCGAGCTCCCGTTGGCGTGATTTCACGCCCGGCCCCTTACTCCGTCGTCCGCCCGTCGAAATGGTCGTTCTCATGGTCGCGCTCGGCGGCCTCGCGATCGCGGTGGACAATCCCTTCCTTGTGCTCGGGCGGTCCGTAGAGCGTGTAGAGCCGCAAAGGCCCCTGGCCGGTATTGACCACGTTGTGGCGCGCGCCGGCCGGGACGATGATCGCGAAATCGTCCTCGACGCGGTGGACGGCGCCGTCGATATGGACCTCGCCTTCCCCCTGCTCGATCCGGAAGAACTGGTCGATGTCCTCGTGCACCTCCTCGCCGCTGTCGCAGCCGGGCGGCAGCGTCATCAGCACGAGTTGCAGATTGCGGCCCGTATAGAGGACGCGGCGGAAGTCGTCGTTGGCGACCGTCGCGGCCTCGATGTTCTCGACATAGCCCTTCATCGTCCCGCACTCCTCGTTTCGGCCGGCACCCGGTCGTAAGCATCCTGTCCGGGCGCGGTTCCCTGCGAACGCAGCGGCGCGGAACATAAATCAAGTCGACGCGTCTAGCGCAGCGTCTGGAGAGTATGCGTCAGCGCCCCGGCATCCCCTTCGCCGGGGCGTTCGCATGTCCGGGGTTCCCGCCGGCGCCCGCTCGGCCTAACGCGCGCCGCATGAGCCAGAACATCCTCGTCACCGGAACCAGCCGCGGCATTGGCCGCGCCATCCTCGAGGCCCTCCAAGGGCACATTGTCGTCGGCCATTCGACCCGCGGCGATGGGGCGAGCGAGATCGCGGCGGACCTGGCCGGGCCCGGCGCGGCGGCGCGCCTCTGGTCGCAGGCGCTCGACCGGCTCGACGGACGCATCGACGTCCTCGTCAACAATGCCGGCATCTTCGAGGCGGCGCCGATCGGCGATGCCGCCGAGAAATGGCTCGCCCGCTGGGAGCGAACGATGCGGATCAACCTCACCGCCGCGGCCGAGCTCAGCCGCCTCGCAATCCTCCATTTCCGCGCGAGAGGCGAAGGCGGCCGCATCGTCAACGTCTCCAGCCGGGCCGCCTATCGCGGCGATTCCCCCGATCACTGGCATTATGCCGCCTCCAAGGCCGGCATGGTCGCCATGACCAAGTCGATCGCCCGGGGCTATGCGGCCCAGGGCATCTACGCCTTCGCCGTCTGCCCTGGCTTCACCGTCACCGGCATGGTCGACGACTATCTCGAGAGTCGCGGCGGCGGCGCCTTCCTCAAGGACATCCCGCTCGGCCGGCCCGCCGAACCCGACGAGGTCGCCGAGACGGTCCGCTGGCTCGCCGTCGACGCACCCTCCTCGGCCACCGGCGCGGTCATCGACGTCAACGGGGCGAGCTTTGTCCGCTAGCGGCTGGAAGCTCTCGCTCCCCTGCACGAAGGAGGAGGCGGACCGGATTGCGGGCGATCTTCCTGAGATGGAAGCGTTGGATCCGCCGCCGGTGCTGATGACCAGCGAGCCGGACCCGACCCGGCCCGAAGAATGGCGGTTCGAAGCGTTTTTCGAGGATGAGCCCGCTGCTTCGCTCCTCGCCGCGGTGCGCGCGCTGGCGCCCAGCGCGAGCGGCGTCGAGGCCGCGGTCGAGCCGATCGCGGACGAGGACTGGCTGAAGATGAGCCAGCGCGAGCTCGAACCGATCCTCGCCGGACGCTTCTGCGTCCACACCTCCGCGCATCGCCGCGAAGCGCCGAAGGAGGCGATCGCGATCGAGATCGACGCCGGCCGCGCCTTCGGCACCGGCCATCACGAGACCACGACCGGCTGCCTCACCGCGCTGGATCGGCTCGAGGCTGCAGGCTGCCGCATCGAGAACGTGATCGATGTCGGCACCGGCACCGGCCTCCTCGCCTTCGCCGCGCTGAAGCTGTGGCCGCAAGCGCTGGTCGCTGCGTCCGACATCGATCCGGTCGCGATCGAGGTGGCGGCGGAGAATGCGGCGGCCAACGCGATCCCGCTCGGGACCGGGCGGGGCGAAGTCGATCTCCTCGTCGCCGCAGGCATGGACCACCCGCGGATCGCGCAGCGAGCGCCGTTCGATCTCGTCGTCGCCAACATCCTCGCCGGCCCGCTGATCGCACTCGCGCCCGCGATCGCCGCGACGCTTGCGCCGGGCGGCCGCCTCATCCTCGCGGGCCTGCTGGCCTGTCAGGCCGACGCCGTGGCGGCCGCCTATCGCCGCGAGGGCCTCGCGCCAGCCTTCACCGTCGAACGCGGCGACTGGCCGGTGCTCGCCATGCGTCGCTAGCCCCCCGCTTCGGCGACCATGGCCAGCCAGGCGGCTTCGTCGATCACCTCGATGCCGAACTCCGCGGCCTTCTTGAGCTTCGAGCCCGCCCCGGGCCCCGCGACGAGCAGGTCCGTCTTGGCGGAGACGGAGCCGGCCACCTTGGCGCCGAGCTTTTCCGCCTGCGCCTTGGCCTCGTCGCGCGAGACCGCTTCGAGGCTGCCGGTGAAGACCAAAGTCTTTCCGGAGACGGGTGAGTCCTTGGTTTCGACGACGAACGGCGGCGGCCTCACTTCGTGCATCAAATCGTCGACGACCTCGAGATTATGCGGCTCGGCGAAGAAGTCGGCCACCGCCTGGGCGACGACCGGCCCGATTCCTTCGATGCAGACCAGCTCCTGAAGCGCGCCCGGGTCGGACGCGGCGCGCACGGCGGTGTCGCGCAGCGCCTCCATCGTGCCGAACGCCTTGGCGAGGTCGCGCGCGGTCACCTGCCCGACATGGCGGATGCCGAGTCCGTATAGCAGCCGGTCGAGCGGCGGCTCGCGCTTCGCCTCGATCGCGGCCACCAAGTTGCGGGCGGAGATTTCCGCCCACCGCTCGCGCTTCAGCAAGTCCTCGGTCCGAATGCGGAAGATATCCGCGGGCGACTGGATCAGGCCGTCCTCGAAGAATGCGACGATATTGGTCGCGCCGAGGCCCTCTATGTCGAGCGCGGCGCGCGAGACGAAGTGGCGCAGGCGCTCGACGCGCTGGGCCGGACAGATCAGGCCGCCGGTACAGCGGCGCACGACTTCGTCGTCCTCGCGCTCGGCATGGCTGCCGCAACGCGGGCATTCCGTGGGAAAGATCCAGGCCTCGCGCGGCTTTTCCTTCGTCAGATTGCCGACGATCTGGGGAATGACGTCGCCGGCGCGCTGGACGACGACGCGGTCGCCGGGGCGTACGCCGAGGCGCGCGATCTCGTCCTCGTTGTGGAGCGTCGCGTTGGTGACGACGACGCCGCCGACGGTCACCGGCTCGAGGCGGGCGACCGGCGTGAGCGCGCCGGTGCGGCCGACCTGGATGTCGATCGCGCGCAGCAATGTCTGCGCCTGCTCCGCCGGGAATTTGTGCGCCAGCGCCCAGCGCGGCGCCTTGGCGACCTGGCCGAGGCGGCGCTGCCAGTCGAGGCGGTCGACCTTGTAGACGACGCCGTCGATGTCGAAGCCGAGATCGGCGCGGGCGGCCTCGATGGCTCGGTAATGATCGAGCAGCGCCGCAATGTCGGTGAAGCGATCGAGCCGTTCGGCAATGGGCAGCCCCCAGTCGCGGATCGCATGCATGACGCCGAGCTGGCTCTCGGCAGGGAGCGCCGAGACCTCGCCCCAGCCATGGGCGTAGAAGCGCAGCGGCCGCGCTTCGGTCACCGCCGCATCCTTTTGACGCAGCGAGCCGGCGGCGGCGTTGCGTGGGTTGGCGAAGATCTTGCCGCCGCTCCGGGCCTGCTGGGCGTTGAGCGCCGCGAAATCCTCCTTCGACATATAGACTTCGCCGCGGACCTCGAAGACGTCGGGCGCGTCGCCGGCCAGCCGCTCGGGAATGTCGGCAATCGTACGCACATTGTCGGTGACGACCTCGCCGGTGGTCCCGTCGCCGCGGGTCGCCGCGAGAACGAGCCGGCCCTTCTCGTAGCGCAGCGAGCAGGACAGGCCGTCGATCTTGGGCTCGGCGGTGAGGGCGACTTCCGCGTCCGCCGCAAGGTTGAGGAAGCGCCGCACCCGCGCCACGAACTCCTCCACATCCTCGCGGGCGAAGGCGTTTTCGAGGCTGAGCATCGGCAGAGCGTGCCGAACCTTGGAGAGATGGGCGGCCGGCGCGGCCCCGACCAGCTTCGATGGGCTGTCCACCCGCACGAGATGCGGGAATTCCGCCTCCAGCGCCGCGTTGCGCCGCACCAGCGCGTCGTACTCCGCGTCGCTGATCTCCGGCGCGTCCTCGCCATGATACAGGCGGTTGTGATGCGCGATCTCACGCGCCAGCCGCTCGATCTCGGCCGCCGCCTCGGCTTCGGTCATGTCGGCGCGGTCGCTTCCCGTCATGCCCGGCGAGATAACAAGAAGACGCCCCTCATCCCAGCCTTCTCCCGCGCGCGGGGAACGGTGCAACACACGTCATCCCGGCGAAGGCCGGGATCTCAGGGGGTGAAGGGCACCGGCCCTTCTGCAGGGCGCCCTCCACATCCGCTTCCCCTCTTCACCCGCTGAGATCCCGGCCTCCAGCCTCTGGCTGAAGTTTATCCTGAGCGCCTGCCTTGGCAGGCAGTCGAAGGGCCGGGAGGACGCTTTGGACGGCGCATCGCCCGGTCGAACAGGAACGTCCTAAGCCGCCTCCAGCAGCCTTACCGCCTGCGCCCGCGCCTCGTCGGTCACCTGCGCGCCCGACAGCATCCTGGCAATCTCCTCGCGGCGCCGCGCCTCGTCGAGGGCATGGACGCTGGTGCGCGTCACCAACCCCTCGTGGCTCTTCTCAATGAGGAGGTGGCGGCGGCCGCGGGCGGCGACCTGCGGGCTGTGGGTGACGACCAGCACCTGGCTGCGCAAAGCGAGGCGGTGGAGCCGCTCGCCGATCGCGCTCGCCACGGCCCCGCCGACGCCGCGGTCGATCTCGTCGAAGATGAGGGTGGCGGCGCCGCCCTGCTCGGCGAGCGCGACCTTCAATGCGAGGACGAAGCGCGACAGCTCGCCGCCGCTCGCGATCCGCACCAGGGGCCCGAACGGAGCGCCTGGATTGGTCGAGACCTCGAACTCGACGCGGTCCGTGCCCGCCGCGGACGGATCGGCTTGGGCGAAGGCGGTGCGGAAGCGGGCGGCGTCGAGCCTGAGCGGCGCCAGCTCGGCGGCGACGGCCTCGTCGAGCCGGGCGGCGGCGGCGCGGCGCTCGGCGGAGAGGGCGGCCGCGGCTTCGTCGAAGGACGCGCGCGCGGCGGCGAGACGCCGCTCCAGCGCGGCGACGCGCTCGCCGCCCGCTTCGAGCGCTTCGAGGCGCGCCTCGAGCTCGGATTGGTGGCCGGCGAGCGCATCGGCCTCGACCCGGTGCTTTCTCGCCATCGCCCTGATCTCGAACAGCCGGGTCTCGACCTCCTCGAGCCGGGCGGGATCGTGCGCGAGCGCCTCGCGCGCGCGCTCGAGCCGGTCCTCCGCCTCGCCCGCCTCGACCAAGGCCCGGTCGAGCGCGGCGAGCGCTTCGCCGAGCAGGGGATGCTCGGCCGCGATCCGGTCGAGGCGCCGGACCGCCTGGCGCAGCGCGGCGAGGCCGCCGTCCGAGCCCTGGAGGAGCTGGTCGAGCGCTTCGAGCTCGCCGCCGAGCCGGGCGCCGGCCTGCATCGCGGCGCGGGCCGCCGAGAGACTCTCCTCCTCCCCCGCCTCCGGCGCGAGCTGGCGGAGCTGCTCGACGCTGTGCGCGATCCATTCGCGGTCGCGTTCCGCCTCGGCCGCGGCGGCGCGCGCTTCCTCGAGCTCGGCGGCGACGCCGCGCATCTCCTCCCAAGCGGACGCCGCTGCCGACGCGTCGATGCGGCCGAACGCGTCGAGCAAGGCGCGGTGGCCGCGCGGATTGAGCAGGCTGCGCTCGTCATGCTGGCCGTGGATCTCGACCAAGGCGGTGCCGATCTCGCGCAGCAAGGCGGCGGAGACCGGCTGGTCGTTGACCGCGGCGCGGCTGCCGCCGTCGGCGCGGACCACCCGGCGGACGACGAGCGGCTCGCCGGGCTGGCCTTCGAGGCCGCTTTCGGCGAGCAGCGCCAGTGCGGAATGTCCGGCGGGGACTTCGAAGCTGACCGTGACCACCGCCTGGCTCTGACCGGCCCGGACGAGCGACGTATCGGCGCGGGCGCCGAGCGCGAGGCCCAAAGCATCGAGCAGGATCGACTTGCCGGCGCCCGTCTCCCCCGTGAGGACGCCGAGGCCGGGGCCGAAATCGAGGTCGAGCGACTCGATGATGACCAGGTCGCGGATCGAAAGGCCGGTCAGCATGGGTCGCGGGCAGGCTGCATCGCGGCCCGTCTTAGGGGATTATGCCTCGCTCCGGAAACCCTTGTCGCTACGCCGCTCGGCGCTGCGGCGTCGGATCCTCGGCCGGCGTCTCGCCCGGAGTCTCGGCCGGGCTCTGCGCGGGCGTCTGCGCTTCGATCTCGGAGGCCGGGGTCTGGGCGGGCGCAGGCGTAGTGACGGGCGTCACCGGCGGCTGGCCGCGCCGCGCTCGCTCGAGGGCGCGCGCGTCCTCCCTCGCGCGGGCCTCGGCCGCGCGGGCGCCGCGCTCCGGATGCGGCCGGAAATTCTCGATCAGGTTGAAGGCCCGCTGATACCATTGGGTATTCGCGAAATTGGCGCCGAGCACCGCCGCCGCCCGCCGCGCCTCCTCGGGCATGCCGAGCGCGAGATAGGATTCGGTGAGCCGCATCAACGCCTCGGGGACGTGGCTCGTCTGCTGATACTCGTCGATGACGTTCCTGAACCGGATCACCGAGGCGAGCCACTGACGGCGCGACTGGTAGAAGCGGCCGACCTCCATTTCGTGGCCGGCGAGATGGTCGCGAACGAGGTCCATCTTGATGCGCGCGTCGGCGGCGTAGCGGCTCTGCGGATAGCGGTTGATGATCTCGCTCAGCGCATCCATCGCCTGGCGGGTGGTCGCCTGGTCGCGCGTCACGTCGCGGATCTGCTCGTAATAATTGAGCGCGATGAGATAGAGCGCATAGGGCGCGTCGCGATTGCCCGGGTGGATCGAGAGGAAGCGGCGCGCGCTTTCGATCGATTTGGTGTGGTCCCGCGCCGCATAATAGGAAAAGGCGCTCATCAGCTGCGCGCGGCGCGCCCAGACCGAATAGGGATGCTGGCGCTCGACCTCGTCGAACAAGGCGGCGGCCTGGGTGTAGAGGCCGCGCTCGAGCCGCTCGCGGGCGGCATTGTACAGCGTGTTGACGTCGCGCGCGACGTAGCGCGTGTCCGCCTTGGTCCGGGCCGACGTGTTGGCGCATGCGGCGAGCGGGGCGATGCAGGCAGCGGCCGCGAGCGCGGCGACGATACGGGGATTGATGTGCATGGCGGCTTCTTAGCGGAGGGTTTGGCCAAGGCCAAGCGGACTTGCATGTTGGAGCCGACCAAGGCTGAACGTCAGTTTAACCCGTCGTTCGGCGCGTGCTGCTAGGGGGATGGCGATGCTGCGGGTGCTCACCTTGTCCACGCTTTTCCCGAACGGCGCCGAGCCGACCTTCGGCACGTTCGTGGAACGCCAGACGCTGGGGCTCGCCGCGCGGCCGGGGGTCGAGGTCGAGGTCGTTGCGCCGGTCGGCCTGCCGCTCTGGCCGCTGTCGCGCCACCGGCATTATGCGGCCCGCGCCGCGCTGGCGACGCAGGAGACGTGGAAAGGACTGCGCGTCCACCGCCCGCGCTACACGGTCTGGCCGAAGCTCCAAAGGCGCACGCCCGCTTCCATGGCCCGCGCCCTGCTGCCGATGCTGCGGGAAATCCGCGAGCGCTTTGCGTTCGATGTGATCGATGCCGAATTCTTCTGGCCCGACGGCCCGGCCGCGGCGGCGCTGTCGCGAGCGCTCGGCGTCCCCTTCTCGATCAAGGCGCGTGGGTCCGACATCCAGCATTGGGGAAGCCGGGCCGACACGCGCGCCCAGATCCTCGAGGCAGGGCGCGCGGCCGGGGGGCTGCTGGCGGTGAGCGCGGCGCTGAAGGCCGCGATGGTCCGGCTCGGACTGCCCGGGGAGAAGGTCGCCGTTCATTATACCGGGATCGACCTCGACCTCTTCCGGCCGCTCGACCGCGCCGAAGCCAAGGAGAGGTTTGCGGTCGAGGGGCCGCTCGTCGTCACCGCCGGGGCGCTGATCGAGAAGAAGGGACAGAGGCTGGCGATCGAGGCCCTCTCCCAGATCCCGGGCGCCACCCTGATCCTGGTCGGCGACGGGCCGGACCGGCCGCGCCTCGAAGCGCTGGCGGCGGGCAGCGGCAAGCGGGTGCGCCTCGCCGGCCGCAGGCCCCACGAAGAGCTGCCGCTCTATCTCGCCGCGGCCGACGCGACCCTGCTCCCCTCCGCCTCGGAGGGGCTCGCCAATGTCTGGGTCGAATCGCTCGCCTGCGGAACGCCGGTCGTCACCACCGACGTCGGCGGCGCCCGCGAAGTCTTCGATCGCCCCGAGGCCGGGCGCCTCGCGCCGCGCGAGCCGGCGGCCCTGGCCGCTGCGCTTCGCGAAATCCTCGACGATCCTCCCGATCAGGAAGCGGTGCGGCGCTGCGCGCAGCGGTTCAGCTGGGAGCGAAATGCCGCCGAGTTGGAGGCCCATCTGCTTGCGCTCAAGGAAGCGGCGCCGGCTCCATCGGCATGATCGCGGCGGCGATCCAGCGCTCCTCGGCGCGCAGCATTCCCCAGGTCCGCGCCGCGGCGCGGCTGTCCATCGCTTCAAGGCCGACGCTCCGCGCCTCGAGGGCGCGCACGAGCGCCCGCGGCGGGAAGGCCATTGCCCGGCCGGTGCCGAGGATCAGGAATTCGGGCGCCGGATCGATCGCCAGGAGATCGGCCAGATCTTCGATGGTCAGCGCATCGAGCGCCGGCGGCGCCCATTCGCGCGCGCTGTCCGGCGTCAGCAGGAGCGCGCGGTAGACGCCGCCGTCCACCGCGAAGCCGCCCGCCGCGAAGCCCTTGACGATCGGGCCGCTCGCGGCCGGATCGCGATCAAACCTTGGCGCCATAATTTTCGTTGCGCGGGCCATCCTCGCCGGCGCGGGAAAGCGTTTCGCGCGGCAGGAAGCTCGACGAGGTGACTCCCAGCCAGACCAGGATCGGCGAGGAGATGTAGATCGAGGAATAGGTCCCGACCAGGATGCCGAAGAAGATGGCGATGGTGAGCCCGAAGATCACGTCGGGCCCCAGGAGCAGCAGCGCCAGCAGCGCCATCAGGATCGACAGCGCCGTCACCATCGTCCGCGAGAGCGTCTCGTTGAGCGAGAGGTTGAGCAGGGGGACGATCTCCATCTTGCGGAATTTTCGCAGATTCTCGCGGATGCGATCGTAGATCACGACCGTATCGTTGAGGCTGTAGCCGACGATGGTGAGGATCGCCGCGATCACGTTCAGGTTGAACTCGATCTGCGTCAGCGAGAACAGCCCCATCGTCATCCAGACGTCGTGGAACAGCGTCACCAGCGCTCCGACGCCGAACTGCCATTCGAAGCGTATCCAGATGTAGATGGCGATGCCGAGCATGGCGAGCGCGACCGCCAGCGAGCCCGACCGGAACAGCTCCTCCGAGACCTTCGGCGACACCGTCTGGACGGCGTCGAACCTCGCGCCGGGAAATTGCTGGCTGATCTGGGCGCGCAGCCGCGACGCTGCCGCGTTCGCCGCGGCCTCGCCCCCTTCGGGCGGAGGCGTGCGAATCTCGATGACATTGGCCGAGCTGCGTTCCTGGATGGTGGCGCCGCCGCCGACGATGCCGTCGACCGCGCTGCGCAGTTCGTCGAGCTGCGGCGGCTGCGCGAACGTCACGCGAACCGATTGGCCGCCGGCGAAGTCGGTGCCGAGATTGAGGCCGCGGGCAAAGACCAGCGCGATCGCCGCGGCCACGATCAGCGTCGATGCGACGAGCGCGATGTTTCGCCAGCGCATGAAATCGATGTTGGTGTTGTCCGGGACCAGCTTCAGCAGGCGCATGCGCAATATCCTAGATGTGCAGCTCTTTGGGCCGCGCGCGGCGCACCCAGAGCGCGACCAGCAGCCGCGTGATGTTGACCGCGGTGAACACCGAGGTGACGATGCCGATCATGAGGACGACGGCGAAGCCGCGGATCGGGCCGGTGCCGAAGTAGAACATCAGCACGGCCGCGATGACGTTGGTGATGTTGGCGTCGAAGATCGCCGTCGAAGCCTCGCGATAGCCTGCCTCGATCGCATCGAGGATCTTGCGCCCGCGCCTTTGCTCCTCGCGGATGCGCTCGTTGATCAGCACGTTGGCGTCGACCGCGGCGCCGATCGTCAGCACGAAGCCGGCGATCCCGGGCAGGGTGAGCGCCGACTTGAAGAAGCCCAGGATCGCCGCGATCATGATCGCGTTCAAGGCGAGGCCGATCGTCGCATAGACGCCGAACCGGCCGTAGGTGATCAGCATGAACAGGATCACGACGAGCGTCGCGACGATGCTGGCGACGACGCCCCAGTAGATCGAATCCTTGCCGAGCTCGGAGCCGACCGTGCTTTCCTGGATCACGTGGAGCTCGACCGGCAGGCGGCCCGAGCGCAAGGACACGGCAAGCTCGTTGGCGGTCTCGACGGTGAAGCCGCCGCCGCTGATCGAGGCGCTGCCGCCGATGATCGCCTGGCGGATGACCGGGGCGGAGATGACCACATTGTCGAGGATGATCGCGAAATTCTTCCCGACATTCTCCCGCGTAACCCTGGCGAAGCGCTGGCTGCCCGTCTGGTCGAACGTGAGCTGGACGTCGGGCGTATTGTTCTCATCGAAGCCCTGCTGGGCGCTGGCGATCATCTCGCCGGTGATGATCGCGCGGCGCTCGACGGCGATGCGGCCGCCCCCTTCCGCCATCGGCAGAATCTGACGCCCGATCGGGGCGCGGCCCGAGGCGAGCTGCTCCGGGGTGACGCTGTCGTCGACCATCTTGAACTCGAGCCGGGCGGTGCGCCCGATCAGGCGCTTCAGCGCCTCCGGATCCTGCAGGCCGGGGACCTGGACGACGATCCGGTTCGCGCCCTGGCGCAGGATGGTCGGCTCGAGCGTGCCCAGCGAATTGATCCGACGGTCGATGATCGAGCGGACGTTGTCCATCGCCTGGTCGATCGCCTGGTTGAGGCCGCCCGGCGTCGGGGACACGGTGATCCGCTGGCCTTCGCCCTCGACCTCCCATTCCCGGACGCCGCCGAACGCGCCCGGCTGCAGCTGGTCGCGCAGCTTGCGCAGCGCCTCCGCGGCCTGGGCGGGCTCGCGCACGAGGAAGCTGAGCTGGTTGTTCGCGGTCGAGACCTGGTCGAGGGCGATGTTCGACCGCCGCATGTCGGTGCGGACCTGGTCCTCCATCGCCTCGACCCGCTGGCGCGAGAGGTCGCTGATCTGCGCCTCGAGCAGCAGCTCGCTGCCGCCGGCGAGATCGAGGCCGAGATTGATGTGGTTCTCGCTGAGCGGGCCGAGCCAGGCCGCATGCCGGGCCGGGATGAAGCTCGGCAGCGCGGCGAGAACGGCCAGCAGGCAAAGGAGGCCGAAGCTCCACAGCTTCCAGCGGGAAACGTTGAGCATGTCAGTCGTTCGCCGGCTTGACGCCGTGCGGGCGCACGTCCTGGAGCATCGTCTTGACCACTCGAACCTTGACGCCCTGGGCGATCTCGAGCTCGACCTCGGCCTCCTCGACCTTGGTCACCTTGCCGATCAGGCCGCCGCTGGTCACCGCCGTGTCGCGCAGCTTGACCGCGCCGATCATCTCCTGATGCGCCTTGAGGCGGCGCTGCTGCGGGCGGATGAGCAGGAAATAGAAGATCACGAAGATGAAGAGGAGCGGCGCGATCGTCATAATGAAGCCGGCGCCCCCGGCCGCTCCCGATCCGGCGGCTGCGGCAAAAGCTGGCGATTCGAACATGATGTCTACCTGTCAGGGAGGGGCGGCGGAGGCTCGCCCCGAAGCGGGCGCTCGACTATCATGGGAAGGGGCGGTTGCCAAGGCAAGGGCGGCGCTCCGCGAGGAGGGAGGACGAGATGATCATCGTGACCGGAACAGCACGGTTCGCAGACGGCGAGATCGAGCGACTGCGCGCCGATTTCGCGGCCAATATCGCGGCCACGCGGGCCGAGGAGGGGTGCGAGCATTATGCCTATGCGGTCGACGTCTCCGAGCCCAACCTCCTCCACATCACCGAGCGCTGGCGCGACGAGGCGGCGATCGACGCGCATATGGCCTCGCCGCACATGGCGGGGTTCATGGGCGTGCTGGGCGAGGCGAAGATCGAGGCGCTCAGCGTCCGGATGTACGAAGCCGAGTTCCTGAGGACGCTGCTCGGCGACTGAGCCCCGCACGCTTGCCTTGGCGGTGCGCCCAGCCTAGATGAACCGCTCGGTCGGAGCGTAGCGCAGCCTGGTAGCGCATCACACTGGGGGTGTGGGGGTCGCTGGTTCGAATCCAGTCGCTCCGACCATCTTTTTGCGCCGGGACCGCTCTCAAATCCGCGCCAGCGGCACCTCGGCGAGATCTCCCGCCCAGCCCGCCCGCGCCCGCGCCAGCGCCGCCGCGGCCGCCTCGCCATTGCCGAGGCCTTCCTCCGCCTTGGCCAGCGCATACAGAGCGAGAGGATCGTTCGGCCAGGCTTCGAGCGAGGCGACGAGCTGCTCGCGCGCGTCCGCATGATTGCCGGCCGCCAGCAACGCCGCGGCCAGGCTGCGGCGGGTCGAATACCACCAGAGCGGCGGGTCCGAGCCGAACTGGGCGGCGGTCTGGCGCTCCATCGCCGCGCGATAGGCCGCCTCCGCCGCAACGGCATCGCCCGCCAGCATCGCCGCGCGGCCTTCGAGGACGCGCTGCGCGATCTCGGCGAGCATGCCGCCCGCGCGGCTGCCGAGCTGGGGGGCGAGCGGGCCCTCGCGCAGCGCCTTCAGGGCCGCCGCCTCGGCGCGCACGCCCGCTGCATCGCCGCGGCGGCTTAGCGCCTCGCCGCGCGCATAGAGCCGCATGGCCCGGAACAGGACGTTCGACTCCTCGGGCTCGGGGATGGCGAGCACCGCCTGGGGATCGGCGTGGAGCCCCTGCGAATACCAGACCGCGCTGGCGATCGTGCGGACCCGCGGATTGCCGCCGGGCCCGAGATAGCGCTCCCGGAACTGGTCGGCGACCGACAAGGCGGTGGCGCCGTCGCCGCGCATCAGCGCGCTGTTCATCGCGAAGTGCATGTTGTGGGCGAGAAGGCCGGTGCGATAGTCCGACGCCGGCGGCCGCACGCGCTCGACATAGGCGGCGTCAGCGGCGATGGCGCGGACGTTGACCGCGGCCGCATCCGCATAGCGGCCGACGCCGTAGAAGGTGTGCGAGGGCATGTGGACGAGATGGCTCGCCGCCGGCGCAATCCGGCCGAGCCGCTCCGCCGGGCGCTCGGCCAGGTCCTGCCGGTCGATCCAGTCGGTCAGGTGGATGTACATGTGGATCGCGCCCGTATGCTCCGGCGAGCGGGCGAGGACGCGCTCCAGCAGCGTCTGCGGCACCGATCCGGCGTGCATTTCGCTCGCCGCGATCATGCCGGCATTGGCCGCCTCGACGTTGATCGCGTCATGGTCGGGGAAGCGCTCGGCCAGCTGCGCCATCGACCCGGCGTAGCGGGCGTTGCGGAACTCGGTCCTGCCCATGCGCTGCCGCAGCGCCCGAATCAGGCGCTTCTCGCGGTCGGGCAGCCGGCGCGACAGCGCGACGGCGCGCTCGGCCGCGGCGCGGGCCGAAGCCAGCTCCTCGGTGCGCGGCTGGAGGTTGATCGTCGGGCTGCGCGCCCAGGCCTCGCCCCAGAAGCACAGCGCGCAATTCGGATCGAGGCGCTGCGCTTCCTGGAAGGCGCGCACGGCCTCGACCTCGTCGAACGCCCAGACCAGGGCCACGCCCTGGTCGAACCAGCGCCGCGCCTCGGCATCCAGCGTATCGGGAGCGATGCCGGACGTGCCCAGCCCCTCGACCAGCACCGGCGGGCGCTGGACCTCGGCGGCCCCGCCGCCGCTTTCCTCCGGCGTCTGGAAGCAGGATATGTCGGGAAACGGGAGGTCGCGCCGCAGCGAATCCGCGGTCGTCTCGGCGCCGAGCGCCGTGCCGGCCATCGCCAGCATGATCGTTCCAAGCCTCGTCCGCCGCATTCGGCACTCCCTCGTCGCATCCCTCGCCGCCGAGCCTAGCCCATGGCCGGGCGAAGGCAATAGATTGCGCGGGCCCCTCTCCTCCCCCACATCAGCGGCGACGACACGAGCGGGAGCCTTCGACATGGAAAGCTGGCACGGCACCACGATCCTGGCGGTGCGCAAGAACGGCAAGGCGGTGATCGCCGGCGACGGCCAGGTCTCGCTCCAGGCGACCGTGATCAAGCCCAATGCGCGCAAGGTCCGCCGCCTCGGGCCCAAGGACGACAAGGGCGGCAAGGTGATCGGCGGCTTCGCCGGCGCCACCGCCGACGCCTTCACCTTGTTCGACCGGCTCGAGAAGAAGCTGGAGCAGCATCACGGCGCGCTGATGCGCGCCGCGGTCGAGCTCGCCAAGGACTGGCGCACCGACAAATATCTGAGGAATCTCGAGGCGATGATGATCGTCGCCGACAAGGACGTGACCCTGATCCTCACCGGAAACGGCGACGTGCTCGAGCCGGCGAACGGCGTCGCCGCGATCGGCTCCGGCGGCAATTTCGCGCTCGCCGCGGCGACGGCCCTGTTCGACTATGAGGACGACGCCGAGACCATTGCCCGGAAGGGAATGGCGATCGCCGCCGAAATCTGCGTCTACACCAACGGCCAGCTCACCGTCGAGACGATCGAGGACGCGAAAGCGGGCTGACGGCCCGGCCAAGTTCCTCCCCCAGCTCGCTGGGGGAGGAACTAGGACCCGGGCGGCAACCAAGGGCGCCGCCATGCGTAGCGGGGCCATGCGCCGCTGGCTCCTCGCTTCTCTCGCTTTGGCCCTGCTCGCCTCCTGCGGCTTCGGCGGCGGCGAGGAGCCGGCGGTGCGCGAGGACGAGCGCCGCGCCGGCGCCGAGCTCCACCCCCGCCTCCTCGCCGAGTTCGGTGGCGCCCACGACGCGCCCGAGGCCGCCTATGTCCGCGCGCTCGGCGAACGGGTCGCGGCCGCCGCCGACCTCGCCGGCCAGTGCACCTTCACGCTCGTCAACAGCGACGTCGTCAACGCCTTCGCCGTGCCGGGCTGCTACATCTACGTCACCCGCGGCATGATGGCCGTGATCAACAGCGAGGCCGAGCTCGCCGCCGTGCTCGGCCACGAGCTCGGCCATATCGTCGCCGCCCACAGCCGCCGCCAGCAGCGCCGCTCGCTGCTGCGCGGCCTCGGCGTCGCCGCCGTCGAGCTCGTCACCGGATCGGAGCGGCTGACGGAGCTTGCCGGCGCCGCGGCGGGCTTTTTCACTTTGCGCTATTCGCGCCGCCAGGAATATGAGGCCGACGATCTCGGCATAGGCTACCTCGCCGCCGCCGGCTTCGATCCGCACGCGGCCGGCGACATGCTCGCCGCGCTCGGCCGCCAGGAAGAGTTCCAGGCCCGCACCCGCGCCCACGACGCCGCCCGCAGCATCCCCGAATGGGCGCGCACCCACCCGCTCGCCGGCAACCGCGTCGAGCGCGCCGCCGAAACCGCGCGGGCGACCGGCATTGCCGACGAGGCGCGGCCCGAGAACGAGGCCCGCTATCTCGGCGAGGTCGACGGCCTGCTCTACGGCGACGATCCGGCGCAGGGCTTCGTCCTCGGCCGCCGCTTCGCGCATCCGGTGATGCGGATCGGCTTCGAGGCGCCGCCGGGCTTCACCCTCACCAACAGCCCGCAGGCGATCCGGATCGAGGGGCCGGACGGCGCCCGCGGCGAGTTCGCCGGCGCGCGCCTGCCCGCGGGCGGCCTCGAAGCCTATGCCGACGCGCTGCTCCGCCAGCTCCTCGGCAAGGCCGCGGCAGAGATCGGCGCGGGCGAAAGGACGCAGATCAACGACGTGCCCGCCCTCATCGTCCCGGCAATGGTCCGCACGCAGGAAGGCGCCGTCGCCCTCATTGTGGCCGCCTTTGCCGGGGAGGACGGCAGCGCCTTCCACTTCGTCCTCGCGACGCCGCCGACGCCGGAGGCCCGCGCCGCCCTCGATCCGCTGATCCGCTCTTTCCGGCTCCTCTCCCCCGCGGAGGCGGCGACGCTGCGGCCGCTTTACCTTCGCACCGTCACCGTCGCCCCCGGGGAGAACGCCGCTGTGCTCGCCGCGCGCATGGCGAGCGAGCATCCGCTCGACCATTTCCTGATGCTCAACGGCCTCCCCGGCCCCGAAGCCCTGCGCCCCGGCGCGCGCGTCAAGATCGTCGCGCGATAGGGCGATGGATTCCCGCTATCGCGGGAATGACAGGTGGGGCAGGATCGCGGCGATGGACCGACGGATGTTTCTTGCCGGAGCGGCGGGCGCTCTCCTTCTGCCCGGCTGCGCGACCACGGCCGCCCGCCGCACCGCCGCACCGACCGGCTGCCTGCCGCCGGTCGACGTCGCGCCGGGGCGGGTGATCCGGACCGTCGCCGGCCTCAGGCCCTTCCGCGGCGCCGGCTTCGTCGTCCGCCGCGAGCCGCTCGGCGACAAGGCGCTGGTCCACAATTACGGCCATGGCGGCGCCGGCATCACCCTCTCCTGGGGCACGTCGAAGCTCGCCGCCGAGCTCGGCCTCCCGGGCCACAGCGGCCCGGTCGCGGTCCTCGGCTCCGGGATCATGGGCCTCACCACCGCGCGGCTCGTCCAGGAGGCGGGATTTCCCGTCACCCTCTATGCCGCCGCTTTGCCGCCGGACACGACCTCCAACGTCGCCGGCGGCCAGTGGAGTCCGTTCGGCCATTATCGCGACAGCGAGGTCACGCCGGCATGGCGCGCCCAGTTCGCCGCCGCCCTCGATTACAGCTGGCGCCGGTTCCAGATCATGACCGGCGACGAGTACGGCGTCCGCTGGCTCACCACCTACGTCGAAGGCGACGGCGGCCCCGACCCGAACAGCCCGCTCGAGCGCTACCACCCCGCCGGCCGCAATTTGAGCCGCGCCGAGCATCCCTTCCCGTTCGACGGCGTCGCCCGCTTCGAGACCATGTATGCGGAAACGGGCCGGCTGCTGCGCCAGCTGATCCGTGACGTGCAGCTCGCCGGCGGCCGCTTCGCCGTCCGCCGCTTCGCCTCCCCGGCCGAGATCGCCGCCTTGCCGGAACGGCTCGTCTTCAACTGCACCGGCCTCGGCGCGCGCGAGCTGTTCGGCGACGCCCAGCTGCGGCCGGTGCGCGGCCAGCTCGCCATTCTCCTCCCCCAGCCCGAGATCCGCTACGCGTTCACCGGCCGCGCCGGCTACATGTTCCCCCGCGCCGACGGCATCGTCCTGGGCGGCACCTTCGAGCAGGACGAGTGGTCGACGACGCCCGAGCCGGCCGCCATCGCCCGCATCCTCGAATCCCACCGGCGGATGTTCGCCGGCTTCCGCTGTATCGCGTAAGGAGTGGCCATGATCCTCGTATCGCTCGCCCTCGCCGCCCTCATCCCGCCGGCCTTCGAAGTCGTCGACCGCGCGGGCAGCCGCGTCGACATGCTCGGCGTGCGCGGCGTCGTGCCGCGGGAGCCGCGCGATCCCTCCGACCCGCATTGCAGTGAGGGCGTTGCGCCTCGCTGGTGCGTTTCCGCGTCTCGAAGCGACGGTTCCGGCTGGACCGTCACGGTCGCCAACGCCCAAGCCTCGCGCAGGGCGCAAATACGGCTTCCGGACTCGGACGCTCCCGGGACCCGCCTCGTCGTCGATTCGCGCGTGGTGAGGGGCGCGGACGGCTCGACCATGGTCGGTGTGATCCGGATCGACAGTGGCGGCTTTTCGGGCGGCGGCTGGCAGACGCATCGTTTCATCCTCATCCGGGTCACGGCCGAGACCGAGGGAATCGTGCTCGATTTGCCCCTCCTCGGGTCGGCTTCGATCCGCGCCTGTTTCGACGAGCGCGACCGCCGCCGCCGGCGCGACGCCTGCACGGACGAGTATGGCTTCATGGCCGGCTTCGAGCTCGACACCGAAAACGCTGCGCCGACGCCCGCGTTCAATGTCTGGACCGACGCCACCACCTATCCCGGACGCCGCTCGCGCACCGAGGATTCCAGCCGCGGCCGGCCGCTGCGCGCCCAGGACCTGGTCCGCTGGCGCGACCCGGACTGCACCCACCGCCGCCGTTACCGCTTCGACGCCGCGGCGGGCCGCTATCTGCCGGACAGCCCCGTCCCCGCCTGCGCCGACTATCTCGACTTCGAATAGCCCCCTCGAACCTTTTCGGAAACGGCCGGGCGTCGCCGGGGCCGTTCCTCCGCGCCTGCGCCCGATCCCTCCCTTCTTCAGCCGCCGAGTACGGAGCGGGCGGGCCGAAATAGGATTCGCAAAATAGGATTTCGTCTGCTCTAGGGGAGGCGTGGAACAGAACTGAAACGAACATTCGCTCCCGAGCTCCCGGCGTGATCCCGCGCCCGGGCCGTCTGCGCCTCCACGCGCGCAACGAGCGCGAACATTGGGACCTTTCGGCCTGTCGCCCTCGACGTGCCGCGAACTTCGTCCCCTTCGGGGCCCCTCATGCGCGCCTACGCTATGCGGCAACTTCGCCAACTTCCGGGAGTCCCGCGGCCTCTTGGATACCCTCCATCTTCCTCAACTTATTTCCGCTCGCGTCCCCCCGGGGCGGCGCCTCCCCGCCCCGGGCGCTTGATTCCGCCGGGCGCCCCGCCATCTACGCCGAGGAGCAGTTGCCAGGGCACAGCATGAACGACAGTCTCACTCCCAAGGCGGTGGTCGCCGCGCTCGACGCGCATATCGTCGGGCAGGAAGAGGCCAAGCGCGCGGTCGCGGTGGCGCTCAGGAACCGCTGGCGGCGGCAACGTCTCTCCGACGAGCTGCGCGACGAGGTGACGCCGAAGAACATATTGATGATCGGCCCGACCGGCTGCGGCAAGACCGAGATCTCGCGCCGCCTGGCGAAGCTCGCCGACGCGCCCTTCGTCAAGGTCGAGGCGACCAAGTTCACCGAAGTCGGCTATGTCGGCCGCGACGTCGAGCAGATCGCCCGCGACCTCGTCGAGGAAGCCGTGCGGCTCGAGCGCGAGCGCCGCCGCGAGGCGGTGCGCGAGGCGGCGAGCGCGGCGGCGATGGAGCGGCTGCTCGATGCGCTCACCGGCAAGGATGCGAGCCAGGCGACCCGCGAGAGCTTCCGCCTCCGCGTCGTCGAGAACCACATGAACGACAAGGAGGTGGAGATCGAGGTCTCGCAGGAGCCGGCGACGCCGCTCGAGATACCGGGCATGGGCGGCCAGGTCGGCATGATCAACCTCTCCGACATGATGGGCAAGGCGTTCGGGCAGACGCCGCGCAAGAAGCGCCGGATGCGCGTCGCCGACGCCTGGGACAAACTGATCGAGGAAGAGAGCGACAAGCGTCTCGACACCGACGACGTCAACCGCACCGCCTTGAAGGACGCGGAGGCGAACGGCATCGTCTTCCTCGACGAGATCGACAAGATCGCCGTCTCGGACGTGCGCGGCGGCTCGGTCAGCCGCGAAGGCGTCCAGCGCGACCTGCTGCCGCTGATCGAAGGCACGACCGTCGCCACCAAATACGGTCCGATGAAGACCGACCACATCCTCTTCATCGCCTCGGGCGCGTTCCACCTCGCCAAGCCGTCCGATCTCCTCCCCGAGCTCCAGGGCCGTCTCCCGATCCGGGTCGAGCTGAAGGCGCTCACCGAGGAGGATTTCGTCCGCATCCTCTCGGCGACCCAGGCCAGCCTCACCGAGCAGTATCGGGCGCTGATCGCGACCGAGGGCGTCGACGTCAGCTTCACCGAGGACGGCATCCGCGCCATCGCCCGCATCGCGGCCGAGGTGAACGGCCAGATCGAGAATATCGGCGCCCGCCGCCTCTCGACCGTCATGGAGAAACTGCTCGAGGACGTGAGCTTCGAAGCCGAGGAGCGCCGCGGGGACGTAATCGTCGTCGACGCCGCCTTCGTCGAGGCCCAGCTCGCCGAGGTGGCGCGGAACACGGACCTCAGCAAATATGTGCTGTAGTTGCACTGCGTTGGCCAGGCGCGAGACCGTCATCCCGGCGAAGGCCGGGTTCTCGGGACCAGAGGACGCCGCCGCAAATGCAGCACTCCATTGACGCTGGCGCTCTTCACCCGCCGAGATCCCGGCCTCCGCCGGGATGACGGTCTGGGCCGGCACTGCTAAGGTACGGAATATGAAGCTTGTTTTCGCGCTCGCCGCATTCTCCCTTCTGATCTCGTCCGCCGCCGAGGCGCGGCTGAGCGGCGCCGAGCGGCGCATGGCGCGGACGGTCGAGCAGGAGGCCGAGCGCTCGATCTCCCTGCTCCAGCGGCTCGTCAACCAGAACAGCGGCACGCTGAACCTTGCCGGCGTGCGCGCCGCGGCCGACATCGTCCGGCCCGAATTCGAGGCGCTCGGCTTCGAGGTGCGCTGGGTCGACATGGCGGCGACCGGCCGGGCCGGGCACCTGATCGCCACCCATCGCGGTAACGGGCGCGGCCGCCGCATCCTCCTGATCGGCCATCTCGACACGGTGTTCGAGCCCGACTCGCCCTTCCAGCGCTTCGAGCGCCACGGCGAGCGCGCGACCGGCCCCGGCATCGGCGACGACAAGGGCGGCATCGTCGTCATCGTCTCGGCGCTGCGCGCGATGCAGGCCGCGGGGACCTTGCGCGGCGCCGACATTGTCGTCGTCCTGACTGGCGACGAGGAGCGCCTGGGCTCGCCGGTCGCGCTCGCCCGGCGCGACCTGATCGAGGCCGGCCGATGGGCCGATGTCGCGCTCGAATTCGAGAACCTCGCGGTCGAGAACGGCCGCGACCACGGCACCGTCGCCCGGCGCAGCTCGACCAACTGGACGCTGCGCACCACGGGCCGCACCGGCCATTCGAGCGGCATCTTCAACGAGAGCCTCGGCTATGGCGCGATCTACGAGATGGCCCGCATCCTCGACGCATTCCGGCGCGAGCTGCCCGAGGCCAATTTGACCTTCAACGTCGGCGTGGTCGGCGGGGGCACGCCCGCCTCGATCGACCCGCAGGGCCTCACCGTGACCGCGTCGGGCAAGACCAACATCGTCGCCGAAGCCGCGATCGGACGGGGCGACCTCCGCAGCCTCACCCGCGAGCAGGACGCCCGCATCCGCGCCCGCATGCAGGAGATCGTCGCGCGGCACCTGCCGCAGACCTCGGCCGAGCTCGTCTTCTCCGAGGACGGCTATCCGCCCCTGCCGCCCACTCCCGGCAACCGCGCTTTGCTTGCGCGGCTCAATGCGGTGAACGCGGACCTGGGCCTGCCCGAAATGCCCGAGTTCGATCCCGCCCGCCGCGGCGCCGCCGATTCGAGCTTCGTCGCGGCCGACGCGGACGTCCTCGCCGGCCTCGGCGCCGCCGGCGGCCTCGCCCATGCGCCGGGCGAATATATCGAGCTCGATTCCATCCCGCGCTCGGCGCGGCGCGCCGCGATCCTGATCACCCGCCTGTCGCGCGAGCGAAGACCCTAGGCGTGCTTCGCGGTCAGGAAATAGTCGAGCGACTTGTCGTCCGAGAGGTGGAAGCCGCTCGCCGGGCCCCAGGCCAGGCCGGTGCAGTCGACGATCTCGAGCCCGGCGTCGCGCAGCAGCGCCGAGGTCTCCTCGGGCGTGAGGAACTTCTCCCAATCGTGCGTGCCCCGCGGCAGCTGCCCGAGCCCCTCGGCCAGGCCGACCAGGAAGAGCCGGGACTTCGCCGTTCGGTTCGGCGTCGAGAGGATGAGGATGCCGTCCTTGGCGAGGATGCGCGCGAGACCGGCGACGAACGCCCGCGGCTCGGCGACATGCTCCAGCACCTCGAGGCAGGTGACGAGGTCGTAGGGTCCGGCCAGCGTCTCGACGCCGCCGACCCGGTAGTCGATCTCGAGTCCCTGCCCTTGCGCGTGCAGGCGGGCGGCGGCGATATTCTCCGGCGCCGCGTCGACGCCGGTGACCTCGGCCCCGAGGCGGGCGAGCGGCTCGGCGAGGAGGCCCGCGCCGCAGCCGACGTCGGCGGCGCAGCGGCCGGCGAGCGCCTTCAGGTCGCATTCGTCGAGACCCCAATGCTGGTCGAGCCGGTCGCGGATGTAGGCGAGCCGCACCGGATTCATCCGGTGGAGCATCGCCGACGAACCCTTGGGATCCCACCAGTCCGCCGCCATCCGGCCGAAATGACCGGCCTCCTTCGGGTCGATCGTGGACGTGTCCGCTTCGCTTGCCATGGCCATGGGCGACACCTATCAGGGCCGCGCCCCTCTTCCCAGCTAAAGTCCCGAGGCCGCACGGAGTTTCATGGCCCGCATCGTGATGAAATTCGGCGGCACCTCGATGGCGGGGATCGAGCGCATCCGCCACGTCGCCGGGCTGGTCAAGAAAGAGGCGGAGGCCGGCAACCAGGTCGCCGTCGTGGTTTCGGCCATGGCCGGGGAGACCGACCGGCTCGTCCAGTTCTGCCGCGAGGCGGCCTCGCTCTACGATCCGCGCGAATATGACGTGGTGGTGGCTTCCGGCGAGCAGGTGACGAGCGGCCTCCTCGCCATCACGCTCCAGGGCATGGGCCTCAACGCCCGCTCCTACATGGGCTGGCAGCTCCCGATCCGCGCCTCCGGCCACGCCACCGGCCTGATCGAGGGAATCGACGTCGAGGTGCTGGAGCGCGTATTCGACGAACGCGGGATCGCCGTCATTCCGGGCTTCCAGGGCATCGCTGCCGACGGCGCCATCGCCACTTTGGGGCGCGGCGGCTCCGACACCAGCGCGGTCGCCCTCGCCGCGGCGGTGGCGGCCGACCGCTGCGACATCTACACCGACGTCGACGGCGTCTACACGACCGATCCGCGCATCGTGCCGCGCGCCCGCAAGCTCGACATCGTCACCTATGAGGAGATGCTCGAGCTCGCGAGCGTCGGCGCGAAGGTGCTTCAGACCCGCTCGGTGGGGCTCGCCGCGCGCTACGGCCTCCCTTTGCAGGTCCTCTCCTCGTTCGAGGACCGGCCCGGCACCATGATCGTCAGCGACGACACACTTGAGGAACGCCAGATGGAACGCAACGTCGTCACCGGCATCGCCTTCGACAAGAACGAGGCGATGGTGACCCTGTTCGGCCTGCCCGACGTCGCCGGCACGGTCGCCAAGATCTTCGAGCCGCTGGCCGAGCAGAACATCCATGTCGACATGATCGTGCAGAGCTCCCCCATCGACGGCCAGAAGAGCGCGCTCACCTTCACCATCCCCAAGGCCTCCCTGGCGCACAGCCTCGAGGCCCTCAATATGCGCAAGGAAGAGATCGGCTTCGACGAAATCATCCACTATACCGACGTGGTCAAGGTCAGCGTCGTCGGGGTCGGCATGCGCTCCAATCCCGGCGTCGCCGCGAAGATGTTCAAGACGCTGTCGGACCGGCGCATCAACATCTTCGCGATCTCGACCTCGGAGATCAAAATCTCGGTGATCATCGACATGGATTATGCGGAGCTCGCCGTCCGCGTCCTCCACACCGCCTACGGACTCGACGCGGAGGATGCTGGATGACCGACGGCACCGACATCGGCCGCGACCGCCTGCGGCGCCTGATGAAGCGCGGCACCGACTTTCTCGGTTGCGAAGTCGCGATCCTGGGCGGCGCGATGAGCTGGATTTCCGAGCGCAACCTGGTTTCGGCATTGTCCAACGCCGGCGCGTTCGGCGTCATCGCCTGCGGCGCGATGACACCCGATCTGCTCGACCGGGAGATCGCGGAGACCAAGGCGCGCACGCAGCGCCCGTTCGGCGTCAACCTCATCACCATGCACCCCCAGCTCAGCGAGCTGATCGACGTTTGCGCCCGCCATCGGGTGAGCCATGTCGTCCTTGCCGGCGGCCTGCCGCCGCCCGGATCGATCGAGCGGATCAAGGGCAATGGCGCAAAGCTCATCTGCTTCGCACCCGCCTTCGCGCTGGCGAGGAAGCTGATCCGCTCGGGCGTCGATGCCTTGGTCATCGAAGGCATGGAGGCGGGCGGCCATATCGGGCCGGTCTCGACCTCGGTGCTCGCCCAGGAGATCTTGCCGCCGCTCGCCGCCGAGACGCCGATCTTCGTTGCCGGCGGGATCGGCCATGGCGGCCTCATCGCCGGCTATCTCGAAATGGGCGCGGTCGGCGTTCAGCTTGGCACCCGGTTCGTGTGCAGCCACGAATGCATCGCCCACCCCAATTTCAAGAAGGCCTTCATCCGCGCCTCGGCGCGCGACGCGATCACCTCGGTGCAGATCGACCCGCGCCTCCCGGTGATCCCCGTCCGCGCCTTGAAGAACCGCGAGATGGAGAGCTTCGCCGCCAAGCAACGCGAGGTCGCCGACCTCCTCGACCGCGGCGAGGTCGAGATGATGGAAGCGCAGCTCCAGATCGAGCATTACTGGGCCGGCGCCCTCCGCCGCGCGGTCATCGACGGCGACGTCGAGACCGGCTCGGTCATGGCGGGCCAGTCGGTCGGCATGGTGAAGAGCGAGCAGAGCGTCGCGGAGATCGTCGCCCAGCTCGTCGACGAAGCCGCCCACGCGCTCGAACGCCGCAGCGCACACGCCTAGCTTCGCTAGTGCCAGTCGGCGTCCGCGGCTGGACGCATGTCCTTCGCGGCGGCGATGATGTCGGCGAGGTCGGCCGGGCCGTCGAACGGATCCTCGTCGACCGCCATGGGCGATTTTCCGGGCCTTCGGGAGCGGAGCAGCTATAGTGAGAAACGCCCACCCGCTCACCTTTCCAATTGCCCAATCCTGTGCATGATGGGCGCATGAAGCAATTCGTTCTCTTGCTCGCTCTGCTTCTGGCGACGGCCGTGCAAGCTCAGGCACCCCGGCGCGTTCCGCTGACGGGCTATGTCGATCGTAGCGGTCAGGTGGTTGAGCCCGCTACCTGGGAGACCGGATCTGCCCTTTTCCAAGGAGATTGGGTGGCGGTCTCGCGACGGGGAAAAGCCGGCTATCTAAACCTGCGCACCCGAGCGACCACCGGCTTGATATTCGACGGGGTTGCGGACGCTAGCTACGACCGCGAACTCTTCGCGCACGGGCCCGAGCCTGTCCGCGTCGGCGATGAATGGGGCTATGCAGATCACACTGGCCGCATCTTGATCACGCCGCGCTTCGCCGGCGCGCAAAGCTTCGACGCTGACGGGCTTGCAATTGTGCAGGCTAGCCACTCGTCGGGATTTGGCAATGTATTCGGTATGATCGACCGCAGCGGATCGTTCGTAGTTGAACCACAATATGACATAATCAGGCCTTTCCGGGGCGCCGCGCTTACAGGGGTAAGTCGTGCGGGCCGCTTTGGCGCGATCGATCGCACGGGGCGGGAGGTCATCCCGCTTCGTTTCGGGGAATCGGAGCCTTTGCGCCAAACGGCCTCGCCCCGGCGACCACGAACGGCGGCTACGGCCGGGACGGGCACTGGGGCTATATCGATCATAGCGGGCGCTTTGTGATTCCCGAGCGCTTCACCCACGCCGGCAACTTCACCGGGGATCGGTCTGACGGTGGGATCGACGCGCCTGCCGGGCTCGCGCGCGTTGCCTTTGGTCCTCGCGAGGTCGGTTACATTGATGCCACGGGCACGGTGGTAACGCGCTTCGCACCTGGCGTGATTGCCTGGGGCGTTGGCGCCAACGGACTCGTCCGCTTCCAGGACGCGACCACCGCTCGCTATGGTTTCGCGGACGCCAATACCGGTGCGATCGTGATCCCCGCACGCTTTTCGCAAGTGGGTGGCTTCGATCACCACGGCTTGGCCGCCGCGAGCGAAGGTGACCGCGCCGGGTTCATTCGTGCAGATGGCGAGTGGGCCTTCCCGCCGCGCTTCACCTCCTCATACGACTTTGATGCGTTCGGTCAGGCTCAGGTAATCGAGAACGGCCGCGCAGAGCTGATCGACCGCACTGGCTGGGTGCTGGCGACGCTTATCCACGGCGAGGCATTCTATCATCAGAACAGTCAGTACGCTGCGTTTCGCGTCTTCCCGGGCCGGGAGGACGCACCGACCCAGCACTTCGGCGGTTGGTCGCTCGACGCGACGCTCCATGCCGTTCCCGAGACGCCGTCGCTCCTGCCTACGTCGACAGGAAACGTTCGGTTGAGCTTCACAAGCGACGATGGCCTCGTTCGCTGGCTGATCGAGACCGAAGGTTGGGAGGTAACGATCCGCAACGAGGAAGGGCTGGCTTCCGACCCTGATATGACGCGTCAAAATCGCTTAGCCGATTTGCCCAGCGACGCCGGCGCGCTGATCGATCTGCTCGTCCAACAGTTCGAGGGCCGATCGGAGCTCAGCATCGCGACTACGCTTCCAGGCGCTACGGCGCAGGCCGAGCAGTCCAAGCGTGCAGACCATATCGCGGCGAATCGCGCCCGATATATCAGCGAGCTTCGCGCCTCGTCGCCCGACTTGGCGCAGGCTCTCGCGGCCATGCGTGCCCTGATTGCCGAGCGATTTGGCACGCTGTCCGGCGCGCCCTGCATGCCGCCCCGATGCGTATACTGACACAGCGTATTGGTGCGCTGGCCCTCTGGCTCACGCATCACAGCTGAGAATCTCAAATGTCGATGAACCTAGCTCGCATGCTCTAGGGTGATGCGCAGGCGGCCGCGGCAGCGTTCCCAGAGCTGGGTCGAGACGCCGCCCATCAGCCGCCGGCCGTCGCGCGTGATCGACCATCTGAGCACGACCAGCGCCGACCGACGACCGACCGGCCGCGTCTCGAGCAGCTCCGCCTCGGACCGTCCCATCGAGCCGCGGTCGGAGAAGTCCTGCCGCATGGAGGCGGCGAATTCGTCGAAGCCGCGCGTCACGCCGCCGCGATTGACCCAGGTGATGCGACGCTCCGGACAATAGGCGGCGAGCGCGCCTTCGAGGTCGCCCCGGTTCCACGCCGCGACCTGCGCCTGTACCCCGCGCGCAGCCTCGCCGGCGACGCCCGAAGGCGCATCCGCAAGCATCATCAGGGCAGCGAGGAGCATCGACCACTCACCGCACGGCCGCGAGCGCAGGTCAAGCCTCAGGGCGATTGGACGCCAGCCGCCTTCCTGCTACCGCTCCGGTCATGCCGACCGCTTCCGTCGCCTCCTCGCGCGAGATCCTGACCGGGCTGCACGACGTGATGGCTTCGCGCGCTTCGGCCCAAGCCAAGCTCAACAAGGTCGTCAAGATCATCGCAGAGGCGATGTCGAGCGAGGTCTGCTCGATCTACCTGCTGCGCGACGGGCTGCTCGAATTGTTCGCTACCGTCGGCCTCAAGCAGGAGGCGGTCCACGTCACCAAGCTCGCCGCCGGCGAGGGCCTGGTCGGCACGATCGCCAGAAACGTCGACGTGCTGAACCTGGCCGAGGCAACCAGCCATCCCGAGTTCGCGTTTCGGCCGGAGACGGGCGAGGAGCTGTTCCACAGCTTCGCCGGCGTTCCGATCATCCGGAAGGAGCGGGCCATCGGAGTGCTCGCCGTCCAACATGCCGATCCGCGCGCCTATGACGACGTCGAGATCGAGGCGCTGCAGACCGTGGCGATGGTGCTGTCCGAGCTCATCGCCAATGCCGGCCTCGCCGACAAGGCGAAGAGCTCGTCTTCTTCGGCGCGGGAAGACGGGCCGCAGCGGCTGACCGGGCTGCGCCTCGTCACCGGCATGGGCCGCGGCTACGCCGTCTTCCATCAGCCGCGGATCCTCATCGAGCATACTGTCGCCGAGGATACGGAGGCCGAACGCCACCGCGTCTATTCGGCCTTCCGCAAGATGCGCGAGCAGATCGATGCGATGACCAATGCCGCCGAGTTCGGCACCGGCGGCGAGCATCACGAGGTCCTCGAGACCTACAAGATGTTCGCTTACGACGAAGGCTGGGCGCGGCGGATCAACGAGGCGATCGACAGCGGCCTCACCGCCGAAGCAGCGATCGAACGCGTCCGCCAGCGCATGCAGATGCGCATGCGCCAGATCGACGACGCCCTGCTCCAGGACCGAATGCACGATCTCGACGATCTGTCGAACCGCCTGCTGCGCATCGTCTCGGGGCAGCTCGGGACAGCGGCGCAGATGGGTTTGAGGCAGGACGCGATCCTGATCGCGCGCAACCTCGGCCCTGCAGAGCTGCTGGAATATGACCGCAGGCGTCTCAAGGGGGTGATTCTCGAGGAAGGATCGCTGACCGCGCACGTCACCATCGTCGCGCGAGCGATGGGCGTGGCGATGCTGGGGCGGGTGAAGAGCGTCCGTCAGGCGATCGGAGAGGGCGACTATGTCCTGCTCGACGGCGGCGAGGCGGCTGCGTTCGTCCGGCCGACGCCGGCTGTCAAGGAGGCGTTCAAGGCCAAGCTCGCGGCGACCGCCAAGCGCCGCGCCGAGTTCGCCGCCTTGCGCGACGTGCCGCCGGTGACCAAGGACGGGGCGCGGATCGTCGTCATGGTCAATGCCGGCCTGCGCGACGACGCCGAGGCGCTCGATGCCGTCGGCGCCGACGGCATCGGCCTGTTCCGCACCGAGTTCCAGTTTCTCATCTCGGCCGGCTTTCCCGGCCGCGAAAGCCAGCAGAAGCTCTACAAGGCGGTGCTCGACGCGGCCGGCGCCAAGCCGGTCATCTTCCGCACCGTCGACGTCGGCGGCGACAAGGCCCTCCCGTATCTCGACGGCGCGGACGGCGAGCATGAGGAGAACCCGGCCATGGGGTGGCGGGCGATTCGCCTCGCCCTCGACCGCGACGGGCTGATGCGGGCGCAGGCCCAGGCCTTGCTCGAAGCCGCCGCCGGCCGCGAGCTCCAGGTCATGTTTCCGATGATTTCCGAGCCCTGGGAGTTCGACCAGGCCAAGGCGATCGTCGAGGAGGAGCGGGCGCGGATGGGCGCGCGCAGGAAGCTCCTGCCGCACCGGGTGAGCTACGGGGCGATGCTCGAAGTGCCGGCGCTTGGCGAGACCCTCGACATTCTGCTTCCGAAGATCGATTTCCTGTCGATCGGCACCAACGATCTGACCCAGTTCCTGTTTGCGGCCGACCGCGCGCATCCCAAGCTCGCCGAGCGCTACGACTGGCTGTCGCCGGCCATCCTGCGCTTCCTCAGACGGGTCGTTGCCGAGGCGCGGGCCCATGACGTCCCCGTCGGCATTTGCGGCGAAATGGGCGGAAGGACGCTCGAGGCCATGGCTCTGATCGGCATCGGCCTCGAGCGCTTCTCGATTACCCCGGTTGCAGTCGGCCCGATCAAGGCGATGATCCGCTCCTTGGACCGCGCGGCGATCATGTCCGAGATGGAGCGACTGCTGGCGGCGCCTCCCGCGAATCTGCGCGCCTCGCTAACTGCGTGGGCGGACAAAGAGGGCGTTCGAACTGCCTAAGTGCGCGGCGACCGCGCGGTTGACAGCCCCCACCTTCTTCGAGTGATACAGATCAATCACACGCTTTGGCCCGGACTGGATGCGAATTGATGGCTGAGACGGACCAGGAACTTTTGCCGGATGCGCCGATCGGCGAGCGCCTGAGAGTGGCGCGCGAGGCGAAGGGGCTGAGCCTGGACGAGATTGCGGGCCAGACACGGATTCCGGTCCGCCACCTACAGCATATCGAAACCGGCGACTGGGAGGCTCTGCCCGCGATCACCTATTCGATCGGCTTCGTCCGCTCCTACGGCAATATCGTCGGGCTGGACGGCGCCGCGCTCGGGCAGGAGCTACGTCAGCAGCTGGGCGGCGCCAGCCGGCGCCCTGGCCCGGCTCCCGAATATTATGAGCCGGCCGACCCGGCACGGGTGCCGCCCCGCTGGCTCGCCATCGCCGCCGTCCTGATCGCGGTGCTGCTGATCGGCGGCTATCTTCTCTTCCGGAGCGGCGTCGATGACGGCGAGGAGGTAGCCGCCGAGGAGCGGAACGCCGCAACGGCATCGCGGCCGGTGCCGCAGCAAGCTCCTGCCCAGCCCTCGCCTCAGGCCGCTGCCGGTCAGCCGGTGACGCTGACGGCTCAGGCACCGGTCTGGCTGCGCGTGTCGGAGCAGGGCGGAGCGGTGATCGCAGAGCGCACGCTGGCCGCCGGCGAGAGCTTCCAGGTGCCGGCGACAGCGCAGCGGCCGGTGCTCCGCGTCGGCGCTCCCGAGGCCCTGCGCGTGACCGTGGGACAGACCCAGATCCCGCAGCTCGGCCCGTCCGGGCAGCCGGTCGGGAATGTCAGCCTCCGGCCCGAGGACCTGGTCGCGCGCGCGGGCGGCGCTTCACCGCAAGCCGCGCAGCCTCCGGCGCAATAAAGGCAGTTAAGGCTGGCGACAGGCGCCGGTTGAGATTAGCACGTGAGATCAGTGACCTTGGGGGGTTCTGGTATGCGTATTCGTCTCATTGCCGCGATCCTGCTCGCTGGAGCCGCGCTTCCGGCCGCAGCACAGCCGCGCGAAACCACGGAGCAGCGCATCGAGCGGCTCGAGCAGCAGCTGCGTGCCGTCCAGCGCCGTGTTTTCCCGGGCGGCCAGATCCCACAGGTAGAGCCCGAGATCGGGCCGCAGGCGCAGCAGCCGGGCGGGGCGCGCCCCACCGGCAACAGCGCGGTTGCGGATCTCAACGCCCGCGTCGACGCGCTCGAGGCGCAGCTCGCCGCCCTTACCGGCGCGATCGAGGAAAATTCCAACCGCACCCGTCAGATGGAGGCGGCGTTCGCCAGCTTCCGCCAGGAAGCCTCCGCCCGTTTCGCCCGGCTCGAGCCTGCGCCGGCCGCCGCCCCGGTCCAGGTCGTTGCCGCCCAACCCGCACCGGTGCAGGTCGCCGCCGCGGAGCCCGCCGCGCCCGATCCCGCGCCCGCAAGCGCCGGCTCCGGCGATGCGGCCGAGGCTGCCTACAATGCCGGTTTCCGCCTCTGGGAGGCGCGGCGCTACGAAGAGGCGCAAGTCACGCTGCAGCAGGTCGCCCAGCGCTATCCGCGCAGCCGCTGGGCGAGCTGGGCGAGCAACCTCGCCGGCCGCGCCTTTCTGGACGACAACAAGCCGGCCACCGCGGCCCGCATCTTCCTCGCCAATTACCAGGGCAATCCCGAAGGGGAGCGCGCCGCCGACAGCCTCTTCTTCCTCGGCCAGGCCCTGGTCGCGCTCGAGCGCCGTCCCGAAGCCTGCCGCGTCTATGACGAGCTGGCGGCCACCTATCCCAACATGCGATCCTGGCTGCGCGAACGCCTGCCGGGCGCCCGCCAAGCCGCGAGGTGCGCGGCGGGCTAGGCGGCGCGGGGGACGATGCGGTCGAGCTCGCCGGCGTGGGCGCGGCGCACTTCCTCGAGGTCGAAGTCGTTCTGCAAGCCAAGGAAAAAACCTTCGGGCATGCCGAAGTAGCGGGCGAGCCTGAGATCGGCATCGGCGTCCACGTCCTCGGAAGCGTCGAGGAGGGCCTGAAGCCGCCTCTCCGGCAGGCCGGTCCCCGTAGCGACCTCGGCGAGCGGGATTTCAGAGCCGATCAGGAAATCCTCACGCAGGATGTCACCGGGGTGGACGTTATCCAACCGGTCCTCATCCGCGATGGTAGTCCTCGATCCGGACATCGTCCGCGTCTCCCTCGACCCAGCGGAAGGTGATCCGCCACTGGTCGTTGATGCGGATACTATATGTCCCTTTGCGGCCTCCCTTCAACTCCTCGAACCGGTTGCCTCTGGGAACGCGAAGGTCATGCGGCTTTCGGGCGCGATTGATCGCGCGAAGCTTCCGACGCGCCGCATTCTGAATGTCGAAGGGCAGCTTACGGCTCCGTTCGCCGTTCCAGATGCGCTCCGTTTCCTCGTCGGCAAGAGTGCGGATCATGACGACTATAGCAGCGCGTCGAGCTTGCGCCAGTCAGTGTCACTGGGACGCTTTGCCTCCCAAAACCGCCAGCCGTTCACGTTGGTCCGGGTTATATGCTGCGCCGCGGACGAAGGACTTGCGTGCTCTGTTCCCGCTTGGTCTATCCAGCGGCCGTTGCGGATCTCCGCGAGGTACTCAATACCCTTGTATGTCACCCTAAGACGAGTGCCGTCGGGCAAAAAGAGCCCTCCGCGCAGAAGGAGGCCCTTCGCAGAAGCTGTCTCACTGACCGCCTGGTTAGGGCTCGGGCCCAGTTTCAGGAGCTCACGGAGCACATCGTTGTAAGTGTGGCTCTCGCGCTTTCGAAGGGCGGTTAGCGCTTTAAAAACTTCGAAATCGATATCTATCTGCACCGGCGGCCTCCCGAGCTTTAGGTCTATAGTGCTCTAAAGCTCCCGCCGTCAATGGATACGCTAACGCCGACCCCCAATCCGCTTGCCCATCCGGATCGCCTGCTGTTTTCCGTACCGCGTCTTTCTCGTGCCCGGCTTTCCCTCGGTCGAGTTGCCGAGGAGGGGCGCGCGCTTTTCGTGGTCGGGGACGCCGAGCTCGTCGGATTCGAGACGGCGGATCTCGTCGCGAAGACGCCCGGCCTCTTCGAATTCAAGATCGGCGGCGGCCTTGCGCATGCGGCTTTCGAGGTCGGCGATATAGGCCTTGAGGTTGTGGCCGACCAAGTGCGGGCGGTCCTCGTCGCCGGTGTCGATGAGCACGGCGTCGCGCTGGGAGACGTCGGCGAGGATGTTTTGGATGTCGCGCTTGATCGTGGTCGGCGTGATGCCGTGCGCCTCATTATATTCGAGCTGCTTCTGGCGGCGCCGGTCGGTCTCCCGCAGCGCGCGCTCCATCGAGCCGGTGGTGCGATCGGCGTAGAGGATGACGCGGCCCTCGACGTTGCGCGCGGCGCGGCCGATCGTCTGGATGAGCGAGGTCTCTGAGCGCAGGAACCCTTCCTTGTCCGCGTCGAGGATGCCGACGAGGCCGCATTCCGGGATGTCGAGCCCCTCGCGCAGCAGGTTGATGCCGACGAGCACGTCGTAGACGCCGAGCCTCAGATCGCGGATGAGCTCGATGCGCTCCAGCGTCTCGACGTCCGAATGCATGTAGCGGACGCGCAGCCCCGCCTCGTGCATGAACTCGGTCAGGTCCTCGGCCATGCGCTTGGTGAGCGTGGTCACCAGAGTGCGGTAACCCTTCTTCGCCGTGATCCGGGCCTCGTTGATCAGGTCCTGGACCTGGTCCTCGACCGGCTTGATCTCGACCGGCGGGTCAATGAGGCCGGTGGGGCGGATGACCTGCTCCACGAAGACGCCGCCGGTCTGCTCCATCTCCCAGCCGCCGGGCGTCGCCGAGACCGCAACCGTCTGCGGGCGCATCACGTCCCATTCGTTGAAGCGCAGCGGGCGATTGTCGATGCAGCTGGGCAGGCGGAAGCCATATTCGGCGAGCGTGATCTTCCGCCTGTGGTCGCCGCGCGCCATGGCGCTGATCTGCGGCACCGTCTGGTGGCTCTCGTCGACGAAGAGCAGCGCATTCTCCGGCAAATATTCGAACAAGGTCGGCGGCGGCTCGCCGGGGAGGCGGCCGGTCAGAAAGCGACTGTAATTCTCGATGCCGGCGCACGAGCCGGTGGCCGCGATCATCTCGAGATCGAAATTGGTGCGCTGCTCGAGCCTTTGCGCCTCGAGCAGCTTGCCTTCTGCGACGAGCTCCTTCAGCCGCTCGGTCAGCTCATGGCGGATCGCCTCCATCGCCTGCTTGAGCGTCGGGCCCGGCGTCACATAGTGCGAATTGGCGTAGACCTTGACGGAATCGAGGCTGGCGACCTTCTTGCCGGTCAGCGGATCGAACTCGACGATCTCCTCGATCTCGTCGCCGAACAGATTCACTCGCCAGGCCGTGTCCTCGTAGTGGGACGGGAAGATTTCGAGATTGTCGCCGCGCACGCGAAAATTGCCGCGTGTGAAGGCCTGGTCGTTGCGCTTGTACTGGAGGGCGACGAGCTTCCTGATGATCTCGCGCTGGTCGACCGTCTCCCCTTTCTTGAGCGAGAAGACCATCGCCGAATAGGTCTCGACCGAGCCGATACCGTACAGGCAGGAGACCGAGGCGACGATGATGACGTCGTCGCGCTCGAGCAGCGAACGTGTGGCGGAGTGGCGCATGCGGTCGATCGCCTCGTTCACCGAGCTTTCCTTCTCGATGTAGGTGTCGGTCCGCGGGACGTAGGCCTCGGGCTGATAGTAATCGTAATAGCTGACGAAATATTCGACGGCATTGTCGGGGAAGAAGCTTTTGAACTCCCCGTAGAGCTGCGCCGCGAGGATCTTGTTGGGCGCGAGGACGAGGGCGGGTCGCTGCAGCTCCTCGATGACCTTGGCCATGGTAAAGGTCTTGCCCGAGCCGGTAACGCCGAGCAGGACCTGGGTCTGCTCGCCCGACAAAGCGGTCTCGACCAGCTCAGCGATCGCCTGCGGCTGGTCGCCCGACGGCGAATAATCGGAGACGATGCGCAGGCGTTTCCCGCCTTCCGCCTTTTCGGGCCGTTGGGGGCGGTGCGGGACGAAGTCCTGCCCCGTTTCGGGCTCCTCGAGCCCGGTCCTGATCGCGATCGCCATGGCAGCCATATGGTCATTCAGGCCGGTGGGCGCTAGCGTGCGCGCGATCATGAAGAGGTGGTCCCGATGACGAAACGAAATGCGCTTGTCGCGCTGACGGCGGCGGCGGCGGTCGCCGCCTTGGGGGGATGCGGCAGCGAGCCCGAAAAGAAGGCGAAGGCGCCGCCCGCCGCCCAGGCTTTCGAGGCCGGCCAGTGGCAGTCGAGCCTCGAAGTCTTCAACTTCCGCCGCGCCGACGAGGGGCGGCCGCGGCTGAACATGCCCAACGGCACCCGAGTCGAAGGCGCAGCCTGCATCGGGCCCGGGGACACGACCCGGCCGCCGCCGGAGCTCTTCGTAGGCGACGATTTCACGAATTGCCGCTGGATCGACAATTTTTCGATGCGCAACGGGCGCCTCGTCTCGGGCATGACCTGCCGGCGCGCCGGCGTCGGCGAAGTCGAGATCAGCGTCGAGCTCGATATGACGGCGACCAGCTACCAGGGGACCGTCCAGATGCTGACCCGCCTGGTCAGCGACGGCGACGTGACCCTGTCCGCCCGCGCCCAGGGCCGCCGCACCGGCCAGTGCACCGCCGAGGAGGGCGCCGGCAACAGTCAGAAGGCCAGGTGACGCGGCACGCCGCAAGCTGTGCCGCGTTCCTTGCCCTCGCCTCCTGCAGCGGGGGCGGCGAGGTCGGCAACGCGGCCGAGGAGAATATCGGCTCCTCCGCCCGCGACGACATCGCCCGCGACCTCGCCCGGGTGGAGATCCGCCCTGGACTCTGGGAGGTGAACAGCGAGATCCTCGCGGCGAGCCAGCCTCGGCTGCCGCACGAGATGGCGGAGGGGATCAAGGGCAGGCGCCCTGTCCGGCGCCACTGCATCACCCCCGAGCGGGCGGCGCGGCCGGACGGCGGCTTTCTCAATTCGGCCGGCAGCCGCTGCACGCACCGCGGCTTCGCGATGCGTGGCGGCCGCCTCGAGGGCACCACGATCTGTGCCCATCCCGAAGGCGAGACTCGCGCTACCCTCACCGGACGCTACACGCCCGAGCGCTTCGACTTCGAATCCGAGATCCAGACTCCCGGATACGGCGAGGTGATGACCATCCGCGGCCGCCACGTCGGCCGCCGCATCGGCGAATGCAGGCAAGGAGCAGCGGCGAAATGATCGGCTACGTCACCCTCGGCACGAACGACATCGATCGGGCGCGCGCTTTTTACGACGCCCTCCTCGCCGAGCTCGGTGCGAAACGGCTGATGCAGCTCCCCGACAACGATTTTACTCTCTACGGCACCGGCTTCGGCAGGCCCGGCCTCGCCGTTATTCGGCCCTATGACGGTGGCCCTGCGGTCGCCGGCAACGGCAACATGGCGGCCCTGGTCGTCGACACGCGCGAGAAGGTCGACGCGCTTTATGCCAAGGCGATCGCGCTCGGCGCCCGCGACGAAGGGGGTCCGGGCCTGCGCTCGCCGGAGGGCCCGACGGCTTTTTACGGCGCCTATTTCCGCGATCCCGACGGCAACAAGCTCTGCGTCTTCAGGCTCGGCCCGGCCTGAGCGAATGCGGGTCCGCGCGATCGTCAACCGCGGCGGCGGCACCCTTCTGGCAAAAAGCGGTGCGGACCCCGGCGCGCGGCTCGACGCCGCATTTTTTCGCCACGGCATCGAGGCCGACGTCCGCGTCGTGGAAGGCGAGAGCCTCGCAAAGGAGTTTCGAGAAGCCGCGGAAGCGCCCGGCCTCGACGCGGTCGTGGCCGGCGGCGGTGACGGCACGATGAGCTGCGCCGCAGGTCAATTGGCGGGGACGGGAAGGCCGCTCGGTCTCGTTCCGCTCGGCACGCTCAACCACCTCGCCCGCGACGCCGGCATTCCAACCGATCTCGACGAAGCGGTGGCGGCGATCGCCGGAGGCGCCACTCGCGACATCGACGTCGCGGAGGTCAACGGCCGCGTCTTCGCCAACAATAGCGCAATCGGCCTCTATCCGCGCATGGTTCGCGGCCGCGAGGAGCTGCAGGCGCGGCGCGGCCGCTCCAAGCGGCTGGCCATGCTCGTGGCCAGCCTCGGCGCCCTGCGCCGCTTCTCCCTCCACCGTCTGACGGTCGACCTCGGTGCGGTCCGCGGGCCGATCGAGACCCCGCTGCTGTTCGTCGGCAACAATGTCTACGAGACGAGCCTGCTCGGCCTCGGCCGGCGTAGCGCGCTCGATCGCGGGGAACTCTGCATTTACGCGCCCCTGGTGCGCGGGCGGCTCCATTTCCTCGGTCTCGGCCTGCGCGGCCTGATCGGCCTTAGCAAGCAGCGCGATTTCGTCAGCCTCACCGGGATCGAGGAGGTCGTGGTCCGCTCGCGCCGCGCCTCGCTGACCGTCTCTCTCGATGGCGAGACAGTCCAGATCGCGACTCCGCTGCGCTACCGCATCCGCCCCGGGGCGCTGCGGATCATCGTGCCGGGGCCAGCGGAGGAACGCTGAAGGTTCGGCCGACCTCGGTCGCGACGAAGCGATCGTCGGCAATCCCGCGCGCACGCCGGATCTCGGCGAGGCGGCGAGGCGGCGCGTCGATCGCCTCGAAGGTGAGCTGGACCGTGCCCCAGTGCATGCCGAGCGCCATGCCTGGCCGCAACGCCTCGAAGACCGCAACCGCCTCGGCCGGGTCGACATGATTGTCCCTCATGAAGTCGCGCGGCTCGTAGGCGCCGATCGGCAGGATCGCGAGCCGGACGGGTCCGCTCCGCGCCGCCTCGCGCGGCCAGGAGCCGTCGCCGTAGCCGGTATCGCCGGCGAAGAAGACGTTGCCGCCGGCCAGGCGGATCGTGAAGCCGGACCAGAGCGCCCGGTTCCGGTCCGTGCCCCAGCGGCTCGACCAGTGGTGGACGCGCTCGACCACCACTTCGGCCGGACCGGCGCGGACGCTTCCGCCCCAGTCGCGGGCCGTCGCGGCGATGCCCGAGCTGCGCAGCAGGCGGTCGTTGCCGAGGCTGGTGACGATCAGCGGCCGGTCGCGCTGCCACAGGTGGCGGAGCGTGCTCGTGTCCATATGGTCGTAATGATTGTGGCTGACGAGGACGAGGTCGATCTTCGGCAAATCCTCCAGGCGCACGCCGGGTGCGCGCACCCGTTTCGGGCCGATGAAGGAGAGCGGCGAGGTCCGCTCCGACCAGACCGGATCGGTGAGGATGTTGAGACCCTGCGTCTGGATGAGGACGGTGGCGTGGCCGATCCAGGTCACACGCATCTCTTCGCCCTCGACGCGCCGCGGCGGCACCGTCTGGCGCACCGGCACGCTCTCCGGCCAGCGCGCCTTGGCGGCGGGGTGGACGAGGCGGTTCATGAAGCGGTGCGGCGTGCTGGCAGCCGGGCCGGGCTCGGAGCCCGGATTGAAGAAGCGCTGGCCGTCGAAATGGCCGCTGGGCGAGCCCTCATAATAGATGCGGTCGAGAAAAGGCGGAATCAGCGATGGCGCGAGCGAAAGGGCGATGACGAAGAACAGGATCGCCGTGCCGAGCCGCCTCAGGATCTTCCGCATCGCCGCATTCTTCAGGGTATGATGGCGAAGCCGGCGGGGGCGCGGGTCTCGCGATGCTCCGAATGGTACATGTCGAGGACGAGCGAGGCGCGGCCCGGGGCAGCGGCGCCGCAATCGAGCGCGTAGGACGCGACGATCGATCCGTAGGCGCCGACGCCGGCGGCGCGGCGCTCGCCGACCGCGGGCGCCTCGCCGTTCGCGCAACGCAGGCGCGCGAGATAGGCGCGCTCGCCGTCGGGGCCGCCGACCCGCACGGGATTCTCGGGCGTGCCCAGCGGATGCGCCGCGACGGCTGCGGCCAAAGCGTCGATCTCGGCCATGACGTCGCCGGTCTGCGCCTCGCCGAGCAATTGCTGCGGCGCAACGTCGCGCTGGCCGATCGGCGGCGGAGGCGGCGTCGTCTGGACGGCGAGGAGGAGAGCGGCCGCGAGCGCGGCGGCGGTGAGGGACATTGGGAGGGCTCCAGGAAATTCGTGCGCCTTCCTAGCGGCTTGGAAGGGTCAATGGAAGTTGCGGCTCCGAACCTCGATCACCGGCCCTGGCGGCGCGCGCTTCGGGCGATGGCGCGGATCGGGGCCGCCGAAGCTGGCGCCGTCGCCGGGGCTGGGGCGATGCGGGAAGTCCATCGCGGCGACGGAATGGAGGAGGGGCATCATGTCCTCGAGCCGGTCGGAGATGACGTGGATCACCTCCCCCTCGCGCTGGACGTGGCCCTTCACGCTTATCATCGCCGCGCCGAGGACGATGCGGCGGTGGACGTCGAACAGGCGCTGCCAGATGATGATGTTGGCGACGCCGGTCTCGTCCTCGATGGTGATGAATGTCACATTGCCGGCGCCCGGGCGCTGGCGGACGAGGACGATGCCGGCGACCTCGATCTTACGGCCGTCGCGCACGTCGCGGAGGCCCGCGCAGGTTGTGATGCTGCGTGCGTCGAGCTGCGGGCGCAGGAAGTGCAGCGGGTGGGCGCGCAAGCTAAGCTGGAGCGAGCGATAGTCCTCCACCACCTCGCGCCCCTCGCTCATCGCCGTGAGGACGACCTCGGGCTCGCGATCGCGCGCGTCGGCGGCGGCGAAGAGGGGAAGCGGCGCGTCGCCCAGGCCGCGCACCCGCCACAGGGCCTGGCGCCGGTCGAGGCCGAGCGAGGCGAAGGCGTCGGCGTCGGCGAGCTTCTCCAGCGCCGCGACCGGCACGCCCGAGCGGCGCCAGACGTCCTCGACGCTGTCGAAGTCCCGCTCGGCCCGGGCGGCGAGGATCATGGCGGCGTGGAGGTTGGCGAGGCCCTTCACCATCCTGAGACCGAGGCGGAGGGGGAGGAGGGATGAGGGAAGAAGATCCTCCCCGAGCTTGTCTCGGGGAGGGGGACCGCCGCAGGCGGTGGAGGGGCTGAGCGCGAAGCGCGAAGACGAACCCTTAGCTTCGCTGCGGGCCCCTCCACCATGCTTCGCATGGTCCCCCTCCCCCAGCAAGCTGGGGGAGGATCCATCCTCCAGCGTGCAGTCCCAGCGGCTCTGGTTGACGCAGGCCGGGCGCACCTCCACCCCGTGCTCGCGTGCATCCCTCACGATCTGGGCGGGGGCGTAGAACCCCATGGGCTGGGCGTTCAAAAGAGCCGCGCAGAAGATTTCGGGATGGTGGCACTTCATCCAGCAGGACGCATAGGCGATCTTGGCGAAGCTCGCCGCATGACTCTCGGGGAAGCCGTAGCTGCCGAAGCCCTCGATCTGCTTGAAGGTGCGCGTCGCGAAGTCCTCGGAATAGCCGTTGGCGATCATGCCGGCGATCAGCTTGTCGTGGAAATGGCTGACGCCGCCCGTATATTTGAACGTCGCCATGGCGCGGCGGAGCTGGTCGGCCTCGGCCGCCGAGAAGCCGGCACCGACGATGGCGACCTTCATCGCCTGCTCCTGGAAGAGCGGCACGCCAAGCGTCTTGCCGAGCACCTGGCGCAATTCCTCGGACGGGTATTCGACCGGCTCCTTGCCCTCGCGGCGCCTCAGATAGGGATGGACCATGTCGCCCTGGATCGGCCCGGGGCGGACGATCGCGACCTCGATGACGAGGTCGTAGAATTCCTTCGGCTTCATCCGCGGCAGCATGTTCATCTGCGCACGGCTCTCGATCTGGAAGACGCCCAGCGTGTCGGCCTTTTGAATCATCTCGTAGACTACGGGATCGTCCTTCTGGAGGTCGGCCATGCCGATCGAGACGCCCTTGTGGTCGGCGAGGAGAGCGAAGGCGCGGCGCATGCAGCCGAGCATGCCGAGGCCGAGCACGTCGACCTTCATGAAGCCCAGAGCGTCGATATCGTCCTTGTCCCATTCGATGACGCGGCGCTCCGCCATCGCCGCCGGCTCGATCGGGACGAGGTCGTCGAGGCGGTCCTGGGTGAGGACGAAGCCGCCCGGATGTTGGCTAAGGTGCCGCGGAGCGTTGATTAGCTGGCGGGCGAGATCAAGGGTGAGCGAGAGGCGGTCGTCGGAGAGGTCGAGGCCCAATTCGGCGGCGTGGCGCTCGGCGACGCCGTCGTTCGACCAGCCCCAGACCTGGCCGGCCAGAGCCGCGGTCATGTCCTCGGGCAGGCCGAGCGCCTTGCCGACCTCGCGGACCGCGCCGCGGGAGCGGTATCGGGATACCACCGCGGTCAGAGCGGCGCGGTGGTGGCCGTAGGTCTCGTAGATCCACTGGATCACTTCCTCGCGCCGCTCATGCTCGAAATCGACGTCGATGTCGGGCGGCTCCTTGCGCTCGGACGAGACGAAGCGCTCGAACAGGAGCTCGTGGCGAATGGGATCGATCGAGGTGATGCCGAGCAGGAAGCAGACGCAGCTGTTCGCCGCCGAGCCGCGGCCCTGGCAGAGTATGCCCTTCGAGCGGGCGAAGCGGACGATCGAGAAAACGGTGAGGAAATAGGGTGCGTAGCCAAGCTCGCCGATCAGCTTCAGCTCGTGGCGAAGCTGCCTGGCGAGCGCGGGGGGGACGGCGTCGCCATGCTTTTCGCGGGCCGCGTCCCAGGCGAGCTTCTCGAGCGCCTGCTGCGACGTCAAACCGGGGATCACGGCCTCTTCGGGATATTGATAGCGCAGCTCCTTCAAATCGAAGGTGCAGCGGCGCGCGATCTGTGCGGCGGCGGCCAAAGCGTGCGGAAAAGCGGCGTAGCGGCGCGCCATCTCGTCCGGGCCCTTCAGATGCCGGTCGGCATTGCGCTCGCGGCGGAAGCCGAGCGCGTCGATCGTGCATTTCTCGCGGATCGCGGTGACGACGTCCTGGAGCATGCGGCGATCGGGCGCATGGTAGAGGACGTCGCCGCACGCGACCGATGCGACCCGCGCCGCGCGGCCCTGCGCGTCGAGGGCGTGAAGGCGGACCGCGTCGCCGGGGCGGCGGCGGAAGGTCAGCGCCTGGTAGGCACGGTCGCCGAAGGTGCGGCCGACGCGTGCGAGCAGGGCGGCATTGGCCTCGTCCGCCTCGCCGGGGAGGTGGACGGCGACGAGGCCTTCGGCGTGCGCCTCGACGTCGCTCCAGTGGAGCTCGCATTTGCCCTTGCCCGCGCGCGCCTTGCCGATCGAGAGCAGGCGGGTGAGCCGCGACCAGGCCAGGCGGTCCTCGGGATAGACGAGAAGGCCGGTGCCGTCCGCGAGGTCGAGGCGGCAGCCGGCGATCAGGCGCACGCCGGTCGCCTTCGCCGCTTCCCAGGCGCGGACCATGCCGGCGACGCTGTTCCTGTCGGCGACGCCGAGCGCGGGGAGGCCGAGAAAGGCCGCGGCCGCGAACAATTCGTCCGGCGACGAGGCGCCGCGCAGGAAGCTGAAATGGGTGGTGGTTTGGAGCTCGGTGTACATGGGGGATGGGATGAAGGTCAGAGAAAGCCGCTAGGGCTGAGCCTGTCGAAGCCCGGGGTGCAGAGCGCTGCAATCCGCCCTTCGACAAGCTCAGGGCTAGCGGTTTTCGCGTCTATCCTCCTCTGCCACATCACCCGAACACGCCGTGGAGGTACCAGCTCAAGTCGCCGGTGCGGCCGTCGACGCCGTCGCCGCGGCGGAACAGCCAGAACCTTGCGCCCTCCTCGTCCTCGACCTGGAAATAGTCGCGCACCGCATCGGCCTCCTCCCGCGACCGCCACCATTCGCCGTGGATGCGCTCGGGGCCGTCGGCGGCGCGCACCCGGTAGGCGAGGCCGCGCCAGGTGAAGCGGCGCGGCGGAAGATCGGGGAGCAAGGCGACGACGTTTTCGACCCGCTCGGGCGGCGAGAGCAGGCGCACCGGGCGCGGCCATTTCGGCCACTCCAGCGGCCCGGCGAGCGGCGAGAGGCGGCGGACGCTGCGCTCGGGGACGTCGCTCTCCACCGCGCCCAAGCGGAACAGCCGCCGCGCGCCGAGGCGGCCGGCGAGGCGGTCGATGAGGAAGGAGAGATCCGGCGCCGGCTTCTCCCCCGCGAGCGGCCCCGCAAGGGCCTGCGCCGCCAGCGGCTCGACCCGCAAGGCGGCGAGCCGCATCTCGTCGATGCCGAAGCCGGGCTCGATCTCCTCGATCCTGGGCAGCATCAGCCGGAGGAGATGCGAGGCGTCGCGCGTCGGCCGCGCCGTGCCGACGGCGATGCGCTGCTCCTCCTTGTCGACGCGCAGGCAGACGAGCGCGACCGCGCGGGCGCCGAGAGCGCGTTTCGCCAGAGCGTCGGTCAGGTCCGCCATCAGGCGCGAGAAAGCGGCGGCGATCGCCTCGGCGCTCGCGATCGGCTCGGCGAAGCGGAGCAGGGCCTGCGGAGCCTCTTCGGGGACGACCGGATCCACGGCTTCGGAGGCGCGTCCGATCGCCTGATCGAGCCGCTCGACCAGCGCCTTGCCGAAGCGGCGCTGGAGCGGCGCGCGCGGCATGGCGAAGAGCTCGCCGACCCGCTCGAGGCCGAGGCGGCGGGCGGCGCCCAGCGCCTCCTCGCCGATCCGGAGCGCGGCGAGCGGCATCGGCGCGACCGCCTGCGCCTCGGCGCCGTTGGGGCAGAGGGTGAGGGGGCCGCGAGAGAAGCGGGCGAGGGCGTGAGCGGCGCCCCAGGTCCCGGCGACGGCGATGCGGGCGGTGAAGCCGGCGCGTGCGCAAAAGCCGAGGATGCGGCGGCACATCGCCTCCTCGCCGCCGAACAGATGGGCGGTGCCGGTAAGATCGAGGAACAGGCCGTCCGGCGGCGAGAGTGCGGCACGCGGCGTCCAGCGCCGGGCGGCGAACGAGGCGAGCCGCTCGAGCAAGGCGGCGTCGGCTTCCGGCTGCGCGTCGCATATGTCGAGGCCGGGGACGAGCGCGCGCGCCTGGGTGAGCGGCATGCCCGGCGCGAGGCCGAGGGCACGGGCGCGCGGGCAGGCGGCGGCGAGGAGCTGGCGGTTGCCGGCGCGAAGGGCGGTGACGATGGGGGATGATTCCTCCCCGGGACGGGGAGGGGGACCATGCGAAGCATGGTGGAGGGGGTTCGTTGCAGGTCTCGGAACCCCCTCCACCACCGGCTGCGCCGGCGGTCCCCCTCCCCGTCCCGGGGAGGATCTTTCCACCTCCGCCTGCGCCCAGCGGGCGCCGGGGCGCCAGCCGGGGGTGTTGGGGCAGGAGCAGGGGACGAGGGAAGCGGGGTCCAAATCCTCCCCCGGATTTCCGGGGGAGGGGGACCGCACGAAGTGCGGTGGAGGGGCGGCGGCGAAGCCGCCGTCTTTGTCGCTTTCCGAAGAAGACGCTCGCTGCGCTCGCGCCCCTCCACCAGCCTTCGGCTGGTCCCCCTCCCCTGCAGATGCAGGGGAGGATTTTTCCGAACCCTTCCCCCCGCCCCCCTTAGGCCGCTCGTCTCTCCTGAGCCGCTCGATCGCGAGCTCCGGAAGGTAGAGCGAGGCGAGCCGTTTCATCGGGGGCCTCCACGATAAGGTTGAAGGGTTCGCCGCCGCGCTGGCGATCGAGGGCGAGGCGCCAGCGGGCGCGGGCGACGCCGGGCACCGGGAGGCGCTCGGACGGGATCGAGGCGAGGCGCCAGCGAGTGACGGCGGCGGAAGGCAAGGCCAAAGGATCCTCGCCGGACTTGCGCCACCGCTTGAGCATCAAAGCCATGGTCCCGCCTTCCTCGGCGGCGAGCTGGAGGCGGCGGGTCGCGGTCATGGTGACGCGGCCGACCTCGCCGACGACGGCGGCGAGACCGCCATGGCGCAGGCCCTCCTCCATCACCGCCAGCACCTCCTCGTCGCGCCGGCATTCGGCGTAAAGGAGGCGCGCCGGAGACAGGCCGGCCTGCGCCAGGCCCGGCGCGAACAGATCGCGGCGGGAGAGCGCCCAGAGCACGGTGCCCTCCCCGCCCGCCCGCCGCGCCGCGATCGAGGCTATGAACAAGGTCGCCGCCGCCTCGTCGCTCATCCCGGGCGCGGTTCCGGCCGCTTCGTGGAGCGCATCGGCGGCGAGTCCGCCGCCGGCGAGGCGGCGATCAATCGCATCGAGCCCGAACGGCAGGGACAGGCGCGCGCCGCCGCGCGCCGTCTCCGCAAGGGCGGCGATCTCGGCGCGAAGCTCGGCCAAACGAGCTGCCGTGGGCAGGGTGCGAATCGGAGTCATGTGTTCGCATTATGTTCCGCACCGTTCAGCGAGAGTCAAGCGGGGTGGGGGGAGGTGCGGTCCGGATCCTCCCCGGGACGGGGAGGGGGACCGCACGAAGCGCGGTGGAGGGGGTTGGTACGAGCCTCGGAACCCCCTCCACCATGCTGCGCATGGTCCCCCTCCCCGTCCCGGGGAGGATCGAGTAAGAGCGCCGCTCTTCCCGAAGGAATTCCATGCCCCTGCTCCGCTCCCTCCTCCTCGCGCTCGCGCTTCTCGTCTCCGCGCCCGCCTCCGCCCAGCAGGGCGATGCCGACTGGCTCTACCGGGGGAGCGACATCGCCCGCGATCCGGCGTGGCGGTTCGGGACGCTGCCCAACGGGCTGCGCTATGCAGTGCGCAGGAACGGCCTGCCCGCCGGGCAGGTCTCGATCCGGATGCGAGTCGAGGTCGGCGCGCTGCACGAGGAGGATGCGGAGCAGGGCTGGGCCCATTTCGTCGAGCACATGCTGTTCCGCGGCACGGCGAGCTTCGCCGACCGCGAGGCGCGCCACATCTGGCAGCGCCTCGGCGCCAGCTTCGGCTCCGACACCAATGCCACGACCGGCGCCACCCAGACCGTCTACCAGCTCGATTTGCCGAGGAACGACCGCGAATCGCTCGACACCAGCCTCCAAGTGCTCTCGGAAATGGCATCGTCGGCCTTGTTCGACCCGGCGACGGTCGAGGCCGAGCGCCGCGTCATCCTCGCCGAGAAGGAGCGCCAGCCCGAGCTCCAGACCCAGCTCGGCGATCTCAGCCGCTCGATCTTCTGGCGGGGTCTCAGGATCGCCGACAGGAACATCATCGGCAGCAGCGAGACGCTCGCCGCCGCCAATGCCGAGCGCCTGAAAGGCTTCTACCGGCGCTGGTACCGGCCGGAGCGCGCCACCATCGTCATGGTCGGCGATGCCGCGCCCGAGGAGATGGAGGCGCTGATCCGCGCCCGCTTCGGCGGCTGGCGGGGAGCGGGGCCGGCCCCGGCCGAACCGGCGCTGGGAAGCGTCGCCGGCGGGCCGCCGCGAGTCGCGCCGCTGGTCAGCCCCGGCGCGCCGACCGCGGCGACCTTGCTCTGGGTGCGGCCGCACGAGGCCCTTCCCCATACCGAGGCGCGCGAGCAGCTCGAGCTCGAGGAGACGCTCGCCACCCGCATCCTCAACCGCCGCCTCGAGGCGCGCGCCAGGCAGGGCGGCGCCTTCATCGGCGCATCGGTCGGCATCGGGAGGTCCCGCGAGGCGGGCGATGCGACCTCGCTCAGCGTCACCGCCCATCGCGGGCGCTGGCGCGAGGCATTGAACGAGAGCTGGGCGATCGTCGCCGACGCGATGCGCGCGCCGCCGAGCGAGAGCGAGATCGCGCGCGAGCTCCAGAACATGCGCGCCGGGATCGGGGCCGCCGTGCTCGCCGAGACGACGCGGCTGTCGCAGGGACATGCCGACCAGATGATCGACGCGATCGACGACCGCGACGTGGTGGCGCGCGCGGAGACGGTGAAGGCGGTCCTCGAGCGCGCGGCGCCCCTGATGATCCCGACGCGGGTCGGCGCGCGGATGCGCAGTCTGTTCGAGGGCAGCGGCCCCCACCTCGTCTTCCTGACGCCCGACCCGGTCGCGACGGCGGAGCTTTCAACCGCCCTCGAGACGGCGCTTCGCGCCGCGCCGGCGGAGCGGCAGGCGGAACGGCGCGTGAGCCTCGACGAGCTGCCGGCGCTCGGCCCGCCCGGGCGCGAGACCTCGCGCGAGACGATTCCCGATCTCGGCGTCACCATCATCCGCTTCGAGAACGGCGCGACGCTCACCTTCAAGCGCACCGCGTTCGAGCGCGGCGAGGTCGACGTCCAGCTGCGCTTCGGCGGCGGCCTCGCGGCGATGGCGCCAGACCGGCCCTCGCTCGCCTGGCTCGCCGGCCTGATCGGCCCGTCGGGCCTGGCCGGATTCGATCTCGACGCGGTCGAGCGCATGCTGACCGGTCGCCGGATGAGCATGGCCTTCGCGCTCGACGAGGATGCCTTCGTCCTTTCCGGGCGGACCAATCCCGCCGAGCTGACCGACGAGCTGCGGCTGCTCGCCGCCAAGGTCGCGCATCCGCGTTGGGACCCGGCCTTGTTCTCGCGCTTCCGCTCGGCCTCGCTCGAGAGCTTCAACCTCCATTTCTCGTCGGCGGCGGCGCGCGGCCAGCGCGAGTTCGGCGGCATCGTCCGTCCCGGCGACACGCGCTCGCGACCCGCCAGCCGCGAGGACATTTCGGGAGCGACGATCGAGGGCTTTCGCGCCTATTTCGAGCCGCTGCTGGCCCAAGGGCCGGTCCATGCGGTGATCGTCGGCGACGTCGAGCTGGAGGCGGCGGTGGAGGCGATGCGGCGGACGATCGCCGCCCTGCCGCGCCGCCCTGAGCCCCGCATTCCCCCCGGGTCGCTCGCCATGCGCCCGCCCGAGCCCAATCCGCGGCCGGTCGCCTTCACCCACGAGGGCGCCGCCGACCAGGCCTATGCGATGATCGGCTGGTCGACCTTGGGCGGCACCGAGCGGCTGCGCGAGCGCCGCGCCCTCGCCCTCGCCGCCAACATCTTCCGCGTGCGCCTGTTCGAGCGGCTGCGCGAGGCGGAAGGGGCGAGCTACGCGCCGGCGGCGGCGCACGGCTCCTCCGAAACCTTTCCGGCCTGGGGAGTCTTCTACGCCGCCGCCGAGCTCAGGCCCGAGAGCGTCCCGGCCTTTTTCCGCGCGGCGCGGGAGATCGCGGCGGACATGGCGGCGAACCCGGTCCCCGCCGACGAGTTCGCGCGGGCGCAGAATCCGGTGGTGAGCGGGATCGAGCGCAGGCTGGCGACCAATTCCTATTGGGTCGGCACGCTGAGCGACTTCGCGTGGCGGCCGGCGGCGATCGCCGAGGCGCGCGCCTATCTCACCGACTATCGCGGCCTCACCGCCGAGGACGTGCGCGCGGCGATGGCGCGCTGGGTGACGGACCAGGGCGACTGGTCGATGGTCGTCGAGCCATCGGCGGCGGCGCGAGGGCGGGCGGCGGCCCCCGCTCCCCCCGCTCCGGCGTCGCCCAGGCAGCCTTGATCTGGATTTGCCCCGCCGCAATGGTCTAGAGCGCTCGCCAGTGGCGAACAGCGTAGTCCGGACCGCGTCATCGAACGCCGTCAGCCCCGAGCTCGATCGAGGGTGGGACCCGCTGCGGCTCCAGCAGCAACCCTTCTTCGACGACAAGAACCGCGCCTTCTGGATTCTCCAGTCGGCGGGTTGGGCGGGCTATTTCATCCTCCGCACGCTCTCGGGCGTCGCCAATGCGATGGGCTGGAGCTACGTCCTCCACACCGCCTTGCTGACCGCGACGGGCTATTCGATCACGCTCTTGATGGCCGCCTCCTACCGGCGGCTGATGAAGCTGCGGCCGGTGATCACCTGGGGCCTCTCGATCGCGCTCGTCCTCGCCGCCTCGGCGGCCTTTTCGGCGATCGAGACCTGGAGCCACGCCACCTTCATCCGGCCCGGCATCACGCCCGAGGGCATCCAGTTCCTCGGCTCGATCCTCCTCACCGTGGCCCTGCTCACGGCCTGGTCGGCGCTCTATTACGGCATCAATTACTATCTGCTGCTCGAGCAGCAGACCGACCGGCTCTTGAGGATGCAGCACCAGGCGAGCTCGGCGCAGCTCGCCATGCTGCGCTACCAGCTCAATCCGCACTTCCTGTTCAACACCTTGAACTCGATCTCGACTTTGGTGCTCCTGAAGCAGACCGACCGGGCCAATGCGATGCTCTCGCGCCTGTCGAGCTTCCTTCGCTACACCCTCGTCAACGAGCCGAGCGGCATGGTGACGGTGGCGCAGGAGGTGGAGACGCTCAAGCTCTATCTCGAGATCGAGAAGATGCGCTTCGAGGAAAGGCTGCGGCCGCATTTCTCGATCGACCGGCAGGTCGAGCGCGCCCTGATGCCGTCGCTGCTGCTCCAGCCTTTGGTCGAGAATGCGATCAAATATGCGGTGACTCCGCAGGAGGAAGGCGCGGACATCGCGATCGAGGCGAAGCTGAACGTCGACCGGGTGGCGATCACCGTCTCGGACACCGGGCCGGGCGCGGAGGACCATTGGGTGCGCGCCCAGGAATCGACCGGCGTCGGGCTCGCCAACATCCGCGACCGGCTCGCCCAGGCCTATGGCGAGAACCACCGCTTCGACACCCAGTCGGACATTCGCGGGGGTTTTCGCGTTACCATCGAGATCCCCTATCAAACCGAAGCCAAGGAACCGAAATGACGATCCGCACGATCCTCGTCGACGACGAACCGCTGGCGATCCAGGGGCTGCAGCTCAGGCTCGACCCGCACGACGACGTCGAGGTGATCGACACCTGCTCCAACGGGCGCGAGGCGATCCGATCGATCAAGACCCACAAGCCGGACCTCGTCTTCCTCGACATCCAGATGCCGGGCTTCGACGGCTTCTCGGTGATCCAGGGGCTGATGGAGGTGGAGCCGCCTCTGTTCGTCTTCGTCACCGCCTACAGCGACCACGCGATCCGCGCGTTCGAGGCGCAGGCGGTCGACTATCTGATGAAGCCGGTCGAGGAGGACAGGCTCGCCGACACGCTGGAGCGGGTGCGCCAGCGGCTCGCCGAGAAGCGCGGGGTCGAGGAAGCGGAGAAACTGAAGGAGGTGCTCGCGGAGGTCGCGCCCGACGCGGTCGAGGAGATGGGCGGCGGGGTCGGCGACGACGCCCACGCCTCGAATCGCTACGAGAAACTGATCAACATCAAGGACCGCGGCCAGATCTTCCGCGTCGACGTCGATTCGATCGAGAAGATCGACGCGGCGGGCGATTACATGTGCATCTATACCGGCGACAACACCTTGATCCTCCGTGAGACGATGAAGGACCTCGAGAAGCGGCTCGACCCGCGTCGCTTCCAGCGGGTGCACCGCTCCTGCATCGTCAACCTCGACCAGGTCCGCCAGGTCAAGCCGCACACCAACGGCGAATGCTTCCTGGTGCTGGAGAGCGGATCGCAGGTGAAGGTCAGCCGTTCCTACCGCGACGTCGTCGCGAGGTTCGTGCATTGATGCTGAGCGCCCTTCTCCTGCTCCAGGCCGCCGCGGTGCAGACGCCGCCGGACATCCAACTCAGGATCGACGTGCATGCCGACCGGGTTCGCATCGAGCGGCAGGGCGAGGCGTCGCTCGAGGTCAGCGGCGGCGAAGGCTCGGCCGTCCGCGTCGAGGCGCCGGACGCGAACGGGCAACGCACCCGGCGCAACGTCGACGTCCGGATCGAGGCGGAGGCGCGCCTCGCCGACCCCGCCAATGCCTCCCCTGCGCAAAATAGCGAGCCCGCGGAAACCGCCGAGCCCGAGTAACGTTGAGCGCCCGTAACAGGGAGTGCTTCGATGCGTAAAACGATCCTCGCGGCCGCCGCCGCGGCCACCGCTCTGACCTTCGCCACCCCCGCCGCAGCGCAGCGCCGCGCCGCCCAGGCGCCTGGCCCCCAGGCGAATTCGCAGCTCGCGCTGCAGGCCGAGTCCGGACAGAATCCGCCCGACGTCGTCCTCGACGTCCCCAATCTGTCGGTCGAGCAGCTGACGATCGAGGTCAACAATCTGCGCGTCAACCTCGCGCTCGAGGCGCGGCTCGCCAACCTCCTCCACCTCAGCGCCGGCGCCAACGCCACGATCGACAATGTCCGCATCGACCTGCGCGGCGTCCGCGCCCAGGCGACCTTGCTGGTTCGGCTCGACAACGTCCGGGCGATCATCGAACGGACCCTGCAGACGCTCGACAACAATCCGCAGATCGTCACCCAGCTTCTCTCGACGGTGGACAATGCGGTCGGCACGGTCGGCAGCGTCGCCAACAATACGGTGGGCACGGTCGGCGCCCTCGCCGGGGGCCTGCTCCGGAACGGCGCCGTCCTCGACCTCGCCCGCGCCGGCCTCACCGAGGTCGGGCGCACTCTTAACGGCGCCGGCCAGACCGTCCGCCGCGTCACCGACCGCAGCGGCAACCTGATCGAGGTGGTGACCGACACGGCCAACCGCATCGTCTCGTCGCGCCGGATCGGCAGCGCGCCCGCGGCGCAGCAGCCGCCGCGTCAGTGATCATCCCGCGAAGAAGGGGTAAGGCGAGACCGTCTTCTGAAGCTCGCTGACGGCCAGCGTCCGCCCGGCGGGCGCGGCGGCGCGCTGCGGGCAGCGGGCGCGGGGACATAAAGCGCAAGCGGGGCCGATCGGCGTGACGTAGGGCCGCGCGAGATCCTGGCCGTCCGCATAGACGATCGCGCCGGCATGCTTCAGCTCGCAGCCGAGGCCGATGGCGAGCTGCGAGCTTTCGAGCGGATCGAGCCGGACCGCGCGCTCGACGGTCCGGCTCATCGTGAAGAAGAGCTGGCCGTCGGGAGTCTCGACGATCTGGGTGGCGACCCGGCCGGGCGTCTGGAAGGCCGCATGCAGGTTCCAGCGCGGGCAGGTCCCGCCGAAGCGCGAGAAGGGGAAGCTCTCGCCGGCAAAGCGCTTGGACACATTGCCCGCCGCATCGACCCGCAGCATGAAGAAGGGGATGCCGCGTGCGCCGGCGCGGCCGAGCGTGGTCAACCGGTGCGAGACCTGTTCGACGCTGGCACCGAATTCGGCGCAGAGGCGATCGACGTCGTAGCGCGCCTTTGCCGCCAAAGCGAGGAAGCGCCCGTAGGGCATCATGATCGCCGCCGCCGCATAATTGGCGAGCGACACGTGCAGCAGCCGCCGCGTCGGCACGTCGGGCGCAGCGGCGCCTTCGACGAGGCGCTTCAGGAGCGGCGCGAATTCCACCATCGCAAGGTGGTAGGCGGCGCCGAAGGTGCGGCTTTCCGGCCGAAGGGAGGTCGACAGCATCAGCCGCTTGCGATGATGGTCGTAGGCGCGGCTGTTCGGATCGATCAGCTCGGGCGGGACCAGCCGAGTCTCGATGCCGAAGCCCTGCTTGAGCCGGCGCCGCACCGGCTCGAAGCTCGCGGCGGGCTCGTCGAGGGCGCCGGCCAGCGTCTCCGCGGCTTCCTCGATCTCGGGGAAATGGTTGCGCTGGGCCTGGATGAACTCGCGGACCCAGGTCTCGGGCGTCACCGATGCCGCCAAATCGGGCCCGGAGACGACGTCGCGGCGCCGCTCGACGAGGGCGGCATAGAGGCGGGCGACCGCGTCGGCGACCGCGGGCATATGGTCGGCGAGCTCGACCAGCTCGTAGCGCGGGATGGCGATGTCCGCGAACATCGCGTCCGAGAAAATCTCCGCGAGCGCGTCGGGGCCGATGGTTTCGCCGGCCGCCGCGAAGCTCTTGAGATCGATGTCGTAGAGATGGGCGAGGCGGAGCAGCAGCTGGGCGGTGACCGGCCGCTGGTTGCGCTCGATATGATTCAGGTAGGAGGGCGAGATGCCGATCTCGGCCGCCAGCGCGCTCTGATTCAATCCGAGCTCGCGTCGGAGCCGGCGGATCCGGCCGCCGAGAAAGAGCTTGCGTTCCTGACCCGTCACGGCGGAAATATTCATGACATCACGACCCTTTTCGGGGCGACCGCGTAAGGCGGGCCGGTGTTGATGCGTCCACTTCGTCCAGTTCGAGGAGCGACGCATGAGCGAGTTCGGCCATTTGGTCCCCGCCGCCGAGGGGCGGTTCGACGGAATCCAGCGGCCCTACACGCCGACCGAGGTCGAGCGCCTGCGCGGCTCGGTCGCCGTCGAGCACAGCCTCGCGCGCCGCGGCGCAGAGCGGCTGTGGGCGCTGCTCAAGGCCGAACCCTACGTCCAGGCCCTCGGCGCCGTCACCGGCAACCAGGCCATGCAGATGGTCCGCGCCGGGCTCGAGGCGATCTACCTCTCCGGCTGGCAGGTCGCCGCCGACGCGAACACCGCCGGCGCCATGTATCCGGACCAGTCGCTCTATCCGGCCAATGCCGGGCCGGAGCTGTGCCGCAGAATCAACCGCACCCTGCAGCGCGCCGACCAGATCGAGCATGCCGAAGGCGGCGTCTCCCGCGACTGGCTCGCGCCGATCGTCGCCGACGCCGAAGCCGGGTTCGGCGGCCCGCTCAACTGCTTCGAGATCATGAAGGCCTATATCGAGGCCGGCGCGGCAGGCGTCCATTTCGAGGACCAGCTCGCGGCCGAGAAGAAATGCGGCCATCTCGGCGGCAAGGTCCTGATCCCGACCCAGGCGCATATCCGCAACCTCGACGCCGCCCGCCTCGCCGCCGACGTCTGCGGCGTGCCGACCCTGATCGTTGCCCGCACCGACGCGGAGAGCGCGAAGCTGATCACCTCCGACATCGACGAGCGCGACCGCCCGTTCCTCACCGGCGAACGCACCGGCGAAGGCTTCTTCCGGCTGAAGGAGGGCACCGGCCTCGATCATTGCATCGCGCGCGGGCTCGCCTTCGCCCCGCATGCCGATCTGCTCTGGTGGGAGACCAGTCATCCCGATCTCGGCGAGGCGAAGCGCTTCGCCGAGGCGATCCAGCGCGAGCATCCGGGCAAGCTCATGGCCTATAATTGCTCGCCGTCGTTCAACTGGTCGGCGAAGCTCGACGCGGACACGATCGCGCGATTCCAGCGCGAGCTCGGCGCGATGGGCTACAAGTTCCAGTTCGTCACCCTCGCGGGGTTCCACAGCCTCAACCATTCCATGTTCGAGCTCGCCCGCGCCTATCGCGAGCGCGGCATGGCGGCTTATGCCGAGCTGCAGCAGGCCGAGTTCGCCAGCGAAGCCTTCGGCTACACCGCGACCCGGCACCAGCGCGAGGTCGGCACCGGCTGGTTCGACCGCGTCGCCCAGACGCTCGCCGGCGGCGAGGCCTCGACCGTGGCGCTCGCCGGATCGACCGAAGCCGAGCAGTTCATCACCGCGATCGCGGCCGAATGAGGAGACGCAGAATGACCAAGAGATTCTGGGTGATCGGCGGGGACTATGACGGCCCGGACTTCCGCGCCCTCGTCCCCGGCACCGAACGCATCGCCGGTCCGTTCGAATCCGAAACCAGGGCGCGAACCGAATGGACAAGGCTCGCCTGCTGCCCCGAGGGGCGTGCGGCCACCACGCGCTTCGCGATCGCCGCCGAGTCGATCCGCTGACGGGCGGATTACGCCGCTAGAGGCCCCACCAGCGCATCGTGCCGTAATAATCGGTGGCCTGCTCGTAGGTGCTGTCGACCGGCCTGTCGGTCTCGTCGAGATGCATGGCCGGAGCGTTCGCGAGCCGCTCGCGGCTGAGGTCGACGACATAGCCGTCGCGGTCGACGTCGTAGGTCAGCAGCTCCCAGGGCACGGGATGGACCTGGCTGCCGAGGCCGAGGAAGCCCCCGAACGCCATCACCGCATAAACGACCCGGCCGCTCACTTTCTCGATCATCACCGAATGGACGGTGCCGAGCTTCTCGCCCTCTCTGTTGTAGACCGGCGTGCCCTCGACCCGCCGCGACGAGATCAATTGATGCGACCAGTCGACCGCCGGTTCCGGCGCCTGCGCCGTCGCCTGCGTTGTCGTCTCGGGCCTCGAAAGTTCGTCTGTAGTCATGACCGTCTCCACCGCTCGAATCTGTCCAAGCCGGGCCGACGGCCGCCAAGCCGGTCGTCGCCGGCGGAACCTAGATCAACGCGCCGACCGGCGGGGCGTTCCGGTGGACTCGGCACTGGCCCTCCCCTAACCTCGCGCGCGGGGCAGCCGCCCCGGGGGCTGGGCATGGGCGCAGGTGGCGTGCTTTGGCGGCGGTTCGACGATCCGGCGGTGGAGCGGGAGTTCGTGCGGACCGAGCGCGCCGCGCGGGGGCCGGCGATCCGGGCGCTGATCGTCATCGCGATCGCCACCCTGCTCTCCTACATCATGCTCAATCCGATGCATTTCCCGCCGGCGGGGGTGATCGCCTACACGGCCGCTGCGGCGACCTTGAGTGCGGGGCTGATCGCCCTCTTCTTCCTCACCAGGACCGAATTCTACCTGGAGCGGACCTGGGTCGACATCCCGATGTTCGTCGCGCTCGCGGCGGCGATGAAATGGCTGACGATCGTGCTCGCCAACCAGGCGGCGATCACCGGCTTCCCGCCCCAGGCCATGGCCCTGGTGCAGATGGGGATCCTGGTCGTGTTCGCGAGCGTCGCATTCGCCGCCACCGTCCGCTGGTTCTTCCTGTGGTCATTCGCGGTGCTGGCGGCGTTCGCCGCCTGGCTGGTTACCAGCGATTTCTCGCCGATCTCCAAAATCTACACCCTGACCAATTTCAGCACCTTCTTCCTGTTCGCGCTCTACTTCAACTGGGACATCGAGCGGCGGGCGCGCAGCGTGTTCGCGGCGAACCGGGCGCTCGCCGCCGAGCGCGAGAAGACCGAGGAGCTGCTCTATAATGTCCTTCCGCAGGAGGTCGCCGCCCGGCTCAAGGCCGGGCAGGCGGTGGCCGACAGCTTCTCGGACCTCAGCGTCGTGTTCGCCGACCTGGTCGGCTTTTCGACCCTCTCGAAGCGGCTTTCGCCCGGCCATCTGGTGAAGCTGCTCAACACCTTCTTCTCGGCGGCTGACCGCTGCGCCGACCGCCACGGGGTGGAGAAGGTGAAGACGATCGGCGACGCTTATCTCGCGGTCTGCGGAGGGATGGGCTCGGCGGGCCGCGACAGCGCCGCCGCGCTCGCTTTCGCCCGCGACCTGATCGCCGAAGTGGGCGAGATGGCGCGCGAGACCGGCATCGACATCAAGGTCCGGATCGGAATCCATACCGGACCCGTCGTCGGGGGCGTGATCGGCTCCACCCGTCTAGCCTATGATTATTGGGGGGACACGATGAACGTCGCTTCGCGCCTGCAGGGGATTGCGCCGCCGGACGGAATCGCGGTCTCCGAGGCGACCTATTACCAGGTGCGCGGCCTCGCCGACTGGGAGCCCCAGCGCGAGCTGCTGAAGGGGATCGGCGAAGCCGAAATCTGGGTGGCGCGGCCGGAGGGGGAGCGGGGATGAAGGCGGCGTGGGAGAAGAAGGCGAAGGCGTTCGCGGCGCTGCACGCCCCCGGCGCGCCATTGGTGCTCTACAACGTCTGGGACGCGGGCAGCGCGGCGACCGTCGCCGAGGCGGGGGCCGAAGCGATCGCGACCGGCAGCTGGTCGGTGGCGGCGGCGCAGGGTCATGCCGACGGCGAGAAGCTTCCGCTCGAGCTCGCGGTCGCCAATCTGGAGCGGATCGTCGCCGCGGTTCCGCTGCCGGTGACCATCGACCTGGAGGGCGGATATGACGACGCGGCGGCTTCAAGCGCGCAGGCGCGGCGGGCGGGCGCGGTCGGCTGCAACCTCGAGGACCGCGTCGTCGGAGGCGAGGGCCTCTATCCGGCGGAGCGCCAGGCGGCGCGGCTGGCGGCGGTGCGCGAGGCGGCCGGGCCGTTCTTCTTCGTCAATGCGCGGGTCGACGTCTTCCTACAGGCGAAGGCCGAGACGCATGACCAGGCCCTGCTCGGAACGGCCATGGAGCGCGGCCGCGCTTATGCGGACGCGGGGGCCAACGGCCTGTTCCTGCCCGGGCTGGTCGACGAGCGGCTGATCGGCCTCGCCTGCGAGCGCTCGCCGCTGCCGGTCAACATCATGGTCTGGAATGGGACGCCGCCGCTGCGGCGCCTGGCCGCGCTCGGCGTCGCGCGGATCAGCCATGCCGGCGCCCCTTGGCGCCTCGCGATGAACGCGCTCGGAGAGGCGGCGCGCAGGGCGCACGCGCTCGAGGGCTGATCGCCTTCGTCACCGGCGTGACGGCCTTCGCGTTCAGCCCCGGGCCGTCAGCATCTTCCAGAAGCCCTGGCGCCCGCCGGATTTGAGCACGGTGCGCCGGAAAAGGGCCGCCGAGAGGCGGATGATCAGCACCACCCACAAGGCCTGCCAGGCGAGCGCGGCGAAATGCGGCCAGAGCGTCGGCTGCTCCGCCGCCAATGCGACCATCGACAAGGGCGAGCTGAACGGGACGATGTAGGCCGTCCAGGCCAGGGTCGTGCCCGGGTTGCCGACGGTCTTCATGGCCAGCAGCAGCACGCCGAGCTGGAGGAAGGTGATGGGCATCGACAGGGTCTGGATCTCGCGGATGTTGGAGGCCTGACCGCCGATGCCGAGGAAAAGGGCGCCGAGCAGCATGTAATTGGTCGTGTAATAGAGCATCACCAGCAGGACGAAGGCCGGCCATCCGACCGCGGGTGCGAACGGCGGAACGACCAGCCAGCTTTGCAGCGTCTGGACGAACAGATAGGCGATGCCGAGCATGCCGGCCCAGGTGGCGAGGCCGACGACCGAGATGAACAGCATCGCGATCAGCTTGCCGAGGAAGATCGCGTCGAGCGGCACCGCCGCCGCCAGCACCTCGATCACCTTGTTCGATTTCTCCTCGACCAGGTTCGAAAGCAGCAGGGTGGCCAGCATCAAGGTGATCATGAAGATCAGCATCTGGCTGGCCTGGGCGAGGCCGCTGCGCAGCGAGCGCAGGTCGCCGGCCGCGCTTTCCGTCACGACGCGCTGCGGCGCCGCGGGCGGCGTCCGGATCCCGGCGGCCTCGAGCGCGGCGCTGCGCCGCGCCTCCTCGATCAGCAGGCGGAGCCGGTTGCCGAGATCGGCGTCGGCCGCTTCCGGCGCGATCACGACGGGGCGGGCGATGGTGCCGGTGACGACCGCCGAGAGCGGCGCCTCCTCGTCGGCGAGCAGGCGCCGCGCCTGCGCCTCGGGATCGCCGGCGGGTTCCACCGGGCGAAGCATCGGGATGGTCCGCTCGGAAGTGCCGGCGACGATGCGGGCGCGGGCGTCCGCCAGCGCCTGGACGGTGGCGCCGTCGGCGATCACCGCCACCGTCGGCCGCGACGCCTCGCGCCCCGCTTTCCCGGCGCTGAGGCCGGCGGCCATGCTGAAGCCGAAGATGACCAGGGGCGCGAGCAGGAAGAGGATGAAGGTGCGCGAAAAGACCGTGGCGATGAAGTCGCGGCGGCCGATCACCCAGGCGGAGCGGAAGAGGTTGTTCATGCCGCCGCTCCGACGTCCAGCCGCTCGCTCTCGGCGAGCTCGCGCGCGGCCTCCTCGCCGGCGATGGCGACGAAGGCGTCGTGAAGGCCGGGCCGCTCGATCGACAGCTCCTCGATCCCGGCGCCGCCGTCGATCAGCGCCTTGAGCAGCGGCTCGATGCCCGCTTTGGGCAGCTCGAAATGCCAGACCCCGTCCTCGAGCGCCGCGGCGGCCGGCAGCGAGGAGTGCCAGCTCCCGTCGGCGGCGCGGGTCCTCAGCCGCACCTGCGGACGGAGACGGTCCCGGGCCTCGGCGACCGAGCCTTCGAAGCGGACGCGGCCGCCGGCGATGATCGCGATCCGCTCGCACAGGCGCTCGGCATGGGCGATGACGTGGGTGGAGAAGATCACGGTCGCACCGGCCGCCGCCTCCTCGCGGATGAGATGCTCGAGCCGCCCCTGGTTCATCGCGTCGAGGCCGGAGAAAGGCTCGTCGAGCACGATCAGCTTCGGGCGGTGGACGATCGTGCCGAGCAGCTGGACGGTCTGCGCCATGCCCTTGGAAAGGCTCTTGATCGGCTTGGCGACATAGTCGCCGAGGCCGTTGTCGCGCAGCAGGATCTCGGCCCGCTTGCGCCCGGCGTCGAGCGGGAGCCCGCGCAGCGCGCCCATGAAGGCGATCGCGTCGCGGCAATGCATGGCCGGATAGAGGCCGCGCTCCTCGGGGAGATAGCCGACGATCCCCGCCGCCTGGATCGGGTCGGCGTGGCCGAGCAGGGTGCGCTGGCCCGCGTCCGGCTCGATGATCCCGAGCAGGATGCGCAAGGTCGTCGTCTTGCCCGCGCCGTTCGGGCCGAGGATGCCGTAGATGCTGCCTTCCGGCACCTGGAGGTCGATGCCGCGCACCGCCTCCTTGCCGTCGAACGACTTGAAAAGCCCCTTCGCTTCAATAGCTAAGCCGTTCGCCACATTGGTCCCCTTATGAGCGCGGCTGTGGTAGCGAGTGGCGGTGACGACAGGCAAGCTTAAGCTGCGCGAACGGCTCGAGGAGCAAGCGCGGGCGCTCGGTTTCTGCGCGATCGGGGTGGCCCGCGCCGATGCGGCGCCCGCGGCCGGCGAGCGGCTGCGCCGGTGGCTCGCCGACGGCTGCCACGGCGACATGATCTGGATGGAGGAGACGGCCGCCCGCCGCGCCTCGCCGGCGGGCCTGTGGCCCGAGGCGAAATCGGTGATCGCGCTGGGCATGAGCTACGCGCCGGCGGGCGATCCGCTGGCGCTCGCGGATCGACCCGAGCTCGGGCGGGTCTCGGTCTACGCCCAGGGCGCCGACTATCACGACCTGATCAAGAAGGCGCTGAAGGCGCTCGCCCGCTGGCTGGTCGAGGAAGCGCAATGCGAGCTCAAGGTGTTCGTCGACACCGCGCCGGTGATGGAGAAACCGCTCGCCGAGGCGGCCGGGCTGGGCTGGCAGGGCAAGCACAGCAATTTGGTCAGCCGCAGCGACGGCTCCTGGCTGTTCCTCGGCGCGATCTACACGACGCTCGACATCGCCCCCGACGCGCCGCACGCCGCCCGCTGCGGCAGCTGCAGCGCCTGCCTCGACGCCTGCCCGACCGACGCCTTCCCGGCGCCTTTCCGGCTCGATGCTCGGCGCTGCATCTCCTACCTCACCATCGAGCATAAAGGGCCGATCCCCGAGGAATTCAGGGAGGCGATCGGCAACCGCATCTATGGCTGCGACGACTGCCTCGCGGTCTGCCCGTGGAACCGCTTCGCCGACACGGCGCGGGCAAACAAGGCGTTCCTGCCCCGCGCCGAGCTCTCCGCCCCCCGCCTTTCGGACCTGCTCGCGCTGGACGACGCGGGCTTCCGCCAGGTGTTCGCGGGCTCCCCGATCAAGCGGATCGGCAGGAACCGGATGGTGCGCAACGCCGCGATCGCGGCGGGGAATAGCGGGAGCACCGAGCTGGTCCCGGTGCTGGAGGGGCTGGTCGGAGACGAGGATGCGGTGGTCGCGGAAGCGGCGCGGTGGGCGCTGGGGCGGCTGAAAAGCCCCTCCCCTTGATGGGGAGGGGTTTGGGGTGGGGTGGAGTTTCCGGAAAAGCTCAGGCCTCCATCGAGTCCACCCCCACCCAACCCTCCCCCATCAAGGGGGAGGGCTTCAGGTCAGCGCCGCGCCCTCGCCGCCGCCAAGGCGGCGACGCAGCTGGCGCGGTCCATGTCGCGGCCGTCGGGCGATCTTGCGTCGATGTGGGTGACGATCGCCTCGCCGCCGGCCGCGGGCGGATAGAGATAGGCGTCGAGGATGCAGCTCGCGCTCTCGAACTGGAGCTTGCGGGCCGTGCCTTCGCGGATGTCGAGCGCGGCGGCGCCGAAGCGCGCGGTCAGCATGGCCGCGGTGCGCCCGATCACGGCTTCCAGACCCGCGGTGGCATGGGTAGGCGGGCGGACGAGCGATCGCACCGGGCGCGACGCCGCCGGCGCAACCTCGCCGACCGCGCGCGGTGCGCAGGCCGCCACCAGTGCGGCGAGCGCCAGCGCCGATCCTGCTTTCATGATCCCCCCTATCATCGGTCGGGAGAGTGGCGCAGCCTCCGGGGAAAGGGAACCGGCGCGGCAGCCGGCGCATCGCACCCGCGCCACGTCTGGCCGCAGGCGGGGCGCTGCGGTTGACGCTCCCGCAGCGCGGCGGCTACGGGCGGCGCTCCCCTGGAAGCGAAGAAAGCCCGCAGTGCCCGATCCCCGCCTCGACGTCCTCGCGATCGGCAATGCCGTCGTCGACATCATCGCCGCGACCGACGACGACTTCCTCGCGCGCGAAGGGCTCGAAAAGGGCTCGATGCGGCTGATCGACGCCGAGGAGGCGGCCCGGCTCTACGACCATATGGGCCCGGCCCGCGAGATCAGCGGCGGCTCGGCCGGCAACACGGCGGCGGGCGTGGCCGCCCTGGGGGGACGCGCGGGCTTCATCGGCCAGGTCGCCGAGGACCAGCTCGGGGAGATCTACCGCCACGACATACGCGGCGTCGGCGTCGAGTTCGACACCGCGCCGATCGACATCGGCGTGGCGACCGGCCGCGTGATGGTGCTGGTGACGCCGGACGGACAGCGCACGATGAACACCTTCCTCGGCGCCGCCCAGCACCTCCCCGCCGACGCGATCGACCCCAAGCAGATCGAGGATTCCGCGATCCTCTATCTCGAAGGCTATCTCTGGGACCCCGAAGTGCCCCGCCGAGCGATGACCCAGGCGATCGAGATCGCCCGCGGCGCCCGCCGCAAGGTCGCCTTCACCCTCTCGGACAGCTTCTGCGTCGACCGCCACCGCGACGGCTTCCTCCAGCTGATCGACGGCGGCTTCATCGACATATTGTTCGCCAATGAGGACGAGGTCGTCGCCCTGACCGGGGCGTCGGGGCTCGAGGGCGCGCTCGGCCTGACGTCGAAGGTGCCGGTGCTGGTCGTCACCCGGAGCGAGAAGGGTGCGCTGGCGATCGCCGGGGGCGAGCGGGTGGACGTGCCCGCCGAGCCGGTCGACAAGGTCGTCGACACGACCGGCGCGGGCGACCTCTTCGCCGCCGGCTTCCTCGCCGCCTTCGCGCGCGGCGGCGGCCTCGAGCGCAGCCTGCGCACCGGCGCGATCGCCGCGGCGGAGGTGATCTCCCATTACGGCGCCAGGCCGGAAGCCGACCTCGCCGCCTTGGTCAGGGAGCGGCTCGGCTAGGCCTGCGCACCAGTTGCGCGAGCAGCAGGAGGCCGAGCAGGAGCAGCAAAGGGGCGGTGTACAGGCCGGGGAAATAGCCGCCGGCCGCATAAGCCAGCGCGAAGTGGCCGAGGGCATTCAGGGTCTCGAGAATCGCCCAGGCGAACGCGACCGCCCACGCCGGGCGCCGCCCCGGCCGGACCCAGAGAAGCCAGCACAGCAGGCCGAATCCGAAGAGCAAGCTGTTGACGACGACGAAGCCGGCCGCGCGATCGAATCCGAGCGACTCGCTCACCGCCCGCGCGGGCGGCAGGTGGTCGTAAAGGCTGAAGACATATTCCTCGACCGAGTGGGCGCCCTGCGCGAGGATCAGCGCGAGAAAAAGAATGTTCAGGCGCGATAGTCTGCTCAATGATTCTCCCCTCTGTCGCGCGTATCTTGACAGGCGACAGCCCGATCATAGATAGCAGCATGGAGATCGGGAGCGTCCGGCACAAGGCGCTGCGGCGGTTCATCGAAACCGGCAGGCCCAAGGGACTGGACGCAAATGTCGCTGGTCGGCTGCGCAAGATGATCGCTTATTGCGGCGGTTGAGACCGTGGACGAGTTGCATACGCCGCCGAACTGGGGTGCGCATCAACTCACTGGCGATCGCGCGGGATCGTGGTTGCTCACGGTCACGAAGAACTGGCGGATGACATTTTCGGGCACCGCCGAAGGCGCCGTCGCCGACCTGGATCTGGAGGATTATCACTGATGGCTATCCGCATCGCTCCCGCCTTTGCCGTTCATCCCGGCGAATGGCTGCGTACCGAGATCCTGCAGCCTCATCGCCTCAGCGTCACGGACGCCGCCCGGCACCTCGGAGTCACTCGCCAAGCGATGAGTGCGCTTCTCAACAGCCGAGCCGGCTTGTCCGCCGACATGGCGATCCGCTTTGAGAAAGCATTCGGCGTGCGGGCCGACACTTTGCTCAGGATGCAGTCGGCCCACGAACTGGCACGAGCTCGTGCACGAGAGCGCGAAATCCGCGTCGATCGCTATCGGAATGCGGCCTAATACGTGAGCCACTGCACGTCTCCGCCCTCCGAACGAGGGACGGCGCGTGGCTGGAATTTTATTGCCCCTGTGCTGCCAGCGTCACAGGCATGCCATCCCTCCCCTTCAGCCGGATGAAACCGCGCATCGGGCAGCGCACTGCAGTAGCGGCTCAGCTGTCGAGAACGAAAGTGGCGACCTGATCGCCGAAAGGCGACGCCGGCCTCGGCCTCAGTAGACGCGCGCCTTCGGCTTGATATACTCGATCTCGTCGGTGAGGGTGTAATCGTGGACCGGACGGTAGTCGATCCGGACGCCGCCACCCTTCCCGCCCCAGCCGTCGAACCAGACGATGCTGTGCTTCATCCAGTTCTCGTCGTCGCGGTCGGGATAGTCCTCGTGCATGTGGCCGCCGCGGCTCTCCTTGCGGTTGGCCGCCGAGTGCATCGTCGTCACCGCCTGAGCGATGAGATTGTCGAGCTCGAGCGTCTCGACCAGGTCGGTGTTCCAGATCAGGCTGCGGTCGGTGGTGCCGATGTCCTCCATCTCGCGGTAGACGGCGTCGATCTTCGCCTGGCCTTCGGCGAGGGTCGCCTCGGTCCTGAAGACGGCGCAGTCGCTCTGCATGATGCGCTGCATCCGCTCGCGGATGCGGGCGGTCGGGCTGCCGCCGCCGGCGAAGCGGAAGCGGTCGAGCCGACCGACCGCGAGCTCGTCGCCGTCCCTGGGCGCGGCCGGCAGCGGCGTGCCCGGCCTGATCAGCTCGCCGAGACGAAGGCCGGCGGCGCGGCCGAAGACGACGAGGTCGATCAGGCTGTTCGATCCGAGCCGGTTGGCGCCGTGGACCGAGACGCAGGCCGCCTCGCCGACCGCGAACAGGCCCGGGACGACGCTGTCCGGATCGCCGTCCTTCAGCGTCACCACCTCGCCGTGATAATTGGTCGGGATGCCGCCCATATTGTAATGGACGGTGGGCAGCACCGGCAGCGGCTGGCGCGTCAGGTCCACGCCCGCGAAGACCTTGCCGGTCTCGGTGATGCCGGGGAGGCGCTCGGCCAGGACGGCGGGCTCGAGGTGATTCAGATGTAAGTGTATGTGATCCTTGTCTTTTCCGACGCCGCGCCCCTCGCGGATCTCCATCGCCATCGAGCGGGAGACGACGTCGCGGCTGGCGAGGTCCTTCGCGGACGGGGCGTAGCGCTCCATGAAGCGCTCGCCCTCCGAGTTGGTGAGGTAGCCGCCCTCGCCGCGCGCGCCCTCGGTGATCAGCACGCCGGCGCCATAGATCCCGGTCGGGTGGAACTGGACGAATTCGAGATCCTGCAGCGGCAGGCCGGCGCGAAGCACCATCGCATTGCCGTCGCCGGTGCAGGTGTGGGCCGAGGTGGCGGTGAAATAGGCCCGTCCGTAGCCACCCGTCGCCAGCACCACCGCATGGGCGCGGAAGCGGTGCAGGGTCCCGTCCTCGAGGCAGAGGGCGACCACCCCCCGGCACCCCCCGCCCGCCGGGTCCATGATCAGATCGAGCGCGAAATATTCGATGAAGAAGTCGGCGCTGTAGCGCAGCGACTGCTGGTAGAGGGCGTGGAGCATCGCATGGCCGGTGCGGTCCGCCGCCGCGCAGGTCCGCTGCGCCGGCGGCCCCGCGCCCATATTCTGCATCATGCCCCCGAATGCGCGCTGGTAGATCCGCCCTTCCGCGGTGCGCGAGAAGGGCACGCCGGCATGCTCCAGCTCGTAGACCGCCGCCGGCGCCTCGCGGCAGAGATATTCGATCGCGTCCTGGTCTCCGAGCCAGTCGGAGCCCTTGACCGTGTCGTACATGTGCCAGGTCCAGTGGTCCGGCCCCATATTGCCCAGCGCGGCGGCGATGCCGCCCTGGGCGGCGACGGTGTGCGAGCGCGTCGGGAACACCTTGGTGACGCAGGCGGTGCGGAGCCCCTTCTCCGCCGCCCCCATCGTCGCCCTGAGCCCCGACCCGCCGGCGCCGACCACGACGACGTCATATTCATGGTCGACGATCTTGTAGGCGGTGCTGCTCATGCGGGGCCCGGGCTCAGAAGGGGATGCGGGCGCTTTTAGGCCCCGCGCGGGGGGATGCAAGGGCGGGGGGCGACGCACGGCGGAGGCGGCGGCGGCGAATCGCGGCGCGCGGTTGCGCCGGCTCCCCGCGCCGGAGCTATTTGGGAATTGGAAACCCGTTCGAATGGTCCCATTCCATCTTCTTGGTGAACCAGTCCACCACGTCGGCCGTATTGTCCTTGACGAAGACGTCCGCCTTGTCGCCCGACTTGATCACCACGGTGCCGACCTCGCCGCGCATCGCCGCCTTGAACAGATCTTGGGCGAGCTTCCGGTTCTGCTTGCCGCCCATCCGGTAGATTTCGGCGAAGCGCTGATATAGCCATTCGCCCGACGCCTGCCGCACGTCCTTCTCCCCGCGCAGCGAGGTGATGCGGAGCTCGCCGTCTTCGAAGGCGTAGGTCTGCTTATTGGTCCAACCAAGGGCCGTGTCTTCTCCGCCCTTCACCTCGGCGAGGAGGAATTTCTTCTCCGAGTTCCGGATCTCGTACACCTGATCCAGGACCGACACGCCGTTCCGGCGGGTCGGAACGCTGACCACCCTTGCAACGTCGAAACTGGAAAAGACGAGTCCGCTGGCCCGATACTCGCCGGTCCATTCGCGCGCCTTCGTCAGAAGCCCGGTCAGCCGCGATCGTGCCTTGGCGTAGGCGCGTGCATCCGCTGCCCGCAACTCCTGCAGGATCTCTGTCCGGGCGCGCTGGTGGGTCTCCTTCTGGCCGGCGTCCAGGAAGCGGTCATAGCTTGCGACGCGGCGGAAAAGCTCGGAGGCCTCCAGTTTTGCCTTCGCTTCGGCCGAAGCCTCGCTCCGTTTGCTCGCCGCCTTGCCCGCGCCTCCGCCGGTTCCGCCCCCCGTTCCGGAGCCGCCCGCGGCACCTTCCCGGATGCGCGCCATGGGACCGGGAATTGCCGCCCTCTCCGCGAAGGGGATCCGGCCGCCCCCCGCGGCGGCGAGGCTGAGACCGGCGCCCCCGGGCAACTCGCCCCCGTCACCGAATATCCGTTCGGTCAGCTGCTTCACCTTCGTCATGGCCTCGTCGATGGGGCTGTCGACGGGGTCCTTGAACAGATCGCGCGACCGCGCGGCCTTGTCCGGGTCCACCCGGTCGGGCGATAGAAATATGACGTTCTCGCTCGAGCTCTGGCGCGCGGCATGCGGCGTCCGATCCTTGGCCGCTTCGCCGCTCTGGGGACGGCGGGCCCCGCGGCTGCTCTCGTCGACGCCGCGGCTGCGGGCGAGCGCCAGGTCGGCGTCGATTTCCTCAGGCGTTCGAACCTTGGCGGCGCCCGCTTTTGGCCGAGGGACGAAATTCACGCCGAAGCCGACCGCCGCCTTGATCCAGGGATTCTCGATGCCGGCGACATCAAGCGCCGTGTCGGTGGCTTTCTCGATCAGCAGCTCGGTCGCGAACTCGAAGATGATGTGGCGGATGCCGCCGCTCATCCCCGCGGTCATTGCGTCGAAAATGTACCCGAGGGCTTGGAGATAGGCCAGCATGAAGGCCGCGAGCGCATTCGCGTTACGCGCCAGCTCCCGATAGAATGCCTCCTGATTCAATTCGGAAAGATCGCCGGGAGAAGCGAAGAAGGCGAAGCCCGGAAGGCCATGAACCTCGATCAGGGCGCGCCGCAGCCACGGATAGGGCCCCGGCTCGATCCAGATGACGGTAAACATGTCCAGAACGCTCTGGTGCATCCAGTATTTCTGGTTCCAGACGGCGCGCGTGTCGTGATGCATCGTAAACCGGTTGGCAGCATCCAGCGGGCGGCTGGTCCAGTCCGCCTTGATTATTTTCGCCCGGTCCAAAAGCTCGAGCTCGTCGAGAATCTGGATTCCCTTGAGATTTCCATTGACGGTGGCCCGGCGCCGGGCCCGGTGTGCGGCCCTGAACGCCTTGCGATCCTTGAACGCAGCGGCCAGCCGGTACCGGAGCAGGTCGCGGGCAGGATCCTTGAGGGGGGCGTAGACGAATTCCGCATCTTCGCCGACGAAGGTCTTCGCTTTTAGCATCCCGGTGATTTTCCAGCGTGTGATTCCGAGTTCCTGTCCGCGCTGCACCGCCTCGAGATAGATCTCCTCGCTTATTGTCGGGCTCTCGCGAGCCCAGGCCATGATCCGGAGCAGATCGATCGGCTCGCGAATGGTTTCGTCGAGATACTTCTCCAGGGCGTCGAATGCCGCGTCGAGGGCGGCCAGGGCATCCTTTACCGAGATTTTGGCATAGGGCCTGCGAAACCTCCACGGAACGGCGCACGCTTCAGCAAGCGCCATGAATTTCGTCTTCCCCGGGCCGTCGGCGAAACTGAATCCGAGCAGCTGATCGAGCCGTTCGGGCGGCTCCCGATGCTTGTCGAAATAGGCCTGGCGGAGCACGGACATCAGTGACCGCTCGACGGTCTTGGGCGTCTGCTGGTCGGCGACCGCCTTGCTGGCATAGAGCGCGAGGAGCTGCTGGTCGCGCTCGTCGAGCAGGGCCCATCGCTTGGCGTAGACGATGGCGGGCCGGTCGGCCGATTCCGGAAGGTTGCTGAGCAGCGGCAGCATCAGCACCACCTGGGCCAGCCCGTTGGTGTCCGTGGCGATCTGGGTCGCCCGCAGAAACAGGGCATAGCCCGTCGACCGCGCATATTCGAACTGCCCGCGCGTGGCGAGTTTCATGTCCGGGGTGAACAGGGCGCAATAGATGTCGAGGCAGGCGGTGAGCTCCGATCTCAGCTGAATCCGATTGATCACCTTCATCACCGGGGTCGGATCCTTGCCCTTTTTCAAGAGCCGCTCGAAAGCGGATCTGAAGTCCCGGGCGATGCTGGGCGCGGCCACGGCCTGTCCCCGCCCGCCTATTCGTCGCCGTCGTGCGGAGGCGCTCCCCGATAATAGACGTTCTTGACCGATTCGATATTCGGGTCTTCGAGCTGGTTGCTGAGCACCAGCTTGGCCCGCCGCAGATTGTCGAGTTCGGCCGAGCGGACTTCGGCCTTGACCTTCATGATGTCCATCAGCCGGTGCGCCTCCTTGAAGCCTTCCAGGACCTTGCCCGAGTCGACCAGCAGCTGCATGTAGAGCGAGTTGCTAGGGATCACGATCCGCTCGCCGTTCCGGTGCGGGCTCATGAGCAGCTTCTTGCGTTGCTCCTGCAGCGCCGGCTCGATCTCCGCGAATTCCTGTTCGTTGAGCTTGTGCCGCAGGCACTCGACATAGGCCGTGAACGCGTCGAGCGTCCAATTGCCGACGTCGTCGGGATCGCGCACACCCAGCTTCGAATCAAGATAGGGCGTCATCATGTAATCGGTGAGGCCGTTCGATTCCTTCAGCGGGTAGATGATGTAATTGCCCTTGAAGCCGAGCATCCGGTCGAGGTCGACCAACTCCGCCAGGGTCGCGCGATTGTCGTCCGAATCGACGTCGGGGCTGACGCTGGTCGTGAACGTGACTCGAAAGCAGCGCTTGCCCGGCTCCGGGGTCACTCCGACCGGCCAGCCCGGCAGCGCCTCCAGCTCATAGTCGCGCCGCAGCGGTATGAGCCGCGGCACCGTCAGCAGGTGCTGCCGGAAGAATCGCTGGTCCGGATGCTCGTAGCTCCAGATGCCCTGCATGTAGTGGAGGATGAAGGCCCTGATATGCTTGAGCAGCCGGTCCACCTCGACCCGCCGGTTGGCATGCTCGGCGAGCGCCGCCACGTAGGCGTCGGTCGCAACCTGCAGGGCTGTGGTCTCGCGTTCGAGCCGCATGCGCAGGTCCTGCTCGTCGCGGACCGCTTTCTCGTATCTCTCGCGCGTCGCCTCCTCGAGGATTCGAATGCCCTCGATCGATTCGGCCTCGCCTGCGGCCGCCTCCCACGCCCCTTCCAGCCATCCTTCGGATTCGTTCTCATCGGCGATCTTCGACTTCTTGTTAACAAAGCTCTGGAGCGCGGCGAGCTGTTGCTCGGCGCGCCTGCGGACGCCGCCGATCTGAAACTTGAGGCTGTCGGCGGCCGCTCGGCTGCGGACCATATTTTCCTTGAGGTCGGCGAGCACGATGGCGTCACCCGCGGCGCGCGTCGAAAGATAAGTCAAAGCCGATTGGAAGCTGTCGTCGGGCAGGAACCGGCGCAGGATCCAGTCGTGGCGCAGGACCCAGTCCTCGTTGACTTCGTGGGGGCGCGGCACCGGCTGCGCGACCAGGGCGACCGGGGTCACGCGATGAAGCTGCTCGGACAAGATGAACTGGCGCTGCAGCTCGTAGAATACGCAGGTCATGGCAAGCTCGTCATTGGGATTGACGATCTCGCGCTTTTCGACGGTCTCGGTTTCGAGCGCGGTCGCCGACTCGATCTCCATCCGCTGCTCGTTGCGCAGCTCCTGGGCGACCTTTCGCACCGCCGAGCGCTGGCTCCGCTTGGTCTCCTGCGAGCTGACTTCGGCATCCTTGCCCAGCGCCGTCGTCACTGTGCCCTCGCCGAACGGGCCGAGATCGTACCCGCCCGAGGTCGTCATGGCGAAGTTGGTCTTGGCCTGGGCGCGACTGACGATCTCCGCCTCGTCGCGGTACGAATCTTCCGCTTCGTCGCGCCTCGACTGCTGGTTCGCCTCCATCTGCTTGCGGTTGTGCGACGTCTTCACGACCCTGCGCGTGGTGAAGGAATAGGATTCCTTGGGACCGAGCGTGCGCGTGCCGACGAGGCGGCCGACCTGATAGTCGCGGGGGTCGAAACATTGCTGGTAGGTGACGAGCAGCCCAAAATTCACGCTGCCGGCGGCAAAGACGGTGAACGGATAGTCGTTCGCCTCCGTCGGCAGCGCCTTGCCCGGGTCGAGCAACAGCCCCGGGCCCACGTCCCCGTGGGTCGGCGGCAAGGGGAGCGGCGGCAGCGGCGGCAGCGTCGGGTCAATCTCGAGGATATAGTCCTCGAATCCCAGCCTGGCGCCGTAGCCGGGCGTGTTGAAGGGGAGCGGCTGGTCCTTGGCGATCCATCCCGGGCCGCTGGCGGGCATCGCCTGCGCATTGGCGCGCTGCGCGAGCCGGACTTCACGCTGCAGCGCGCGCAGCGGCGCTTCGTTCGACTCGAGCGCCGCCTCCGGGTCGCCGCCCAGCTCTTCGACCGCCCTGAAGAGCGCCTTGGCCGTTTCGACATAGCCTTCGGCCCGCGCATCCTCCCAGACGTGGTCGAAGGCGATCTCAAGCCGGTGAAAGTCGTAATAGGCAGGAACGTCGGCCGGGCCCTTGGCGATGCTGAGCCCCAGGACTCGCGACGCGACTTCGCCCTCGCCGCGCGGTCCCTCAAGCGTGAGCGTGTCCGGAGCGCTCATCGCCCGGATGAGCTCGTCGACCTTGTCGTCGGCCGCCGCGGTCGGCGGCGGGTCTTGCGGGTCGGGCGTGGACGATGCCGGCGGGGTCGTTACCGGCTCCGCGAGCCGGTCGGGCCGGCAGATGGCGAGCGCGTCGTCACGGGAGATTCCGCCGCTTCTGGTCTTGCGAAGCAGCTGCTCGACCTTGTCGGGATCGGGCGGTGTGCCCAAGGCCTGCAACTCGCCATCCGAAAGGACGAGATAGGTCCGCGCCCCCCGGTCGAGGAGGTCGGCGACCGTCGGCGCCGATGCGTCCGGCGGGCTGCGGTGCAACGCTTTGCTCTGATAGCGACGGGTGATCGTGTCGACGTCGTCGGCCGGCCCGACCATACGCAGCCACCTCTCGGAGCCGGGCGCGACACCGGTGACCTGGGCCACGATCCGCTCGCGGATGGCGTTGCCGAAGCCGGCATCGCGGGTCCGGGCCTCTTCGACGGCCTTCCGTCGCTCGGTCGTGATCCGTTCGCGGCGGTCGAGGCTCTTCCTGCGCCCGACCGCGACCGCGCGCGCGGCGATACCCGCATCGCCACTTGCCGCCGCGGCGATCAAAGCGGCCGGCCCGCCTTGCTTGATGGCCCGCTCGGCGTCGATCGCGATCAGGAAATATTCGGACCGTGCTGCCCCATTTCTGACTTCCGTCCGTGCGAGCACCGACTCAGCTCCGGTCGCCGACGGCGGGGCGGAGATCGAGACCTGAACGTCACGGCTTCGCGAAGCGGCCCCTGGAAAGTCGTCGTCCGCATAGCGGATCTCGAATCTTCCTCCGATGACCGGGACGCTGCCGAGGGACAGGCGGCGACCGTCGGGATGAATCAAGTGGAGGTGCGCCGTCACCCGCTCGATCGGCGTATCCGTCCCGCGGACGACCACCCTTCCACACGCCAGATTGTGCTCCGGTGCAATCGGCCGCGCCGGCTTCGAGTTTGGCGGCTTGCTCATCGGGTCGCTCCCCCTTCGCTCCGGCGATGGCGGAGCGCGGTTGGCGCCTGGCTAGCGCGCGTCCTACGGTCCCAAGCTAACGAAGAGTGGCGCATGCGGCATGCCGCGGCCGTGGTAGCGACTCCTGAAGCGAAGCCTATGCTTTGCACGATGCCGAAACAATCCCTCTAATGCGAGAGTGGCCGGGCGAGATCGGATGGAGACAGTGCGTCGCCACCTCCTCTTTTCTCGCCCCTTCGCGCCTAGTGCCGGAAGCACCCAGTGGCGACCTCGAGGCGGGTCCTGCCGCGCTCACGGCGAAGATCGTTTTCGCGCTCGACCACGAGATCGCCAGCTTCAACGGCGACGAGCGCTGTATGCGGGCGTTGAAGCGGGACGCGCTGCGGCTGGCCGGACTTGCCTAATCGAATCCAGCGTCCCCTGCGCTTTCGATCCTCGTCGTAGCTCTCACGAGCGGAAAGCGACGCGGCGGCGTAGCGACGAGACGCCTCCAGAGCGGATGCGCTAGCGGTTGCGCCTCGGGACGCTGCGGAAGGGCGGGGGGAGCGGGTTCAGGATGCCGTAGACGTGGCTCATCGCCACGGTCGCCGTCGGCGTGCTCACATTGTGGCAGCCGAAGCAGCTGAGGTTGGTCGCCGCCGTCGCCCCCTGGTGGAATGTCTCCATCGTGGCGTTGGCGAGCTGGGTCGAGCCGATCAGATTGGTCGGGTTGTGCTGCGGGGTGGGGGGCGCGCCGCCGCCCGTCCACACCGCGCCGAGCTGGAAATAGTTTCGGCGGACCTCGCCCGGCAGAAGCTGGCCGATGCGGCTGACGTTGACCGAGAGGATGCTGGTGTTGTCGGGCAAGGAAGCGGACGCGTCGAGCGTGCCCCAGGGCGCCGTCCGCAGCACCGTCGCCGCCGCCCCCGGGGCGCCGGGGGGCGGGGGGGCCGGGCTGTGGGGCCCGCCGACGAGGAAGGGCAGAGGGGACAGTCACAGTGACTGTCCCCCTTTTCGCGCGAAGAGGGGACGCTCGCCCCCTCGCCCCCTTCCCGCTTCGCGACGCCCCTTCTAGCGCGGGCGGGGTTGGGGCTGAGGGGGAGGGGAGCCAGGACGTTGTAGATGTGGCTGACCCCGACGGTCGCGGGGGCGGTCGGGTTGGTGGACGAGCTCGAGGTGTGGCAGCCGAAGCAATTGACCTGTCTGGACGCGGTCGTCCCCTGGACGAACGTTTCGAGCGTCGCGTTGGCGAGGCCGAGCGAGCCGCGGTGGTTGGTGGTGCTCTTGCTGCTCGGCGCCGTGCCGCCGTTCGTCCAGATCGCGCCGAGCTGGAAATAATTGCGGCGGACGTCGCCGGGCACCAGCTGGCCCATGCGGCTGCCGTTCAGCGAGATCATGTCGGTGTTCGGCGACACCGCGTTGGAAGCGGTGCCCGGAGTCGTCCCCCAGGGCGCCGTCCGCAGCACGGTCGCAGCCGCCACCGGGGAGCCGGGGGCCGGGGTGTCGGGCCAGCCGACGATGTTGGGCGCCACCCACTTGGCGGGCTCGACGTTGAACGGCCCGGCCGATCCGCTCGGCGCGAACAGCCATGAGCCGGTCGTGTTCTGCGGCATCGTGACGACGGCGCCGCTGCTGTTGGTGTAGCTGTAGGCGGCGTTGGGCGCGTTGTTGAAATGCTCGAAGCTCGCCCACACCATCTCGCCATGGCCCTGGGTGCTGCCGACGACGTGGAGGCCGACCATCACCATGGTCGCCGTCCGGGTCTGGCCGGTCAGGGTCCACTGGTTGGGGTTGGACGTGTCGAAGACCGGAAGGGTCGCCTGGATCCGGATATAATTTTCGGGATGCCGAACGTTGCTCTCCTCGACCCAGCTGCTCTTGGTCTCGATCGCCAGCGCCTGCGGATCGGTGAGCGGGGGCAGGCGATTGTGCTGCGCATAAGTGGCGATCGCGTTCACGTCGGTCTGGTTCTGCGGGAAGACGACGTTCGGACCGACCGTCGCGCCCTGCATGGTGCGGTGATAGGCGTAAACGTCGTTCACCGCGATCATGTAGTAGACGAGCTGGCTCGGCTGCGGCGGCTGCCCGGGGGCGGCAGGCTGGGCGATGAGGACGCCATCGGTTTCGGCCTGGCCCTCCTCGACGTCGACCACGTCGCCGTTGGGATCGAGGAAGATCGGAGTGCCGCCGACGAGGACCCGGCGCACCCGGATCGTCGAAGGGTCGTTCGGCGCGACGACCGGCGCCCGCTCGCCGCCGCGCAGCACCACCGCAGGAGGCCGCGCGCGGGGGAGGGTCGGCCGGCGCAGCTGCAGCTCGCGGCCGGCGGCGTCGAAGAATCGAAGCGCGCCCGAGCGCGCGCGGAGCACCCGAGCGATCCGGGCCGAGCCGCCGCGGCGCAGGCGAACCGTCGGCGACTCCGCGGCGGCCGGCGCCCCGGGCAGGACCTGAACGATATGACCCGAGCGGGCGCGAAGCAGAGGATGCATCGTCGTCGGCTTGCTGGTGCGAAGTCCCATCGCCACCGGCGCCCCAACCACATTCGGCACGAAATGCCTGACATGGTTCGCGTCCGGGGGGCTCACCGTATAGAAGGACGAGGAGAACATCGTTCGCGTCACCGGGCCCGAGCCCCGGCCCGATCCGCCCACGGGCGAGGTCAGCCACAGATACATCTGGTCGGCCCAGAGGAAGAAGGGACAGTTCTGGCCGGAAATGCCGGGATTGACCAGGCTGTCCGCGGGATTGACGGCGCCGTCGAGCGTCACCCTTCCGCCGACGAACATCGCAGCGAACGCCGACGGGGTGAGAACGCAGCTGGGCTGCACGTCGGTCGGCAGGACCTGCGCGTCGGCCGGGCGAAGGACGAAGGCGGATGCGGCGGCCGCCGCGGCAAGACCAAGGCTCGTGCGTGACAGCGACATAAGGCCCCCCTTTTTCTGCTGCTTCGACTGATTCTCTATCGAAGCTACGCCTCGACATTGGCCGTGCCAAGCCGTTTGATTTGAGGCGGGGCGACGAAGAAACCACCGCAATCGGCGTGATCTTCCGGCGGCAGCGGAAATTCTTGCAGTCCTGCGGCCTCAGCGCTCCGGTGCGGGCTCGGATATGAAGCCGACCCGGGTGAGTCCGGCGCGTTGGGCGATGTAGACGGCGTGTCCGACGCAGCGATAAACCATCTGCGGGTCGCGCGCGACGATCACCGTCGTCCGGTCGGGCGGGTGCGCCGTTACCTGCAGCGCGGCAGTCAGGCCGGCCTCGTCCCGGGGCAAGTCGAAGCTGTGCGCGGCGACGGTGACTCGGCACGCGGCCGGCCCGGCGCGTGTGAGAACCAGCTCGAGCAACGGCGGCGCGGCCGGGCGTCCGGGACTGCAGCCTGGCCCGGTGGCTGCGATGAGAGCGAGCGCGCAGAACCAGAGCGGACCGCGCATGACTCCAGGCGCGCGATTCGGCGGCTCTAGCCCGCCGGGGCGGCGGCGAGGGCGAGCTTGAGGATTGCGAACAGGGCGAAGGCGGCGCCGAGGATGGCGGCGAAGTGGATGATGACGGTCCAGAACAGCTTCGAGCCCTCGTCGTGGACATAATCGTCGACGATCACCTGCAGGCCGAGGCGGATGTGCCAGAAGGTGGCGGCGACCAGCAGCAGCATCGGCACCGCGGCGAGCGGCGAGGACAGCCATTCGGCGACGATCGCCCGGTCGAGCGAGGGCAGGCGCAGCAGCGACACCGCGAACCACACCCAGAGCAGCAGAGCGGCGAGCGCGGACACCCTTTCCTGCCACCAGTGGCCGGCGCCTTCGACGGCCGAGCCGTGGGGGCGTCCGTCGCCGGGAACGGCGGCGCGCGGCGCCTCGGCGGCGGAGGCGGTGCCGGCTTGGGCGGCGGCGTTGACTTCGGTGGTCATGACCAGAGTCCCCTCAGGATCCACGCCCAGAGGGCGGCGGTCAGCACGGCGCCGATGACCAGCGTCGCGAGCGACCATTGCTTGTTGACGGAAAGGTCGTAGCCGGCGCCGATGTCGAGGGCGAAATGCCTGAGGCCGGTGAGCGTGTGCTGGATCAGCGCCCAGGTCAGGCCGATGCCGATCACGATTCCGAGCCAGTGCCGGGCCCAGGACGTGAACGTCGCGTAGCTGTCGGGGCCGTCGGCCGCGGCCCACAGCCACCAGACCAAAGCGGCGCCGCCGACGATGGCGAGGCCGGCGCCGGTGATGCGGTGAAGGATCGAGACGAGCATGTGCGGGCCCCATTTGTAGACGGTGAGGTGGGGCGCCATGGGCCGGTTCGGATTGCGGTGCATGAATACCCCTTGCGCCCCGCCGGGCGGCGGGACGGTGTCGCGCCGCTTTTAGTGCGGGCCGCTGAGGTTGCAAGAGCCGCAGGTCCGGCTTCACGCGGCGCTTACCTTTGCGCTTTAGCCGCCGGGGCCTCGCCGCTAGACTGGCGGCGTGCGGGAGCCGGGACGAGAAATGAAGCGACTGCTGATCGTGGACGACGAGCCGGCGATCGCCGAGGTGATCGAGAGCGTCGCCGCGGGGCGCGGCTACGCGGTGACGACGACCGGCGACGCGGAGGCTTTCATGGCGGCCGCGGCGGCGCTCGATCCGGACGTGATCGTGCTCGATCTGTCGCTGCCGCACACCGACGGGGTCGAGCTGCTGCGGCTGCTGGCGGAGACCGGGTGCCGGGCGCGGATCCTGATCGTCAGCGGCTTCGACGAAAGGGTGCTCGAGACTTCGGGGCGGCTCGGCGCCGCGCTTGGGCTCGATGTCGCAGGCACGCTCAACAAGCCGATCCGGATCGCCGAGTTGCGCTCGGCGCTGGCCAGGCTCGAGCACGAGGCGCTGCTGTGAAGGCCCGAGCGGTCGCCGCGGCGATCGAAGCGAGCGAGATCGTCCTCCTCTACCAGCCGAAGCTCGACCTTGCGACGCGGGAGATTGCCGGCGTGGAAGCGCTGGCGCGGTGGCGGCGGCCGGGCGGGGGCGAGGTGCAGCCTTCCGCCTTCGTTCCCGAAATCGAGGCCTGCGGCGCGATCGACCTGTTCAGCGAGTGGGCGATCGCCACGGCCGCCCGGACGTGGACGGGCTGGCGCGCCCAGGGCGTCGAGATCGACCTCGCGGTCAACATCTCGGCGCTGAACCTGAAGCATGTCCGCTTTCCCGACACGGTGACGAAGATCTGCGCCGAGGCCGGGCTGCCGCCCGAGCGGCTGACGCTGGAGCTGACCGAGGGCGCGACCCAGGATTCGACCCGGCTGATGGACACGATCGCGCGCTTCCGGCTCAAGGGCATCGGCATTTCGCTGGACGATTTCGGCACCGGCTACGGCTCGCTCTGCCAGCTGCGCATGCTGCCCTTCACCGAATTGAAGATCGACCGCAGCTTCGTCTCCGACCTGCCGATCTCGCGCGATTCGCGGGCGATCACCCGCGGCCTCGTCCAGATCGCGCACGATCTCGGCCTCGGCGTCACCGCGGAGGGCGTCGAGGACGAGGAGACGCTGGAGGCGCTCGCCGCATTCGGCTGCGACCGGGCGCAGGGCTTCCACATCGCGCCGCCGATGGAAGGCGAACGGCTCGTCTCCTGGATGCGCGGCCGCCCGAGCCCGGAAACGTCCGCGCACGCTTCGGTCAACCCCTTGTAATAGCAGCGCAAACAGCCATATTCTGGGGACGCCGCTTCCTCCCAGGCGGCGCGGGCTCCAGGCCCGAAAACGAGCCCCGCCGCGCTTCCCCCTTTTGCGCGGCGGGGCTTCTCTTTTCACGCACGGTTGTCGCGGCGCTCGGCGTCCCGCTAGGGTCCGTCCCCATGAGCTGGTACGATCTCAAGGAGCTGATGGGCACCTATACGGGGCTGGAGCGCGACGCGCTCCACGTCCACGGCGCCCTCTTCCTCTATCTGATCGCGATGGCCGTGCTGCGGCAGAGCCGCCGCAGCCTGCTTCCCTGGCTGATCGTGCTCGCCGCCGAGCTCACCAACGAATTCTACGACGCCTGGTACAATTGGGGCGAAGCGCTGGCCTGGATCTGGGAATCGTCGGCCAAGGATTTGTGGAACACGATGCTGTGGCCGACCGTGCTGCTGCTCGCCGGCCGCTACACCAGCTGGTTCCAGCGCCCGCCCGCGGCCGAGGCCCGGCCTTGACGGCTGCGCGCGTCGTCGCCCTCCTGCTCGCCGCGACGGCCTCCCCCGCCCTCGCCGAGAGCGAGAACGACCCGGCGATCGTCGTCACCGGCACGCGCGGCGAGACGATCGAGCAGGCGCCCGGCACCGAGGAGGGGCTGGACGCGGAGCGGCTCCGCGAAAGCGTCAACCTCGTCAACGTCGAGGACAGCCTGCGCTATCTGCCCAGCCTGCTGGTCAGGAAGCGCCATGTCGGCGACACCCAGGCGCCGCTGGCGACCCGGACCTCCGGCGTGGGCGCGAGCGCGCGCAGCCTCGTCTATGTCGACGGCATTCTGGTCTCGGCCCTGATCGGCAACAACAACAATTTCGCCTCGCCGCGCTGGGGGATCGTCTCCCCCGAGGAGATCGAGCGCGTCGACGTGCTCTACGGGCCCTTCGCGGCGGCCTATCCGGGCAACTCGATCGGCGCGGTGGTCAACATCGCGACCCGCCTTCCCGACGGGCCGACAGGGTCGGCGACCGTCCAGGGCCAGCTCCAGGATTTCAGCCAATATGCGAGGGAGGACAGGTACCGCGCGTGGCGGGCGGCGGCGACGTGGGGCGGCCGCGAAGGTCCGCTCGCCTGGTTCCTCAGCGCCAACCATGTCGCGAGCCGCAGTCAGCCGCTCGCTTATGCCACCGTCGCGCGGCCGGCCAATGCCGGCGCGGCCGGGACGCCGGTCTCCGGCGCCCTTGCCGACGTCAACCGCACCGGCGCGCCGATCTTCGTGATCGGCGCGAGCGGGATCGAGGAGCAGAGGCAGGACAATCTGGCGCTGCGCCTGGCCTTCGACCTCGGGCCGCGGGTGCGGCTCAGCTATCGCGGCGCGCTGTTCCTCAACGACACCGAGGCGGGAGCCGAAACCTATTTGCGCGACGCCGGCGGCGGCCCCGTCTTCGCCGGCGCACTCAACATCGACGGGCGGCCCGTCAACGTGGCGGCCGGCGCATTTTCGAACAATGTCTATCGCCAGGACCAGCGCCACATCCTCCATGCGCTGACGCTCGAAGGCCGCGGCGGCGGCCTCGACTGGCGAGCGATCGCCACGCGCTACGGCTATGATCGCGACGCCCAGCGGCTTCCCTCCGGCGCGCTCCCCGCCGCAACGTCCGGGGGCCCCGGCTCGATCGTCAGGATGGACGGGACCGGCTGGGCCACGCTCGACCTGCTCGCGCGGCGGCGGGGCGGCGAGCGGAGCGGCCACGATCTCAGCTTCGGAGCGCATGGCGACCGGTTCGCGCTTTCCAACCGGCGCTTCGCGACGGCCGACTGGCTGGACGGCGGCGAAGGCGCGCTGGCGCAGGAGGCGCGGGGGCGGACCCGGACGCTGGCGGTCTGGGCGCAGGACCGCTGGACGCCGGCGCCGCAATGGACGCTGACGCTCGGCGGCCGCTACGAATGGTGGCGCGCCTGGTCGGGGTTCAACTTCTCGGCGGCGCCGGCGCTGGCGGTCGCGCAGCCCGAGCGGCGCCAGCAGGGCTTCTCGCCCAAGGCGAGCCTCGCATGGGAACCGGGCGAGGGATGGACGGCGACCTTTTCGGCGGCGCAGGCCTATCGCTTCCCGACCGTCTCCGAGCTCTACCAGGCGATCGCGACCGGCCCGACGATCACGGTGCCCAATCCGAACCTCCGGGCCGAGCGAGCGCGCTCCGCGGAGCTGGCCCTGGGCCGGCGATTCGCGCACGGACGGCTGCGCCTTTCCCTGTTCGAGGAGCGGATCCGCGACGCCCTGATCTCGCAGTCCGCGCCGCTCGTCCCCGGCCAGGCGACTTTGTTCACCTATGTCCAGAACGTGCCGCGGGTGCGGACCCGCGGGGTCGAGCTGGTCGCGGAAGGACGCGACCTGCTGCTCGACGGGCTCGACCTTGGCGGCAGCGTCACCCTCGCCGATCCGGAGGTGGTCTCGAACCCCGCTTTCCCCGCGGCGGAGGGGAAGATGCTGCCCCAGGTGCCGCGGCGACGGGCGACCCTGGTGCTGACCTACCGCCCCTCGGAGGCGGCCTCGGTGACGGTGGCGGGGCGCTATGCCAGCCGCTCGTTCGGGACGATCGACAATAGCGACACGGTCGGACACACCTTTCAGGGCTTCGAGGGCTATCTGGTGGTGGACGCGCGCGCGACCTTGCGGCTCGGCCGGCATTTGGAAGGGGCGCTCGGCGTCGAGAACATCACCAACCACCGCTATTTCCTGTTCCACCCCTTCCCGCAGCGCACGGTCACCGCGGAGATCGCGTACCGCTGGTAGCGGCGGCGATAGACAATCGCCGAGCGCCACCGCAATCTGGGCCGAGGCGCGGATGGGGGGGACGGCGATGGGCGGATGGCTGGAGGGGCTCGATCGGGAAAGCGAGGGCGCAATAAGCGGCGTCGTCTCGGCGGTGGTCAGCGGCAACGACGATCCGGAAGGATTGGGCCGCGTCAGGCTGAGCCTGCCGTGGCGCGACGGCTTCGAGACCGGCTGGGCCCGCGTCGCCACGCCGATGGCCGGGGCCGGGCGCGGCCTCTATTTCCTGCCGGAGGTCGGCGACGAGGTGCTGGTCGCCTTCGAACGCGGGGACGTGAACTTTCCCTATGTGATCGGCAGCCTGTGGAACGGCCGTGACCGCCCGCCGCGGACCAACGAGGGCGGCAGCAACGACGTTCGCACCATCCGCACGCGGGGCGGCCACACCTTGCTGTTCGACGACGGCGAGGAGGGCCGCGTCGAGATCAGCCTCGCCGACGGCAAGTCCGTCATCATCCACGGCGACGGCATCCTCATCGACGACGGGGCGAACAGGATCGCGCTCGACGCGAAGGCCGGCTCGGTGACGATAGACGCGAAGCAGACGCTGAAGCTCAAGGCGCCGACGATCAGCATCGAAGCTTCCGCTCCGATCGACATCAAGGGCGGCGCTGCCAATGCGATCGCGACGGACGACTCGACCGTATTCGCCCGTGATTGAGGGCGCGGCGGCGCCGCCTAGTTCAGGATCGCCACGGCGAGCGCGGCGACGCTGACCGCCAAAGCAAGCCATCCGGCCCAGTGGTGATGGTGGCCGTGGTGGCCCACGTGGCCGTGGTGGCCGGGATGCTCGTGAGGCGAATCGCCCGTGCCGCCGCCATGGCCGTCCGGACCATAGCCTTCGGGCATGCCTTCCCAGACGCCGCCGGGAGTGGGCGGGACGGACAACGGGTCTCCGCCGAGGGCGCGGACCTTGTCTTCCAGGGTCTGAAGATAGCGGCGGAAGACCGGGTACCAGCGATTCTGCGGGCGCAGCCGGAGCGCGCGCCAGCTCATCAGCGAGAGGAGGCGGGCCGTGGGCAGCAGCAAGGTCCTGGTGTCGCCGACCGGGATGCCGAGCTGGAAGGCGCCGACCACCTCGCGCCAGCGTTGCTGCACCGCCTGCTGCGCCTCCGCGGCGTTGGGGATCTCGACCAGCACGGGATCGGTCCCCCCCATGTCCATCTGATAGGCCGGGACGACCATGACGCCGAGCTGCGGCTTCTCGCCCGCATCCGCCATCATCCGGGCCGCAACCTCGTGGTTCAGCCGGGTGATCTTGGGCGGCCGCTGCTCGACGCGGCGCATCCGATTGGTCACTTGGCGGACGAGGCAGTCGTAACGCTCGCCCTTGCGGACGCCGAGCGGGAAAGCGACCGACATCAGCCCCACCTGGCGCGAGAGGCTCTGCGGCAGCGGGATGTAGCGAATGCCCCCGGCGGGGACCTCGATCGTGCGGTCGTCCAGCGCGCGCAGCTCGTGGCGGGCGTAGAGCCGGTCGGCGAGCGCCATCACCGACGCGGCCGGGCAGGTCGGCAGATAGAAGCTGACGCGCGCGCCCTCCGGCACGGGCCCGCGCCATTCCAGCATGAGCTCGTCCGGCCGCCAGTCCTCGCGAATCGGATCGGGCGTCGCCGCGATCTCGAACGTGTGGGTGGCGACGCGGGAGGCGTCGCGGCCGGGATTGGCGATGTGATCGAGCGCGATGTTGCGCTGGGCGAGCTTGTCGCTGGTCGCGGGATTGGCGCCGACCGGAATCGTCGTCCCCTCATATTCGATCTGCGCGACGATGCACTGGTGCGCGCCCGCGAGCAGGTCCGAGAGGCTGATCTTGGGCTGCATCGAGCCCGGCGCCGGCGGCAGGTACGGGACGGCGACATTGTTGTCGATCAGGCAGCCGAAGAAGGCGAGCGTCGTATCCCCCGGCGTCGGGTCGATCTGCTGGCGGTTGGGCTCGTCGTCCTGGTTCGCCGGATCGGGGTCGCGCGCGGTGGCGAAGCAGGGGAAGGAGATAAACTGCCCGCCGCTCTCGCCGGGCAGCGCGATCGGATCGGGCGGGTCGGTGCGCAGGTAGCTGCCGACGGGGCCGTTATAAGTGAGCGCCGCAGTGGTCTGCGATTCGAAGATCCGGAAGAAGACGCGGACGTCCTCGGCGATTGCGGCTTCGCCGCGCAGCCGCACCCGGGCGATCGCGAAATTGTAGATCGTCTTGCCGTTGTCGGCGGTCGGGTAGGGACTGAGCGGCGACTCGGCCTGGCCCAGCGGCAGGTCGCCGAACTGGCCCGGCGTGATGTCCTGGATCACCTCCGCGATGAAGGCGGCCGCATCCGCGGGCGTCGCATTGTCGGGAAGGTCCTTGCCGAACCGGCCCGAGCCTTCGGTGAGGGTGAACAGGCGCAGGTCGGAGCTCAGCCACACCGTGTCGTTGCCGTCGGCGAGATCGAGCATGAACGGGTTGGCCGTCTTGACCAGACGGATCACGCCGCTGTCGCTCATGGCGGTCGCGCCGAGGGTGAGCGAGGCCGTGACGAGAAAATCCTCGGTCGGATCGCCGAAGCCGAATGCGCTCTCGTTCGGGAAGCGGACGCTATATTCGAAGGTGAAGGTCTGGAAACGCTCCAGCAGCTGCGGGTCGCTCGAGCTGACCCCCGTCACCTCGACCTCGATGCCCGGGTGGGGATTGGGGATGTCCGGAGCCCAGGATTCGAGATCGGCCTGGCTGGGAGTGAGCGAGTCGAGACCGTTGGGGCCGGGGAAATCGCTGGGACGGAAGCCTTCGACGGCGACGAAGAAGGAGCGCGCGAAAACGCCGGCTTCGGTGTCGGCGAGCGAGGCGTGGACCTCGTCCTGGCCGAAGGTGCTGCGATCGAGGATCAGGCGGATCGCGCGCCGCGGCCGCGCCAGCCAGTTCGCGATGTTGACGTAGCACGCCTTGATGTCGGAGTAGACCGTCGCGGCCGACGGGGACGAGAGGCCGAACCCGTGCTGCGCGTCCGCACCGACCTTGTCGATCTCCGGCTGAGTGTCGACGCGTTTGTCCCCGGTCAGGTTGATGTCGACATAATGGTGGAAGGTCGAGCCGGTGACGATCCGGCCGACGCCGACCGCGAATCCGTCATAGGCGGCGAGAATGCCGATCGTCTTCGGCGTGGCGACGATATCCGTGCCGCCGGGCGCGCCTGCGCCGGCGGGCGTGGCGTGGCCCAGCGCCTCGCCCTTGGCGATCACCTGCGGACGCTCGATCGGATCGCCTGTCAGGGTGCGGAATTCGACGATCGGCGATCCCATGATGGGATTCTGGCCCCAGCTGAATCCGTCCCAGCCCGGAATGCAGTCGCCTTCGTGCATGTGGTCGGGGAAGAAGGCTATGTCGTGGTCGCCGTTGACCAGGATCGGATGGGTCGGGCCGGCCGGCGGCTCGCGCGTGATCGGCTGCGGCGTCGAATCCGACTGATTCTCGAAATAGGTGCCGCCATCGCCCTGCGTGTTGGGCTGGATCGTGTCGGCGCGGTTGGCGCCGACCGCGGGCCAGTTGAACGGAAAGCCGTCGGGCTTCTCCGAATCGACCTCCGCAAACCACTTGCGCATCACGCGCACGCGCGGGATGTGGCCGCACATCTTGGAGCCGATCCCGTCATGGTCGCCGGTGGCGAATACGCCTCCTCCGGCTTCCATAAATTCGGCGATCGCCAGCACCTCGCTGGCATCGATCTTGACTCCGTACTCGGTACCCCCGTTCACGCCGTCGTCGCCTATCAGCCAGAGCAGGTCGAACTCCGAAAGGTCGGTAGGCGCATCGAAGCGGAAGTTGGGCCGTTGGGCCGAGGGGTCGTTCGCGCGATTGGCCCTGGTGACAACGTAGCCGGCCCCCTGCAACGTGGCGACGAGCTCTGTGTAGGTGAACTTATCCGGCGTCGAATTCCCCGAAAACCGGAAATCGCCGTCGAGAACGAGAAGAATCTTTCCAGCCATGCCGCCCTCCCCTCGCCGCCTGGAAAGAGAAGCGACAGGCGGTCCACGGTCATCGATTCGCGAATTATGATCGCGCGACGACGCGGACCGTGTCAATCAGAATGATTTTCGTTGATTCATCGTCGATTAGCAATGCCAAACTAGGAAAGCATCCATTCTGAACTATGATTTGGACGAATAGTGCTGGCTTGCCCGGAGCGAAGAGCATCCCAATTGATCGTCTGCGAGTTCTGGCTCTCTATTCGCTCGAGCCCGACTCGTCCTTCTGGACCGGCTTCGCCTTGCGCGCGGGGCGTTCAGGTTTCTCACCGGCCGCGTCGTCCCCGAGCCGGCCTGGACCGTGATAGGGCATTTCGGTCTGGCCGCCGTGATCGAAGAATCCGCCTCGATCGCCGTCCTTGCCGCTATGCGGATTGGGGTAGGCGCCGCCGCCCGACTGTCCGCCGCCGCTGCGGCCCGCAAGCTTGTCGCTGTCCTCGGGCATCGCCACGCCTCCTCGTTCGCCGACGGCTTCGACGCGCGGACCTGCGCCTCTGTTCCCATGCCCCTCGAACGGCGCCGTTCATCCCCGGCTCAGAAAAGCGGAGCGAGAAGGGATAGACGCCCTTTCTCTGTCCCCGGGAGCCTGTAACATGCTCGAGAAGCTTCTGATCGGCGCCGCCGCCGCTGCCGCCGCGCTCACCGCCCTCCCCGCCTCGGCCTCGGCCGGCCACGATCCCTATGACGGACGCGGCGGCTCTTACGACGGCTATGATCGCGGCTCTTACGGGCGCGGAGGCTATGACCGCGGCTATGATCGCGGCTATTACGGACGCGGCTATTATGGGCGCGGATACCGCCGGGGTTACGGTTACGGCTATCGCACGCGCGGCTATTACGGCTGCGGCAACGGCACGGTGGGCGCGATCGTCGGCGGCGTGACCGGCGCGGCGATCGGCCGCGACATCGATCGCGGCGGGCGGCGCTCGCGCTGGCGGGGCCGCGACGACGGCGATGCCGGCGCGATCATCGGCGGCGCCGTCGGCGCGCTGCTCGGGCGCGAGATCGCGCGCAGCGGCTGCTGAGTCCAACCCCGGCCCAGCCCGTGAAGGGGAGCCGCGGCGCGGCTCCCCTTCTCACATCAAGCCGTTGTTTTCGAACATGAACGTCCGGCGACGGGCAGTTCAGCGCGAAGTCATGGCGAGCCGCGTAGAAGCGCCTGCATAGCCCGGCGCTCCGGGCGATTGATCCAGGAGAGACGCCATGAAGAAGTTCCTGCTCGGCACCGCCGCAGCCGCGGTCGCGATCGGCACCGCCGCGCCCGCTTCGGCACAATATTACGACCGTTACGACCGCCGCGACGGCATCGACACGTCCGACATCGTCACCGGCATCGCCGTGGTCGGAGGCATCGCCGCGATCCTCTCGGCCTTCGACCGGGACGGCGGCCGCTACGGCTACGACAACCGCACCCGTTATCGCGACGATTATTCGGCCGCGGTCAACAGCTGCGGCCACCAGGCGCAGCGCTACACGCGCGGCGGCCAGGTCCGCATCACCGACGTCGATCGCCGCTCGAACGGCCGCTACGAGGTCGAGGGCGTCGTCGAGAGCGGCTATGGGGGCTACGACCGCCGCTTCGGCAGCCGCGATTATGGCGAGCGCTTCACCTGCGTCGCCTACGGCAACGGCCGCATCGCCCAGTTCCGGATGCGCGACGGCTACGCTTCCCGCTCGCGCTGGTAGAACGGACGGCTCAAACGGGACGAAGGCGCGCGGGGGAAACCTCGCGCGCCTTTTCCTTTGTCCGTTCCGTCAGGCGGTTTCGCGCAGCCCCGCGGCGACCTCGGCGAGCTGGTCGGCGCACTGGCCCCAGCCTTCGTGGAAGCCCATCTTCTCGTGGGTCTCGCGGTCGGCCTCGTTGCGATGCAAGGCGACGGCGCGATAGCGCGTCCGGCCCTCGCCCGCATCTTCGAGGGTCAGCACGCAGGTGAAGGGAAAGCCGCCGCAATCCTCGATCCCGTCCTGCGGCCGGAAGCCCGGGCCGAGCGCGCTGGTCCAGACGATCCGCTCGCCCTCGGCGACTTCGAGGAAGCAGCCGGTGCCGGAGAAATCGAAGCCGTCCGGGCCGGTCATGCGAGTATGGAAGCGTCCGCCGGGCCTCAGCTCCATCTCGCATTCGGGAGTCTGATAGGGCTTCGGCGCCCACCATTGCTTCATCAGCCCGGGCGTCGTCCAGGCGCGCCAGACGAGGTCGCGCGGCGCGCCGAGCACCTTCTCCAGCACCAGATCCTTGTGATCGGCCATCGATCCTTCTCCTCAACTTTACAGGGACAAGCGGGCTTTCTATCGCCGCCTCATGCCCGTCGCGCCTCCCGAGACCATCCTGATCGTCGATTTCGGGAGCCAGGTCACCCAGCTTATCGCCCGCAGGGTGCGCGAGGCGGGCGTCTACAGCGAGATCGTGCCGTTCAGCCGGGCGCTCGACGCGCTGGAGCGGATGCGGCCCAAAGGCGTCATCCTCTCCGGCGGACCGGCCTCGGTGACGCTCGCCGACAGCCCGCGCGCGGACCCGGCCCTGTTCGAGGCGGGGCTGCCGATGCTCGGCATCTGCTACGGCCAACAATTGATGGCCGAGCAGCTGGGCGGGCGGGTCGTCGCCGGCGACCACAGCGAGTTCGGCCGCGCCTTCATCGAGATCGAAGAGAGCTGCGCCCTGTTCGACGGCCTGTGGCAGGCCGGCGAGCGCCACCAGGTGTGGATGAGCCACGGCGACAAGGTGGACGCGCTTCCGCCCGGCTTCCGAACGGTCGCGGTGTCGGAGGGCGCGCCGTTCGCGGCCAGCGCCGACGATGCGCGGCGCATGTACGGCGTCCAGTTCCACCCCGAGGTCGTCCATACACCGGACGGAGCGAAGCTGATCGCCAATTTCGTCCGCCACGTCTGCGGCCTCGAGGGCGGCTGGTCGATGGCCGAGTTCCGCGCCACCAAGATCGCCGAGATCCGCGCGCAGGTCGGCAAGGGGCGGGTGATCTGCGGGCTCTCCGGTGGGGTCGACTCGGCCGTCGCCGCGGTCCTGATCCACGAGGCGATCGGCGAGCAGCTGACCTGCGTCTTCGTCGACCACGGCCTGATGCGGCAGAGCGAGGCGGAGCAGGTCGTCTCGCTGTTCCGCAACAGCTACAACATCCCCCTCGTCCATGTGGACGCCGCGGAGCTGTTCCTCTCCGGCCTCGCCGGCCTCGACGAGCCGGAGGCGAAGCGCAAGCTGATAGGGCGGACCTTCATCGACGTGTTCGAGGAGGAGGCGAAGAAGATCGGCGGCGCCGACTTCCTCGCCCAGGGGACGCTCTATCCCGACGTGATCGAGAGCGTCAGCTTCACCGGCGGGCCGAGCGTCACGATCAAGAGCCACCACAATGTCGGCGGCCTGCCCGAGCGGATGAACATGCAGCTGGTCGAGCCGCTTCGGGAGCTGTTCAAGGACGAGGTCCGCCTGCTCGGCAAGGAGCTCGGCCTGCCCGAGGCCTTCGTCGGCCGCCACCCCTTCCCCGGCCCCGGCCTCGCCATCCGCATCCCGGGCGAGGTGACTGCGGAGCGTTGCGACATCCTGCGCAAGGCCGACGCAATCTATCTCGAGGAGATCCGCGCCGCGGGCCTCTACGACGCGATCTGGCAGGCCTTCGCGGTGCTGCTGCCGGTCAAGACGGTCGGCGTGATGGGCGACGCGCGCACCTACGACAATGTCTGCGCCCTGCGCGCCGTCACCTCGACCGACGGCATGACCGCGGACGTCTATCCGTTCGACTCCGCCTTCCTGAGCCGCGTCGCGACCCGGATCGTCAACGAGGTCAAGGGCGTCAACCGGGTCGTCTACGATTATACGTCGAAGCCCCCGGGCACGATCGAGTGGGAATGATCTACGCTCTGCTCGCCGCTGCTCTCGCGGCGCCGGGCCAGGCGGCCCCCGCGGAGGGCGAGCGCGACCCCTGCCAAGCGCGGGCGACCCAAACCGCCTGCTACCAGGCTCACGAGCAGAGTTATTTGGACATCTTCGGCCTTCCGCCCGCAAGCAGAAGGCTGGCCGCCGGCGATCAGGTGCGTCGCGCGATGGTCTTCGGCCGAAACCTCAATCCGGTGGTAGCAGTCGAATTCCGGCGCGCTCGGGGCAATGAGCCGACGGTCGCGATCTATTTGCCGAGGGAAACCGACTCCGCGCTTCGCGAGCCCGCCATCTCCGCGCCCGTGCCGCTCGCCGCGTGGGAGCGGGTCGTGGAGGCCTCGGACCATTTCGACCGCGAACTCGTGCCCCTTCCGCCGCGCCCCGAGCCGACGAGCGACGATGAGATCGTGATTTACTGCAGCGATGCCTGGGTGCACATCGTCGAGGCAACCGACTCTCCGGATACGCGGCTGGGCTACCTGGACGAGAGTCCGCGTTCGCGGATCCGCCAGCGGGTCGAGGATACGTGCAGCGGGGGCCTGGCGAACGCCTATGCCGACCTGCTCGTCGAAACGGCGAGACAGCTCATACCGGCGTGCAGAGCGCTGGAGCCGCGATCGCGGGGTGCGGACGTACTGGCCATATGCGGGATCCTGGACGGCGACAGGATGGCTGCAGCGGAGGCGTTCAACCGCCTGCGCGGCTTGCGCGACGCGCGCGATCCGGCGCGGCTCAGGTCCATGTTCTCCGACCGGATCGCGCTCGATTGGCAAGGGACGCCCGCCGCCCGGCGCGAGGACGCGACACGCTTATGGCTTGCCGGCACGAGGGCGGACGGAGGGGCGCACCTCTTCTTCCGCCGCCTGGTGGGGGACAATGCAAACCGGGTGCGGGTGACCGCAGTGCTCGAAAAGTGGACCAACTGCCAGCAATCCTGTCGCTTGTGGTCCGCTCCGGTGGAGCTGGTGGCGGAAAGCCGGCTCGACGTCTTCGAGATCAGTCAGGCGCGGGTCGGCGCCTTCGTGCAGGTCCCGGCCCGATGCGAGCCCGGCCGGCTCGACGCGCGCGGGTGCTGAAGCGCGGCCCGGCCTAGCCGGCATCCTCCCAGCTGAAGACCTCCTCGAGGCGGACTTCGAACACGTCGGCGATCCGGAAGGCCGTCTCCAGCGTGGGGGAATATTTGCCCTGCTCGATCGCGGCGACGGTCTGGCGGGTGACCCCGATCTTCTCGCCGAGCTCGGCCTGGGTCATCTCGCCTGCGTGAAAGCGGAGCGCCCGGATGACGTTGGTGAGCCGGCGCTCAGCCATGCCAGCCCCGGCGGTAGCTGAGCAGGACGACCGCGTTGTTCACGATCTCGGCCAGCACGATGGCGAGGAGCGCCGCGTTGACGATCTTCCAGGGCTGCTCGGTGAACGGCATGATCCCGCCTACGACGATCATCCCGACGATGAGGACGTAATAGCCGATCGTCGCGCCGCGGCGGGCGATCGCCCGGTCGCGCTCGTCGGCCTTGGCCTGCGCCTCCTTGCTCGCGGTCACGGCGATGACGATTGCGCCGACGATCACGGCGATGCCGTGCGCGGCGGCGACCGGACCGAACGACCAGACGATGTCGAGCATCCGCCTCTCGCCGAACCCGACGGCCGGGCCGACGAAGCCGAAATAGACGATGTACGCCACCAGCATCGTCGCCAGTTCCAGCCAGGCGATCTTTTCGCGAAAGGCCATTGAGATGCTCCGTGTGAAGATTGGATAACCTCGCGTAAGCTGGTTTTCACTTGATGTCAAATATTTCTAACATCAAAGAGTCGCGGGAGGGCGCGCTTGGCATTGCGCGCCCTCCGAACGTCCCTATTGCGTGCCCAGCGAAGGTGCGGTCGGCGTTTCGTTGCCGGTGTTGCCGCGGATTCCGTTGTTTCCGTAGGTGAAGACGCTGCCGGCATCGATCCGCACGCCCACGGTGTTGCCGGTGATGCTGTTGCCGTAGAGCCGCACCGTCGAGGCGCCGCCGAGCCCGTTGGCGATCCCGAAGCCGTTGAACGAGATGTCGCAATTGGAGATTTGCGCGGTCACGTTCGCATTCTGCAGCGAGACGCCGGCCCCCGTATTCTGCGCGAGCAGGCAGTTGGAGATCGACGCGGTGGTCGCGTTGATCAGCGCGATCGCGCTGTTGTTTCCGCGCGCGATCTCGGTGTTCCTGAGGTTGAGCACGACATTGCCCGCGGTCGGCTGCGATTGGATGCCAAAATTGTTCGCGTGGATGATGCGCGAGTTGACCACCACCACCGAGACATTGTCCGCTGCCGTCTCGATAGAGATGCCCCGGCCGTTGGTGCCGGTGCCGCCGGAATTCAGCACGGTCACATTGTCGATGACGACGGATCGCGCATTGAGGATGCGGATGCCGTTGCCGAAGACGTTGTGGGCGCCCTCGATCTGGAGGTTGCGCAGGACGACCTCGGCGAGATTGCCGTTGATAGTGATTCCGGTCGTGCCGGCGGCGAGGATCGAGCCCTGGGTGCCGGTGCAGTCGATGGTGATCGACTTGGTGATGTTGATCGTGCCGAAGCCGCCGGGATCGAGGCAGGTGATCTGGCCGTTGTTGGCCGTCTTCGGAAAGGCGCCGGCGAAGGTCAGGCAGGGCGCGGTTCGGCTGCAGGTATTGGCGTCGTCGCCGGTGCCCGACACCCAGGTGCGGGTCGACCCCTGCGCGCTCGCCGGAGTCGCCGATGCGAATGCAAGCGTAAGGATCGCGGCGGCCAGGGCCGCCAGTTGCTTCAATATGCGCATGATCATTCCCCTTTCGCGGGTGCGAAGCCCGTCTCTCACGACCCGATCGTGATCGAGGGGCGGGGGAATTTACCTGAAATCGCAGCACGCCGACACCGGGCGGCCCTGCGGAGAGAAGGAGGAGGGCGCGCGCGGATGCGCGCGCCCCCAGGCGTTCGGTGACTTACTGCGTGCCCGTGGAGGGCTGGGTCGGAGTCTCGTTGCCGGCGTTGCCGCGGATTCCGTTATTGCCGTAGGTGAACACGCTGCCGGCGTCGATGCGCACGCCGATCGTGTTGCCGGTGAGCGTGTTGCCGTAGAGGCGCGTGACCGATGCCCCGCCGAGGCCGTTGGCGATGCCGGAGCCGTTGAACGAGATGTCGCAGTTGGACACCTGCGCGGTCACGTTCGCATTCTGCAGCGCGACGCCGGCCCCGACATTGTGCTGGAGCATGCAGTTGTTGATCGTCGCGGCGGTCGCGTTGATCAAGGCGATCGCGCTGTTGCCGCTGCGCAGGATGTCGGTGTTCCTGACCGCGAGCACGACGTTGCCCGCCGTCGGGGTGGAGTGGATGCCGAAATTGGTGGTGTTCAGGATACGCGAATTGATGACCTGAACGCCGACACCGGCGACGGCGGTCTCGATCGTGATGCCGCGGCCGTTGCCCACCGTTCCGGCGAAGTTCTCGATGGTGACGTTGTCGATGATCACGTTGCGCGCGTTGAGGATGCGGATGCCGTTGCCGGTGGTGGTGTTGGCGCTGTCGATCTGGATGTTGCGCAGGATCACGTTGATGTTGGCGCCGTTGACGATCACGCCGTTGGTGTTGGCGGCCAGGATCGAGCCCTGGGTGCCGGTGCAGTCGATGGTGATCGACTTGGTGATGTTGATCGTGCCGAAGCCGCCGGGATCGATGCAGTTGATCTGGCCGCCGGCGGCGGTCTTGCCCAGCGCGCCGGAAAAGGTCTGGCAGGGCGCGGTGCGGCTGCAAGGATTGGCGTCGCTGCCCGTGCCGGAGACCCAGGTGCGCGTCGCCTGGGCGCCCGCCGCGGAGGCGACCGCCGCTGCTGCGAGAATCACTATTCTGCTCAATGCTCTCATGGCTAATCCCCCATCTTTCAGCCCTTTGCTCCACCAGAACGTGGTAAAGGGCGGGGAACGATTTTAGCTGAAAGCCGGTGCAGCCAACAGCGAAACTATTTCGCGGGCGATTCAACTGCATGCGCGGGAGTCTTGCCGAAAGGTCCGAATTCGGCGCGAACGGGACGGACGCGCGTCCTTTGCGCGCGGCAGCGCTCGGCCGCGGCCCGGCCGGCCGAGTCGTCCGTCAGGCCTCCCGGCTTGGAGCCGTCCCGGCGGCAGCTTCACCGCGGCGAGAAAAAGCGGAGGGCGCACGCTCGCGGCGCGCGCCCTCCGAGCGACGCTTACTGGGTGCCCGTCGAGGGCTGGGTCGGAGTCTCGTTGCCGCTGTTGCCGCGGATTCCGTTGTTGCCGTAGGTGAACACGCTGCCGGCATCGATGCGGACGCCGACGGTGTTGCCGAACAGGCTGTTTCCGTAGAGCCGCATCGTCGACGCGCCGCCGAGGCCGTTGGCCACACCGAATCCGTTGAACGAGATCACGTTGTTGGTCAGCTGCGCCGACGTGTTGGCGTTCTGCAGGGCGACGCCGGCGCCCACGTTCTGGCTCATCACCGAGTCCGCGATCGCCGCGGCGGTGGCGTTGATCAGGGCGATCGCGCTGTTGCCCCCGCGCAGGATGTGGGTGCGGCTCACTTCGAGCACGACGTTTCCGGCGCTCGGGTTCGAGTGGATGCCGAAATTGTTGACGTTGAGGATCCGCGAATTGATCAACTGCACGCCGACGTTCGCGGTCGCCGTCTCGATCGAGACGCCGCGGCCGTTGGTGCCGGTGCCCGAGAAATTCGAGATGGTGACGTTGTCGAGGATGACGTTGCGCGCCTGGATGACGCGCACGCCGTTGCCGGTGGCGGTGTTCGCACCCTGGATCTGAATGTTGCGCAGGAGCACGTTGACGCTGGCGCCGTTGACGATGACGCCGGTGGTTCCGACCGCGAGGATCGAGCCCTGGGTGCCGGTGCAGTCGATGGTGATCGACTTGGTGATGGTGATCGCGCCGAAGCCGCCCGGATCGAGACAGGTGATCTCGCCGCCCGCAGCCGTCTTCGAGATCGCGCCGGCGAAGGTCTTGCACGGCGCGGTGCGGCTGCACGGATTGACGTCGTCGCCGACTCCGGAGACCCAGGTGCGGGTGGCCTGGGCGCTGGCGGGCGTGGCCGATCCCAGCGCGATGCCGACCGCCGCGGCGGCGAGGATCGCGATTCTGCTCAGTATCTTCATAGTAATTCCCCTTTTTGCTCGAGAGCCGGGGAACTGTACCTCAAATGCGGCTTCCGATCACCCACGAACCCGCGGAGAAGGGCGCAAGGAGTCCGAGCGTTCCGGAGCCATGCTCGACGGGCGGTGGCCAGGCGCTGATCGGCCAGGTCGGCCGCGGCCGGAGAAGAACGAGGGGCGCGCGACCCGCGCGCGCCCCTCGAACGACGCTTACTGCGTGCCCGTGGAGGGCTGTGTCGGAACCTCGTTGCCGCTGTTGCCGCGGATTCCGTTATTGCCGTAGGTGAACACGCTTCCGGCATCGATGCGGACACCGACGGTATTGCCGAAGAAGCTGTTGCCGTAGAGCCGCGCCGTCGATGCGCCGCCGAGGCCGTTGGCGATCCCGAAGCCGTTGAACGAGATGATGTTGTTCGCGAGCTGGGCGGACGTGTTCGCATTCTGGAGGGCGACGCCCGCCCCCGCGTTCGCGCTCATCACCGAGTCCGAGATTTGCGCAGAGGTCGCGTTGATCAGCGCGATGGCGCTGTTGCCGCCGCGCATGAAGTGCGAGCGGTTGACCTCGAGCACCACGTTGCCCGCCGTCGGCGCGGAATTGATGCCGAAGTTGTTGACGTTCAGGAACCGCGAGTTGATCACCTGAACGACGACGCCCGCCGTCGCCGTCTCGATCGAGACGCCGCGGCCGTTGGTGGTGGTGCCGGCGAAATTCTCGATGGTCACGTTGTCGATGATTACCGTGCGCGCCTGAATGATACGAACACCGTTGCCGATCGTGCTGCCGGCGGCGTTGATCTGCAGGTTGCGCAGGATGACGTTGACGTTGGCGCCGTTCACCAGGACGCCGTTCTGGCCGACCGCCAGGATCGATCCCTGCGTGCCGTAGCAGTCGATGGTCAGCGACTTGGTGATGGTGACGCCGCCGAAGCCGCCCGGATCGAGGCAGTTGATCTCGCCGCCGACGGCGGTCTTGGAGATGGCGCCGGAGAAGGTCTTGCAGGGTGCCGTGCGGCTGCACGGGTTGGCGTCGTCGCCCACCCCGGAGACCCAGGTGCGGGTGGCCTGGGCGCTGGCCGGAGCGGACCATCCCAGTGCGAGCGTGACGGCACCGACCGCCAGAATCGCGATTCTGCTCAGAATCTTCATGGTAATTCCCCCTTTTTTGAGATTGAGCGCCCCGGACGTTAACGCAATTCGCGCGGGGGCGACAGCGAAACCGTAAAATTACGGGCGTCGTGCGGCCGGAGCGGGCTTCAGGCGCCTTCCTGAAGCAGCCGGTCCTGCTCCGAGCGGTCCGCCGACGTGTCGAACCCGCTGCGGCGGGCGAGCGTCGCGGTGGTCGCGACGTCCATCGAGACGTTGCCGGTGGTGCGCACGATGTCGGGCAGGGTCTCGACCGCGACCAGCAGAGCGAGCGGCTCGATCGGGACGCCCATGGCGTAGCAGATCGGCGCGATCGAGGTGATGAAGCTGATCGAGCCTGGCAGGCTGACCGCGCCGATCGTGGTCGTCGCGGCCATGGCGACTCCGGCGGCCAGCGCCCAGCCGCTCAGCGGGAAACCGAGCCAGTGAGCGACGTAGATGGCCACGGCTAGGTTCATCGCGGGGCCGGTCGCGCGGAAGACGGCGACGGCGAGCGGCAGCGTCACCCCCGATGCGGCGACCGGTACGCCGAGCCGCTCGGCGCCCTTCAGCATTGCGGGCAGCGAGGCGAGCGAGGACTGGGTGCTGATCGCGACCGCATGGGCCGGGCCGACCGCGCGGGTGAAGCCCAGGAAGCCGGTGCGCCCGCCGGCCATGGCGAGCGGCCAGGCGAGGAACCAGACGACGCAGCCGACCAGGGTCACCACCACCACATAATGGGCGAGCGCACCGAGCGCCGCCGCTCCGGCGCGCGCCCCGACCGCATAAGCAAGGGCGAAGACGCCGATCGGCGCCAGCCACAACACCCAGTTGACGATCACCAGCATCGCGTCGGCGATCGCCTGGAAGAAGCCGGTGAGCTGCGCCCGCGGCGCGTCCGGGAGCCGGGTCAGCGCGAAGGCGAAGACCATGGTGAACACCATCAGGGGCAGGATCTGGTCGTTGGCCGCGGCGGAGATCGGGTTCGACGGCACCAGCGAGCGGACGAACTGGGCGACGGTCGGCACCGCGCCGACCGGCTCCTGCGCGCCGAGCGCCGCGCGCAAGGCCGTCGCGGCCTCGGACGGCATCGGCCACAGCCCGAGCAAAGCCGGGGTCAGCAAAGCGGCGATGATCGCCGACGTCCACAGGACTGCGACGAACAGCAGCACCGCCCGGCCCGCCAGCCGGCTCGCCCGCGCCGCTTCCGCCGAGGCGGCGATTCCGGTGACGAGCAGGGAGACGATCAGGGGCACGATCGTCATCCTCAGGGCGTCCAGCCACAGGCCGCCGACCGGCTCTGCGGCGGCGATCGTCGGGACGACGACCTCCGGAGCCCAGCGCGCGGCCGCGATGCCGAGCAGCAGGCCGAAGGCCAAGGCGAGCAGGATGCGCACGGGCTGGGACATGGCGACGGCTTAACCGCCCGCGCAGGCGGTTGGAAGCGCGCGCTGGACCGGTGCCGCGCTTCGAAGGTTCAAACCGGCGCGGCTTGCCGCTATGCCCGGTCGCGAGGCGCAAGGGATCGAGGCGGATGGGTCGCAACTTCTTCGGGACGGACGGGATCAGGGGCAGGACCAACGCGCCGCCGATGACCGCCGAGGTCGCCCAGCGCGTCGGCCAGGCGGCGGGCGCGCATTTCCTGCGCGGCGACCATCGCCACCGCGTCGTCATCGGCAAGGACACCCGCCTTTCCGGCTACATGATGGAGACGGCGATGATCTCCGGCTTCACGAGCGTCGGCATGGACGTGGTGATGGTCGGCCCGGTGCCGACGCCGGCGGTCGCCCTGCTCACCCGTTCGATGCGCGCCGATCTCGGCGTGATGATCTCGGCGAGCCACAATCCCTATACGGACAACGGCATCAAGCTGTTCGGGCCCGACGGCTACAAGCTGTCGGACGAGGACGAGGCGGCGATCGAGGCCCTGCTCGAGCAGGAGCCGAAGCTGGTCGACGCGCCTTTGATCGGACGCTCGCGCAAGATCGAGGACGCGCGAGGGCGCTACATCCATTTCGCCAAATCGACTTTTCCCGAGGAGTTGCGGCTGGACGGGCTCAAGGTCGTGATCGACTGCGCCAACGGCGCCGCCTACCAGGTCGCGCCCTCGGCGCTCTGGGAGCTCGGCGCCGACGTGGTGGCGATGGGGGTGACTCCCAACGGGATCAACATCAACGACGGCTGCGGCTCGACCGCCCCCGCCGCGCTGCAGGCGCGGGTCGTCGAGGAGCAGGCGCATCTCGGCATTGCGCTCGACGGCGACGCCGACCGGCTGATCGTCGTCGACGAGGCCGGGCGGATCGTCGACGGCGACCAGCTGATGGCGACGATCGCCGCGTCCTGGGCCGGCCACGGCCTGCTGCGCGGCGGCGGCATCGTCGCCACGGTGATGTCGAACCTGGGCCTAGAACGCTTGCTCGAGAGCCGGGGCCTGGCCCTCTTCCGCACCAAAGTCGGCGACCGCTACGTGCTCGAGGAGATGCGCGCGCGCGGCTGCAACGTCGGCGGCGAGCAGTCCGGGCACATCATCCTTTCCGACCATGCGACGACGGGCGACGGGCTGGTCGCCGCGCTCCAGATCCTCGCCTGCCTCGTCGAAAGCGGCAAGACCGCCAGCGAATTGCTCCACCAGTTCGATCCCCTCCCGCAGCTCCTCAAGAACGTGCGCTTCGGCGGGGGCGCCCCGCTCGAGGCCGCCGCCGTCAAGTCGGCCATCGCCTCTGCCGAGGCGCGTCTCTCCGGCACCGGCCGCCTCGTCATCCGCAAATCGGGCACGGAGCCCCTGATCCGGGTGATGGCCGAAGGCGAGGACCAGGCGCTGGTCGAGGAAGTGGTCGACTCGATCTGCGAGGCCGTGAAGGCGGCGTGACTTGCTCTGCTTTCATTGCGAGCGAAGCGAAGCAATTCGGTTCTGGCTTGGAGGCCCGCGGGATTGCCGCGTCGCTTCGCTCCTCGCAATGACGAGAACCCGATGACCCCCCGCATCCTGATCATTGCCGGCTCCGACAGCGGCGGCGGCGCCGGCATCCAGGCGGACATCAAGACGGTCACCATGCTCCAGGGCCACGCGACGACCGCGATCACCGCGATTACGGCGCAAAACACGCTCGGCGTGCAGGCGGTGATGCCGGTTCCGCCGGAGATGGTGGCCGCGCAGATCGACTCGGTGCTGGGCGACATCGGCGCCGACGCGGTGAAGATCGGGATGATCGGATCGCCCGAGACAGCGCATGCCGTGGCCGACCGGCTGGAGGAGATGGCGGTGCCGATCGTGTTCGATCCGGTGATGGTCGCGACCAGCGGTTCGGTGCTGGCCGACGACGCGACCATCGCCGCATTCGGGCGGCTGATGCGCATGGCTTCGGTGGTGACCCCCAACATCCCGGAGCTCGAGGCGCTCGGCGGCGAGGAGGCCGTGCTGGCGCATGGCTGCCACCTCCTCGCCAAAGGCGGCCACGCCGCCGGTCATACTATCGTGGACCGGCTGATCTCGCCCTCGTCCGGCGAAATCCGCCGCCTGGAGGGCAAACGATTCGACACCGGCGACACGCACGGCACCGGCTGCACGCTGGCGAGCGCGCTCGCGACGGGCCTCGGCCGCGGCTTCGGCATCGAGAAGGCGTTCGAGCAGGCGGTGAGCTTCGTCCGGATCGCGATCCTCGAGGCCCCCGGACTGGGCGAGGGACACGGCCCGCTCGGCCAGCAATATGTCACCGACTTCCAATGGGGTGAGCGCGACAACGATTAGGGGACAGTCACTTCCCGCAACGATCAACGCATTTCCGACGCAGGCGAGGGGGGAAATGACTGTCCCCTCCCTATCCACAGAAAAAGCCAGCGTGCCCATAGCTTTCAGTGGCGCGGCGTGAGCGCGGCCGATAGCTTTGAACGCGATGGCGCGGCCCTGCTTCAAGATCGAGCGCGAGTTCCCCGAGCCACTGGCGGGCGTCGACGAGGCCGGCTGCGCGCCGCTCGCCGGGCCGGTGGTCGCCGCCGCGGTGGTGCTCGACCGCGTCCATTTTCCGCGCGGCATCGACGATTCCAAGGTGGTGCCGCCGAAACAGCGCGAGGCGATCTGCGCCCGCCTCTACAAGGTCGCGCGCGTCGGCGTCGGCCTCGCCACGGTCGAGGAGATCGACCGCCTCAACATCTATTGGGCGCGGATGCTCGCGATGAGCCGCGCGGTCGAGGCCCTGGGTTTCGATCCGGCCTGGATCCTGGTCGACGGCAATCGCTGCCCGCGCTGGGAGCGGCCGTCGAAGGCGATCGTCGACGGCGACGCGAAATGCCGCTCGATCGCCGCCGCCTCGATCGTCGCCAAGGTCACGCGCGACCGGATCATGGCGGACTATGCCAAACAGCATCCCGGCTACGGCTGGGAGCACAACAAGGGCTATGGCACGCCCGAGCATCATCGCGGCCTCGATACGCTCGGCGTGACGCCGCTCCACCGCCGCAGCTTCGCGCCGGTCCGCGCCTGCCTCGCCGCAAAGGACGGGATCGCGACCGTCGGCTCGCAGCAGCTGCTCGACGTTTGAACTAGGCTCGCCGCCCGCGGCGCGCGGCGGCGCCGATCCGCCGAAGAGGCGCCGTGATCCGCCACGAGCGGCTTTGAAGCATGCGGCGAACGTCTTCGTCCGCGCTGCGGCGCTCGTCGGCGGCGTCCTCCGTCGTGCGCCGGGCGGCCGCGAGGAAGCGCAGCAAGGCCTCGCGCCCGCGCTCCGCATCGTCCGGCGCCATGCGGGATGTGGGAGCCAGCGGCCCGGCGATTGCAGCAAAGTCGAAAAACGCGAGAGGCAGCTGGGTGCAAGTGACGGCCAGCAGCCGCCCGTCGGGAGACAAATCGAGGCCTTTAGGCCCGCCTTCCTCGGGATTGTCGCGGGCGCTCTCGAACTCGCCCTCGGTCATGATCCGGCATGAACGATCCGGCGTGCGCGCTCCTTCCCAGTCATCTCCGTTCTCTGCGCGGAAAAGGTGGATGAACGGCGCACCCGAATCGGCGACGACCAGGGCCGTTTCGTCCGCGCTGAAGCGCAGGCCGTGGGCATATTGCAAGCCGGTGAGCAGGCCGCAGGGCGCGGGATCCCGGCCGAGCTCCGCTGTGTTGCGATAGAGGTTCACGCAATGGTCGTAATGGTTGCTGACCGCCAGCCATCGGCCGGACGGGCTGTGCGCGATGCCGTCGGGAACGTCGATGCCCCCGGACAGGAGCACGTCGGTCGAGATGAGCGCGAAGCCTGCGCGGGCGTCGATGAGGTGCCGCGAGACGGTGTGGACGTAATTGTTGCAGACCAGCAGCTCGAAGAGGTCCGCGCCGAGATCGAAGACGGACAGCGAGCCGGGAGTGATGACGGGCTCGTTCGGATGGCCGATCGTCAGCATCGGATCGAGGTTCAGGCAGCCTGTCTGCGACTCCGCAGGAGGAACCTCGAAAAGGACGACCGCGCCCTCGCGATTGGCGACGATCAGATGCCTGTCGTCGAGCCAGGCGAGGCCGTGAGGGCGGCGGAGCGCTGCGGAGCCGATCTCGAGCGCGCCGGTCAGGCTGATGGGCGCATCGGGATCGTCCGGATCGGTCCCTAGGTCGACGAGCAGGATCAGGTTCTCGAGCAACGCCGCGATCGCGACCCGATCGCCGCTCGGCGAAAAGGCGACGTCCTCCGTCCGCCCGATCCGCGCCAGCGCCCCCTGCACCCTGTCGTCCGCGCGAACGCCGATCCGCATCCTTCCCCCCAAACCGCCAGCCCCCGCGCGAAGCTACAGCGACTGCGACCGCGTGCAAACAGACTCCGCGGTGAAGCTTTCCGATGGGATGAGTCTTTGGCGCCACACCACAAGATGTTGAGTCCAGGCGGCTGCGCCGGACTCCATTAGCAGCGGGGACTCGTTTCGTTCGCGGCACGTTAACCATATCGCCACGGCCGCGCTCTAGGAGCCGGAGCTTGACCGCGGACTCGGCCTGACTCAGGCTGGTCTTTCGTGTGCTGAACCGGGGGCGGGGACGGATGACTGCATTGTCGCGAGTGGGGCTGGCCGGGGGGGCGCCCAGGCGATCGAAGGAACCGTCGCCGCCGCCGGCCGATCTTCCGCTCGCCACCATCATCGAGGATGATTGCATCGCTGCGATGAAGCGGCTTCCGGGCGGATCCGTCGACATGGTCTTCGCCGATCCGCCCTACAATCTCCAGCTCGGCGGCGACCTGTTCCGGCCCGAAGGCGGCCGGGTCGATGCGGTCGACGACGCCTGGGACAAATTCTCCAGCTTCGCCGACTATGACGCCTTCACCCGGGCCTGGCTGAAGGAGGCGCGGCGCATCCTCAAGCCGAACGGCACCCTCTGGGTGATCGGCTCCTACCACAATATCTTCCGGGTCGGCGCCGCCCTCCAGGATGCCGGCTACTGGATCCTGAACGACATCGTCTGGCGCAAGGCCAATCCGATGCCCAACTTCCGCGGCACGCGCTTCACCAACGCCCACGAGACCCTGATCTGGGCGTCGCGCAGCGAGGACAGCCGCTACACGTTCAACTATCGCGCGATGAAGGCGCTGAACGACGAGCTGCAGATGCGCTCGGACTGGCTGTTGCCGATCTGCTCGGGCGGTGAGCGGGTGAAGGGCGAGGCCGGCGCCAAGGCGCATCCGACCCAGAAGCCGGAGAGCCTGCTCTATCGGGTGCTGCTCGCCTGCACCAATCCGGGCGACGTGGTCCTCGATCCCTTCTTCGGCACCGGCACCACCGGCGCGGTCGCGCGACGGCTGGGCCGCCAATGGATCGGGATCGAGCGCGAGCAGCGTTACGTCCGGGTCGCGCGCGAGCGCATCGCCTCGACGCTGCCGCTCGACGAAAGCGCGATGAGGACGATGGCGTCACGCCGCGCGCAGCCAAAGGTGCCGTTCGGCGTGCTGGTCGAGACCGGCCTGGTGCGCGCCGGTGCGGTGCTGACCGACACCAGGCGGCGGTGGCAGGCTCAAGTGCTCGCGGACGGGTCGGTCGATTATCCCGGCGGCCAGGGCTCGATTCACCGCGCCGGCGCCGCCGTGCAGGACGCACCGAGCTGCAACGGCTGGATGTTCTGGCATGTCGAGGAAGCCGGGGCGCTGGTCCCCCTCGACGCCTTGCGCCAAAAATACATCCTGACCATGGAATGCTGATGACCGAGGAGACGCCTGCCGCCCGGCCCGGCTTCGAGCGCTTGAAGGGCCTGGTCGGCGAATGGCGCGGCCGGACGCCTCACGGCCGCGACATCGGCCTGTCCTACCGCCTTACCGCGAGCGGCTCCGCTTTGGTCGAGAGCTGGGATCTGGGCGAGGGCCGCGAATCCGTGACCATCTATCACATGGACGGGGACGTCCTGCTCGCCAGCCACTTCTGCCCGCTCGGCAACCAGCCGCGGCTGGCCTTGCGGCGCGCCGCCGCCGACCGGCTCGAATTCCAGTTTCGCGACGGCTCGAACCTGGATCCCGCGACCGACGCGCACCAGCACAGCTTCTGGATCGAGTTCCACGGCCCCGACGCGATCGTGCGCAGCGAAACGTATCGCGAGGGCGGCGAGGATGAGACCGAGGCCGTGCGCTACAACCGTTCGCCCGCGGTCGACAGGCAGAGCGGGAGCCCGCACTGACCGAACGCGCCTATCTCCGCCCCACCGCCTTCGTCGATGCGCCGTTCGGCCTCGACGGCAAGGTCGAGCGGCTCGCCGGCGGCCTGCTCTGGTTCGCGGCGGTCGAGGTGACCGTTATGGACGGCACGAAGCGCGTGTCCGCCGAACTGGTGCCAGTGGAGGCGATCGGCGAGCGGCTCGGCGCCCTGCCCGAAAACGCGCGCCGCGCCTGGACCAACCTCATCGCGCCGCGCCCGCCGCTCGCCCTCGGCGAACGCGTGCTCCGCCTCGATCAGCCGCAGGTCGCCGGCATCGTCAACGCGACGCCGGACAGCTTCTCCGACGGCGGCGCCCTTGCAGACGCCGACGCGGCGGCCGAGGCCGGCCACGCGATGGCGGCGGCAGGCGCGGCGCTGATCGATGTCGGCGGCGAGTCGACACGGCCGGGCGCCGCGGCGGTCTGGGAGGGCGACGAATTGGGACGGGTGCTGCCCGTGATCGAGCGCCTCGCCCGCTCGGGCACCGCTGTCTCGGTCGACACCCGCAAGGCGGCGGTGATGGAGGCGGCGCTCGCCGCGGGGGCGGCGATGGTCAACGACGTCTCGGCGCTGACCTGGGACGAGCGCGCCGCCGAGGTCGTCGCACGCGCCGGATGCCCGATCGTGCTGATGCACCATCAGGGCACGCCGGAAACGATGCAGCAGGCGCCGCATTACCCGCGTCCGGTGCCGTTCGAAGTCTATGACTGGCTCGAGCGCCGGATCGAGGCGGCGGTCGCTGCGGGGATCGACCGGACGCGGATCGTCGCCGATCCCGGCATCGGCTTCGGCAAGACCGTCCAGCACAATCTCGACCTGTTGAACGGGCTCGCTCTGCTGCACGGGCTCGGCTGTCCGCTCATGCTCGGCGCGAGCCGCAAGCGGATGATCGGCGCGCTTTCCGGCGAAGCGCCGGCCGACGCGCGGCTACCCGGATCGATCGCGCTGGCGCTGAAGGGCGCCGAGCAGGGCGCGCAGCTGCTTCGGGTCCACGACGTCCCCGAGACCGTCCAGGCGCTCCGCGTCTGGCGCGGCCTGCGCGACGCTGCATTGACACCCCGCTGAGCTGGCGATTGCGGCGGCCTGATTTCCGTTATTGTTGCGGGACCGATTTCCCGTTACGTCTGGGCAAATTGCGCGAAGGGGAGAAAAATAATGAAGTTGCGTAAACTCAGCCGCCGCTCGTTCCTGGGGACCGTGGCGGGGGGCGCAGTCGGCGCCGGGGCGCTCGTCGTCCTCGCCGGCGAGGCCGGTGCCGTGCAGACCGACCGCGACCCGAGCGACCGTCCGGGCCAGGGCCGCACCGGCCGGACCGACAACGATCCGCGCGACCGGCCGGGCTATGGCCGCGGCGTGCGCCGCAGCGGCGTCACCGACCGCGATTCGGGTCCGCGTTCGGACCCGCCGGGCAACGGCCGCGGCGTGCGGCGCAGCGGGATCACCGACAGCGATCCGGGCGATCCGCGCGGCAATGGCCGCGGCCGCCGCAGCTGCTCCGATTCCGACCGCGGCGGTTCCGCCGATCCGATCGGGCGCGGCCGCCGCTGCTGAGCGGGCTGACGGTTCAGGAAGGAGGGCGTCGCCTTGCGCGGCGCCCTTTTTCTTTGCGATTCCCGGTGCTTCAGAACCAGGAACGCAGCCCGATCAGGAAGGCGCGGCCGGAGACGTCCTCGCCCGCCGCGCGGGTGAATCGCGCCGTCCGGCCGAAGTCCCGGCTCCATCCGACCCCGACATAAGGCGCGAACCACTCGCGAATCTCGTAGCGCAGCCGCATTCCCGCCTCGCCGTAGGAGAGGCCGCGGCCGAGCCCGAGCTCGGGCATGTCCTGCGCGAACAGGTTCACCTCGGCGCTCGGCTGGAGGACGAGGTCGCCGGGAAGGCCGATGTCGTAAAGGCCGTAGAACCGCGCCCCCAGCTCGCCGCGATGGGACAGGAAGGCGAAGGCGCCGAGATAGAGCGGCTCGCCGGCATTGCCCTGCGCGCCCGCCATCAGCCAGGCGCGGTTCGGCTGCGGGCGGACGTCGTAGCGCAGCCCCGCCTGGACGTCCCAGCTTTCCGAAAGCGGCCTGCTGTAGAGGGCCTGCAGCTCGAGATAATCGAGGCTGCCGCCGAGCGTCCCCTCGCCGATCGCCTCCAGCCAGATGCGATGGCGCGCGCCGCCGATCCGCGCGGCGATGTCCCAGGCATAGCCGTCGGCGCCGCGCTGGAGCCCGATTTCCATCCGGTCGAAATAATATTCGCGGACCGCGCCCGTGCCCGCTTCGGCGTCGGCGCCGACAGGGGCTACGGCCGCTGCGGCGGGAGCGGCGACGACAAGAGGTTCTGCTTCAACCTCGCCGACCCTTTCATAGCCGAGCCGCGGCGCAGGAGCCGCGGCGGCGGCGGCCGGAAGCGGCCAAACCTGCTCATATTCGAGCCGCTGCGCGGTCGCCGGCACGGCGAGCGCGAGCAGCAGGGATGCCGCGCCGGCCCGCGCCGCTCCCGATCGGATCGATTCAAACGCCGTCGCCACCGCGCCGCTCCCCCGGACGAAGCGCCGGTTCATGCAGCAAAAGCCGTTGCGATTCCTTTAGCTCAAGCCCCCGAACGGGCGGGCCGCGGAACAGTCCCGTTGCGGCACAGGAGGCGACGAGGGTCGAACGGGTCGCCGATGGCCAAATTCACCCGCCTCCGCCGTTGACAGCGCAGGCCTGCGACCCTAAATGAGCGCCATCCCGATAACCGGTCTCCGGCGGCGCACCTGTGCGCCTGCCGGTTTTGCCCGTGGTCGGGCGTCAGCGCTGAGATAGGGCGGCGGCCATCCCGCCCTGTGGAGCAGGAGAAATTATTTTATGGCACGTATCGCGGGGGTCAATATCCCGGCCAACAAGCGCGTCGAGATCGCGCTGACTTACATTCACGGCATCGGCCGCACCAAGGCGAAGCAGATCACGGAAAAGCTCGGCATCGCGCCCGAGCGGCGCGTCCAGGACCTCACCGACCAGGAGGTGCTCCAGATCCGCGAGACGATCGACCAGCAGCACATGGTCGAGGGCGACCTCCGCCGCGAGGTGGCGATGAACATCAAGCGGCTGATGGACCTCGCTTCCTATCGCGGTCTACGGCACCGCAAGGGCCTTCCGGTCCGCGGCCAGCGCACCCACACCAACGCCCGCACCCGCAAGGGCAAGGCCAAGCCGATCGCCGGCAAGAAGAAATAAGGGACCGGACGAATGGCACAGGCACCGCAGCGCCTCCGCAGGCGCGAACGCAAGAACATCACGGCCGGCGTCGCGCACGTCAACGCCAGCTTCAACAACACGATGATCACCATCACCGACGCGCAGGGCAACGCGATCGCCTGGTCGTCCGCGGGGATGATGGGCTTCAAGGGTTCGCGCAAGTCGACGCCCTATGCCGCCCAGGTCGCCGCCGAGGATGCCGGCAAGAAGGCCGCGGAGCACGGCGTCCGCACGCTGGAGGTCGAGGTCAAGGGCCCCGGCTCGGGCCGCGAGAGCGCGCTGCGCGCGCTCCAGGCCGTCGGCTTCACGATCACCTCGATCCGCGACGTGACGCCGATCCCGCACAACGGCGTCCGCCCGTCCAAGCGCCGGCGGGTGTAATTCGGGGACACGCTCTCTGCGTGTCCCCCACTGACTCATAAATGGGGACAGTCGGATAGGCTGTCCCCGCGAAAGAGGGACCACATGGCCGTCAACGCTAAGAACTGGCAGGAAATGAAGAAGCCCAATGCGCTCGAGAAGAAGATCGGCGGCGGCGACAGCCGGCGCCGCGCGACCTTCGTCGCCGAGCCGCTCGAGCGGGGGTTCGGCCTGACGCTCGGGAACTCGCTGCGCCGCGTCCTCCTCTCCTCGCTGCAGGGCGCCGCCGTCACCTCGATCCGGATCGAGGGCGTGCTGCACGAGTTCAGCTCGCTCGCGGGAGTGCGGGAGGACATCACGGATCTCGTCCTGAACGTGAAGCAGGTGGCGCTCCGCATGGAGGGCGACCAGCCGCGCCGGCTCGCGCTCGCCGCCACCGGCCCGGGCGAGGTCACCGCCGCCCAGATCGCGACCGTCGCCGACGTCGAGGTGATGAACCCCGACCTCGTATTGTGCCACCTCGACGAGGGCGCGACGCTCAACATGGAGCTGATGGCCGAGGCCGGCAAAGGCTATGTCCCCGCCGCCGCCAACCGCCCGGCCGACGCGCCGATCGGCCTCATCCCGGTCGACGCGCTCTACAGCCCGGTCCGCCAGGTCAGCTACAAGGTCGAGAACACCCGCGTCGGCCAGGAGCTCGACTACGACAAGCTCACCTTGACGGTCGAGACCGACGGCACCATCACCCCGGACGACGCCGTCGCTTATGCGGCGCGCATCCTCCAGGACCAGCTCCAGCTCTTCGTCCACTTCGACGAGGGCATGACGCTGACCAGCCTCCCGACCGGCATGGCCGCGGGCGCCGGCGCGGGCGCGGGCGGCGCCGATTCCGACCAGGACGCCAACCAGCTCAACCGCTACCTCCTCAAGAAGGTCGACGAGCTCGAGCTGAGCGTGCGCAGCGCCAACTGCCTCAAGAACGACAACATCATCTACATCGGCGACCTCGTCCAGAAGACCGAGGCCGAGATGCTGCGGACGCCCAATTTCGGACGCAAGTCGCTGAACGAGATCAAGGAGGTTTTGTCCTCGATGGGGCTGCGGCTCGGGATGGACATCCCGGGCTGGCCGCCTGAGAATATTGAAGAAATGGCCAAAAAGCTGGAACAAGAACTCATGGGTTGAGGCTTCCGCCTCACCCCATTCGGGTCACGGGAAGGGTCGCCGCGGCGGCCCTTCTTTTTGGCCATTTCAGTTTTCAGGCGGCCAGCGCGCTGGCTGTCGGAGAGTGAGCGGAGGACCGCGGCAGTCCGGCGGACTGACGCGCCGCTCACCGAGGATGAAACAGTCCCCCGGACTGTTTCATGGCGAAGAAGCTCGAGCAGGAGCTCATGGGGTAAACGCGTCCGCGGGGCCGTCCGGGGGACGGACCCGCAGCGTTTACCACCCGCTCGACGCCGGACGGCTTCGAACGGGGGCGGGTTCTTCTGCTTCTCCATTTTCGAAGGGCCGTCCCGCGAGGGGCGGCCCTTTTTCGTTCACGCGGAGGCGCGGAGACGCGGAGGCGACACGGTCCCTGAAAGTGACCGCGAAGAATGGGGGTGCGGACGTTCGGGTGCGTTGGGAGACGCAGAAACCGAAGCTGGATCGACCGTGGGGCCCGACACCCCGCCCAAGATCCTCACACCTGACTCACCCCGGCTGGCCGCCGGAGAAAGAGTATGGCGAATAAGCTGGAGCAGGAGCTCATGGGATGACGGCCCAAGGTCGGTCCGGGGGACCGACCGACGCCGTCACCACGCTTCGACCGTTCAGGGAGAAGCGGGCGGGTTCTTCTGAAAGACATCAAGGGGTCGCTTCGGCGGCCCCTTTTTTTGGCCTTCGCTCCGTATCTCCGCTCGTAGCGTTCGCGAACATAGTGGGAACAACTTCGCGAGGTAGCCGTTCGGTGAATTTCTCTCAGGAGGAACATATGGCTAAGGGTGAGCAGACGGGCAAAGCAGCGGGAAAGTCAGCATCCAAGGTTCTCCGGGATGACCGGACCGGCAAGGATTCGAAGACCGCGGCGGGTTCGGCATTGACGCAGCGACCCTCGAAGAAAAAGTAGGTCGTCGATCTCCCACAATGGCTGGTGCCTGACTCATGGTGCGCCTATATCGGAGCAGGCAACGGGAGTCGGACGGGCCGGATGGTCAAGCACACGAGCGACAAAGCTGCAAAGTCGGCTTCGAGGGTGTTGCGGAATGGCAGCAGCTCCAAGGATTCAAAATCAGCTGCGGGATCGGCGCTCTCGCAACGGCCGAATTCGAAGCCTGCTAATCTCAGCAGTGACGACGCAGACCGCGCAGTACGGAGATATTTGTCGAAGCACACGGGCTGAGCCTCCATGAGGAGGCTCGCGCCGAACGTCTTCATCAATTGCGCCTTCGACACAGAGTTTGCACGTGGGTTCGAGGCCCTCGTATTTGCCGTTATTGCCTGCGGGTTCAGGGTCCGGTGCGCTCGTGAAATGAGTGACGCGAGTGAGACGCGGATCGACAAACTGTATCGCATCATCGAGCAAAGCCCTCTTAGCATTCACGATCTCTCGCGCACTGAGCTCGACGCAAAATACGGGCTTCCCCGCTTCAATATGCCGCTCGAGCTCGGCATTTTCCTCGGAGCCAAACGATTCGGCGACGAAGGTAATCGGCTCAAGAAGTGCTTGATCCTGGACGTTGAGCCATATCGGTATCAGAAATTCGTTTCTGATCTAGCGGGCATGGATATCACCGATCACGGTGGCGATCCTCGCCGAATGGTGGGGCGGGTACGGGACTGGCTCGTCACGGTATCAGCACGTCGCGCTATCCCTCCCACTCTGGCGATCCTTGAGAGCTACGATGCCTTCCAGGTCGCCCTCCCGGGAATTACGCAGGACAGCGGTCTCGACTCTAGCAGCGTCGCTTATCCAGACTTCGAGCGTCTTGTACTTTCCTGGGTGAAGCGGGGCCCGCTCCGGCGGTGACAACCTAGTGTAGGGTTCGGCGGCCGGAAAGCGCGAGCGTGCCAATAGCATTAGCAAGTAAGTGAGGATCGGCCGGCTAGGCTCGGCCGGTGTCGAAGCATTGGGATCCGAGGCGGAGCGGGTGGGCCGGGCAGTGGGACCGGCACCGGTGGGCGATGCAGCCGCACCGCAAGCCGCGAAGGCGGCGGGGGCTGCGCAACTAGCAGCTGAAAGTGCTCACGCTGCTTGCGGTCTATGCCGCCGTGGTGCTGTACAGCTTTGTCGATCCACTCTCATCGTCGACTACGCTGCCCCCCGGAGGCGGAGGCCAGATCGCAGCGCCGGCGGCGGTGCGGGTGATCGACGGCGACACGTTCGACTATGACGGCATGCGGGTTCGGATCGCGGACATCGACACTCCGGAGATGAACGGCCGGTGCGCCTATGAGACGCAGCTTGCGGCGCGGGCGACGGAGCGCCTCGACGACCTACTGGCGCAGGGCCCCTTCGAGCTGCATACGACGCCAGATGGGCGGGACGAGGACCGCTACGGCCGCAAGCTACGCATCGTTACCCGCGGTGGCCGTTCTATCGGGGACATGCTCGTGGCCGATGGGCTGGCGCGGACGTGGTCGGGGCGGCGGGAGCCTTGGTGTTTGTAGACCGGCAAGACGGGTAGACACATCGCGTCCAAGGCGTCAGCATCCCCAGTACCGCACATGGAGACGGGGCGTGGTAAAGCTGTGGGTCGCGAACACAGATCTCGAGTGGTTCGACTACCTTGCAGGACAAGCTGATGTAGACGAGGTGAATTTCTGGCAGCCAAGTGGCGATAAGACGTTCGGGGCAATCCATCCCGGCGAATTGTTCCTGTTCAAGCTGAAGAGTCCCCGCAACGTGATTGGCGGCTATGGCGTCTTGAGTCAGTCTTCGAACCTCCCGCTCTCGCTTGCATGGGAGGCGTTCGGGACAAAAAACGGCGCACGTAGCCTGTTAGAGATGCGCCAGCGGATCGGGAGATACCGTCGAGATGGCGCTACCGCCAAGGATTACACGATTGGGTGCCGGATCGTTGTACAGCCGGTCTTTTTCCCAGAGGCGTTGTGGATCGAGCAGCCGAAATCCTGGGCAAGATCGATTGTCGTTGGAAAGGTATTCGATACCGATAATCCCGAGGGGCTGCGGCTTTGGACGCAGCTGATGGAAGCGACTGAGGCCGTCCGCGCGCTGCAGGTGGGCAGAGATCAGGCCGTTGCTGATCAACGGATAGGGTACGTGGCACTCGGCCCGCGCTACGGCGAGCCCCAAATTGTACGACCGCGCCTTGGCCAAGGCGCATTTCGAATTGCCGTCACGGACGCTTATAAGCGGCAGTGCGCGATATCCGGCGGTCGGGTGCTGCCTGCACTCGATGCCGCGCATATTCGTTCCTACAGCGAGGGCGGGCTGCACGAGGTTTCAAACGGTTTGCTGCTACGTCGCGACATTCACTGCGTTTTCGACGCTGGATACGCTACGATTGACGAAGGGATGCGGTGGGTCGTGAGCGACCGCGTGCGGACCGATTTCAACAACGGAAATGAGTACCGCCGGCTCCACGGCCACAAGCTGTCAATTCCCGACTTGATTGCTGCTCAACCAGACGCAGAGCAGTTACGGTGGCATCGCGACAACAAGTTCTTGGGTTAGCTCCCAACGCAACTCGTCGCCGCGGGCGAACTCGCGGTTCAGTGCTTGAAACAATGCTCCCTATGCCAACCGAGATAGCTTGGATGCGGCCGGTGCGCCGGGTGGCTCGGCACAGCGGCACGGCGCGTCTTGTTGACCAAACTCCACACACCCTCGACGTCGTTCACCTGCCTTGAGACCAGCACCTCGAGGTCGTCAGTAAGGCTGATCAGGCCGCGGTCGAACATCCAGTGGGCGGTACCGGAGAGGGCGATGCCGTTTGTGATGATGTCGGGGCCGTTTGCCTCGACCGACTTGATGTGCGCCGCCTGAACTTCGGCGCGGCCGCCATGAGCTTCAGCCCGGTGATCGCGCAGCGGCAGTCATAGGCGTCGAGGACGATGCGGCGGAAGACGCGGTCGCGGACGATGCGGTTGGTGCAGGCGGCGACGCGCTCCCGCTCGGCGTCGAAGACGAATGGGGCGTGATCCTCAGCGAAGGAGGGATCGGGGACAGTCACAACTGACTGTCCCTCATCGGCGCGCGGCTGGAGTGGCTCCTCGTCCGGCATCCCCAGCTCGAGGATGCGGTTGAAGTCTTCGAGCGAGATAGGGCGGACAGCCCATTGTGGATTCACCACACCGCGTTCGGCGCGCCCTTCGGGACCGGCGAAGGGCACTGGGCGCTCGAAGGGCAAGTAGCTTCCGGGCTCGATTAGCGCGAGGTGCATTCCAGCTTTGGTCGGATCGGGAACGATGCGTTCTACCCGGGCGATAGCGTAATAGCCCTTGCTGTTCCTGACCTTCACCGGCTCATAATAGATGATCCAGTCGCCGACGAGCTGAGCGGCGCGATCGAGATACATCGTGGGGAATTGATACTGCGTCTCCGGCTGGTCGTCGTAGATCGACTCCGCCTTATGGATGAATACGCCTCGCGCCACTTCCCGCCCCCTTGCCGACGCGAGAGGCTAGCAGCGAAGAGGAACAGGGCAAGGGCTGGTGAGCTACCCCAGCTCGTCCAGCACCGCCTTCGGGTCGAGGCCCAGCGCCTCGCTGATCTCGATCAGCTCGACCACCTCGATCCCCCGCCCCCGCTCGTAGGCCGAGACGAAGCCCTGCTTGCGGCCCATGCGCTCGGCGAGGCGGGTCTGGTTCCAGCCGTGCGCCTTGCGCGCCGCGATCAGCAGCTGGCGCAGCTTGAGGCGCATTTGGTCCGGATCTCGCCCCGCCATGCGCGAGACCTAAGCGAAAGCAGGCATTGTCCACAATAGATGTTCGTTTTGGATAAGTTTTGCGCTCAGGCGATGTAGGGCACCGTGGCGATCGCGACGGTGAGATAGGCGCGGACCTTGTCGGCTGCCTCCGCTGCCAGGCTGAGGACCAGCTGCCGGCCGTCGGCGCGGTCGGGGCGCCTCACGAAGACGCCCCGGCCGATGAGCGTACGGGTGATGCGAAGGCCCGTAGTATGCGGAATGCCGGCCGCCAGCGTCAGCCGCGACTGATTGAGTTGCCGCCCCTCCAGTTCGGCGGCGTAGAGCTCGAGGATCATCGACCAGGCCGGATCGCCCCCCGCGGCCGGGAGGTAGTCGGCGCGCAGCCGCCTGATCCTCAGGATGGCGCGCACCAGCGGCGCGGGGATCTCCAGCGGCTCGGAGGCGGCAGAGCCGGGCGGAGCCGGGCGGACCTGGGCGTCGGCGTGCTGGCGTACGAGCCGCGCCGTCTCCTCGAGGACGCGGCTGATTTCGACCAGGCTCGCAGCGGCACTCCCGCAGGCTCTGGCCGCTTCCGACTTCATCTCCCGTCACCCATTCTTATCGCTTTAACGTGATATACGCTAACACGCTCATCGCTTTCCGCAACTTTCGGTCCGATCTGGACCGAATGTGCCGCAGGGGGCTCCGAGGGATTGACATTCGCGAACAAATCAGGTACAAAAAGTTGACGATTCGAAGCGCAGGGGTGCGTCGTGGACGAGGGAAAGCCGGCCAAAAACCGCGTCATCAAGCTCGAGCATCCGGGCGGGGGCAGGCGCTCGGTCTACGTGCCGGTGAAAAGGCGTGCGGCGCGGTTTCTGGAGGCGCTGGCCGAGAGCGGCAACGTCTCGCTCGCCTGCGACGTCGCCGGGCTGCGCAAGGACCGGGCCTATCTGCTGCGCAAGGACGATGCGGCGTTCGCGGCCGGCTGGGCGGCGGCGAAAGCGGCGTTCGAGGCGAAGGCCGATGCCGAGGAGGAGACGCTCGACGAGGAGCGACTGCGGCGCGACGGGCTGGTCGTGCGGCGCGGGCGCGACGGGCGGGTGCAGGTCGCCAAGGCGCATGCCCGCGCCTGGGGCAAGAGGCACGACAGGATCTTCTTCGCGGCGCTCGCGCAGACCGGCAATATCAGCGCGGCGGCGCGGGCGGCGGGCTTCACCTACAAGACGGCGTGGGAGCGGGGGCGGACCTGCTTTGCCTTCGCCGAGCGGCTGCGCGAGGAGAAAGCGGCGGCGGTCGAGCGGCTCGAATTCGGGCTGATCGAGGAAGGGGAGCGAGCGCTCGGCATGGACGCGGTGCCGGATTCGGGCGACGGGGCGGAGACGGCGAAGCGGGACCCGGAGCTCGCCAAGTGGCTGGTGAAGCGCGAGGACCAGCTGCGGGCGGGGACGCTGAAGCGCGGCGCGGCGGCGGGGCGGCCGCCGCGGGTGGCGACCAGCGCGGAGGTGCAGGCCGAGCTGACGAAGAGCCTCAAGGCCTATGGCGACCGGCTCCGGGCCGAGCGGGCGGGACAGGGCTGGACGCAGACCGAGGAGGGACACTGGATCCCGCCGGGGTGGGTGCGGGCGGGGTAAGTTGGGGACAGTCACTAGTGACTGTCCCCGGGCGGCGGCTCTGTCTATAGCCGCGGGCGGGACCCGCCGCGGATGACGCCAGAACCTTGCTCAGGATCGACCGCTACCTTGCACGCCTGATCTTCGTGCCGCTGCTCGCCACGCTGACGCTGGCGGCGATGCTGCTGCTGCTCGACAAGATGCTCCGCCTGTTCGACTTCGTCGTGTCCGAGGGCGGGCCGGTCAACGTCGTCTGGCGGATGCTGATGAACATGATCCCCGAATATCTCGCGCTCGGGGTGCCGATCGGGCTGCTGATGGGCGTGCTGCTCGCCTTCCGGCGGCTGGCGCTCTCGTCCGAGCTCGACGTGTTGCGCGCGGTCGGCATCTCCTACGAGCGGCTTTTGCTGGTCCCCTATCTGTTCGCGCTGGCGCTGATCGGGGTCAATCTCGCGATCGTCGGCTTCGTCCAGCCTTATTCCGAATATGCCTATCAGGGGCTGCGCTTCGAGCTGCGCTCCGGGGCTTTGGGGGCGTCGATCAGGGTCGGCGAGTTCACCAATCTGGGGCGGCGGATGACCTTGCGGGTCGAGCGGTCCGAGGGCGAGGGACACGTCCTGCACAACGTGTTCGTGCGGGCCGAGGACCGTTCGGGGCGGTCGATCGCGGTGACCGCGGACCACGGCTCGTTCCTGGCGACGCGCGACGAGGACCGGATCATCCTCAGGCTGACCAACGGGCGGCTGGTCCACAACGCACCCGCTTACCTTGTGCCGCGGGTGCTGTCGTTCCGCAGCCACGACATCCCCATCGACCTGCCGGCGATCGACGCCTTCCGGCGGCGCGGGGTCGGCGCCGGCATCGAGGAGCTGACCCTGCCGGAGCTGTGGCGGATGGCCGCCTCCCCCGCGGCGGGCGCCGAGCAGCGGCTGGCGGCCCGGGCCAACTTCCATTTCCGGATGGCGCAGGTGCTGATGATCCTGCTGGTGCCGCTGCTGGCGGTGGCCCTGGCGGTGCCGCCCAAGCGCTCGAGCTCTGGCCTCGGCATCTTCCTCAGCCTGATCTTCGTGGTGAGCTACCACAAGATAAACCAATATGCCGAGCAGATGGGCTCGCTCGGCCGGCTCGATCCGGCGGTCGCGGTGTGGGTGCCGTTCGGGGTCGCGGCGACGCTCATCCTGTGGATGTTCCGGACGCTGGCGGACAAGCCCGGCGGGCAGCCGATCGGCGCGCTCGAGCGCGTCTTCGACCGGCTCGGCAAGGGGCTCTCGCGGCTGCTCGACCTCGGCGGGGCGCGGCGGCGGGCGCGCAGGCTGCAGCCCGCTTCATGATCAACGTCCAGTTCTTCCCGTCGAAGCGGATCGCCTTCTACATGGCGCGGCTGTTCCTCGTGCGGACGCTCGCCGTGCTGGCTGCGCTCGTCCTCATCCTGATGACGCTCGACCTGCTCGGCGAGAGCGGCAAGATCCTGGCGCCGCCCCAGAACGGCGATGCCGAGCTGTGGCGCTACGTCTCGCTGCGCATCCCGATGCTGATCGCCCGCTTCCTCCCCTTCTCGGTGCTGCTCGGCACCCTGATCACGCTGGCGACGCTGAACCAGCACAGCGAGGTGATCGCGATGAAGGCGGCGGGGATTTCCGCGCACCAGATCATCGCCCCGCTGGTGGTGGCGAGCTTCGCCGTCGCGGCCTTGAGCTTCGCGTTCAACGAGCGGATCGTCACCCGGGCCACGGCGACCCTCGCGGCCTGGGAAGCGGTGGATTACGGACAGGTGCCGGCGCAGAGCGACGTCAGCAGCAACGTCTGGGTGCGCGACGGAGAGGATCTGATCCACGCCCGCCAGGTGAGCGGGCGCGGCGACGGCATCGTCCTCGGCGGGGTCAGCATCTACACGCGCGTCGCCGGGACGCTCGAGCGGATCATCGACGCCGAAAGCGCGCGGCGGGTCGGCGGCGCCTGGCGGCTCGCCGAGGTCCGCATCTTCGACGTCGACCGGGTGGCCACGACCCGCGCGCCGAGCCTCGCTTACGGCGCGGCCGTCGAACCCGCCCAGTTCACGCTCGCCCGGGTCGATCCGGACGAGCAGGATTTCGGCCGCCTCAGGCAATCGATCGCGGATTTGCGCGTCGCCGGGCGGCCGACGGCCGCGCTGGAGGCCAATCTCTGGCACAAGATCTCCGGACCCGCCTCGGCGGTCCTGATGCCGCTGCTCGCTGCGATCGCCGCCTTCGGCCTCGCCCGCTCCGGCCAGCTGTTCCTGCGCGCCGTGATGGGGATGGGCCTCGGCTTCGCTTATTTCGTCGCCGATAATTTCGCGATCGCGATGGGCAATTACGGCGCCTACCCGCCTTTGCTCGCCGCCTGGGGCCCGTTCGCCCTGTTCCTGATGATCGGCGAGACCGTGCTCATCCGGACGGAGGAATGACGGGGCGGGCGGACCCGCCAACCTTGTCACCCGGTCCTGACCCAGCCAGAGTACCTTCGGCATGAGACAGTTTTCCGGCGGGCTTTTCAGCGAGTATTTCCTGAGCGAGGGCGTCAAAGCAGCGGCGGATTGGAACGCTGTCGGCGACGATACGCTCAAGACCGCGCGGCATCGGATCGAGGCGTTGCTCGAAGACTTCGGTGGTCGATACGCGCCGAGCGAAGCGAACACCGAGCGAGACCTGATTGACAAAGTGCTGGACCTGCTCGGCTGGCACTTTTCGGTCCAGGAAAAAACGTCGCGCAAGGGTCGGACCGACGTCCCCGATTATTTGCTGTTCACCAGCGCCGAAGCCAAGGCTGAGGCGGTCCGGGAAGCGGTGCCGGCCGATCGATACCGCCACGGCGCCTCCGTCGCCGAAGCGAAGGCCTGGGACGTCAATCTCGACAGAGCGGGAAACGCCATCGGGGAGGGCGCGCCCTCGACGCAGATTCTGCGCTATCTCGGCAATGTCGAGGTGCAGTCGGCTGGCGGCATCCGCTTCGGCATTCTGACCAACGGCAGGGTCTGGCGACTCTACGACCAGAAAGCACGATCAAGGCTTGAGGGTTTCGTGGAGATCGACTTGAGGGAGGCGGCCGGCCTGGTTGTCCCCGCCGAGAAGCCGACGCCGGGAGCGGCCGCGGAGGCGCATGCCGACCATGTGCTGCGGACCTTCCTCTGGCTGTTCGGCCGCGACGCATTCACGGCCGACGCCAGCGGCGCGACACGGCTCGATCGGGCAATCGCCGACAGCCGCAGCTTCGAGGTGCGGGTCACCGAAGCGCTCGCAGAAACCGTCTTCGGCACTGTATTTCCCGACCTTGCAAACGCACTGGCGGCAGCTGATCCCGAACGGCCTGCGAAGCTGCACCAAGGCTATCTTGCAGACCTTCGTGAAGCAGCGCTGACCTGGCTCTACCGGCTGTTGTTCGTCCTCTACGCCGAGGACCGGAGCTTGTTGCCGACCCGCAGCCGACCTGACGGCCTGTGGGCGACGCGCAAAGCCGTGGCAGAAGCGATCGATCGCGCGACCCCGCTCAGCGACCGGCGGACCAATTACGACGGCGATCTGCGCGACCTTTGGCACCAGATTGATGAAGGCGACGACCAGATTGGGCTCCCGCCATATAATGGCGGGCTGTTCAGGCGGGCGCGATCGCCGCTGCTGGAGCGGGCGGTGATGCCGGACGCCGCTTTCGCGCCGCTATTGGACGCCCTGTCCCGCGAGCGGGTCGGGTCGGAGCCTCGCTTCATCAACTATCGCGACCTGTCGGTGCAGCATCTCGGTTCGGTGTACGAAAGGCTACTGGAGTTCGACCTCGCGGAGGAGGGAACGCAAATCGTCGCGCGGCCGCAGACCTTCGCGCGCAAGACCAGCGGCAGCTATTACACGCCCGAGGAGCTGGTGATGCTGGTCATCCGGCGGACGGTCGGGCCCCTGCTGCACGAACGACGACAGGCGTTCCGGGAAGCCTCAGAGAGACTAAGGAGCGAAACAAGGGCAAAGACCGATCGGACGCGCGAGCTTGCGGCTTTCGATCCGGCCGCGAAATTCCTGGAGCTGAGGGTTTGCGATCCCGCGATGGGGTCGGGCCATTTCCTGGTCAGCCTGGTCGATTTCCTCGCCGACGAGGTGCTGAAAGCAACCGACGAAGCGCGCGACGCGGCGGACTGGACCGATTACGCCTCGCCACTGCTCGCGCGGCTGGAGGCGATCCGACAGCGGATCAGGCGCGAAGCCGCGGCGCACAAGTGGACGATCGACGAAGCGCTGCTGGCCGATCGGCAACTGGTGCGCCGCATCATCCTCAAGCGCGTGATCCATGGCGTGGACAAGAATCCGATGGCTGTTGAACTCGCGAAGCTCTCGCTGTGGCTGCACACCTTCACCGTGGGGGCTCCACTTTCGTTTCTCGACCATCACCTGCGTTGCGGCGACAGCTTGTTCGGGGAGTGGGTAAGACAGGCGCTCGATACGTTGGAAGCGCGCGGCGTCTTCGCGGGAGACGCGGTCCGCCGAGCCACCAACGCGACAAGCGCGATGAGCCGGATCGAAGCCAATACCGATGCCGATATCGCCGAGGTGCACGCGTCCGCGGACAGCTATGCCGACGTTCGGCGCGAAACGGCCGACGCCCACAAGATGCTGAGCCTGCTGCAGGGCTGGCGCTGGATCGGCGCTTCGACCGAGGAGGCGACCAAGCAAGCACGCAAGCTTCGACGGGAGGCGGACGCATTGGCGTTGCGCGATCCCGCCGCCTCCGCCCGCAAGAGCGATCAAGCAGCGTCCTTCGCCCGCAGAGTGGTGGCGCTCGACCGGCTGCTCGAGGGGGAGTTCGGCGACATATCGGTGGTTTACGACACATTTTACGGGAGGATCGGCGATGCCGACCCCGCGATCGCACAGCTGGCGGAGGCGCGCGCAGTCGCCGAGGTGGCCAACTTCCTCCACTGGGAAGTGGATTTTCCAGGGGTGTGGAGCGACTGGACGAGCCTTGCGCCCCGAGGGGGGTTCGATGCGGTGATCGGTAATCCACCGTGGGATCGGCTCAAGATGCAGGAAGTGGAGTGGTTTGCCGCTCGCAAGCCGGAGGTGGCCTACGCGACGCGCGCTTCCGACCGCAAGCGGATGGTGCAGCGGCTGAGGGATGAGGGCGACCCGCTCGCCCGCGATTACGAGCAGGCGACCCGCTTCGCCGGGATGGCGGCGCGCATGGCCGGTCTCCCCCCGCAGAAGAGCGGGCAATATCCGCTGCTCGGCGGGGGCGACGTTAATCTATACTCGCTGTTCGTCGAGCGGGCGGCGCGGCTGGTGAAGCCGGACGGGCTGGTCGGGCTGCTGGTGCCGAGCGGAATTGCCGGCGACCTCGGCGCGAGCGGTTTCTTCCGGTCGATCAGCACGACGGGCCGGCTGGGATCGCTGCTCGATTATGAGAACAAGAAGATCTTTTTTCCGGACGTACACGCCTCCTTCAAGTTCTGCGTGCTCGTTTTCGCGGGGGCGGCGCGCGGCTTCAACGCGGCGGAATGTGGGTTTTTCCTACGGGTGACCAACGACAACGAGCTTGCCGAGCAGACCTTTCCCCTCAGCCCTGACGATTTTGCTTCTGTCAATCCCAACAGCGGCACCGCCCCTGTATTCCGGAGCTCGCGCGACGCCGATCTCGTGACCGCGATCTACAAAAGGGTGCCCGTACTGGCTGATCATGAACTGCCGGCTGAAACGCGGGCGTGGCAGGTGCGCTACGCAACCATGTTTCACATGACCAACGACAGCCATTTGTTCCGGACGGCGGCGGAACTGAAGGCTGACGGGTGGTATCCTGTTCCTGGCGGCAGATGGAAGAAGGGCGCGCAGGAAGCGGTGCCGCTTTATGAAGGCAAGATGGTACAGGCGTTCGACCATCGGGCAGCAAGCATTACTGTCAACCCACACAATCTGCATCGGCCGGCGCAACCTGAAGACGCCACGCTTGAACAGCATCAGGATCCAGACTGGTTGCCCGACCCCCAATTCCATGTTGACCTGACGGAAGTGTCGGGAGCAGGACTCTATTCCTGGAACATTGCGTTCAAGGACGTGACCGCGCCGACCAACATGCGCACGATGATCGCTGCGGCTGTTCCGTTGGCAGGCTACGGAAATACGCTCCCTGCTATCTTGGTCAATAAACCTGAAGATCGCGTCTTGTTGCTCGGCAATTTGAATGCCATCCCCTTCGATTATCTCGCGCGATCGAAGGTGCAGGGCCAGCACTTGAACTGGTACATCGTCGAGCAGCTGCCGGTCATACTACCGGACGCATACAAACGTCGCTTCGGTGCTATGGCTGCGCGGGATATCGTGGCGCGGGAGGTGCTGCACCTCACCTACACCGCACACGACATGGCGCCGTTCGCGCGAGATATGGGGTATGTGGAGGGTCACTCCTCCTCTGGAGGGAAGGGGCCGAAAGTTCGGCCTCCCTTCGTGTGGGATGAGGCGGACCGGCGGCAGCGCCGCGCGCGGCTCGACGCCCTTTACTTCCATCTCTATGACATTTCGCGCGAGGATGCGGAGTACATCCTGTCCACTTTCCCGATCGTCCGCCGCCAGGACGAGGCCGCGTTCGGACGCTTCCTGACCCGCGACCTGATCATCCACCACATGGACGCCCTCGCTGCCGGTGATACCGAAGCGATCGTCGCGACGCGATGACGCGGTGTTCCGAACTGTGACGCGGTTCTGATGGCGGCCGAACGCCCCGAACCGGCGCCCGCCGCCGCCGCCGTCAGCCGCGACGAGGTGGCGCGGGGCGCGGGGCTGGCCGGCCTGGCGCGCATGGGCGCGCTGATCGAGGCGGTCGCGCAGCCGCTCTACACCTGGCTGTTCGGGCTCGCCACCTACGGCCTCTACGTCGCGCTCTGGGCGGCGGTGAACCTCACCTCGAACATCGTCGATCTTTCGATGACCAACGCGCTGCAGCGGATCGTGCCGACCGAGAGCGACGCGCGCGCCCACGGAGCCGTGAAGCTCGCACTGCTCGTCTCGGTGGTCCCCGCTGCGCTGATTGCGTTGCTGGTCTCGCTCAACGCGGAGGGGGCTGCCGCCTTGCTCTCCGCGGCGCCCGAGGACCGTGAAGCGCTGCCGCGCGCCATCGCCCTTTTCGCCTGGGCGCTGCCGCTCTGGACCTTCGTCGAGGTGGCGACCTCCGCCGCCCGCGCGCGGCGCGCGTTCGGGCCGGAAATCCGGCTGCGCGTCTTCTGGGAGCAGGTGGCGCGGATCGCCTTCGCGCTCGGCTTTTTCGATTTGGGCTTCGCGAGCACGGGCCTGATGCTGGCCCATCTCTGCTCGCTCGCGCTCACCGCCTTGCTCGCTTTGCGGCTGCTCGGCCGCTATTACGACCTGCGGCTCCTGGCCAGGGCGCCGATCGCCGGCGGGCTCGCACGCAACCTGCTGCTGAGCGGCCTAGCCCTGCTCCCCTCCAACCTCTCGCGGCGCTTCCTGATCGACGCGCCGCCGCTGGTCCTCAACCTGATGCTGCCCGGAGCGCGCGGCGCCGCCGCCGCCGGCCTGTTCGAGATCGCCCGCAAGATCTCGACCGTGCCGCACATCGTCCGCCAGGCCTTCCAATATGTGCTGGGGCCGCTGGCGTCGGCGCAGGCCCGCGCCGACCGCAGCGCGATCGGGCCGCTCTACCGCTTCGCCAGCCGGGTCTCGACGGCCCTGGTCGTGCCTCTGGGCGGCCTCCTGATCTTCGCCGGCGCGGACATCCTCAGCGTCTATCGCCCCGAGGTGCGGGAGGCGCTGCCTTTGCTCTGGGTCCTGGTCGGCGCGCGGGTCCTGGAGGCTATCGTCGGCCCGGCCGCCACGATCGTCGAGATGACCGGCCACCGCATCCTTCCTTTGGTCAACACCACGGCCGCTCTCGCCCTCTGGGCCGGGCTCGCCGCCTTTCTCACGCCCATTCACGGAGCTTTCGGCATGGCGATCGCCGTCGCGGCGGGCACCTTGGTCGGCGCCTGGGCGGCGACGATCGAGATCAGGCTCAGCGACAGGCTCTCCCCGTTCGACCGCAAGCTGTTCCAGGGCCTCGCCGTCGCCCTCGCCGGCGTCGCCCTGATCGGCCTCGCCGACTTTTTCCTCCCCGGCCCGGCCGGTTTCGCGGTCATGGTCGCGCTCTGGGCGGCGACATCGTGGCTGGCCCTTCGCTACACCCTCACCCGGGAAGACCGGCTGGCGCTCGGCGGCTTCGCCCGCACGCTGCGGCTGGTCTGAAGCGGCCGCCCACCCTATTTGCGGCTGATGGAGAGCAATCCGGTCCTCGCTTACGGCCGCTGGCTTGCCGAGACTCCGGACGCCTGGCCGGAGGCGGCGGTGGAATCGGCGCACCGGCAGCTGATCGATGTGATCGCCGTCACCGTGCCGGGTGCCGCCGACGAGGTGACGCGCCGGGTCTTCGAGACGGTGAAAGACTGGGGGGGCGGACCCTCGACGGCGATCGGCTTCGGCGCGAAGCTCGCCCCGCCCTGGGCTGCGCTCGTCAACGGCACCGCGGCGCACGCGATCGACTTCGACGACAATTTCGATCCCGCCAAGGCGCATGCCACCGCGGTTCTGGCGCCCGCGATCCTCGCGCTCGCCGAGCAGGAGGGCAGCTCCGGCCGCGACTGCATCGACGCTTACATCGCAGGCCTGCAGATCCTCGGCCGCGTCGGGCAGGGCGTGAACCCGGCGCACCGCAACCGGGGCTGGCACGCGACCGCCACGGTGGGCGCGATCGGCGCCGCCGCCGCCTGCGCACGTTTGCTCAAACTCGACGCCGAGGAGGCCGCTTACGCCGTCTCCGTCTCGACCAGCATGGCGGCGGGATTCATGTCGCAGTTCGGGACCATGGTGAAGCCGATCCACGCCGGGCTCGCGGCCAAGGCGGGCGTCATGGCCGCCAGCTTCGCGCGCTCCGGGATCAATGCCGGGCTCGATACCCTCGACGGCAAGACCGGGATGAACCGGCTGATGGTCGGCCCCGATTACGAGGCGCTGCGCGACAGCCTCGTCCATGTCGAGCACGGCCAGAATCTGCGCTTCGAGACGGCGAGCGTCGGCGAGCCGCTGCTCATCCTGTCCTCGGGATTCCGGGTCAAGCGCTTCCCCAATTGCGGAAGCGCGCACCGGGCGCAGGACGGCCTGCTCGAGCTCAAAGCGCGCCACGGATTCAGCGCCGGCGAGGTCGAGGCGATCCACGTCCGCGCCCCGGTCAGCCACCTCAACAATTTGATGTACACGCGGCCCGAAGACCCGCTGCAGGCGAAGTTCTCGCTCGAATACGGCCTCGCCTGCTGCCTCGTCACCGGCGATTGCGGCCTCGGCGACTTCAGCGCCGCGGCGGTGGCGCGCAGCGAGGTGCGCGCGCTTTACGAGCGCATCCACCGCCACCCGGTCGACAAGGCCGAGGGCGAGTTCCCGACCGAGGTCGAAATCGTGCTGAAGGACGGCCGCCGGTTCGAGACCAGGGTGGCGATGCCGATGGGAAGCCTCGCAGCGCCCTTCCCGATCGAGGCCTATTGGACCAAATATGAGGGTTGCGTGGCCGGCCATCTCGGCGAGGCCGGGACGGCGGCGCTGCGCCGCGCCCTCGAGCGGCTGCCGGACCTGCCCGATCTCGGCGCGGTCATGGCTCCGCTCGCGGCGCCGTTCGCTTTCCAAGCGGGCTGATCGGGACTAGGGACGCGCCATGACGGAAAAGCGCTATACGGCGCTGGTGCTCGCCGCCAGCCGCGGCAATCTCGACCCGCTCGCCCAGGCCGGCGGGGTCAGCCACAAATGCTTCATCGACATAGCCGGGCAGCCGATGCTGCGCCGGGTGGTGCAAGCGGTGGCGGAGAGCGGACGGTTCGCGCGGATCATCGTCGCCATCGAGGAGGAGGCGATGGCGGAGGCGCGCGAGATCCTCGCGCCGGTCCCTGGGGCCGGGGACATTCTCTACGTCCCCTCGAAGACCAATATCGCGACCAGCGTCACCGCGGTCGCCGCCGCCCACCCGGACGCGCTGCCGCTGGTGATCACGACCGGCGACAACGCCCTCCACACCGCCGAGATGGTCGCGCATTTCTGCGACGCGCTGGGGCCGCTCGCCGCGGCCGGCTATGACGGCGCCATCGGGCTGACGCCGGCCCGCTACATCCTGGACAAATATCCCGGCGAGACCCGCGCCTTCCACCGCTTTCGCGACGGCGCCTTCTCCAGCTGCAACATCTACGCCCTGATGACGCCGCGGGCGGTCGAGCGCGGCCCCGACATCTTCCGTACCGGCGGGCAGTTCGGCAAGAAGCCCAAGCGCCTGATCGGCGCCTTCGGCCTGCTCGCCTTCCTCGTCTACAAGAGCCGCCAGGTGAGCCTGCCGGTCTTCCTGAGGCTGCTCGGCCGGGCCATCGGGATCCGGACCGCGCCGGTGCTGATGCCGTTCGCCGAGGGGCCGATCGACGTCGACCGGATGCAGGACTGGGAGCTCGCCAACCGGATCGTGGCCGCGCGCGAGGCGGGGTGATTCCGGTTTCATCGTCATGCCGGACTCGATCCGGCATCCATGAACCCGAAACCTGCGCAGACCTGGCCAGGGCCGAGTTCATGGACCCCGACTTTGGTCGGGCTGGCGGCGGGTGCAACGCACGTCATCCCGGCGAAGGCCGGGATCTCATCGGGTGAAGTGCACAGACGGCTGAGCAGGGCGCCCTCCAGCGACGCCTCCGTCTTTCACTCCCTGAGGTCCCGGCCTTCGCCGGGATGACGGCTGGGGACCACTGGCCGCTCCTCCTGCCATAACCAGGGAGGCGCGCGCGATTTGCCAATAGTATATTTGGCGGGTTAGCGTTGCACGATGCGAGTCGCGCCCCGCCTTCCCCTGCCTCTCTTGCGAGCCGCACGGGCGCTCGTTGGAATCAAACTCTTTTTCGCGGCTTTCCACAGCAATTTCGACAAGTTTGCATCCCGTCATGCCGGACTTGCTTCGGCATCCATGAACACCGCCTTCGAAGGCCCCCCTAGGCCGTGTTCATGGATCCCGACTTTCATCGGGATGACGTGGTGGCTCTGAAGATCGCACGCCCACCCACCTGGCGCGGCCCCACTTCCGCCGCATTGCAAGTTCAGGGGCGAGACACATATTGCCGTCTAACGAGGGGTCCCAAGGGCCCAGCAGAATATCAGGGATTTCGACCGTGAAGACCGCCCAGATCCTCCGCCCGTCCTTCTGGCGCCGGGAGCATCATCTCGATCGGATGACGCTGCGCGAGCTGGTCGTGGCCTATTTCCAATATCCGGCGATCATCGCCTATTTGCTGCTCTCCGCCGCGGCGATCGGCGCTTTTGTCGCGCGCCCCGCGCCGCTCGCGCCGACCGCGATCGCGATCGGGGTCGCGACCTTCATCTACCCGCTCGCCTGGTACGCGCTCCACCGCTGGGTCCTGCACAGCCGCTGGATGTTCAAGGTCCCCTTCCTCGCCTCGACCTGGAAGCGCATCCACTACGACCACCACCAGGACCCCAACCACCTGGAAGTGCTGTTCGGCGCCCTCCACACCACCTTGCCGACCATCGCGATCTTCACCGCCCCGCTCGGCTGGGCGATCGGCTCCTATTGGGGGCCCGACGCCGCCTGGGGCGCCGCCGCCGCCGCGCTCGCGACCGGCCTGCTGACGACCTGCTTCTACGAGTTCGTCCACTGCATCCAGCACCTCGCCTACAAGCCCAAGAACAAGGCGCTGGCCGAGATGAAGCGCCGCCACATGGCCCACCATTTCCACGACGAGAACGGCAATTACGGCATCACCACCTTCCTCTGGGACCGCGTCTTCGGCACCTATTACGACCGCCCCGAGCGCCCGAAAAAGTCCGAGACCGTCTTCAACCTCGGCTACACGCCCGAAATGGCGGAGATTTACCCGCGGGTCGCGGAGCTGTCGGGCGGCGTGGCGACGGGGCATCCGCGCGAGCGGGTGCGCGAAAGCGCACGCGGCTAGGCGCCGTGCGCGGCGCGGGGCTCTTCCTCCTCCTGCCGCTCGCCGCCGCCTGCGCCTCGCCGCAACTTCCCGCACCTGAGCCGCCGGCACCCGTGCCCGCCGCCGCACCCGCGCCGGTGACGGAAGCACCTGAGCTCTCCGATGCCGCGCTTTTCGGGCGGTGGGAGATCGTGGCGGTGAACGGGGCGGCGCCGCGGCCGAGCGCCGGGCAAAGGGGCGGGGAAAGGACGCCGTTTCTCGTGTTCGGGGCGGGCTCCTACGGGGGGTCGACCGGGTGCAATTCCTTCGGGGGGCTGGGCGTGCTGGCCGGGGGGCGCTTCTATGCGTCGGGCGCGTCGCAGACGGCGATCGGCTGCGGCGACCTCACCGCGCAGGAGGATGCGATCATCGGCATCCTCACCGGCTCGCCTTCCGTCTCGGCCGCGGCGGACGGGAGGCTGACCCTCGGCTCGGCGCGCGGGACGATATTGCTGAGGCGGGCGGCGGACGGCGCCCCCGCGCGCCCGGCCGAGGAGGAAGGCCCGGCTTTGCTCGCCGGAACGCGCTGGACGATCGCGAGCGTCGACGGGCGCCGGCTGCCCGAGAGCGCGCGGCGCAGCCTCGCCTTCGAGGCCGAGAGCTGGTCGCTCGCCGGACCCTGCGGCGCGACCGGCGGCGCGTGGCGGCAGCAGGGCGACCGGATCGACGCCCGCCCGGAGCCGGCGGAGGCCCGTGCGTGCGGTCCGGACGCGGCGGCGCTCGACGCCGCGCTGGCGGCGACGCTCGCCGCCCGGCCGCGCTTCGCGACCGGCGCCAACGGCGAGATCCTGATCGGCGGCGGCGGCCACTGGGCGACGGGGGAGCGGCCGCGCGCGGCGCTCCTCGACGAGGCGCCCTTGCTCGCCGGGACGTGGCGGATCGTCGCGATCGACGGCGCGGCGCCGGCCGCCGGCAGCGCGCCGCAAATCGCCTTCGGGCCGAGCGGCCATAGCGGCTCGGCGGGGTGCAATGCCTTCCAATCCTATCATCTCGCCCATGCCCGCCGGCTGTTCGCGCCGCCGCCGGTCGCCACCGAGAGGGGCTGCGGGCCGCTCGCGGCGCAGGAAGCGCGGGTGCTGAGCCTGCTCGCGGGGGCGCCGCGGATCGCGCGCGGCGGCGACGGCGAGATCGCGCTGGTCGATGCGCGCGGCGGGCTGCGGCTGCGGCGCGAGGCTGCGGCGGCGGCCTGGGCCCCGGCCGGGCGGCTGTGGACCGGAACCCCGCTCCAGGCCGAGCTGACCATGCTCGACGGCGTGCCGCTCCAGGCGCATAACAGCCAGCCGGCGGCGCGGCTCCGCCTCTCGGCGCAGCGTTTCGACATCGCGAGCGGCTGCGGCCGGATCGGCGGCATCTGGCGCCGGCCGCGCGAGCCGGGCGGGCCGGGCGAGATCGAATTGCTGACCGACGCCGAGCCGCCGCCGGCCGGGGCGTGCGCGGGCGTCCTCGCCGGCCGGCTCGACGCCTTGATGCGCCTGCTCAACGGCCGGGCGCGGATCCTGATCGGGGCGAGCGGGGAGCTCGTCGTCGCGGGCGAGCGCCACTGGCTGATCGGGCGCGTGACGCCGCCCGCGCGGCCGCGGCGCTAGCGGCTCTGGCCTCGACGGGCCCGGAGGGTCTATGGTCGCCGAAACGATGGCCTGGCGGCGAAAGGGTGCCGGATGAGAAGGTGGATTCCATTGGCCGCGTCGGCGGCCGCGCTCGCCGCCGCCGCGCCGGCCGCGGCCGAAGAGTGGCGCGCGGTCGCGATCGACGACACCACCCGCCACGGCATGGCGGTCGCCTATGCCGACGCCGACAGCATCGCGCGCAGCGGCGACGAGATCGCCTTCGACTATCAGGTCCGCTTCTCCAACCCGCCCGAGCGCTTCGACCGCCTCGCGGGACGGATGCGGATCGCGTGCGGCGCCCGTTTGTGGGGCTCGCAGGGGAGCGCCCATTATCTCGGCGAGTCCCGCGGCGCCGAATTCCCGCCGATGGCGCTGCAGCCGGTGCGCCCCGACACCAACGGCGCGGTCATCCTCGAAAATCTGTGCGGCGGCCGCTTCCTCTCCGGCCCGGTCGACCCCGGCGCGCATTCGCGCGCGGTGTTCGGGGGGATGTAGGGGGTCCCCGTTTTTCCGCCAGCGCCGATGCCGCGGATAACCCGGCTGTAGACGCGGCGCGGAGATTGTCGCTAGCGTGGGCGCAATGAGCGCGCTCGTCGTCCGCCCCGTTTCTTCGCGCGCCGACCGGAAGGCCTTCGTCGAGCTCGCCTACGCATTGAACCGCAGCGACCCGAACTGGGTGCCGCCGCTCCGGAACGAGGTCTACGGGCTGATCGATCCGGGCGAGAATCCGTGGTTCGGCCATGCCGAGGCGCAGCTCTTCCTCGCGCGGCGCGGCGGGCGGGCGGTCGGCCGGATCTCGGCGCAGGTCGACGCCCTGGTGCTCCGGCATATGGGCGCGGGCACCGGCCAGTGGGGGATGCTCGAGGCGACCGACGCCGAGACGGCCGCGGCGCTGATCGCGGCGGCCGAGGCGTGGCTGCGCGCGAAGGGGATGACGCGCGCGCTCGGCCCCTTCTCGCTCTCGATCTGGGACGAGCCGGGCCTGCTGATCGAGGGCCACGACCATCCGCCCAAGGTGATGATGGGCCACAACCGGCCGGAATATGCCGGCTGGGTCGAAGCCGCGGGCTATGCCAAGGCGAAGGACCTCTACACCTACGAGGTCGAGGTCGCGACGCCGTTCCCGCCGCTCGTCCAGCGCATCATCGCCTCGGGCGAACGCAACCCGCGCATCCGCATCCGCCGCGCCGTCAAGAAGAGGTTCGACGCGGAAGCGGCGATCGTGCTCGGCATCCTGAACGACGCGTGGTCCGACAATTGGGGCTATATCCCGCTGACCGACGCCGAGATCGCTTATGCCGGGAAGAAGCTGAAGCCGATCGTACTCGAGGATCTGGTGCTGATCGCCGAGCACGATGCGGGCGAGGGCGCGGGGTTCGAGCCGGTCGCGTTCATGCTTTCGGTGCCCGACATCAACGAGATGATCCGCGACCTCAAGGGCAGCCTGCTGCCTTTCGGCTGGGCGAAATTGCTGTGGCGGCTGCACCGCATGCGGGTCGAGGCCGGCAGGGTGCCGCTGATGGGGGTCGTCAAGCGGCTTCACGCCTCGCGCCTCGCCAGCCAGCTCGCCTTCATGATGATCGAGCGGATCCGGGTGGCCGGCGCCGAGCATTACGACATCGCCCGCGCCGAGATCGGCTGGGTGCTGGAGGATAACGGGCCGATGCGGGCGATCGCCGAAGCCGTCGCGGGCCGCATCAACCGGGTGTACAGGATCTACGAACGGACGCTCTAAGGGAGGGAAAAGATGCTCAAGAGGATGACGATCGCCGTCGCAGCGGTGCTGCTGGCGCTGGGCGGCGTTGCGGGCGGGACCGGCGTGCCGGCGGCCGCCGCGCAGGCGGGGCCGCGGGTCGACAGCGCCTTCCTGCTCGGGCGCTGGACCGACCGGGGCGACTGCGTGCGCGACTGGGTCGAATTCTCCTCCGACGGCCGCTTCGTCACCAACGGCGGCGCCGGCGGGACCTGGACGCTGCAGGGCGACCAGCTCACCTTCAGCGGGCGGCAGACCCTCTCGGCCCGCATCCGGGCGACCAGCCGCAACAGCATCACGCTGACCCATCCCGACGGCTCGGTCGGCAGCTCGACCCGCTGCCCGCAGGGGGCGGCGCAGCGGACGGGTCCGCGCGTGACGATGCCGCCGGTACCCGGCACGGCGGCCGAGGTGCTGGCGATGAGCCGCCCGTTCGACCGGGCGTTCCTGATCGGACGCTGGACCGACACCGGCGACTGCAACCTCGTCATCCAATTCCATGCCAACGGCCGCTTCACCGTCCCGACCGGGACGGGAACCTGGACCCTCGTCAACGAGCAGCTGAGCTTCATCGGCGGCACGACGATCACGGCCCGGGCGCGGGCGGTGGGGCGGAACCGCATCCTGCTGATCCACCGGGACGGGACGATCGGCCAGTCGGTTCGCTGCTAGGGTCCGTACGGACGCTCGAGCTTCATAAAAGCGCTTTTTCCGGCGGATTTGCGAGGCTATGGTCGGCGGCGCAACGACCGCCAGGGGGCTTTTTCATGAACACCATCCTCAAATTGACGACCGCCGCCGCCGCGATCGCAGCGCTCGGCGCCTGCGACATGCTCGGCCTCAACGGAAACGACAGCGCCGGCGGCAACGCCGCCAGCAACGTCGCCGCGGGCAATGCCAGCGCCAACGCCAGCGCCGACGCCGGCGCCAAAGACCCGGCGGACACCGCCGGCAACGCCACCGCCGCATCCTCTTCGGCGCCGTTCACCGGCGAGGTCACCGCCGCCTTCCTGGTCGGCCGCTGGACCGACACCGGCGACTGCACCAAGACGATCGAGTTCCGCGACGACGGCAGCTTCGTGACCGAGGGCGGCAACGGCATGTGGACGCTGAACGGCGCCCGGCTGACCTTCCAGGGATCGAGCACGGTCAGCGCCGAAGTCGCCGCGCCGAATGCGGACACGATCATGCTGACCCATCCCGACGGCTCGGTGGGCCGCTCGACGCGCTGCCGCTGACGGCTGCCGACGCGACTGCGAAGACGAGAAGGGCCGGCTCTCCCGCAGGAGGGCCGGCCCTTTTTCGCGTTCGGGCACCGCAAGGCCGGCGTGTGCGTTGAGGCGGGGGCAAGCGCGTGCGCCGCAGGGATGCGGCCGGTATGAGGAGTATCCGCGATGAAGCTCAGCAGCCTGTTAGGGGGCCTGGCGGCGGCGGGCCTGCTCGCCGCACCGGCGGCGGCGCAGAAGCCCGACGACCGCACCGGCCGCGTCGCCGGCGAGATCGCCCGCCAGATCGAGGACGCGGCGGACGCGGTCGGGACGGTCGGCGACGCAGTCGCCGGCAGCCTCGGCCGGATCCGCTACCGCGGCGCCGAGCGGTTCGCGATCGGCCGCTGCGCGCCGCGGGTCGAGCGCTACGGGCGGATGCGGGTCGAGCAGGTCGCGCCCTACGGCCGCCGCAGCCTGCGGGTCTACGGCACCACGGAGGGCGGCACCTCCTACGACCGGGGCGCGGGGCAGCGCGCTTTCGCCTGCACCGTCCGCGACGACGGCCGCGTCCGCCTCAGCACGCGGCGCCTCGGCTAGCCGAGCAGGCGGAAGAGGTAGGCGCGGATGTCGCTCGGCCAAGGGTCGACGAGCGTCTCCAGCCGCTCGCGGTCGCCGCGATAGAGGGCGCGCAGAGCTTCCTCATAGCCGGGCCGGTCGCCGCAGCGGTCCGACAGGAACCGATAGGCCGCGTCGCGCCGCGCTTCGGGCGACGGCACGGATTTCGCCGCCTCGTCCACCAGCCGGCGCAGCGCCGCCGAAGCGCCGCCGCGCTGGCGCGACAGCCAGTCCCACTGGCGCGGCAGCAAGGTCACCTCTCGCGCGACGACGCCCAGCTTCGGGCGGCCGCGGCCGCGCGGCGCGACGTCACCGATGCCCGCGCCGCGGTAATCGAGATCGACGACGCGCCCGCTCTCGTCGTCATAGGCGCGGATCGCGGCCTGATCGGATGCGGGCCAGCGCCCCTCGACCAGGCGCGTCACCTCTGCGCGGGACCCGCGGGCGATCGCTTCGTCGCCGAGAAAGGCGGTGACCTGATCCACTGCATGCGCTCCTTCAACTTGAGGAGCGACTTTTACCCGGGCGAAATCGGCAGGTCAATAACGTCCGGGTGAAAATGCGATCAGCGCGCGGCGAGGAAGGCGGCGAGCTCGCGGCGGAAGGCTTCGGGCGCGTCCCACATGATGAAATGCCGCGAATCGGGGATGTGGACGATGCGCGCCTGCGGCGACGCCGCGAAGGAGGCGCGGTAGAAGGCCCCCATCTGCGCCTCGCTGACCGGCGCGCCCAGCGGGTGCACCCAAAGGACGGTAAGCGGGACCCGGATCCGGGGAAGCTCCGGGCGCAGGTCGGTGCTGATGATGTCGTACATCGCCTGGCCGGAGACGACGGGATCGCTGGCCACCGAATCGGCGACCGCCTGCGGCCGCATCGATTCGGTCGCGACCATCCCGGCGATGGTCTGCTCGATCTGGACGCGGCGCGCATCGCCGGCGCTCGACGCGATCGCGGTGCGCAGCTGCGCGGCGACCGGGCGGATCGACTCGGCGGTCGCGGCGGGACCGCCGAACAGGGTGCCCAGGAACGGCGCCATGTCGACCACCATCAGCCGCGACACGAGCTCGGGATGGCGCGCGGCGACCATCATCGCGAGGCTGCCCCCGAGCGAGTGACCGACGAGGGCCGGCCGCTCGAGCCCCGCCTCGGCGATGTAGCGCGCGATCTCCTCCGCGACCGGGGCGACCACCGGGCCGGACGCGTTGGCGCCGGCGGGGCGGCCGGCGAAGCCGGCGACGTGGACGACATGGTAGCGATAGCCGGGCATCGCCGCGATCGTGCTCTCCCACACCGCAGGCGACGAGCTGAGCCCCGGGATGAGGACGACGTCCGGTCCCTCGCCGCGGACGGTGACGCCGATCCGGTCGCTGGCGAAAGGCGCCCGAGGCGCGGCGACGGGCGCGGTGGCGCAGGCCGCGGCGAGGGGGAGCAGCAAGAAGAGGAAGAGGCGGAGCATGCGGCGTGCCTTTCGGACGGGAGACGTTCCTGCGCTACAGGGGGCGAGCCGTGGGTCAAGCCGTGGCAGGTCCTTCAAGGCCGTCATCCCGGCGAAGGCCGGGATCTCGGGACGGAAAGGCACCACCATCCATGGAGGGTGCTCTGCACGGCCGCCTGCACCGACTCTCCCTGAGATCCCGGCCTTCGCCGGGATGACGCGCCCCGCTCAGATCGCGCCGGCGAAGGTGTCGCACCGGGCGGGGTCGCCGGACTCGATGCCGCGGCGGAGCCAGGCCATGCGCTGGGCGGAGGTGCCGTGGGTGAAGCTTTCCGGGACGACGCGGCCCTGCGAGCGGCGCTGGATGGTGTCGTCGCCGATCGCCTCGGCGGCGCGCATCCCCTCCTCGAGGTCGCCGGGCTCCATCCGCTCGCGGTTGCGGCCGGCCCAGACCCCGGCATAGCAATCGGCCTGGAGCTCGACCCGGACCTGGAGCGCATTGCCCTCGGCCGGCGGGAGGCGCTGCTGGTCGCGATGGGCGCGTTCGAGCACACCGGTCAGGAACTGGACGTGGTGGCCGACCTCGTGGGCGATGACATAGGCCTGGGCGAAGTCGCCGGCGGCGCGGAAGCGGGTCTGCAGCTCGGCGAAGAAAGCGGTGTCGAGATAGATCCCATTGTCGGTCGGGCAGTAGAAGGGCCCCATCGCCGCCTGGGCCGCGCCGCAGCCGGAGCGGCCCGTGCCGGCGTAGAAGGTGAACAGAGCGGGCCGATAGGTCTCGCCGCGCGCCTGGAACAGGGCCGCCCAGGTGTCCTCGGTCGAGGCGAGCACCCGGCAGGAAAAGGCGCTGACCGGGTCCTTCGTGCAGGCCTGCTGCGCATTGCTCCCGCCGGCCGCGCTCTGGCCGGCGGCGCCCTGCTGGTGAGGCGCGACGACGCCGCTGCCGCCGCTCCCCGTCCCGCCCATCATCTGCAAGGCGCAATAGCCGAGGCCGAGGAGGAGGACGCCGCCGATCCCGAAGCGGGAGAGGACCAGCCCGAAGATGAGGCCGAACAGGCCGCCGCCGAGGCCCCCGCCGCCGCCGCCGAAGCCCATGCCGCGCTGATCGCGGACATTGTCGCTGAAGCGATAGTCGTCGAGACGCATGGCGGGCCTTTCGGGAAGGGACGGCGCGTCAATGCGCGGGGCGAGGCGGAGGTTGCAGAAGACGGGGGAGAAAGGGCAAGGGCACGCTCACTCGCTCATCCTGAGGAGGGACTGAGCCGTGGCGAAGGCCCGTCTCGAAGGACCTCGGCAAGTCCTTCGAGACGCCGCTTCGACTTCGCTCAGCGGTTCCTCAGGATGAGCGGGGTCGTGCAACCCCGGGAGACCTCGCAGCCCATGTTCCTCCAAGGCAAGACCGCCCTCGTCACCGGCTCGACCTCGGGCATCGGCCTCGCCGTCGCGCGCGCGCTCGCCGCGGAGGGCGCCCGACTGATCCTCAACGGCTTCGGCGATCCGGCCGAGATCGCGCTTCTCTGCGCCGAGCTCGGCGCGCGCCACAGCCCCGCCGACCTCACCAAGGCGGACGCGATCGAGGCGATGATGGCCGAGGCCGGCGAGATCGACATCCTGGTCAACAATGCCGGGACGCAGCATGTCGCGCCGATCGATGCGTTCCCGCCGGAGAAATGGGACCTGATCATCGCGCTCAACCTCAGCGCCGCCTTCCACACCATCCGGCTGGCGCTGCCCGCGATGAAGGCCAAGGGCTGGGGGCGGGTGATCAACACCGCCTCGGCGCACAGCCTCGTCGCCAGCCCGAACAAGGCGCCCTACGTCGCCTCCAAGCACGGCATCGCCGGGCTCACCAAGGCGGTGGCGCTGGAGACCGCGACCGCGGGCGTCACCGTCAACTGCATCAGCCCCGGTTACGTCTGGACGCAGCTGGTCGAGAACCAGATCCCCGACACGATGAAGGCGCGGGGCCTCAGCCGCGAGCAGGTGATGAACGACGTCCTCCTCGCCGCCCAGCCGACCAAGAAATTCGTCACCGTCGAGCAGGTCGCCGCCCTCGCCCTCTTCCTGTGCCGCGACGAAGCGAGCGCGATCACCGGCGCGAATTTGAGCATGGACGGGGGCTGGACCGCGGCCTGACGCGGCCCGCTCCGCGGGCGTCAGAAGCCGTAGCGCGTCCCGGGGAACGGGAGGCGCAGCGAATGGCCCAGCGCCTGGAACGCGGCCTGAACCGCCGGCCGCGCGCGAAGGCGGTCGAACCTCTCGTGAAGCAGCTGCGAAGTCGCGGGCAGCTCGACCGGCAGCGACTCATAGTCCTGAAGCCAGAGGATCGCCTGGTCGCGATCGTCCTCGTCGGCGAGCGCCGCGAGAAGGACCCGCTCCGCCGCCGCCAGGTCCCCGCGGCAGAGCTGCATCTGAAGCATCGCCGCGCGGTTCGACTCGGCTTTCGTCTCCATCCGCGCGATCCAGCGCGCCGCCTCGGCGCGGCGCCCGAGCTGGGTCGCGGAGCAGGCCGCCGCCGACCAGACCCACATCTTGCCGTAATCGCTGGCGTGGGGGGTGTCGCCGATGCGCTCCGCCTCGCGCAAAGCATCCTCCGACCGGCCCAGCCCCGCCAGGAGGCTGACATAGTTGATGATCGGGCTGACCAGCCGGCGATTGGCATCGAGGTCCATCTCCGCGAGCGGGCGGATCAGCTCCAGCCCCTCTCGTATCTCGCCGGTGGCGATCAGCGAATAAGCGGCCTCGTTGATCAGCCACAATCCTTGCTCGTGGCGGTCCACCACCAGCCGCACCTCCGCCATCATTGGCATGAGCAGAGCCAGCACGTCCCGGTCGCGCCCCACCGCTCGAAGGAAGACGACCCGATCGACCAGGCGCTCGACATCCTCGGGCGCGGCGGCGAGGCGGGCCGCGGAGACCCGGTCCTCCTCGGCGATCGCCGCCCGCACGCGGGCGATCCGGTCGACCTGCGGATGGACCGCGTCGTAGCGCCGGGCGGTGACGAGACGCAGCACGACCTCGAGGCCGCGGACGTCGCTCGCCACGGTTCCGGCCGCCGCGACGTCGCCGCGCTCGAGATGGCGGTCGATCACGATCAGGCGGAGCGGGTCGGCGTCGAACGGCGATCCGTCGGGTCCCGGCCAGCCGATCCGGAGGAGGGATCCGGCATATTGCGCGGACGCGGCGTCACCGCCGGACGTGTCGAGCTCGCGCAGGTCCCAGCCCACCCGATCCGTCGTCAGGTCCGCGATCAGCGACGCGCGTTCCGCCGGCCGATCGACCGCCTGCGCGGCGCGCTCGACCAGGGCGGCCAGCCGTGCATAACGCTCCGCCCGCCGCGCCGCGAAAAAGCCGGGCGCGTAGGATTCGGCCTCTGAGGGTCGCATCCGGACCACCATGTCGGCTGCGGCCTCCGCCTCGTCGTGACGCCCGGCCGAGGCCAAAGCGAAGGGAAGGAACCGCTGGCGCGCCCACCGCGCCTCGGTGTCGTCGCCCGGCGTCGCCAGCAGCACCTGCAGGCTGTCGGCGACAATTGCCGCATAGGCCGGGTCGGAAGTCATGCGGCGGGTGTCCAGCGCATCCAGGACGTCTTCCGCGGCGCGCACCCGCTCCGAAGCCGGCGTCGTGATCGACACGATGGGGGGCGGGACCGGCTGCGCCGCTACCGCCGCGCAACCCAGAGAGGCCAGAGCGACAACGAGCGTACGAATTGACAGCATGACTGGCCTCCCCGCGCCCTGATAGCCGCTCCAAGGGCGTCGCGCGAGGGGCCGGGCGGCGGCAAGCGCGACTGGACGCGGGCGCCAAGCGGTGGTTCAAGAACGGCGTGAAAAATCCGATCCTGCTCGCCGCCTTCGCAGGCGCTCTCCTTTCCGCCGGCGCTCCCGGGCGCGCCGCCCAGCCGGAGCCCGGATGCACCACGCCCGAGCAGGACTGCGACCGCCCGCGCGGCGAACGGGTCCGCACCTGGCGGGAGACGGCGACCGACGACGACCGCCGCCGGCTCAGGCAATGGCGGGAGTCGTTCGTGGCGGCGCTGCGCGAAGCCCGGGAGGGCGGCCACGGCGCCGAGATCGCGCGCGAGGGGCCCTTGCTCGATCCCGACGCGGCGCTGCCCGGGGCGCGCCTGCCGGTGGGCGAATATCGCTGCCGGACGCTGAAGCTCGGCAGCCAGGGGGAAGGCGGTCTCGTTTATACCCCCTATCCCGCTTTCCGCTGCCGGGTCGCGACCGGCCCCGACGGGCGGATGAACTTCACCAAGCTCACCGGCTCGCAGCGGCCGGTCGGCCGACTCTACGACGAGCATGACCGGCGCCAGATCTTCCTCGGCTCGATGCAGCTCGGCGACGAGGCGCGGGCGCTGCGCTACGGCCGCGACCGCGAGCGCAACCTGGCCGGGATCGTCGAGCGGGTCGGCGAGCGGCGGTGGCGGATCCTCTTCCCCTATCCGCATTTCGAATCGACGCTGGACGTGATCGAGCTGGTGCCGGCTTCCTGAAAGGCTCATCCATGTTAAGAAGCCGCCTCCTCGCCACTATGCTGGTGACCGCCTTGACGACAACGCCCGCCGCCGCCGACCCGCTGAGCGAGGCCGTGCGCCGCGACCTGCCGTCGCTGATGGAGATCTACCGCGATCTCCACGCCAACCCCGAGCTCAGCATGCAGGAAACGCGCTCGGCCGGGCTGCTCGCCGCCGAGGCGCGGCGACTGGGCTTCGACGTCACCACCGGGGTAGGGCAGACGGGCGTCGTCGCGGTGCTGCGCAACGGGCCGGGGCCGACCCTGCTGATCCGCGCCGACATGGACGCGCTCCCGGTCGAGGAGCGGACCGGGCTCCCCTTCGCGAGCCGCGCCCGCGGCACCACCCGCGAGGGCGCCGAGACGGGCATCATGCACGCCTGCGGCCACGACACGCATATGAGCGCCTGGGTCGGCACCGCGCGGCGCCTGGTGGCGATGCGGAGCCAGTGGTCGGGCACTTTGGTGATGATCGCCCAGCCCGGCGAGGAGATCGGCGCCGGCGCGCGGGCGATGATCGAGGACGGCCTGTTCACCCGCTTCCCGCGCCCGACCCACGCCATCGCCTTCCACGATTCGGCGAGCCTCCCGGCGGGCGTCATCGGCTATGCGGTGGGGCCGGCGCTGGCGAACGTGGACTCGATCGACATCGAGGTGCGCGGCGTCGGCGGCCACGGCGCCTATCCGCACACCACCCGCGACCCGATCGTGCTCGCCAGCCGGATCGTGACCGCGCTGCAGACCCTGGTCAGCCGCGAGCTCAACCCGCTCGATTCCGCGGTGGTGACGGTCGGCAGCTTCCACGGCGGCACCAAGCACAACATCATCTCGGACCATGCCAATCTCCAGCTCACCGTCAGGAGCTTCACGCCGCAAGTCCGCCGCCTGCTGCTCGACGGCATCCGCCGGATCGCGCGCGGCGAGGCGATCGCCGCCGGGGTCCCCGAGGACCGGATGCCGGTGGTGACGATCCGCGAGGCGGAGTACACGCCGGCGACGGTCAACACCGATCCGTTCACCAATGAAGTCGCGGGGATGTTCCGCGCGCGCTTCGGAGCCGAGCGGGTGCGGCAGGTGCCGCCGGTGATGGGCGGCGAGGATTTCGGCCGCTTCCACCTCGCCGACCCCAACATCCAGAGCCTGATCTTCTGGGTCGGCGGCGTGCCCGAGGCGCGCTGGCGCGAGGCGGAGGGGGACCCGGCGCGGCTGCCCTCGCTGCACAGCCCGTTCTGGGCGCCCGAGGCGGAGACGGTGATCTCGACCGCGACGGAAGCGATGGTGACGGCGGCGCTCGGCATCCTGAGGAGGCGCTGATGCGCCTAGTCGCTTTCCTGGCCGCGGGCCTGTTCGCGCTGACGGCCCCTTCGGCCCTCGCCCAGCCTGCCGCGCCGGCGCCGCTGACGTTCGAGAATAGCGGCGCCGCGGCGGCGCAGGCGCCCTTCCTTCGCGGCCTCGGCCTCCTGCACAATTTCGAATATCCCCGCGCGGCGGAAGCCTTTCGCGAGGCCCAGGCGGCCGACCCGGGCTTCGCGCTCGCTTACTGGGGCGAGGCGATGACCTACAATCATCCGGTGTGGATGCAGCAGGACGCCGTCGCGGCGCGGGCGGTGCTGGCGCGGCTCGGCCCGACCCGCGAGGCGCGGCTGGCTCGCGCGCCGGCGGGGCGCGAGCGCGGCCTGATGGAGGCGGTCGAGATCCTCTACGGCGAGGGCGGCAAGGAGGAGCGCGACCGGGCCTATGCCGCGCACATGGCGAGGCTGGGCGAGGCTCATCCCGACGACGTCGACATCCGCGCCTTCCAGGCCTTGTCGCTGCTCGGCCTCGCCCATGACGGCCGCGACGTGCGCCTCTACATGCGCGCCGCGGCCTTGCTCGAGCCGCTGCTGCCGGCCCACCCCGATCATCCGGGCGTGCTGCATTACCTGATCCACAGCTACGACGACCCGACCCACGCCCCGCTCGGCCTCCGGGCCGCGCGCCGCTACGGCGACGTCGCGCCGGACGCGCCGCACGCGCGGCACATGACCTCGCACATCTTCCTCGCGCTCGGCATGTGGGACGAGGTGATCGAGGCCAATATCGCCGCGGACGCCGCGGTCGACGCCTTGCGCCGCGCCGCCGGCCGGCCCGCGGTGGCCTGCGGCCATTACAACGAATGGCTTTACTACGCCCTCCTCCAGGCCGGACGCGGCGGCGATGCCCAGGTGCTGCAGACCGCCTGTTGGGAACAAGTGCGCACGCAACCCGGGGGGATCGGCGCCGTCTTCCCTTCCGGTGTGCCGGTGCTTTCCCTGACGGACATGGCGATCCGCGGCGTGATCGACAGCGGGGAGCCGCTCGACACGGCCTTTGCGGCCGCCCTCAGCGGTGCGCATCCCGAAGCGCGCTTCACGATCGCTTATGCCGAGTTGCTTACCATCGGGGCTGATGCCGGCCAGGTGCGCGCGGCGCGGCAGCGGCTGATCGAGGCCGACCGCGCTCTTCGGGAGGCGCCGCGGACCGCGCCGGAGCCCGCCTACGCTACGCGACGTCGCGCGATCGTCCTCGATCAGGCGGAGGGGCTCGAGGCGCTGCGGGCCGGCCGCACCGAGGCCGGTCTTGCCGCGCTGCGCCGGGCCGCCGAAGCCGAGCGCACCATGCCGGCCGAATTCGGACCGCCTTTGGTGGAGAAGCCGAGCTTCGAGCTGCTTGGCGACGAGCTGCTCCGCCTGAGGCGCGTGACGGACGCCGTGCCCGTCTTCCGCACCGCGCTCGATCTGGCCCCCGGCCGGCAACGCTCCTCCCGCGGTCTTGCCGCGGCGGAGGACAGCACGCCCCGCTAGCCGCCCCAGACTTCGCGCAGGCGCGCGTCGCGGCCGCAGCGGCCGCGATAGTAACGGTAGCGGATCGGGTGGCGGCGGTAATAATCCTGGTGATACTCCTCGGCCGGCGTGAAGCGGCCGAGCGGCAGGATCGGGGTGACGACGCGGCCGCCGAGCACGCGGTCGGCTTCGGCCCTGGCCGCTTCGGCGGCGCGGCGCTGGTCGTCGCCCGCGACGAAGACGGCGGTGCGGTAGCTCTCGCCGCGGTCGCAGAACTGGCCGCCGGCGTCGGTCGGGTCGACGGTCCGGAAGAAATGGCGGACCAGGGCGGCATAGCTGGTGCGGCCGGTGTCGAAGCGGACCCGGACCGCTTCGTAATGGCCGGTGCCGCCGGCCGAGACGGATTCGTAGGTCGGGTTGGCGGTGTTCCCGCCGGTATAGCCCGAGACCGCGTCGATCACGCCCGCCACATGCTCGAAATCGGATTCGGTGCACCAGAAGCAGCCGCCGGCGAACACCGCGGTTCCGATCCGCTCGGTCGGCACGTTGGCCGCAACGCGCGCCTCCGGCTCCCCGCCGCAGCCCCACAGCAGCAAAGCGAGCAGCAGGGCGGCGAACCCTCTCACCGGCCGCCGCCGATGGCGCGGGCGATGGCGGCCTCGAGGTCGACGATGCGGTAGGGCTTGGCGACGAGGGGAACGTCGGTGTGCGGACCGCAGCCGTCCGCCCCGTAGCCGGTGGTGAAGATGAAGGGCGTGCCCAATTGCTTGAGCAGATCGGCGACGGGAAGGCTCTGGACGCCGTTCAGGTTGATGTCGAGCATGGCGAGATCGAAGCCGCCGCGCGCGCTCGCCGCCAGCGCCTCCTCGAGCGTCGCCGCGCTCGCCACTACCGCGCAGCCGATCGCGTCGAGCATGTCCTCGGCGGTCATCGCGATGATCGGCTCGTCCTCGACGAGCAGGATGCGCAGGGCGCCGGTCATGCCGGCTCGCCGCGCGAGGCGGCATCGGCGAGCGAGGCCTCGATCCGGCAGGTGAGGCCGTCCGGCCGGAAGTCGAGCCTGGCCGAGCCGTCGAGGTCGGCGGCGAGGGCGCGCTCGATCATCCGGAAGCCGAAGCCGCGCCGCTCGGGCGGGCGCACCGGCGGCCCGCCGCGCTCGCGCCACAGGATGGTGAGCAGGTCGCCGTCGACGGACCAGCCGACTTCCACCCGGCCGCCCGGAACCGACAGCGCGCCATATTTGGCCGCGTTGGTGCACAGCTCGTGCAGCGCCATGACCAGCGACACCGCCGCCTTGGGATTGAGCCGGACCGGCGGACCCTGCCAGGCGATCCGCGCCTCGCCGCCGTCGTGCAGGCCGAGCGTCTCGGCGGCGAGCGCTTCGAGCGTCGCGCCCTCCCAGCTCTCCCGGGTGAGGAGGTCGTGGGCGGCGGCGAGAGCGGCGAGCCTAAGCTGGAAGGCCTCGCGCGCCTCGGCCATTTCGCGGCCGTCCTTGAAGCTCTGCAAAGCGAGCCCCTGGACGAGGGCGAGCGTGTTCTTGACCCTGTGGTTGAGCTCGTTGACGAGCAGCCGCTGCCGCTCCTCGGCGCGCCGCCGCTCCGTGACGTCGCGGGCGATGGCGTGCAGGCCGATGGGGTTCCCCGATTTGTCGAGGGTCAGGGTCGAGTTGATGTCCCAGTTCAGCCTCCTGCCGGAGCGCGAGACGATGATCAGCTCGTGCTGCGTGGTGCCGCCCTGTTCGATCTTCTGCTGCAGCATGCGCTTCGCCTGGTCGAACTGGCCGGGAGCGAGGAAGTCCGCGATCGAATGGCCGATTATCTCGTCGGGCGGCATCTCGATCGCCGCCGCCGCGGCCGGATTGACGTCGGTGATGACCTGATCGAGCGTCGCCAGGACGATGAGGTCGTTGGCCTGCTCGAACAGCCGGCGGTAGCGCTCCTCGCTGCGCCGGAGCTCGGCCTCGGCGCGGGCGCGGCTGATCTCGCGCCAGACATGCTCGGTCGCCTGGCGGAGCAGCGCCGCTTCGTGGTCTGTCCAGCGCCGCGGCTCGTGATGATGGGCGAAGAGCATCGCCCGGAAACGTTCGCCGCTGACGATCGGAACGACCAAAGCCGAAGCGACGCCGAGCGCGGCATAGGTCTTGCGGACCCGCGGGTCCTCGAGCCGGAGATCGCGGGCGGAATCGTCGATCCGGATCGTCCGCCCGGCACGCAGGTCCTCGTCTATGTCGCGCCCGAAATCGGGGGTCGGAAACGTGCCTACATTGTCCGCAAGCGGCGGCTTCACCGCGCAGCCGAGGATCGAGATCGTCCCCGCTTCCTCGTCGAACTCGGCATAGCCGATCCGGGCGGCCTCGACCTCCTCGCCGACCAGCTCGAGCGCCGCCTCGAGGATCGCATCGGGATCGCCCAGGAGACGCAGGCGCTCCGCCATGCGCAGCATCAGCGCCTCGCGGCGGCCACGCAGCACGAACGGAGTGCTCTCGCGGACCTGGGCGAGGATTCCGGCGATGCGTCCGTCCTCGCCCGCCACCGGCAGCAGCGAATAGCTCCAATAGCTGTCGAAGGTCTCGCCGCCGAGATTGCGGACGAGCAGCTCGTCGATCCGGTTCACGGCCTTGCCGTTGCGCAGGACGCCGGCAAACTGTTCCGCGAGCGCCGGCCATATGTCGGCCAGCACCTCCCGCGCCGGCCGCCCCAGCGCCCAGGGATGGCGGCCGCCGGCGAGCAGCGAGCCCCAGGCGTCGTTGTAGAGGAAGACGTGGTCGGGGCCCCAGAACACCGCGGATGCGGTCGGCGAGCGCAGGGCGATGCCGAGGGACGAGCGCAGCGACTGCGGCCACCCCCGGATCGGCCCGAGCCGGGTCGAATCCCAGTCGTGCGCGCGGATCAGGGCGCCGGCTTCGCCCCCGCCTTCCAGAAACGCCTTCAGCTCGGGCAAGCAGCGACCCCTTCTCCGCCGGGCCGGTCTACCGTCCGCCAGCCGGCAGGCGCAAGCCGCGAACCCGCGCGATTTTCGGCCGGCCGGTCAAAGGCTGCGGGCGCTGACCACCAGGGCCGACATAGCCACGTCCGCGCCGGCGAGGCCCGCGAGCGCGGCCGCGGCGGCGTCGCGCGCCTCCTCGAGGCGTTCGGGCGCGCGCGCCTCGATCTCGGCGCGGAGCGGGGTGCCCATGCAGAGACCGGTCGCGGCCTCGACGGCGTCGGCGAGGCGGCTGTGCGCCGCGACCGTCTCCACCGCCACTTCGTCGAAGCCCGCGGCGAACAGGTCCTTCTCGATCCGCAGCGGGTCGTGATAGCCGAACGGCACGCGCGAGAGGAAGGACGGGGGATCGTCCGGGAACAGCGCGGCGACCGCTTTCGCCGCCGCGTCCGACGCCGGATTCGCCTCGAGCCGGTCCCAGACGTTGAACAGGAACAGGCCGCCGCGCTTCAGCACCCGCCGCGCCTCGCGATAGGCTAGGATCCGGTCCGGGAAGAACATCGCGCCGAACTGGCAGACGACGAGATCGAACCCCCCTTCCGCGAAAGGCAGCTCCTGCGCGTCGGCCTGGCGAAAGCTCACCGCCGGCGAGAGGACGCGCTCGGAAGCCACGTCGAGCATCGCCTGGTTGAGATCGGTCGCCACGATCTCCGCGTCGGGCACGGCGCGGACGAGCGCGGCGGTGACGATGCCGGTGCCCGCCGCGGTCTCCAGGATGCGCCGCGGCGCGATCGCCGCGACCCGCTCGGCGAGATCGCGCGCATATGGCTCGAACAATAGAGGCCCGAGGCAACGGTCGTAGAGAGCCGGAATCGACCCCGAAAAGGCACTGTCGCTGGCGCCCACCCGCATTCCCCCTGATTGACCGCCCGCCTTGTTAACGCGCGGCGCAGGCCTCGGCAAATGAGCGCTTCCGAGCGGTCATTCCGCAGTCAGCGTAACCGTCGTCGTCTCGCACAGGTTGATGCCCTGCCAGGCGCCGGTGTCGCCGTCCTGGTAGGTGACCCTTATGTCCCATTCGCAGCGCTCTTCTTCGTTGTCGAAGCTGACGTCGGCGCGCTCGCCCGCGGCGAGGATCTCGACGCCGAGAATGTCCGGCCCCCAGCTCGTCTCGTCGGACGGCGAGACGTTGAGCGTCAGGATCGCCTGCCCCGTATTGTTGACGATCGCGAAGTCCTGCTGGGCCGCAAAAGCGGCAGTCGCCAGCGCCGACGCGACCAGCGCGCCGAAAATCATGAAGCTTCTCATCGAGGTCCCCCTGTTGGAGGCGAGAGCAATAGAGGGATATGGCTCCGGCGCAACATCTGTGTGCGCGGCAGAAATGCGACGAGCCGCTTCGCCGGGGCGGAACCGACGCGGCGGCGCGCGCGCTTTGGATCGGATCGAACAGGGGTTCCGTCGATGTCCGCGTCGCTTCCCATCATGCTGGTCGAGGACGACCCGATCGTGCTCGACGCGACCGCCGCCTTGCTCTCCGACGGCGGCTGCGACGTCCGCCGCGCCAGCACCGCCGCCGAAGCGATGGAGGCCCTCGTCGCGGGCCCGCTGCCGGCGGTGCTGGTCACCGACATCAGCCTCGCCGACGATCGCGGCGGACTCGATCTCGCGCGCGCCGTCGCCGAGCGCTGGCCGGAGGTGAGGCTGCTGATCGTCTCCGGCGCGCACCGGCCGCCGCCCGAGGATTATCCGGAAGGCGCCCTCTTCTTCACCAAGCCCTATGCGAGCGGGGCGCTGCTCGCGATGGTCAAGGGCGCCGACTGGTAGTCCCGATCCGGCACGGGCGACCGGGCGCGCTTGAAGCCGCCGCCGCGCGCGCTTAGCCTTGCGGCGATGGGCGCCGCCAACTTCCTCTGCCGCCTCGGCATGCACCGCCCCGCACCCGACGAGGTGTGGAACCGCGGCTATTTCTTCACCCGCTGCCTGCGCTGCGAGGCCGATCTCGTGCGGACGCCGTCGGGCAAGTGGCACGTCCCCAAGGGGCAGAAGGTGGTGTGGAAGCCGAGGAAACCGCGCGGCCGCCGGCCCGGCTGAGGCCCGGATCAGGGTTGCTGCGGCGGCTCCGGCGGGTCGACGAAGTGGATCAGGCGGACGCCCCGGTCCTGGAGCCGGAAGGCGATCCGCGCGAGGCAGCGATAGTCCGCGCCTGCCGGGCGGATCACCCGGACCGGGCGCCCCAGCGCCGCCCACTCCCGGGCGTGGGCCGCGAGCTCGCGGTCGGAAAGGGTCCGGGCGGCGAGGCGAACGCGGCATCGGCCGCGCCGCGTCCCGGTGACGACGATCGCCGGCCCTTCCTCCGCCTGGGGCGGGGCCGCCGGCTGGGCCTGCAGCGCGAACAGGAGAAGAAGCGTATCGAGCACGAGCGTTCCACGGTTGCGCAGCCGTCGACGCGCAGGGTAGCGGCTTCGCGCGGGGACGATAAGGGGGACGGGTGAATCGCCGCAACATCGTCCGCCTGGTCTTCCTGCTCGTCGTCGCCGGCGCCATCGCGCTTGCTTTGTTCTACGGCGAATGGTTCTCCCTCTACCGGCTGAAGGAGAGCCGCGACGCGCTCGCGGCCTGGGCGGCGGCACGGCCGCTGCCGGCGCTCGGCGGCTTCTTCCTGATCACCCTCGTCGCCACCGCCTGCTGCTTCCCGGCGGCGCCGATCATCGGCCTCACGGCGGGCACCCTGTTCGGCTTCTGGACGGGCTTTCCCCTGGTCCTCACGGCCTCGGCCTGCGGCTCGACCATCGCCTTCCTCGCCGCGCGCACGGCGCTGCGCGACTGGGTCGAGGCGCGGTTCGGGGCGCGGCTCGCGCCGATCGACCGCGGCTTCGAGCGCCACGGCGCCTTCTATCTGCTCGCTTTGCGCTTCAATCCGCTCATCCCCTACTGGCTGGTCAACCTCGCAATGGGGATCACCCGGATGAAGCTGCGCGCTTATGTGCCGCTGACCCTCGTCGGCCTGTCGCCGGCGACCTTCATCTATGTCGACGCCGGCACGCGGCTGGCCACGCTCACGGGCATAAGCGACATCCTCTCGCCCGGCCTGATCGCGGCGCTCGTCCTGCTCAGCCTGTTCCCGCTCATCGCGGACCGTGTTCGCGCCGGCGTCGCCCGCGGCGGAAGTTGACCAATTAGCCTTTTTGCGGCAATGATTTCAGTGGGGTGCGCGTCATAGAGGAATAGATCATGCCCGGCCCCGGATTCGACGCCCTTCGCTATATCGCCTCTTATCCCGACCTCATCGAAGCTTACGGCACCGACGAGGCTGCGGCGCGCTACCATTGGGACAATTACGGCCAGTTCGAGGGCCGCAACCCCCTCCTGTTCGATCCCTTGATCTACGGCGCCTCCTACGGCGACCTCATCCAGGCCTACGGCACGGATACGCGCGCGCTCACGATCCACTACATCACGCACGGCTATCATGAGGGGCGGGACATCGACCTGTTCGATCCGGATGCCTATGTCACCGCCAATGTCGACCTGCGGGGACTCGGATTCGGGGGCGAGCCGGAACGGGCGACGCTCCATTATATCCAGACCGGCTTCAGCGAAGGGCGGCCGACCGCGCCTCCCGCGCCGACCTTCGACGCGCTGCGCTACATCGCCTCCTACCCCGATCTCATCGCCGCCTTCGGCGCCGACGAAAATGCCGGGCTGGTCCACTGGCGGGATTCGGGCCAGGCCGAGGGTCGCAACCCGACGCGGTTCGATCCGCTGATCTACGGCGCTTCCAATCCCGATGTCGCGATCGAGTACGGGGCCGATACGCGCGCCCTCACGATTCACTACATCAACCACGGCTTCGCCGAGGGGCGCGAGACGACAGGCTTCAACAGCGACGAGTATCTCGCCGTGAACCCCGACCTCGCCGCGATCTTCGCCGACGACCCGGGCGGCGCCATCTACCATTACCTCCTCTACGGGGTGCACGAAGGCAGGCTCGTCTACTCGGATCAGACGTCCCTCGTCGAAGACACGAGCTACACGCTCACCGCCGCCGATTTCGAAGGCGACATAAGCGGCGGCATCACCATCACCTCGCTGCCGCCCGGGACGGCGGGCAGGGTGCTGCTCGGCGGGCAGCTGATAACCAACGGCCGGGTGGTGACGGCGGAGGAGATCGCCGACGGCATGCTCGTCTACCTTCCGACCAAGGACGTCTACGGCCCCGCGGGCAATGCGACGATCACCTACCAGGCGGCGGGGCAGACCCACAGCATCGAGCTCGTGATGAGCGGCACCGACTATTTCGATTCCACCCTCTCGTCGGGCACCTTCACCGTCGATCCTCTCGGCGACCGCACTTCCTCCTGGCAGCCGCCGGTCAACGGGTCGAGCCAATATACCCTTCATTTCGCGACCACCGCGGGAACCGTGTTCGACGATTTTAACGTGAGGACGATAGACCAGAATCTGGAGTTCACCTGGGAGATCGACGGGATCGAGCGCTCCTTCATCCTGATCAACCCGGAGCGGGCGAACGGGATCAAGATCACCTTCGGCGGCGGCAGCATCGCGGGCTACCCGCTGACCGGGCCCTACACCCTGTCGTCGGACCTCAATTCGGGCGGCGCGGAGATCGTGCCGAGCTCCGACGCGGCCACAAGCATCTTCAACAATTTCGGACCTGACCTGCTGTTCGGCAATGGCGGCGACGACAGCCTCGAGGCGCGCGCCGACACCGACTTTCTGAAAGGCGGCCTCGGCGACGACCGCTTCCGCTACGTGCGGATCGACGAGCCAGCGGACTTTATCTTCGACTTCACGCCCGGAGAGGACAAGCTGGAATTCGAGGAACAGCTGTCGGTCGCGCGGCCGTTCCGCAACCTCGACGGCCCGCTGACGCCGGACCAGCTCGTCGCCAATTCGAACCCGCAATCGTCGGGGACCAAAGCGCAGTTCCTCTACGATACGGACGATGGCAGGCTTTTCTTCGATCAGGACGGAGCCGGCGCGTCGGCGGCGGTCCACATCGTCACGCTCTACGGCGTTCCGCCGCTGACGACGGACGACTTCATCATCGTCTGATCCGGGAGCGAAAGGCGAAATCCTTTTGCTTTGCAATGGCTTGAGGGTTGAGAGTCGGCGCCGCGGACTTGACGCGGGCGCGTGTCGGGCCGATGTGCGTTGCTTAATCCACATGTAGGAGCGAGTCATGCCGGACGAATTCGATCCCCTGCGCTACATCGCCTCCTATGGCGACCTGATCGAGGCGTTCGGCGCCGACGCCGAGGCCGGACGCAGGCACTGGGAGCAATATGGCCAGTTCGAGGGCCGCGACCCGTTCCTGTTCGATCCCTTGATCTACGGCGCCTCCCACGGCGACCTAATCGAGGCCTTCGGCACCGACACCGGGGCGCTGACCATCCACTACATCAATTACGGCTACCGCGAGGGCCGCGACATCGACCTGTTCGACCCCGAGGCCTATGTCGCCGCGAACGTGGACCTGAGGGCGCTCGGCTTCGGCGGCGAGCCGGTGCGGGCGACGATCCACTATATCCAGACCGGCTTCGGCGAAGGGCGCGCCACCGCGCCTCCCGAGCCGACCTTCGACGCCTTGCGCTACATCGCCTCTTACTCAGATCTGATCGCCGCCTTCGGCACCGACGAGAATGCGGGCTTCGTCCACTGGCGGGATTTCGGTCAGGCCGAGGGTCGCAATCCGACGCGCTTCGATCCGCTGATCTACGGCGCCTCGAACCCGGACGTCGCTTTGGCCTACGGAGCCGACACGCGCGCGCTCACGACCCACTACATCAACCACGGCTTCGCCGAGGGCCGCGAGACGACGGGCTTCTCGACCGAGGAGTATCTGGCCCTCAACCCCGATCTCGCCGCGCTTTTCGCCGACGATCCCGGCGGTGCGGTCTACCATTATCTCCTGTTCGGAGTGAAGGAGGGCCGCCTCGTCGACGCCGACCAGATCGGCCTGGTCGAGGATTCCAGCCACACTTTGACGCTCGCCGACTTCGACAGCGACATCAGCGGCGGCATCACCATCATCTCGCGCTCGCCGGCTACGGCGGGAACCCTGGTGCTGGCCAATTCCGCCTTCGCCGTCGCGGACGGGACGGTGATCACGCGCGAGCAGATCGCCGACGGGCAGCTCGTCTGGCTCCCCGCGAAGGACGTCTACGGCCCCGCGGGCAACGCGGTCATCAACTATGAGGCGCAGGGCCAGACCCACAGCGTCGAGCTGATCATGAACGGCACCGATTATTTCGACTCGACGCTCTCCACGGGGACGTTCACGGTCGATCCGCTGGGCGACCGCACCTCGTCCTGGCAGCCGCCGGTGCCGCAGGGCGACAAGTCATTTACTTTGCACTTCGCGACGACCGCGACGACGGTCTTCGAGGATTTCAACGTCAAGCGCATCGGCCAGAACCTGGAATATACCTGGACGATCGACGGGCAGGAGCGGTCCTTCGTGCTGATCAACCCCGAACGCGCCCAGGACTTCAACACCACCTTCGGAGGCGGAAGCATCGCCGGCTATCCGCTGGTGGGCCCTTACAAGACCTCGTTCGACCTCGATGCGCGTGGCATGGAATTCGTCGCCAGCAGCGACGCGGCTACCAGCGTCTTCAACAATCCCAGCACCGACCTGCTGTTCGGCAACGGCGGCGACGACCGCCTCCAGGCGCGGGCCGACAGCGACTTCCTCAAGGGTGGCCTCGGCGACGACCTCTTCGTCTACGAGCGGATCGACAGTCCGGCCGATTTCATCTTCGATTTCACGCCCGGCGAGGACAAGCTCGAATTCAACAACAACGAGCCGGTCGCCTTTCCTTTCAGGAACCTCAACGGGCCGCTGACCCCCGATCAGCTCGTCGCCAATTCGAACCCGCAGACGTCGGGGACCAAAGCGCAGTTCCTCTACGACACGGACGACGGCCGGCTCTACTTCGACGAGGACGGGGCCGGATCGGCGGCGACCTTCCACATCGCCACGCTTTACGGCGCGCCGCCGCTGACCACCGCCGACTTCATCATCATCTGAGGGGACAGTAAGTCCCCACCTCAGCGGCTGACGACGACGTCTCCGCTGTCGACCCGGCCGTGCGGCGCCGGCCGCGTGGCCGCGCCGCGCCGGAGCGAGATGCCGCGGAAGTAGCTCGGCAGGCCTTCGCCGCGCATCGTCGGCGCATCGACCAGCTGGTAATGGAGGTGCGGGAAGAGCGAGCTGCCCGAAGACCCGATCTCGGCGATCACATCCCCCGCTTCCACCCGGCGCCCGACCTCAACCCGGACGCTGTTCTGCCGGACATGGGCGAAGATGCTGAACGAGCCGTCGCCATGGTCGATGACGACATGGTTGCCGAGCAAAGCGTTGGGATTCTCATTGCTCTCGGCCGGATCGAAGCTGCCGTCGTCCGGCCTGTGCGAGACGGCCGCGACGACGCGCCCCGCGGCGGTGGCGCGGACCGGTGCGCCGAAGCCGATATAGTCCGCGTTCGAGCGCGGCTCGCCGCGGGTCATCCGCCCCTCCTCGTCGACGGGGACGAAATCGTAGGAATAGCGCATCGCATTGGAGTTGAAGCCGAGGCTGCGCAGGAACGGGTGCGCGTAGTTCCAGCGCCGGTGGTGCGACAGCGCATCGTGGCCGTCCCAGACCAGCACGCGCCCCCCGAGCGGGAAGCGCATCAGGCGCGGCCGCGCGTCCCGCCTGACCTCCGCCTCGGCGGTGACTTCGGGCACCGCGCCCTCGCCTTCCACCCGGCGGAAGCCGGCGCGCACCCGCACCCGGTGCGCGCGGACGTCCGGCGGCGGCGCCGGGAACGGGTTGAAGAACAAGGCTTCCGCCCCCGGCGCGATCACCCGCTCGCCGAGCGTGGCGATCGAGGGAACGCCGCCGTTGCGGTCGACCCGGCGGCTGATCAGCACGCGGCCCTCCGCATCGAGGAAATCGACCTCGAGCTCCGCCAGCTCGATCGCGAAGGCATGGCCGTTGCGGAGGATGACGTCGAAATTCAGGCTCTCGCCCGCGGCCCCGCGCTCGGCGATCGGCCGGACCGGAAAGATCCGCGCATCGGGCGCGGTCTGCGCCATCGACGCCGCGCCCGTCAGACAGGCGACGACCGCCAGGCCAAGCGTGAATCTCATCTTTGCTTTCTCCCCCCGGACATTCCTACGCGGTCGCCGACGCGCTTGGAAGGCGGGACGAGGCCGCACCCCGACGCTTTCCCGGTCGCACCGGGCCGGTTTCGTGCTAGGCACGGCGTTCGGCGGGAAACGGGGGCGTGCCCATGCCTTATCCAAGAGCGCATTATTACGTGCTTCTCGTGATGGCGGTGACGGTCGCCGGCTTCTGGGAAAGCTATTTCTCGACCTTCACGCAGGGCCCGTGGCAATTCCATGCGCACGGCATCGCGGCGAGCATCTGGGTGATGCTGGTCGCCACCCAGAGCTGGACCGCGCACCGCCGCCGCTTCGCCTGGCATGCGGCCGCGGGGAAGGCGAGCCTCCTGCTCTTTCCCTTCCTGATCGGCGGCCTGTGCGCGATCATCGACCTCACCGCGAAAGGCTATGTCGCCGGCGACGGGGCGGCGCGGACTTTGTTCGGCGGCTCCTTCCTGCTCGGCCTGCTGCTCGCGATCGCCGCCTATCTGACCCTCTTCTACCGCGCCCTCAAATACCGCCGGAAGGTCTGGCTGCATTCGGGCTACATGCTGGCGACGCCGCTGATCCTGTGGGAATCGCCGTTCAGCCGCCTGCTGGTCGAATATGTGCCCGGGCTCGGCATTTCCGGGCCGCAGGATATGCCCCACGTGATCCATTCGATCGTCTGGGCGATGGCGACCGGGCTGGCTTTCGCGCTGATCGTGCGCTGGCGGGTCGGCGAGCGCGGGCAGCCTTTCGTGGTCGCCGGCCTGTTCATCGCCGCGCAGATGGTGGCGATGGGCCAACTCGGCGACCTGGCGATCGTCCGCTCGACGCTCACCTTCCTCGGCTACCTGCCGACCCCGGCGGTGCTCGCCGCGGGCTTCGCGGCGGGCGCGCTCACCAGCTGGGCCGGCTGGAATGCGGGCAGGCGCCCCCCGGTCCCGCTCGTCGCCGCGGCCCAGCCGGCCTGACCGGCGACGACACGGGGACAGTTACACTAACTGTCCCCCCACCACGGGAGCGACGCATGGCAGGCCTTGGGATCTTCGTACTGCTTCTCGGCCTCGCGGCGGCCGCTTACGGCTGGCTCGGCCATTCGAAGGCCCTCGCCCTCAGGCAGGCCGCCGGCCGCTGGGCGATCGCTCCCGCGACGATCCTCGCCACCGACGTGCGCGTGACCAGACGCGCAGGCACGGCTTATTGGGTCCCGCTGGTCCATTACCGCTTCGCCGTCGGCGACCGGCAATATGAAGGCGAGCGCCTGCGCTTCGGCTTCATCGGCACGCAGACCCGCGCCGCGGCGCAAAGGATGGTCGCCGCCTACGCGCCCGGATCGACCAAAATGCTCCGCTACGATCCGCGAGACCCGCGCGAGAGCGTCCTCGAGCCGGACCATGTCACGTCGAACCTGCTGATCTGCGCGATCGGCGGCGCCGTCCTCGCCGCGATCGGCCTGGCGATCGTCCTCGCTGCCTGATTGTCCCCTTCAACCCCGCCTCGCGCGCTTGTCGAGCCAGCCGAAGATCCGGATCGCGGCGGCCGGGTCGAACGGGACGGCATCGCCGGGCTCGTCCCAGCGCTCCCGGACGACGAGCTTCATCCCTTCTGCCAGCATCCGCGCCTCGAGCCGCGGCGGCGCCTCCGCCAGCGCCTCCTTCCACGAAGCCGCGAAGCCGGGCAGCCGCTTGCGGCGGTTATAGGCGGTGCGGGTGCAGAAGCCCGCGACGCGGCAGGCCGCGGTGACGCTCCCCGTCTCGCGCAGCGCGCCGAGGAACACTTCATCGTCCCGCTCGCCCCACCAGCCCCGATGCGGCGCCACCGCCCGTAACCGTCCGCCCGGCCCGCGCCGGACGACCAGCCCGTCCCCCGCCCCCGCGCCCGGCCCCTCCGCCGCCGCCCTGCCGTCGAGCCGCTCGCTCGCCGCCACCCGCGCCGCGATCATCCGCTCCCCGAACCCCGCCTCGATCCGCCGCAGCCTGTAGATGCACCCCAGCCCCAGCCCCGAAAGCTCGGCCGCGAGCCGGACCTGCCCCGTCTCCTCGAGCAGCGCAAAGAACCGCCGCCGCCGCCACTGCGTCGCGCGCACGTAGCGCTGCCGCGGGCCTCCCCGTTCGCGTTCGCCGACCATGAACGGAACCGGAACATACCGAATCCTACAATGCAAGCCGGTGCGAAAAACAGGGACAGTATACATTTAGCGTCACGGAGGGGGTGCGCCACGAGACCGACCCGGGGCCGGCTAAATGTATGGCGATTATGCACCTTGCAAACACGCCGACAGGGGTCCGCCTGCGTCAACGCAGGAACGTTAACCCTAGTTAATGGTTTAGTTTGGTTGCAGAAAGGAGATAGGTCATGAGCGACGAAGGCTCCCGGACGCACTCTGGTCAGGTGCGTGACGAAGACGGGCACACGACGGCCATCCGCACAGTTACCGAGCATGAGGACGGTGGCAAGGAGGTCACCGACCGCGAGGCCGGTCCCGATATGACCGGCGGGAACAGCTCGGCCGGCGAGGTCATCAGCCACGAAGAGTACACGCCCGACAACTGAAGCGCGGCGCGATAAGGAAGCGGCGAGGCTGCGGCCCCGCCGCTTTTCGCGTCCTCGCGGGTACGCCTTTTTCCCCCTCGACTCTATGGCATAAACAGCGGGCTAGGTGTCGAGATCGGCTGGCGGCGTGGCTTTGTGCCAGCCGCCCATTATCTCTTCACATGCGGCGGTAATGTTGTTGATTCGGTTCACGTAGTTGGCTGGCGCGGGGATGAGCGCCCCGTCGAACACATCATACGAGAAGCAGAGCTGGCGGGATGGCTCGCCTTTCGTCGCCAGATGCTTTTGCGCGAACATCCATACCAAAGTGGCGGCAGTGCGCGCTTGGTCCTTCCGGGTCGCGGTTGATTTTTCGCCTTTTGCGATCATCGTCACAACGGCGCCGACGAGCGGCCCCTCGTCGCCAGAGCGATTGCGCTGCACGGTCACGTCCGGCGTCACCTTGACTCTGAGGCCGGAAATAATCAGTGGCGGAACGGAGCCTGGAACCTGCCTACACTCCAGCTTGGGCAGTTGAGTCTGCCCCACCGTGGCAGCGTAACGATTCAGAGCCGCGATGGAGGATTCAAGGTCGTCTTGAATCCAACTTGAGTTTCCCGGTTGACCTAGCCGCTTCTCAAGCTCCATCTTCTGGTGAGCTATTGTCGAAGGACTCTGTAACGGGTCGCAAAGACACTTTACGATAGCTTCGCGGGCCTGCCTATATCGGGCGACGATAGCGGTGGATTGCCACCTGGCACTTTGAATTATTCTCTTGCGTGCGGCTGGACCAGCGGTTAAATACTGCGCGAGCTGGTTCGCAGAAATCTGTGGTTCTGGCGCCTCGCGGTATTTTGGTTTGGTGGTCGGCATTGGATGACATCTTCCTCTCTGCCGATATGGGCGATTCGAAGCGCCTCCATATATCGTCCATATCACACCGCACCTATAGACTCGCGGTAGGTTCCGGCCTCGGCGGTGATCGCGGCTATTTCATCTTCGAGACGGACGAAAGCATCCCCGACGCCGGGATCAACGTCCTTGCCAAGGTTGCGTCGTACGAAGCCGGGATGCGACTTTTCGAACTTCTGGCACTCGGGGCTCGTCGCGCGGCCTGACCGCCCTATTCAGGCTTCGCGTCTGGCTTCTGCTGCGCCACCTTCCGCAACCGCTCCTCACAGCGCGCTTCGTCCTCGTCGCAGCCTAGCTCCCGAGCGGCCGCTTTGAACTTGTCGGACTGAGGATTCCCGCTCTCAGATTCAGCGTTTATGACAACCTCTTTTGCCTGGCTTCATTCCTCCGCAGGAGTTGTCGTTCTTCATGGACGAGAGCGGCATTTCAAACCACCGGTTCACGGTGGTCGGGGCAAAAGGGGGACAGTCACTGTGACTGTCCCCATGAAGGAATGCTCACGTTTGGGGACAGTTACCGGTAACTGTCCACGGTTCATCCCGGGGCCTGGGGCGCCACACGGCGCAAGCGAGGAATTGCAGCCTACCGCGGAGCACCCTGTGGGAGACCGGCGGGCACCTCCACACAACGATAGCGGATCGGCGCCAACATCCCCTGATGCATCCTCCCGATCAGTTCGATAGCGGTGTTTCTGCATTCGGCTTCGGAGCCAAAGTGCCCCTCCACGACGTGCGTCATCCCAAATTCCCAAGGACCATCCCAATCCACGGCATCGGCTGGCGCGGCGTAAATCACTAAGACTAAGATCCAAACCATGCGATTTCTCCTTTTGACGTATCTTCAGTGAAAGTTAGAAGACACGCAATCTCTGGTCAGGCGAGCCGTAGATGGGTCTGACCGTGGCAGGGACCATTGCGATTGGGTCGAAGCGGCCGCGCCGCCTACGATGTCGATAGATGGATTGACGCAGTCGCTCCATCGTCACCACACATTAATATGTCATAGCTCGCTTGTCGCAACGCCGTCCTTCCCAGGTCGCGCCAGGCCCCCAATATTGAACTCCCGCTAACCGCGCCCCGAGGCCCTCCCCGCCCCTTTCACGCTTTGTTTGTCAAATTCTGCGACAGCGCTGGGCGTGTCGGAGAAGCTTACAGCGGAGCGTCTGAAGCGCCCGTGCGCGGCCCCGCGCCGCGAGGAGGCGGCGCGCCCGTGATCCGGCTGTTCAAACATTATGTGCCGCACTGGGTGCTGACGCTCGCCTTGCTCGATTTCCTGCTGCTGCTCGGCGCTGCCGAGGCGGGCTGGCTGACGCGGATCTGGCAGCTCGGCGGCGAGGTCGATCCCGAGGCGGCGCGGCTGCCCAGCCTCGCCGCCTTCGCGGCGTCGGTGCAGCTGGCGATGGTCGCGGTCGGCATGTACCGCTCCGAGGCCCTGCTCTCGCTGCGCATCGCCACCGCGCGGCTGCTGGTCGCGCTCGCCCTCGGCATCCTCTTCCTCAGCCTGGTCTTCTTCCTCTTTCCCGCGATCGGCTTCTGGCGCTCGAACCTGCTCTATGCGAGCGGCTTCGCGATCGTCCTGCTCGCCGGCGCGCGGCTGCTGCTCAGCCGGGCGATCGGCGGCGAGACCTTCAAGCGGCGGGTGCTCGTGCTGGGGGCCGGCGCCAAGGCGGCGCGGATCGAGGGGCTGGCCCGGCGGGACGGGGCGAGCTTCACCATCGCCGGATTCGTCGCGATGAACGACGGGCCGGTCGCGGTCGCGCGCGCGACCAACCGCGACGGGATCCGCAACTTCGCCGACCATCTGCTGCGGCTGCGCGCCTCCGAGGTCGTGCTCGCGATGGAGGAAAGGCGCAACGCGCTGCCGCTCTCCGACCTGCTGCGCGCCAAGACCACCGGCGTCGAGGTGATCGACTTCTCGACCTTCCTCGAGCGCGAGACCGGCCGGGTCGACCTCGACAGCCTCAATCCCAGCTGGCTGATCTTCTCGGACGGCTTCTCGGCCTCGCGCCGCCTGTCGTCGATCGCCAAGAGGCTGTTCGACATCGCCGTCAGCACCGCCATCCTGATCCTGACCGCGCCCTTGATCGCGCTCACCGCGATCGCGGTGAAGCTCGAGAGCAGGGGCCCGGCCTTCTTCCGCCAGCGCCGCGTCGGCCTCTACGGCGTGCCGTTCGACATCCTGAAGCTGCGCTCGATGCGCGAGGACGCCGAGGTCGGCGGCAAGGCGGTCTGGGCGCAGAAGGACGATCCCCGAGTCACCCGCGTCGGCTCGGTGATCAGGAAGCTCAGGATCGACGAGCTTCCCCAGGCGTGGAGCGTGCTGAAGGGCGACATGAGCTTCGTCGGCCCGCGTCCCGAGCGGCCGCAATTCGTCGCCGATCTCGAGGCGCGGCTGCCTTATTATGCCGAGCGCCACATGGTGAAGCCGGGGATCACCGGCTGGGCGCAGATCAATTATCCTTACGGCGCGTCGGTCGAGGATGCGCGCCAGAAGCTCGAGCTCGATCTCTATTACGCCAAGAACTACTCGCCGATGCTCGACGTGCTGATCCTGCTGCAGACGCTGCGGGTCGTGCTGTGGCCGGAGGGCGCGCGCTGATGGCCGGCTTTCTCCAGCTGTGGAGCCACGCGCTCGCCGCAGCGCTCTACGGCGCGCTCGCCATCTGGCAGCTGAGGCACTGGAACGGCGACGCGCGCAACCGGCCGTTGGTCACCGCCTTCGCGGTCGTCTCGGTCTGGTCGATCTTCGTCGCCATCGAGGGGCCGCATTACGTCCTGGCCAGCTTCGCGGAGAGCGGGCGCAACCTCGCCTTCCTCGCCTTCATGTACGGGATCATGCACGGCGCCGAGGACGACCGGCGCCAGCGCGCGGTGAAATCGGTCTATGCGGCGGTGGCCGGCGTGGTCGGGCTGCAGATCGTCATCGCCGGCGTCTCGGCCGAATTCGCGGAGGTGCCGCCGGTGCTGGCCGCGCTCACCGCCACCCAGCACATCATCGGCCTCACCATCGCCGCCGGCGCGCTCGTCCTCGTCCACAATCTCTACGGCCAGGCGTCGCCGGATTCGCGCTGGGGAATGAAGCTGCCCGCGATCGCGCTGGCGGCGATGTGGGCCTACGATCTGCACCTCTACACGACCGCCTACCTGACCCGCTCGCCGGCCTCGGAGCTGTTCGCGATGCGCGGCGCGATCCTGTCGATGATCGTGCCCCTGTTCGCCCTCGCCAGCCGGCGCAACGCCAGCTGGAAGATGCAGATGTCCCGCGCGGCGACCTTCCAGTCGCTGTCGATGCTCGCCATCCTCGCTTATCTGATCGTGATGATGTCGGCGACGCGGGCGATGGAGTTCGCCGGCGGAGACTGGGCGCGCTTCGGCCAGGTCGCCCTCATTTTCGCGATGACCGTCGCGGCTCTGATCCTGCTGCCCTCGGGCCGCGCCCGCGCCTGGGTGCGGGTGATGGTCTCCAAGCACTTCTTCCAGCATCGCTACGATTATCGCGGCGAGTGGCTGCGCTTCACCCACACCGTCGGGCGCGCCGGCGAGGAGGGCGGGCGGATCGAGGAAAGGGTGGTGAAGGCCCTCGCCGACATTGCCGGCTCGCCGGGCGGGCTGCTGCTGCTCGCCGACGAGCAGGGCCGGCTGGCCCCCGCCGCGCGCTGGAACTGGCCGCATCGGGCCGAGCCCGGCCGCGACGACGACGGCCGCTTCGCCCGGTTCCTCGCCACGACCGGCCACGTGATCGACTTCTCGGCCCCGCTCCCCGGCGAGCCGGCGCGCGCGCCGACCGCGGTGCCGGTGCCGGGCTGGATCGCCGCGCTTCCGGAGCTGTGGGCGGGAGTCCCGTTGATCCACGGCGAACGGCTGGTGGGTGTGGTGCTGCTCGAGCATCCTTTGGTGCGCCGGCCGCTCGACTGGGAGGATTTCGACCTGTTCCGGACCGCCGGCATCCAGGCGGCCTCCTATCTCGCCGAGGCGCAGTCCCACCTCGCCCTCGCCGACGCCCAGCGCTTCGACGAGTTCAACCGCCGCTTCGCCTTCATCATGCACGACATCAAGAACCTCGTCTCCCAGCTCAGCCTGGTGGCCCGCAATGCGGAGCGGCACGCGCACAATCCGGAATTCCGCGCGGACATGATCGCGACGCTGCAAAGCTCGGTCAGGAAGATGCACGAATTGCTGGCGCGGCTCTCCAACGGCAGCCGGCGCGACGCCGAGCCGCCGCGGCCGGTGGCGGTGCAGTCCGTGGCCGCGGCCGTCGCCGACGCCAAAAGGCGGGCGCACCCGGTCGAGCTTCAAGGCGAGGCGCGCATCGTCGCGCTCGCCGATCCCGGCCGGCTGGAGCAGGCGCTCGGGCACCTCGTCCAGAACGCGATCGACGCCAGCCCCGCCGGCGTCCCGGTCCGGATCTCGCTCGGCCTGGTCGACGGCGAGGCGGCGATCGAAGTCGCCGACCGCGGCCCGGGAATGTCGCCCGAATTCGTCCGGACCCGCCTGTTCCAGGCCTTCGCCTCCACCAAGGACAACGGGTTCGGCGTCGGCGCCTACGAGGCGCGGTCGCTGGTCGCGGCGATGGGCGGCCGGATCGAGGTCGAAAGCCGCGAGGGCGAGGGCTCCCGCTTCACCGTCTTTTTACCGCTGGGTGAGCAGAGCCTCGCCCCTCAGCTCGAACGGAAATGCGCATGACGTCCGAAGCGAAGCCGAAATTGCTGATCGTCGAGGACGACGAGGGGCTGCAGCGGCAGCTGCGCTGGGCCTACGACGACTACGAGGTCCTCTGCGCGTCCGACCGCGAGGCGGCGATCGCTTTGGTGCGCTCCGAGGAGCCGTCGGTCGTCACGCTCGACCTCGGCCTCCCTCCCGACCCGGACGGAGTCAGCGAGGGCTTCGCGACGCTGGAGACGATCCTGTCGCTGAAGCCCGAGACCAAGGTGATCGTCGCCTCGGGCCATGGCGCCCGCGAAAGCGCCCTGAGGGCGATCGCCTCCGGAGCCTATGATTTCTACCAGAAGCCGGTCGACATCGACCAATTGGGCCTGATCGTCCGCCGCGCCTTCCAGCTCCACGGCATCGAAACCGAAAACCGCCGACTGGAGAGCCACGTCGGCGCCGACCGCACCGTGCTCGGCACCATGATTACGGCCGCGCCCGAAATGATGAAGGTCGCGCGGACCATCGAGCGGGTGGCGAACGCCGACGTCTCGGTCATGCTGCTCGGCGCCAGCGGCACCGGCAAGGAGCTCCTCGCCCGCGGCCTGCACCGCGCCAGCCGGCGCGCGGGCGGCGCCTTCGTCGCCATCAACTGCGCGGCGATCCCCGAGAATTTGCTCGAGGCGGAGCTGTTCGGCTACGAGAAAGGGGCGTTCACCGGCGCGATCAAGACCATCGAGGGCAAGATCGAGCAGGCCCATGGCGGCACCCTGTTCCTCGACGAGGTCGGCGACATTCCGCTGCCGCTGCAGGTCAAGCTGCTGCGCTTCCTGCAGGAACGGGTGATCGAGCGGATCGGCGGCCGGAAGGGCATCGCCGTCGACACCCGCATCGTCTGCGCGACCCACCAGGACCTGCCGGCGATGATCCAGGCCGGGACGTTTCGCGAGGACCTCTATTACCGTCTCGCCGAGATCGTCGTCCGGATCCCGACGCTCGCCGAGCGGCACGGCGACGCGACTCTGCTCGCCAAGCACTTCCTCCACCTCTTCTCGCGCGAGATGAACCCGAACGTGCGCGGCTTCTCGCCCGGCGCGCTGCAGGCGATCAACGATTGGCCGTGGCCGGGCAATGTCCGCGAGCTCGAGAACCGGATGAAGCGCGCGGTGATCATGGCCGACGGCAAGCTGATCACCGCCGAGGATCTGGATCTGGTCTCGAAGGAAGGCGACGAGCTGCCGATCAATCTCAAGGCCGCGCGCGAGGAGGCGGATCGGCGCGTGATCCGGCAGGCGCTGGCCCGGACCGAGAGCAACATTTCGAGCGCGGCGCGGCTGCTCGGCATCAGCCGGCCGACGCTCTACGATTTGCTGAAACAATATGGGCTGCAGCCGTGACAGGCGCGCGGCAGGCCCTCTTCGCCCTGCTGCTCGCGGCGACGGCCGCCTGCTCGGGCGCGTCGGCCACGCCGACGCCCGAGGAATATTACAGCCGCGGCATCGCCGCACTCGAGCAGGGCCGCCCACGTGCCGCGCGGGCCGCCTTGTTCAACGCTCTCCACGGCAATCCGCGGGAGCTGCGCACACGCCTGGCCCAGGCGCGCGCCTCCCTGCTGCTCGGCGACGGCGTCGCGGCAGAATCGGAAATCCGCCGCGCCCGCGACGGCGGCGCGCCGCAAGCGGAGACTCGCGCCCTTCTCGCCCACGCCTTGCTGCTCCAGGGGGAGCCGCGCCGCGCGCTCGCCGAGATCGAAGGCCTCTCCGGGGCCGACGCGGCTTATGCGGCCCGGATCCGCGCCCGCGCTTTGTTCGCGCTCGGCGAAGAAGGCGCCGCCGGTGCGGAGTTCGCCCGCGCGGCCGAACTGGGGCCCCGCGACAGCCGCGTCTGGACCGATATTGCCGGCTTCCGCCGCGCGACCGGCGACCTCGCCGCCGCGATCGCCGCCGCCGACCAGGCCGTCGCGCTCGACCCGCGCAACGACGAGGCGCTGCGGTTGCGCGGCGAGCTCACGCGCAGCCAATACGGCCTCTCCGGCGCCCTCCCCTGGTTCAACCGCGCGCTCGAGATCGACCCCGACGATGTCCTCACCTTGCTCGAGCGCGCCGCGACTTTGGCCGATCTCGGCCGGATGGAGGCGATGCTTGCGGACACGCGGCGGGTCCTGTCGCTGCAGAGCGGCAACGCCATGGCCTTCTACCTCCAGGCGATGCTCGCGGCGCGGGCCGGCGAGTTCGAGCTCGCCCATACGATCTGGCAGCGCACCGAAGGGCGTTTCGACGAGACGCCAGCGGGAATGCTGCTCGGCGGCGCCATCGACTATGAGACCGGCAATGTCGCGCAGGCGGCGCGGCGGCTGGCGCGGCTCGTCGAGCAGCAACCGGCCAACCGCAAGGCGCGGCGGCTGCTGGCGGCGGCGCAGTGGCGCCTCGGCGACGCCGCCGCGACGATCGCCACGCTTCGCCCGATCGCCGAGCGGGCGGATGCCGACAGCTACAGCCTGTCCCTGATCGGCCGGGCGCTGGCGCGGCAGGGGGACACCAGGGCTGCAGCCGCCTTCCTGTTCCGCGCGGCCCTTCCGCAGGGCCGCGCGGCGGCCGCGCTCGACATGGACGCGGTCAGCGACGAACAGCTCGCGGCGCTCCGCCGGGCCGCCGCCGAGCGCCGCGACGCACCGACCGAGGTGGCCCTGGTCGCGGCCTTGCTGGCGCGCGGCTTCGGCGCCGAGGCGCTCGATCGCGCGCTGGCGCTGCAGCGCGGCCATCCCGGCGCCCCCGACGCGCACGTTTTGGTCGGCGATGCGCGCGGCCTGGCGGGCGACCATGCGGGCGCCGCCGACGAATATCGCAAGGCGGCCAACCTCGCCTTCACCGAGCCGGTCGCCCTGCGCCTGATCGAGGCGCTGCAGCGCTCCGGCCAGCAGGCTGCGGCGGACCGCGTCCTCCAGCTCTTCCTGCAGCAGAATCCGCGCAACGTTCCTGCGCTCGTCCTGCTCGCCGCGCGCTACATGCAGGTGCGCGACTGGGCAGGCGCGACCGGGATCTACGAGGGCCTGCGCCGCCGCCTCGGAGACCGGGACGCGACCATCCTCAACAACCTCGCCCTCGCTTATTCCGAGCAGGGCGACCACGCGCGGGCCGTGCCGCTCGCCCGCCGCGCCTGGGAGCTGGACCTCGGCAATCCCGGAACGGCCGATACGCTCGGTTGGGTGCTGTTCCGAAGCGGCGCGCGGGCGGAGGGACTGGCGCTGCTCCAGCGCGCGCTGCGCGGCGCCCCCTCCGACGCCGAGATCAGGCGCCACCTGGAGGCGGCGCGCCGCGGTTAATTCCTCCCCATGATGGAATCATGGGGAGGATCTTAGCGCAGGCTGGGGCTGTCGAGGTTGAGCTCGGCGATCGGGATCACCGTCACGTTCGCGCGGTCGCGGCGGAGCTGCGGGAGGAAACGCCGCGCGTCGCCGACGATGACGATCGTCGCCCCGTCGGGCGCGAGGAGCTGCGCGGCCGCGGCCTGGGCCTCGGCGGGCGTGACGGCGAGAACCGAGCGCTGAAAGCGGGCGATCTCCTCCGGCCCGACGCCGAGCAGGACGTAATCGGCGACGAGGCCGGCAATGCCGGCCGTGGTCTCGGCGCTGCGGCCGTAGCTGCCGAGGATCACCGTGCGCCTGATGTCGAGCTCGCTCGCCGGGATCGGCTCCGCGCCCAGCCGACGCATCTCCGCGAGGATCAGCCCGAGCACCTCGGGCGCGGTCTCGTTGCGGGTCTGGGTCGTCGCCGAGAAGGGGCCCGGCAGGCGCCGCGCATCGATGCCGCTGCGCGCCCCGTAAGCGAGGCCGCGGCGGATCCTGATCTCCTGGTTCAGCCGGGCGCTATAGCCTCCGCCGAGCACCGAATTGGCGACCAGTGCCCGATAGTAACGCGGATCGCCGCGGCTCAGCGTGCCGCGGGTGACGGCCACGGCAGCTTGGCCTGCATCCGGCATGTCGATGACGATGACCTCTCCCGGGCGGCCGTTTGCGGGGCGAGCAGCCGGAGACGCCCCGCCGGGCGTCGCCGGCGCATTCCAGGACCCGAAATGGCGCTCGGCGAGAGCCAGGGCCGCCGCCGGCTCGATGTCGCCGGCCAGCACGAGGGTGGCGTTGCGCGGTCCCCAGACGCCGCGATAGGCGCCGACCACGTCGTCGCGCGTGATCGCGCGCAGCGTGCGCTCGGTGCCCGAAGCCGGATGACCGTAGGGCGCGTCGCCGAAGAGTGCCCGCATCGCGGCCATTCCCGCCACCGTCGCAGGGTCGCTCATTCCCACGCGCACCGCGTCGATGGATTGCGCGCGCTGACGCTCGATCTCATCGGCGGCGAAGGCCGGGTTGCGCGCCACGTCGGCGAGGAGGCCGAGCGCCGCGTCGACATTGTCAGTCCGGACGGTGAGGCCGATCGAGGCTCCGTCCCAGTCGGCGCCGCTGCCGATCGAGGTGCCGAGCGCTTCGACGGCCTGATCGATCTCCGTCGCGGAGCGCGTCGCGGTCCCTTCGGACATCAAGGCGGCGGTGAGCGCCGCGCGGCCGGCACGGCCCTCGGGATCGAGCGCCGAGCCCCCGCCCGCGACCAGATAGGCGCTGACCAGCGGCAGGCCGGCGCGGCGGACGGTGACGACCGTCATACCATTCGCGAGGCGCTGCGAGACGGGCCGCGGCATTTCGGCGACGATCGCGGGGCCCGGCGGGGGTGGCGCGACCCGCTCCGCCTCGCTCGCCGGCTGGACGATGCGCACGTTGGGGGGCGCGACCAGGGGCACCGTCCGCACGGTGGCGGCGGTCCGGATCTCGTCCTCGCGGGCGCCGGCTTGCGATTCCTCGGGAAGGTAGACGAGCGTTGCGGCGCCCTCGTCGCGAAGCCATCGCCGGGCGACGCGCTGCACGTCCTCCGGGGTGACCGCGGCAATCTCGGCGAGGCGGCGATCGGCGGCGGCCGGATCGCCTTCGACGATCACCGCTTCGGCGAGCGCGGAGGCGCGCCCGTCGACCGTCTCGCGCTCGCGCAGCGCACCGGTTAGCAGCTCGTTCTTCGCTTCGGCGAGTTCCGCGGGGGTCACCAGCTCGTCGCGCAGCCGGGCGATCTCGGCGCGCAGCGCCGCCTCGCCCGCCTCGGCCGTCTGGCCGCTGGCGAGGATCGCGAATGCCGCGAGAACGCCGGGGCCGCGGCGGAAGCCGGGGAAGGATCCGGCCTGCGCCGCGACGCGCTGCCGGTAGACGAGCGACTGGTGCAGGCGCGAGCTCTCGCCGGTCGAGAGGATGCCGTCGAGCACCTCCAGCGCCGCCGCGTCGTCGTGCGAGGCGGGCGGCAGGCGGTAGCTCAGCAGCACCGCCGGGAGCGGCGTGTTCGGCTCGTAGACGGTGAAGCGGCGCGGCTGGGTCCGCTCCGGCTCCTCCGCCGTGACGCGCGGGATCGATCCGGCTGGCCGGGGGATCGGGGCGAAATAGCGGTCCACCCACCGATCGAGCTGCGCCGGATCGAAATTGCCCGAGACGAACAGAACCGCATTGTCGGGCCGGTAATAAGTGGCGTGGAAGGCGCGCACGTCCTCGATGGTGGCTGCGTCGAGATCCTCGATGCTGCCGATGCCCGGCCGCGCATAGGGGTGCACGTCGTAGGAGATTTGCGGGAGGTAGTGGAACAGCCGGCCGTAGGGCTGGGCGAGCACCCGCGTGCGATACTCCTCCTTCACGACGTCGCGCTCCGACGCGAAATAGCCGGGCTCGACGACGAGCGAGCCCATCCGCTCGGCTTCCGCCCAAAGCAGCCGCTCGAGATGGTTGGCGGGGACGACCTCGTAATAATTGGTGTAATCGTCGTCGGTCGAGGCGTTGTTGAAGCCGCCGACATCCTCGGTCAGCCGGTCGAGCTGCTCGGGCACGAGGTTACGGGTCGCCTTGAACATCAGATGCTCGAACAGATGCGCGAAGCCGGATCGGCCGCGCGGATCGTCGCGGGAGCCTACATCGTACCAGACCTGGACCGAGACGTTGGGGCTCGCCGCATCGCGAAGCGCGTAGACGCGCAGGCCGTTGGGGAGCGTCCGGCTGGTGTATCGGATCGGGGGCACCCCGAGGGACGGCGATACCGCGGCCGCCTCCCCGGCAGCAGGCGGCGCCGCCGCGGCGGTCGGCCGCTCCATCCGCGCGCAGCCGCCGATCGCCAGCCCGAGCAGAGCGACAGTCCAGATCGAGGCCCGCATCGTCATTCTCCCCACAGCTTTGCCGAGCCTTTGCGCACTCCGGCTTCGCATGGTCAAGCGCCGGGTTTTTTCCCTATGGCGCAGCGGCTTGGGTCGCGGTAACCAAGCGGGGAAGAGTCGCGGCGGGGGGTCCGCCCGGCGCTCCTTTGTCTTTTCTGGGGGATGACATGAGTTTCCGCTCCTTGTTCCGCCTTCTCGCGATCATGATGTTCGTCGCCGTGTCGACGGCGGGCGCCGCCCAGCTCGGGGGACTCGGCGGTCTCGGCGACAAGCTCAGGCGCAAGACTCCGAACATCCTCGGCGACCGCGCACCGATCACGACCAGCCTCTCCGACGCACGCTGGGGCGACGCCAGCAAGGACGGCTTCACGCCGCGCGAGGCGGGCCGCTCGCTGATGACGCTGCAGCGCACGCCCAATGGCGGCTTCGTGCTCCAGCCCGGCTATTATTCGATGCAGACCCAGAGCTACTGCCTCAAGGCCGGCACCCACGGCCCCGGCGGCGGCGACGGCTATCTCTACGCGCCGCCCAAGGGCCCCGCCGAGGATGCGGTGATGACCATCATCCGCAATTCGGTGAACCGGCCGGAGATTTCGCAGCAGCGCATCCAGCAGCTGCTCTGGGCGATCATCGCCCGCGCCAGGTTCGAGGACCTGTCCGGCGACTTGAGGGCGGTCGCGAGCCAGCTGCTGACGCCGCGGCAGCTCGCCTCGCTCAACCGCAGCGCGCTCGATGTTCTGCACGGCAACGCCTTGACCAACGCGCTCGGCGGCGTGCCCGAGCCGCTGCGCCAGATCGCCCAGGCCGAGGCCCAATTGCGGCAGATGCTGACCACGCCCGGCGCGAGCTTCGCGGAAATGGAGCGGGTGGCGGTGCTCTCCGGGGCGGCGCCGCGCGGCCCGGGAAGCCAGGACATCCCGTCCGGCCGCTGGAGCCTCCATCCCGACGGCTATTATGTGCGCTACATTCCTTCGGGCTACAGCTCGACCCGGGTCGAGATCTGGGTGCCGCAGGGGAGCCCCGCGGTCGGCAAGGAATACGACCCGGCGACCCATATCGCCGTCCCAGGCAACACGTCGCGCCAGCGCCTGATCCAGTCCGGAAGGGCGCAGCAGTCGCACTGAGCGGAGAACCGTCGTCCCCGCGAAGGCCCGGACC
>DASVSD010000009.1:0-200732 GCA_036388255.1 Allosphingosinicella sp. | reverse complement strand
TCCGCTTCTGTTGCCCGGTGCGGCCCGAACCGCGCTTTCGTCCTTGTAACTTAGTCCGTGAGGACCGGGTTACGCGGCAATCGCGAGCGCCTCGTTGTCGTTGGCACTTGTGTTATGGGCCGTTGCGGTGGTCCCATTCCGGGCGAAAGCCATGCGCCTTTCAACACACGTCGATCCTGGTTCGGCCCCATCAGCTGAGCCGCTCGGCCGGCACGCTTCATGCGTGTCGGCCAACCGGCCCATATGGTGGAGCCGCCGGGTACTGCCCCCGGGTCCGCTGTGCCTATTTCACGCCAGCCTTTATCGCCATAGCCGGGCAAGCCCGGCACCTCTGCATATAGGGGAAGCCGGCTTAATGTGAAGTGGCCGCCGCCGGCGCTAGTCCGATCCCGCACCCGCGCGTTCGAAGCGCAGGTTCCTGACTTTGCCCGACCTCAATACGAAACCCGTGATGCGCCGCCTCGCGTCGCGCGTGAACACGATGGTGCCCATCTCTTCCAGATTCTCGAACGAGTCGGCAAATCGCGGCGTGAGCAGGAAATCACCCCAATTCCCGGTTTTCATGAGCAGCTTGCCGTCCTGGGGAACGAGCACATAGGTCGCCCCGAGTTCCGCGCTGCGATAGGTCCCGCCAAACTGCGCCAGTTGTTCGGGAGCGTAGGCCGCCGCCCTCACGCCCTGCTGCGTCAGCGGCGGACGGCCCGGCTCGGCGACAAGCATCCGGTGAGGCGCGCCCGGAGCGGTCCGCTCGAAGCTGAGCTCCAATATGCTCCTGCCGGCTGCCATGAAGAAACGGTTCCTGCCCAGCGGCACAAGCTCGCTTTCGCTGCCTGCTCCACGGCGGTACCACAGCTTGCCGTCCCTCAGCCGCACCTCGCGCATCAGGTCCGTGACCGGATTCCAGTAGAGTCCGGCGACCGCCGATAATTCCCGCTGCGGTACCGGGACCGACGTCGGTGGGACAACGCCGGGTGCTGCCACGGCGGCCGGCGGCGGTTCGAAACGGTCGGCCAGGTAGATGTCCGCGACACCGCGGGCCAACCCCTCGGCGTTGATGCGGCTATTGCACAGCAGCGCGACAGACCAATTGTGGTCCGGGAACCGCATCAGGTGGCTACGGTATCCGAGGCGTGAGCCACCATGATGGATCACCCGCAGCCCCTTATAGCGCGAGACGATCAGGCCGAAGGCATAGTCGAACGTCGGATCGCCCGCGAGCACGCCCGGACGCTGCAGCTCGTCGATCGCGGCGCCGCCGACCTTTCGATGGTTGAAGTTGCCCTGCCAGCGGGCGAGGTCCTCGACTGTCGTGAAGAGGTTGTCCGGCCCCGCATAATCCTGGCGCGCCGTCCATTTCACATAGCCACCCGCGTCCGCCAGATATCCGTCGGCCAGCTGCGGGATGATCGCGCGGTGGTCGTCGACGAAGCGGGTGCTGGCCATGCCCAGGGGTGCGAAAATTTCAGCCTGTGCGAAATCGGCCAGAGATCGGCCCGACACGCGCTCGACCACCAATCCCAGGAGCGTGTAGCCGGTGTTGGTGTAAGCATATTCGGAGCCCGGCAGATGGTTCAGCTTCCGCTGCCGCGCCACCATCGCCAGGACATCCCGGCGCGTGATGACGTCGTCCGGCCGCCAGCCGGCCATCTCCAGCAATTCATACTGATCCCTGAGGCCGCTCGTGTGATGGATCAGGTGGCGCAGCGTCAAAGGGGCGCCGAAATCCGGCATCTCCGGTAGATGCCGACGAACAGGATCGTCGAGCGATAGCCTTCCGCTCTGCGCCAGGAGCAGGACGGACATGGCCGTGAACTGCTTCGCGATCGAGCCCGCCTGGAAGACCGTGGCCGGCGAGGTCGGGGCGCCGAGCTCGAGGTTCGCGCGACCATAAGCGCGGTAGGTGCCTTGTCCGTCCTGGACCGTCGCGAGGGCGCAACCGGGTGTATCCGGCTTGTTCCACTCGGCGAACAGCTGGTCCACCCTGGCCGCGCGGTCGTCCGCCGAAGGTGCTCCAGCCGGCGCCTGGGCGAATGAATTGGACGCCACTCCCAGGGCGATGAGTAGCCCGATCGAACCTCGCCTGATCACGCTCCCGATCCCGGGTTCAGCCCGGTCCTGCTGAGCGGCGCGATTGGACGGCCGGTTCTCACCCGTCTCCCGGAGCAGCCTTGGGGAACCCTGTTGCTCGGTACGCATCGACTGGCCTTTCGCTGATCGCTTCAGGGTGCGGCTTGGGCCTCGAGGCACCGCCGATCGACCGGTCTGCCCGTCAAGCCCGTCTTGCGCCGGGGTGTCTTGTCGAAAATTGACCTGTCGGCGAGGGGTGCCGGCTTTCTCCTGTTGCCGATGCGATCGCGTGCCGCAGCCTTCGCCGGCTCCGGAACCCGCCGGGGCAACGTTGCGGAGGCAAGATGAAATGCCTAATCGGGGGCCCTCATCTACCGGAGGACCCGTCCGTGATCCGTCTCCGCCTCGTCGCCATTTTCGCGCCGGTCCTGCTGCTGTTGAGCGCGTGCGGGGTCAATTCCATTCCGACCGCGGAGGAGGCCGCTAAGGCGCGCTGGGCGGACGTGCAGACGGAATTGCAGCGCCGCAACGATCTGATCGGCAATCTGGTGGAGACGGTGAAAGGCTTTGCGCGGCAGGAGCGCGAGGTGCTGATCCAGGTGACGGAGGCGCGGGCCAATGCGACGCGGGTGACGGTGACCGGCGACCAGCTCACCGATCCCGAGGCGATGGCGCGGCTCGCGGCGGCGCAGGGGCAGATCAACATCTCGCTCCAGCGGCTGCAGGAGGCCTATCCCGAACTGACGTCGCAGAGGAATTTCGAGACGCTCACCAAGGAGCTGGAAGGCACCGAAAACCGCGTCGGCCGCGCCCGCCAGCGTTACAACGAGGCGGTGCAGGCCTATAATACGACGATCCGGACCTTCCCGGCGGTGATCGGCGCGCGGGTGATCTACGGGTCCAAGCCGATGGTGCCGTTCGAAGGCACCACCGAAGCGCAGCAGGCGCCGAAGGTCGATTTCAGCAAGTGAGGCGGGCGCCGGCGGCGATTGCGGGGGCGCTGCTCGCCTGCGCCTGTACGGCGCAAGTCCCGCAAGCTGCCGAGCAGCAGCCCGAGCCGGCGACGCTCGCCCGCGCCGCTGCCGAGGACTGCCTGAGCCGCCGGGCCGAGGGGGATCCCGCGGCGGTGGAGGCGCTGCGCGCTGCCTTGGAGAACGCGACCGCGCCCGGGCGCGTGGAGCAGGTGGCGACAGTCGCGGGCGAGCAGCCGGCCCGCGTGGTCGACCGGGCGCAGGTGCTGGATTCGCAGGTGGAGCGCGCGATCGCCGCCCGCTCGCGCGCGCTGGAGGCGACGACTACCGACCAGCTGGTGGTGGTGACGGTCCCGGACCTTGGCGGCCTCAGCATCGAGGAATTCGGCCTGGCGCTCGGCAATAGCTGGGGGATCGGGCGCGCGGACTTCGACAATGGCGTGCTGCTGCTCGTCGCCCCGCGCGAGCGCCGGGTGCGGGTCGAGGTCGGGTGCGGGCTGGAGGCGGTGCTCACCGACGCACGCGCCGCCGCGATCGTCGACAAGATGACGCCGCTGTTCCTGAAAGGCCAGTTCGAGCGGGGCGTCGAACTCGGCTTCGGCGAGGTGGAGACGCTGCTGCGCGCGCGGCCGGAGCGCCAATATGGGCTTTAGGCGCCTTCTCTCCCTTTGGCTCCTGGCGCTGGCGGCGGCGGGCGCCAATCCGGCGCAGGCCCAGAACCTCCCGCAGCTGACCGGCCGGGTCGTCGACCAGGCCGAATTGCTGCCGCCGGACCAGGAGGCGCAGATCGTCGCCAAGCTGGAGGCGCTGGAGCGCGACACCAGCCGCCAGCTGGTGGTGGTGACAATGCCCGACCTTCAGGGGCAGGCGATCGAGGATTTCGGCTTCGCGCTCGGCGAGCAGTGGAAGATCGGCGAGAAGGAGGCGGACAATGGCGCAATCCTGCTGATCGCCCCCAAGGAGCGGCGCGTGCGGATCGAGGTCGGGGACGGGCTGGAGGGGATCCTGCCCGACGCGATGGCCTGGTTCATCATCCGCGACCGCATCACGCCCCGCTTCAAGGAACAGGATTATACCGGCGGCATCAACGCGGGCGTCGACGGCATCATCGAGCAGATGCGCGCGCCGCTGGAGGTGGCCGAGGAGCGGGCGCTGCAGGCCGCGCGCGAGCGCCAGGCGGCGACCCAGGGCAGCCGGGGCGGAAGCCGGAGCGGGGGCGGGGGAGGATCGATCGTGCCGCTGATCTTCTGGGCAATTGTCATCGCCTTCACCATCCTGCCGGCTGTGTTCGGCCGGCGCGGGCGCGGGCGCACCTATCGGCGGCGGCGCGGCGGCTTCGGCCCGGTGATCATCTGGGGCGGCGGCGGTGGCTTTGGCGGCGGAGGCGGCTGGGGCGGAGGCGGCGGTGGCTGGGGCGGCGGGGGCGGCGGCTTCTCCGGAGGGGGTGGCTTTTCCGGCGGCGGCGGGTCGTTCGGCGGCGGCGGCGCGTCGGGGAGCTGGTGATGGCACGGACGGGCAAGCCGGCAATGTCGCAAGCCGACCATGCGGAGGTCAGCGCGGCGATCGCGGCCGCCGAAGCCGCGACGGCGGGCGAGATCGTGACGGTCGTGGCGCCCTGCTCCGACGCCTATCGCGACGTCACGCTCCATTATGCGGTGCTGACGATGCTCGCGGTGCCGGTGGCGCTCGCGCTGTTGCCGCAAAGCTGGATCGACCGGGCGTCCGGCCCCCTGCTCGGCTGGAACGAGGAGTGGACGCGCGGCGGGGTCATGCTCGCTTTGGCCATCCTGCTCGCGCTCGCCTTCCTGCTGGGCCGCCTGCTGTTCAGCTGGACGCCGCTGCTGATGGCGCTGACTCCGGGCACGACCAAGTCGCGCCGCGTCCGCCGCCGCGCGATCGCCCACTTCCGCTCGGCCTGCGAGGGACGGACGACCGGCCGAACCGGGATCCTCATCTATCTCTCGCTGATGGAGCGGCGCGCCGAGATCGTCGCCGACAAGGCGATCAACGACAAGGTCGACGGCGCGATATGGGGCGAGGCCATGGCCGGCCTGGTCGACGAGGTCCGCGCCGGCCGCACCGGGCGCGGCATGGCCGGCGCGGTCGAAAAAGTCGGGGCAGTGCTTGCCGAGCATCTCCCTCGCGGCCAAGGCGATACCAACGAACTCCCGGACAGGCTGATCGAGCTATGAGACCCGAAGCGGATCTTCCCGAGGAGCTGGTCTGGCAGGGCCGCTTCATCGCCGCCAAGAAGCGCGGCAAATGGGAATATGTCTCGCGCACGCGCAACATCAGCGCCGCGGTGATCCTGGCGATCCACGAGGGGCAGGTGATCCTGGTCGAGCAATATCGGGTGCCGATCGGCGCTTATTGCCTGGAGCTGCCGGCCGGCCTGATCGGCGACGACGAGGAAGGCGAGGAGGTGGAGCTCGCCGCGATCCGGGAGCTGGAGGAGGAAGCCGGCTACCGCGCCGAGCGGATGGTCGACCTCGGCCGCTTCTACGCCTCGTCGGGCATGTCGGCGGAGGGCTTCACCCTGCTGCGTGCCGAGGGTCTGACGAGGGTCGGCGAGGGCGGAGGGGTCGAAGGCGAGGATATCGTCGTCCACCACGTGCCGGTGGCGGAGATTGCGAGCTTCGCCGCGGCCAAGCGCGCGGAGGGCTGCGCGATGGACGCCAAGCTGCTGCTGTTGCTGGGCGGAGGCATGCTGGGGGATTGACCGCCTGTCCTGCGGCGTGCGGCGCGGCCGGTTGACTCTTGATTGAGTGTTCAACTAAGTTGCCTTCATGGCTCCCAAGGATAGTCGCGCCAAGATCATCGAAGCGGCGATGGAGCTGTTCTGGGCCAAGGGCTACGGCTCCACGTCCATCGCCGACATATTGAGCCGGACCCAGCTCAACAGCGGCAGCCTCTACCATTTCTTCCCGGGCAAGCAGGATTTGCTGCTGGCCGTGCTCGAAGCTTATCGCGACGGGATCGAGGAGATGCTGCTCGCGCCGGCCTGGGCAGGCGAGAGCGACCCGGTCGAGCGCGTGTTCAAGCTGCTCGACCTGTATCGCGGCCTGATCCTCCAGACCGAATGCACTTATGGCTGCCCGATCGGCAGCCTGGCGCTGGAGCTGCACGAGGCGGACCCGGCGGTGCGCGAGCGGCTGGCGCAGAATTTCGACAATTGGGTGGCCGCGGTGCGCCGCTGCTACGAGGAAGCGGCCGACCGCTTCCCGCCCGCCACGGATTTTCAGGCGCTGGCGGAGTTCACGCTGACCATCATGGAAGGCGGTGTGATGCAGGCCCGCACCCACCGCGACGTGGGATATTTCGACCGCAACGTGGCGCAATTGCGGGAGCATATCGGATTGCTGACCAAGGCGAAAATCGCCGCTTGAGGGGGAAAAGCCAATGATCCTTGCCGTGCTTGCGCTTGCCGTCGCCCAGCCTGCCTTGCCGCCCCCGCCGAGCGTCCACCTGACCGAGCCGTTTTCCGGCATGAAGTTCCTGGTCGGCCATTGCTGGCAGGGCAGGTTCGCCGACGGCAAGGTGGACACCCACTGCTTCGAACCCGTGTTTCGCGGCACCCTGATCCGCGACCGCCACGAGGTGACCGGCGGCTATGCGGGCGAAACGCTCTACAATTGGAACGCCAACCGGACGTTGGCCGAATATAGCTATTGGAACGTTTCCGGAGGCATCAGCCGCGGCACGATGCGCGAGCGCGACGGCCTGCTCGACTTCGGGGACGAGGTCTATACGAGCCGCGAAGGCCGCGAGACCCGCATCGCGACAACCTGGCGGCGCGTCGACGACAACGCGTATGAAGTGCGCGTCGCCTCCAGTGCCGATCCGACCGGCAGCCGCGTCACCCGATATGTTCGCGTGGACGCAGCGCCGGTGCAGGTGACGGAGAGCAAGGCCGCCGACGGCAGCCGCACCCTCACTCATGAATTGGTCGTGCCGGCGCCGCCCGAGCAGGTCTACGCCGCCTTCTCCACACCGGAAGGCTGGCGCACATGGGCGGTGCCCCACGCCTGGGCGGCCGCGGGCGAAGGCGATTTGATGGAGACCAGCTACAGCCCCACCGCGGCCGAGGGCGACGAGCGCAACATCCAGCAGCGTTTCGTGCTTCGCATGCCCGACCGGCTGATCGTCTTTCGCACCGTGCGTACCCCGCCGGGCTTTCCTCATGCGGCGGAGTACCAGCGGGTGACGTCCGTGGTGGAGCTGGAGCCGGTGGGCGGCGGCACGCGCGTGCGGCTTTCCGGCACCGGCTATCCGGCAGGGGCGGCGGGCGACACGTTGCTCGGCTTCTTCCGCGAAGGGAATCGCACCAGCCTGGAGCAGCTACGCGCCCGCTTCGTCAGTGGGCCTGTGGATTGGGCAGCGCGCCAGGCGGCGGCGGCGAAGTAAGGCTAGGCATTGTCGTTCTAATCGAAATTTAGCGGGTCACAGCGAAATTGTCCCTCCCCCCAAGGGGGAGGGCTAGTGCGACTCGACCTGTAGATGACTTGCCTCAGCGCAGTGCCTGCGCCAGCAGGAGCTCCCACCAGCCGCTCGCCTGCCGACGCGGCGGCGGGGGCGCGTCGTAGGGGGCGGGGCATTCGAGGCAGCGGGCCTGGATGCTCGATCCGCGCAGCAGCTGCCCGGCCTCGTCGAGGGCGCGGCGCAGCAGCGCCTGCGGACGCTGGGCGAGGCGGCCGAACGGGTCCGGGGAGATTGTCGCGCGGGCGCGGGCGAAGCTGCCGAAGGTGCGCGTGAACCAGCTCGACGCCGGCTCCAGGAAGACCGGGCGCGTGTCGTCCGGGGCGATCCTGGCGCGGCGGGCGGCCTCCGTGATCGCGTCGCCCAATGAGCCGAATTGGTCGACCAGCCCGAGCTGCCGGGCGGTGCCGCCGTCCCACACCCGCCCCTGCGCGATCTCGTGCACCCGCTCGACCGGCAGCCGCCGCGCGTCGGAGACCAGCTTCAGGAAGCGCCGGTAAGTGCCCTCGACGCCCATTTGCAGGAAGCGGTTGGCCTCGTCGGAAGGGCCGCGCAGGATGTCGGGCTGTCCGGACAGCGGCGTCGTCTGCACGCCGTCGACGCCGATGCCGAGCTTCTCCAGCGAACCTTCGAAGCTGGGCAGGATCCCGAACACGCCGATCGAGCCGGTGATGGTGCTCGGCTCGGCGAAGATGCGGTCGCCGGCCGCCGCGATCCAATAGCCGCCGCTGGCCGCCACCGATCCCATCGAGATGATCACCGGCTTGCCGCTCGCGCGCACGTTGGCGATCGCCTGGCGGATGCGCTCGGAGGCCAATGTGGAGCCGCCCGGCGAATCGACCCGCACCACCAGCGCGCTGAGATCATGGTCGCGCAGCCCCTCCTCCAGCGCCCGCACGATTGTCTCGGCGCCCGCGGTGCCGGGGCCCGCCTCGCCGTCGATGATCTCGCCGGCGATGGTGAGGATGCCGATATTGCCGCCGCCGCCCACCTGCAGCGGATAGCGCTCGAGCAGATTGTCATAGGCGATTTCGCGGAAGCTGCCGGGCAGGCCGTCATCACCGTCTCCCACCAGCTCGGCCATGCGTGCGCGGAACGCGCTGCGGTCGCCGACCCGGTCGACCAGGCCGAGCTCGCGCGCCGCGTGCGCCATGTCGCCGTTGAAGCGGGCGACGGCGTCGCCGGGCGCGGCGATGTAGGCGCCTAGCTGAGCGCGCGGGCGGGCGCGGCCGACCTCCTCGCGCCACTGGCTCCACAAGGTGTCGGCCAGCGCCTGGCTGGCTTGCCGCGCCTCCGGTGACATGTCGCTGCGCGAGTAAGGCTCGACCGCCGACTTAAAGGCCCCGACGCGGTAGATGTGGGCGGTGATGCCGAGCCGCTCGAGCAGCTGCGCATAATAGAGATTGGCGCCGCCCGGGCCGGTGATCACCACCGCGCCAAGCGGGTTCAGCCAGACCTCGTCCGCCTGCGCCGCGATCTGATAGGTGTCGTCGTCATAAGCGGTGGCGTAGGCAAGGACGCGCTTGCCAGCCGCGCGCACGCGGCGGACGGCCGCGCCGATGTCGCTGAGCGCGGTCTGCCGCCCACCCGCGAAGATATCGAGGTCGAGCGCCACCGCCTCGATGCCGGGATCCTCCGCGGCGACGCCGAGCGCGTGGACCAGCTCCGCCAGCCGATATTCGCGCGGCATGCCGCCGCTCGCAAAGGCGAACGGATCAACCTCGGCGGGCTGCTCGACGATCGGTCCGTCGATGCTGAGGGAGAGCGCGCCGCGCGTCGGGCCGCCGCCGTGGGGCGTCGCGGAAAGCACCGCGTAGAGCGTGCCGAAGAACAGCAGCAGGAGCAGGAGCACCAGCGCATCCTTGATGCCGACCAGCACCTTCCACAGCCCGCGCACGAACGCCATTTTCGGTGACCTCTCCTTTTGCTCACCCCGATTGGCGCGATGGGCAGCTCGCCACAAAACAGAAGGGGCGGCCTTCGACAAGCTCAGGCCGAACGGAGGTGGGTTCCGCTGGTGCGTAGAGCTTCATTTTTTGATGCCGCCGAGCCTTGACGGCGGATGAACCGCGCTTAAATCCACGCGTACTGGCACTCTCGGTCCGGGAGTGCTAACAGTTCAACCGTATCGCGGCGTCCCGGCAGATGGGGGGCTGCCGCGTAGCAAGCAAGTGAGGTGAACTTATGAACTTTCGACCATTGCACGACCGCGTGCTCGTCCGCCGCGTCGAGGCCGAGGAAAAGACTGCCGGCGGGATCATCATCCCAGACACGGCCAAGGAAAAGCCGCAGGAAGGCGAAGTCGTCTCCGTCGGCACCGGCGCCCGCAACGAGGCCGGTGAAGTCCACCCGCTCGAGGTGAAGGCCGGCGACAAGATCCTGTTCGGCAAGTGGTCGGGCACCGAAGTGCGCGTCGACGGCGAGGACCTCCTCATCATGAAGGAAAGCGACATCCTCGGGATCGTCGGCTGAGCCGAATTTCCTGATTCCGTTTCAAAGTTGTCAATTCCACATCGAAAGGTAAGCCAGCATGGCAGCCAAAGACGTACGTTTTTCACGCGACGCCCGTGAGCGGATCCTCCGCGGGGTCGACATCCTGGCCGACGCGGTCAAGGTGACCCTCGGCCCCAAGGGCCGCAACGTCGTGCTCGACAAGAGCTTCGGCGCTCCTCGCATCACCAAGGACGGCGTCACCGTCGCCAAGGAGATCGAGCTCAAGGACAAGTTCGAGAATATGGGCGCGCAGATGCTGCGCGAGGTCGCGTCCAAGACCAACGACCTGGCCGGCGACGGCACCACCACCGCCACCGTGCTCGCCCAGTCGATCGTCCGCGAGGGCATGAAGTCGGTGGCGGCCGGCATGAACCCGATGGACCTGAAGCGCGGCATCGACCTTGCGGTCACCGCGGTGGTCGCCGATCTGGCGGCGCGCTCCAAGCCGGTCAGCGGCTCCAACGAGATCGCCCAGGTCGGGATCATCTCGGCCAATGGCGACACCGTCGTCGGCGAGAAGATCGCCGAGGCGATGGACAAGGTCGGCAAGGAAGGCGTGATCACGGTCGAGGAAGCCAAGGGCCTCGAGTTCGAGCTCGATGTCGTCGAGGGCATGCAGTTCGACCGCGGCTACCTCTCGCCTTACTTCATCACCAATCCCGAGAAGATGCAGGTCGAGCTCACCGACCCCTACATCCTCATCCACGAGAAGAAGCTCTCCAACCTCCAGGCGATGCTCCCGATCCTGGAAGCGGTGGTCCAGTCGGGCCGTCCGCTGCTGATCATCGCCGAGGATATTGAGGGCGAGGCTTTGGCCACTTTGGTGGTCAACAAGCTGCGCGGCGGCCTCAAGGTCGCGGCCGTCAAGGCTCCGGGCTTCGGCGATCGCCGCAAGGCGATGCTCGAGGATATCGCGATCCTGACCGGCGGCGAGATGATCTCCGAGGATCTCGGCATCAAGCTCGAGAACGTCACGGTGGCGATGCTCGGCCAGGCCAAGCGGGTCACCATCGACAAGGACAACACCACCATTGTCGACGGTGCCGGCCAGGGCGAGAACATCAAGGGCCGCGTCGAGGCGATCCGTGCCCAGATTGAGAACACCAACAGCGACTATGACAAGGAGAAGCTCCAGGAGCGCCTTGCCAAGCTCGCCGGCGGTGTTGCCGTGATCAAGGTCGGCGGCTCGTCCGAGATCGAGGTCAAGGAGCGCAAGGACCGCGTCGACGACGCGCTCCACGCGACCCGCGCCGCGGTCGAGGAAGGCATCGTCCCCGGTGGCGGTACCGCTTTGCTCTACGCCACCAAGGCGCTGCACGGCATGAAGGGCGTCAATGACGACCAGACCCGCGGCATCGACATCATCCGCAAGGCGCTGCAGTCGCCGATCCGCCAGATCGCCGAGAATGCGGGCCATGACGGCGCGGTTGTCGCCGGCAAGCTGATCGACGGCGAGGACCAGACGATCGGCTTCAACGCCCAGACCGAGGTCTATGAGAACCTCGTCCAGGCCGGCGTGATCGACCCGACCAAGGTCGTGCGCACGGCGCTGCAGGACGCGGCCTCGGTCGCCGGTCTCCTCATCACCACCGAAGCGGCGGTGAGCGAGGCTCCGGAAGACAAGTCCTCCGGCGGCGGCGGCGGAATGCCCGGCGGCGGCATGGGCGGCATGGGCGGAATGGATTTCTAAGCGAAGTCCAACCGGAACAAGGAAGGGCCGGGGCAGCAATGCTCCGGCCCTTTCCTATTCGCGTTGACAAAGGGATGCATGGCCGGCGAAACTCCCGGGCTGATGAGGCGCTTCCTCCTGGCTTGTCTTGCGGCGCTCCTGGCAGTCACGGGCACCTTGCCTGCCTTGGCTTGCAGCTCAACTACCGAATATGTGGCTCCGTCCAACTTCGAGTTGGTGCAGATGGCGGATGCGATCGGCATTTACGCGGCAGTCAGGAGCTCAGGCGCTGACGACTTCCCGTTGGGAACTGTGGTTTTCCGCCTGCAACGGTCAGTACACGGCACACCTCCGCCGGAATTCGAACTAGACGGCGCCCAACTGGAGGAATTCGACGACGACCTGATCTCGCGCTCCGCCGTGCTCGAAAGTCCCTTCGCGGGCCATGATCACGGTCCCGGCTGTATGCCGGGCGGGTTCGAGCGCCGCGGCAGATACCTTCTGATCCTCGATCGCGATGAACAAGGAACCTGGCACTCGGTCGAATATGGGGGAGGCCGCGCCTATGCGGCTTATGGGGGCGAGGCCTCAGACTGGGCGCGGACGGTCCGGCGGTATCTCGATCTTCGGAACCTCGAACCGGCTGCACAGGAGGCCGCTCTTATCGCCCTTCACGCTGGTGGTCGTGACCGGGACGGCACACCCCTCTCGCCGCTCGAACGTACTGACATCGACAACAACCTGCGAACGCCTTCGCAGTGGAAGCCGACGCCGTGGCTGGTCGAGCGATACGAAAGGGCGGTCCGGGGAGAGGCGGTGGACCTTCTTATGTCAAGCCCCATCAATTGGAAATGGGAGCTTGGCCAGGACGCGCGGGCGACCCTACTGACTTCCCTCGCCCAGGGAGACCACAAGGGCGCCCGCCCCATTTTCGAACACCTCTTGGCGTCGGAAGCCACGTCGGGCCGGGAGCGGGGCCTGGCGCTTCTCTACTTCGCGAATCACGGAGACTATCCTCTCGCCTTCCAGTGGATCGAAACCCGATTGCTCGCCGAGCTTCCCCGGCTGTCCAGCGACGACGCGCTGACGCTTCTCAGGCTGGTCGAGGATGTGCAGCGCGGTGATAGCTATCAGGTCGAGGAGGAGCGCTGGCGTTCCGAGCCCCGCGCCGCGGCAGCGTGGCCGGAGCTGGAACTTGTGATCAAGCGCTATCAGGAGCGGCTCCGCGATGAGGAGCGCTCCCAATAGGTATCTGGCTCAACCCTCGCCTTCGACCACGAGCATGTCCTCCTCGTCCTCGTCCAGCCGCTCCTCGATCGCTTCGCTGATCAGGTCGAGCTGCTCGTAAGTCGCCTGGATGTCCAGCGTCTGGCCGTCGTCGGTCTCGACATGCAGGACGTAGCCCTCGCCTTCGCTGCTGATGGTGAATTGGGACAGGGTCTTGGCCATGGATTCCTCCTTCGATCTCGGCGCGCCAACGCACGCCCCGCTATTTGGGTGCGCAGGCGTGGACGGGGTGGGCTGGGCGTGCGTCAGGCGGCGCTGAGGAAGCGGAGGATTTCCCGGCCGAGGCGCGGGCCCTGGTCGGTGAGGAAGAGAAACTGGGCGTGGGCGGCGCCGTCGAGGAGGACCAGCTGCTTGGGCGCGGGGGCGCGGTCATACTGCTTCTGGACGTCCTCAAGCCGGAGCTTGCCCGAGCCGACGCGGTCGTCGCGGCCGAGGATGAACAGCTTGCGGCCGCCGAGGCGCTCCGGGTGATCGAACGGGCTGTGGGCGAGGAGCACGATCCGCTCGGCCAGACCGGGCGCGGCGATGGCGGCCGTGCCCGCAGCCCAGCCGCCCCAGCTCGCGCCGACCAGCGCGATGCTGCGCGCGCCGCGGGCGCGCAGGTGGCGGGCGGCGCCGATGACGTCCAGGTGCGCCTTTTCGTCGTCCGGTGCGATGCCCCCCGCGCGGCCCCTTCCCCGATAGTCGACGGCGAGCACGTGGAAGCCGGCGCGGGCGAGCCGCTCCGCCTGAATATGCCAGGTCTCCCCGACACCATGGCCGCCCGGGACCAGCACCACTCCGCGCGGTCCACGGCCGTAGAGGCGGCCGGTGACGGGCACCCCATCCTGGGCCGCGAAGGACACGGGGCCGGCCGGTTTGGCTGCGGCGGCGAGGCCGGGGAGCGCAAGGCCAGCAAGGACGGCGCGGCGGGTGACGTGCATCCAGTCATTATGCAGCGCGCGTGGCGATCCGCCAACCGGTTCGATAGGAGGGCGGCATGAGCGGCCTTCCGATCCTTGCGGTGCTGCCCGATCTGCTGGCGGCGCTGCGCGTGCGGAGCAATGCGGTGCTGGTGGCGCCGCCCGGGGCGGGGAAGACGACGGCGGTGGCGCCGGCGCTGCTGGGGGAGAGCTGGTGCGCGGGCGAGATCCTGCTGCTTTCGCCGCGGCGGCTGGCGGCGCGGGCGGCGGCGGAGCGGATGGCCGAGCTGGCGGGGGAGCGGGTCGGCGAGACGATCGGTTATGCGACGCGGCTCGACAGCAAGCGATCGGCCGCGACGCGGATCACGGTGCTCACCGAGGGCATTTTCCTGAAGCGCATCCAGAGCGATCCTGAGCTGGCCGGCGTCGGCGCAGTGCTGTTCGACGAGGTGCATGAGCGCAGCCTCGACAGCGACTTCGCGCTGGCGCTGGCGCTCGATGCGCAGGCGGGGCTGCGGCCGGACCTGCGCCTGCTGGCAATGTCGGCGACGTTGGACGGGGCGCGCTTCTCGACGCTGATGGGCGATGCGCCGGTGATCGCCAGCGAGGGGCGCAGCTTCCCGCTGGAGATCGTCCATCTGGGGCGGGGGCCCGCGCAGCGGATCGAGGATGGGATGGCGGCGGCGATCCGGCGGGCGGTGGCGGAAGCCGAAGGCGGCGTGCTGGCATTCCTGCCCGGCGTGGCGGAAATCGAGCGCACCGCCGAGCGGCTGGCGCTGCCGGCCGGGGTCGACCTCCACCGGCTCCACGGCAGTCTTCACCCCGCCGAGCAGCGGGCGGCGATCGCCGCGCCGCGCACGGGGCGCCGCAAATTGGTGCTCGCGACGTCGATCGCGGAGACCAGCCTGACGTTGGACGGTGTGCGGGTCGTGGTCGACTCAGGGCTCGCGCGACGGCCGCGTTACGACCGGGCGGCGGGGCTGACCCGGCTGGTGACGGAGCGGGCGAGCCAGGCGGCGGTGACGCAGCGGGCCGGCCGCGCGGCGCGGCAGGGGCCGGGGCGGGTCTATCGTTTATGGGAGGAGGCCGCGACCGCGGGCCTGCCGCGCTTCGATCCGCCGGAAATATTGGAGGCGGACCTGTCGCCGCTGGTGCTGGACGCGCTGATCTGGGGCGTCGGCGATCCGCGGGACCTGCGCTGGCTCGATGCCCCGCCGGCCGCCGCGGTCGAGGAGGCGCGGGCGCGGCTGCTCAGCCTCCGGGCGATCGGTGGGGAGGGGCGGCCGACGGCGCACGGGCGGGCGATTGCCGGGCTGCCGCTGCCGCCGCGGCTCGCGCACATGCTGATCGAGGCGCAGGCGCGCGGCTGGGGGGCGACGGCGGCGGAGGTGGCGTTGTTGTTGTCGGAGCGGGGCTTGGGAGGGAATGACGCGGATCTCGAGGGGCGGCTGCGGCGCTGGCGGGGCGAGAAGGGCAAGCGTGCGGAGGCGGCGCGGGGGCTGGCGCGGCGCTGGCTGCGCCTGGTGGCTGGCGATGGCGGCGGTGGGCGCGGCGACGCGGGCGCGTGCGTGGCGCTGGCTTTTCCGGACCGGCTCGCGCGGCGGCGGGGGCCGTCGGGTGAGGAGTGGCTGAGCGTCGGGGGGCGGGGGTTCAGGCTCGATCCCGTCTCGCCGCTGGCGCGCGAGGAGTGGCTGGCGGTTGCGGAGGTCGGCGGCGCCGCGGGCGGCGCGCGGGTCCTCAGCGCCGCGGCCATCACGCGCGCGCAGGTGGAGGAATTGTTCGCCGACCGCGTCACCGCCGGCACGGAGGTGCGCTTCGATGCGGCGAGCGGGGGCGTGCGGGCGACGCACGGGCGGCGGCTGGGGGCCCTGCTGCTGGGCGGCGGGGAGGACCGGAACGTCGATCCGGCCGCGATCGAGGCGGCGCTGCTCGCGGGGGTGCGGGACGGCGGGCTGCAGCTCCTGCCCTGGCCGCCCGCCGCCCTGGCGCTACGCAAGCGGGCGGCATTCGCCCGGCGCTCCGCTGCGGTGGCCGATCTGGACGACGATGCGCTGCTGGAGCGGCTGGACGAATGGCTGCCGCCGCTGCTTGCGGGCAAGCGCAAGCTTGGCGAGGTGGATCGTGGCGGGCTGGAAGCGGCGCTGGAGGCGCTGCTCGGCTGGGATGGGCGGCAGCGGCTCGAGCGGCTCGCGCCATCGCACTTCCACAGCCCGGCCGGGAGCCGGCACGAGATCGATTATGAGGCGGAAGCCGGCCCGACCGTTACCCTGCGCGTGCAGGCGCTGTTCGGGCTGAGCGAGCATCCGCGCATCGCAGGCGGCTCGGTCCCGCTGATCCTGGCGCTTACCTCCCCCGCCGGGCGCCCGATCCAGACGACCGGCGATCTGCCGGGCTTCTGGCGGGGCAGCTGGCATGCTCTGGCCAAGGAAATGCGCGGCCGATACCCCAAGCACCCCTGGCCGGAAGACCCCGCCGGGGCCGATCCGACGTTGCGCACCAAGCGCGCCGCCACGCGCTGACCGCTTCCGAACGGTTGCCTGTCCGCCTGCGGACAGCGGCGGCCAAGTCACCGGCGGTGGGCACGAAGTTCGAGAAAAGCCAAGGAAAAGAAAACCGAATGGGCGCGGGGTGTTACGTGTGTAGCAGCAAGATCGGCGCCGTCCGGCCGCTGTTTGGCATGACTAGTGCACTAACACAGTGGCGGGTGGACAGAAGGTCTCCCGCGCTTCGGGAGGCTATTCACCATGACCATCGTTCCTCGCATCCGCTTCCTCACCATGGCGGTCGCCAGCATCGCGCTTGCCGGGAGCCTGGCTCCGGCGCAGGCCGCGCCTGCCGCCGCCCGCACCGGCGCAGCCGTCCGGGGCCAGAATCAAAGCCCCGCCAGCAGCGAGCGGCGGATCTGCGTCAGCGCCGACTTGACCGGCAGCCGCATCATGCGCCGGATTTGCCGTACGGCTGCCGAGTGGCAGCGCGCCGGCGGCATCCCGACCAACGATTGAGGCCGTTGCGTGGCGCGCTCGCCGCCCGCCACGCACTGCCTGCGCCCCTGGCCGCTACCCCCACTCGGCCGGGGGCGCCTTTTACCCTTCGTCCGCGCCGACGCGACCGACCGTCAGTCCGCAACGGGCAACAGATTTTCAAGATCGCCGATGCGGGCCGGCCGGTCACGCCCGCACCGGAAGCTGGCGGCGCGCTGGTCCGCCTGCTGGCGCGCGACGGCGTTCGCATTGGGCGCCGAAGCGGCGACCCATGCGACCAGGCAGCCGGGGCGACCCCGCCGCCCGATCGTCTCCACGCCCAAGATGGTGCGCTTCGGCAGATCGTTCCAGCTCAGAACAAGCCGATAGATGATCGCGAACGGCTGCCCGCCGCGCAGCCGCCACTCGACGCGCGGCCCGGGAGAGTTGAAGCGGCTCGCCGTTTCGAAATCGGCGGTGTCCACGCCGGCGTTGATGTCGAAGCGCAGGTCATCCTCCGCCACCAGCAGCGGGATGCCGCGATAGCCGGGGCAGCGCCAGTCGGTGCCGGCGCCTTCGTCCGGGTTGGAGCTGAGCACGGTGCAGCGCTTGAGATCGAGCGCGGTGTAGGCGCTGGTGGCGGCGCCGCGCCGCTGCGCCTGCGCTGTGCCGGTCACGGTTGTCACCGCCGCGCAGATCATTCCAGCCTGAACCAGTTTCTTCATGCCGCCCTCCCCGAATTTGGACGCGCCATCATGCGCGGTCAGGGGGCGAAGTGGAAGCAGGAGTTCGTTAGGCGCTGAGGCGGGCCTGGAGGCCGTGGACCAGCTCGGTCGCGCGTTCGAAGCTCATCGGGCGGCCGAACAGATAGCCCTGGATCTGGTGGACGCCCAGGTCGCGCATGCGGGTGAAGTCGTCCGCCGTCTCCACACCTTCGGCGGTCACGGTCATGCGGAAGCTCTTGGCGAGCTGGACGATCGACTGGATGATCGCGATCGCTTCCTTGTTGTCCGCCGCCTCGCGCACGAACGAGCCGTCGATCTTCAATTTGTGGAAGACGGCCTTGTTCAGATAGCCGAGCGAGGAATAGCCGGTGCCGAAATCGTCCAGCGCGATGCCGACGCCGAGCGTGCGCAGCCGCTTCAGCACGTCCAGCGTGTGCGCATTCTCGCCCAGGAAGATCGATTCGGTGACCTCCAGCTCGAGACGGTTCGCCTGGAGGCGGTGGCGGGCAAGTGCTTCGCTGACCGTGTTGGGGAGCGCCGGGAACACCAGTTGCTTGGCGGACACGTTCACCGCCACGGTGATGTTGGCGGGCCAGACCGCTGCGGCGCGGCACGCCTCCTCGATCACCCAGTCGCCCAATTGCATGATAAGGCCGGTCTCTTCGGCCAGCGGGATGAAATCGAGCGGGGAGACGACGCCGCGGGTCGGGTGCTGCCAGCGGATCAGCGCTTCGAAGCCGAGCAGGCTCTGGTCCGTGGCGCTGATCAGCGGCTGGTAGAGCAGGCGGAACTGGTTGGTGGCCAGAGCGGTGCGCATGTCCTGCTCGATCCGCAGCCGGTCTTCCTGCTCGTTGGCCATGTCCGAGTTGAAGAAGCAGCAGATGCCGCGGCCCTGGGCCTTGGCCTGATAGAGCGCGAGGTCCGCCTTCTGGATGAGGTCGTCGACGCTCTTGCCGTCGATCGGGCCGAAGGCGCAGCCGATCGAGACGCCGATGCGGATCTCGGCCTTGTCGATATAATAAGGCTCGGCGATCGCGGCGATGATGCGGCGGGCGAGTTCCTCCACGCGCTTGCGGCTCTGCGCGTCGCGGACCACGATCGCGAATTCGTCGCCACCGATCCGGCCGACATCGCCCATCGCCGCGACTTCGCGGACGAGGCGCTGCGACACGCTCTTGAGCACCGCATCGCCCTTGGGGTGGCCGAACGTGTCGTTGACCGGCTTGAAGCCGTCGAGGTCGAGGAACATGATGGCGCAGGGGACATTGGTGGCCGCCGCGCCGTCCAGCGCCTCACCGAGCAGCTGGCGCACGCGGCCGCGGTTAGGCAGGCCCGACAGCACGTCCATGTTCGCAAGGTTGGTGAGCCGCTCCTGCGTCTTGCGCACTTCGGTCACGTCGGAGCCGACACCCCGAAAGCCCTGGAAGATGCCGGTCATGTCGATCACCGGGTCGCCCGACAGGCTGATCCAGCGCGTGCCGCGGCGGGTCTTCAGCTCCATCTCCAGATTGGCGAAGGGCTGGCGGGAAAGCAGGGTCTGGCCCAGCGCGCTGCTGCCGCCGAGCGTGGCGGGGAGCGAGTGGCCGACCACCTGCGCCGGCGCCCGGCCGATCAGCCCGGTCATGCGCGAGGAGATGTAGACGACGCGATTCTCCGAATCGACCTGCCACAGCCAGCCCACGCCGCGATGCTCATATTCCTTGAGCAGCAGGCGGATCGATTCGGCCTGGGTGCGGGTGCGGGCGATGGTCTGCAGCTGCTCGAAGGTCCAGCGGGTCAGCCGGGCGATGCCGAAGATGCCGACCGCGGCCACGCCGAGGAAGGTCAGGCCGAGCTTCGGATCGAGCGATCGAGAACCGAAGAAATAGGTGAGGCAGAAGGCCGCGGTCAGCGTGCTGATCCAGGTGAAGGAGGCGGCCGGCACCGCGGACAGGGCGACGGCCGCCGTCACCATCGCGGCCATCGCGCCGCCGATCACGATCTGGACGTCGGGCGCCTGGGTGGCGAAGGCATAGGTCGGGAGCGACGCCCAGACGCAGGCGAGGCCGAGCGCCTCGGCGACCGAGACCCACGTCCGGTGCGGCCGCTGATTCTTGCCGCCCCAGGCCGCCGCCTCGAGCGCGCGCCGGCACACGGCCCAGTTGAGGAAGGAAACGATCGCGACCCAGCCGACGATCAGCTCGAGCCGGACGGCGCCGAACATCGCCCAGCCGGTGAGCAAGGCGGCGCCGACGCCGACGATCGCGAAATAGGGAGCGAACAGCGCCCGCGCCTCGACCTGTCCGTGGAGGAGATGGGCTTCGCGGAGCCGGTCGCTGCCGGTTTCCGCCCCGACGGGCTCGGGAGCGAGTTCCGGGGACTCGAATTCCTGCTCGTCGACATCCAGGGGAACCGGGGCGTGGTACATCTTTATCCAATGCCGGCTGGTCGTTGGTCCATGTTCCGTACCGGCAGACGTTTGATGCTTAGTTAAAGCGGCGGGAAGAAAAACCCGGGCCCGGCCGCCCGGGCCGCACCCTGCAGCGCTTCAGAAGCACCAAGTAAAAGTGGTGAATAAAGCAGTAACCATAGAAGTCGGCAAAGAACCGCTGCCGGCCCTGCAGGCGGGCGAGGCAAGATGCCCCGCCAAGGTTCGCCGGAGTTCAGCCGTTGTGGCGGACGATCCATTCCTCGACAACCGGAGCGATGCGGTCGCGCCACTTGCTGCCGTTGAAGATGCCGTAATGGCCGACGCCCTCGGCCAGATGGTATCGCTTCATCTCCGCCGGCAGGCTGCGCGAGATGCGCAGGGCCGCTTTGGTCTGGCCGACTCCCGAAATGTCGTCGCGCTCGCCCTCGATCGCCAGCAGGGCGACGTCCCTGATCGCCCCGGGATCCACCGGCCGCCCGCGATGGGTGAGCTCGCCATTGGGCAGGAGGTGCCGTTGGAAGACCGCGTCGACCGTCTGCAGGTAGAATTCGGCGGTCATGTCGCAGACCGCCCGATATTCGTCGTAAAATTGCTTGGTGGCGTCCGCGCTCTCGCCGTCGCCCTGGACGAGATGCTTGAACATCTCCCAGTGGCTGGTGAGGTGGTCGCCGAGGTTCATCGCCATGAACCCGGCGAGCTGGAGGAAGCCCGGATAGACCTTCCGGCCGCCGCCCGGATAGAGATAGGGGACGGTCGCGATCACGTTCTGCTGAAACCAGGAATGCGGCCGCTGGGTGGCGAGAACGTTGACGGCGGTCGGCGCCTCGCGCGTATCGACCGGCCCGCCCATCATCGTCAGCGTGCGCGGCCGCGCCGGATGCTTGTCGGCGCTCATCAGCGCGGCGGCGGCGTAGCAGGGAACAGAAGGCTGGCACACGGCAAGCATGTGCGCGCCGGGTCCGATCGCCTCCAGGAACTCCACCAGATAATCGATATAATCGTCGAGGTCGAAGCGCCCGGCCTCGAGCGGGACCAGCTTCGCGTCCCGCCAGTCGGTGATGTAGACGTCGTGTCGCGGCAGCATGCGCTCGACCGTCCCGCGCAGCAAAGTCGCATAATGGCCCGACATCGGCGCGACGATCAGCAGCTTCGGCCCGCTCGCGACGCCCTTGCGCCGGAAGCGCTTGAGCTGGCCGAACGGCTTCCTCAGCACGATCTCCTCGCGGACGGCGACCGTCCTGCCGTCGACAACCGTCGTTTCCAGCCCGAAATCGGGCTTGCCGCGCGGCGCCGAAGCATGGGCGAAGACGTCGAGCGCAGACGCGACGATGGGCCCCATGCCTGCATAAGAGAGCGGGTTGGCGGGGTTCTGGAGCCAGCCTGCGCCCATATTGGCGAGGGTGCTGGCCCCGGCGAGCAGCGAGCGCTGCATCTCGTAGGCGTCGTAAAGCATCCGGACCCCATGTGGGCGCTGCGGAAGCCCCGGTCAACGCCGCGGCGAAGCGCTTGTGGATAAGCTTCGCCCGGGGCGCGGTCCGGAGCGGCATTGAGCGGTCCCGGTGCGGCTGCTAGGCCGCGGCCATGAAGGAGACGAGCGAGCCGCCGCCGGCCAGGAGCATCGGCAGCCTGAAGATGGTGTGGCTCTATGCGCTGCGCCACAAGGCGATGCTTGCCGGCGCCATGGTCGCGCTCCTCGTCGCCGCGGGCGCGACCCTGGCCATACCGGACGGCTTCCGCCGGGTCATCGACCGCGGCTTCGCCGGCGGCGGCGGCGATATCTCGGCCCATTTCCGCTACCTGCTCGGCATCGTCGTCGTGCTCGCGATCGCCACCGCGACCCGGTTCAGCCTGATCTCGCTGCTCGGCGAGCGCGTCGTCGCCGCGATCCGCACCGACGTGCAGGAAAATCTGTTGCGGCTCGAACCGCGCTTCTTCGAGGAAAACCGCCCGTCCGAGATCGCATCGCGCCTCACCGCCGACACGGTCTTGATCGAAACGGTTGTCGCGAGCGCAGTCTCCACCGCTTTGCGCAACACGGTGATGGGTCTCGGCGGGATCGCCTACCTCTTCACCCTGTCCCCGGCGCTGACCGGGCAGCTGCTGCTCGTCATCCCGATGGTCATCGTCCCGATCACAATCCTCGGTCGCCGGGTGCGCCGGATCTCGCGCTCGACGCAGGACCGGATCGCGGACGTCGGAGCGGTGGCCTCCGAGACGCTGGGCGCGATGAAGATCGTCCAGGCCTTCGGCCAGGAGGCGCGCGAAGCGGGCCGCTTCCGCGAGGCCGTCGCGAGAGCCTACGGCACCGCGCGCCACCGCATCCTCGTGCGCGCGGCGATGACGTGCATCGTCATCGCGCTCGTCTTCGGGTCGATCACATTGGTCATGTGGCAGGCGGCGGTCGGCGTCAGCCAAGGCGAGGTGAGCGGCGGGACGGTCGCCGCCTTCGTGCTCACCGGCGGCATCGTCGCGGGCGCGTTCGGAGCGCTGAGCGAAGTCTATGGCGAGTTGCTGCGCGGCGCCGGGGCGGCCGGCCGGCTCGCCGAGCTGCTCGCCGAGGTGCCCCAGATCCAGGCGCCTGCTTATCCAGTGAAGCTGCCCGACCCGCCGCGCGGCACGCTCTCCTTCGAGCAGGTGACCTTCCGCTATCCCACCCGCCCGGAGGTGAGCGCGCTGGACGGCTTTAGCCTCGACGTGAAAGCGGGCGAGACGCTGGCGGTGGTCGGTCCGTCCGGCGCCGGCAAATCGACCTTGTTCAACCTCGCCCAGCGCTTCTACGACCCGGCCGAAGGGGCGGTCCGGGTCGACGGCGTCGACGTCCGCGAGGCGGACCCGGGCGAGATCCGCAGGCGGATCGCTCTCGTCCCGCAGGAGACCGTGATCTTCGCCGCCTCGGCCCGCGACAATCTGCGCTACGGCCTGTGGGACGCACCGGACTACCGTCTGTGGGAGGTCGCCGAGGCCGCAAATGCCGCGGAGTTCCTGCGGCGCCTGCCGCAGGGCCTCGACACCTTCCTCGGCGAAGGCGGCGCCCGCCTCTCGGGCGGCCAGCGCCAGCGCATCGCGATCGCCCGCGCTTTGCTTCGCGACGCGCCTCTGCTGCTGCTCGACGAAGCGACTTCGGCGCTCGACGCCGAGTCCGAGCGCCTGGTGCAGGGTTCGCTCGAACGCCTGTTCGAGGGCCGCACCACCCTCGTCATCGCACACCGTCTCGCCACGGTCCGCGCCGCCGACCGGATCATCGTCCTCGATCAGGGCCGGATCGTGGAGGAAGGGACCCACGACACGCTCAGCGCCCGCGGGGGTCTCTACGCCCGGCTGGCCAGGATGCAGTTCGAGGGGCTCGCCGCCTGAGCGATCGCAAAGAAAAAGGGCGGCCCGAAGACCGCCCTCTCCCCCTTTTCAACTGAGCGCGAGGCTCAGAAGGCGTTTGCGTAAGCCTCGTTGCCGACGAATCCCATTGCCGTCACCTGGGCGCGCTTGGTCACGGCGAGCACCTCGTCGACCAGCTCGTATTGCGCCTCCGGGTGCGGCTGCAGGTGAAGCTCGGGAGTGGGCTGCATCTGGGTGCTGAGCTCCAGATACTGACGCAGGGTCACGAGATCGACCGGCGCGTCGTTCCACAGCACCGTGCGGTCCGGCATGATCACGATCTTGTTCTTGATCGGATCCACGGGCGGCGCGGGCTGGTTCGGATCGTTGACCGGAAGGTCGATCTTCACCGCGTGCGACTGGATCGGAATGGTGATGATGAACATGATCAAGAGCACCAGCATCACGTCGATGAGAGGCGTGGTGTTGATGTCCATCATCGGTTCGTCGCTGTCGCTGCTGGCTACCGCTGCACCCATTTCGGGAAACTCCTGACCTAATGCTTATTCGAAGTCGACGCCGGGCGTCGGCTCGGAAATGAACCCGACGCGGGTGAAGCCGGCGCGCTGCATGGTGTAGACGGTGCCGCCGATGCAGCGATAGGGCGTGTTGACGTCGCCGCGGATGTGCGCCTCGGGAATGTCCTCGTCCGCGATCTGCGCGCCGGGGCCGCCGAGGCGCTCGATCTCCGCCTTGAGCGCCGTGTCGGCCTTTTCGAGCAGCTCCTGGGACGTCACCTCTTCGAGACCCCAATAGACCTTGCACTGGCCGTTCTCGGCCTTGACCGAGAGGTTGACGTTGTGCGGCGTCGTCGTGGTCGGCTCATATTCGACCTTGGGAAGGGTCACGCCCTCGACCGTCTGGAGCACGATCGGGACGGTGATGAGGAAGATGATCAGAAGCACCAGCATGACGTCGACGAGCGGCGTCGTGTTGATGTCCGACATCGGGGTTTCTTCGCCTTCATTCTGGCCGACATTGATGGCCATATCTGAATTCCTCGCTTGGGTTCCGGTGCGCTCGACGACGGGGGTGCGGGGCGGCGCGAGCCGCCCCGCTTATCCGTCAGACCTTCTTCGGGCCCGAGCTGGTGGTTCCGCCCGCACTGCCGGAGGAGGTCGTCCCGCCCGGGCTGACGTTGCTCGCGCCGCCCGCGCCGGAGACCGGGGGACGCGTCGGCGAGGTGCCGCCGGCCGGGGCGCCGCCGACCGAGCCGGTGGTGCTGGAGCCGGTCGCCGCGGCGGTGCCGCCACCGGTCGAGGTGCCGGCCGTGCCGCCGCGCCCGCCGGCGGCCGTGGCGACCACCGGACGGACCTGGCCGCCCGACATCATGTAGCCGTGCAGGTCGTTCGAGAACTTCGCGAGCTCCTCGACGATCGCCTTGTTGCGGCGCATCAGCCAGTTGTAGGCCATCACCGCCGGAACCGCGACGACCAGGCCGAGGGCGGTCATGATCAGCGCCTCTCCGACCGGGCCCGCGACTGCGTCGATCGAAGCCTGGCCGGCGGCGCCGATCCGGATGAGGGCGCGGTAGATGCCGACCACGGTGCCGAACAGGCCGACGAACGGAGCCGTCGAGCCGACGGTCGCGAGCAAGGCGAGGCCGGTCGAGAGCCGCGCTGCGATCGCGCCCTGGCTGCGCTGCAGCGAGCCGAGCATCCAGTCATGCTGGTCGATCGGATCGGTCAGCTTGTCGTGCTGCTCGAGAGCGCGGATTCCGTCGTCGACGATCTGGCGGTAGGCGCTGTTCTTCTCGAGCTTCTGCGCGCCTTCTCGCAAGTTCGCCGATTGCCAGAAGGTCGTGCGCGCGCGCCGTCCCTGATTGAAGATCTTCTGCTGCTCGAACAGCTTCACGAACAGGATGTACCAGGACGCCGCCGACATGATCACGAGGATGCCGAAGGTCGCATAGGCGATGGCACCGCCTTCGGAGAGGGCTCGGAAAAGGCCATAGGGGTTTTCTTCGCCGCCGGCTGCTGGGGTTGTCATGATCTCACATTCCTCTCATCGACAAAGGGTTGATTGCGGGCCGCGGGGCCCCGTTAATTCTCGGGCAGTTGCCAGCGGATGCTCCGCGTGGCGCTGCCGGCGACGTTGTTGCCATTCTCGTCCTGCGCCGGGGTGAAGCGGAAGCGGCGCGTGGCGAGGCTGCAGGCGGTGCTGTCGAGCGACGAATTGCCGCTCGAACGGGTGACCGTACAGCCGCTGACTCGGCCGTCGGCGCCGACCGACATGCGGATCGTCGTCGTCCCCTGCGCTTCGGCACGGATCGCGGCGGCGGGATAGTCGTCGTTGGTGATCGTGCCGCTGCGATGCTGCGCCGGACGCGCGGCCTGGCGCGGCGGCGGCGGGGGAGGCGGAGGCGGAGGCGGCGCGACCGGAGCCGGCGGAGCCGGGGGCGCGAAGTTCATCGGCGCGACCGGCGGCGGCGGCGGCGCCGACATGGTCGGCTGCTGCTGCACGCGGTTCAGCACCGGCGGAGCGGAGATCGGCGGAGGCTGGGTCGGCTGGTCCGGCGGCGGGGGCGGCGGCTCTTCCTCGGGGGGCGGCGGCTCTTCGACGTCGAAGGTCTTGAGGTCTTCCCTCGCCTTCTCGATCACTCTCATCGCCAGGCCGCTGACGAATGCGTAGCCGATGATGGCGTGGAGCAGGGCAACGATGACGATCGCCCAGATCCGGCCTGCGCTCATCCTTTGGTCAGCATATGCCATTAATCAGCCACACTCCCATTTCTTAGACAGACCGGCACACGCACAACGCAGCGATCCAGCTTCGGTTCACCTGCCCCACGGGGGGTGGATGAGGCTGGTCCTCTAATGCGGCGGCGGAAGCGACGCAATCCCTCGGTGTGGATGCGAAACAATGGCGGAATTCCGCGGCAAGCAGCGGTTAAGCTGGCGCGGTCTAGCGGCCGGCGGATGGGACGGAAGGACTGGCAATGACCTTTGCGGGCATCACGGCGGCGCTGCTGATCGCGTCGTCACTCGGCTACGGCCTTGATTCGCAAGCGACTCCGGCGCCGGTGCCCGCGCCGGGGCCGAGCTATGCCGACGCCGCTGATCTCGCCCTCGCGGCACCGGTCGCGGTGCATGTGCGGGTTGTGCGTGCGATCCCCGTGCGTGCCCGCGAAGCCGTCGGGGTCGCGCCGGGACATCGCCGCTTCTACGTCGAGGGGGACGTCGTCTCGCTGATTCGCAGCGCGGGACCGCTGCCGACGCGGCTCGCATGGCTGGTCGACCTCCCCGACGATTCGCGCGGGCGCGCCGCCCGTCTGCCGCGACGCACCGAGCTCCTGCTGCTCGCCGCGCCGGTGCCGGGGCGCCCGAACGAGCTGCGGCTGATCGCGCCCGACGCGCAGCTCCCATATATCCCCGCGACCGCCGAGCGACTGCGCGCGATCCTGCGGGAGGCGAGCGCTCCCGACGCCGCTCCGCGCATCGTCGCGATCGGCCGCGCTTTCCACGTTCCCGGCGCCGTCGCGGGCGAGAGCGAAACCCAGATCTTCCTGCAGACGCAGAGCGGCCGGCCGGTCTCGCTGAGCGTGCTGCGTCGGCCGGGCGAGCAACCGCGCTGGGCGGTGTCGCTGGCCGAGATCGTCGATGAGAATGCGGCGGCGCCGCGGCCCGAGACGCTGCTGTGGTACAGGCTCGCCTGCGGCCTGCCGCGGGCCCTGCCTGCGCAGAGCCTCGCCGAGGTGACTCGCGAGGAAGCTGCGGCGATCGCGGCCGACTACCGCCTGGTGCTCGACTCGCTCGGGCCCTGCGTCCGCACCCGCGGCCGGCGCTGAGCGCAATCAGAAGGAGGCGAGCTCCACTCCGACTCCCGCGCAGTCCGGATAGATGTCGGGCTTGCGCGAGCGCACCCGCAGCGCCTCGACGCCCTGCCGCGCAGCGACCAGCTCGTAGACCTCCCGCACCAGGGTCTCCTGGAGGTTGAACCGGCGGCCGCGCACCAGGGCGAGAATCTCGGTGCGCAGGAAGTCGTAGTCCCACGCGCCGGCCGCCTCGTCCTCGCCGGCGAAATAGGCTTCCCCGACCCACAATTCGACGGTGAGCAGCAGCCGCTGCGGCCGGCCGATCTCGAAATCGTGGAAGCCGATGTCGAGGTCGAGCGCGAAATCCTCGAGCATGATCTTGCGGCTGCGCGGCCGCAGCCGGTCGGGCACGAGGCCGTCGAGCTTCGTGGTCTCGACCATCATCGCGGCTCCATGAACTGAACGTCGCGGGGCAGAGACAGAAAGCGCTGGCCGCCGTCCAGGGTGATGGTCTGGCCGGTCAGCACCGGCGCGGCGAGGATGAAGCGCAAAGCGGCGACGATATCCGCCGCCTCGACGCCGCGGGCCAGGGCGTTCATCTTGTGAGCCTGCTCGAAGTTGTCGCGGGACTGCGGTCCCGAGACGAGCGTCACCGACGGCGCGATCGCGCAGACCCTGATGCGCGGCGCCAGGGCGCGGGCGAGCAGCTCCGTGAGCCCGGCGAGCCCCATCTTGGAGATTGTGTAGGTGAAGAAGTCCGGATTGGGCTGGCACAGCTTGGCGTCGAGCAGGTTGACGATCAGCCCCCTTTCGGCGCGGGCGGCGAAGGCCTGGCTGAGCAGCGCCGGGGCGCGCAGGTTCACGTCGAAATGGGCGTTCCAACCCTCGACGGAGAAGTCCCCGGCAGAATCGTAGACGAAGCGCGAGGCGCTGTTGACCAGCAGACGCAGGGGCGGAAGGCCGTCCGCTGCGGAGAGGATCCGGGCCGCGGCGTCCGGGTCCGCGAGCTCGGCCCGGACGATCGAGGCGGAGCCGAGCTCGGCCGCCAGAGCTTCGGCTTCGGCGTGCGAGCGATGGCAATGGATGAGGACATGCCAGCCGTCCGCGGCGAGGGCACGGACGATCTCGGCGCCGATCCGTCTGGCGCCGCCGGTGACGATCGCGGTGCGCGGGCCTTCGAACTCGTCGCTCATCGGCCTCGCGGATAGGCCGCGCCTCGCGCTCGGGCAAGCGGCCCGCCTTTGCGCCCGCGCCGCCGGGCCGCTACATCCACGCCATGCCCGCGCCCGAGCCCCCCGCCGACCTCAGCGGCCTCAGCCTCGCCGAGATCGCCGAGATGGCCGAGGCCAAGAAGCTGCCGCCCGTGGAGAGATGGGAACCGCAGCATTGCGGCGACAGCGAGATGCGCATCGGCCGCGACGGCACCTGGTACCATCAGGGCACGCCGATCGCGCGCCCCGCGATGGTGCGGCTGTTCTCGACCATCCTGAGGCGCGAGCCCGACGGCAGCTTCGTGCTGGTGACGCCGGTCGAGAAGCTGGCGATCGCGGTCGAGGATGCGCCGTTCGTCGCGGTCGAGTTGAAGAGCGAGGGCGAAGGCGCGCGACGCCGCCTCGGCTTCCGTCTCAACACCGGCGACCTGGTTGTCGCGGGCCCGGAACACCCGATCCGCCTCAAGCCCGGGAGAGACGAACCGCACCCTTATGTCCAAGTCCGCGCGGGGCTCGAAGCCCTGATCGCGCGCCCGGTCTATTACGAGCTTGCCGAGCTCGCTCTCGCGGAGGGGGCACGGCCTCCCGGCCTGTGGAGCGGCGGCGCCTTCTTTGCGCTGGAGCCGGACGCGTGACCCTCGCCGCCCGGCTGCGGGAAGCGCTAGAGGCCGGCCATCGGCGGTCTCCGATCCTGATCGAAGGGGACGCGCTGGACGAGGAAGCGCAGGCGATCGGCATCACCCCTGCCGCCGTGCTCGTTCCGGTGGTCGATCGCCCGCGCCCGACCGTGATCCTCACCCTGCGCCCCGAAACGATGCGCAAGCATCCCGGGCAAATCAGCTTCCCCGGCGGCCGGCTCGACCCCGAGGATGCCGGGCCGATCGAGGCGGCGCTGCGCGAGGCCGAGGAGGAGATCGGCCTTCACCGCGACAAGGTCGACGTGATCGGCATCGCCGACCGCTACCTCACGATCACCGGCTTCGAGGTGACGCCGGTCATCGGCATCGTCGCGCCCGACGCTGCGCTCAGGCCCCATCCGGGCGAGGTCGCCGCGATGTTCGAGGCGCCGCTGGACTATCTCCTCGATCCTGCGCACCAGGCCGTGCGCACGGTGATGTGGCGCGGCCGCGAGCGCTCCTATTTCGAGATAGACTATGAGGGCCGGCGGATCTGGGGCGCGACCGCCGCGATGATCGTCAACCTCAGCCGCCGCTTGCAGCTCACGGCATGAAGCTGCCGCAGACCGAATGGCGCACGCGGCCGGAGATGCGCCGTCTGCTCGACGTGCTCGGCGCAGACGCGGGCGAGACCCGCTTCGTCGGCGGATGCGTGAGGGACGCCCTGCTCGGCGTGAAGGTGAGCGACGTGGATCTCGCAACCCGCCTTGCGCCGCAGGAGGTGCTCGAACGCCTCAAAGGCGCCGCGATCAAGGCGGTGCCGACCGGGCTCGCGCACGGTACGGTCACCGCCGTCCTCGCAGGCAGGCCGGTCGAGGTCACCACGCTGCGCCGCGACGTCGCCACGGACGGCCGCCGCGCCACCGTCGCTTTCACCGACGACTGGCGCGAGGACGCGGCCCGCCGGGACTTCACCATCAATGCGCTCAGCGCCGCGCCGCGCAGCGGCGAAGTGTTCGACTATTTCGGCGGCCTCGCCGATCTCGACGCCCGCCTGGTCCGCTTCATCGGCGACCCCCTCACCCGTATCGCCGAGGATCATCTGCGCATCCTCCGATTCTTCCGCTTTCACGCCCGCTTCGGCGCCGGCGATCCGGACCCGGAGGGGCTCGAAGCGTGCATTGCCCGCGCGAACGACCTGATGGCGTTGTCGCGCGAACGCATCGCCGACGAACTGCTGAAGCTCCTGGCCCTTCCCGACCCGGCGCCTACGGTCGAACTGATCGTGGCGCGCGGCATCTTTCGTCCGGTCCTGCCGGAGATCGCCGACGCCTCCCGCCTGGCGCGCCTGGTCGCCCGGGAGAATCGGCTCGGCATCGCCCCGGACCCCTTGCGCCGGCTGGCGGCGCTGCTGCCGACAGAACCGGATATTGTCGACGCGGTCTCCGCGCGCCTCAGGCTCTCCAACGGCGCGCGCAAATACCTGCGCGAAATGGCCGAGCCGGCGGACGGCGCGCGTTCGGCGCGATGGATCGCCGGCTCCTCCAGCCTGTTCGACCGGGAGATTGTCGACCTGTTCCTGCTGAGCGGGCTCGACGCGGAGCGCATCGCGACCGAAGTGCGGAGCCTCGAGGGTTGGGAGCGCCCGCGCTTCCCGTTGCTCGGCCGAGACCTCCTCGCGCTCGGCCTCGCCCCCGGCCCGCCGGTCGCCCGGCTTCTCCAGCAGCTGCGCCGCGCCTGGTGCGAAGCGGATTTTCCGGACGCCCAGTGGGTCCGCGAGGCCGCGAGGGCAGCGGTCGAGCGCGAGCTGCGCGAGCGACCGCCGCCTTAGTTTTTCGCTGAGCGCCTCGCGAAGCGATAGCTGGTCCGTTCGTAACCGAGGCGGCGGAAAAAGCCCTGGGCCTGTTCGAGATCGATGTCGCCGACCGCCTCGAACAGGTCGCAGCCGCGGTCCGCGAGCCGGGCCTCGGTCGCCTCGACGAGGCTCCTGCCGACCCCGCGCCGCCGCGCCTCCTTCTCGACCCTCAGCATGGTGATCCGCCCCACTTGTCCGTGCTGAAGCGTCGGGATCACGTGCCAGGCCGCGCAGCCGACCAGCTCGCCCTGCTCCGCGATGACCGGCGGCTCCCCGGCCTGAACGAGCGCACGAAGAGCGGCCTTGACGTCGGCGAGAGCGAGACCGAGCAATCCGGCGATCGCCGCGGCGTCGGCAGCCTTGGCGTCGCGCACCACCAGTTCAGGCTCCGGCTCCGGCTCCGCTCGCGGAGCCGAGGGGGTAGGGGACGGAGTCGCGCGCCGCTTCGGGGGCGGTTCGGGATCCGCGCGCTTCTTCGGCCTCGCCTTGGCCGCCGCCTTGCCGGCCGCACCGAGCGAGCGCTTCCAATCGGCCGCGGCGCCGCGACGGAGATAATCCTCGATCTCCTCGGCCGTAGCCTCGAGGCCGCCCTTGCCGATGCCGAAACAGTCCTGGCCGGTTTTCGCATCGGTGAGGCCGTAGCGGCCGAAATCGCCGCCCGGCTTGCGCCGCCGCGACTTGACCAGTTTGAGGCCGCGATGGGCGGCCATCGCCTTCAGCATTTCGTCGCGCGGATCGGCCATCGCCCCGAGTTATGGCAGCGGCGCGCGCGCCGCAACCGGCTCAGGCGGCGACCGGAAGGGTGAAGCAGAAAGCCCCGCCTGCCTCCTCGCCGTCCGCAACCCAGATCCGGCCCTGGTGGGCTTCGACGATCGTGCGGCAGATCGAGAGCCCGACCCCCATGCCCCCGGGCTTGCTGGACTGGAACGGCTCGAACAGGTTTCCCCGCATCTCTTCGGCAATTCCCGGGCCGCTGTCGCGGACGCATATCTCGACGCCGTGCGCGTCCCCGGTCGCAGTCACCGAAAGGCGCCGGTCGCGACTCTCCGCCATCGCCTCGACGGCGTTCCGGACGAGGTTGATGAGGACCTGCTGGATCTGGATCGCGTCCGCGTCGACCTTCAGCGAGGGGTCGACCTCCTGGCTGTAGGCGATCGCCTTCGCGGCTGGGCCGACCAGCGCGATCGCATTGGCGTCCTCGATCAGGCGGGCGAGCGGGACGGTCTCGCGCTTCGCCTCGCCATGGGCGAGCATCGTCCGCAGCCGCTGGATGGTCTCGCCCGTCTGGAGGGTGATCTGCTCGCCGCGCTCGAGCCATCGCACGGCCTCGTCGATGGCCGGCGCGCCGCCCTTGCGAAGACGGTTGATGGTGCCTCGCAGGCAGCTCGCGACCGCGACCAAAGGCTGGTTGATCTCGTGCGCGATGGTCGAGGCCATCGTCCCCATCGCGCTCACCCGCGAGGTGTGGATGAGCTGGTTGCGAAGCGACTCGAGCTGCTCCGCCGCGCGATCGCGGGCCTTTCGCTCCTCGTCGATATCGACGACGGCGACGACGCCGCCGCAAATCTCCCCCGTCGAATCGCGGACGGGCCGCCCCTCCATCCGGATCCAGGCGAAAGTGCCGTCGCCGCGGCGGTAGTTCGCCTCCAGCGACGGATTCTCCTCGCGTTCCAGCGCCATCCGAGCGAGCGGATATTCGCTGGCCGCCACCTGCCTGCCGTCGGCATGGTAGGAGGCCAATTGGTCATATTCGGCGATCTCGCGGGAATGCGGCACCGGGTGGCGCAGCAGCTGCTCGAGATAGGAGTTGCCGCCGACGATCCGTCCGGACGGAAGCTCGGCGATCAGGAGGCCGACAGGCACCGTCTCGACGATCGTCCGCAACTGCGCCTCGCGGGCGGCAAGCACCTGCTCGGCAATCTTCTGCGCGTCGATGTTCTGGACGACCTTGATGAAAAAATCGGGCTCGCCGTCTGGGTCGCGGACCAGGGACACGGTCACCCGCACCCATATCACCCGCCCGTTCCTGCGGACGTAGCGCTTGTCGCGGGAATAACGCTCCGCCTCGCCTGCGAGCAGCGCCTGGACGGCTTCGAGATCGGCCTCCAGATCGTCGGGATGGGTGATCTGCTGGAAGGCGCCGGCGGTGAGCGAATCGCGGTCATAGCCGGTGAGCTCGCAGAAAGGCTGGTTGACCAGCAGGAAACGGCCGTCGGGCGCCAGCTTGCCGATCGCCGTCCCGGCGCCGGCGAAGATGCGGGCAAAGTCGTCCGCTTCCGCCGCTCCGGAAATTTGCTCCTTCAACCGCCTCGACGTCATCTGTGCCCCGCTTCGGCCGGCGCGTTCGCCGACTGCCGCTTTGTCGCAGATCGTCGCTAGCAATTCTTTAACGGGCGATGCCGTAGAGGCCGCAAGGACAGGCGTGGACAGCCTTTCGAAGACCAGATCACAGGAGTGAACGACGTGATGAATTCGATCCGCTTCAGGACCGCGATCCTGGCCGGCCTCTGCGCCGCCGGCTTCGCCGCTCCGGCTTCGGCCGGCACCCAGGGCACGACCATCGGCGTCAGCGCCACGGTGACGGCGAACTGCACCGTTTCGGCCAACCCGGTCGCCTTCGGCAGCGTCGATACGCTGAGCGCTTCGCCGGTCGACGGCACCGGCAGCGTCAGCGTCACCTGCACCAACGGGACCGGCTGGACCGCCGCGGCGGACGTCGGCGGCGGCAGCGGCGCGAGCTTCGCGACCCGGCGCATGACCTATAGCGGCAACACCCTGAACTATACGCTCTATCGGGACGCCGCCCGGGCCCAGGTGTGGGGCGACGGGACCGGCGCCACCTTTACTGTCGGCAACACCGGGTCCGGCGCGGCGCAAAGCTTCACGGTCTACGGCCGCATTCCGGGCAGCCAGTCCTCGGCGCCCGCGGGCGGCTACAGCGACACCGTGAACGTCACCATCACCTACTGACCGCAAAAGCGGAACGACCAGGAGGCCGGCCGCCCCTCGGGGCGGCCGGCTTTTCCGTGCGCGCCGCGCTCAGGCGTAAGGCGGTTTGTGCAGTCCCCCGGGGCTCTGCGTGAAAATCTCGCAGCCGGTCTCGGTGATCCCGACCGAATGCTCGAACTGGGCGGAGAGCGAGCGGTCCCGAGTCACCGCCGTCCAGCCGTCGTCCAGCAATTTGCATTCGGAGCGGCCGATGTTGATCATCGGCTCGATCGTGAAGAACATGCCCGGCCTGAGCTCCGGCCCCGCGCCTGGCTTGCCGACATGGACGACTTCGGGCGTATCGTGGAACTGGCGGCCGACGCCATGGCCGCAGAAATCGCGGACCACCCCGTAGCGATGCTTCTCGGCGTGGCTGTGGATGGCGTGGCCGATGTCGCCGAGATGGTTGCCGGGCCGCGCCTGCTCGATGCCGAGCATCAGGCATTCGTAGGTCACGTCGACGAGCCGCCGCGCCTTGAGCGGCACGTCCCCGACCAGGTACATTCGGCTCGTATCGCCGTGCCAGCCGTCCAGAATCGGGGTGACGTCGATATTGACGATGTCCCCGTCCCTCAGCGCACGATCGCCGGGAATTCCGTGGCAGACGACATGGTTGATCGAGGTGCAGCAGCTCTTCGTATAGCCGCGATAGCCCAGGGTCGCAGGCACCGCGCCGCGGGCGCGCATCTCCGCGTAGACGATGTCGTCCAGCTCCTGGGTGGTGACGCCGGCGACGACGTGCGGCACCAGAGCATCGAGGATCTCGGCGGCGGCGCGGCCGGCGCGGCGCATGCCTTCGAACCCTTCGGGCCCGTGGAGCTTGATGCCGCCGGCGCGGCCGATGATCGCGCGATCGCGCTCGATGGTCTCGAACATGTGCTTGAATATAGGCGCGGGGCGGCGGCTTGGCGAGCCCGCCTAGCCCTGAGCGGCGCGCGGCGCCGGTCCGCGCTCACGGATCGTCGGGCGATTGGCCGACGGCATCTTCGCCATGCGGTCGTAGAGGATCGTCGCCACCGACGCCGCCAGGTTCAGGCACTCGTAGGAGGGGATGACGACGAAGCGGTGGCACCTCTTCACCAGGGATCCCGGCAGCGATCCGTCCTCGGGACCGAAGACGTAGATGGGTGCGCCCCGCTGACGGTCCTCCTCAGGCAGCGCGTCCGGGTGGATGAAGTCGACGAGGTTCTCCGAATTGGGCCTGAGCTCGACCGCGACCGGCCGCGCATCGGGCAGGGCGTCGCACAGCCGCGTGAGCGGGTCCGGATGATTGACGAGCACGACGTCCTCGTACCGCCGCATCCGCTCCTCGCGCGGCAGCCTGAGGCCGATCGCCTCGCGGATTCGATCGCCGCTGTACCAGACCTGCCCGATCCCATAAGCGCTGGCGAGCCGCACGATCTGGCCGACATTGTGCGGATATTTGGGCATGTGAAGCACGATCGCAGGCGCCTGCGGCACCACGCCGCCCACGCCGGTGCGGCTGCCGCTCCGCCACCTTTCCAGCTCGTCTTGGTGCGCCAAGTCCATGCTCATCGCGCAGGTCTATCGCTTGAGGGGCGCCGCCGCTATGCGCTTCGCGATGGCGAGCGAGCGGATCTGGACGGCGGGCCTGCTGATCATCGGCGACGAGATCCTCTCCGGCCGCATCCAGGACCGGAACGTCTCGCCGATTGCGGTGTGGCTGAACCTGCAGGGCATCCGCCTCGCCGAAGTGCGCATCGTCCCCGACGACACGGCCGCCATCGTCGCCGCGGTCAACGCTTTGCGCGAAAGCTACGACTATCTCTTCACCACCGGCGGCATCGGCCCGACCCACGACGACATCACCGTCGATGCGATCGCCGAGGCGCTCGGCGTCCCGGTCGTGATCCATCAGGAGGCGCGCGCCGCGCTCGAAGCTTATTACCGGGAGCGCGGCGGGATCACCGACGCGCGGCTGCGGATGGCGCGGGTGCCGCAAGGGGCGGAGCTGATCGCGAACCCGACCTCGGGCGCGCCGGGGATCCGCGTCGGCAACATCTTCATCCTCGCCGGCGTGCCGCACATCGCCGCCTCGATGCTCGAAGGTCTCAGCAATCGGCTCGAGGGCGGCCGGCCTTTGCTGTCGCGGACGATCGGCTGCAGGGTGCCGGAGAGCGAGGTCGCCGAGATGCTGCTTGCCACCGAGCGCGCGCACCATGGCTGCCAGATCGGCTCCTATCCCTTCTTCCGGGACGGCCGATACGGGGCGAATTTCGTGATCCGCAGCGCGGACGAAGCGGCGCTCGACGGCTGCGAGGCGGACCTCATCGCGCGGCTCGAGGCGATGGGGCACGAGCCGGTGCGCGGCGGGCTCTAGAAACGAGAGGAGCCGGGGCCTCGCGGCCCCGGCTCCATGTCGTCGCAGCCCCTTCAGGCGGATCAGCGGGTGCGGCGCTCGGCGCGGACCGCCTGGACCTCCTCGCGGCTGATGCGGCCGTCGTCATTGGCGTCGATACGGTCGAAGCGCTCAAGCCGGAAGCGTGTCGCCTCGGCGACCGACACCCGACCGTCGCGGTCGACATCCATGCGCGCCAACCCCTGGGCGCCGAAGCCGCCGCGCATGCCGCCGCGCTGGCCGCGGGCGAAGCCCGGGCCGCGCCGCTGGAAGCGTTGCGCGCGACGCTCGCCGCGCTCGCCTTCGGCGCGGGGGCCGCGCGGCGCCTCGAACTCGGCGCGGCTGAGGACGCCGTTGCCGTCGCGGTCGAGACGGGCGAACAGCGCCTGGCGGCGCTCGCCGCGCCGCTCCTGGCGCTGGGCGCGGACCGCCGCGCGCGCCGCCTCGGCTTCGGCCTGGGTGACGAAGCCGTCGCGATTCGCGTCGACCCGGGCGAACATCGCCTGGACTCGGCTCTCGATCTGGGCGCGGTCGATGACCCGGCCGCCGTCGCGCTGCGGCTGGGCGGCCGAAGGAGCGGCCAGCAAAGCTGCCGCCGCGGCTCCCAAAAACACGAACTTCTTCATGAACTTGCTCCTCGTGAATTGATGCCCGCGCCCTAGCGCGCGGCGGCTTGCTGGAGCTTGAACGATTCTGGACAGGAGCGCCGGACCGCGCCACTTTGCGCCGCCACCGGCAGAGGGGGAAATGATGGCCGAGCTCACCGCCGACGCGTTCACGACGTTGTGCACTCACGGCCCAGTCCGCGAGCAGATCGCAACCATCGAGACGACCCGACGGCGCGCCGTCCGCCGTTTCTGGCTGGTCCTGCTGGCCGGAATCGGCGCGGCGATCGTCACCGGACTCCTCGCCGGGGACGCGCTCGGCGGCACCGTCGGCAGCATCCTCTTCATGGTCGTGCTGATCGGAGCCTTCATCCTGGCATGGAGCCCGCTCGCCGCCGCCAGCGAGGGGATCAAGCACCCCGCGCTCGAGGCGCTCGCCGCCCAGGGCGGGATGACCTATCTGCCGTCCGGCTTCGATCCGCCGGTGCTCGCGGAGGCGCGCGCGCCCTTGTTCGGGAGCTGGCTGTCGAGCGCGGTTTTCACCGACCTCTTCTACGGCGAGGATGGCGACGGCCGCCGGTTCGCCTTCTACGAGGCGACTTTGTCCCGCGGCAGCGGCAAGCACCGCACGCAGGTGTTCAGCGGCCAGGTCTACGCCTTCCAGCGCCGCCGCACGCAAAGCGGTTCGGTGGTCGCCGTGCCCGATCGCGGCCTGTTCAATTTCTTCAAGCCCTCGGGCGGCTTCGTCCGGGTGACGCTCGAGAACGCGCCCGATTTCGAGAAGAAGTTCGAGCTCTATGCTTCGCAGCCGCACGAGGCGACGATGCTGTTCGGATCGATGACCCTGCGCGCCCTCCTGCTGCGGCTGCGCGAAAGTGGGCGGATCTTCGCTTATATCGGGCCGGAGGACGTGCTGGTCGCGATCACCGGCAAGAACCGCTTCGAGCCCGGGAGCATGTTTCACTCGCGCGCGGGCGAGGAGCGGGTGCGGCTGATGTTCGACGACGTCTGCGCCTCGCTCCGGATTCTCGACGAGCTGAAGGCGAGCTTGAGCTGATCGCAGCCGAGGGCCGTGGAGCGGGTGAAGGGAATCGAACCCTCGTCGTAAGCTTGGGAAGCTTCTGCTCTGCCATTGAGCTACACCCGCTCGGCCGCTCCCGATTGCCACGAGCGGGAGCGCCCGGTCAACATGGTGCGAACGCCTCGCTGAAGCACGGCGAGCGCGAGCGCGACCAGGACGAGGAACGCCGCGACGGTGAAGGTCGCGCGCATCCCCGCGGCGACGCCGGAGCTGGAAGAGGCGAAGGCGAAGATCGCGCCCATCGCCGAGGCTCCGGCGATCAGGCCCAGGTTGCGCGACAGGCTCAGCAGGCCCGACGCCAGGCCGCGGCTTTCGGACGGCGCATTGTTTATCACATTGCTGTTGTTGGCCGTCTGGAACAGGGCGTAATGCACGGTCACCACCGCGATCGCGCCGACGTAGCCGGCAATGCCGAAACTCTGCGGCACCGCCGCCAGGGCGAGCAGGCCGGCGGTCATTCCGGCGAGGCCGAGCCAGGTGGCACGATGCACCCCGAAGCGGTCGACGAGGCGTCCGGCCGGCACGCCGGCGAGGGCGGCCGCGAACGGACCGGCCGACATTGCGATCCCGACCTGCGCTGCGCCGAGGCCCAGGGCCTGCGACAGGTAGAAGGGCCCGACGATCAGGGTCGCCATCATCACGGTGGCGACGATCGCGCTCATCGCGAGGCTGGCGGCGAGCCTCCGGTCCCCGATCAGCATGGGCAGCAAAGGCGCAGAGCCTCGGTTCGAGCCGCCCCCTCTCGGTTCGACGCGGTCGCCCGGGATAGCGCGCGCCACGAGCAGGAGCGTCGCGGCGCCGAGGGGAACGGTGACCAGGAAGATCGCGCGCCAGCCGAAGCCGGCGATCAGCACCCCGCCGAGCGAAGGGCCGAGCGTGGTCCCAACTGCGGACATGGATCCGATCAGGCCGAGGGCCCGCCCGACCTTGCCCGCGGGAACGGCCTCCATTGCGAGCGCCATGCTCAGCGCGATCATCGTCGCCGCGCCCGCGCCCTGCAGCGCGCGGCTGCCGACCAGGAACGGCAGGCTCGGCGCCAGGCCGCTGAGCAGCGACGCGCCCGTGAACAGGCCGATCCCTGCGATCAGCACCCGCCGGCGCCCTACCCTGTCGCCGAGGCGGCCGGCGCCGAGGATCAGGCCGGTGAGCGCTATGAGATAGGCGAGGACGACCCAGCGGACCTGACTGAAGGATGCGTTCCAGGTCTCCGCCAGGGTCGGCAGGGCGACGTTGGCGATGCTCGTATCGAGCGACGGCAGGAGCGTCGTGAGCGAGAGGGCGGGAAGCAGCCAGCGGCTGGGTCTTCGATGTGCCTTGTCCATGCCACATCGCGTAGCCGCGAGCCAAACGTGGCGGAAGACGCATCGATTGCATCTTATTCATGCATGATACGCCATATATCTGTTACGCGTGGGCCATGGCCCGGCCGGATCTCAACCTGCTCGCGACGCTCGGCGTGCTGCTCGACGAAGGCAGCGTCGCGCGCGCGGCGCGGCGCCTGCGGCTCAGCCCGTCGGCGATGAGCCGGGCGCTCGCGCGGCTGCGCGCCACGACGGGCGATCCGCTGCTGGTTCGGGCCGGGCGCGGGCTGGTCCCGACGCCGCGCGCGATCGAGCTCCGCGAGCAGGTCGGCGAGGTGGTGCGCAGGGCGGAGGCGATGCTGACACCGGCCGAACTGCCGAACCTGGCTGTGCTCGTCCGTACATTCACGCTGAGGACCAGCGAGGGTTTCGTCGAGAATTTCGGGCCGGCCCTCATCGCCCGCCTCGCCGCTGACGCGCCCGGGGTACGGCTTCGCTTCGCGCCGAAGACCGACAAGGACGGCACCGCTTTGCGCGAAGGCAGCGTCGATCTCGAGACCGGCGTGGTCGGCAGGACGACGAGCCCCGAGCTGCGCACGCAGGCGCTGTTCCGCGACCGGTTCATCGGCGCGGTGCGCAGCGGGCACGAATTGTCCCGGAGCGACGTCACAGCAGCCCGCTATGCCGGCGGGCGGCACGTCGCCGTGTCCCGCCGGGGCGAGGCGCGCGGTCCGGTCGACGAGCAGCTGCGGGCGCTGGGCCTGGAGCGCGACGTCGCGATCATCGTCGGCGGTTTCGCGACCGCTCTCGCGCTCGCCCGAGAGACCGATCTCGTCGCTACCGTTCCGGAACGCCACACGGCACGACTGCGCGAAGGGATGCACGGCTTCGACCTCCCGTTCGCCATGCCCGAGCTGACTGTCGCGATGCTCTGGCATCCGCGGCACGGGGCGGACCCCGCCCATCGCTGGCTGCGCGCCTGTCTGCGCGAGGTCTGCGCGCGCTAGTCGCGCTCTTGCCGCGCCGCGGCCGCGGGCGCAAAAGGGCGCGTCTCCGAACGACGGGAGTCGGACCATGGCGGAAGCACGCAAGTGGAGGCGTTGGGCGAAAAGGCTGACCGTCCTCGCGGCGGTCCTCAGCATCGGCGGCGCGCTCGGCGCGTTAATCGCCGCTTACGGCAGCGGCCATGAATGGTGGCACTTCCGCGCCGGGCTCAAGGCGCTTCGCTACTGCTTCTTCGCCGCCGCCGCGGGCGGGCTCCTGGCGCTCGTCGCGATCTTCCTCAGGCGGCGGGGAGGCGGCCGCCTCGGCGTCGTCAACCTGATCGCTTTGCTCGTCGCTTTGGCTTTCTGCTTCTATCTCTACGGCCTCTACCGGACGGCTTATTCGGTGCCGCCGATCCACGACGTTACCACCAATCTCGACGACTATCCGCGCTACTATCGCCTGCGGGTGCGCGACGACAACCTCGCCAGCGTCCCGTCCGATCGCCGGCCGGATCTCGCCGCGCTCACTCCGCGCGAGCGGTGGATGGCCTATCACCGCGAAGCCTATCGCGACCTCGCCACCCTGCGGGTCCCGTGGACGGTCGCCGAGACGGTCGGCCGGGCCGAGCGGCTTGCCCGCGACCGCGGCTGGGATGTGGTCACGATCGACACCAGCCAGGGCATATTGGAGGCGGTCGCGACCAGCCGCTTCTTCCGCTTCAAGGACAATGTCATCGTCCGCGTCCGCCCGCTCTCGGAAGGCGGCGGATCGATGGTCGACATGCGATCGATGAGCCGCGTGGGAGTCAGCGACGTCGGCGCCAATGCGCGCCGGATCCGGGACTTTATGGCCGACCTGCGCGAAAGCCGCTGAAGGCTAGGGTCCGTACTCAATACCCGCAACGGTCGTGACGGAGCGGATTTTGGGTCAGGGCAAGGAGCGAGGAGGGAGCGATGCTGTCGCATCGTGACCGACGAGGGACGCGGCCCTGGCCCAAAAGCCGCCCGCCGCTTCGCGGTCGACCATTGCGGGTATTGAGTACGGACCCTAGTCGCGGTCGTCCCGGCGCTCGGCGGCGCGGCGCTCCTCGCGCTCGCGCAGGCGGGCCTCGCGGCCGAGCCGACGCTCCTCGTCGCGGATCTGACGGCCGCGGCGGCGGTCGGCCTCTGCTTGCGACGTGGTCACGGCATCGACTCCCGCGCTCGCGGCCTTCACCGGAAGCGAGACGACGTCGACTGCGGTCTGGGCGGCCTGCTGAACGACGCATCCGCCGAGCAGCAGCAGGACCGGAACGAGGAGAAAGGTGCGCATCGGCGCACTATGTCGTTCGAACCATTGCCAATCCCTGAACCGCGCCTGCAAGGCCGCCGCTTGCGTTGAGATTCGCCGCCGAACGTGCTTCATTGCGCGCTCAACGAACAGGGAGGGCACCGATGCAAGACACACCCGAGACACCAGGCGGCCCCGATCCCGCGACCCCACCGCCGCCGCCTCCTCCCTCTCCGGCCGCGCCTTCCCACGGTGCCGGACGTCCGGGTCTCGTCGAACGCGTACGCAACATCCTGATCCAACCGGCATCGGAATGGCGCCGGATCGACGGCGAAGGCACCAGCACGGGGCAGCTGATCACCGGCTATGCGCTGATCCTCGCGGCGATCGCCCCGCTGGCGATGCTGATCGGCCTGTTCCTGACGCCGCTCGGCGCCTTTCTCGGCGCCGCGATGGGCTTCCTGATCAAGGTCCTCATCGCTCTCTACGGCCTCAGCCTCGGCACGGTGCTGCTGCTCGGCCTGGCGATCGACCTGCTGGCACCGAGCATGGGCGGGACGAAGAACGGCAATCAGGCGATGAAGCTGGCCGTCTATTCCGGCACCGCCTTCTGGGTGGCCGGGCTGATCCTGATCCTGCCGAGCCTGTGGTGGCTGTGGCTGGTGGCGGGCGTCGGCTATGGCGGCTACCTGCTCTGGCTGGGCCTCCCGATCCTGATGAAGGTGCCTGCGGAGCGCGCGGGCGCTTACGCTGCCGCTGCCGTCGGCATTTGGGTGGTGCTGTTCCTCGTCCTCCAGCAGATCGCCTGGCGGATCATCTTCGGCGGCATGATTTACGGCATGATGTAGCGCTCGCGGCGGTGACGGGGGAGCTAGAAGAGCTCCCCCTGAACCGCGTCGGCGAGACTTCCCTCGAGCACCGCTGCCTTGGCCCAGGCGAGGTCGTCGGCCAGATAGCGGTCGCAGGCATAAAAGGGGATTGCGGCGCGGATCGCCTTGTGGACCCGCGCAAGCGCAGGGGACGTCCCGAGCGGCGCGTGGAAGTCGATCCCCTGCGCTGCGGCGAGCAGCTCGATCCCGACCGCGCCGGCGGCATTGCCGACGATCCGGCGCGCCTTCACGGCGGCATGCGTCGCCATCGAGACATGGTCCTCCTGCCCGGCCGAGGTCGGGATGGTGTCGACGCTCGCCGGATGCGCGAGGCTCTTATTCTCGCTGACCAGAGCGGCGGCGGTCACCTGCGCGATCATGAAGCCCGAATTGACGCCGCTGTCCTCGACCAGGAAGGGCGGCAGGCCGCTCATCTTCGGATCGACCAGGACGGCGGTTCGGCGCTCGGAGATGGAGGCCACCTCGCACAGCGCGATGGCGAGAATGTCCGCGGCGAAGGCGACCGGCTCGGCGTGGAAATTGCCGCCCGAAAGCGCGACGTCGCCGAACAGCAGGGGATTGTCCGTGGCGGCATTGGCTTCGATTTCCAGCGTCCGCGCGACGCCGCGGAGGAGATCCAAAGCCGCGCCCATCACCTGCGGCTGGCAGCGGAAGCTGTAAGGGTCCTGCACGCGCAAGCAGCCGCTGTGCGAGGCGAGGATGCCGCTCCCCTCGATCAGGCCGGCGAGAATGCGGGCGACCGCGATCTGACCGGGCTGACCCCGCGCTTCATGGATGCGCGGATCGAAGGCGACGGCGCTGCCCTTCAGCGCGTCGGTCGACAGCGCGCCGGCGACCAAAGCGGAGCCGAACACCCGCTCGGCAGCGAACAGAGCATCGAGCGCGACGGCGGTGGAAACCTGGGTGCCGTTGATCAGCGCGAGCCCCTCCTTCGGGCCGAGGGTCAGCGGCTCGAGGCCGAGACGCTGCAGCGCGTCCGCAGCGGGAAGAACCTCCCCCCCGAGCGCGACCTCGCCGACGCCGATCAAGGCCGCCGCGAGATGGGCCAGCGGCGCGAGGTCGCCCGAGGCGCCGACCGACCCCTGCGAGGGAATCACGGGCAGCGCGTCGGCGTCGAGCAGGGCGAGCAGCCGTTCGACCACGATCCGCCGCACCCCCGAATGGCCGCGGGCGAGGCCGATCGCCTTCAGCGCCATCGCCAGCCGCACCACCCGCGGCGAGAGCGCGTCGCCGATCCCGCAGCTGTGCGAGAGGATCAGGTTGCGCTGCAGATCGAGCAGGCGGTCGTCTGGGATGCGGGTCTGGGCCAGCAGGCCGAAGCCGGTATTCACGCCGTAGACGGTGCGGCCGCTGGCGAGGATCCTGTCGACGCAACCGGCGGATTGCTCGATCGCGTTCCACGCGCGATCGTCGAGCCGGACCGGCGCGCCGTCCCAGATGGCCCACAACCCGGCAAGGGCGACCGCGCCTGGATTGAGGCCCACCATCGTCATCGGGCCGACCCTTAGTTCCCGAACTCAGGCGGGTCGAGCCTCTCTCAGGCAGGTCGATGCGCGAACGGCCACGTCGGATCCAGTTCCCGGAGAGCCTTGCTCAGGCTCTCCGGCAGGTCGGCGGGTCCGAGTTCCTCGGCTTTTCCCAAGGTGAGGCGGGTGACGATCGGCCGATGGTCGGAAATTTCCTTGATGTAATCCGGATAGGTCTTGTCCGCGGCAACCACGAAGAAGGAATCCGGTCCATGGCGAGCGGCCAGCGTCGGCGAGACGTAGACATGGTCGATCATCGATTTGTAGGGCGCCTTGAGATAGGTGAACGACTGGTTCCCCTCATCCTCCGCGCTGAGGGCGACGAGGCCGTGCTTGCCGAGCGGAGCGAAATTGGTCGACGCGATTTCGGCGTTGAGGTCGCCGACCAGGATCCAGTCCCTGTCGGCGCCCTTGTCGACCATCCTGGCCACCGCCGCGGCGAGGATCTTGCTCGCCATCTCCCGGCGTAACGCGCCTTCGTCCATTGCCTTGAGGTGGAGCGGCACGGTGAAGAAGTCGAATTCGGTATCGATCGCCTGAAAGCGGAACAGCCCGGGATAGCGGTCGAAGACCTTGCCGTGGACGGCCTCCAGCATATCGTCGGAGAAGTTCTGGCTGCGCACGTTGAGCCACGTCTTGATCTCGTCGTCCCAATCCGCCTCCAGCCGCCTGATCGTCGACGTGTTCCAGATCATGCTGGTCGACTGCTTTTCCGTGCCTGCCCCGGGCTCGGAATGGGCAACGTCGAATTTCAGCCCGTATTCCTGGTCCAGCCGATCGACCAGTTTCTCGGCGGCCTCCGGCGACGATTCGATCAGCGCCCAGATGTCGAGGTTGAAATCCGCGATGACGGACGCCACCCGATCCAGCTTGTTTGCGTAGCGGTTCGAAAACCACTCGATGTTCCAGGAGCCGATGTCCACGTCCTGGTCGGTGCCCCGATATTTGTCGACCAGCGCTTCCACGCCGACCTCGCTGCTCTGCCGGCCGAGCGTTCCGAAATAGCCGGTTGCGGAGTTGATCCCGCCGAACGCGCGCAGCACCCTCTCCGCCTGGCCGCCGCCGCCCGTCGCCCGGCGCGATTCAAGATCGGAGGCGATGGCCGAGAGCTTGATGCCTTCGTTGAGATAGGTGGAGGGGGGACGGCCGGGGGCGCTCAGATTGTCCAGATTGCGCTTCGCCGCGTGATGAAGTGCGATCAGGCGCCAGCGGTTGTCGAACACGGGGCCGCCGGAGCTGCCCGGCTCGGTGTCGGTCAGATAATGGAGCAGAATGCCGGTGTCGCGAAGCACGGGATTGTCGTGGATGACGACTTCCTGGTAGCGGCCGTCGGGATGCTGGATGATGTTGCCCGGGGCCGGCGGGGCGACGACATAGGCGCGGCGGTCGACCGGGATGAAGCCATATTTCTCCGTCACCGCCGGATCGATGGCGACGAAGGTGTAATCGAGCCCTCCCGCGACCGCGCTGGTGACGAACAGGCGGTCGGGCTGGAGCGGGAATTCCTCGGCCGTGTCGGCGCTCCCGTCGAGGCGGTTGCGGTAATTGAGCTGGAACGTCGCCGATCGCGCCACGTCGAGCGAGTTCAGGACGTGATGGTTGGTCAGGAGCAGACCTGGCGCGACGAGGAAACCCGTTCCCATCCAGCCGCCGGGCTGCGCGGTTCCGCGATAATCGATCCCTTGCCTGATCACCAGCCGGCCGACCGCGCGGGCTGCGGCTGCGCCGGATTCGAGGAACACGGAAGGCAGGAAATCCGCCTTTCCGATGGCGACTTCGAGGACCTCCTCCCCTTCATCCGTGGTCACCATCATTCCGGCGCGGCGGCTCGAGGCGCGGCGGAAGGTCGTCCCCGCGGCCTCCGGAGCGGGCGCCCGATTTTCGACCAGCCTCTTGAAATCGACGAGACCGTCCTCGGCGTCGTTCGGCTCGACCAGAAACGGAATGTCGTCGACCATCTCGTGCCTCCCTCAGCGCTTCGCTTGAAGGAGAAAGGCTTATTCCTTCGCGGCCGGACCGGACGTGACGCCCGTCACGCCGTCGTCCGTTGCACCATCGGCAGGTCGAGGCCCTGCTCGCGGGCGCATGCGATCGCCTCCTCATAGCCGGCGTCGGCGTGGCGCATGACGCCGGTGCCCGGGTCGTTCCACAGCACGCGCTCCAGCCTCCGCGCCGCCGCTTCGGTGCCGTCGGCGACGATCACCATGCCAGCATGCTGCGAATAGCCCATGCCGACGCCGCCGCCATGATGGAGCGAGACCCAGGTCGCGCCCGAGGCGGTGTTGAGCAAAGCGTTGAGCAACGGCCAGTCCGAGATCGCGTCCGATCCGTCCCTCATCGCCTCGGTCTCGCGATTGGGCGAGGCGACGGAGCCCGAATCGAGATGGTCGCGGCCGATCACGATCGGCGCCTTCAGCTCGCCCGACGCCACCATCTCGTTGAAGGCGAGACCGAGCCGGTGGCGCTGGCCGAGCCCGACCCAGCAGATGCGCGCGGGCAGACCCTGGAACGCGATCCGCTCGCGCGCCATGTCGAGCCAGCGGTGGAGGTGCGGATCGTCGGGGATCAGTTCCTTCACCTTGGCGTCGGTCCTGTAGATGTCCTCCGGGTCGCCCGACAGCGCGCACCAGCGGAACGGGCCGATGCCGCGGCAGAAGAGCGGCCGGACATAGGCCGGGACGAAGCCCGGGAAAGCGAAGGCGTGGACGACGCCCTCGTCCTTCGCGACCTGGCGGATGTTGTTGCCGTAGTCGAAGGTCGGGACGCCCATCTCCCGGAAGGCGAGCATCGCCTCGACGTGGACGGCCATCGACTTGCGGGCGGCTTCCTCGACCGCGCCGGGGTCGCGCTCGCGCTTCTCGATCCATTGCTCGACCGTCCAGCCGATCGGGAGGTAGCCGTTCACCGGGTCGTGGGCCGAGGTCTGATCGGTGACCGCGTCGGGGCGGATGCCGCGGCGGACCAGCTCGGGCAGGATCTCGGCGGCGTTGCCGAGCAGGCCGACGGATGTTGGCGAAGTTGCCGCGCAGAGTATCTTCAGGGCCTCGTCCAGATCGTCCGTCGCTTGATCTAAGTATCTGGTTTCCAAGCGTTTTTCGATGCGGCTCGGCTGGCATTCGATGGCGAGGCAATGCGCGCCGGCCATCACCGCGGCGAGCGGCTGCGCGCCCCCCATGCCCCCGAGGCCGGCGGTGAGGATCCAGCGGCCGGCAAGGTCGCCGCCATAATGCCGGCGGCCCATCTCGACGAAGGTTTCGTAGGTGCCCTGAACGATGCCCTGGGTGCCGATATAGATCCACGAACCGGCCGTCATCTGGCCGTACATCATCAGCCCCTTGCGATCCAATAAGTGGAAATGCTCCCAGGTCGCCCATTTCGGCACCAGGTTCGAATTGGCGATCAGCACGCGCGGCGCGTCTTCATGGGTGCGGAAGACGCCGACCGGCTTGCCCGACTGGACCAGCAGGGTCTCGTCCGCCTCGAGCCGCTCCAGCGTCTCGACGATCGCGTCGAAGCTCGCCCAGTCGCGCGCCGCGCGGCCGATGCCGCCATAGACGACCAGCTCCTCCGGCGCCTCGGCGACGCGCGCGTCGAGATTGTTCTGGAGCATCCGCACGGCAGCCTCGGTCGCCCAGCTCTTGGCGACGATCTCGCTCCCGGTGCGGGCGCGGATCGAGCGGCTGTTGTCGCGGCGTGAGTGCATGTTCTTCGCGGGTCCTTCGATACGGGCCTTCGCCAAGCTCAGTCCCTACTCAGGATGAGCGGAAGGTGTAATCCCCACCGCTCATCCTGAGTAGCCGCTGAGCGAAGTCGAAGCGGCGTATCGAAGGATCACCCCTCCACCCCCGCGACGATCCGCCGCTCCGGGCCGGGATGGCCAATCCAGTAAGCGAGCTCGGCCGGCCGGGCGATGCGCCAGACGCAGAGGTCCGCGGCCTTGCCGACGGTGACGGTGCCGGTCTCCGCCGCCAGCCCGAGCGCCCTTGCGGCGTGGACGGTCATTCCGGCGAGCGCCTCCTCCGGCGTCAGGCCGAACAGGGTGCAGGCCATGCTCAGCATCAAAGTCGGCGAGAGCACCGGCGAGGTGCCGGGGTTACAGTCGGTCGCGACCGCCATCGCAACGCCGTGGCGGCGCAGCAGGTCGACCGGCGGCTTCCTGGTCTCGCGCAGCGCGTAGAAGGCCCCGGGAAGCAGGACCGCGACCGTGCCGGCTTCGGCCATCGCGGCGACCGCCGCTTCGTCCGCATGCTCGAGATGATCGGCGGAGAGGGCGCGATATTCGGCGGCGAGCCTAGTCCCGCCGGTATCGCTGAGCTGCTCGGCGTGGAGCCGGACCGGGAGATCGTGCTCGCGGGCGGCGTCGAACAGGCGGCGCACCTCGACCGGGGTGAAGCCGATCCCCTCGCAATAAGCGTCGACCGCACCGACGCCGAGCGCGGCGGCGCGCGGCACGAGCTCGCCGACGACGAGGTCGAGATAGTCGCGGCGGCCGAGCTCCGGCGGCAAGGCGTGGAGCGCGAGCAAGGTCGGGACCACCCGCACCTTCTCGCTCTCGCCGAGCGCCTTCGCCGCCGCGATCATCCTGAGCTCGGTCTCGACATCGAGCCCGTATCCCGACTTGATCTCGACGGTGGTGACGCCGCCCCGGATCAGCGCGCGCAGCCGCGGCCTGGCCTGCTCGACCAGCTCGTCCAGCGACGCGGCGCGCGTCGCCCGCACCGACGAGGCGATGCCGCCGCCGGCCCGGGCGATCTCCTCGTAGGTCGCGCCCTCGAGCCGCTGCTCGAACTCGTGGGCGCGGTTGCCGCCGAAGACGAGATGGGTGTGGCAGTCGATCAGGCCGGGGGTCACCCATGCGCCGCCGAGGGCGTGGACAATATGCGCGCGGTAGCCGGCGACTTCCGAGCGCCGGCCGACCGCGACGATTCGCCCGTCGACGACGCCGACCGCCGCATTCTCGATCGCCCCGAACGGCCCCGGCACCGCCGGGTCCATGGTGGCGACGTTGCAGTCGACGAGCATCAGGTCCCACATGGCCTCGCTTTCTAGGCGCTGCCGCGGCTATGGGCAAAACATGGCGTGGCGCTCGATCGCGGATCTGCTCGGTGATGAAGGCGAGGTCGCCCTGCTCGGCGCGCCGATGGAAGCCGGCTCGGTGACGCCCGGCCGCTGCGACCTCGCGCCGGCGGCGGTGCGGCGGGCGCTGAAGAGGTTCAGCACCTACGACCTGGAGACCGGGATCGACCTCGATTGCCTGCGTATCGACGATCGCGGCGACGTGCCCGTGCAGGGTCTTTCGCCCGCCGCCGGTTTCGGCGCGATCCGCGAGGCGGTCGCCGCGGCGACGGCGAGCCACGCCTTCACCCTGCTGGTCGGCGGCAACAATGCCGTGACGCGGCCCGCCGCGCACGGCCTCGCTTTGCCGCTCGACCGCGTCGGGCTGGTGACCCTCGACGCGCATTTCGACATGCGCGACACCAAGGACGGGCCGATGAACGGCAATCCGGTGCGCTGCCTGCTGGAGGACGGGCTGCCGGGACGCAACATCATCCAGATCGGCCTCGCGCCGTTCGCCAATACGCTGAAGATGCACGAGGACGCGCTCGCGGCGGGGGCGCGCTCGTTCACCATTTCGGAGGTCGTGGAGGACGGCGTCTACGCGATCGTCGAGGACGCGCTGCGTGGGCTCGCGCATGTCGAGGCGATCCTGGTGGATTGCGACATCGACGTCATCGACCGCGCCCAGATGCCGGCGGCGCCGGGCGCGCGGCCGGGCGGGATGCCGGCGGCGTGGTTCCTCGAGGCGACCCGGGTGCTGGCGCGCGACCCGAAGGTACGGCTGATCGACCTCACCGAGCTCGACCCGTCGCTGGACGTCTCCGACATCGGCGCGCTGACCGGGGCGCGCTGGGCCTGCGAGGCGCTGGCGGGATATGCGGAGCGGCCGTAACTCCCTCCCCCTTGAGGGGGGAGGGCTGGGGTGGGGGTGGACTCCTCATCTGGGCGGCGCCTTTTCCGGAGACTCCACCCCTCCCCAACCCCTCCCCCTCAAGGGGAGGGGCTTCAGGCTCAGCCCAGCTTCGGGGCTTCGACGGGGATGCCGTCGGCGGGGACGGCGGTGAGGGTCGCGGCGGCCTCGGCCGGCTCCGCCTTGGGTGCGACGGCGGCGACGATGCTTTCGAGGCTCGAGCCGTCGAAGCCCAGTTCCTTCATCAGGCCGTCGACGATCGGCGCCTGGGCGCGGTAGCGCAGGGCCGCCGAGACGGCGCTGGAGGCGAGATTGCCGTCGTTGCCGACGACATGCTCGCCGAGCATCCCGCCGGTGCGACCGCCGCCGGTGAGGCCGTCGACCTGGACGATCCTGATCGAATCGATCGCTTCGAGCGGCCTCGCCGCCTCGCGGATCACTTCGGGCAGGACCTTCAGCAGGGCGAGCCGGGTCTGCAGGGCGATCTGGTCCGACGACAAGAGGTTGGCCGCCTCGTTGACCGCGCTCTGGCCCGCGGCCTCGACCTCGAAGCGGACCCGCGCGGCTTCGGCGCGCAGCTTCTCGGCCTCGGCCTCGCCCTGGGCGGCGAGGCGGGCGGCTTCGGCGCGATCGGCGGCGGCCTGCTTGGCGGCCTCGGCCTCGACCTTGATGCCGATGGCGGCGCGTTCGGCTTCGCGCGCCGCGTCGATCAGCTCGATGCGCTTGGCGCGCTCGGCGATCTCGGTCTCCCGGGCCGTGCCGACGCGCTCCTCGGCGGCGACCGCCTCGGCGCGGGCGGTGTCGGCCTCGGCCCGCGCCTGGCTTTCCTCGCGGCTCTTGTTCTGGACCGCGATCTGCTGCTCCTGGCGGGCGATCTCGACCGCCTGGACCTGCGCGATCTTGGCCTGCTCGATGACCTTGTTGGCCTCGATCTGCGCGGCATCGACCTGCTGCTTGGCGGTGATCCGCGCCTCGTCGGCCTCGCGCTGGCGCTCCGACTGGGTCTGCGCGACCTCGGCGCTCTGCGCGGCGCGACGGACCTCGACCTGCTGCTCCTGCTCAAGACGGGCGAATTCCGTGTCGCGGCTGATCTCGAAGCTCTTGCGCGCCGCCTCGAGATTCTTGGCCTCGATCTGGACGCGGGTCTCCTGCTCGATGTCGTTGCGCGCCTTCTTGCGCAGCTCGATCTGCTCGGTGAGCTTGGTCAGGCCCTCGGCGTCGAACGCGTTGTTGGCGTTGAAATGCTCGATCGAGGTCTGATCGAGCCCGGTCAGCGAGACCGATTCGAGCTCGAGGCCGTTCATGGCGAGATCGGCGGCGGAGACCTGCTGCACCTTCTGGACGAAATCGGCGCGCTGCTCGTGGAGCTGGTTCATGGTCATGCCGGCGGCGACCGAGCGGAGCGCGTCGACGAACTTGCCCTCGATCAGCTCCTTGAGGCTCTCCGGCTGCATCGTCCTGAGGCCGAGCGTCTGGGCGGCGATGGCGATGCTCTCGGCGTCCGGCCGCACGCGCACGTAGAATTCGGCCTTCACGTCGATCCGCAGGCGATCGAGCGTGATCAGCGCGTCGACATTCTTGCGCTCGACCGCGAGGCGGACGGTGTTGAGGTTGACCGGCATGGTTTCGTGGAGGACGGGCAGCACGAGCGCGCCGCCGTTGATCACCACCTTCTCGCCGCCGAAGCCGGTGCGGACGAAGCCGATCTCCTTGGTGGCGCGCTTGTACAGCCGGGTGATGATCAGCCCGATCGTCAGCAGGGCCGCGAGCACGATGCCCGCATAGATGGCCGTCTGGATCATCATCTCTTCTTCTCTCCTCTAGCGGGTCAGCGCCGGCCGTTCGGCCGCGCCGGAAAACAGGGGTTCGCTATCGGCGAGCCCGATGAAGATGTCGCCTTCGCGGCGGACGAGCAGGACGGTGCCGCCCTCGCCGACGCTCTGCCGCTCGTCGGTCGGCTCGACCATGACATAATGGGTGAGGCCGTGGCGGTCGCGGACGCCGGCGCGCGCCGGGCTGCCGTGCCGCGCGGTCCCGACGACGACGGTCGCGCGGCGGCCGACGAGGTCGTCCAGCGAGATCGCGCTGGTCTCGTCGCCCGGCAGGATGCGCGCGAGGCCGCGGGCGCAGAAGCCGGTCAACGGCAGCGCGGCGACGAAGGCGGCCGGCGCCGCGATCCAAAGCGAGAGCGGCCCGCCTAGCATGGCCGCCGCGACCTGCTGGAGGGTGATCCCGATCAGGCCGAACAGAGCGAGCAGCACGACGATGACCATGAGCAGGGGGATGCGGCCGACGCCGAGCCAGGCGAGCAGGTCGCCGGCGTCGCCATGGGCGTCGCCATCCGCGTCGATTCCGGCCGCGCCCACGCCGAGGCCGACGGCCTCGACCGCGCCGATCATCAGCATCAGGACGAGCGCCACCGCGAACGGCAGATTGCCCGGCGCCATCAGGAAATCCAGCAACTTCCCCCCTCCCCTCGCGAATCGACTAGCCGAACGGCGCGCTTTTATCCACAAAAACCGGACAAAGGCTCCCGGCGCTTCGCCGGTTTTTCAGTGACTTAGCCATTGCCCCCGCAGGGCGCGATTGCCATGCGGCCGGCGCCCCGGCATGGCATCGGCGGCATGCACGAAGGCGATCCCCGGCTCACCGACGATTTCCGCCAGGCGATGCGGCGGGTCGCGTCGACCGTCAACGTCATCTCGATCTGCGTCGGGGGGGCGCCGATGGGGATCACGGCCACCGCGGTCTCGTCGATCTCGCTCGATCCGCCGAGCCTGCTCATCTGCATCAACCGCGCGGCCTCGCTGCACACGCCGATGGCCGACGTCACCCATTTCCGGGTCAACGTCCTCCACCGCGACCAGGAGGAGATCGCGCAGATGTTCGCCGACCGCAGCCGCGGGGCGCTGCGCTTCCACGCCGGCTGGAACGTCGACTGCGCGCTGCCGCCGCGGCTGATCGACGCGCAGGCCTCGATCCTGTGCCGGCGCATCGACCACCATCAGTTCGGGACCCACTCGATCTTCATCGGCCTGGTCGAGGAGGTGAACGTCCGCGAGGACGTGCATCCCCTGGTCTATCTCAACGGCCGCTATCTCAGCGCCAGCGACTGAGGACCGAGACCGTCATCCCGGCGGAGGCCGGGATCTCAGGACGAGGGAAATCGCCGGCGTCAATGGAAGGCGCCCTGCACGGCCGCCTGCGCTCTTCACCCGCCGGGATCCCGGCCTCCGCCGGGATGACGTGCCCTGCCCCTCACTTCGCGAAGAGCGCCGCCGGGTCGGCCATCGCCTTGAGCTCGAGCGCGTTGCCGGAGGGATCGCGGAAGAACATCGTCGCCTGCTCGCCCGGCCGGCCGCGGAAGCGGACCGTCGGGGCGATGACGAACCGGGTCCCCGCCGCCGCGAGCCGATCGGCAAGCGCCTGCCATTCCTCGATAGTCAGGACCGCGCCGAAATGCGGCACAGGCACGTCGTGGCCGTCGACCGGATTGTGGGACGCAAGCGGCCGCATCTCCGGATCGAGATGGGCGACGATCTGGTGGCCGAAGAAGTCGAAATCGATCCACCGTTCCGAGCTGCGCCCCTCGGGGCAGCCGAGCAGGCCGCCGTAGAAGGCGCGCGCGGCGGCGAGGTCGTGGACGGGGAATGCGAGGTGGAAAGGGGGGCGGGTCATCCCGAACCTCTGTCATTGCGACCCCGAGTTTGTCGAGGGGGAAGCAATCCGGCCGGCGGAACTGGATTGCTTCGTCGCTTCGCTCCTCGCAATGACGGACAGGTGAAGCACCTCCTCCTCGCTTTCCTCGCCGGGGCCGTCGGCGCCTGCGGGTTCCAGCCCTGGAACCTGTGGCCGCTGACGCTCGCCGCGTTCGCGGCCTTGCTGTGGCTGATCGGCGAGGCGCCGCGCCTGAGAAGCGCGCTGGCGCGGGGATGGTGGTTCGGGGTCGGCCATTTCACGCTCGGGCTGAACTGGATCGCGACCGCCTTCACCTATCAGGCGGCGATGCCGGCCTGGCTGGGCTGGATCGCGGTCGTCCTGCTGTCGCTCTATCTTGCGGTCTATCCCGCGCTCGCCGCCGGCATCGCCTGGAAATACGGGAGGCGCCACCCGCTCGCGCTGGTCCTGTGGTTCGCGGCCGCGTGGATCGTCGCCGAATGGCTGCGCGCGAGCCTGTTCACCGGCTTCGCCTGGAACCCGGCCGGCGTGGCTTTGCTCGACGCCGCCGGCATCGCGGGGCTGGCAAGGGTGGTCGGCACCTACGGCCTGTCGGGCGTGGCGATGCTCGCCGCGGGCGCCTTGCTGCTCGCGGCGAGGCGGCGCCGGCGCAGCGCCATGCTGCTCGGACTGCCGGTGGTCGCCGCGGCTTTACTGCTCTGGCCGGCGCGCGCAAGCGAACCGTCCGGCCCGGGCACCGCGATCCGGCTGGTCCAGCCCAATATCAGCCAGACCGACAAATGGCGGCCCGGAATGGACGAGGAGATCCTCCGCCGCCTCGGCGCTTTGTCGCAGGCGGGGCAGAACGAGCCGCGGCTGCTGCTCTGGCCCGAGGTCGCGGTGACCGAGCCGCTCGAAGACGCGCGCCGCCACCCGGTGGTCGCGGCGAGCGTGGCGAGGACGCGGGCCGAGGTGCTGCGCATGCTCGGCCCGAACGACCTGCTGCTCACCGGCGGGATGGCGGTGAACTCGCGCGACGGCGTCCACGCCTCCGGCGCGACCAACAGCGTCTATGCGATCGACGCGGGCGGCCGCATCCTCGGGCGCTACGACAAGGCCCATCTCGTTCCCTATGGCGAATATCTGCCGATGCGGCCTTTGCTCTCCGCGCTCGGCCTGTCGCAGCTCGCGCCCGGCAGCCTCGATCAGGATTCCGGCCCGGGGCCGCGTACGCTCGAACTGCCGGTGGTCGGCCGGGTCGGCTTCCAGCTCTGCTACGAGATCATCTTTTCGGGCGAGGTGGTCGACCGCGCGAACCGGCCGAACTTCCTGTTCAACCCGTCCAACGACGCCTGGTTCGGCGAATGGGGGCCGCCGCAGCACTTTGCGCAAGCGCGCCTGCGGGCGGTGGAGGAAGGCCTGCCGGTGCTCCGCTCCACGCCCACGGGGATCACCGCGGTGATCGATGCCGACGGCCGGGTCGCCGCCGCGCTCCCGAGGCACCGCGCCGCCTTCCTCGATGCCCGCCTGCCGCGGCCGCGCCCGCCGACCCTGTTCGCGCAATTCGGCAACGTCCTGCCGATGCTGTTCGCGCTGATCCTGGCCGCCGCGGCGATTGCAGTCGGCCGCAAAGCCCGCTAGGGCGTTCGAAAAGCGGACATAAGGACTTCTTTATATCCGCAAATTCCCTGATCCGAGAAGGCTCCTCCGCACGATGCGCAGCAATTATCTCTTCACGTCCGAATCGGTTTCCGAAGGCCATCCCGACAAGGTCTCCGACCAGATTTCCGACGCGATCGTCGATCTGTTCCTGTCCAAGGACCCGGAGGCGCGGGTCGCCTGCGAGACCCTGACCACGACCAACCGCGTCGTCCTCGCCGGCGAGATACGCTGCAAGCCGGTCTACGACGAGGAGGCCTGGCCGGAGCATGGCGGCTGGGCGCCGGGCGCGCGCGACGAGATCGAGGAGGCGGTGCGCGGCGTCGTCAGGCGGATCGGCTATGAGCAGGACGGCTTCCACTGGGCCAACCTCAGCTTCTCGAACCACCTCCACGGCCAGTCGGCGCACATCGCCCAGGGCGTCGACGCCGCCGGCAACAAGGACGAGGGCGCGGGCGACCAGGGCATCATGTTCGGCTTCGCCTGCGACGAGACGCCGGACCTGATGCCGGCCACGCTCTATTACAGCCACAAGATCCTCGAGCGCATGGCGACGGACCGGCATTCGGGCGCGGCGCCGTTCCTGGAGCCCGACGCCAAGAGCCAGGTGACTTTGCGCTTCGACGACGGCCGCCCGGTCGCCGCCACCGCGATCGTCGTCTCGACCCAGCACGCCAAAGGCTACGACCAGGGCGCGGAGGAGGCCGAGCTCAAGGCCTATGTCCGCCGCGTCGTCGCCGAGACGCTGCCGGCCGATCTGCTCTCCGACGAGACGGTCTACCACATCAACCCGACCGGCTCGTTCGAGATCGGCGGCCCCGACGGCGACGCCGGCCTCACCGGCCGCAAGATCATCGTCGACACCTATGGCGGCGCGGCTCCGCACGGCGGCGGGGCCTTCTCGGGCAAGGACCCGACCAAGGTCGACCGCTCGGCGGCCTACATCTCGCGCTATCTCGCCAAGAACATCGTCGCCGCCGGCCTGGCGCGGCGCTGCACCATCCAGCTCGCTTACGCGATCGGCGTCCCCGAGCCCTTGTCGCTCTACGTCGACACCGGCGGGGAAGGCGACGACGCGGCGATCGAGCGCGCGATCATGGCGCTTCCCGAGCTGGGCGGCCTCACCCCGCGCGGCATCCGCACCCATCTCGGCCTCAACAAGCCGATCTACGAGAAGACCGCCGCCTACGGCCATTTCGGCCGCGCCGCCGACGGCGACTTCTTCCCCTGGGAGCGGACCGACCTCGCCGACAAGCTGAAGACGGCTTTGGCCTAATCCGGCGCCGGGCCTTCCGCGAAGCGGGCCCGGATCCAGGGGACGGCTTGCGACCACGCGTCGATGCGGGCGTGCGCGAACGGCGCCGGCGGCATGTGCGGCGCCACCTTCGGCTCGGCGATCAGCTGCAGGCGCCAGACCTGGGGCGCGTGCTCGGCAACCGACTGGTGGTGGACGGCGAGGTCGTCGACGAAGACCGCGACGCTGGGGCCCAGCTCCCCGAGCAGCTCGGCCACGGGGCGGCCCTTGCCGCCGCGGTTGCACAGCACGCGATGGTGGATGTCGAAGCGCGCGAGCTGCTCGATCCGCGCCGCCTCGTGGCGGTCGCCGAGATTGGTGAGCACGACGATCTCCGCCTCCTCGGCGAGCGCCTGCAGCGCCTCCAGCGCGCCCGGCACCAGATTCTGCCGGTGCATCTCGCCGTCGAAGAACTGGTCGAGCAGCGGCCAGATCCGCCCCGGATCGACCGGCGCGCCCGTCGCACGGTCGCGGATCGCGTCGGCGAAGCTGCCGGCCTCGAGGCGGAACTCGCAGCCATGCGCCTCGCCGAGCCACTCCGAGAAGTGGACGAGCATGTGCAGCAGCACCTCGTCGCAATCGGTGATCAGGAGCGGGCGGGTCAATATTCCAGCCTCCGCCGCGCCTCGACCAGCGCGGAGGGCGCCACCGCCAGCGCTTCCGCGCAGGCGACGAGATCGGGCTCGTAGGCTTCGAGGAACCGCAGGATCGCCGCCAGCGTCGCCGGCTCGCCGAGCCCGGCGCGCAGGTCCTCGGCCGTCAGGCCGGTGAGCGCGAGCAGCCGTTCGGCGCGCGCGTCGTCGGCGAGCGTCCATCCCAAGGCGGCGAGCGCCAGCGCGGTGGGGTCACGCTCGTTTGTTTCCTGAATCTTCATCGCTTAAGGTGCTTGGCAGGGCTTTTCCGGGGCAATGCCGCGTGGGACAAAAAATCCTCGTTGTCGAGGACAACGAACTGAACCTGAAGCTGTTCTGCGACCTGCTCCGCGCCCACGGCTACGAGGCGGAGCCGGTCCGCGACGGGCGCGAGGCGGTCGCGCGCGCGCGCAGCTTCCGCCCCGAGCTCGTCATCATGGACATCCAGATGCCCTGGATCAGCGGCCTCGAGCTGATCGAGCAGCTGAAGGCCGACGAGGAGCTGAGGGCGACGCCGATCATGGCGGTGACCGCTTATGCGGCCAAGGGCGACGAGGAGCGTATCCGCGAGGCCGGCGCCGAAGGCTATGTCTCGAAGCCGATCTCGCTGATGCGATTCATCGAAGCGGTGCGGGCCCTGCTCGAGGCGCCGGAGCCGGAGGCGGAGGAAGCGCCCTCACCGGACGATGAAATCAAGACGGAGGCCGAGGAAAGCGAGGAAGAATCGTCCGAGACCGTCATCCCGGCGGAGGCCGGGATCTCGGGACCAGAAGATTCCGGAGTTGATGGAGAGCGCCCGGCGGATACGCCTCCGCCTTTCACCCCCTGAGATCCCGGCCTTCGCCGGGATGACGGCCTGGCGGGCAACGCCCGCCGGCCGTCACTTGATCTTGGCTTCCTTGAACTCGACGTGCTTGCGCGCCTTCGGATCGTATTTCCGGAAGCTCAGCTTGTCGGTCTTGGTGCGGGGGTTCTTCTTGGTCACATAATAGAAGCCCGTGTCGGCGGTGCTGACGAGCTTGATCTTGACCGTGGTCGGCTTGGCCATGACAGCCTCTTCCTGAAATGCGGTTGCGCGAAAAATAAAAGCGGCGTCCCCGCCGCTCTCCTGCGCCCGGGCCTCTGCCCCGACGGCACTCCAATGTCAAGATCGAGCTGGCTAAGCGGGCGTCCCGAAGGCCGGCGACCCTGGATGATTGCGCGGGTCGATCGCCTTGTGGGAAAGGGTGACCGCAGGCGGCGTAACCGTTAAGACCCCCGGAGGAGGAGGGCTCAGGATGACGCTGCCCGAGCCCGCCGCCCACCCACCGAGGCGCCCTCGGCGAGGGGGTCTCTTCGGCAAGCCGGGCTCGCTCTTCTGCGGCGCGCTTCTCCTCGGCTCCTTTGGCTGCGCACAGACGCAGCCGGACGTTCCAGGATATGGTCCAGAGACGCGTTTTTCGGGAACGCTCATCGCGGGCTTCGAAATCGCGAGCTTTAACGGCTGCTGGTTCAGCATCACGCCGGAGGCCTCGGCCGACTTCGACAGGCTCGTTCCCGCTGCGGATCCGCCGCAGGACAGGTCGCCAGCCCAATTCCATCTCGAGATCATCGGCAGGAGGACACTCGGCGAGAATATGCCGCCGGAAGGGTACGGACATCTCGGCATGTGGTCTTGCCAGATCGAGGCCAGTCGGATTCTCGTCGCGCGCCGAATGCCGCCAGGCGAATGACCTCGAGGCGGCAAAAATCCCGCCGCCAGCGCTGAAGTTAACAAAGCGGTAACCATAGAAGCGCATCGTCGCCGCGGAGCAACGGCAGGGAGCCGGACGATGGGCGACAACCGCGACGCGATGATGGTGGTGAGGTCCGAGCTGTTCGACCGGCTCGACCGCCTGAAGCAGCTCTCCGGACGCGCCTCCTCCGCCGATTTCGAGCGGCGGCTGGAGGGCATCATCAGCCTGGCCGGCGCCTACGGCCTCCGTCCCGTGGCGCGGCTCGGCGAGGCGCTGCGGCAGGGCGAGGGGCCCGCGCCCCTCTATCTCGAGCGGATGCGCGACGCGATCCGCTGCGAGCGCGCCGACGAAGCCACGGCGCAGGCGATGCTGGCTTCGGTCTCGGTGCGCCTCGGCTCCTGAGCCGATCGGCGCATGGACGCATTGCTGACCAGCTTCGTGGCGGCCGCGCTCGCCGAATGGGGCGACCGCACCCAATTGTTCGTGATCGTCCTCGCCGCCCGCTTCGCGAGGCCCGGCGCGATCCTCGCCGGGCTCGCGGTCGCCGCTCTGGCCAACGGCGTCGCCGCGGCGATCGGCGGCGTGCTGATCCACGAGATGGTGAACACGCGGGCTTTGTCCTTGCTGGTCGCGCTCGCCTTGCTGCTGGCCGGCGCGGGCAGCCTGATCCGGCGGCGGCCGCCGAACCTCTCCGCCCGCTGGCGCACCGGCGCCTTCGTCACCGCCGCCGTCACGCTGACCCTGCTCGAGATCGGCGACAAGACGCAGTTCGTGACCTTCGCCATCGCCGCCCGCTTCGACACAATCCTGTTCACCGTCGCCGGCGCCACCGCCGGCATCCTGATCGCAAACGCGCCCGCGGCGGTCCTCGGCGAGGCGCTCGGACGGACGGTGCCCGTGCGGGCGATACGCTATGGCTGCGCCGCCCTGCTCCTCGTCACCGGCTTCATCGTCGCGGTCCAGGCGCTGGAGCTGGCCTGAGCTCGATCACCCAGAGGTCCGGCACGGCCAGCAGGCGCAGCGGCACGCCGCTCGTCCCGAGACCGGCGGAGACGATCAGGGTCCTGCCGCCTTCGTCGACGCGCCCGCATTCGAACCGCTCGCCATAATCGGTGACGGAAGCGACCGCTCCGTAGAGGGGCAGGCGGATCTGCCCGCAATGGGTGTGCCCGGCGGCCATCAGCCGCACGTCGGCCGGGACCTGCGGAAACGGATCGGGGCTGTGGCTGACCAGCATTCGAGGGCCGGAAAGCGACCGCAACCGCGCGACCGTGCGGGGGACGTTCGCGCGACCGGTGAAATCGTCGTCGAGGCCGCCCAGGGCGACCGGTCCCGCCTGGATCGCATCGTTGTCGAGCACCGAGATGCCGTTCCTGCGCAGCTCGCGGCGGGCTTCGGCCGCATCGCGCCAATGGTCGTGATTGCCGAGCACCGCATAGACGCCGACCCTCGCCCGCAGCGCCGCGAGGGGCGCCAGGGCTTCGCGATAGCCGTAGCGGCGCGTTCCCGTCCTCTTGTCGCTGATCAGGTCGCCCGCGATCAGGACGAGGTCCGGGGAGAGCGCGTTGATTTGCGTCACGATCCGCGAAAGCCGCGACGGCGGCATGTCCGGGCCGCCGACGTGAATGTCGGAGATCAGCACGGCGCGCAGCGGCCGGCTCAGGCCCGGCAGCGCCACGACGGTGCGGCGGACGACGGGATCGGCGGTCGCGGTCCGGTACATCCATCCGATCAGGGCCGCCCCGAGGAGCGCGCCGATCCCCAAGAGCAGAGCAAGCTTGCGCAGGACGCGTTTAGCGGAGAAGCGTTCGGCCATGCGCGACTTCTCGCAGCTTCTCGACGGGCTCGTCTACACTCGCTCGCGCAACGCCAAGCTCAAGCTGATCGGCGACTATCTGAAGCGCACGCCCGATCCCGACCGCGGCTATGCGATGGCGGCGCTGACCGGCGAGCTCGATCTGCCCGGGGTCAAGCCGGCCCTGATCCGGGCGATCACCGAGGAGCGCGTCGACCCCACCCTCTTCTACCTGAGCTGGTCCTATGTCGGCGACCTCGCCGAGACCGTCTCCCTGCTCTGGCCGAAAAGGGCCGACCAGCCCGCGGACATCGACGACGGCACCCTGCGCATCTCGGCCGTGGTCGAGCGCCTGCGCAGCCTCGGCCGCAGCGAGGCGCCGGCGGCGGTCGCCGACATGCTCGACCATCTCGACGCCAGCGGCCGCTTCGCTTTGCTCAAGCTCGCGACCGGCGAGCTCAGGATCGGCGTCTCGGCACGCCTGGCCAAGACCGCGCTGGCGCAGGCTTTCGGGCTCGACGTCGACGCGGTCGAGGAGGTCTGGCACGGCCTCAGGCAGCCTTATGCCGAGCTGTTCGCCTGGGCCGAGGGCCGCGGCGAACAGCCGAATCCGAGCAACGTCCCGGTCTTCCGCCCCTTCATGCTCGCTTATGCCCTGGAGGACGAAAGGGTGTCGCTGGACGATTATGCGGCCGAGTGGAAATGGGACGGCATCCGCGTCCAGATCGTGCGCGTCGCCGGCGAGTCCCGGCTCTACAGCCGCGCGGGCGACGACATCACCCGCAGCTTCCCCGAAGTGGCGGCGAGCTTCGGCGCGGACGGCGTCCTCGACGGGGAATTGCTGGTCAAGGGCGAGGCCCAGGGTGCCGCCGAGCATGGCGGCGGCGCGGCGAGCTTCAACGCCCTCCAGCAGCGGCTCGGGCGCAAGGCCGTCTCCGCGAAGATGCTGAGCGACTATCCGGCTTTCGTGCGGCTCTACGACATCCTGTTCGACGGGGCCGAGGATTTGCGCGCGCTCCCCTGGTCCGCGCGCAGGATGCGGCTCGAGGCCTTCGCGGTGCGCCTCGATCCGGAGCGCTTCGACCTCTCGGCATTGATCGAGGCGGAGACGTTCGAGCAGCTCGAGGAGATCCGCGCCGGGAGCCGCGACGCCGCGATCGAGGGCGTGATGCTGAAGCGCCGCGACAGCCCCTACGTCGCCGGACGCCGCGCCGGTCTCTGGTACAAATGGAAGCGCGACCCGCTCGTCGCCGATTGCGTGCTGATGTACGCCAATCGCGGCAGCGGCAAGCGCTCCTCTTACTACAGCGATTATACGTTCGGATGCTGGACCGCGCCGCCGGAGGAAGGCGGCGAGCTGCTGCCGGTCGGCAAGGCCTATTTCGGCTTCACCGACGAGGAGCTGCTCTGGCTCGACCGCTTCGTGCGCAACAACACGATCCAGCGCTTCGGGCCGGTGCGCGAGGTGGCCAAGTCTCTGGTGCTCGAAGTGGCGTTCGATTCGATCCACGAATCGAAGCGGCACAAATCCGGCCTGGCGATGCGCTTCCCCCGAATCTCGCGCATCCGCATCGACAAGCCGGCGGGCGAAGCGGACCAGATCGGGACATTGCGCCGCATGGTGCGATAGGCCGTTTGAACGAAGCGACGATTCGCACGTTGACCCTGCCTGTAGCTGGGAGACGCGTATGCTTCGCTCCATGATCCAGTCCGCCCACGAGAGCTTCGCCCACAATCCCGCGGCGCGCGGCTATTGCCCGGTCTATCGCGAGAATCAGGTGAACCACTGCCCCGGCTGCGGACGGACGCACTGGTATGTGGGGCGGGTCTCGGCGGAATGCGGCTTCTGCGCGACGGCGCTGCCGCTGGCCGAGGGCGCGGCGCGCGGCGGCGGGCTCAGCCGCGGCCACCAGCCGGTCTTCTTCAAGAGCGCGGCGCGGGCCTAGGCCGTCGGCCGCAGCGCCTGCCCGGGCGCGGCGAGCGCGCGCAGGTCGAATCCGTTGGCGTTGAGCCTTTCGCCGCACCGGCGGACCAGCTCCGGCCGATCCGCCTCGGAAACGGGAACGGCGCTCACCTCATAGCCCGGCGCCGCGGCGTCGATCCGGCCGAGAAAATATTGCGCCGCAGCGAGGCCGAGCGTCCGCACTTGCGGATTCGCGGCCCGCGCCAGCTCCGCCATCAGCCGGTAGCAGCCGAGATCGGTCGAATCGGGGCCGGCGGCCGGAGCGGGCGCGGAGGACAGCAGGACGGCGAGGAGAAGCGCGTTCATAAGGCGCTCTGTTAGCGGCGAAAAATGGACGCGCGCTCAGGAGAAATGGTTACCGGCGCGTAAGCCACGATTTGGAAGCGGCGGGCCGTCCAGGACTGTCATCCCGGCCCTTCGACTGCCTGCAAGGCAGGCGCTCAGGGTAAACTTCAGCCGGAGGCTGAAGGCCGGGACCTCAGGACGAGAAGTCTCGAACGCATATGGAGGGCGCCCTGCACGGCGGCCGGCGCGCACTCTCCCTGAGATCCCGGCCTCCGCCGGGATGACGCGAGCTGCAATCCGCGCGCGGCCGCTGCCGCTACTGGATCGGCTGGAGGTTCACCGCCGCGGTCTTGCCGCGCCGGTCGATCTCGAGCTCGAACTCGACCCGGTCGCCTTCGTTCAGCGAGCTCAGCCCCGCGCGCTCGACCGCCGAGATGTGGACGAACGCGTCGGGCTGGCCGTCATCGCGCTGAATGAAGCCGAAGCCCTTCATCGCGTTGAAGAACTTGACCGTGCCCTGGGCCTTCTCGCCGGTCAGCTGGCGCTGCGGCCCGCCGCCGCCGCCGCCGCCGCGGGGACCGTCGCGATCGTCGCGCGGCGCCCGCTCGGTGACCGGGAGCGGCTCGCCCTCGATCCGGAGGTTGGTCGCCGAGATGCGGCCGCCGCGGTCGACGAGCGTGAACTCGAGCGGCTGGCCCTCGGCGAGGCCGGTGAGGCCCGCTTGCTCGACCGCCGAGATGTGGACGAACACGTCCTCGCCGCCATCGTCGCGGACGATGAAGCCGAAGCCCTTCTGGCCGTTGAAGAATTTGACGACGCCCTTGGCCTCGCCGACGACCTGGGGAGGCATGCCGCCGCCACCGCCGCCGCCGCCGCCGCTGCGGAACCCGCCGCCGCCGCCGCCGCCGCCGAAGCGATCGCCGCCGCCGCCATAGCCGCCTCCGCCGCCGCCGCCGCGATAGCCGCCGCCGCCTCCGCCGCCGCCGAAGCGATCGCCGCCGCCGCCGAAGCGGTCACCGCCGCCGCCGAACCGATCGCCGCCGCCGCTTGGCCCCGCGCTGTAGCTGTCTTCCCCGAAACCGTCGCGCTTGTCTCTGCCGCGCCCGCCGCGCTCGCCGCGGCGCCCTCTGTCGAAACCCATGCCTTCAAATACTTTCCGCGCCCTACCCTGTTGAAAAACCCCTGCGCGGGCTACGATCGCAGACGGTCCTCGGCGCGGAAACCCGGCGCACCGCTTGCCCCCATAGCGCAAAATAACCGTCGCCGCGACTCTCTTTGCGAGAGCCGCCCCGGGGATTCAATGCTTGCCGGCAAAGGCGTGGCGAATCGCGACGATGACGGCCCCGACGGCGAGGCCGGCGAGGCCCGCTCCGGCGGCTCCGGCGGCCCATTCGACTGCGCCCGCGAGCGGCGCCGCGGCATGGCCGGCAGCGGCGGCGACGTCGTGGATGAGATGGGCAGGCGCGCCGAGGCCGAACTGCTCGAGGCCGTGGACGATGATCCCGCCGCCGACCCAGATCATCGCCGCGATCCCGATCGTCGACAGAGCCGCGAGCAGCTTCGGCATGGCGAGCACCAGCCCGCGGCCAAGCGTGCGCGCCGCGCCGTTGCGGCGCTGGGCGAGGTGGAGCCCGACATCGTCCATCTTCACGATCAGCCCGACGACCCCGTAGACTCCGACGGTGATCACGACGGCGACGAGGGCGAGGATCGCCGCCCGCGCCGCAAACGCCTCGCCGGCGACTTCGGCGAGGGCGATCGCCATGATCTCGGCCGAGAGGATGAAGTCGGTCCGTATCGCGCCCGCCACCATCGCTTGCTCATGCTCGGGGCTGCCGAGCTCGGCTGCGTCCTCGGCAAGGCTGTGCTTGCGCCCGGCGACGGCGTGCCAGACCTTCTCGGCGCCTTCGAAGCAGAGATAGGCGCCGCCGAGCATCAGCAAAGGCGTGATCGCCCAGGGCAGGAGCGCGCTGAGCAACAAAGCCACCGGAAGGATGATCAGGATCTTGTTCTTGATCGAGCCCTTGGCGATGCGGGCGATGATCGGCAGCTCGCGGTCGGGCGTGAAGCCGGTGACGTAGCGCGGGGTGACCGCGGTATCGTCGACGACCACGCCGGCGGCCTTGAAGCCGGCGCGGCCGGCGGCGGCGCCGACATCGTCGATCGACGCCGCGGCCAGCTTGGCGATGACGGCGATGTCGTCGAGGAGGGCGGCGAGACCGGAAGGCATAGTCGCCTGCCCTTGGCCGGGCCGCGCGCGGCGATCAAGCCTGCGCGCGCCGTTCGACGCTTTGACCTCCGGCGCGCTTACCTTATGGGCGCGGCCATGGACGAAATCAGCATTCTCATCGCCGACCCCGCCGCCTGGGCCGCGCTCGTCACCCTGATCGTGATGGAGGTCGTGCTCGGCATCGACAATCTGATCTTCATCTCGATCCTGTCGAACAAGCTGCCCGAGCACCAGCGCAGCAAGGCGCGGCGGACCGGAATCGCGCTCGCCTTGATCATGCGCCTCGTCCTGCTCTCGACCATCGCCTGGCTGGTCGGCCTCACCGCGCCGGTCTTCGACCTCGGCATCGCCGGCGGTTCGGACGGGCATGGCGGCACCGCCTTCGAGACCGCCTTCTCGTGGCGCGACCTGATCCTGATCGCCGGCGGCCTGTTCCTCGTCTGGAAGGCGACGAAGGAAATCCACCACAATGTCGACCCGACGCCGAACCAGGACCTGTTCGACACCGGCAGGACGGCGGCGATGAATTTCGGCGCGGCGATCGTCCAGATCCTGCTGCTCGACATCGTCTTCTCGGTCGATTCGATCCTGACCGCGGTCGGGATGACCGAGCATCTGCCGATCATGGTCGTCGCCGTGATCTTCGCCGTCCTGGTCATGCTGATCGCCGCCGATCCGCTCGCCAACTTCATCAACCGCAACCCGACCGTGGTGATGCTCGCCTTGGGCTTCCTGCTGATGATCGGCGCGGTGCTGATCGCGGACGGCTTCGGCGTCCACGTTCCCAAGGGCTATATCTATGCCGCCATGGCCTTTTCCGCCGGGGTGGAGATGCTCAACATGATGTCCCGCAAGCGCCAGCAGAGACGCGCGGCGGACGCCCAGAACCGAGGCGGGCATTGAGCCCGGCGCCTCCCCGGCCTATCTCGGAGGCACGATGACCGTCCATTTCCACGAAGAGGACCTTCCCGAGGGCGCCCTCGGCGACGGCCCCGTCGCCGTCGACACCGAGACGATGGGCCTCCAGCTCGGCCGCGACCGGCTCTGCGTCGTCCAGATCGCGGACGGCCGCGGCGACGAGCATCTCGTCCGCTTCTCGCCGGGCAGCGACTATGCGGCGCCCCGCCTGAAAGCCGTGCTCGCCGATCCGGCGCGGCTCAAGCTCTACCATTTCGCGCGCTTCGACCTCGCCTCGATCCGCGCCTATCTCGGCGTCGTCGCCGCGCCGGTCTACTGCACCAAGACCGCCTCGCGGCTGATCCGGACCTACACCGATCGCCACGGCCTCAAGGAGCTGGTCAAGGAGCTGCTCGGCCAGGACATCTCCAAGCAGCAGCAGAGCTCCGACTGGGGCGCCCCCGAGCTTTCGGACGCGCAAAAGGATTATGCGGCTTCGGACGTGCGCTACCTGCACCAGCTGAAGGAGAAGCTCGACGAGCGGCTGATCCGCGAGGGGCGGATGCCGCTCGCCCAGGCCTGCTTCGATTTCCTTCCGCACCGCGCCACGCTCGATCTCGCCGGTTGGGCGGACCAGGACATTTTCGCGCATGTCTGAGGCCGTCCTCCCCGCAGCCGCCCGCGGCAGCAATGCCTGGGCGAGGCCCGGCAGCTTCCACGATCGCCTGATCGGCTTCCTGAAGGTCGCGCTGCCCGCCGCGGTCGGGGTTCTGCTGGCCTATCTCGCTCTGGCCCCGCTCTCCAAGGGCCCGGAGATCAGCTTCCTTCTCGACAAGAACAAGGTCGAGACCGCGTCCGAGCATATGCGCGTGCAGGCGGCGCAATATCGCGGCCAGGACGCCTTCGGCCGGCCCTTCGTCCTCAGCGCGCAGTCGGCGGTGCAGGCGACGGCGCAGGATCCGGTCGTCGAAATTTCCCGCATAGCGGCGCAGCTCGGCCTCGAGAGCGGGCCGGCGCGGATCGAGGCGGACCGCGCCAGCTACGACATGTCCGCCCAGCAGGTGGACGTCTCGGGGCCGATCCGGGTCACCGCGGCCGACGGCTATCGGCTCGACACCCGCGACGTGCTGGTCGACCTCAACAACCGCAGCCTGCAGAGCCGGGGGCCGGTCGACGGGCGGATGCCGCTGGGCAGCTTCAGCGCCGGGCGCTTCCGCGCCGATCTCGGCACCCGCACCGTCGTTCTCGACGGCCGCGCCCGCCTCCACATCGTCCAGGGAGGCGTGCGGTGAAGGCGGCGCGGGCGATCGTCGTCGCGGGCCTCGCTCTCGCGCTCACGCCGGCGCTCGGGCAGGAGCCCGCCTCGTCGCTCCAGGGCCACGACACCGACGCGCCGGTCGACGTCGCCGCGGACCGGATCGAGGTCCAGGACCGCGCCGACCGTGCCATCTTCACGGGCAACGTGATCGTCCGCCAGGCCGCGCTCCAGCTCAACGCCGCGCGGATCACCGTCGCCTACGCCAGCACCGGCGGCATCCAGATCCAGCGGATCGACGCCAGCGGCGGCGTGTTCCTGCGCAGCCCGACCGAGACGGCGCGCGGCCAATATGGGATCTACGACATCGACCGGCGGCTGATCACGCTGATCGGCGGAGTCACCTTGACCCGCGGCGAGAGCCGCGTCAGCGGCGGCCGGCTGGTGCTCGATCTCGACAGCGGCCGCGCCGTGATGGACGGCGGCGGGCCGTTGGCGCCGGATGTGCCGGGCACGGCGACCGCCCCGACCGGCCGCGTCACCGGCACCTTCACCGTCCCCCGCCGCGCCGCCAGCCCCGACCAGTAGCCGGCGCAATAAGCGCGTCGCACGCCCGGCTCGCACCGCCGCATCGGCGGCTATGCAGGAATCTTGCCAGTTGAGAAAAAGGCAGTGTTCGCCTAAGCGGGGCAAGGGGATAGGGGCATTATGAACGAAGCGGCTGCGATCGAAAGGACCGACCAGACGGCGACCGGCGCGGTCGTCGAACGCGGCCTCGCTGTCGTGTCGATCGCCAAGTCCTACGACCGCAAGGTCGTACTCCACGACGTCTCGCTCGGCGTCGAACGCGGCGAGGTCGTCGCCTTGCTCGGTCCCAACGGCGCCGGCAAGACCACCTGCTTCTATTCGGTGATGGGGCTGGTGAAGCCCGACAGCGGCCGCATCCTGCTCGAGGGCCAGGACATCACCCGCCTGCCGATGTATCGCCGCGCCATCCTCGGCCTCGGCTATCTCCCGCAGGAGACGTCGATCTTCCGCGGCCTCACCGTCTCGCAGAACATCTCGGCGGTCCTCGAAGTGGCGGTCCGCGACAAGGCGGCGCGGCGCGAGCGGCTCGAGCAATTGCTCGGCGAGTTCCACATCGGCCACCTGCGCGACGCGCCCGCAATGGCGCTTTCCGGAGGCGAGCGCCGCCGCTGCGAGATCGCCCGCGCGCTCGCCGCGGACCCCTCGATCATGCTGCTCGACGAGCCCTTCGCCGGCATCGACCCGATCTCGATCTCGGACATCCGCGACCTCATCCAGCAACTGAAGAAGCGCGGCATCGGCGTCCTCATCACCGACCACAATGTCCGCGAGACATTGGACATCGTCGACCGCGCCTACATCATCTACGGCGGCGAGGTCCTGTTCACCGGCAGCCCGGCCGACCTCGTCCGCGACGAGAATGTCCGCCGCCTCTATCTCGGCGAAAGCTTCGAGCTGTAGCGATGGGTCTCGGGCCGCGCCTCGATCTCAGGCAGAGCCAGTCGCTGGTGATGACGCCGCAGCTGCAGCAGGCGATCCGCCTGCTCGCTCTGTCCAACCTCGAGGTCGAAGGCTTCATCGCCGAGGAGATCGACCGCAACCCGCTCCTCGAAAGCAGCGGCAGCGCGGACGAGGGACCTTCGGAGGCCGTCGAGATCGCGGCACCCCGCGACGAAGCGGCGCCGGTCGACGAATTGGTGATGACCGGCGACGCGATTTCCGACGCGCCGCTCGACGTCGATTTCGACAACGAGAATTTCCACCAGGACAGCGCGAGCGACTCGATGCGCGGCCTCGACGGCAGCCTCGGCGTCGGCGGCGACCTCGGCTCGGGAGGCGGCGCGGCGGGCGAAGGGCCGGATTTCGACAGCTTCGCCGACGCGCATGTGGTCTCGCTCCACGAGCATCTCACCCGCCAGGCGGGCGAGCTTCTCGCGGGGGCGGATCTGGTCGTGGCGGGTCATATTATCGACCAGATCGAGGAGACCGGCTATTTCCACGGCCAGCTGCTCGAGCTCGCCCAGCGCGTCGGCGTCCCGCTGAAGGAGGTCGAGCGCGTCCTCGCGATCGTCCAGACCTTCGACCCGGCCGGCGTCGGCGCCCGCACCCTCTCCGAATGCCTCGCCCTGCAGGCGAAGGAGGCGGACCGCTACGACCCGGCGATGGCGCGGCTGATCGACAATCTCGATTATCTCGCCAAGGGCAATGTCGGGGCGCTGAAGCGGATCTGCGGGATCGACGACGAGGATCTGCAGGACATGATCCGCGAGCTTCGCGCCTACGACCCCAAGCCCGGCTGCCGCTTTCTGAGGGGCGAGGGCGAGGACCGGGCGGTGGTCCCCGACGTATTCGTCGCCCGGCGCGGTTTCGGCTGGGCGATCGAGCTCAACAACGCGACCCTGCCGCGTCTGCTGGTCAACCGGTCTTATTATGCCGAGCTCGCCGGCGGGGCGCAGGACCGCAAGTCCAAGGCCTGGCTTTCCGAATGCCTGCAGAGCGCCAACTGGCTGATCAAGGCGCTCGACCAGCGCGCCCGCACCATCGTCAAGGTCGCGACCGAGATCGTGAAGCAGCAGGACGGCTTCTTCCGCCACGGCGTGGAGCAGCTCCGGCCGCTGACGCTGCGCCAGGTCGCCGAGGAGATCGGCATGCACGAATCGACGGTCAGCCGGGTCACTTCGAACAAATATCTCTCCTGCGATCGCGGCCTCTACGAGCTCAAATATTTCTTCCGGAGCGGCATCCAGTCGAACGACGGCGGCGACGCCGTCTCCGCCGAAGCGGTCAAGAGCCACATCCGCGCCCTCATCGCCGTCGAGGACGCCGCCCACATCCTCTCCGACGACCAGCTCGTCGAGATGCTGCGCGCCAAGGGCTTCGACATCGCCCGGCGGACGGTGGCCAAATATCGCGAGGCGATCGGCATCGGCTCCTCGGTCCAGCGCCGCCGGCAGAAGGCGATCGGCAGCCGCGCCGCCTGAGCGAGCGTCACCCCGGCGAAAGCCGGGATCTCAGGACGAGAAGTCTCCGAGGGATGTGCAGCGCTCCATCAGCCCTCGCGCCTTTCACCCGGCGGTGTGCCACTCCGTCATCCCGGCGAAGGCCGGGATCTCAGGACGAGAAGTCTCCTGGCGCTGTGCAGCGCTCCATCTGCGCTGGCGCCTTTCACCCGCCGGGATCCCGGCCTTCGCCGGGATGACGCGTTCGGGATGACCTTTCGGGCCGGGCCGTGCGCAACGCTTGCGCCCTCCGCCCGTTGACCTTGTGAAAGGAGACAGGCGAATGACGGACAACAAGAAGAAGGGCGATTTCGCGAAGGGCGGCAAGGACGATGTCGGCGGCGACAAGAAGCAGCGCGCGGATCGCAACGAGGCGAGCCGGACCGGCGGCCAGAATAGCGGCTCGGGCGGCCGCGACTGAGACGATGCGCGCTCTGACCGGCCTCGCCGCGGCGGCCCTGCTGCTCGGCGCCTGCGAGACGGCTTTCGTCGGTCGCGCGCCGAGCGGACGCTTCGAGCTGGTCGAGGTCAACGGCCGCCCTTTGCCCTTCCGCATCGATCCGGCGAGCCATTGCCCGGTTCGCATCGACGGCGGCCGTTTCGATCTCGATTCGGTGGCCCGGCGGTTCGAGATGGTGCTGGAGCGGAGCGGGCCCTGCGCGGGCCTGGCCGCCGACAGGGTCGAGCGGGGCAGCTATTTGCGGCGCGGGGGGCGGCTGGATCTGGAGACGGAAGCGCCCGCCGGGGCACGGCGGGCGCTGGTCGCGAACGAGAGCGGGGGCACGATCTCGCTCGCCTACGACCGGCTGCGCCTGCGCTTCCGGCAGGCGGCTCGGCCGCGCTGAGAAAGGGTCGCCGCCCCCGCCGTGGTGGGGACCGGGTCGAAGCGGGGGCGACTAGCTCTAAAGGTCAGGCGTGGCCGGGCGTCTCGATCGCGCTGTGGGCGCTGTAATCGAGCACCGCGACGGTGCCGCTGAAAAGGCTGAGGCTGCAGCCGAAGGCGGCTGCGACCGTGAGCAGCAGGTTCAGGCCTGCTTTGCGGGTGGCGGTCATTTTCGATCTCCAAGGGTCGTTGCCGTGATTGGCTGTGGCGCCCTTCTGGCCGCGCTCCGTTTCGCCCTGATGCCGCGCGCGGGACTAAATTGTTTCAGTTGTTTCAGTGGCTCGCGGCGCTATCATATCGGCGAAGGGGCTGGGTGGATGGCGAGGTCGGAACCGGATTTTCCGTGCGCGGTGACGGGCGTGATCCGCTCGTCGCTCAATCCGATGATGGTCGTCGACGAGCGCGGCCGGATCAGCGAGTGGAACGCCGCCGCGGAGCGGGCCTTCGGCGACAGCCGCGAGGCGATGGTCGGCGGAGTCGCGAGCGACCGCATCGCCGCCAACGACCAGTGGCCGCAGGACCGGGCCAAGATTCGCGGCTTCTTCACCTCGCGCGCGCCGGGCGAGGCGGCGTTCCAGGCGCGGATCGACTGGATCCGCTCCGACGGCAGCCGGGTCCCGATCGAGGCGACGATCACCGAGGTGGTGCTCGAAGGGCGCAGCCGCTTCATCTGCGCGATGCGCGACCTCTCCCGCGAGCAGCATGCGGTCGAGGAGCTCGAGGATTCGCGGCGCCGCCTCGAGCTCGCCGTGGAGGGCGCCAAGCTCGGCACATGGACGTTCGACCTCGCGACCGGGCGGACCTGGTATTCCGAGCGCTCGAAACAGATGTACGGCCTCCCGCCCGACGCTCCGATCGACGCCGCCGCGATCAAGGCGGCGGTCCATCCCGACGACTGGGACGAGGTTGCCGACCCCTATCTGCATGGTTTCACCCAGGACAAGGTCGAGGTGGAATATCGGGTGATCTGCCCGGACGGCTCGACCCGATGGATCTATTCGCTCGGCGCCCTCAACCGCGACCGCGATGGGGTGGCGCGCACCGTCAACGGCATCCATCTCGACATCACCGAGCGCAAGCGTGCCGATGCGGAGCTGGAGGAAACCCGGCGGCAGCTCGACCTCGCGGTCGAAGGGCTCCAGATCGGCCTCTGGTCCGTCGACCCGAAGAGCGGCGCGGTCTGGCATTCGGACACGTCGCGGCGGCTGTGGGGGATGAGCGACGAGGTGGACGTCGACGTCCCGACCCTCAAGGCCTACATCCATCCCGACGACTGGGAGGTTGTCCGCACCCCCTACCGCCTCGGCTTTCCCGAGGACAGCGTCTCGCTCGAGCACCGCATCGTCCGGCCGGACGGCGAGGTCCGCTGGATCCACGCGCTCGGCAAGGCGGAGCGCGACGACAGCGGCGCGGTGACGATGGTCTACGGCATCCACCTCGACGCCACCGACCGCAAGGCGGCCGAGGCGGAGCTCGCCCGCTCGCGCGACGCGCTGCACCAGTCGGAGAAGCTGGCGGCCCTCGGCTCGCTCCTCGCGGGCGTCAGCCACGAGCTCAACAATCCGCTGGCGGCGATCGTCGGCCAGGCCGAGATGCTCGAGGAGGATTCGCGCGGCACGCCGCTCGAGGCGCGCGCGAAGAAGATCAGCGCCGCCGCCGACCGCTGCGCGCGGATCGTCCAGACCTTCCTCGCAATGGCCCGCCGCCGCGCGCCGGACCGGGTCGCGACCGACCCCAACAGCCTCGTCGCCGACGCGCTCCAGATCACCGAATATCCGCTGCGCACGGCGGGTGTCGCCGTCGCCACGGAATGCGACCCGCAGGTCCCCGCCGTCGAAGCCGACCGCGACCAGCTCCATCAGGTGCTGGTGAACCTCGTCATCAACGCCCAGCAGGCGCTCGAAGCGGCCGACATGTTCGACAAGCGGCTGTGCGTGCGCACCGGGGTCACCGCCGCGGGCACGGTCGCCATCGACGTGATCGACAACGGCCCCGGAATTCCGGCGGACGTGCTCGGCCGCATCTTCGAACCCTTCTTCACCACCAAGCCGCAAGGCTCGGGCACCGGCGTCGGCCTCTCCTTCTCGCACGGCATCATCGCCGCCCATGGCGGGTCGCTGACATTGCTGCCGAGCGAGCGCGGCGCGACGTTCCGGATCGAGCTTCCGGCGGCCGCGGCGGTCTCGGTCGAGATCGCGGCCGAACCTGATCCGGCACCCGCGGCGATGGCGCCGGTCCGGCGCACCGCCCTTGTCGTCGACGACGAGCCCGACATCGCCGAGACGATCAGCGAGCTGCTCGAGCGGGAGGGCTTCGAGGTCACGGTCGCCTCGGACGGCGCGGCCGCCCTGATGGCGCTCGACCGCGGCGAATATGACATCGTCCTTTCGGACCTCAGGATGCCGGGCGTCAGCGGGCCGGAAATGTACCAGCGCCTCGCCGAGGTGCGGCCGCATCTGCTGCCGCGGATCGGCTTCGTCACCGGCGACACGCTCGGCTCCTCGATGGACGCCTTCCTGCGAGAAAGCGGTCGGCCGGTGCTCGAAAAGCCGTTCACCCGCGCCGGCGTGCGCTGCCTCGTCCAGGCGTTGATCGAGGCATGAGCGGCGGCGCCCATATCGTCGTGGTCGACGACGACGAGGACGTCCGCTCGACGGTCGCTGAATATCTGACGCGCAACGGCTTTGCGGTCACCGAATGCGACGGCGGCGACGCGCTGCGCTGCGTGATGAGCGCGCGGCCGATCGACCTCGCCCTGCTCGACATCAACATGCCGGGCGACGACGGCCTGACCCTCGCCCGCGAGATCCGCGGCTCGGGCGACGCCGGCATCATCATGCTCACCGCGAAGTCGGACGACATCGACCGCATCGTCGGCCTCGAGATCGGCGCCGACGACTATATCACCAAACCCTTCAACCCGCGCGAGCTCCTCGCGCGGATCAAGGCGGTGCTGCGCCGCGCCCGCGCCTCCGCCGGCGGCGAGGCCCCGGCGACGATGGGCCGCGAGGTCCAGATGGGCACCTGCCGCCTCAATCTCGACAGCCGCAAGCTCTACCGCGCCGACGGCAGCGAGATGCCGCTGACCGCGATGGAGTTCGACCTGCTCGCCACCTTCGCCGCCCATCCCGGCCGCGTGCTCAGCCGCGACCAATTGCTCGACCTCGCCCACAACAAGGAGATCGAGCCCTTCGACCGCTCGATCGACATCCGCATCACCCGCATCCGCCGCAAGATCGAGGCCGACCCCGCTAAGCCCCAGGCGATCAAGACCGTGCGCGGCGCCGGCTACGTCTACGCGCCGGGCGGCTGAGCAAGGCGCGTCATCCCGGCGAAGGCCGGGATCTCAGGGAGAGTCGGGCGCCGCCGCCAATGGAGCGCTCCATGGGCGCCGACGCTCTTCACCCCACGAGGTCCCGGCCTTCGCCGGGATGACGGTCTCGGACTCAGTCCTCGAACGCCGCCTTCAATTCGTCCAGCCAGGGCCTGGCGGTGCCGTCGCTCGGCGCGCGCCAGTCGCCGCGGGGGCTGAGCGCGCCGCCGGAGGAGACCTTGGGCGAATTGGGGATCGCCGTGCGCTTGAACTGGCTGATCTGGAAGAAGCGGTAGAGGAAGGTCTCCAGCCATTTGCGGATCGTCGCCAAGTCGTATTCCCGCTTGAGATGGTCCGGATAGCCGACCGGCCAGAGGCCGGCCTGCGCGTCCTTCCACGCCTGCCAGGCGAGGAACGCGACCTTCGACGGCGGCTGGCCCGCGCGAAGGGTATGGAACAGGAAGAAATCGTGCAGCTCGTAGGGGCCGATCGTGCCCTCGGTCGACTGCATCTCGCCCTTGTCGTCGGCGGGGATGAGCTCGGGGGAGATCTTGGTGGCGAGGATCGCTTCGAGGATGCGGTTGGTCTCCGCATCGAACTGGTCCGTCTTGACGGCCCAGCGGATCAGATACTGGATCAAGGTCTTGGGGACGCCCGCATTGACGCCGTAATGGCTCATCTGGTCGCCGACGCCGTAGGTCGACCAGCCCAGGGCCACTTCGCTCAGATTGCCGGTGCCGACGACGAAGCCGCGCCGCTGATTGGCGAGCCGGAAGAGATAATCGGTCCGCAGGCCGGCCTGCACGTTCTCGAAGGTGATGTCGTAGACCGCTTCGCCGCGCGCGAACGGGTGGTCCATGTCCTTGAGCATCTGCATCGCGGCCGGCTTGATGTCGATCTCCTCGCCGACGATCCCGAGCGCCTTCATCAGCGCCCAGGCGTTGCCTTTCGTCGTCTCGCCGGTCGCGAAGCCCGGCATGGTGAAGCCCAGGATGGTCGAGCGCGGAAGCTCGAGAAAGTCGCACATCTTGGCGGCGACGATCAGCGCATGGGTCGAATCGAGCCCACCCGACACGCCGATGACGAGGTGGGTTCCGCTCGTCGTCTGGAAGCGCTTGGCCAGCCCCTGCACCTGGATGTTGAACGCCTCGTAGCAGTCCGAATCGAGCTGCTCGGGCCGGTTGGGCACGTAAGGGAAACGGCGGTAGCGGCGGCGGAAGCCGATATCGGCGCAGCTCGGCTGGTGCTCGAAATGGATCCGGCGGGCAGTCTTCTCGGGATGGCCGGCGGCGATGGCATTGTCGTTGAAGGTCGGCATCCGCATCCGCTCGAGCCGCAGGCGCTGGACGTCGATGTCGGCGATGCACAATTCGGGCTCGCGGTCGAACCGGTTCGAATCGCAGAGCAGCTCGCCCATTTCGTAGATCGAGCCCTGGCCGTCCCAGGCGAGATCGGTCGTGCTCTCGCCGGGGCCGGAGGCGGCGTAGACGTAGGCCGCGCAGCAGCGGCTCGACTGCGAGGCGCAGAGCAATTTGCGCTCGTCGGCCTTGCCGATGGTGATGTTCGAGGCGGAGAGGTTGCACAGGATCAGGGCGCCGGAGAGCGCACCGACCGTCGAGGGCGGCTGCGGCGCCCAATAATCCTCGCAGATCTCGACGTGGAAGATGAAGTCGGCGAGGTCCTCGGCGGCGAAGATAAGGTCGGTGCCGAACGGCACGATGTCGCCGGCGACCGCGATGTCGATGCCGTTGAGGCCGATTCCCGAGACGAACCAGCGCTTCTCGTAATATTCGCGGTAATTGGGGAGGAAGCTCTTCGGGACGACGCCGAGGATGCGGCCGCGCGAGACCACCACCGCAGCATTGTAGAGCCGGCCGTTGCGGCGAAGCGGCGCGCCGACGACGCAGACCGGAGACAGCTTCGCGGTCGCCTCGCGGAAGCGGGCCAGGCCGTCCTCGACCGCGTCCAGGAAGGCTTCCTGGAGGAAGAGGTCGTCGACCGCGTAGGAGGAGATGTTGAGCTCGGGATAGACCAGCAGGTCGACGCCCTCGCCGTGGGCCTCCTCGGCGAGCGCGACGGCCTGGTCGACGTTGAACGCGACGTCGCCCGCCGAGCCCACCGGGCTGGCCGCCGAGACGCGGACGAAGCCGTGGCGGTGGATCGCTTCGAACGGCGGGCGCGCCGTCTTCTTCCGGGCCATCACAGCATCTCCGTCATCATCTCGACCGCGACCTGCATGCACTTGATCCGGGTCGCTCCGCGGCCGCCCGGGCCGAAATGCTCCTCGCGGTGGTGCGTCCGCCGGCCGGCGCGGGCGCAGGCGAAATGGACGAGGCCAGGCTCGTCGCCCTTGTCGGCGAAACCGGTGACCGCGAGCGCGATATTGGCGCGGCTGCGCTCCAGCGCACCTTCCGCCATGGCAAGCGCGACCTCCCTGGAGACCGCTCCGCGATCCTCGATCAGCTCCGGCGGCACGCCCAGCATCTCGTTCTTGGCTTCGTTCGTATAGGTGACGAAGCCGCGATCGAAGGCATGCGCGACGCCCTGGACGTCGGTGAGCAAAGAGGCGAGCATGCCGCCGGTGCAGCTTTCGGCGGTCGCGAACATCAGGCCGCGGTCGCAGGCCTTTGAGAGCAGCCGCCGCGCCGCCTCCTCCGTCTCGTGCGGGAGGATCGGCGAAAGGGTCTCGGTATCGTTCAAATTCAGGTCCTTGCCGAGCTGCGCCAAGGAACCGGTCCCTAGCGCCGAATGTTCCACAGGCCAAACGAGGAGGCTGACATGGCTGTGATGAAGCAGGACGCGACCCGGCTGCTGACCGAGGACCACCGCAAGGTCGAGGAGCTGTTCGAGCAATTCGAGAAAGCGAGCGGCGACGGCCGCAAGGAGAAGCTCGCGCGGCAGATCTGCACCGAGCTCAAGGTCCATTCGATGATCGAGGAGGAAATCTTCTACCCGGCGCTGCGCGGCAAGATCTCGGACGACGATCTCGACGAGGCCTATGTCGAGCATGACGGCGCCAAATTGCTGATCAACGAGATCGAAGCGGGCGGCCCGGACGAGGAGTTTTACGACGCCAAGGTCAAGGTGCTGCAGGAGCAGATCGAGCACCATGTCGAGGAGGAGGAGAAGAGCCGCGGCAACATCTTCCAGCAGGCCCGCGCCTCCGACGTCGACCTCGAGGCGCTCGGCGAGCAGATGGCCGCGCGCAAGGCCGAGCTGATGGAGCTCGCCGAATCGCAGGGTCTTCCGCCCGCCCAGCCGGCGACCATGCAGCACGAGGGAGCCTGAGCGATGGCGGGCTGGAGCCGCAGCACGGTCTGGATCGCGGCCGCGACGGCAGCTGCGGCCGGCCTCGCCGCCGCGGTCGTCGGCCGCCGCTGGTTCGGCGGGCGCGATGACGACGACGAAGTCTATGCCCCGGCGTTGAGCCGGGGCTCGCGGGCTGCCGGAGCCTACGGCAATTCGGGCGCCGCCCGACAGGCCGGGCCGGAAGCGATGCGCGACCCGCCGAGGAGCTGGTCCAAGGTCGACGAAGCTTCGGACGAGAGCTTCCCGGCAAGCGATCCTCCCGCCTTCGCCCCGCACGTCGACTGAGGGTCCGTACCCGGCCGTTCATCGCCGCGAAAGCGGCGACGGCCGACCCTCGCCCGAACGGGGAGACGAGGGATGAGCAAATTCCTGCTGACGGCGGCCGCGGCGCTTGCGCTGACGGCCTGCACGGCGCGTATCGCCGAGGATTCGCTGCTTCACCCGATTCCGGGCGGCGGGATCGACGTGACTGCGCTTCGCCAGGCCGCCCCTGCTTACGAGGCGTCCGAACAGTGGATCGCCGCCCCGGATGGAGCCCGCCTCGCCGGCATTCTCCTCCGTCAGCCCGGAGCGCGGGCGACGATCCTCTATTTCGGCGGCAACGGCTACACGATCGAGCGCTTCGGCGCGGCCACCGCGGGCGTGTTCGAACCGCTCGGCGTCGACCTGCTGATCGTCGACCATCGCGGCTACGGCCGCAGCGAAGGCACGCCGGGGCTCGCCACGTTCGAGGGCGACGGCATCGCCGCCTTCGACCATCTCACGGCGCGCCTCGGCGTCCCTGCGTCCCGCATCGTCGTCCACGGCCAGTCGCTCGGCAGCTTCATCGCCGGCCACGTCGCCGCCACCCGGCCCACCGCCGGAGTGGTGCTGGAAAGCTCGGCGACGACCACGGAGGATTGGGCCAATGCGAATCTGCGCGGCGCCGCGCGCATGTTCGTTCGGCTCGAAATCGCGCAATCGCTGCGCGGCCGGGGCAACCTCGCGAACATGCCGAGGATCGAGGAGCCGGTGCTGATCCTCGCCGGCGCGCGCGACCGCACGACGCCGCCCCGGCTCTCGCGCGCACTCTATGACGCCTCACCCCTGCCCGCGGGACGCAAGACGCTTTTCGTGGCGCCCGGCGCGGGGCACAGCGACGTCATGCTCCAGCCGGAAACCGTCGCCGCCTACAGAGCCTTTCTCGCCAGCCTCGGCCGGTGAAGCCGCGCTTCCTGCTCGTCCTCGCTGCGGTCGTCACGGGCTGCGGCGCCGACGCCCGGCAGGCGTCCGCCGACTCCGTTCGCGCTCGGGTCGAGGCGGGCGAGGAGGTTCGCATCGACGGCGGCATGGTGGTGCGGCGCTACGGCTTCCGCGCTGGCGACGCCGAGGTCGAGGCGGTGGTGACCGTTCCCGCAGGCGCGGGGCCCCATCCCGGAATCGTGCTGGTGCCGGGCTATTCGCGGACGGCGTACGACATGCTCCCCGTCGCGGTCGCCATGGCGCGCGCGGGCTTCGCAACCATGGCGGTGAGCCAGCCCGGCTTCGGCGGATCGACCGGTCCGGCGGACTTCGTGGGGCCGCGGACCTTCGCGGCGTTGCTCGCGGCGGCCGAGCGCTTCGCCGCCGAACCGTTCGTCGATCGCGCCCGGCTGGGCGTCTACGGCTATTCCCGCGGCGGCCTCGCCGCGGCCCAGCTCGCCTCGCGCACCGACCTGTTCCGCGCCGCGGTGTTCGGGGGCGGCATCTACGACTTCTCGAGCGCTTACGCCCAGGTGTCCGCGGACATCGCTCTCAACATGCTCGCCGAGGCCGGGAGCAGCGACGAAACGATCCGCTTCCGCTCGCCGATCCACGACATGGCCGGCCTCGACGGTCCCGTGCTGATCGTCCACGGCACCGCCGACGCCAACGCGCCGCCGGAACAGGCCCGCGCCCTCGACCGGCGCCTCACCGAGCTCGGCCGCCCGCACGACTTGCTCCTCATCCCCGCCGGCGAGCACGCCCTCGGCGCCGCGCAGATCGTCCCGCCGGCGATCGCCTTCTTCAGACGCAGCCTCGTTGATCCGGAGCGCAACGCGTCCGATTGACGCGCGTATCGATCAACGTTGGGCCTTCGCGCTAGCCTGGACCCAACGGCGCGTTGACACCCGCCTCGCAAGCGGCGCGCAACGCGGGCAGCTCATCCACGACCGTGTCCCAGACATAGCGGCGATCCACGGCATCATATTCGTGCCGCAGGCGGTTCGCCAAGCCGCGCATCTTGTGAAGCGGCATTTCGGGCGCGATCCGCTGCATACGCTCGCTGCCGATGCGCAGTGTCGCTTCTATGATCCGTTCGAGGCAGCGCTCAACGGCGTCCACGACGATGCGCTTACCGGCAAAGCCGACGTAATCGAGACCCGCGATATGATCTCCGATGCGATCGATATTCTCAATGATGTGGCCGAGCCACTCGCGGACCCGCTGTTCTTTGTCAGAAGACATGGACTCGATCCCGCTCGATCGCTTCCTGGATCGATGGGCGCTCCGCCGGTTCCCGGACCAGATCGACGCGCCTGCCCAGCATGTCCTCGATGTCATCGACAAGGGCCGAGTAGCGGAAGAGCCCCATGGGTCGTTCGAGATCCGCAGCCAGATCGATGTCGGAATCCGGCCCCGCTTCCCCGCGCGCCACCGAGCCGAACAGCGACAGGCGCAGAATACCCAACTTCCTGAGCTCGGGCTCAAGCGCCCTCAGGCGCGACAGGACGGCTCCGCGATCCATTGCCTTCATCTAGTCGATAACGCTTTTGTTTGCCACCGCAGCTCCTGTTCGCCCGCTGGCGGAGCGGCGTGCGGTCGTCTAGGAGGGCGCCCGCCGCTCCTGCCGAGGATAGAATGTCCGTTTCGCTCTCAATCGTCGCGCCCTGCTACAATGAGGAAGGCTCGCTCGAGGAGCTGTACCGGCGCGCGGCGGCCGCGGCGGAGAGCGTCGCCGGCCGCTCGTTCGAGATCGTGCTGGTCAACGACGGCTCGCGCGACCGCAGCTGGGAGATCATGCGGCAACTGGCCGCGCGCGACGAACGCGTGGTGGCGATCAATCTGTCGCGCAACCACGGCCATCAGCTGGCCCTGACCGCGGGGCTCGACCTGTGCTCGGGCGAACGCATCCTGATCATCGACGCCGACCTGCAGGACCCGCCGGAGCTGCTGCCGGCGATGATCGCCGAAATGGAGCGGCAGGGCGCCGACGTGGTCTACGGGCTCCGGCGCGCCCGGGCCGGCGAGACGGCATTCAAGCGCTCCACCGCCAAGCTCTTCTACCGGGGCCTCTCGCAGCTCGCCGAGATCGACATTCCGCGCGACACCGGCGACTTCCGCCTGATGAGCCGCCGCGCGCTCGATGCCTTGCTGAGCCTCCCGGAACAGGCGCGCTTCATCCGCGGCATGGTCGCCTGGGTCGGCTTCCGCCAGGTGCCTTTGGTCTACGACCGCGCCGAGCGGCATGCCGGGACCACCAAATACTCGCTGGGCAAGATGGTGCGATTCGCGCTCGACGCGGTGACCGGTTTCTCGACCGCCCCCTTGCGCTTCGCCAGCCATGCCGGCCTCTGGCTGGTGCTGGGCTCGTTCCTGCTGCTGGCCTATATCGCCTGGGGCTGGCTCAGCGGCAACGTCGCCGAGGGCTGGACCTCATTGATGCTGGTCGTCGTCGCCCTGGGTGCGGTGCAGATGTTCGTGCTCGGCCTGATCGGCGAATATCTCGGCCGGCTCTACATCGAGGCGAAAAGGCGGCCGCTCTACATCGTGCAGGAGATTGCCGGCCGCGCCCACGGTCATCCGCACCTCGGCCACATCGCTCACCCATCCGAGGCGGAGGGCGGCGAAGCGATGGCGACCAGCGAGACCCCCGGCGGAAACGGCACCCGCCCGATCGCATAGCGCTCAAGGCCGAACAGGAATTCGAGCGCCTTGTTGATCGCTTCGGGCGGAAGCTTGTCGTCGCCATCCTCCTTGCCGGTAAGCCGGCCCGCGACCCGCGCGGCGGCGGCGAGCGGGAACAGCAGGCTGTTGAAATAAGAGAGCAGCTCGACCTTCAGGCCGGCCGCTTCGATGACCTGGCGGAAGCCCTTTCTGGTGTAGCGGCGCTTGTGGTGGTTGACGACGTCGTGGGCGCTCCACATCCAGGGATGCGCCGGCACCGTCAGCAGCAGCTTGCCCCCCGGCCGCAGCCGCTCGGCGATGCTCGCCAGAGAGGCGCGGTCCTCTTCGACATGCTCGAGGACGTCGAGCAACGCGATCAGATCGTAAGCGGCGCGTTCGACGTCCTGAAGGTCCGGGAGCGTCGCCATCCTGGCCGGCCGTCCGAGCCGTTCCGAGGCCACGGTCCGGGCGGCATCGTCCATCTCGACCGCATCGACGGTGCCGAAGCAGGCGAGCATGTCGAGATTGTGGCCGGTGCCGCAGCCGATCTCGAGGATCCGCGCGCCCTCCGGCGGCCTCACCCGCGTGGCGATCAGCTTTTCCAGAATGTCGCGGCGGGCGCGGTACCACCAGTGCCGACCGTCGATCTCCGCCATGCGATCGTAGACGATCCGCTCCATCAGGGCGCGAACTTGTTCGAGCGCGGGAAGCCGTTCGGCGCCATCCGGCCGGCGGCGCCGCGCGCCGTCCGCCAGGGATTGAGGTCCGCCTCATTGCGCATCCGGCCGCTCTCGCCGCCCATCGGCCAGGACAGGCCCTCGGCGAATTTGAAGCTGGCCACATCGGAAAGGCCGCCGTCGCGGTAGCGCTGGAGCTGGACGCCGGAGCCGCGCGCCATCTCGGGCAAGTCCGCGAGCGGGAAAACGACCATTTTCCGGTTCTCGCCGATCGTCGCGACATAGTCGTCGGAAGGACGGATGTGTCTGACTGTAGCCAGCCGGGCGCCCGGGCGGAGATTGACGATCTGCTTGCCCTTTCGCGTCTCGGCGACCACGCCGGCGGCCGACGTGACGAAGCCGCGGCCATCGGACGAGGCGAGCAATAGCCTGGCGCTCGGCATTGCCGGCATCAGCGCGACGAAGCTCCCCTCGCCCTCCACGTCGATCATCAGGCGGACCGGCTCGCCGAAGCCGCGTCCGCCCGGCAGCTTGTCGGCGGCGAGGGTGTAGAAGCGGCCGTTGGCTGCGGCGAGCAGCAGCTTGTCCGTCGTCTGGGCGTGGAAGAAGAAGCGCGGGCCGTCGCCCTCCTTGAACTTCAGCGCCTCGGGGTTGGAGAGCTCGACATGGCCCTTCATCGCCCGGATCCAGCCGCGCTCGGACATGATGACCGTAATGGGCTCCCGTTCGATCATCGCCTCGAGCGGAATCTCCCGCGCCGGCCCCGCTTCCTCGATGGACGTGCGGCGGCGGCCGAGCTCCGTGCCCTCGCCGTAGCGGGCGCGCAGGCGGGCGAGGTCCTTCTTGAGGCGGGTCCGCTGCCGCGCGGGCGAATCGACCAGCTTCTGCAGTTCCTCGCGCTCCGCGATGAGGTCGTCGCGCTCCCGCCGGATCTGCATCTCCTCGAGCTTGCGCAGCGAGCGCAGCCGCATGTTGAGGATCGCCTCGGCCTGACGGTCGGAAAGCGCGAACTCGGCGATCAGCACCGGCTTGGGCTCGTCCTCGGTGCGGATGATCTCGATCACCCGATCGAGGTTCAGGTAAGCGACGAGAAAGCCTTCGAGCAGCTCGAGCCGGTCGTCGATCTTTTCGATCCGGTGCTGCGAGCGGCGGACCAGCACCTCGAACTGGAAGTCGAGCCACGCCCTCAGCGCCTGGCCGAGGCTCATCACCCGCGGCGTCCGGTCGGCGTCGAGGACGTTGAGGTTGAGCGGGACGCGGATTTCGAGGTCGGTCAGCCGGAACAGGCTGTCCATCAGCATCTGGGCCTCGACGGTGCGGCTGCGCGGTTCGAGCACGATCCGGATCGCCTCGTCCGACTCGTCGCGGACGTCGGCGAGGATCGGCAGCCTTTTCTCCGAGACCAGGGCCGCGATCTGCTCGATCAGCTTCGATTTCGGTACCTGATAGGGGATCTCGCTGATCACCGCGGCCCAGGTCCCCCGCCCCAGATCCTCGACCGTCCAGCGCGCCCGGACCCGGAAGGCGCCGCGCCCCGTCGCATAAGCGCCGGCGATCGCCTCCGCTCCGTCGACGATCACACCGCCCGTCGGGAAGTCCGGCCCGGCGACGAAGTCCATCAGCGCGCGGTCCTCGGCCCTGGGATTGTCGATCAGATGGTCTGCCGCGCGGACCAGCTCGTCCAGATTGTGGGGTGGGATGGAGGTCGCCATGCCGACCGCGATGCCGCTGGCGCCGTTGGCGAGCAGGTTCGGGAACAGTCCCGGAAAGACTTCGGGCTCGTCCTCCTCGCCATTGTAGGTCGGCCGGAAGTCGACCGTGCCTTCGTCGAGGCCGGCCATCAGCTCGCCGGCAACGGCAGTGAGGCGGGCCTCGGTGTAGCGCATCGCGGCGGCGTTATCGCCGTCGACATTGCCGAAATTGCCCTGGCCGTCGACCAAAGGGTAGCGCAGCGAGAAGGTCTGGGCGAGGCGGACCATCGCATCGTAGACCGACTGGTCGCCATGCGGATGATATTTGCCGATCACGTCGCCGACGACGCGGGCGCATTTCTTGTAACCCGCCGCCGGGTCGAGCCGCAGCAGCCGCATCGCCCAGAGCAGACGCCGATGGACCGGCTTGAGGCCGTCGCGGACGTCGGGCAGCGACCGGGCGGTGATCGTCGAGAGGGCGTAGACGAGGTAGCGCTGCGAGAGGGCGTCATCGAACGACGCGTCGATGACCGTATCATGTTCGGACATTTCGGATCGTTAGCAGCGGCGGGAACGGCGCGCGAGGACCTATTGCGGCCGAGAAATGTTATGTGATATTGTTACATGCTTGCCGAGGGAGATCGACCATGCGCCGCCCGCTCCTGCTCGCCGCCGCGATCGCCGTCACCGGCGGCTCGATAGGTCTCATCGCCCTCTCGGAACAGCGGCGAACGCCTTCCCTTGAGTCGCGCACGCAATTCCGCACCATGGACGCTGCGCTCCCATCCATGCCGACGATGAGCACGAACGTGCCCGTGCCGCCGGCTCCCCCGGCGCCTCCGCCGCCCGACCGGGCCCCGTCCCTTCCGAAGATCGAGTACGAGCCTGCGGCCCAGGGCGGCATCATCCGCGAGACCGCGCCGCGCATCGCCTACAGCTACGGCTATCGCTTCAGGATCCCGTCCGGCGCCCTCGCCGGGCTGCAGGAGCGGCACCTCCAGCTCTGCCTCGAGCTGGGCGAGGCGCGCTGCAGGGTGGTGTCGATGCGGCGCAGCGAACCCCGGACCGGGCCACCGGTGCGCGACCACGGCTATGGCGGCGGCGCAGCGGTCGAGCAGCCGGGTGCCGCGCTCGAGCTGCAGGTCGCCACTGCCCTCGCTCATCGGTTCGGCCAAAGTCTCGGAGCCGCCGCGGGCGCCGCGGGCGCCGAAACCGTCGACCGCCAGATCGCGGCCGAGGACATCTCCCGCCAGATGATCGATTCGGAGGCGCGCATCCGCACCCGCGAGACGCTCATCCGCCGCCTCTCGGCTTTGCTCGAAACGCGCAGCGGCAACATCCAGCAGGCGGTCGAGGCGGAGCGAGCGATCAATCAGGCGCAGGAAGAGCTCGACGCCGCACGGACGTGGCTGGCGGAGATGCGCGGCCGCGTGACCATGTCGCGGATCGCGATCGCCTACGAGGCGACGGGTGCGCCCGCGTCGGCCGTGCGGGAGCGCAACCCCTTCGCCTCCTCGCTGGCGCAGGTCGCCACATTGACCGCCCGCAGCCTCGCGGCGTTGCTGCTCGTGTTCGGGGTCCTGCTTCCCTGGGGCGCGATCATCCTCCTCGTCGTTCTCGCGGCCCGCTGGCACCGCCGCCGCCGCGACGGTTCCGAGCCGGCCGCAGTTGCGCCTTCTCAACCTTCGTGGTAGACATATAAAAAATAGGGAGGCTGCCCATGCGTCGCTTGCTCGCTCTCGTCCCTCTTTTCCTCGCAATTTCCGCCTGCGGCGGCAGCTTTGAGCATCAGAGCGAACCGTCCCGCGACTCGGGCGAGGGTTCGGTCTCCAACGCGATGGGCGAGGCGACCGACGCCGCGGCACCGGCGCCGATGACCTCGTCCCCCGCTGAGCGTTCCGCCGCGGGTCCGGCCGTCTCTCCAACCGCTGCGCCCGGTGTCGCCTTCAATTACCGCTACGCCTTCCGCCTCGCCGCCGACCGCATCGCGACGGTCCAGGAGCAGCATGCCGCCCGCTGCGAGGCGCTCGGCGTCAATCGCTGCCGGATCACCGGCATGCTCTACCGCCGCCACGACGACGAGAATATCGAGGCGCGGCTCTCCTTCAAGCTCGACCCGAGCATCGCCCGCATCTTCGGCCGCGAAGCGGTCGGCATGGTGACCCAGGCGGAAGGCATGCTCGTCGAGAACGAGATCAGCGGAACGGACGTCGGCACCTCCATCCGCCAGACGGGGCGCTCGATCGCCGAGATGCGCGAGGAGCTCGCCCGGATCGAGGCACGGCTGCGCGGCCGGCTCGGAGCCGGCGAAAAGTCCGACCTCGAATATCAGGCCCAGCAGCTGCGCGCGTCGATCAGCGCCGCCGAGCAGAACCGGGCCGAGGCCCAGGAATCGCTCGCGACGACGCCGATGACCTTCGTCTACGGCTCCGGCCACCTCGTCCCCGGCCCGCAGCCGCGCCGCCCGCTCGGCGACTCGCTCGGCGAGGCCTGGGACAATTTCCTCAACGGCGCGTCGGTGCTGTTCGTGCTGCTGGTGACCTTGCTCCCCTGGATCCTGCTCGGCCTGGCGGTCTTCCTGCTGGTCCGCTGGGTCCGCCGGCGCTTCTTCCGAAGGACGGAGGTGGCGGAAGCGCCGCTGGCTCCGCCCGTGGACGAGCCGAGCGCCGCTCGGGTAGGATAGTCCCCCTCCCTTTCAGGGAGCGGAGGCCGCCGGAGCAAAAATATCCGCGGGTTCGGTCGTCTTCATCGCCTCGACCTCGGCGAGGATCCAATCGCGGAAGGCGCGGATCTTCGCCTGGTTGCGGCGGTGTTCGGGATAGACCAGCCAGTAGGCGGTGTCGCTGACGCTGACGGCGTCGAACAGCTGGACGAGCCGGCCGCTCGCCAGCTCGGGGCGCCAGAATAAGGGGGTCAGCATCGCGACTCCGGCGCCCGCGAGGACCGCCTGCCCCTCCATCGCCTGCGCATCGAAGCGTATCCCGGCGGTTGCGCGCTCGTCGGGCACCGGCAGGCCGGCGGTGCGCAGCCACATCGACCACCAGACGTCGTCGGGGGTCAGCCGCGGCACCCTGAGCATATCCCCCGGCACCTCAATCCGCTGCGCGTCGCGGAAGGCCGGCGTCGCCACCGGCGTCGAATGCAGCCGGAACATGAAGTGGGACCTCAGCCCCGGCCATTCGCCCGCGCCGGACGTGCTGCGGATAGCGACGTCGATCTCCTCGCGGGCGAAGTCGATCACCCGATTCTCGGTATGGAGGCGCACGGCGAGCTCGGGGCGGGCGAGCTGGAAGGCGCCGAGCCGCGGGGCGATCCAGTTCGAAGCGAAGGTCTGGGTGGTCGAGATGGCAAGGACGTTCTCGTCCTCGGACACGACCGAGCCGAAGGCGTCGGCGAGGGTGTCGAACGCACGCGCGACCAGGGGTCCCGCGCGCCGACCCGCCTCGCTCAGGGTCACGCGGCGCTTGGAACGCAGGAACAGGGGCACGCCGAGCCGGTCTTCGAGCAGCCTGATCTGGTAGCTGACCGCCGCCTGGGTCATGCCCAGCTCGGCGGCGGCGCGGGTGAAGTTCTCGTGGCGCGCAGCCGCTTCGAACACCTTCACAGCCGATAGAGGCGGCAGCCTGCGCATAGCACTTGATAAGCTAGGCTTATGTGGACTGTCGAGCGTTTCGTTGGCGCAAGGAGCTGGCAGAGGCCATGTAGCAGCTGCAGCCGGCCGGTCCGGCTCTAGAGAAAAGGGGAGAAAGACGATGCGCGACTCTTATGACGCTCAGGTCTGGGCCGACAACCACGATCAGTTTTCCGAATGGTTCGGGAACAGCCTCGCCGCCGCCGGCGCATCGCTTCGCCGCGGCGGCTCCGTCGCCGGGCGCGTCCCGGGCCAGCTTCTCGCCGGCCTGTTCGCGCTCAGCCTCACTTTGGTAACGTTCGCCGGCTCCGCCGCCTGACGCCGCCGCTCCTCAAGGAGAATGACGATGACCATCCTCGACACGATCCGCCGCGTCACGGCGGAGATCGCCCTCGGCCTCTGTGCCCTGAACCGCATCCAGTTCGAGGCGCCGTGGCGGCCCGCATCCCGGCGCCGCTGCTGAGCCTTTTGCCAGCGGCGCGGGGCCGGTCTATCGCGACCGGATGCGCCGTTTTCCTGCCAAAGCCCTTGCCGCGCTCGCCGCGGCGGCCCTAACCGGGTGCACGATGGCGAGCGAACCGCCCGTTCCGGCCGGCCGCGGGCCCGACGGCCTGATGGCCTGGCCGGACCTCACCGAGCGTCCGCGCCCGGAGGCGGACGCCGCTATAAGCTATGGCGACGATGGGATGCAGGTCGTCGATCTGTGGCTGCCGCCGGGCCGCGGCCCCCACCCGGTCGTTCTGATGGTCCATGGCGGATGCTGGCAGACCGAGATCGCCGACCGGCGCCTGATGGACTGGGCCGCAGCCGACCTGCGCGGCCGCGGCATCGCCGTCTGGAACATCGACTATCGCGGCGTCGACCGCGCGGGCGGCGGCTATCCCGGCACCTTCCTCGATGCGGCGGCGGCGGCCGATGCGCTCAGGGATCATGCCCCGCGATACCGGCTCGACCTCTCGCGGCTGGTCGCGGTCGGCCACAGCGCGGGGGGACATCTCGCTTTGTGGCTCGCGGCCCGGCCGAAGCTTCCCGCCGGCTCGCCGCTGCGGACGCCGGACCCGCTTGCGATCCGCAATGTGATCAGCCTCGGCGGCCTCCCCGACCTCGAGGAGGCCGCCCGGCCGCCCGGGAGCGGCTGCGGCACGGAGGTGATCGCCCGGATCTCCGGCGGCCGATTCGCCGAGACCTCGGTGCCGCGCCTCGCGCCGATCGGAGTCCGCCAGGTGCTGATCAACGGGCTCCAGGACCGGATCATCCCGACGGCTTATGCCGAAGGCTATGCCCGCCCGATGCGCGCCGCCGGCGATCGGGTGCGCGTGCGGATGATCGACCGCACCGGCCATGTCGAGCTGATCTCTCCCGGAACCGCCGCCTGGGCCGCTGCGGTCGAGGAAATCGAGCGGGCGCTTCGCCTATGATTCTGGACGAGGCGCGGGCGCTGGACGCCGCCGATCCGCTGAGAGGGGCTCGCGACCGTTTCTCCATTCCGGACGGGCTCATCTACCTCGACGGCAACTCGCTCGGCGTTTTGCCGCGGGCGGCCGTCGGGCGCCTGCGTGCGACGGTCGAGCGGGAATGGGGCGAGCGGCTGATCCGCAGCTGGAACGAGGCCGGCTGGATCGAGGCGCCGCAGCGCATCGGCGCCAAGATCGCCGCCCTGATCGGCGCCAGGCCGCATGAGGTGATCGTGACCGATTCGACTTCGGTCAACCTCTACAAGCTGCTCGTCGCCGCGGCGAAGCTCGCGGACCGGCCGGTCCTGCTCACCGAGGCGGGCAACTTCCACACCGACCTCCACATCGCCTCCGGCGCCGCCGAGCTTACCGGCCTGCGCCTCGACATCGCACCGCGTGGCGAGATCGAGGCGCGACTGGGCGCCGACACCAACCTGCTGCTCCTCACCCACGTCCACTACAAGAGCGCCGACCGGTTCGACATGGCGCGCCTGACCGCGCGGGCGAAGGACGCCGGTGCGCTCACCGTCTGGGACCTCAGCCACAGCGCGGGCGCGGTCCCGCTCGACCTCAACCGCGACGGCGCCGAGCTCGCCGTCGGCTGCGGCTACAAATATCTGAATGGCGGCCCCGGCGCCCCCGCCTTCCTCTATGTCGCGGAGCATCTTCAGGAGCGGCTCGTCAGCCCGCTGCGCGGCTGGATGGGCCACGCCGCCCCCTTCGCCTTCACCGACGATTACGCGCCCGCTCCGGGCATCGCGCGGTTCCTCGCGGGCACGCCGCCGGTGCTGGGCATGGCGGCGCTCGAAAGCGGGCTCGACGCGTTCGCAGGCGTGGAGATGGACGCGCTGTGGGAGAAGTCGGCCGCCTTGTTCGACCTGTTCGACCGGCTGATGGCGGAGCGCTGCCCGCAAATGGCCTGCATCTCCCCGCGCGATCCGGCGCAGCGCGGCAGCCACATCAGCTTCCGCCACGAAAATGCGTTCGAGATCATCCAGGCCTTGATCGAGGCCGACGTGATCGGCGACTTTCGCGCGCCCGACGTCGCCCGCTTCGGCCTCACCCCCCTCTATCTCCAGTTCGAGGACGTCTGGCGCGCCGTCGACATTTGCGCCGAGATCCTCGCGACGGAGCGCTGGCGCGAGCCCCGCTTCGCGGTGCGCGGCAAGGTCACCTGAGCGAAAGGGCGGCCCCACCGTCTCGTTTGCCCTGTCGGGAGGGGTCCTATATAGAGCCGGTCCTTTCCCGGGGGCGCCCCGGTCCCAGTGTCCAGCCGGAGGCTTTTCGCCCATGTCCCGCCGCCGCCAGATTTACGAGGGCAAGGCCAAGATCCTCTACGAGGGGCCGGAGCCGGGTACCCTCATCCAGTATTTCAAGGACGACGCGACCGCCTTCAACGCGCAGAAGCGCGGCACGATCAACGGCAAGGGAGTGCTCAACAACCGCATCTCCGAGCATATCTTCACCCTGCTCGGCCAGATCGGCATCCCGCACCACTTCATCCGCCGCCTCAACATGCGCGAGCAATTGATCCGCCAGGTCGAGATCATCCCGATCGAGGTGGTGGTGAGGAACGTCGCCGCCGGCACCCTCTCCACCCGGCTCGGCATCGAGGAGGGCACCCAGCTCCCGCGCACGATCATCGAATATTATTACAAGGACGACGCATTGGGCGACCCGATGATCGCCGACGAGCATATCGCCTGCTTCGGCTGGGCCAGCCAGGAGGAGATGAACGACATCGCCGACATGGCGGTGCGCGTGAACGACTTCATGTGCGGCCTGTTCGCCGGGATCGGCATCCGCCTGGTCGACTTCAAGCTCGAGTTCGGCCGGGTCTGGGAGAATGACTACGCCCGGACCATCCTCGCCGACGAGATCAGCCCCGACGGCTGCCGCCTGTGGGACATGGCCTCGGGCGAGAAGCTCGACAAGGACCGCTTCCGCCGCGACCTCGGCGGCGAGGCCGAAGCCTATCAGGAGGTCGCCCGCCGCCTCGGCCTCCTGCCGGAGGGCGACGCCAACATGGTCCTCGACATGGAAAGCCACCGCAAGAAGCGGGGGAAATGACCGTCCGCGCGGCCTTGTAGCCGCGCGAGACCGTCATCCCGGCGAAGGCCGGGATCTCAGGGCGAGAATTCTCAAACGGTTGTGCAGCGCCCCATTGGCGCTTGCATACGTTCTCCCTGAGGTCCCGGCCTTCGCCGGGATGACGAAAGGCCCCGCCGTCGCCGGCGAGGCCCTTTCCTCCCCTTTATTCGAAGAAGCTCAGCGCGCCGGCTGAGGCGGGCCGCCCTGTGCGACGGTCGGAGCCGCTGCGGCGGTGCGCTGCGGCATGCGCGCGCTGGCGTTCTGGATGAAGGGCACCGGGTTGACCGCGCGCCCGTCGATCCGGACCTCGTAATGAAGATGGCTGCCGGTCGAACGGCCGGTCGAGCCCATCAGGCCGACCAGCTCGCCGCGGCGGACGCGCTGGCCGGGGCGGGCGACCAGCCGCGAAAGGTGGCCGTAGCGGGTCTGGATGCCCTGGCCGTGATTGATCTCGACGAGGTTGCCGTAGCCGCCGCTGTTCCATTCTGCGCGGCCGACGATGCCGTCGGCAGTGGCGTAGACCGGCGTGCCGATCGGCCCGGCGAGGTCGATCCCGCCGTGCATCGCGGCGCTGCCGCGGAACGGATCGGAGCGGACGCCGAAGCCGCTGGTGAAATTGACGCCGGTCGCGACCGGGCGGCCGGACGGGATGGCGATGATGCCGGCCTCGAGCTGGTCGAGCTGGCGCCAGGCGACGAACAGCTGGCGGAAACGCGGATCGGTATTGGCCGGAGTCTCGACCTCCTCGAGCGGACCGCCGCGGCCGAGGAAGCGCGCCGGGTTGAGGCCGAGGCGGCGGATTTGCTGCGCGGTTTCGACGATCCGCTCGCGGGCGGTGTCCTGGGCGCGCTCGACGAACACCGTCTGCCTGCCCTCGACTTCGGCATAGGCTTCGGCGGCCGGCTCGGCCTGCGCCGCTTCGGCGCGGCGGGGCAGCATGGCCGCCAGTTGGTCGGGGTCCTCCTCACCGGAGATGAGGGCGTCGAGGAAGGCCTGGCGCTGCTCGAGCACGGCGGCGCGCTCCTCGGCCTGCCGGCGGATCTGGACGAGGCGCTGCTCCATCTCGGCGACCTGCGCCTCCATCTGAGCGACCTCGGCCTCGACGGATCCCGCGGCGGAGACGATGCGCAGGGTCGCGAAAGCCGACCAGGTGAGCAGGACGAGCGCTGCGAGGCAGGCGGCGACCTGGATGCGCGAGCCGACGCTGACGCGCCGCAGGCTCTTGCCATCGTGGAAGAAAATATCGCGCGGTTTGAAGAGGTTGCGGAACCGTGTCGCGAGCCCCGCGTTGGCAGTCTGGACCGTAGTCGTCATCATCTTCCCCGGACGTCGTATGCGGCGGCTAATGGCCCGCAACGGCGACCCTCTGAATTTTCAGGACTTTCGCCCCTGTTTTCCGCGTCGGAAGTGCCCACCCGCGACGTGTGACCGGCAGACTGTTAAGCAAAGCTTCCCGCGTCCACCCCTGTGTAGAATTCGCGGGACAGACCGGCTTCGTCGCGCGCCGAGTCGTTGAACGGAGGCTTCAGCGAACCGCGGAAGTGGCGGCGCACGAGCCGTTGCCAATGCGAAACAACCGCGATTTCCTGCGATTCGCAGGCGCTTTTGAACCAGTTGGTGCCGATCGAAACATGGCGGATTTCGTCGCTGTAAATGCGCCCCAGGATCGCCGCCGAGCGCTTGTCCCCGGCCCCTTCGAACCGCTCGACCGTCGCGGGCGTGACGTCGAGGCCCCGCGCTTCCAGCACCATCGGCACCACCGCCAGCCGGGCGAGCACGTCGTGGGCGGTTTCCGCCGCCGCATCCCAGAGGCCGTCATGCGCCGGGAGCGCGCCGTAGAAGGAGCCGAGCGCACGCAGGCGCCGGTCGAGCAAGGCGAAGTGGATCGCCTCGTCCGCGCCGACCGAGAGCCAGTCGCCGACGAAGGCGCGCGGGAAAGCCGCGCCGAAGCGGCCGGCCATGTCGAAGGCGAGGTCGATCGCGCCGAATTCGATATGGGCGAGCGCGTGCAGCATCGCGATGCGCCCTCGCTCGGAGCCGCCGCGGCCCCGCTTCGGCATCCGGTTGGGCGGCACCAGCTCGGGCCGTTCCGGCCGCGCCGGGCGCTCCGGCATGGCGACGTCGAACGCATGGGCAAGGGCTCCGGCTCGCCACGCGCGGGCCGCCGAACGGGCGCGGCGCACCTTCTCGCGCGGCTCCGAGGCGAGGAGCACCGATCGGCAGGCGAAGGCGACGCTGGTCACGCGCCGGCTCTAGCGGCGGCGTTCGCGCCAGGCGACGCTTATTGCTCGGCGGCGGCGAGATCGACCGCTTCGCCCTCCACCGGCTTCTCCTCGATCTGGAAGCCGGCGTAGAGCGCGACGTGGCTCGCCGGGTCGGCCTGCTCGGCGGGTGCGGGTTCCGCTTCCGGCGCATAGGGTTGCGGCGCCTCGGTCCAGACCGTTTCGGCTACCGCATATTGGATGGGCGGCGCCTCGGCAAAAGCGTCGCGTGCGGCGATCGCAGGACAATCGAAGCAGTCGGCGGCGCGCGCAGCCTGCCCCTCCTCCCAGCCATAATATTCGGCGAAGCGCGCCGCCTGAGCGTGCAGCGCGTTGGGATCGAGCGCCGCGCCGCGGTCGCGCGGGTGGACGGCGGCGCCCTGGAAATAGATCGGATTGATCTGGTCGATGGCGCTCTCGCCGAGCGCGACGCCGCCCGCCATTCCGGCGAGGATCAAGCCTGCGAAAGCGGGGATCTTGAGCCTGCGGTCCATCGACAGCACTCCGTACGCGACACCTGGCGCATCAACGACGGGCCGGCGCGCGCGTTCCGGCTCAGGGCAGCTCCCGGGCCGCTTCCAGCACCTCTTCGGCGTGGCCCGGCACCTTCACCTTGCGCCAGACCCTTTTCACCACGCCGTCGCGGTCGACCAGGAAGGTCGCGCGTTCGATGCCCATATATTTGCGCCCGTACATCGATTTCTCGGTCCACGTCCCGAACGCCTCGCAGACCGAGCCGTCGGTGTCGGAGGCGAGCGGGACGCTGAGGCCGTATTTGTCGGTGAACTTGCGGTGGCTCTTGGCCGGGTCCTTCGAGACCCCGAGCAGCCATGTCCCCGCATTCTCGAACTCGCCGGCGAGGGCGCTGAACGCCTGCGCCTCGGCGGTGCAGCCCGAGGTGTCGTCCTTCGGGTAGAAATAGAGGACGAGCTTGTTGCCCTTGAAGTCGGCGGGGCTGATGATGCGCCCGTCCATCGCCTCCAGCTTCACGTCCGGAACCGGATCGCCCTCGTTCACCATCGCCTCACCCTTCCTGAACTGCGCGCCACAAGCCCGTCACCCTCTGCCGCGCATCCTCATAGGCTGCAAGGAGCGCGTCCCAATCGGCCACGCCGCAAGCCTCCGCGACGAGCGGGCGCGTCGCCGGCGGCGGCGCGTGCAGCGCGGGCGCGACGAGCCGGAACATGACCAGCATCCGGCTGAGCAGGCGTAGCGCCGGGTCGACGTCGGGAGGAACGAGTCCCGCCTCGGCAAGGGCGGCGAGCGCCGTCTCGAGATGCGGATCGAAGCCGGCGCGGTGGCGCAGCTGGAGGGTGTGGACCGCGAATTCGAGATCGACCAGCCCGCCGGGGACGAGCTTGACGTCGAGCGGTCCGGAAGGGGGCTTGTGGGCGGCGATGTCGGCGCGCATGCGGACGGCGTCGGCGACCAGAGCCGCCGGGTCGCGCGGCCGATCCAGCACGCCGAGGATCGCCTGGCGCAAGGCCGCTTTCGCCCCCCCGGACCCGTAAAGCGGCCGCGCCCGCAGCAGCGCCATATGCTCCCAGGTCCAGGCCTGCTCGCGCTGATAAAGCTCGAAGCTTTCCAGCGAGATGGCGAGCAGCCCGTCGGTGCCGGAAGGGCGCAGGCGGGTGTCGACGTCGTAGAGCGGCCCGGCGGCGGTCGGCACGGAGAGCGCGGCGGTGACGCGCGGCGCGAGACGATTGAAATAATCGGTGGCGCGCAGCGGCCTCGCGCCGTCCGATTCCGCCTCGTGCGTGCCGCTGAACAGATAGACGAGGTCGAGGTCAGAGGCGTGGGTCAGCGCCTCGCCGCCGAACCGGCCGAGCCCCAGGACCAGCAGCTCCGAGCCCGGCACGCGCCCGTGGATCCGCTCGAACTCCGCGACGGCCGCGTCGGCGAGCACGTTGACCGCCGCCTCGGCGACCCGCGAATAGCCCTCTGTGACCTCGATCGGATCGCGGTGGGCGGCGACGAGCTGGACGCCGAGCGCGAAGCGGCGCTCGTTGACCCCCCGCCGCACGCGGTCGAGCACCATCTGATAATCCTCGTCGTCGCGGTCCGGGCGGGCGAAGGCCGCGACCAGCTCATCCACCGGCGGGACAGGCGCGAAGGCGCTGGCGTCGATCAGGGTGTCCAGCAGCTCCGGCCGCCGGCCGAGCTGCTCGGCCAGAGCGGGGGCGTGGCTGAGGACGGTGGCGAGGATCCGGGTCAGCGCCGGCTGCGCCTCGAGCAGGCGGAAGAAATTGACGCCGGTCGGCAGCCGTTCGACCAGCTGGTCGAAGCGATTCATCGCACGCATCGGGTCGGGCGCCCTGCCGAACGCCTCGACCAGCACCGGCAGCATCGCCTCGAAGGCGCTGCGCGCCGCGTGGGTCCTCAGCGAGCGCATCTTGCCCGAGCGCCAGCCTTCGATCCTGAGCCGTGCCGCGACGAAGTCGCCGAAGCCCGCCTCGGCAAGCCGCGCCTGCAGCGGCTCCGCGGCTTCCGGCAGCAGGTCGCCCTCGCCGGCATCGAGCGCGTCATAGGCGCTCGCCACGCGCCCCACGGCGGGTTCGAGCAAAGCGAGCAGGGCCGGGCCCCCGGCGACGCCGTGCAGCCGCCCGACATTGTCGAGGGCCGCCGGATCGCGCGGCAGCTCGTGGGTCTGACGGTCCTCGACCATCTGCAGCCGGTGCTCGATCGTCCGCAACAGCCGGTAGGCGCCCGCCAGCGCCTCCGCGTCGGACGCGTCGATACGCCCGGCTTCGGCGAGCGCGGCGAGAGCCTCGAGCGTCGCGGGCGCGCGCAGGCGCGGGTCGCGGCCGCCGTGGACGAGCTGGTGGATCTGGGCGAAGAACTCCACCTCCCGAATCCCGCCGCGGCCGCGCTTCAGGTCGTAGCCGGGGCCGAAGGCCTGGACCTGCGCGTAATGGTCGCGGATTCGGCGGGTGATCGACTGGATCTCGCCGATCGCGCCGAAATCGAGGCTCCGGCGCCAGACGAAGGGATGGATCGCCTCCAGGAAATAGCGGCCGAGCGCTTCGTCCCCGGCGACGAAGCGGGCGCGGATGAACGCCGCCCGCTCCCAGGGCAGCGCCGAGGATTCGTAATAGCCGATCGCCGCCCCCACCGGCAGCGCAATCGGAGTGACCTCCGGCGACGGCCTGAGGCGCAGGTCGACGCGGAAGGCGTAGCCGTCCTCGGTGCGTTTCTGGAGCATCTCGACGATGCGCTTGCCGATCCTGACGGCGCCCTCGCCGGCATCCTCGCGCGGCCTCAGCGGCAGCGCCGCGGGATCGAACAGGAAGAGGAGATCGACGTCGGACGAATAATTGAGCTCGCGGCTGCCAAGCTTGCCCAGCGCGACGATCGCGAACCCCCGCCCCTCCTCGCCGGGCGTCCGTTCGGCCATCGCCGCCGCCACGGCGCGGCGCAGGCAGTCGTCGGCCACGTCGGACAGCGACTCCACGACCTTCTCCAGGGGTAGCACCCCCCCAAGATCCCCTATCCCGAGGATGAGGGCGGCTGCGCTGCGCTTGCGGCGCATCGCGGTCATCGGATCATCCGCGTCGGAACCGGTGAGCGCCGCGGCCAGCACTTCGCCCAGGCGATCCGCCTCCAGCGCCGCGGCGACGAGGGGTTGCGCCTCCAGCTGCTGCCTCAGGAAAGGCGAGTGCGCGCGCGCCCGCACGAGTGCGTCGTTAACCTGCCGTTTACTTTGTGTTTCATCCATACAACAGGCCGGATCCGATCCGTTCTCCGCCCGCAACTATTGCAACCCGGCGCGCTAACATACGTTGACGCATTCGTGGATACACTGAACTCGAGACGTGATGCGATGACCAATGCCCCGGCCCGGCGGTTCGTGAAGGTGGCTCCGCCCACCGTTCACGCCGGCGTCGGCAACGCATTGCGCCAGGCGTTCCAGATGGACGGAGAAATCCGTTCGCTGCGCACGTTCGAGGACCTGCTCGCCCGGCTGGACTGAGCGGGCTCCAACATCCGTGCAAGACCGTCATCCCGGCGAAGGCCGGGATCTCGGCGGGATTACACGCGGCGGCGATGCGCGACGGGGCGTTGCCATGGGCCCCTCCGACTTCTTGTCCTGAGGTCCCGGCCTTCGCCGGGACGACGGCCCTGGAACTCAATCCTCGCCCAGATGCCCGCCGGGATCGCGGTCCTTGGAGAGGTCGTCGACCTCGCTCATGATCGACTGCAGGGCGCTCTGGTTCGGATCCGTCTCGTGCTCGCGGCGCGACGGGAGCTTGCCGTCGGCAAGCAGATTCTCGAGCGCGATGCGGCCGCGGGCCACTCGGCTCTTGATCGTGCCGACCGCGCAGCCGCAAATCTCCGCCGCCTCCTCGTAGGCGAAGCCGCCGGCACCGACGAGGATCAAGGCCTCGCGCTGGGGCTGCGGCAGATGGAGCAAGGCGCGCTGCATGTCCGAGAGCTCGACGTGGCGGTCCTGGCTGGCCGGCGCGGCGAGCAGCTTCGAGGCGGTGATCTCGTCCCAATCGCCCTTGAAGCGGGCGCGGCGCATCTGGCTGAGGAACAGGTTCCTGAGGATGATGAAGGTCCAGGCGCGCATATTGGTGCCCGCCTGGAACCGCTTGCGCGCCGCCCAGGCCTTGAGCAGGGTCTCCTGGACGAGGTCGTCGGCGAGGTCGCGGCTTCCCGAAAGCGAGCGGCCGAAGGCGCGCAGATGCGGGATGACCTGCGCGAGCTGGTCCTTGAACTCGTTGTCGGGCAGCGGGACGGGCTCGGCCGCGGGGCCGATGTCCGCTTCGTCCAGCTCTAGCGGCTGCTCGCCTGCCATCAGGCCCCCGATCCATATTCGAACGTGAAGATGGTCATGCTTGCGGCGGCGCCCGTGCGGCGCCTCCCCTCCTTAGATGTAGGGATCAGCGGGCGAAAAAATAGATCAGCACGAAAGCGACGACGACCAGGAGCAGGCCCCAGCCCAGCACGTAGCGCGTCATCCGCGGCGTCGTGCCCGCCCGTGCTTCGGTCGTCGAGATATGCTCCGGCCCGTCGTTCATGCTTCGAAAATCCCCGCGAGTTCCATTCGTTTCGGGCAACGCGCGCCCGCTGGCGGGGTTCCGAGGAGGACAGTCACTTTTCCGCACGGCGCGTCCAATCCCGTTCGGCGTGCGGAAAAGTGACTGTCCCCCTCCAGGCCCCCGTTCAGGCCGGAATCGTCGCGGTATCGAAGAACAGGGCCTGGGCGATCGCCGCCTTGACCGTCGAGCGCTGGAAGGGCTTGGTGATCAGGAAGGTCGGCTCCGGCCGCTCCCCGGTCAGCAGGCGCTCCGGAAAGGCGGTGATGAAGATCACCGGGACCTGGAATTCCGCGAGGATGTCTTTGACCGCGTCGATGCCCGAGCTGTCGTCGGCGAGCTGGATATCGGCCAGCACCAGGCCCGGCCGCCGGGCCATCGCCTGCGCGACGGCTTCGTCGCGGGTGACGGCGACGCCGGTGACGGAGTGGCCGAGATCGCGGACGATCGTCTCGATGTCCATCGCGATGATCGGCTCGTCCTCGATGATCAGCACCTCGGCCCGGGTCTGGCGTTCGATTTCGGCGAGCGCCTCGGTGACGAGGGCATCGACCTCTTCGGGCGCCGCCCCGATCAGATAGCCGGCATCCTCGGAGGTGAATCCCTCCATCGCGGTCAGCAGCAGCGCCTGCCGCGAAAGCGGGGTGATGCGCGCCAGCCGCGCCTTGGCGATGCTTTCGGGATCGCTGCCGTCCGAGCCGTTGGGATCCTCCTCGATGTTCGCGGAGGACCAGATGGCGTGGAAGGTCCGGTAGAGACCGAGCCGCGGATCGACGTCGCGCGGAAAATCCCCCGGCGCGGCGACGATCGCCTCGAGCGTCGCGCGGACGAAGGCGTCGCCATGCGCCTGGCTCCCCGTCAGCGCGCGCGCATAGCGGCGGAGGAATGGGAGATGGGGGGCGAGTTCCTGGCCAAGCGACATGATCGTTGCGACTCCTTACATTCGGTCCAGGGCTGCCTATTGGTTGGCCGTCCCCCGCATTGCAAGCCCGCCGGTACGGGCTCGAACGGCGATTCGCGGGCCGGGAAAGGACCCGTGCCCGCGGCTCGTCGAAGCGTGGAACCAATGGCCGAGTTTTTTGTTTCCATGGCCGCGTCGGCGGATTATTTCGCCGCGCCAACTATTGGGTCCGGTCGGCGGGGACGGCGGCGCTGGAGCCGGTCGACAGGGCCCGGAAGACACAGGATGAGCGGGCGCGGCGCGTGCCGCGTGAGGGGTGGTTCCGTTGAGCTTTGAGGAAGAACGAGACGGCGAGCGCCGGCGCAGGTCCCCCGAAGAGACTGAGAGCGATCCCCTGAAACCCTCCGCACCGCAGAAGCGCAGGCGCCAGCCTGCGTCCGAAGTCGGCCAGGCCCTGCGCTCGGCCTACCAGCGCACGCTCGCCGAGGACGTGCCGCCGGAAATGCTCGATTTGCTCGGCAAGCTCGGATAGGAGCGCCGCCGGAGACGTTCACACCGGCGTGACTGACGACAACACAGGCTGGATGGCCGCCCGGCTCGGCACGCTTTCGACCGGGCTCAAGATGCTGCTGATCCTGGCTGCCGGGCTGCTCCCGCTCGGCATCGTCGCCGTGCTCGCATCGGCCTACAGCGCGCGCGACAATTGGTCGCGCGACGAGGTCGAGATGCGCGCCGTGCTGAACGCGACGGCCCAGCATCTCGATGTCGCCGTGGTGCGGAGCGCCGTCGCCATCCTCGCCGCGAGCCCCGCCTTGCAGAATGCCCCGGCCGGCTCCGACCTCTGCGCCCGGACGATCGAGCGGCTCGAGCCGCTCCAGGTCGCGCCCGTCCGCTACGCCATCTACGGCAGCGACGGGCGGCCTCTGTGCGCCTCGCCCGGTTTTGCGCCCCCGGCCGGCTTGCTCGGGCAGAGCGGATCCCGCCTCCAGATCAGCCCCGACGGGCAGCGGCTGCACTTCGTCGTCGCCGGAGACGACGGCGCCATCGAGGGGGCCGGCGAATATTCGCGCGAGGCGCTCGCGCGGCTGGTCGATTCCGGCGGCTCGCCGATCCGCTTCGACCTCGACCTCGTCCAGGGGAACCGGTCCATGCCGCTGCACGAAGGCGGCGAGGCCGGCCATTTCGAGCGCGAGGTGACGCTGGTCCGCCGCGTCCCGGGCGGGCTCGAGCTGCGCATGCGCGCGGCGCTGACTCCGATCACGGCCGCGGAGCTGCTGATGATCCTTCTGCCGATCCTGATGCTGATCGCGGCCGCTTTGATCGGCTGGTGGATCCTCGACCGGCTGCTGCTCCGCCCGCTCGTCCGCATGCAGCGCGCGGTCGCCGCCTACCGCCCCGGCGACCGCGGCCTCGACCTTCCGAGCCTGCGCTCGCCGGCGCGCGAAATCGCCGAGCTCGGCCAGTCGTTCGACGGCGTCACCCGCACCGTGGCACGCCACGAGGCGGAGCTCGAAGCCGCCGTGGACCGTCAGACCCGGCTGGTTCGCGAGGTCCACCACCGGGTCAAGAACAACCTCCAGGTGGTCGCCTCGCTGCTCAACCTCCATGCCCGCGGCGCGACCAGCGAGGACGTCGCCGCGGCTTATGCGTCGATCCAGCGCCGGGTCGACGCGCTCGCCGTGGTGCACCGCAACCATTATGCCGAGCTCGAAGAGAATCGCGGCGTCGCCCTGCGCTCGCTGATCGCCGAACTCGCCGCCAACCTGCGCGCTACGGCGCCGGCGGCGTCGTCGCAGATGCAGATCCGGCTCGACATCGAGCCCTTTTACGGGACCCAGGACGTAGCGGTCTCGGTCGCTTTCCTGGTCACCGAGATCGTCGAGTTCGGAATGCTGTGCGGCGCGGCGTCCGTCCTGATCACGCTCGAGGGCGACGGCGCCGGTTTCGCATCGCTCGCCATCGAGACGGACGCGCTGGCCGGCGAGATCGCCTGCGACGAGAAGCTGTTCGAGCGATTCGACCGCATCGTCACCGGGCTTTCGCGCCAGCTGCGCTCCAAGCTGGACCGCGATGCGGTGCGCGGCCGCTACTCGCTGCGGGTCGCCGTCGTCGATCGCGCGGAACGCTAGGCCCCCTCGTCGGGGCGGGGCTTGCCCCTGGCCTCGTCGCGGGCGAGCTTGAGGCTCGCCGTCGTCTCGCCGGTCTCCTCGGCCGTCACGACGTTCGGCTTCTCATCGCGATGAACCCCATCGAGATCGCTGTGGGGAGTGCTTTTCGGAGGCTTGGCCACGATTCCGCTCCTTTTAGGCGCTCAACCGGCGCCGGAGCACAGCGGTTGCGGAAAAAAATTCCCGACGCGTGATTTTTTTTCGCCGCTGCGCGGAACCGGCCCGCCATTCTCTCGTTATGCAGTTCGGATAGTGACCTTTTGCCCCCCCGCTCTCGCTATCCAGAAAATGAGCCCGGACGCGCTAACCTCCCCCCCCCCGGTAGCGCCTCCGGGCTCAACTTTGTCCGCCGCACCCCGTGCGCAGCCGGACTCACCCTCTCCATCGCGACTGACCATTTTCGGAACTAGCCGCGCGGCGCGGACATTTAGCCGGTGTCGATCCCCGCGCCTGTTTCTGCCGGGGACGAGTCCAGGAGACGGAATATGAAGAAGCTTCTCGTGATTACGGCGCTGACCGCCAGCTTCGTGCTGTCCGCTTGCAACACGGTTCGCGGCGCCGCCCGAGACGTCGAGTCCACCACCGATTGCGCCGACGGCGTCGACAACAACTGCTGACCTGCGCGACCAGCCAAGGCGAAAAGCGCCGCCCTCGTCGGGCGGCGCTTTTTTCACAGCCCGCGGCGGCGGCGCGGCGCCTGAGGCCGAGCGTCTGAATCACGGAGTCCGGCGGATCGCGTTTGCGGCCGGACAGCAGCGGCGGGAAGCGGCTTGCGGGCGGACGGCGGGAACCGCCAGAGGCCCAAAAGCGAATGGGGGCCGGCATTGCTGCCGGCCCCCACTGTCCACGGTCGAGAGGCTTCTGCCGAAGCTTGGCATCCCGCCGGGGATCGGGTTCCGGCCGAGGCCTTTCGGCCCCGGTCGGTTCCCTTTCGGGTTCCCTTCCGAAGCCGAAGCTTCTTCCAGGTTCCCAGGGCGATCCGTCGAAGCGAACTTCGACGGGACCCTTTCCGGGTCGCCGTCAGAGCGAACTCTGCCGGTCTCCCGAGAGCCAGAAGCCGAACCGAAGTCCAACGTCCGCCTCTTTCCGGTTCCCGCAGAAGCGAACTCCTGAGGGTCCCGATCCGGACCGCCTGCGAAGCGAACTTCGCCGACGCTCCTTTCGCGGATCCATCGCCCGAAGGCCCGGGTTCCGCTGGACGTCTCTTAGGAAAGTGGGGTCGGCATCGGTCCGAAGACCTTTGCCTCGCGCTTCTTCCGAGGGACGCCCGGCCTTGGCTTTCACGACATTCCCGAAGGTCCGTCGCTGCCGCTTTCGGCCGCTTCCGGAATTTGGTCTCTCCGTTTCCGGAGGGACCGCCTTGCCGGCTGCCCCACCGATATGCGCGGTCGAACCGATTCGCGCGAGTCCAATCTACCTGTGGATAACGAGGATAACGGGGATAAGTTTGATCTCGATCAACTCCCCCTGCCGACCCCTTCGGCGCGCATGGAAAAGCCCGCGAACCGAGGTCCGCGGGCCTTTCTTATTCGCCGGCCTGCGCTCAGCGCACCGCGCGCCGGGTGAAGAGGTTGACGATCGCGAGCAGGAGCAACGCTCCGACGAAAGCCGCCAGCAGGGTGCCGCCGTCGAGCGGGCTGCTCACGATGCTGCCGTCCGCGCCGAAGAAGCCGCCGAGCAGGAAGCTGCCGAGCAGCGAGCCGACGATGCCGACGACGATGTTGAGCAGGATGCCTTGCTGGGCGTTCGTGCGCATGACGATGCTCGCCAGCCAGCCGATGATCCCCCCGATGATCAGTGCGAGAATGAGACCCATTGGCTTACTCCTGGATACTGTCCGAGCCGCCATGGCTCAGGCGTATGCCAAAGACGCTCAGCCTGCTCTCGCGGTTCCGCCGTTTACGACGAGCCGAATGCCAGCCGGCGGCCCCGCTCGGGCGGGGGAACGTCGCACGCTTTGAAGTAGAGATGGCCGACCAGCAAGGCGAGCGACAGGGTGTAGAAGCCGCTCGCCCACCCGGCCACGTAGAGCAGGCTGATCGGGAGCATCGCGACGAAGATGGCCCGGAAAAGCCATTCGTTGAGCCGCGCCGTCTGGACGCCGAGCGAGGAGCCGGCCTGGCGGAGCGCCGCACGCCGCACCTTTTCCATGATGCAAAGCCAGACCAGGGCGGCGAGCAGGTCGGCGAAGATGCCGTCGCTTATCCCCTTGCCGGCGATCGCGAAGGCGGTGCCGGCGACATAGCAGGCGACATGCCCGTTGAGGCATTCCAGCGCGGCCCGCCACTGCCCGATCCCGAGCCGGTGCTGCAGCCATCCCGCCAGCGGCGAAAAGAAGCGCGCGATCAGCAGGTCGTCGAATCTCGTCATGCGCGGAGGCTAGCATCGCCGATGCTACGGAAAAGTAACTATGATCGCGCGGGGCCGCGAATGGCCCGGCCCTGTTGCACGGCGGCAATAGCTGCCCCGCCTGACCGCCGCGCGGCGTGCTGCCGTCGTCAACCCTTCTCGGCGGCGGCGAGCGCCCGGCTGCGCTTGCGCTCGGTGAACCAGATCGCGACCAGCGACAATTCGTAGAGGAGGATCAGCGGGATCGCGAGCAGGAACTGGGAGAGGACGTCGGGCGGCGTCAGCACCGCGGCGAGGACGAACGAGATGAGGATCGCGTAGCGCCGGCCGCGCTTGAGCTGCTGCCGCGTGACAATGCCCGCTCGCTCCATCAGCATCAGCAGGACCGGCAGCAGGAAGGCGACGCCGAAGCCGAACATGAAGCGGGTGGCGAAATCCAGATAATTGCCGACCCCGGGGAGCGCGTCCTGCTGCATGCCGGGCGCGATCTCGCCCTGGTAGCTCAGCAGGAAGTGCAGCGCGAGCGGCATCGCGACGTAATAAGCGAGCGCAGCGCCGATCGCGAACAGCACCGGCGTCGCCAGCAGGAAGGGCAGGAAGGCCCTCTTTTCCTTCGCGTAGAGGCCGGGCGCGACGAACTGCCACAGCTGGAGCGCGAGAATCGGGAAGGAGATCATGATCGCCGTGAACAAGGCGACTTTGATCTCGGTGAAGAAGGCTTCGAAGATATTGGTGTAAACCAGCCGCCCCTGCCCCGCGCGGAGCAGGGGCTGGACCAGGAAGCCGAAGATCGTCCGGGCAAAATAGATCGAGCCGGCGAAGGTGAGCCCAAGCGCGAGCGCGCACCAGATCAGCCGCCGCCTCAGCTCGATCAAATGATCCATGAGCGGCGCCTTGCTGGCGTCCAGATCGTCTTCGACGTCGCTCACGGAAGCTCCTTCGGCGGGGCCGGCGGAGCGGCCCGAGGGGGCGCGGCCGGAGCGGGGCGGCGCGGCGGGGCCGGCGGCGGCGGGCGGCGCTCCGGACCGTCGGAGACGGCCGATGGCGCGGTCGCGGGCGCGGCGATCAGGTCGGACTGCGGCGGCGCTTCAGGCGCGGCGCCCGAACGCGGCATCGGATGCTCGCGCATGATGCGCTCATTGTCCGCGGCCCACTTCTTCTGCATTTCCTCGAGCTCGGTCTCGCGGATCATCGTGTCGATGCCGCTCCTGAAATGGCTCGCCATGCCGCGGGCGCGGGCGATCCAGCCGCCGACCGTGCGCATGACGTTGGGCAGATCCTTCGGGCCGATCACGACCAGAGCCACGACCGCGATGATCAGCAGCTCTCCGCTGTCGATTCCGAACATTGTCGCCCCCCGGCGGCGCCCCTAGCGCTGCGCGCCGTCGACCGGGGAGCCGGTCGGCGTGGTGCTGGGAGTGGCGGAAGGCTGCGCCGGAATGTCGGTCGGCTGCGGCTGGATCACGGTCGGCTCGGCGGCGCGGGCGTCGATCTGGCGCTGGGCGGCGGCCGCCCGGGCGGCCTCCTGCTCCTCCTCCTCGGTCATGCCTTTCTTGAAGTTCTTGATGCCCTTGGCGACGTCGCCCATCATCTCGGAGAAGCGCCCCTTGCCGAACAGCAGGAGCAGCACGATGCCGACGACCAGCCAATGCCAGATGCTGAAGCTACCCATTTGAAGTTCTCCTTGAGGAGGGAACCTAGTCGTCCTCGCTCATAGATTCCAGTTCTAGCTCGTCCCCGTCGCCGGGGGCGCCGAGGCCGAGCTGCTCGAGCGCCGCTTCGATCGGGTCGAGCAGGCCTGCGGCCTTGAGGTCCTCTATGCCGGGAAGGTCGCGCCGGCTGGCGAGGCCGAAATGCTGGAGGAAGGTGGCGGTGGTGGCGAAGGTCAGGGGGCGCCCGGGCGCCTCTCGCCGTCCGGCGGGCCGCACCCAGCCTGCCTCCATCAGCACGTCGAGCGTGCCCTTCGAAATCTGCACGCCCCGGATCGCCTCGATCTCGGCGCGGGTCACCGGCTCGTGATAGGCGATGATCGCCAGCGTCTCGACGGCCGCGCGGGAAAGCTTGCGGCTCTCCTCGCGCTCCGGCCGCAGCAGCGAAGCGAGGTCCGGCGCCGTCTGGAAGTGCCAGGCCTTGCCGCGCTCGACCAGCTCGATGCCGCGGCCGGCATAATGGCGCTGAAGCTCCGCGAGCGCCGCGGCCACATCCACGTCGGCCCCCACATAGTCCGCAATCGCGACGGCCGTCAGCGGCTCCGTGCTCGCGAACAAGGTCGCCTCGACGGCGCGCAGATGGTCCGGGATCCGGCTCATGCCGCCCTCACGTAGAGCGGCGCGAACGGCTCCTCCTGGGCGATGTCGGCCTTGCCGAGCCGGGCGAGCTCGAGCGCGGCGACGAAGCTGGAGGCGAGCGCGGAACGGCGATAGGCCGGATCGAGTGTGGCCGGGAGAAAGGCTTCGATCCTCGTCCAGTCGAGCTTGGCGCCGATCATCTTCTCGACCCGGTGGAGCGCCTCGTCGAGGGTCATGACCGGCCGCCGCACGACGACGTGGAAGGCGGGCTCGTTGCGGGCCCGGACGAAGCCGTAGGCGGCGATGAGGTCGTAGAGGTCCGCCTGCCACGCCGCCTTGCGGATCACCTTCAGCCCCTCCGGCGCGCCGCGCAGGAAGACGTCGCGGCCGACCCGGTCGCGCCCCAGCAGCCGCGCCCCCGCCTCGCGCATCGCGCTGAGCCGCTGCAGCCGCAGCTGCAGGCGCATCGCCAGCTCCTCGGGGCTCGGATCGGCCGTCGCGTCCTTGGGCAGCAGCAGGCAGGATTTGAGGTAGGCGAGCCACGCCGCCATGACGAGATAGTCGGCCGCGATCTCGAGCTTCAGCTTCTTCGCGTCCTGGATGAAGGCGAGATATTGCTCGACCAGCGCCAGGATCGAGATTTTGGCGAGATCGACTCTCTGGGTGCGCGCCAGGGTCAGCAGCAGGTCGAGCGGGCCTTCCCAGCCGTCTAGGTCGAGCGTCAGCCGGTCCGCCTCGCGCACCTCCGTCTGCTGTTCGAACGATTCGTCCCACTCCACGCGGCGAAGTCTAGGGTCCGTGCGCGGTCCTGCGAAGCCTCAATCCGCCCTTTTCAACAGCTTTCAGCCGGTCACCTTGGCGCCGAGCGGCTGCGTCGCCGGACCGTGAATGACCTCGCCGGAGAGCTCGAAGCGGGAGCCGTGGCACGGGCAGTCCCAGGTGCGGTCGGTGGCATTCCAGCCGACCAGGCAGCCCATATGGGTGCAGACCGCCGAGACGGCGTGGACCACGCCCTGCTCGTCCTTGAACGCGGCCACATTGTCCCCGTCGACCTTCATGATCGCCGCCTGCCCCGGCTCCAGCGCGTCATAATCCTTGGGCTTCCTCGACAGATAGCCGCTGACGAGATGCGCCGCGACGCTCAGATTCTCCTTGGCGAACTCCTTTGCGCCGGCGACCGGCTTGACCCGGCTCGCGTCGAAGACCGGCAGCCACGGATTGTCGCGCCCGGCGACGAGGTCGGCGATGATCATCGCCGCGGCGGTGCCGTTGGATATGCCCCAGCCGGCGAAGCCGGTCGCGACCAGATAGCCGTCGCCGCCCTTCGACGACCAGCCGACATAAGGCGAGCTGTCCATCGCCTGGTAATCCTCGTTGACCCAGCGATATTCCGCCGGCCCGGCGCCGAACCGCTCGGCGAGCCAGCGCTCGATATCCTTGACCGATTCCTGCTCGTCGTCGGGATGGCCGGGCTTGAAATGATTGCCCGCGGCGATCGCATAGACCTGCCCGTCATGGCGGTGGGTGCGGATCGAGCGGTCGGGCCTCTCGGCATTCTTGTACACGCCGGGCAGCGCCCGCTGGACCGGCGCCGCGACCACCGCCTCGGCATGCGGGTAGGCGATCGAATAGTACATCCCGATTTGGCCGAGCGGCAGGTGGGTCGCCATCACCACATGGCGCGCGGTGACGGTGCCGCCGTCGGTGACGACCCGGGTCGGCTCGTAGTCGATCGCACGGCTGCCTTCGAAGACGTGGCTGCCCCCGCCCGGAATGGTCGCGGCGAGGCCGGCGACATATTTCACGGGGTGGAACTGGGCCTGGTCGTCCCATCGCATCGCCGCGAGAACCTGGAACGGAAGCCCGATGTCGCCCCGCTGCATCGACGCGGGAAGCCCCAGCTTGCGTGCGAGCTCGACCTCCTTCTCGAGCTTGGAGACGTAGCTTTCGTCGTCCGTCCAGACAAAGGCCGGCATCGGCTCGATATCTGCCTCGATGCCATGTTGCGCGGCGAGCTCGGAGATGCGGCGGATTCCGGATTCCTGGGCCTGCGCATAAAGGCGCGCCTTGTCCTCCCCGAACTTGCTCTCCAGCGTCTGGTAGAGGATCCCGTGCTGCGAAGTCATCTTGGCGGTCGACTTGCCCGTCACCTGCTGGCCGACCCGCCGCGCTTCGATCACTGCCACGCGCAGCCCCTGGTCCTTGATCAGCCGGGCCGCCGTGATCCCGACGATGCCGCCGCCGATAATCGCCACGTCGACGTCGATGTCGCCCGCGAGCTGCGGAAAGGACGGCGCCGTCGCGGTCTCGTTCCAGTAGGTCCTGCTCTGCGGCAATCCCGTCGTGTCCGCCATCGCTCGCTCTCCCTCTTTCTCGCCGGCACTGCTGGAGTCACAGACGCCAGGCGGTTCGCGAGGTTCCCGTCGTTCAGCCTCTGGACGCCGCGGGCCGGCCCCCCAAATGGGTGGCGGAGGAAAGCGGGATGCTATCAAGCTTTGCAGAGCGTCCGCGTCCGCGGAAGGAAGGCTCGACAACGTGACGACAGGCTGGCGGCGGCTCGCATTCGCAGCACCGATCGCGGCGGCGGGAGCCGCGCTCCTCGCCCGGCGCAGTTCGCGCGCGAGCCTCGCCGAGGCGGAGGCTTCCTGGCGGCGCATCGCCGCGGCCGCGGACCCGGCCCCGCCGCGCTTCGATCCGGAGGCGGAGCTTTCCGGGCTTCCCGAGGCCGCGCGGCTTTACTTCCGCCACGCGATCGCGCCGGGCACCCCGCTCTCGACGACCGTATGCGTCGAGATGGACGGCACGTTCCTGCTCGGGGACGCGCGCTCCCACGGAAGCTGGTCGATGACGGCGCGCGAGATACTCGCCCCGCCTGTGGGGTTCGTGTGGATGCCGCGGCTCCGTTCGGGACCCTTGCTCATCTCCGGTTCGGACGGGCTCGAGGGAGAGGAGGCCTGGACCCGCTTCCATCTCGCGGGCCTCATCCCCGTCGCACGGAGCCGTACCTCGCCCGATCTCGTCCGCTCGGCCCGCTTCCGCGCCGCGGTCGAGGGGCTGTGGGCGCCCGCCAGCCTGCTGCCGCGCCATGGCGTGCGCTGGGAGGAAGCGGGCGCGGACCGGGCGCGGCTGGTCTTCGAGCGGCTCGATCCTCCCGTCGTCCTCGAACTCACGCTGTCGCCCGAAGGCGCCGTCACCGCCTTGGTGGGGCGGCGCTGGTCGAACGCGAACCCGGAGGGCGTCTTCCGCCTCCAGCCGTTCGGCGGGACCGTCCACGGCGAGCGTCGCTTCGGGGGATTCACGATCCCGAACGTCCTGCGCATCGGCAATCACTATGGGACGGACGACCATCTTCCCTTCTTCCAGGCCAGGGTCACTTCGGCCGGATATCTCTAAGCTGTTGCGTTTGCGCGCTTTGCCCCTAGCCTGCGGCCGACTGGGGAGACCGAGATGAAACCGAAGCTTCTACTCGCGGGCGTGCTCGCGTCCCTGCTTGCCCTGCCGGCAGCGGCCCAGGAGCGGACGGAGGGCGAAGACGCCGCGGCGGCGCGCCGGGAAGGCCGCTCCGAGCGATTCTATGTCGCTTTGTGGTGGGTTCAGCCGAGCCACGAGGCGCTCGGACGCAAGACGGTTCGTGAAGGCGACTATGTGCTTCGGACGCGGCTGCTGCCATCGAGCCTCATCCGCCTCACCGGCGACGCCGTGGCCGCAGAGGGCGGCCGGGTGATCCTGCCGGCGGGAAGCCAGCTTTTCAGCCTCTCGACCGCCGGCCCGCCGATCTGGTGCGCGCTCGAGCGGCGGAGCAGCGGAGGCAGGGTCACGGGCGCGGTGCTCGGCGGGCTGGTCGGCCGGCGCGCGCCGAGCCAGCTGTGCCTGATCGACCTCGACCGCGACGGACGGCTCGACGCCCATTTCTCCGCGAACAGCCCGGTCCGCGGCGTCCCCAATTTCAGCGGCAACCGTCCCCGTAATCCGGCCGGCCTCGCGCCCACCGCCTTCGAGCAGCTCGATCCTGAGCGGATGGAGACCGAATATTTCGTCGGCATACGCTATGGCGGCGTCGCGACGCTGCGTTCCAATCCCTATTTCACGATCAGCTTCGGCGACGGGGAAAGGCAGGGCCATCTCACCAGCAGCGTCTCCCCGCAGGACGGGGTCGTCACCGCGCTCGGCGCTTCGTTCGAGATCGTGTCGCGGAACGGCGAGACGCTCGAGATCGACGTGCGTCGCAACATTCCGCGCCAGCCCTTTCATGTGATGCGGACAGTGACCTACCGCTGAGGCGGGTGCGGGTCGTGCGTCAGAAGCGCGCGCGGAGCGAGCCGACGAGGCGGCCGCGATAGATCTCGCCGAGGCCGCTGCGGTCGGTGTCGTACCAGCGCAGGTCGAGGGTGAAACGCTCGGCCAGCGTGTAGGAGGCGCCGACGTTGAAGGCGGTGTAATCGGGGGCGCCGACGCGCTCGCGGCGGGCGACCGCCGCGCCCACCTTTGCGCCGTGCCCGAGATCGTAGGAGGCGCCGGCTTCGGCGAAAGTCGAGCGGCCGGTGGTGCCGAGCTCATCGGGGCTCCAGGTGACGCTGAGGCGCGGCGTCAGCGGCCCGAACTCGCGCGAGACGGCGGCGTTCAGCTCCAGCGCCTCGTCGTCGACGGCGCCGACCGGCGCCAGCGACATCTTCCAGGACGCGCTCGCCGACAGGTCGAAGCCGCCGGCGCCGGTGCGCACGCCGATCACCGGCCCCGCCTCGCCATCGGACGTGTCCGAGCTCACATTCTTGACGTAGGCGCCGACAAAGAAGGGCCCGAAGGCGACTTCCGGGCGCGCCACGATCTGCGGCCCGTCGGTCTGGCGCAAGCCCTTCGACATGCCCTGGCTGGCGATATTGATCTCTATTCCCGGGTCGGGCGGCGGCAGGTCGAACACGCCCCCGAGGTAGCGGGAGCAGGCTTCCAGGTCGAGAGCGTCAGAACAGAGTGACGAGGAGGTAGCAGAGAGCGCTGACCGCGGCCGAGGCGGGGATGGTGATGACCCAGGCGAGGACGACGTTCTGGGCCACCCCCCAGCGCACCGCCGACGCGCGGCGCGCCACTCCGGCGCCGATTACGGCACCCGTGATGGTATGGGTCGTGGACACCGGAATGCCGAGATAGCTGGCGCCGAACAGCAAGGCCGATCCGCCGGTCGAGGCGGCGAAGCCCTGGTGCTGCGACAATTTGGTGATCCTGGTCCCCATCGTCTCGATGATCCGCCAGCCGCCGGAGAGCGTTCCGAGCCCGATCGCGATGTAGCAGCTGATCGCCACCCAGTGGGGCACGTGGAACTCGCCATGGAGCCAGCCGGTCGAGAAGAGCAGGACGGTGATGATGCCCATCGTCTTTTGCGCGTCGTTGAGCCCGTGGCCGACCGAATAAGCGGCGGCGGACACCAGGTGCAGGCCGCGAAAGGTGCGGTCGGCGCCGCGGGCGGTCGCTCTCACCGCGAGCCAGCTGCTGAGCAGCATCACGCCCATCGCCATCGCCATGCCGAGCAGCGGAGCGAGCGGGATGAAGAGCAAAGTCTTGGTGACGCCGTTCCACTGGATCGTGCCGAGGCCGACGGCGGCGAGGCCCGCGCCGACGATCCCGCCGACCAGCGCGTGGCTCGATGACGAGGGTATCCCCTTGATCCAGGTGATGATGTTCCAGGTCATCGCCCCCACCAGGGCAGCGAAGACCAGCGACGGGGTGACGTCGCTCTGGCTGACCAGCCCCTTGCCGATCGTGTTGGCCACGGCGTGAAGGCTCGGGAATGCGAGCGTCAGGAAATAGGCGGCGAAGTTGAAGAAGGCGGCGAAGACGACTGCCTGCACCGGCCCGAGCAGACGCGTCGCAACGACCGTGGCGATCGAATTGGCGGCGTCGTGGAGCCCGTTCAGGAAGTCGAACGCAAGCGCGACGACGATCAGGCCGATGAGCAGCGGCAGGGCCAGCTCGTGCATCCGTCCGGCTCCTCAGGCGTGGTCGATGACGATGCCGTCGATCTCGTTCGCGACGTCCTCGAACGAATCGGCGATGCGCTCGAGATGCTTGTAGATCTCCCTGGACACGCTGAAGCGAAGCAGGTTCGTCTGCGCATCGCGCTGGAAGGAGGCCTTGAGGCCGCGCGTATAAACCCCGTCCGCCTCGCCCTCGATCTGGACGAGGCGCTCGGTGAGGGCGTGGAGCGGGGTCGCGTTGCGGGCGACATTACGCAGAAGCGGCATCGCCTCCCGGGTCAGGCGCGCGGCGGAAATGATGAGCGCCACCATCTCCTTCATCTCCGGTTCGAACGCGTCGACCTCGTAGAGATCGACCGCGGCCGCGGCCGCGTGCATCTCGTCCACCGCGTCGTCCATCGCTGCGATGAGTCCGGTGATCGCTCCGCGGTCGAACGGCGTGAGGAAGGTGCGGCGCACCGTCTGCAGCACCTCGCGGATGACGTCGTCCGCGTCGTGCTCATGGTCGTGTATCGCTTCGATGTGCACCTTCGTGCCGGGGCCGCCTTCGACCATCTTGGCGAGAGCGTCGGCGGCGGCGACGATGCTGGCGGCGTGCGCTTCGAACAATGTGAAGAAATCGCCCTTGCGGGGCAGCAGGCGCTGGAACCAGGCGAACATCTGGGCTTACCTCGGCGTCGGGCGATGGCTGCGTTCGGCGTGCGGCGCGGCCAAGGCGTGGTTGAAGATCCGGCGAATGTGCCAAGCTCCTGAGGCTTGCGGCGAGTCGGGCCGCTTCATGACAGACGTGTCACGAATCGCAAAGGCCCCGTCCCCCCATGCCTCCGCCTACCCCCGCTCGATGACGTTTCGATGACGCCGGGATTTCAGTTGCGTGACACCCGAGCGGCGACTGTCTTCGAACTGTCTTTGGGCCGTCACCGGGCGATCACGGACTCGGACTAGCCCTTGGTCCGTCAGCCGCTCGGACGCGCTGACCGGATAAGGGGACGTCACGACATGCGCACATTCCGCCTGCTCCTGGGTGGCACCTTTCTCGCAGTTTCCGCCCCCGGGCTGACCCAGACGACCGAAGGCCCGGTCGAAGACGCCGCCCCATCTGTCGAGGCCGCCGCGCCCGCTGGAGGCGAAGGCCTCGACGCCATCGTCGTCACCGCGCTCCGCCGCGAGACCAACCTCCAGAGCACGCCGATCTCGATCTCGGTGATGAGCTCCGAGAACCTCGCCGACCGCCACGTCCAGAGCCTACTCGACCTCGGCGACGGGTCGGTGCCCGGCCTGCGCGTCGCGACCTACGAATCGCGCCAATCCGCGCTTACCGTCGGCATCCGCGGCATCGTGCCGGGCGACGCCAACCAGCCGGCCCGCGAGCAGGGCGTCGGCATCTACATCGACGGCGTCTATCTCGGCCGCCAGCACGGCCTCAACGCGGCCCTGCTCGACATCGAGCGCATGGAGGTGCTGAAGGGGCCGCAGGGGACCCTGTTCGGCCGCAATACCGAGGGCGGCGCGGTCAACATCGTCACCCGCGCGCCGTCGGGCGAGTTCGGGGGGCGCGCGGTCGCCGGCATCGCCAATTTCGGCGGCTATAACGGCGCGCTCCACCTCGATCTGCCCGAATTCGCCAACGTCGCGGTGAAGATCGACGGCGTGATCCAGCACCAGGGCGCGACGGTGGACAACCCGCTGCCCGGCCAGCTCGGCTGGAACTCCTACCACCGCTACGGCGGGCGCATCGCGGCGCGGTGGCGGCCGAGCGAATCCTTCTCCGCGAACCTGTCGTTCGACATCGCGCGCGACGAGAACACGCCCTTCTACAGCCAGCTGATCAACTTCAATCCGGAGGGCTACACGGTCGCGACGCTCGCGCAGATCGCGGCCAACAACAACCGGCTGCCCGCGGGCACGATCGCGCCGCTCCCGCCGATCGTGACCGTCACGGACCGGCGCATGTCGGTCGCGGACATCGGCGTCCCGCAGCAGCCGAGCATCGACCGCACCGAGGGGTTCATGGCCCGGCTCGTCTGGGAGGCGGCCGACAATCTCGAGCTCCGGTCGATCACGGCGCGGCGGACGGTCGATGCCGAGCAATGGGACAATTCGGGCGGCGCGCACCGCACGCCCTCGTTCCTGCCGAACGGCAGCTTCAGCCGCTACAGCCTGTCGCACCTCACCCAGCGCCAGTTCAGCCAGGAGTTCCAGGCGGTCGGAAGCTTCCCGCAGGTCGAGTACGTGGCCGGCCTCTATTATTTCAACGAGCGCGCGGCCGAGCGCGCCGCGACGCCGAACACGAACCGCTGGAACGCGACGGGCACCGCCTTCACGATCAACGACGCGCAGGCGTGGAGCCCGGCCAACTGGTCGATCGCACGATCGAGCTATGCCCGCTCCACGAGCTATGCCGCGTTCGGCCAGCTCACCTGGACGCCCTCGTGGATCGAGAGCCTCCACATCACCGCCGGCGGGCGCTTCACCCACGACCGCAAAAGCGGCGACCTCGTCATGGTCAACAATGCGCCGACGAGCTTCCCCTTCGAGATTTCGAGCAGCCGCTTCGATCCGCTGCTCACCATCGCCTGGGACGCGACCGCGGACATCAACCTCTATGCCCGCTACGCGACCGGATACCGCTCCGGCGGCGCCAGCTCGCGCTCGCTGACCTTCCGGACGTTCGGACCGGAATCGGTCGCCGCCTACGAGGTCGGCGCGAAGATCGACTTCCTCGGCCGCCGCGGCCGATTCAACCTCGCCGCCTTCTGGATGGACCGCAGCGACAGCCAGTTCGATTTCGATTTCTACTTCATCCAGCCGAACGGGACGATCCGCCATACGCTGGAGACGGTGAACGCGGCCGGTACCACCCGCATCCGCGGCCTCGAGGCGGATTTCGCCCTGCGCGCGACCGAAAGGCTCACGTTCGGCGCCTCCTACGCCTACACCCATTGGCGCGTGCCGCCGACGGCCAACCCCCTGGTCGCCGGCAACCCGCTCCAGCCCCTGTTCATCGTCTACACGCCGAGGCACGCGGCCTCCGGCTCGATCGACTATCGGATTCCGATCGGCGGCGGCGACACCGAGGTCCGGCTCCATCTCGACGGCAATCATGCGAGCAGCGCCTACACCTTCGACAATGAGGACGTGCGCGCCGAGCCGAGCTTCATCGTCAATGCCCGCCTCTCCCTCGCCAACATCTCGATGGGCGCCGGCGAGCAGAATCTGACCGTGTCGGTCTGGGCCCGCAACCTCCTCGACGAGCAGCACATCTACCGCCGGTCCAACGCCAACCGCTTCCCGATCGACGGCAATTTCGGCACGGTCATCGGCGACTATGCCAATTTCAACGCCCCGCGCACCTACGGCCTCGAAGCCCGCATCGCCTTCTAGGCGGATCTCAACTCCCGTGCGGATCTGAGGTAGGGACGCGCGGGGGCCTCGGGGTCCCGTGTGGAAAAGGCGTGGCGCGATGCAGATCCTGGTCGACGAAGACGCGGCGGCGCAGAACAGCCGCCTCACCGGCATCCGGCTCGCGATCCTCGCCGCGCGCCTGGTCGAATTGTGGCGCCGGGACGTGCACGACGTCCAGAATGCGATGATCATCGTCGCGGTGATCGCCATCACCTCCGAAAAGCTGACCAGAGCGGAGCTTCCGCCCGAGCATCGGACGCTCGAAAACTACCTGCCGCTCGAGCAGCTCCAGAAGTGCAACGTCAGCTCGATCGCGGCCGCGACCGGTCTCAACCGCGAGACCGCGCGGCGGCGGGTCGAGGCGCTGATCAAGGCGGGGTCGCTGATCAAGACGCCGGAAGGGGAGATCGCGCTTCCGCCCGAGCGCGTTCAGGAACCCGCGGCCCTCGCTTTGGTGAGGAAGCAGCTCGAAGCGGTCACCCGGTTCGTCAACGACGGGCTCAGGGACGGCATCTTCGAGCTTCGGGGCTAGGCGCCTTGGCGCCGCCCTCCGTCGCGTCCGGCTCGGCACACTCGATCTCGCCCGGGAAGCGCCACGTCACTTCGTCCCAGGGCTCCCCGACCCACTGCGCGACGCCGTTGCGCACGGCGTCGGCGAGCGCGTCCCGCCGCGAGCCTCGCCAGCGGCCGACCATCAAAGCGGTGCGATAGCGGAAGGACGGCATCAGCGCATCGCTTGCGCACAGCGCTGCCGCAGCGGGACAGCAGGATTCGGGAAAACGCCAAGCAACATGACCGACACGCGGCGCTTCTAGCCGCTGCGATTCGCCGCCGGAGCCGCTCGGCGCTCAAAATGTGCGCTCGGACCGTCTCGTGCCCGGCTGGGCGTGATAGCCGGCCTGCGTCGGCCACACCGCACCCCGGTGTCCGGCCCGGGCGGAGCCAAGGGTCCAGCGCATCCCCCAAGGCGAAACGACCCGCTCCGCCCAGCTCTTCGGCTTTCGCGCGTCCTCAGGCGCGTTCGGCGTCGAGCGAATAGCCTTCCGAGCGGACGGTGCGGATCGGGTCGGCGCGGCCGCCCTCGTTCAGCGCGCTGCGCAGCCTGCGGACGTGGACGTCGACGGTCCGGAGCTCGATCGCGCTGTCGGTGCCCCACACCCGGTCGAGCAATTGCGCCCGCGAAAAGACCCGTTCCGGATTCTCCATGAAGTGTCGCAGCAGCTTGTACTCGGTCGGGCCGAGCGGGACGCGGCCGCCGGCGCGGGTGACGCGGTGCCGGCTCAGATCCATGACGATGTCGCCGTAGCTGATCTGGCTCCCCGCCAGCGCCGGGCGGACCCGGCGGAGGACGGCATGGACGCGGGCGACCAGCTCGGCCGGGCTGAACGGCTTGGTGACATAATCGTCGGCGCCGGTCTCGAGGCCGCGAATCCGGTCCGCTTCCTCGCCGCGGGCGGTGAGCATGATGATCGGCAGGTTGGCGGTGGCCGGGCGCCGCCGCAGCCGGCGGCAGACCTCGAGGCCGGACACGCCCTCGATCATCCAGTCGAGCACGACCACGTCGGGCACCTCTTCTTCGGCGAGGAGCAGGGCCTCCTCCCCGTCCGGCGTGCGCCGCACCGCGAAGCCCTGGCGCTCGAAATGCCAGACCAGCAATTCGGCCAGCGCCTTGTCGTCCTCGACCAGCAGCAGCTTGCCCCCGCTCATCCCTTGCCTCCTTCGGCCGCCGGCAGCAGCACATGGACGTCCGTCCCCCGGCCGACGACGCTGTCGATGTGGAGCCGCCCGCGATGGCGCTCGACGATGTGCTTGACGATGGCGAGGCCCAGCCCGGTCCCGCCCAACGAGCGGCTCCGGCTCGGATCGACCCGGTAGAAACGTTCGGTGAGCCGCGGAATATGCTTGGCCGCGATGCCCTCCCCCTCGTCGGAGACGGTGAGCCGGACCATCTCCCCGTCGCGCCGCATCCGCACCCGCACCGGCGTCCCCGCCCGGCCGTAGCGGAGCGCGTTCCCGACCAGATTGTCGAGCAGCTGCAGGATCTCGTTGCGGTCGCCCGTCACCGCGGGCAGCCCGGGCTCCGCCTCGACGATCACCTCCGAGCCGCGCTCGCGGGTGATGCCGAGGCTGCTCGCCCGAGCCTCCTCGACGAGCGGCCCGAGCGGCAGCGGATCGGTCGGCGTCGAGAAGCGCTCGGCCTCGATCCGGCTCAGCGAGATCAAATCCTCGACCAGCCGCTGCATGCGCCGCGCCTCGTCGTGGACGATGGCGGTGAACCGCTCGCGAGTCTCGCCGTCGATCTCGCCGCCATGCTCGCGCAGAGTCTCGGCATAGCCGACCAGGGTCGCCAGCGGCGTCCTCAGCTCGTGGCTGGCATTGGCGACGAAATCGACGCGCATCTTCTCCGCTGCATGGGCCTCGCTGCGGTCCGCCAGCCGGACGAACAGGGCGCCGTCGTCGAGCGGTGCGACCTGCATGATCCAGCGCCGCGCCGCCTCGCCGACGCCGGCGAGCTCGACCTCGTCGGCCGCGTCGGCGGCGGCGCCGAGCAGCCGTTCCACCGCGGCCGGGTGGCGGATGGCCGCGCGCACGTCCTCGCCCTCTATGGCTCCCCCGAACACCGCCTGCGCGGCGGCATTGGCGGTGCGCACGCGGCGCTCGGAGACGACCAGAGCGGGCTCGGCGAGGGCGTCGAGGAGGCTGCGCTCGGTCATCGCCCGCCCCTTAGCCGCCCTGGACCGCCGCCGCTACCGCCGCGCTTGTCGATTCGCCTGCGAAAGCCTAAATCCGTGGCGATGGAGCACGTCCACCACAGCCATACCGGCACCGACCTCGCCGACGCCGCCAGGGCCACCATGGAAAAATCGGGCGAGCAATGGACGCAGATGCGCGCCGCCGTGTTCAAGGCGCTCGCCAGCTTCGACAAGCCGGCCTCCGCCTACGACATCGCCGAGAAGGTGAGCGCCGACGAGGGCCGCCGCATCGCCGCCAACAGCGTCTACCGGATCCTCGACCTCTTCGTCGGCGCCAATCTCGCCCGCCGCGTCGAGAGCGCCAACGCCTATATCGCCAACGACCATCCCGACTGCCTCCACGACTGCATCTTCCTGATCTGCGACACCTGCGGCCAGACCACCCACCTCGACGACGACCGCCTGACGGGCGGCGTGAGGGCCGCGGCGAAGAATGCGGGATTCGACCCGACGCGACCGGTCATCGAGGTGCGCGGGAGATGCGGGGAGTGCGAGGGGGAGTAGGAGCTCGGCTCCGCGCAGGTCTCCTCATCGTCGGTTCGCCCCATCCTTCCATCCATCCCGAGCCTAATCGTGGCCCGGTCCGGCCCAGCTCCTATCCACCGCCGAAGTGAGCGCCAGCAGAGGCGCCTGCGGGCTGGCGCTGGTCCAGGAAAAATGGATTCCGTGATGGACCAGGAAAGGCTCGTTTAGCACCACCCTCAACCCGTTGCGCTTATTGATCACCTTCATCGCCGCGGGCTCCGGATGGATCGGATCCGCGTTGACCTCAAGGTGGAGCCCCTCGCTCCATTCGACCCTGAGCTCGACACTGAGCGCGGGGAGAGTCGAGACCCAAATCTCCGAATCATGATCGTGCTTGACCAGATGGTGGACCGTCTTGATCCTGAGGCTCTTGCGGATGGGGAGGGGCCAAGTAAGGTGATAGTCTTGGCACCGATCGGTGCGGCCCTGGACGACTCGGATTTTCTCGGCTGCCACTTCGTCATCGTTTATCTCAATCGACGAGAGCCCCAGCGGATGATCGTCCCAGACCGATGGCGCACCGTGAATTGGCTTCATTTCGACGGAGCCCGTCAGTAGGAATTCGTCCTCCTCTTCGTCCTCGCTGACATTCGAAACCGTGTATTCGAGCGTGTAGCTGATGAGGTACCAATCCGCATGACGTTCAAGAAAGCGGTAGGTTACGACTGTCTTATCACGGTAAAACTTCTTCTTCAGAACGTGATCCTGGATTTTCTTGAAGAATTTTCCACGCGGCGAGACCCTGTAAAGGTACCCTAGGACACTCTTGCTGTGTTCGCGTGCGGCTTCCTCCTCAAGCACGACGAAGATCATCACCGCAATGATCAACGCGAACGCGAGTTCACTCAGGAAAAGCCCCGGAAGCTTGAGCCACAGGCTGTGCGACGCCTCATTCCAAACCAAGAGGGAGATCCCGGTCGCGAGAAGAAAGATTCCAGCGGCAAGGGCACGCTGCAGCGCGGGGCGCATCAGCGCATGCCCCAGCCACTTCATTAAAGCGCGCACGCCGTTCCTCCGAGGTCGACGCTTTATCAAATCATCGTGAATTTGTCACTTTGCGGACGATAGACAGACATTGCATTGTAGGATTCGGTCTGCTTCATCCTCGTGGATGAAACATAACCAGAACCCCTTCGCCCCCGAAGCGGCGACCGATGAGCCCGCTTCTCCCCTCAATTTCGCCTCCCCCGCGGAGGCGGACGCCTACTGGGCGGGGGTCGCCGACGGGCTGGCCCGCGCCGGCGGGCAGGTGCCGCGGCGGCTGCGCGAGCGCGCCTGCGAGGCCTTTCCCGAGCTGGTCGGAATCGTGCCCGAACCGCCGCCCGACCAGGGCCGGGACGCGCTGCATTTCGAGCCCGTGCCGGTCCGCGCGCGGCACGACGGCTTCACGCCCGAAAAGCAGCGCGCCTTCCTCGAGGAGCTCGCCGACACCGGCTGCGTCGCCGCCGCCGCGGCCAGGGTCGGCATGACCGAGCAGAGCGCGACGCGCCTGCGCCGCCGCGCCGACGCCCGCTCGTTCGACCGCGCCTGGGACGCGGCCACCCTCGCCAACAAACGGACGCTTCGCGCCGTCGCCTGGGACCGTGCGGTCACCGGCACGGTGAAGCGCCATTATTATCATGGCGAGCTCAGAAGCGAGGAGATCGTCCACGACAACCGGCTGCTCATCTATCTGCTCGGCAAGGCCGATTCCCTGGTCGAGCACCCGCAGGGCGCGGCGCAGGTGCTGCGAAACTGGGAGCCGTGGATGGACGCGGTCGAGCAGGGCCTGCCGGAGCCGCCCGCGCCTTCCGCGGAAGAGGACGAATGGGACGGGACCGAGGTGATGAAGCTCGAGGGCGAGTGGTGGACAACCTTCCCGCCGCCGGCCGATTTCGACGGCGTCGAGCTTGGCCGCTACGGCGACTACCGCTACCGCAGGTCTCTGACCGAGGCCGAGGAGGCGGTGATCGAAGCCGATGTGGCCGAAGAGTCGGCCCGCGACGATCAGCACGCCAGGCGCGACCGCTATTTCGGTTTCGCCGAAGACGGGGATTCTTCTTCCAGGGACCCGAACCTTTGAACCTTCCGCCCGCCCCTCGCCCGGCTTGCGCCGATGACTTCGCATGGCCCCGGGGCTATCAGGGGCGCGCACCAGGAGTCCGCAATGAACGACAGCCTCTCCGCCCGCTTCGCCCCCTGGGCGCCCTACGCCCTCGCCGCGCTTCGCATCGTCGCCGGGCTGCTTTTCCTCTCGCACGGGCTGGTCAAGATGTTCGGCTTCCCGGAGGGCGCGCAGCCGGGCCAGCAGGCTCTCTTCACCCTGATGGGCATCGGCGGCGCGATTGAGGTCGTCGCGGGCCTCCTGATCGCGCTCGGCCTGTTCACCCGCTTCGCCGCCTTCATCGCCTCGGGCGAGATGGCCGTCGCCTACTGGATGTTCCACGCGCCGTCCGGTTTCTATCCGATCCTCAACGCCGGCGAGCTGGCGATCGTCTATTGCTTCCTGTTCCTCTACTTCGTCTTCTCCGGGCCCGGCGCGCTGAGCCTCGACGGGGCGATGCGGCGAAGAGACGCGGCTTAGCTATTGCTCAGCTTTCGCTCATGACTTCGGCGGGGCGCGCGCTTATGGGAGCGGCAGAGGATCCCCGATGACCGACGCTTCCCAGACGCCCCTGCTCGACCAGATCTCGACGCCCGCCGAGCTGCGCCGGCTGGACAAGTCCGCGCTTCGCCAGCTCGCCGACGAGCTGCGTTTGGAGACGATCTCGGCGGTGTCGACGACCGGCGGCCATCTCGGCGCCGGCCTCGGCGTGGTCGAGCTGACGGTGGCGCTCCATTACGTGTTCGAGACGCCGCGCGACAAGCTGATCTGGGACGTCGGCCACCAGGCCTATCCGCACAAGATCGTCACCGGCCGGCGCGAGCGCATCCGCACCCTGCGCCAGGGCGGCGGCCTCTCCGGCTTCACCAAGAGGAGCGAGAGCGAATACGATCCGTTTGGCGCCGCGCACAGCTCGACTTCGATCTCGGCGGCCCTGGGCTTCGCCGTCTCCAACAAGCTCGCGGGCGCGCCGGGCAAGGCGATCGCGGTGATCGGCGACGGCGCGATGTCGGCGGGAATGGCCTATGAGGCGATGAACAACGCCCAGGCCGCCGGCAACCGCCTGGTCGTCATCCTCAACGACAACGACATGTCGATCGCGCCTCCGGTGGGCGGGCTTTCTTACTATCTCGCCCGTTTGGTCTCCTCGAACAAATATCTGAGCGTGCGCCACCTCGCCCAGCGCTTCGCGCGCAGGCTGCCGCGCCGGCTGCACAATTTCGCGCGCAAGATCGAGGAGTTCGCCCGCGGCCTCGCCACCGGCGGGACGCTCTTCGAGGAGCTGGGCTTCTATTATGTCGGCCCGGTCGACGGCCATAATGTCGACGCCCTCGTCGAAGTGCTCGAGAATGTCCGCGACGCCGGCGAGGGGCCGATGCTGGTCCACGTCGTCACCAAGAAGGGGAAGGGCTACGCGCCCGCCGAGGCGGCGGCCGACAAATATCACGGCGTCCAGAAGTTCGACGTCGTCTCCGGCGTGCAGGCCAAGGCCGAGCCGGGGCCGCCCTCCTACACCGGCGTGTTCGCCAAGGCGCTCGTCGCCGAGGCGGAGCGCGACCCCCGGGTCGTCGCGATCACCGCGGCGATGCCCTCGGGCACCGGGCTCGACAAGTTCGCCGAGAAATTCCCCGAGCGCATGTTCGACGTCGGCATCGCCGAGCAGCACGGCGTCACCTTCGCCGCCGGCCTGGCGGCGCAGGGGCACCGGCCGTTCGTCGCCATCTATTCGACCTTCCTCCAGCGCGCCTACGACCAGGTCGTCCACGACGTCGCCATCCAGAACCTGCCGGTGCGCTTCGCGATGGACCGCGCCGGCCTGGTCGGCGCCGACGGCGCCACCCATGCCGGGAGCTTCGACCTCGCTTATCTGTGCACTTTGCCCAATTTCGTGGTCATGGCCGCCGCCGACGAGTGCGAGCTGGTCCACATGGTCCACACCATGGCGATGCACGATTCGGGGCCGATCGCGGTCCGCTACCCGCGCGGCAACGGCACCGGCGTGGGCATGCCCGAGGTCCCGGAGCAGCTCGAGATCGGCAAGGGGCGGGTGGTGCGCGACGGCAAGAAGGTCGCCATCCTCTCGCTCGGCACCCGGCTCGCCGAGGCACTGAAGGCCGCCGACGCGCTCGACGGCAAGGGCCTGTCGACCAGTGTCGCCGACCTGCGCTTCGCAAAGCCGCTCGACGAGGCGCTGATCCGCCGCCTGCTGGCGACGCACGAGGTCTGCGTCACGGTCGAGGAGGCGGCGATCGGCGGCTTCGGCGCCCACGTCCTGACCCTGGCGAGCGACGCCGGCCTGATCGACGCCGGCCTCAAGCTGCGCACCATGCGCCTCCCCGACCGCTTCCAGGATCAGGACAAGCCCGAAAAGCAATATGCCGATGCCGGCCTCGATGCCGACGCGATCGTCGGCACCGTCCTCAAAGCGCTGCGCATCAACAGCGTCGGCGTCGAGGCGGTCGAAGGTGCGCGGGCGTGAGGCTCGCCGCACTCGCGCTCCCGATCCTCGCGGCCGCCTGCGGCGGCGGTGCGGACGAGGCGACGGACCGGCAGGCCGTCGAGCTCGGCTGCCAGCAACGCCTCGTCGCGGCGCTCCAGGGCCAGGTGCCGCGGCGCGGCATCTCACCCATGTTCGAGGGCGCCCGCGCCCGCTTCGCCGCTTTGTCTCCGGAGGGGTGCAGCGAGCATCAGCGCACGACCGCCGCGAGCATGGCGCGGCTGACGGGACGGATCGCGGAGATTTCGGGGCGGCTCGGCGACAATCCGATGGAACGGCGGCTCTCGCCCGAGGAGAACATGCAGTTTGGCGAGCTTCAGGCGTCGGTCGAGCAGTTCGAGGCCCGTCGGCGGCGGCTGATAGAAGACCTTCGGGAAATGGAGGCGCGGGAGCATTGAGGAGTCAGGCGATCCGGACATGCAAAAGCCGCCGGGATTCCGGCGGCTTGCATAAGAACCCTTTCCGGGCGCGGACGTCAGATGGTGACGGTCGCGACGACCAGGATCTGGGACGCCAGGGCGACGAATCCGCACGCCAGCGCTTCCATGATACGCATGTCTCATACCTTTCTTGCCGGGGACTACCCGTCCCCAGGGGGTAGATAGGCCGTCGCTGCACATTCTCAACTGCGGAAGTAGATAAAGCAGATGCAGAATCTGCACTCATGAAGGTCCGGGCCGACCAGCTGCTCGTCGACCGCGGCCTCGCCGACAGCCGCGCGAAGGCGCAGGCGCTGATCCTCGCCGGCCTGGCCTATTCGGGCGAGCGCAAGCTCGACAAGGCCGGCCAGTCCCTCGCGCCCGACGCGCCGCTGGAGGTCCGGGGCAAGGAGCATCCCTGGGTGTCGCGAGGCGGGGTCAAGCTCGCTCACGCGCTGGACGCGCTCGGCTGGGACGTGACCGGAGCCGTCGCCCTCGACGTCGGATCCTCGACGGGCGGCTTCACCGACGTGCTGCTCCAGCGCGGCGCCGCCAGGGTCTATGCGGTCGACGTCGGCACCAACCAGCTCGCCTGGAAGCTGCGCCAGGACCCGCGCGTGATCGTCCACGAGCAGACCAACGCGCGTTACCTCACCTCCGACATCGTCCGCGAGCCGGTCGATATCGTCGTCTGCGACGCGAGCTTCATCGGCCTCGCCAAGGTCCTCGACACGGCGCTCGGATTCGCCGGGCCCGGCGGGCGCCTGGTCGCTCTGGTCAAGCCGCAGTTCGAGGCGGAGCGCCACGAGATCGGCAAGGGCGGCGTGGTCCGCGACCCCGCCGTCCACCAGCGGGTCTGCGCGGCGGCGGCGGCGTGGGTGGCCTCGCGCGGATGGACGGTCAAGCGCATCGAGCCGAGCCCGATCACGGGCCCCGAAGGCAATGTCGAGTTCCTGCTCGCCGCTGTGCGCCTTGCGCTGCCCCCGGCGTCGGACTAGCTGCCGAGAGTGCGCCCGCTTAACCTCCTCATCGCCCTCGCTTTCTCGGCCGCCCTCGCGGCTTGCGGCGCGAACGGGCAGGAGAAGGGGCGCGACCGGGCGCCGCCCCTCGTGAAGGCCGAGCCGGCGACGACCATGCGCTTCGTCGACCGGATCGAGGCGGTGGGGACCGCGGTCGCCAACGAGCAGGTCACCTTGTCGGCGCCGGTCACCGAGCGGATCGTGCGGCTCAACTTCGACGACGGCAGCTTCGTGCGCGCCGGCCAGATCGTCGCCGTCCTCCAGCAGGGCCAGGAATCGGCGCAGCTCGCCGAGGTCCAGGCGCGCGCCCGCCAGGCCGAGCAGCAGCTCGCCCGCGTCACCCAGCTCAAGAATCGCGGCTTCGCCACCCGCGCCGACTACGATGTCCAGGTCGCCGCCGCGGCGGCCGCCCGCGCCCAGGCGCAGCAGGCGCGCTCGCAGATCGGCGACCGCGTCATCACCGCGCCTTTCTCCGGCTGGGTCTCGCTCAGGAACATCTCGGCCGGCGCGATCGTCAGCCAGGGGAGCGCCATCGCCACGATCAGCGACGTCTCGACGATCAAGCTCGACTTCCCGGTGCCGGAGACGATGCTGTCGGTCATCCGGCCCGGGCAACAGATCGAGGCGGTGTCGGCGGCGTGGCCGGAGCAGCCGTTCCGCGGCACGATCCACACCATCGACCCGGTGGTCGACCCCAACACCCGCGCCGTGACGGTGCGCGCGCGCATCCCCAATCCCGATCGCCGCCTGCGCCCGGGCATGATGATGACGGTCGCCATCGAGACGGCGCCCCGCAACTCGCTGTCGGTGCCCGAGCTCGCCGTCGTCGGCGAGGGCGAGCGGCGCTACGTCTTCCTGCTCGGCGACGGCAACCGCGCGCGGCGCACCGAGGTCCGCACCGGCCTCAGGAGCGGCGGACGCGTCGAGATCCTCGAAGGGCTGCGGCCCGGCCAGAGGGTGATCACCGAAGGGGTGGTCAAGGTCGCCGACGGGATGCAGGTCCGGCTCGGCGGAACCGCGAATGCGCAGGGCCGCGCCAATCGGGGCCAGGGCAACCCGCCGCAGCAGGGAGCCGCGCCGGGCGGCCGGGCCAGGTGACGCTCTCCGACCTCTCGATCCGCCGCCCGGTCTTCGCGGCGGTCGTGGCGATGCTGATCGCCGTCGTCGGCATCGTCGGCTTCTTCAGCCTCGCGGTGCGCGAATATCCGGCGGTCGACCCGCCCGTGGTCTCGGTCGAGACCACTTATGTCGGCGCCGCCGCGAGCGTCATCGAGAGCCGGGTGACGCAGGTGCTCGAGGAGCAGCTCTCCGGCCTCGAGGGATTGCAGACGATCACCTCGCGTTCGCGCGACGGCCAGTCGTCGATCACCCTCGAATTCACGCCCGGCCGCTCGGTCGACGAGGCGGCGAACGACGTCCGCGACCGGGTCGGCGCCGCCGCGCGCTCGCTTCCGACCGAGGTCGACCCGCCGACGATCCGCAAGGTCGACGCCGACGCCTCGCCGATCCTGTTCCTGGTCTTCTCGAAGCCCGGCTGGTCGCGGCTCGAGCTCTCGGACTATGTCGACCGCAACCTCGCCGACCGCTTCGCCAACATCCCCGGCGTCGCCCGCATCTTCATCGCCGGCGAGGCGCGGCCGGCGATGCGCGTCTGGCTGCGGCCGGAGCGGCTCGCTGGCTTCGGGCTCACTCCGGCCGACATCGAGCAGGGGCTGAGGAGCCAGAATGTCGAGCTTCCCGCGGGCCGGCTCGAATCGAGCAGCCGGAACGTGACCTTGCGGGTCGACCGCCCCTTCGCCGACGCCGCCGATTTCGGCGCACTCGTGGTCGCTCGCGGCGCCAACGGCTATCAGGTCCGGCTCGGCGACGTCGCTCGCATCGAGCAGGCGCCGGAGAATCCCTATACGAGCTTCCGGCTGAACGGCGAGCCCGCGCTCGGCCTCGCCGTGATCCGCCAGTCCGGCGCCAACACGCTCGCCGTCGCCGAGGCGGCAAAGGCGATGGCCGAGACAATAAGGCCCACCCTCCCCGAAGGCATGACCTTCACCGTCGGCAGCGACGAGAGCCTGTTCATCGGCGCGGCGATCGAGAACGTCTACCAGACGCTCGCCGAGGCCGCGTTGCTCGTCATCCTCGTCATCTACCTGTTCCTCGGCAACTGGCGCGCGACCCTGATCCCCGCCGTGACGGTGCCGCTGTGCCTGCTCGCCAGCTTCGCGGTGCTTTGGGCGATCGGCTTCTCGATCAACCTGCTCACTTTGCTCGCACTCGTCCTTTCGATCGGGATCGTCGTCGACGACGCCATCGTCGTGCTGGAGAACGTCTATCACCGGATCGAGGAGGGCGAGCCGCCCCTCGCCGCCGCCTATAATGGCAGCCGCCAGGTGGCGTTCGCGATCGTCTCCACCACCCTCGTCGTCTGCGCCGTGTTCGTGCCGGTGATGTTCATCTCGGGCGAGACCGGCCTGCTGTTCCGCGAGCTCGCCGCGGCGATGATCGGCGCGGTCGCCTTCTCCGGCTTCCTCGCGCTGACGCTGGCGCCGATGCTCTGCTCGAAGCTGCTCCGGCACAAGGAACGCGGGCGCTTCGCGAGCGTGATCGATCGCCGTTTCCGCGCGCTGGAGGGCTGGTATTCCCGGGCGCTGGACCGCGTGCTGAGGCGGCCGCTGTTCCCCGGCCTCGTCGTGCTGGCGTTGCTGCTCGGCTCGGGCTTCCTGTTTACGCGGATCAATTCCGAGCTGGCGCCGGCCGAGGACGTCGGCATCGTCCAGGCCCAGCTCTCCGCGCCCGAGGGCACCGGATTCGCCGAGATGGACCGCTACATGTCGGAGGCGCAGGCGCGCCTGCTCCCACTCGTCGAGGAAGGCAATGTCCGCGCAATCATCGCCCGCACGCCCGGCGGCTTCGGCCCCTCGGACGACTTCAACAATGGCGCGTTCAGCCTGTTCATGCGCCCCTGGTCCGAGCGCGAGCAGACCACCGCCGATCTCGCCCGCGAGGTCAACCGCGCCATCGGGCAGGTCCCCGCGGTGCGCGGCAACGCCCAGGTCCGCTCAAGCCTGGGCGGCGGCCGCGGCCGCGGCCAGCCGGTCCAGCTGGTCATCGCCGGCGAGACCTATGGCGAGCTCGCCGCGGCGCGCGACCGGATCATGGCCGCCGCGCAGGGCAATCCGGGACTGGTCAACGTCGACAGCGACTATAAGGAATCGAAGCCCCAGCTGCGCATCGAGGTCGACACGGCCCGCGCCGGCGACCTCGGCGTCTCGGTCGCGGACGTGAGCCAGGCGCTGCAGACCCTGCTCGGCTCGCGCCGCGTCTCCACCTATGTCGACCGCGGCGAGGAATATCAGGTCGTGGTCCAGGCCGAAGCTGCGGCGCGCTCGACCGAGGCGAGCCTCGCGGCGATCCAGGTGCGCAGCCGCACCGGCGCCCTCGTTCCGCTCTCGAACCTCGTCACCACCCGCGACGCCGCCGGCGCCCGCGACCTCGGCCGCTACAACAAGATGCGCGCGATCACCCTCTCGGCCGGCCTAGCCGAGGGCTATTCGCTCGGCCAGGCGCTCGACTTCCTCGAGGCGCAGGCGGCAGCCTCGCCGGAAGTGACCGCGATCGGCTATCGCGGCCAGAGCCAGTCCTTCCGCGAGGCCGGCAACTCGATCTGGATCGTGTTCGCCCTCACCATCCTCGTCGTCTACCTGTTGCTCGCCGCGCAGTTCGAAAGTTTCGTCCACCCGGCGGTGATCATCACCACCGTGCCGCTGGCGGTCGCCGGCGGGCTGATCGGCCTCGCCGTGATGAGCCAGACGATGAACCTCTACAGCCAGATCGGCGTCATCATGCTGGTCGGCCTCGCCGCCAAGAACGGGATCCTGATCGTCGAGTTCGCCAACCAGCTGCGCGACCAGGGGCGCGACGTCGCGACGGCGATCCGCGAGGCCTCGGCCCGCCGGCTGCGGCCGATCCTGATGACCTCCATCGCCACCGTCGCGGGGGCCGTGCCGCTGATGATCGCGCACGGCGCCGGGGCCGGCGCGCGCAGCGCGATCGGCGTCGTCATCGTCTTCGGGGTCTCGATCTCGACCTTGATCACCCTCTTCCTCATCCCGCTCCTCTACTCGCGGCTGGCGCGCTACACGGGCTCCCCGCTCAGCGTGACCCGCAAGCTCGAGGCGCAGCTCGCCGCCGGCGCGCAGCCGCAGCCGCAGCCGGCGGAATGAGGAGATGCAGCAGATGAGGGGGATCGCTTCCAGGAGCCAGCTGCGCATGTCCTACCTGCGCCATGCGCTGGTGACGGTGCCGCTGGTGGTGCTGCTCGGCATCCTCTCCGGCCGTCTTGCTGGAAGCGGTTACGGCAATCCCTGGTTCGACGCGCTCGAAAAGCCGGCCTTCATGCCGCCCGGCTGGCTGTTCGGAATCGCCTGGACGATCCTCTATATCCTCCTCGGCCTCGTCCTCGCGAGCATCCTGCACGCGCGTGGCGCCCGCGGCCGAGGGCTCGTCCTCGGCCTGTTCATCGCCCAGCTGCTGCTGAACTATTGCTGGTCTCCCCTCTTCTTCGCCCTCCACCAGACGATCTCGGCGCTGGTCGTCGTCCTCGCGATGATCGGGCTTTCCGCCGCCGCGACGGTGCTGCTGTGGCGAGTCCGCAAGCCTGCGGCCTTGCTCATGCTCCCCTATCTCGCCTGGCTGGGCTTCGCCGCGGCGCTGACCTTCGAGGTCGCCCGGCTCAACCCGGAGGCGGCCGAGCTTGTGCAGGGCGGCAGCAGTTCCGATATCATCGACGAAACGGGCGACCATTAGGAGCGCATCATGCAGTCCCAGAACCGGATGTTCGACGATTTCGTCAAGATGATGAACGGCGCGGCCGGCACCTTCGCCGGCATGACCCGCGAGGCCGAGGGCGCCTTCCGCGACCGCGTGCGCGACTGGATCGGCGGGCTCGACATGGTCAGCCGCGACGAGTTCGAGGCGGTGAAGGCGATCGCCGTCGCCGCCCGCGAGGAGGCGCAGGCGCTGCGCGCGCGGATCGAGGCGCTGGAGGCGGCGAACGCACCCGCCGCGCGCCGCAGCCGCAATGCGCCGGGCGGCGGCGGCGCGCGCACGGCCGGCGACGGGGGAGCGGGAAGCTGAATTCTCCACAGCTTTGTCGGGGCGGAACCGAAGCTCTTCTTGCGCTTTCGAGGCGCCACAGGCAGATTCGCCCGAACAAAAGGGGTGCGGCAGGAAGAGATGGATGAACGTCGACGAGTTTGAGCTGGAGCGCGAGACCAGCGCTCCCATCGAAATGCTCGAACATTATTTCACCGCGCACGGCTGGGCCTGCGAGCGGAGCGGCGACGACGAGATCGTCGCCAACTTCCAGGGCAGCTGGACGCAGTATGAGCTGCGCGCGATCTGGCGGGAGGAGGATCACGTCCTCCAGTTCCTCGCGCTTCCCGACGTCCGCGTCTCCATCGACAAGCGCGCCGCCGTCTACGAGACGATCGGCCTGATCAACGAGCAATTGTGGCTCGGCCATTTCGAGCTTTGGAGCACGTCCGGCCTCGTCCTCTTCCGCCACGCCGCCTTGATCGAGAGCGACGAAGGCGGCGTCCTCACCCTCCAGCAGGCCGAGACCCTGGTCGAGGCGGCGATCGAGGAATGCGAGCGCTTCTACCCGGTCTTCCAGTTCGTCCTCTGGGCGGACAAGACCCCCCAGGAAGCGATCGCCGCCGCTTTGATCGAGACCCAGGGCGAGGCTTAGGAAATCGTCCGAAACTGGTACTTTCGGCCGGGCTAGGGTGGCCGTGCCACGCGCGTCGTCCCGGCGGAGGCCGGGACCTCAGGGGGTGAAGGGCACTGCGCCCGTGCAGCTTCCCTTCACCCTGCACATCCGCAAGTGACATCTCGTCCCGAGATCCCGGCCTCCGCCGGGATGACGGACCTGCACCGGCCAGCCCTGAGCTTGTCGAAGGGCGGTTTGCAGCGCAATGAGCGGGCATGACCGATCCCCTCCTCCCCGGTCCGCTCTGGCTGGTCGGCTGCGGCAACATGGCGGGAGCGATGCTGGCGGGCTGGCTGGCGAGCGGAGTCGACCCCGCCCACGTCACCGTCATCCGCCCGAGCGGGCGCGCCGTCGCCGCGGGCATACGCGTCCTCACCGACTTTCCCGAAGACGAGGTGCCGGCTCTGGTCCTGCTCGGCTTCAAGCCCCAGACGCTCGATGCCGTCGCGCCTCGGCTCGCGCCCGCGCTCGATCCGCGCACCATCCTGATCTCGATCCTCGCCGGCGTCGAGCAGGCCTCGCTGCGCGCGCGCTTCGAGACGCCGCGGACCATCGTCAAGGCGATGCCGAACCTCCCGGTGCGTCTGACGAAGGGCGTCACCAACCTCTACAGCGACAGCGGGGATGCGGAAGCGCGGGCGCTCGTCAGCGGGCTGATGGCCGCGCTCGGCCTCGCCCAGTGGTTTGACGACGAAGGCCTGTTCCAGGCGGCGGGGATCCTGACCGGAGCCGGTCCGGCCTTCCTGTTCCGCTTCATCGAAGCGCTGGCCGAGGCCGGCGAGGCGGTCGGCCTGGAGCGCGGCCAGGCGATGCGCCTCGCTACCGCCATGGTCGAAGGTTCTGGCGCCCTCGCCTCGGCGTCGGAGGAGAGTCCTGCGGACCTCGCGCGCCGCGTGGCCAGCCCGGGAGGGACCACCGAAGCGGGCCTGCGCGTCCTCGACGAGGCCGACGGCCTAAGCGCGCTCCTCCGCCGCACCGTCGAGGCGGGCCGCCGCCGCAGCCTCGAAATGGCCGCCGCCGCGCGCGCGGGCTCAAGTTGACGCTCTACCGCCCCGGCCCTATCGCGCCGCCATGACCGACCAGCGCAGCTTCGACGACCGCGACGGCGTGATCTGGTTCGACGGCAAGCTCGTCCCGTGGCGCGAGGCGGAAGTCCATGTCCTCACCCACGCATTGCATTATGCCTCCTCGGTGTTCGAGGGGCAGAAGGCCTATGCCGGCGAGATCTTCAAGCTGACCGAGCACAGCACGCGGCTGAGGAAAAGCGCGCGGCTGCTCGACTTCGAAATCCCTTACAGCGTCGACGAGATCGACGCCGCCTGCCGCGAGGTGCTGCGCGCCAACGCGCTGGAGGACGCCTATATGCGTCCGCTCGCCTGGCGCGGCTCGGAGCAGATGGGCGTCTCCGCCCAGAATGCCAGGATTCACCTCGCCATCGCCTGCTGGCCCTGGGGCGCCTATTTCGGCGAGGAGGCGATCCGCAAGGGCCTGAGGCTCGACATCTCCTCCTGGCGCCGCCCGGCCCCCTATACCGCGCCCACCGAGAGCAAGGCGGCGGGCCTCTACATGATCTGCACCCTCGCCCGGCACCAGGCCCAGGCCAAGGGCTTTAACGACGCCCTGATGTTCGATTGGCGCGGCCAGATCGCCGAGGCGACCGGGGCCAACGCCTTCTTCGTCAAGGACGGCAAGCTCCACACGCCGACTCCCGACTGCTTCCTGGACGGCATCACCCGCCGGACGGTGATCGACCTCGCCCGCCGCCGCGGCGTCGAGGTGGTCGAGCGGGCGATCTGGCCCGAGGAGCTTGAAGGCTTCGAGCAGTTCTTCCTCACCGGCAGCGCCGCCGAAGTGACCCCGGTCGCCTCCGCCGGCCCTTGGTCGTTCGAGATCGGCGATCTCAGCATGCAGCTTCGCAAGGACTATCTCGACCTCGTCCACCGCCGCCTGTCCAACAGCTAGGCCTTCCACCCGCGGGCCCAGGCCACTGCCGGCCGACGCCCGGAGGTTATCCCGATCTGCTAGGCCCTTGAGCGAAGCAGGAGATCAGCCATGGCCGACGACACTTTGGACGGGTGGATTGGGACGGGCTTCGCCGGCGACGGAATCATGCATCCCTGGCTGACCGGCGACGGCGTCATCCATACCGAGCTGGCCGGCGACGGCATCATCCATACCGGCCTTGGCGGCGATGGGATCATCCACGGCGGACTGGCCGGCGACGGCGTCATGCATCCCTGGCTGACTGGCGACGGCGTGATTCATCCCGGCCTGGCGGGCGAGGGGGTCATGTATCCCGGCCTGGCCGACCCGCTGCCGCCGCCCGAACTGATCGGCTGAGTTCCGCCGCGCTCCACGCTGGTCGCTGCCGCATCGGGGGCTTTCGCCCGCGCCCTGCGCCGCTATATGTCCGCCCCGCGCCTGCTGGGGCGTCGCCAAGTGGTAAGGCACCGGTTTTTGGTACCGGCATTCGCAGGTTCGAATCCTGCCGCCCCAGCCAACCCTCTCCTCATGGTTCGATCCTGGAACGGCGGCTTCCATGCAGATCGGGCGCCTCGGCAGCCAGGCCCGGTTCGCCTCAGGACGACCGCTTGGATGCCTGTTGTGACAGGATCGGATCATGATTCTTGTCGGCGCCGATGAGAAGTCGGCGGATGACTGAAGCTGCCTGACGGCCCAGGTCGCTTGCGCTTGGCGCCAGTCACCCTCATCATCCTGCGATGTACGTAATCCATGCCGGGACGGTCACCAGCGGCTTTCAGTTCGCCTCCGGCGGCGCCGTGGGACGCGGGACGGACCCTTCCCCGTTCGGGGCCGGCACCCTCGCCCTGCAGCATCCTCATTTCAAGGCGCGAGGCCTGGACCTTGCCGCCGAAATTCCCAGCCTCGTCTGGGGGACGATCAACGTGGAACTCGAGCGGGAAGTGTCTTTGGCAAGGGCGGACCGAACGATCCCTGACATCGACTGGACGTCCGACGGCGTGCCGACGCGAATTCCCCCCGAGACGTTCTCATTCGTTCGATGCTGCTTCGCCTTCGACGACCGATATTTCCCCGGACTCATCTATTATCCGCACCCTGAAACCAAGCCGAACACGAACCGCCACCGCTATGATGTGCTTGAAGTGCTCACCTGTCGGGTCGACGGTTTGACGATGGGCTCATCTGCCGCGATCATGTGCAGAGCGGATGCGTTCCGAACGCACGGCTGACCAGGGACGGCCTTCGCCGTCCCCGGGTCCGCACTGAGATCATTCGGAGCCTTGCACGGCAGCCGGGCGACGACAGCGCACCAGCATGCCACCCGGCCAGGCGGCAATAGAGGTGTGGCCCCGGTCCCATTGTGTCCCGATATTGGCGCTGAACCAGTATTTGCACCGAACCGTCGACTCTTAAGTTCGGCAGTTCGACCGGATCGGCGCCTTTTGCGTCCCGATCGGTGCCCTGACCCCCTTTTGAGAGGCCCGGCCGGGTTCGGTAGGCCAAGACGCTTTGTTTATATTGGCGAATATAGTGATCGGGTCACCGAAAAGCTTGGCTCGTTCGGGAACGGTCTTCACATCGGGCAAGGCCCCACGTCAAACAGCCGCAATGACTCGCTCGGCCCTTGCGGAGGAAATGTTGGCCGAACGGCGGTTTTTCAGTTAGACTGAAGCTTGACTGCCTGGGAGGCAGTCCGCTCGTGGGGATTCAATCGAACGATCTTTCCGCGCTCGCCCTGGGCATTACCGGGGACGTGCCGCCGACGTCGCTGCAGCCCCAGGTGCGGGACGGCGTCCATATCCGCTACGCAAGCTCGTTCGCCAAGGGCATCCCGTGGTACGGCTATTATCTGTTCCGGCGGCCGCGCCGGACCTCGGTCGAGACCTGCCTCGGTTCGGAGCTCGCTGGGCTGAAGCCGTCGCAGACCGGCAACACCCGGCTCGACCTCACCGGAATCTCCTTCACGTCCGCCGCCCCGATCGAGCTGGTCGAGCGGCCTGGTGCCCCGGGAACGACGGGGATCGCGCTCCCGTCCAGCGGCTCCGTCGAAGTTCGCTTCGACAAGGCTCCGCTTCATCGCGCCGTCGCCACGATCGTGTTCGGCGGGAGTCCACAGCGGGACGACGCGGCCTCCGGAACCGCCCTGTTCACCGAAGAGGATGGCGCCGCTCACAGCCCGGTCACCCGGGAAGGCGTGACCCTCGGCAGCGACCTGGCCGGCTCCTCACCGCACCGCATGTTCCTCCGCGCGCTGATGGCGCTCCTCCTCAAGCTGATGAACCGGAACATCCACCGGATCGAGGTGGCTCTGCCGGTCGCTTCGGACGAGATCGTGCTGACGGTCGCCCATCCCGGCGGTGCGCTGACGGTCGCCGCCTACGATCGATGCGGCGCCGAGATCGCGGCCGCGCGCGCCACCCGGGCCGCGACGCCACGCTCGACCCTGACCCTATGCCAGCCCGGCATTGCGCGGCTTCGCCTGAAATGCGCCGGCGGCCCTTTGCGCGTCCATTCCGTGTCCTATCGCGCGCGCGGGTCCCCCGCCGGCGCGAAGCGCACGGTGCGGATCGTCGCCAAAGACGGCGACGCCGTCGTCGCCGAGACTCTGGTTTCCGGTTGGCCCGGCGAGAGCCTCACCGGCGAGGTCGATTCCGACCGGATCACTTCGGTGGAGCTCCATGCCGCGGCTCCCCCCTCCGGCGCAGGGGGCCTTGGCGGAGCGCCCGTCGCGGCGCTGGGCGATCTGTGCTGGGACAGCGTCGCCACGGCGGTCGCCGGCGACTGGGCGCCTGTGCCGAACCATCCCAACCCGATCGCCCTGCCGGTTGCCGAGCCGACCTATCCCTGCGACCACAAGCCGCCGAGCAAGCCGGCAGCCGAGGCGGAGGCGATCGGGCGGGTCCGTTACGGCCCCGCTTCCGCCTGGGGAGAATCGCGCTTCGACGAGCTGCACGACGTGCTCGTCCAGCTCGTCGCCGGCGGTCCCGGCGGAGGGCCGATGAGCGGCCGGACCGCCACCTTCGCCGATGCCGCAGCGGGCCCCGCGGCCACTCCCGCGCTGATCGGCGAGAACCTGCTTCAGATCCTCCAGCTCGCGGCGATCGACCCGGCGATGGCGCAGATCCTCGGCCTCTATTGGCTCGACGACCAGGCGGTTCCCGGCCAGGCCTATGATTATGCCGTCCTCGCCGACCACGGCAACGTCTTCCAGGGCGATCCGGCAGCCGCGCAGAATGCGCTCGAGGGAGGCGCGGTCCCCGACGGCGCGGATGCATGGATCCTGTTCAACCAGGTCGCGCAGCCGCGCCCGCCCCTGGCTCCGCCCGCGCGGCCGACCACCTATGTCCTTCCGGACACCGCGGTCGGCGCCACCGGCCTTCCCCGCGGCGCCGTCGGCCTCAATTGGGCGACGCCGTCGCTCGATCTCGACTATCTCCCCCCCGACGCGGCCGTGAGCTACATCGCCTGGCGGCACGATCACGGCGCGACGATGCCCGGCGCTCCCGCCTCCCTCTTCACCCCTCTCAACCCGGCCGCGCCCTATCTGATCGGCACCAGCGCCGGCAGCAGCACGGCCGCCCCGCTTCGGCCGCCGCACTGGCCGCCGTTCGATCTCAATGCGGTCGATCGCGGCCTCGGCGACGGCTGGTACGGCTACGCCCTCTCGGGGATCGACATCTGGGGCCGCCACAGCCAGACGGGCCCGCCGGCCGAATGGCGCCAGTGGGCGCCGGCGCCCGATCCGCAGCCCTGGTATTATCAGCTTCCGGCGGCCGACCGGCAGCTGCACGGCTTCGCCGTCCACATCCTCGACAAGACTCCACCGCCGCCGCCCGCGGCGGTGGAGGCCACCGCGCTCGATCCCGAGGACGATTTCACCTATGTCCGCGACTCCGACTATCTGGCCTGGTGGGGCGGGGCCGGCGGCAGCTGGTGGTCGGGCCTCACCGAGGCCAGGCGCGCGGGGGTGCTGCCGCTGCGGGTGCGCTGGCGCTGGTATCCGGTCCAGGAGGCCCAACATCCGGACACCGCGGAGTTCCGGATCTATTTCAACCCCGGCTCGGTCCCGCCGGATCCCGACCGCTTCGTCCCGACGAACTGGCAGGAGCGGATCTTCGTTTGCAATTATCACGACCATTGCAAGCTGGTCCCGGCGAGCGATCCGGAAGGCCCCTACCGCCAATATGAGGTGCTTCTGCCGCTCGCCGCGCCGCCGCCTTCCTCGCCCTCCTTCCCGGGAGTGGCGCTGAAGCCGAGCCTGGCCCAGCCGGTCGTCTACGCCAACATCTCGGTGAGCGCCGCCGATTCCAAGGCCCATGGCGCCGATCAGTCCAAATGGAGCTCGACGCCCTGGGGCGGACGCACCGGCAATGAGGGCCGGCTCGCCGCCGCGGCGAAGATCTACCGGGTGTGGCGTGCTTTGCCCCCGGCGCCAACGGCGCTGATCAACGACGACCGGGTGTGGGCGACCAAGGCCGATTATCATTCGCACAGCTTCTACAGCTTCCGCTGGGCGGCGAGCCCCCATCTCAAGGCGCATGTCTATGCGGTGATGGACTCGAGCCTGTTCCTGATCGAGCGGACGGGCCCCGATTCCGCTTTGTCCGCCGCGGACCAGGCGGCGCTGGCGACGGTCTGGCCGGCGGGTGTGCCTTCGAACGTGACCGCGGAGCTCGGCGCCTTGCGGGCGGTAAAGGCCAGCCTCTCCAACGCCGCTCTAACGGAGGGCGACCCGAAGCGCCGGGCCAACGACAAGGCCTGGGAGGCGGCCTGCCTCGCGCTCGGCGACGGCGCCCTGCGCGGGCTCGCGGTGCTGCCCCTCCACGCGGAGAGCTACGTCCGCCAGACCGTCGAGCCGGTCGACGGCGCCGACGCCCCGGGCCCCGACGACCCCGCCGGCTATGTCCCCAACGGCGCGTGGCGGATGTGGCGCTCGATGTTCGACGGCCGCGCCCGCAACCGCTATTTCCTGCGCGCCGCCTATATCGACTCCGCCCACAACGAAGGCCCGACGGGCCCCCCGACCCCGCCCATCTATTTGCCCCCGGCGGTGCCGCCGCGCCGGCCGGTGATCACGCGCGTCACCGGCGGCGACCGCCAGGCGACGATCGCCTGGGCGACCGCGGGGGCGGAGGCGGGGGGGCGGTATGTGCTCTACCGGACGGACGACGATTACCGGCTTAGGGATGTCCGGCTGATGGAGGAGGCAGCGGTGATCTTCGCAGCGGACCTCGACCCGAACTTGGCCGAAGCGGAATGGAGCGATGCCGGCCTCGAGGGCGGCAAGGCCTATCATTATTGCCTCGCTTTCATCGACGCCGCCGGCAATGTCTCCGCGCCGTCGAAGTCCGCAGCCGTCAACGTCGTCGACGACAGCCTGCCGGAGCCGCCGACCTGGATCGAGCAGAGCTGGCTGCTCGAGCATCAGGGCGACAATGTGCTGATAGACTGGCCCGACGACGGCATTGTCCCGGCCGATCATGCGCCGGTGCTGCGGCTGGGCTGGGTGACCAGTGTCAAGCAGCCGGTGTTCGTGCTGACCCGGCGCGAGCATGACGGCCGCTTCTGGAGCGCACCGCCCGGCGCCGGCCAGATAGTCGAATCGGCGACAGAGGCGGGCGAATTCAGCTGGATCGACCGCGATGCCGATCCGGCCAGGCATTGGGAATATCGATTGCGGGTACGCGGCCCCACCGGTGCGTGGTCGACCGAATATGACGATCTGGGCGTCGGCCGTCCGGACCTGGCGGAGTAGGGCGAATGGCCGATCCTGTCGCCGACAAGGACAAGTTCGTTCCCGCCTTCGCGATGCCGGTGATCGCGCCGCCGCCGGCAAGCTATGCCAGCGATGCGGCGACCTATTACGGCGCGGTGGCCGGCCAATGCTTTCTCGCCTTCGCCGACGTCGTCATTGCACCCGAGGACGCGCTCCCGGACGATCCCAACCAACCTCCGGCCCCGCCGCCCGATCCGAAGGGCCTAGTGATCACCATTCCCAATCCGGCGGGAGCGATGACCGACGCCGCACCGTTCGGGACGCTGTTCGCCCTGATAGGCGGCTGGCTCTCCTACCAGCGCGCGGCACCCGACGGGTCCGCTGTGGACCTGATGCCGATCCTGCCTTTGCCGTTCGCCACCGTCACGCCCGCGCCGAGCTATGCCGCCCCCTCCGGGCTCGATGCGACCAAGCCGTGGGGTGTGTTCGTGCTGCGGCTGTGGGGGATGGATTACGACAAGCTGGCCGCCGCCGTCGGCAAGGAGGCGGCATGCAATGCGGTCTATTATCTCGGCGTCGATGAGGCTTCCGCGAAGGCGGCGCTCGAACCGCTGGTGAAGCTGCACTTTCGGAAGGATGCTTATGACGTGTCGATCGCCAAGCCCGAGAAGCCCGTATTCCAGGACGTGGTCGAAGAGATTCTCGGCCAAGCCTATTCGCCCGCCCCCTCTTATGCGACCCTGGTCGGCGACTTCCTCACCGCCCTGCTGAACGGCGCCACGCAGCTTCTGGTCAAGGGCGGCGCGTCCATCGGCCAGGCGGTCCAGGTGCCCGACAGCAGTGTGACGACGGGGACGCCGCCGCCGGTCGGCCGTGTCGAGCTCTGGTTCCTCGACGGGTCCGAGCCGCCCAGGTTCATCTCGCCCTATCCGTTCTTCAAGGGGGCGCCGGGTTATGACTTCTAGCCCCGCTGGAGCCCGCTGGATCCAGCATCCCCTGCTCCTGCACGCCTTGGGCGGGCCGACGCCGGTCGAATTTTACCTGAGGTTCGTGGTTTTCGATCCGGTGGTGGCGAAGCTCTTGCCGGTGAGTGGCGCTACGGTGCGGGTCGTCGACAAGTTAGGTGCGGTGCTGAAGGCTGCCCAGCCGCCGGCAGCCGGGCTCACCGACCTGCAAGGCACGACGGACGTCAAGGGTGAGGTGGCATTCAAAGGAATGATCTCGCTCGTAACGGGTGGCGGGCCAGAGCTTCACTTCGAGGTCGACGGCCTTTCAGCGATGGATTGGTATATCGACGGTACTAAGCCGATTAAATTCCCCGTCAGCAAATGGTCAACGGCCGGATGGAAGTCGATCGACGGGACCGCCTCGGGCACCCTCAAGAACTTTTCGGGAAAGAAGCTCGGCGACGCTGCGGCACCGGTCGAGTTCGCGGTCGGCGTGCCATGCTGGCTCAAGTTTGGTTACGAGCGTTACCCGGGCGAGTCGCCGCAGGCCCGCTTTCCATCCGGTACGCGTATCAAGATCGTTACCGGCACGTCCACCCAGGTCGACCTCCATGATTTTCGGACCAACTCTTCCAGCGAGCTGAAGACCGTGCTGTTCACGAACGTCGCACCCGGAATCGAACTGAGGATGCTGATCTACACTCGCTTTGTGAAAGCGAGAGACGACCCCAACGATCTGGTGCTGAACAGGTTCGCGATCAGCATCGGCGACCAGACGGACGAGGACGAGGCGACCGAGAGCGACGTGCTGCCGATGCCGGCGGACAAACCCTTTCTTCGCTATGACACCATCTCGACGCCAGATCCTGCCGATCCAAGCGGACTTGCATCCCCCGCCGGCTATGCCTTCCACTTCACCGGTCCAGGAAAAAAGCTGAAAGACGTCGACCCTTGGGTTACCCCGCTGGAAAGCTTCTCGCTCTGCAAGCGAAATGCCCTGGGGGCCGTTGAGGCGGTCCCCGCCGTCCTCAAGATGCCATCCGAGTTCGGCAATGACGTCAGCTTCGGTTCGCTGGCCAAGAAGCTCCGATGGCAGATGACCATCTGTTCGGCCCTGCATTCCGTCACCCTCATTCGGGAATTTCACGGATTGCTGTCCGCGCTGCTCGTGGGACACAGCCCACCCTGGGACGGGCTCAATCTCAATTCCGACGCCTTCGAGACCACATTCGCTATCACCGAAACACAAGGCCCGCACACTACGCCGATCCCTTACCCAAAAGGCTTGACGGATTTGGACCCGCTGCGGGGGCGGGTCTCGGTTCCGCTAACCCGCTTGTTCGAAACTACGGCATTCGAGGTGCCGGCGGGGAGTCGAGTTCCGGATCGAGTCATGAATTTCAAGAACATAGTCTTTCATGAACTCGGCCACTGCGTGATGTTTCGCTATTCCTTTGATTTTCCAACCGACAATTCTTCGGTGTCCGATCATCTTCTCACTAGATTCGTTGACATCTCGCAGCTTGATTGGCCAAAGGTCGCTTTCTGGGAGGGCTGGGCGGTTTATTACTCAATGCTTCTCCTAAAGCTGGAAGATTTTCTGAAGTCCCAGTTAGAGCGGGTCGATGCATTGGACAGCACGCCGGGCGTTGTCGACCTTTCGAAGGTAGTTGGGGAAACGCAGGCGGTTCTGGAGACGGCCGTCGAGAACATATTTCCTACAGGAATCATCAACGCCTTTCAGGTCAGGGACGGCGTTAAGGACCCTGACAAATCGAAATCGAATCAAGGCCTCTTGCTGGGTGACGTGCTTGGCCACCCCTCTCTGACCATTGCAGGTTCCAACAAGGGGCACGCCTCGGAGATGTGCCTCGCATTCTCGCTCTACGCGATGACAGCCTTTCTGGTGAGACGAGCCGGGGGAACGATGTCCGCCCCCGGCCCCGCCGACGGGACCGGGCGGCTTTCGCAAGCCGGCGCCGAATGGTACAATCGGCCGGCCGTCCGGAATATCCTTTGGAAGGCAGTCTTCGCCCCCTTCTGGTCTTTGCACGGAGTGGGCGAAGACACGGTGGAGAAATTCACGACCGCAATCCGGCTCGCCATGGTCGGCGATGACGATTGGCATAAGATTCTCCGGATCTTCAATACCTACTACCTGCTGATCGGCCCGCCCACGATCACCTCAATCACATCAGCCGTACAATCCGGGCCCAATCCGCAGACCGTCACGGTGAAAGGGACGGGCTTCGTCGACATTCCTGCCTCCACTGACGACGGCGGGATGACCGCCACCCTGATGGCCCCGTCATCGGCCGCCCAAAGCGTTGCCATTGCCGTTGCCAAAGTCTCCGAGCTCAACCTGACGGCGTCGTTTCCGGTGACAGGCGATTACACGCTCAGGCTGATCGGCCGCTGGGGCGAATATTCCTACACCATCTCGGTGCCGACATGACCTTCGCTTTCGCCCCCCTGAGCTATACGCTGCCGTACTGGCCGGATCATCTGTTCGGCCATCCCGGCTTCCTCGATCGGGTCGGGGTCAGCAAATTCGAGATCGAGAGCACGGCCACATCGCTCGCTATGACGGGCAAGCTCAACATCCTCGACAAGCTCGAGACCAAGCTGCCCGCGCTCGACGGGGTAACCGTCGCGTTCTTCCCCGACGCGACCGGCGGGTTCACCGAGATTCCGTGGCGGGCCGATCTGGTGCCGGATTTCGCGGTCACGCTCACGAACCTCAAGGTCGCGCTGCGGATCGACTCCAAGCTGCTCCACCGGGTCAAGCAGAGCGGCGGGAAATGGGTGCCGGACCTCGACTCGCAGAGCCATCCCAAGCCGGTGGAGATCGCCGTCTCCGGCGCCACCGCCAGCGTTTCCGGCGACGGCGACATCGACGTCACCGGCAATCCGACGATTGCGCTCACCCCGATGGCGATCGGCGAGACCGGGATCGTCATCGAGGCGACCGGAATCGTCCTTCACCTGTCCGACAAGGCGCCGCCGCTTCCCGACGCTCCGCCGGGCTTCAAGGGCGTGGCGATCGACCAGATCTCGGTCCACCTCGGCGACACGTTCGAGGGCTTCGGCGGGCCGGACCAGATCAACGCCGGCAAGCTGTTCATCGGCTCGACCGGGTTCAGCGGGACGATCGAGGCGGAATGGACGACCCCGCCCGCCTCCGGCCGGCTCGCCGGGCTGCCGTTCACGCCCAAGTCGATCGGAATCAGCTTCGCCCAGAACAAGCTCACGGGCATGAGCCTGGAGGGCGAGCTGACCCTGCCGTTCTTCGACCATCCGCTCGACGTGAAGGTCGGCTACGACGCCAATGGCGGTCTCACCATCGCCGTCGATTCCTCCGACGGCCTATTCAAGCTGACCAAGCCCAATTTCCTCGAAATCGTCGTCGAGAGCCTCGAGATCGACATCAGCGGCAAGAAGGCGACGGTCAGCATCTGCGGCGAGATCACGCCGCTCTACGGCGGCCTCCCGTGGCCGAGCTTCGAGGTGCGCGAGCTCTCGATCGACAGCGAGGGCCACGTCAAGCTCGAGGGCGGCTGGATCGACCTGTCCGCCCAGAAGGCGATGAACTTCAACGCCTTCACCCTCCAGATCACCAAGTTCGGCCTGGGCAAGCTCGACGGCGGCGGGCGCTGGTTCGGCCTGTCGTGCAAGGTCAACCTGATCAAGGGCGTCGAGGGCAAGGCCGAGGTCGACGGGCTCAGGCTGCTGCTGCGCGAGGGCGGCGGAGTCGGCATCAGCCTCGACGGAGTCGGAGTCGAGATGAAGATCGCCGGCGCGTTCGAGCTCGCCGGCGCGGTCAAGTTCACCGACGACGGCATCGACAAGCGCTTCGACGGCGGGGTCACTCTGTCGCTGAAGAAGCCCGAATTGCTGTTCGATACCCAGCTCACCATCGGCGAGCGCAACGATCCCGACACCGCCGAGCGCTTCCGCTATTTCGCGATGTACGGCGGGCTGGAGCTTCCGACCGGAATCCCGCTCGGCGCTTCGGGCGTCGGCCTGTTCGGCTTCGCCGGGCTGTTCGCGCTGCACATGCGGCCGGCGCGCAAGCCGGGGAGCGAGCCGTGGTATGCGCTGCCGCCCGGCGAGAGCTGGTATCACCGCGACACGCCGGGGGTGAACAAGCTCACCAAATGGGGGCCGCGCAAGGGCGCCACCGCGTTCGGCGCCGGCCTCACGCTCGGCACTTATGCCGACAACGGCTTCACCTTCAACGCCAGGGGCCTGCTGGTCATCGCCTTCCCCGGCCCGCTGGTCATGATCGAGATGCGTGCCAATCTGCTCAAGGACCGCAAGGAGCTCGCCGGAAGCGCCGAGCCGCTGTTCCGGGCGCTCGCCGTGCTCGACGAGGAAGCCGGCGAATATACGTTCGGGCTCGACGCCTTCTACAAATATGACGCTTCGAGCGGCGGAGTCATCGACATACGCGGCTCGCTCGAGGCCTATTACAACAAGAAGGATCCGCGCGCCTGGCACATCTGGCTTGGCAAGGACGATCCGCGCGAGAGCCGCATCCAGGCGAAGATCATCTCGCTGTTCCAGGCGAACTGCTATTTCATGATCGAGGCCTCGGGCCTCAGGACCGGCGCCTGGATCGGCTACGACAAGAGCTGGAACCCCAAGCCGCTGTCGATCACCCTGCAGGCCTGGCTCGACGCCAATGCCGCGATCTCGGTCAAGCCCAACCATTTCCACGCCGACCTCTGGATGCACGCGGCGATCGAGCTGTCGGCGTTCGGCACCAGCGCCGGCCTCTCGGCCGACGCCCTGCTCGCCGCCGACGTCATGGACCCGTTCCACATCCTCGGCGAGCTGTCGGTGACCTTGAAGCTGCCCAAGCCGCTCAAGCCGATCACCCGCGACGTCAGGCTGGAATGGGGGCCGAGAGGCCCGCCGCCGCCGATCCCGATCGTGCTCAAGGCGGTGGGTATCGAACATCTCAAATCCGCGGCGGTCTGGCCGCTGGAGATGAACAGGGCGCTCGTTCCCAGCTATGACGACGGCAACGGCTTCCTCGCGCAGCCGGCGCCGCCTTCGGCCTTCCCGCCGCCGTCCGACGTCCCGATCGTGCCGATGGACGCGAGGCCCTCGATCGCCTTCGGCCGCGCCGTGCATGACGACGCCAAGATCGGGGTCAACGCCGTCGTTCCGGTGCCGGCCTCCGAGCGGATCGGCGACCCGGCGGCGGGCCAGGGTCCGGCCGAAGTGCGCTACGCCCTCAAGGGGATCGTGCTGGAGAAAAGGCCGCCCGGCCAGGCCGGCTGGACCGCCGTCGCCGGCAAGGGGGAGGGGGCCGCCGGGCTGCCGGAGCTCTACGGCGCCTGGGCCGCGGTTCCGTCCGGGACGGCGGTGGATGCGGTCGACCAGACCAAGCTGATGGTCTGGTCCAAGACCGCGTTCGACCAGACGCGGCTGACCGGCGACGAATGGAACGACTGGTTCGCTGGCGCCTATCCCGATTATCCCTGTGTTGAGGCGCCGCCCGAGGTCGTCACTTGCTACGATTTCGAGCGCTACCCGGTGGGCGACATCCGCAACCCGGCGACGACGCAGCTGCTCGGTGTCATCGCGCATCAGGACAATGGGGGCATTCAGTTCGAAAGCGCCGGCTGGAAGGTCGAGACGCTCGGCCAGCCGGTGGGCGGGCGGACCCGGGTGCTGCGGCCCAAGCAGGAGAACACCCCGTGGAGTCGGTTCCTGATCTCCCTGAGCGGTGCCGCGGCGAGCGCGCACAAGGTCCGTGTCATGCTCGAACGAAGCGCCTACGCGAGCGTCCGGACTGACGCGATCGCTCCCAACGGGATGGAAATCGAGCAGGCTTTCGACCTCAACGCGGCAGAGGTGGAAGTGGTCGTCACCGGCGCTTATTTCGGCGTGACCATCGAAACGGAAGGCATCGTCGGCGTCGTGGAGGTCTGCCTCGACGGCGGCAGCCCCGGCGCCAGCGGCGGCGGAAGCGTCGACAGCTCGGACTCCGAGAAGCGGGCGCTGGCCGCCAACCTCAAATCCGCGACCTCGGTCTGGTCGGACCAGGACGAGGTGCTGGAGCCGTTCACGGACTATCGGCTGGTGATCGCCACCCAGGCCGACGTCTCCGGCGAAGGTGCCGGCCCGCGCACCCAGATCAGCCATGCCTATTTCCGGACCGGCGGACCGCCGCACCTCGGCGGCTTCACCGTGCCGGTCGGCCAGACTCCGGACTCGATCGCGGCCGGCCCGGACAATCTCGCCAACTACGTGGCCCAGACGGTTCCGCCCACCCTCGGCCGGGACGGCGAGGCGCCGGCGCTGCCGCGGCCGGCGTTCCGCGCCTACGACGTGGGGTTCGCCTTCAAGGCCAACCATGTCGACCTGCTCTACAGGATGGCCCGGCGAGACCTGATGCTTCAGATCCTCGACAGCAACGGCGCTCCGGCCCGCGACGAGAAAGGCGCGGCGCTGAGCTTCCTCAATCCGTGGGGCGTCACTCCGGAGCTCGTGCTCGACAAGGCCTCGCTAGCCTGGCTGGAGGCGGTCGATCCGGAATGCGTGCCGATCGACCCGGCGACGATCGCCCGCCACCAGATCCTCGGCTCGTTCCGCACGCCGCTGCTGCTCGATCCGGCGACCCGCTACCAAGCGCGGCTTGCACCCCTGCTGCTCCACGAGGATTTCGCGGCGCCGCGCTACGCCGACGCCGCCCCGGCGAGCGTCGGCGGAGACTGGCAGGTCGCCGATCTCGACGGCGCCGCCTTGCCGAGCCGGTGGATCGTCCGCAACGCCCCTTCGGCCGACGGGATCTTCGTCGTCCAGGACATAGCGAGCGCCGGCGCGGCGGCCTCCGCCGGCGATCGGCCCGCCGGTTCGGCGCTCGTCTGGCGCCCCGGAACGAGCCAAGACTGGACGTGGCAGCGCCTGTCGGCCTTCGTCCGCAGCGCGGCGGGCTCGGCAGCCGCCGGACTGGTGTTCCTGTACGTCGACGGACAGGACCATTTCCAGGTGACGCTGAGCCCGAATGACGGCCTGTGCCGGCTGATCCGCCGCTCGGCGGCCGGCGCGGTCACGCTCGCCGAGGCGCCGGTGATCTTCCCCGCCGCCAGCGACGTCGAACTGGTCGTCGAGGTGAGCGACGGGGCGATCCGCGCCTTCGTCGACGGCGTGCCGGCATTGATCCATCGGCTCGACCTCACCAACCATCCGGGCGGGACGATCGGCTTGTGGTGCTGGAACAACGCGGACGCGCGCTTCAAGGACGTGCGAGTCGAGGATCTGCGCGTCGAGACGGTCCGCGCCTCCGATCAGAAGGCCTTTCCGGTCGCGGCCTTCGCCTTCGACTTCGTCACCTCGGAGCATGTCAACTATTTCCACCTCGTCCAGGCCCGGCGAACGCCGGTGTGGGACATCGAGACCGAAGGCGGCGACAAGGCACGCGGCGTCGCCGAGCTGGCCGCGCTCAGCAACGCTGCGGCGGCTCAGCCCGGCTCTGCGCCCAGCGCGGTCGAGATCCGCCAATATGAGGATCTGGCTCAATTGTGGCTCGGTCCCGGCCTGGTGAGGGATCCGGCGGCGCCCGAGGTCCACCGCATCCTGCGCGAGGGCGCGCCGTTGGGCTGGCTGGTCCGCAGCTGCGAGCCGTGGGACTGGGAGCGCAGCCAGGTCACCTTGCTCCATAGCGGCGCGGCGATGCCGCCCAGCCATGTGCTGGGTCCGGTCAAGATCACCGGCGCGGCACTGGGCATGAGCAGCCCCGACGATGAATATGTCGACCTGATCGCGCTCGAAGCCGTCAGCCTGGCCGGCTGGAAGCTGCAGCTGCGCGATAGCGGTAGCGCCGGCGCGCTTCCCGACTCGCCGCTGGATGATCCCGCGTCGGCATGGCTGGACCTGCATGACTTCACAGGAGCGGCGACGATTTCCGGCGGACTCAGGATTCGACTTTGGTCGGGTGGAAGCGCCAAACCCGCCGGCGATCACACCTGGCGCAGCATGAACGTCGGCGCGGCCGCCGCATTCCTGCCGGCCTTTGGCGCCGATTTGCGTCTTCTCGATTCGTCGGGCCGGACCGCCTGCGCCGTCCGGATTGCGCCCGATTCGTCCTTCGCGCCGCTGCAGCCGGCCCCTCGCATGTTGCGCAAGGGCGACGCCACCGGTCTGATCATCCTGCCCAATGACGGGGCCCCGATCGGCCCCGGCGCCTACGGCCTGGCGATGGTCTATCGCCGCGACCGGACGCAGATCGAGCCCGGCAGTATTATCCTGTCTCTGGCAGGCGACACGGCAAATGAGGAGGCGTTCGTCCCGCTATACTGAGCGCTCTAAGGAATTGGAGGAAGGGAACAGACCTTTGGGCCGGATTGGGCGTCGAAGGGCGCTGCACCCGGTCGGCCCTCACTCCGACGGTGTCCGATCGCGCAGCGCTAGCGCAGCAGCGCCTTCACCGCGCGCGCCGCCTGGCGGATGCGCTGCTCGTTCTCGACGAGCGCGATCCGGACATAGCCCTCTCCTTCCTCTCCGAAGCCGACCCCGGGCGCGACTGCGACGTGCGCCTCCGCGAGCAGTCGTTTGGCGAACTCGACCGAGCCCAGGTGACGGAACTTCTCCGGCAGGGGCGCCCAGGCGAACATGCTGGCTTCCGGAGGCGGGATGTCCCAGCCGGCGCGGCCGAAGCTCTCGACCAGGCAGTCCCGGCGCGCGCGATAGAGGCGCCGGTTGGCCGCGACGATGTCCTGGGGACCGTTGATCGCGGCGACCGCCGCCGCCTGGACCGGCGTGAAGGCTCCGTAATCGAGATAGGATTTGACCCGCGCCAGCGCGCCGACCAGCCGCGCATTGCCGACCGCGAAGCCGACCCGCCAGCCGGCCATCGAATAGGTCTTGGACATGGAGGTGAACTCGACCGCCACCTCTTTCGCGCCCGCGACCTGGAGGATCGACGGCGTGGGCTCGTCGCCGAAATAGATTTCGGCATAAGCGAGGTCGCTGATCACCCACAGGCCGTGCTCGCGAGCGAAGCCGACGACCCGCTCGTAGAAAGGCAGATCGGCCACATAGGCGGTCGGGTTCGAAGGATAGCCGATCACCAGCACCGAGGGTTTCGGCACGGTGAAGCGCACCGCCCGTTCCAGCATGTCGAAGAAAGCCTCGCCCGGCGCCGCCGGGATCGAGCGGATCGCCGCACCGGCGATGATGAAGCCGAACTGGTGGATCGGGTAGGACGGATTGGGCGCGAGCACGACGTCGCCGGGCGCGGTGATCGCCTGGGCGAGGTTGGCGAGGCCCTCCTTCGAGCCCAAGGTGACGATCACCTCGCTCTCCGGATCGAGCTCCACTCCGAAGCGGCGCAGATAATAGCCGGCTTGCGCCCGCCTCAGTCCGGATATCCCCTTCGACGCCGAATAACGATGGGCGCGCGGATTGCGGGCCACCTCGGCGAGCTTCTCGATGACGTGCGGCGGCGGCGCGCCGTCGGGATTGCCCATGCCGAGATCGACGATGTCCTCGCCTCGCGCCCGGGCCGACGCCTTCATCGCGTTGACTTCGGCGAACACGTAGGGCGGCAGCCGGCGGATGCGGTAGAATTCCTCCATCCGCGCGCCCTAACCCGCCGCGCCCGGCAAGGCGAGGCGCGGATTTGACGCGCGGCGTCGCGCTTGTGCATGAGCAGGCGCGATGAGCGTCAACACATTCGGGCGCGTCTTCCGCTTCACCAGCTGGGGCGAGAGCCACGGGCCGGCGATCGGCGCCGTGGTCGACGGCTGCCCGCCCGGAATCCCTCTCTCGGAAGCCGACATCCAGCCTTGGCTCGACCGCCGCCGCCCGGGCCTTTCCCGCCATGCCAGCCCCCGCGCCGAGCCGGACCGCGTCCGCATCCTTTCGGGCACGTTCGAGGGCCGCACGACCGGCACGCCGATCAGCCTCCTCATCGACAATGTCGACGCCCGCCCGAAGGACTATGCCGGCCTGCCGCCGCGCGCGGGCCATGCCGACGCTGCCTATGAGGCCAAATACGGCCTGCGCGATTCGCGTGGCGGCGGGCGCGCGTCCGCGCGGGAGACCGCGGCACGCGTCGCGGCGGGCGCGGTGGCGCGGCTCGTCGTCCCCGAAGTGCGCATCGAAGCGCGGATCGTCGAGATAGGCAGCTCGGCCGAGGAGGATGCGTGGCCGGCGATGCTCGACGCGGCGCGCGAAGCGGGCAGCTCGCTGGGGGCGGTCTGCGAGTGCGTGGCAACGGGTGCTGCGCCGGGCTGGGGAGCGCCGGTCTACGCGAAGCTCGACGCCGATCTCGCGGCGGCCTGCATGTCGGTCAATGCCGTCAAGGCGGTCGAGATCGGCGCGGGATTCGCCGCCGCGCGGCTTCGCGGCGAGGACAATGCGGATCCGCGGACGGCGGGCGGCATCGCCGGCGGGATCGCGACCGGCGAGCTGATCGTGCTCCGGGCGGCGTTCAAGCCGACCTCCTCGGTCCCCGCTCTGGGCGTCGGCGGGCGCCACGATCCCTGCGTCGGGCTGAGGGGGGCCGCGGTGATCGAGGCGATGGTCGCCTTGGTCCTCGCCGATCACAAATTGCTCCACCGGGCGCAGTGCGGCTGAGATGGACCGGGTGACGGTCGCGCTCGGCGCGCGCAGCTACGACGTGCTGATCGGGGCAGGGCTGATCGAGGACGCGCAGGCGCATCTCGCGCGGTTCGCCCGCGGAGGGCGGCTGGTGGTCGTCAGCGACGAGACCGTCTGGGCGGCGCAGGGGGAGCGCCTGGTTCGCGGGCTGGCGCCCGTCGAAGCGGTGCCGGTGCTGGTGCCGCCGGGCGAGGCGAGCAAGAGCTGGTCGGTGCTGATCGACCTCATGGACCGGCTGCTCGCCCTCGGCGTCGAGCGCGGCGAACACATCGTCGCCTTTGGCGGCGGCGTGGTCGGCGACCTCGCCGGATTCGCCGCTGCGATCCTGAAGCGCGGCTGCGGCATCGTCCAGATCCCGACCAGCCTGCTCGCGCAGGTCGACAGCTCGGTCGGCGGGAAGACCGGGATCAACGCCGCGGCCGGCAAGAATCTCGTCGGCGCCTTCCACCAGCCCGCTTTGGTGCTGATCGACCCCGACTGCCTCGATACGCTGGACGCGCGCCACGTCCGCGCCGGCTATGCGGAAATCGTCAAATACGGCCTCGTCGCCGATGCGGCCTTTTTCGAGTGGCTCGAAGCGAACGGCCCGGCCCTCCGGGGAGGCGACGCCGAAGCGCGACGCCACGCCATCGCGGTCGCCGTCGCCGGCAAGGCCGCCATCGTCGCCGAGGACGAGCGCGAAACCGGCGGCCGCCGGGCCCTGCTCAATCTCGGCCACACTTTCGGCCATGCGCTCGAGGCCGAGGCGGGCTTCTCGGACCGCCTGCTCCACGGCGAAGCGGTCGCCGCCGGCATCGTCCTCGCCTTCGACTTCTCGGCGGCGCGGGGGCTGTGTCCCGTCGAAGACGCGAAGCGGGTGCGCGCCCACCTGGCGGCCGCGGGCCTCCCCGTCAAAATCCCCGCCGACGCGGCCCGGCTCGTCGCGCGCATCGCGGCCGACAAGAAGAGCGAAGGCGGCCAGGTCCCTTTCATCCTCGCCCGCGGCATCGGCGAGGCCTATGTCGACCGCGGCGTCGCCCTCACCGAGGTCGAGGCGTTCTTGAACGGGATCCTGGGATGAAGGAGCTGCTCGCCTTCGCGCACCGCCTCGCCGACGCCGCCCGCGGGGAGACGCTGCCGCGCTGGGAGACGGGCTGCGCGGTCGACGGCAAGGAGAGCGCGTTCGATTTCGATCCGGTGACCGACGCGGACCGCGAAGGCGAGCGGGTCATGCGCGCGCTGATCGAGGCGGAGTATCCCGATCACGGAGTCGCCGGCGAGGAATTTCCGAACAGGCCGGCGCGAGGGCCCTACGTCTGGAGCCTCGACCCCGTCGACGGGACCCGTTCGTTCATCTGCCGGCTTCCGACCTGGGTTACCCTGATCGCCCTGCTCGAGCAGGGTCGGCCGGTGCTCGGCCTGATCGACGCGCCCTGCCTTGGCGAGCGTTTCGCCGCCGCGCTCGGGGAAGGCCTGTTCCACGCCGCCTCCGGCGCCTTTAGGCTTCGCGCCAGCGGCTGCACCGAGCTCTCGGAAGCGCGGCTCACCACCAGCGAGCCGTTCATTCTCGGCGATGCGGGGCTGGAGGGCTTTTGCCGGCTGAGGCGCGCGGCACGAACCACGCGCTACGGGCTCGACGGCTACGCCTACGGGCGACTCGCCGCCGGTTCGCTCGACCTCGTCGTCGAGTGCTGCCTCAAGCCGCACGATTATCAGGCGCTGGTGCCGGTGGTGGAGGCGGCGGGCGGCGTGATCGGCAATTGGGCGGGCGGCGCGGATCTCTCCGCCGGCCAGATCATCGCCGCCGCGACGCCGGCTCTGTTCGAAACGGCGGTGCGCGAGATGGAGCATGCCGCGTGACCCCCGGCGCGATCCACGTCGGCATCGGCGGCTGGGACTATGACCCCTGGCGCGGCACCTTCTACCCTCCTAGCCTGGCCAAGGCGAAGCAGCTCGAGCATGCGTCGCGCCGCGTCACCGCGATCGAGATCAACGCCACCTTCTACAAGCTGCAGCGGCCCGACCTCTTCCAACGCTGGGCCGACGCCACTCCGCAAGGCTTCAAATTCGCGGTCAAGGGCTCTCGCTTCTGCGTCAATCGCCGCGTCCTTGCCGAGGCCGGCGAGGCGGTCGGGAAATTCTGCGGCCAGGGCCTGGAGGCGCTCGGTGACCGCCTCGGCCCGATCCTCTGGCAGCTCGCCGAGACCAAGAGCTTCGACGCCGACGATTTCGGCGCCTTCCTCGCTCTGCTGCCGCGCGAGGCCGCGGGCGTGCGGCTCCGCCACGTGCTCGAGGTCCGGCACGAAAGCTTCCGCGATCCGCGTCTCGCCGGGATGGCGCAGCAAGCGGGCGTTGCCATCGCCTATGTCGACGCGCCGGGCGTCCCCCGGATCGACGCGCCCGCGCCGGACTTCGCCTACGCCCGGCTCAAGGGCATGCGCGAGGAAGAGCCCGAAGGCTATTCCCCGGACGATCTCGACCGCTGGGCCGCCCTCGCCCGCCGCTGGTCCGAAGGCGGCCGCGAGGTCTTCATCTTCTTCATCAACGGCGCCAAGGTGCGGGCACCGGCAGCGGCCGAAGCCCTGCTCCGCCGGCTCTAGCCGCCCGCCCCCGCCTCGCGCCGCGCCCGCGCCTTCGGCACGCCTTCGGAATAGAGGCGCTGGACGAAGCGCGCCGTCGGCCGGGCGGCGAGGGAGCGCATCAGCTGCGCCAGCTCCGGCGGCGACTGGTCGGCCGTCGGCAGCACCGTGCCGAAGCCCTTGGGCAGCAGCAGGGGCGCGGCCGCCGCGGCGAGCGCGATGTCGGCCAGAGTCATCCGCTCGTCGCCGTTGAGGTAGAGCCGCCCGTCGGCGACGCGCCGGTCGGTCTCGTCGAAGCTCGACAGGATCTTGCCGCGCGCCGCCTCGGCCGCCTCCGGGCTGAGCTTGAGCTGGGCGGCGATCATCTTGCGCATCAGCGGGTAGAAGAGCGGCATGGTGAGGCGCTCGGGCCAGGAGGTCGGCGCGGCGAAGATCGGCGCCATCAGCCTGCGTTCCGGCAGCAGGTGGTAATAAGCGAAGATCGCTGTCCCCCCCGACATCGTCCCGTTGGTGAGCGCCCAATCCGCCTCGAATTGCGCGGCGGCGGCGGCCTCCGTCGGAACCAGCTTCAGCTCTTCGGGCAGCGGCGAGTCGTAATGGGCGGCGATCTCCCTGGGCCCCGATGCCGCGACGCCGCGGCCGTAGACGAGCGGCACCTTGCCGGTGCCGCCGTGGCCGCGGGTCATCAGCATCGCCCAGGGGACGAGATGGTCGCGCTCGCGATAGGCGATCCCGTAATAATCGAGCGCCAGCCGCGCCTGCTCGGTGTCCAGCGTCGGCGCGAAGGTCAGCATCGTGACCCGCGGCTTGTGTCCCCACATCGTGAATTCCCCCCCTGCAATGCCGAGCCTAGACCCGGAGCGCTGCCGCCGTCAAAGAGCCTGATGGCTTCAGGAGCGGCGCGTGACGGGTTTCGATTCGCGGGTTGAGGTGGCCTCCGTGCTCGATCGGCTCGGCGTCGAGCCCCCCGAGGGCGATCTCGAGGCGCGCTCTCCGATCGACGGACGGGTCGTGGCGCGCGTGGGGACCGCTTCCCCCGCCGATGTCGCCGAGGCGGTGCGGTCGGCGCACGAGGCGTTCCTCGCCTGGCGCCTCGTCCCGCCGCCGCGCCGCGGCGAGCTCGTCCGCCTGTTCGGCGACGTCCTGCGCGCGGAGAAGGATGCCCTCGGCCGCCTGGTCAGCCTCGAGGCGGGCAAGATCCTCGCCGAGGGCCTCGGCGAGGTTCAGGAGATGATCGACATTTGCGACTTTGCGGTCGGCCTGTCGCGCCAGCTGTACGGCCTCACCATCGCGACCGAGCGGCCCGGCCACCGGATGATGGAGACCTGGCATCCGCTCGGCGTCGTCGGGGTGATCTCCGCCTTCAATTTTCCGGTGGCGGTGTGGTCCTGGAACGCCTGCCTGGCCTTCGTCTGCGGCGACGCGGTCGTCTGGAAACCGTCCGAGAAGACGCCGCTGACCGCGCTGGCGGTGCAGGCCCTGTTCGATCGCGCGGTCGAGCGATTCGGCGACGCGCCGGCGGGCCTGAGCCGGGTGGTGCAGGGCGCGCGCGAGACCGGCGAGGCTCTGGTCGACGACCCCCGCATCGCCCTGCTCTCGGCGACCGGCTCGACCCGGATGGGCCGCCATGTCGCCCCGCGCGTCGCCGCCCGCTTCGGCCGCGTCCTGCTCGAGCTCGGCGGCAATAACGGGATGGTCGTCGCCCCCTCCGCCGACCTCGCCCTGGCCGAGCGCGCGATCGCCTTCGCCGCGGTCGGCACCGCCGGCCAGCGCTGCACGACGCTGCGGCGGCTGTTCGTCCACGACGGGGTCTACGATCGTCTGGTGTCCCGGCTTCGGCAGATCTGGGCGAATGTGCCGGTCGGCAACCCGCTGGAGGACGGAATCCTCGTCGGGCCACTGATCGACGAAGCGGCGGTCGACGCGATGGAGGCGGCGCTGGATCGGGCCCGCGGCGACGGCGGCAGCGTCGGCGGCGGAGAGCGTCTCGGCGGCTGCTACGTGCGGCCGGCCATCGTCGAGATGCCGGGCCAGACCGCGATCACCCTCACCGAGACCTTCGCGCCGATCCTCTACGTCATGCGATACGCTTCGCTCGACGAGGCGATCGCGGCGCATAACGAGGCGCCGCAGGGCCTCGCTTCGTCGATCTTCACCAACGACATCCGGGAGGCGGAGACCTTCCTCTCCGCCGCGGGCTCCGACTGCGGCATCGTCAACGTCAATATCGGCCCCTCCGGCGCCGAGATCGGCGGCGCGTTCGGCGGTGAGAAGGAGACCGGCGGCGGCCGCGAGAGCGGCTCCGACGCCTGGCGCAACTACATGCGCCGCGCCACCAACACGATCAACTACAGCCGCGACCTCCCGCTCGCCCAGGGCATAAACTTCGACATACCCTGAGACCGGCGGGGAGCCGAAATCCGTGCGCTGCGTTCGGCGGCGCATGCCCCATCTGGTCCTCCTAGGCGATTCCATCTTCGACAATGCGGCTTATGTGGGCGGCGGCCCCGACGTCGTGCGCCAGGTGCGGGCGGCGCTTCCCGAGGGATGGCGCGTCACCCTCGGCGCCGTCGACGGGGCGACCACGCGCGGCGTCGCGGCGCAGCTCGAACGGATGCCGCGCGACGCCACCCACATCGTGTTCAGCGTCGGCGGAAACGACGCGCTCTCCGCGTCCAGCCTCCTCTACGCGCCGGCCGGCAATGTCGCCGACGCCCTGCGCCTCCTCGCCGCCGCGCAGGATGGGTTCGAGGAAAGCTATAACGAGATGCTGGCGCGCGTGCTCGCCGTCGGCCTGCCCACTGCGGTCTGCACCATCTACGACACGCCGGCCTCGAGCCCGGACCAGCGTATCGTCAAGGCGGCGCTCGCTTTGTTCAACGACAGGATCATGCGGGCCGCCTTTGCGCACGGGCTTCCGCTGATCGATCTCCGCCTGATCTGCAGCGACGACGAGGATTACGCCAATCCGATCGAGCCTTCGGTCCAGGGCGGAGAGAAGATCGCGCGCGCCATCGCCGCCCTCGCCGCCGCGGCGGAGGCGGACTGGCGGCGGGCGCTGGTCGTATCTTGACCTGGATCAAACTCTTCCGGCAATGAAATGACTGGCACCCTGTTCGGCGTTCCACTAGAAAGCCGCCCGTGTCCGCGTAGAACAGAAACAGGGAGAGCATCATGAGCACCCGGACTTTCGCGCTGATCTTCGGTATCGTCTTCCTCGTCGTCGGCGTCGGCGGCTTCGTGATGATCGACACCAACGTCCCGCCCCATCCCAGCCTGACGATGCGGCACGGCTTCGGCCACGAGCTCGGCCTGTTCCCGGTCAACACCGTCCACAACGTCATCCATATCGTCTTCGGCCTGTGGGGCCTCGCCGCCTCGCGCAGCCTCGGCGGATCGGTCGGCTATGCCCGCGCCGTCGCAATCATCTATGCCCTGCTGACCGTGATGGGGCTGATCGAGGGCACCAGCACGACCTTCGGGTTCGTGCCGATCTACGGCAACGACGTCTGGCTGCACGGCCTGATCGCCCTGGTCGCCGCCTATTTCGGGTGGATGCACCGCAATGTCGGAGCGACCGACCGCGGCTGAGAGCGCTTCCGGGCCCGGTCTCGAGGGAGGGACCGGGCCCACCTTTTCGGGCCGTCCGGAGCTGCGATGCACGGGCGCCACAACCTGCCGCAAAGCGGCCGCGCGAGACTAGCGCGGGACCGGCTCTTGTCGTAAGAACCCGCGCATGAACAAGCTCTTCCGCCTGTCTTCGCTGGGAATTCTCCTCGCCACGCCCACCGTGCCCGCCGCGCTCGACAGCGCCGCGATCGCACAGGACCAGCCCGCGCCGCAGGTCGCCGCCGCGCCGGCCACGGTCGCCGCCTGGACCCGCGAGACGGCCGAGGCCCTGCTGACTTACGCCGAGGGGATCGGCGCCGAGGGACTCGATGCCGACACCTACCGGCCGGAGCGGCTGCGCAGCGCGATCGCCTCGGGCGACGAGGTGCAGATCGCCGAAGCGGCGAGCGACACCTTCCTCCGGCTCGCCAACGACCTCAGCGGCGGCGCCGTCCGCGGCAATGCCCGGGTCGACTGGCACATGACCTATAGCGGCCTCGACGCCGCCGCGCAGCGCGACCTGATGGCGCGCGCGCTCGCGAGCGGCGATGTCGCCGGCGCGCTCAACGGGCTGCTTCCGGTCCATCCGCAATATCACGGGCTGCGCCGCGCGCTCGAGATCACGCCGGAGAGCGACGCCGCGACGCGCGCCCTCATCCGCACCAACATGGAGCGGTGGCGCTGGATGCCGCGCAGCCTCGGGCAGCGTCACGTCATCGTCAATGTCCCCGCCTTCACCGCCGCGATCGTCGACGACGGCCGCGTCACCGCGCGGCACCGTACCGTCGTCGGCGCGGTCCGCACGCCGACGCCGCAGCTCAACGCGACCATCCGCGGCGTGACCTTCAATCCCTGGTGGCACGTCCCGCAATCGATCATCCGCGAGATGGGCGGCCGCTTCGGATCCGATTATCAGGTGACCCGCAACGGCAATTCGATCAGCGCGCGCCAGCAGCCCGGTCCGCGCAACTCGCTCGGCCGGGTCAAGATCGAGATGCCGAACGACCACGCAATCTACCTGCACGACACGCCGTCGCAGCACCTGTTCGCGCGGCCTGCGCGCGCGTTCAGCCACGGCTGCATCCGCACCCAGAATGTCCGCGATTTCGCGGCGCGCCTGCTGGCGCCGAGCGGCGGCTGGGGCCGTCCCCGGATCGACCAGACGATCGCCGCCGGGCGCACCGTCACGACCAATCTCGATCGGCCGATCCCGGTCTACATCGCCTATTTCACCGCCGCCGCGACCGACGAAGGACAGATCGTCCGCTACAACGACGTCTACGGCCGCGACGCCCCCGTGAAGCGCGCCCTCGGCGCCAGCTGACGCGTCATCCCGGCGAAGGCCGGGACCTCAGGGAGAGTACGCGCAGAGGCTTGTGCAGGTCGCGTTCCACGAGCGCCTGAGATTTCTTGTCCTGCGATCCCGGCCTTCAGCCTTTGGCTGAAGTTTACCCTGAGCGCCTGCCTTGCAGGCAGTCGAAGGGCCGGGATGACGGTCTCGGGATTGCCCCCGCTTCGGTCTCAGGCCTCGATCTTGTCGGCGTAGAGGAAGCGGCCCGGCCCCAGGCGGGCGAGCGTCTGCTGGAGGCTGTTGTAGGACATGGCGAAGCAGCCCTCGCTGCGGCCGAGGCGGCCGTTCTCGGCGAGGACGTGGGGCTCGGCATACCAGGCGCTGTGGACCACGATCGCCCGCGCCTCGGCATTGCTGTTGCTGTAGTCGAGCCCGGAGAGACGCAGCGAACGGCCGTAGCGACCGGGATAATAGTCGCCGGTGACATAGGCGCCGTTGGACGAGGCGTAGGAGCCGACGGAGTTGGAGAAGCGGCGGAGCCAGCCGCTATGCTCGGGGTCCGAGCCGCGGCCGTGGGCGACGAGATGCGAGGAGACCCGGCCGCTATAGGTGTCGAGGATATAGAAGCGCGGCAGCGCCGAGGGCTTCGAGAAATCGACGATGCCGACCTGGTCGATGTTGCGGAGCCGGGCGCGGTGTCGTTCGAAGGAAGCGCGCGCGCGGGCGAGGAGACGGGTGTCGATGATCGGATCGACCGAGACGCGGGCCGGGCTCCTCGGCGGGTAGGCGCCGTCTGCCAGAGCGCCCGCGAAAGCGGGGGATGCGCCGAGCATGGTGGCGGCGCCGGCGACGACTCCGCCCTCGATGAACTGCCTACGCGTTACCAACATTGGAGACCCTCCCCGGTCGACACCGGTTGTACGGTTGTTTCGCGCTGCCTCTCAATGACCGGCCGGCCCGATCCGACTCGTTCCGCCGCACCGGAGTCGCCGTTCACCGCAATCATCGCGGCAAGGCGTTAACCAAGGGTGTGTTTCCGCCTGCGGGATTTGCGGGGGGAACCGCGGCGCGGCGAGGAGAGTCTCCCTTCGAAACCCTTGCTGGAGGACCCCGTGGAGGCGCTTTCCGGACTGCCTTTGACGCCGCCGCTGCCGCCGATGGAGGCGAAGTCGGTCGATGCGCTGCCGGACGGCGGCGGCTGGCAGTACGAGCCCAAATGGGACGGGTTCCGCTGCCTCGTCTTCAGGAGCGGCGACGCGGTCGCGCTGCAGTCCAAGGCGCTGAAGCCGCTCGCGCGCTACTTTCCCGAGGTCGTGGAGGCGGTGCGCTCCATGAACGCCGAGCGCTTCGTCCTCGACGGCGAGCTCGTCATCCCGATCGGCGGCATCCTCTCCTTCGACGCGCTCCAGATGCGGCTCCATCCCGCCGAAAGCCGCATCCGCAGGCTCGCGCGCGAGACGCCCGCACAGCTGATGCTGTTCGATTGCCTCGCCGGCGCCGACGGCCGCAATCTCATCGACCGGCCGCTCACGGAGCGGCGGGCTGCGCTCGAGGCTCTGCACGCGCGCGAGGACAATCCGTCGATCCTGCTCTCGCCGATCACCCGCGAGCGCGAAGTCGCGCAGGGCTGGCTCGACATGGCCGGCGGCGCGCTCGACGGCGTCGTCGCCAAGCGGCGGGACGGCCCTTACGAATCCGGCGAGCGCGCGATGTTCAAGATCAAGCAGCTGCGCACCGCGGACTGCGTCGTCGGCGGCTTCCGCTACGGCACCGGCAGCCGCCTCGTCGGCTCGCTCCTGCTCGGCCTCTACAACGAGGAGGGCAAGCTCGATCATGTCGGCTTCACCTCGTCGTTCGGCGACCAGGACAAGGCTGAGCTGACGCGGCGGCTCGAGGCGCTCGTCGGCGGGCCGGGCTTCACCGGGGACGCGCCCGGGGGCCCGAGCCGCTGGGCGACGGACCGCTCGGGCGACTGGCGCCCGCTGAAGCCGGGGCTGGTGGTCGAGGTCCGCTACGACCACGTCACCGGGAAGCGCTTCCGGCACGGCACCAAATTCCTGCGCTGGCGTCCCGACAAGGCGCCGGCGCAATGCTGTTTCGATCAATTGCGGCACGAGGCGCGGCCGGCCGCGCTGGCCGCCGAGCTGGAGGCCGCGTCGTGAGCGAGGAAAGGATCGTCGAAGGCGTCCGGCTGAGCAGCCCGGACAAGGTGCTGTGGCCCGAGCAGGGCGTCACCAAGAGCGAGCTGGCCGATTATTATCTCGCGGTGGCCGAGGCCATGCTTCCCCACGTCGCCCGGCGGCCGGTGACGATGGTGCGCTGCCCGGCGGGGGCCGAGAAGAAATGCTTCTACCAGCGCCACGCCGCCTCGGGCGTGCTGCCTGAGCTCAAGGAAGTTCTCATCCCCGGCTTCGACGAGCCCTATCTCTATATCGAGGATGCCGCGGGCCTGATCGCGATGGTGCAGATGGGCACGCTCGAAATCCATCCGTGGGGGGTCACCGTCGAGCGGCCGGACCGGCCGGACCGGATCGTGTTCGATCTCGATCCCGACGAAGGCCTCGGCTTCGGCGACGTCGTCCGCGCCACGCTCGAGGTGCGCGAGCGCCTTTCCGCCCTGGGCCTCGAAAGCTTCGTCAAGACGACGGGCGGGAAGGGACTCCATATCGTGCTGCCGATCGAGCCGGTGACCGAATGGCGCGCCGCCAAGGCGTTCGCCAAGGGCTTCTCCGAAGCCATGGCCGCCGACTCGCCAGACCGCTATCTGACCAAAATCTCCAAGGCCGAGCGCAGCGGGCGCATCTTTATCGACTATCTGCGCAACGATCCCACCTCCACCGCCGTCGGCCCCTATTCGACCCGCTCGCGCCCCGGCGCGCCGGTCGCGACGCCGCTCGACTGGGACGAGGTCGCCGACGCGCTCGATCCGCGCGCTTTCGACGTGACGACGGTGCCGGAACGTCTCCGCGCCCGCGGCCGGGATCCGTGGGCGGAAATCGGCGCCGTCCGCCAGCGCCTGCCCGATCCGGGAGCCTGATCGGTCCGAATTAGGTCCGTTTCGCAAGTTGAAAGCGCTTGCCGGCGCTTTGCGCACTATCCATGGTCGCGCCGCCTCCGTTCCGAGCTTTTCGAAAGGCCGCGCTCTGAGTTCCCGTACCGTCTACGTGGTGGACGACGACCGCAACGTCCGCCTGATGCTCAGTTACATGCTGGGCGATGCCGACCTGCAATCCCGCCCCTTCGCCAGCGGCAGCGACTTCCTCGCCGCTCTGCCCGATCTCGATCCCGGCTGCATCCTGCTCGACGTGCGCATGCCCGACATGGACGGGCTCGCGGTGATGGCCGAGCTCGCCCGCAGGTCGATCGACTGGCCGGTGGTGTTCATGACCGGCCACGGCGAGGTTCCCGTCGCGGTCGAGGCGATGAAGCTCGGCGCGATCGATTTTCTCCAGAAGCCCTTCTCCGAGGAAGCCCTGCTGGCGAGCTTCGAGCGCGGCTTCGCCCTGCTCGAGCAGCGCAAGGCCGCAACCGGCCGCCGCGCCGACGCGATGGCCCGCATCGAGCAGCTGACCAGCCGCGAGCGGGAGGTTCTGCAGGGCCTGCTCGCCGGCCTCCCCAACAAGCAGATCGCGGACCGGCTCGGCATTTCGCTCCGCACCGTCGAGATGCACCGCGGCAACATGATGGACCGGCTCGGGGTGGATAATCTGGCCGAAGCGCTTACCTTGGCGATGGAAAGCGGGCTGACGGCTCTGGTGGCCAAGGCCGGCTGAGCAACTCCTCGGGCGAGGTGCCGATGGCGCGCGAACAGGCGATACTGGCGGGCGGCTGCTTCTGGTGCACGGAGGCGGTGTACAAGGACGTGATCGGCGTCGAGACGGTCGAGAGCGGCTATATCGGCGGGCACACGGCCGGCCCGACCTACCGCGAGGTCTGCGGCGGCGACACCGGTCATGCCGAGGCGATCCGCGTCACCTTCGATCCGGAGACGATCTCCTACGACGAGATTCTCGACATCTTCTTCGCCACCCACGATCCGACCCAGCTCAACCGGCAGGGCAACGACGTCGGCACCCAATACCGCTCCGCGCTCTTCCCGCTGTCGCCGGCGCAGGCGGGGGCTGCCGGCGCCGCGATCGCGCGGGCGCAGCCTGACTGGGCGGGACCGATCGTGACGACCATCGAGGAGGCGGGCGAGTGGTGGCCGGCCGAGGATTATCACCAGGATTATTGGGAGGGCGAAGGCCAGCGCAATCCCTATTGCCTGGCCGTCATCCCGCCCAAGCTCCAGAAGCTCAGGAAGAGCTTCGCCCAGCGTGTCAGGAACGCCGAAGCCGGCGCTTAGTCCCTCGGCGCCGCTGCCCGCCTCAGCCGGTCGTTGATCGCAGCTCCGATCCCGGCATGCGGCACCGGCGCCACCGCGATCCGGCTCCGCGGCTGAAGGTCGGCGCGATGCAGCGCGGCGAACAGCGATGCGGCCGCCTCGGCAAGATCGCCCGAGCCGCTGAGAGTGTCGTCGCCCCGGATCCGGCCGAAGCCGATCAGCCATTCGTCCGGCTCGGCCGATGTCGCCTCGAGGCGGACCGGCTTCGACGGCGAGTAATGGCTTGCCATCTGTCCCGGCGCCTCGATCCGTCCGGCGGGGGCGGCAGCCGCCTCAAACGCGACGGGACCCGTGCGGAGCAGGCGCGGCGCGTCACCGTCGAAGGCGACGATCGTCGATTCGAGGCCGATCTGCGTCCGCCCGCCGTCGACGATCAGGGGGATGCGACCGCCGAGAGAGCGCAGCACATGCTCCGCCGCGGTCGGACTCACGCTGCCGCTGGCATTGGCGGACGGCGCGGCCAGCGGACGGCCGCAGGCGCGGAGCAGGTCCTGCATCGCCGCGCTCGCCGGACAGCGCAGCGCGATCGTCGGCAGCCCCGCGGTGATTGCCGGAGCGATGCCGGCGTCGCGGCGGAGCGGCACCACCAGGGTGAAGGGACCCGGCCAGTGCGCTTCGGCGGCGGCGCGGGCGCCCGGGGAAAAGTCTCCGATCCGTTCCGCCGCGGCGAGATCGGCGACGTGGACGATCAGCGGGTTGAAGCCGGGCCGGCCCTTCGCCGCATAGATGCGCGCCACCGCCGCATCGTTCGTCGCGTCGGCGGCGAGGCCGTAGACCGTCTCCGTCGGCACCGCGACCGGCAGTCCTTCGAGGATCAAGGCGGCGGCGCGGGCGATCCCCTCCGCGCCATAAGGCAGGATCTGCGTCTCGAAGGGCGTGTTTTGCGGCGGCACCGGGCCGGGCTATAGCCGCAGCCCCGCCCCCGCAACAGCAGGCCCGCCGATGAGCTACGCGCCGCCGACCGCCGAACAGGCCTTCGTCCTCCGCCACGTCGTCGCGATCGACGAGCTTGCGGGCCATAACCGCTTCGCCGAGGCGATGCCGGACCTGGTCGAGGCGATCGTCGAGGGCGTCGGCGCCTTCGCGGCCGGCACGTTCGCGCCGCTCAACCGCACCGGCGACGAGACCGGGGCGCGCTGGTCGCCGGACGGCGTCGTCATGCCGCCCGGCTTCCGCGAGGCCTATCGCGCCTATGTCGAAGGCGGCTGGGGGACGCTGGCCGGACCGCCCGGGCATGGCGGCCAGGGCCTTCCGCTCACTCTTGCGACCGTCGTCCTCGAGGATCTGGGCTCGGCCAACATGGCCTTTTCGCTTTGCCCGATGCTGAGCGCGGGCGCGGTCGAGGCGCTCACCCATCACGGCTCGCCCGAGCTCCAGGCCCGCTATCTGCCGAAGCTGGTCAGCGGCGAATGGACCGGCACGATGAACCTCACCGAGCCCCAGGCCGGCTCCGACGTCGGTGCGCTCAAGACCCGCGCCGCCCCCGCCGCCGACGGCACGTGGTCGATCGCAGGACAGAAGATCTTCATCACCTACGGCGATCACGACCTCGCCGACAATATCGTCCACCTCGTCCTCGCCCGCACGCCCGACGCGCCGCCGGGGACCAGGGGCATCTCGCTGTTCCTGGTGCCCAAGATCCTCCCCGACGGAAGCCGCAACGACCTGCGCTGCGTCTCGATCGAGCACAAGCTCGGCATCCACGCCTCGCCGACCTGCGTCATGTCTTATGGCGACGAGGGCCGCTGCACCGGCTGGCTGATCGGCGAAGAGACGGGCGGCATGCGCGCCATGTTCACGATGATGAACAATGCCCGCCTCAATGTCGGACTGCAGGGCGTGTCGATCGCCGAACGGGCGACCCAGGCGGCGGCCGCGTTCGCGCTGCAGCGCATCCAGGGCAGCCGCGAGGGCCGCCCCGCGGCGATCGCCTCGCACCCCGACGTGCGCCGCATGCTGCTTCGGATGAAGGCGCTGACCCAGGCTGCGCGCGCGCTCGCTTATTATGCGGCGGGGCAGACCGACCGCGCGAGTCTGGGCGATTCCGGCGCCAAGGCGCGAGCCGACCTGCTGACCCCCCTGGTCAAGACCTACGGCACCGACGTCGGAGTTGAGGTGGCGAGCCTCGGAGTCCAGATCCATGGCGGCATGGGCTATATCGAGGAGACGGGCGCCGCCCAGCACCTGCGCGACATCCGGATCTCGCCCATCTACGAAGGCACCAACGGCATCCAGGCCGCGGACCTCGTCGTCCGCAAGATCGGCCTCGAGGGCGGTGCGGTGCTGGAGCGCCTGCTCGCCGAGGCGCGCGCGGACGCCAGCGAGCCCCTCGCGGGCCTGGTCGACGCCGTCGAGGAGGTCGTCGGCTGGATGGCGGGCGCCTCCGTGGAGGACAGGCTCGCCGGCTCCTACCCGCTGACCACCATGCTCTCGGTCGCGGTGGCGGGATGGCTGCTCGAGCGCCAGGACGGCGCCGCGGCACAGGCGATGGCCGACGGAGAGGGCGATCCGCGCTTCCTGGCGATGAAGCGCGCAGCCGCGTCTTATTACAGCGCCGCGGTCCTGCCTGAAGCTGCAGGCCTGAAGGCGGCGGCGATGGCCGGGGCGGATTTGCTGTACGCGGTCGACGACGACGCCTTCACGGCCGTTTGAGCGGAACCGAACCGGAGCCGAAACATTGCACCCCTGCGGGATCGGCCCGCCTGGAGATCTTACTATGCGTCTCGGCATCAGCCTCGGCGGCCTCATCCTCCTCATCCTGATCATCTGGCTGCTGTTCGGCCGGTAGAGGCGCGGGCCGCTCAAGGGCGGCGATTCCCAGATCGTCATCCCGGCGAAGGCCGGGATCCCGGGGGGTGAAAAGCACGGGCGGCCGGGGAGGTCGCCCGGCACGGACGCCTGCGTGTACTCTTTCCTGAGATCCCGGCCTCCGCCGGGATGACGTGCATTGCCCGGCGCGTGGGCGCCGGGATCGCACGTCAGACCCGCTTGGCGAGGCTGTGCTGGCGCTGGCCGACGGTGCGGTAGATTCGCGGGCCGAGGTCGAGCCGGAAGGCTCCCATCTTGTCGTTCTCCTCGCCGAGCTCGCGCCCGATAACATAGGATTTGGACGTCTGGCCGGTCCGCCCGGACCCCCAGTCGTAGACCACGTTGACCGCCAGCACGGGGATGAAGAGGAGCTGGTTGTTGACCTGGAGCGCGCGAACCTCCTCGCGCGGCATGGTGACGCTGCCGGGGATCATCCCGTCCTGACCCGCGGGAAGATCGCCGATCGTATGGGTCTTGCGGCCCTCGCCCTTGGTGCGGAAGAAGGCCCCGATCTCCTTGTCCTGCTCGCGCCCGGCGTTGAACATCCGGGCATTGACCCGAATGTTGCGCGCCGGACTCTTGCCGGTGTTCTTGAGGATGAGCTCGAACTCGACCTTGGCCTCGCTGTCCGTCGATGCGGCGCGCTCGGCCTTGACCTCGAGCTCGAGCCAGGGCCGCGGCACCGGCGCCGGCCGCGGCGCAGGCGGCTCGGCCGCCGCGGCGGCGAGCGGGTCGGCGGCGGGCTCGGCCGGCCTTCGGCGGCGGCGCAGGAACAGAGCCGCGGCCAGGGCCAGCAGCCCGGCGCCGAGCGCGTAATACCAGAACGGCGTACCTGAACCGGTCGGCTCCGGCGCTGCCCCGGCGGAGGGCTGCGCCGCCGGATCCGCGGCAGGCGGGATTGTGGCTTGCGGCGCCTGCGGCAGCTGCAGGATATCCTCGGGCTGCGACGGAAGGGCGACGGGCGCCTCGCGCGTCCGGTCCGCGCGGGGTGTGGCCGGTTGCGGCCGCTGCGCCTGGGTGCGCTCCGGCTGGCGCTGCGGCGCCGTGGATGGCGCCGGCTGCGCCGCGGGCGGAGTCTGGGCGGGCTGCGGCTGGACCTGCTGCGGCCGGGCGGGCGTGCGCCGCTCGCCGGGAAGCTGGAAATCGCGCAGCTGCGGCGGACCGACGAGATTGCCTTCCTGGGCGCGCACCGGCGCTCCGGCGGCGGCCAGCGTCAGAACGGCAAAGAAGGCGGCCGGCAGGCTCCGGCGCGATTTCAACATCTTGGCTTCCCCACTCGAGCGGCGCTTTATCTCCCGGCCGCGCGCCAGTCTAGGCTCGGGCACCGCAACGACCGATGAACGGCCCCCGCCGAGCGCCAAGCCGCGGGCGCCTCCACGTGGCCCGCCGGCAACAGCGGCCGCGCTCCGCAAGTCCTTGACCGAGATGGGGCTTTCCACGCCACCGGCCGGGGCCTAGGGTCCGCACTCAATACCCGCAACGGTCGTGACGGAGCGGATTTTGGGCCAGGGCAAGGAGCGAGGAGGGAGCGATGCTGTCGCATCGTGACCGACGAGGGACGCGGCCCTGGCCCAAAAGCCGCCCGCCGCGAAGCGGTCGTCCGGAGAAGGCCTCCGGCTGCGTCGGCCGGCTTGTCCGGGCAACCGGCCCGGCCGGCGCCGGCCTCCTTGCCGGAGGCCTTCTCCGGACGATCCCGACCATTGCGGGTATTGAGTACGGACCCTAGGGCTCGCCCCACGACAGGGGTGAAGCGTTGCGCAAGCTGGGTATGATCGGCGGTCTGAGCTGGGTCTCGACTGCACTTTATTACGAGCAGATCAACAAGGGCGTGAACCGCCGGGTCGGGGGCGTCGCCTCGGCGCCGCTGGTCATCGAAAGCGTCGACTTCGGCCGGTTCAGCGCCCTCCAGCACAGCGGCCGGTGGGACGAAGCGGCGGACATGCTCGCCGATTGCGCCCGGCGGCTCGAAGCGGCGGGGGCCGGCGCCCTCGTCCTGTGCAGCAACAGCTGCCACAAGGTCTACGACCAGGTCGCCGCGGCGGTCGCGATCCCGCTGCTGCACATCGGCGACATCACAGCGGCCAAGCTGGTCGCGGACGGCGTCAAGCGCGCCGGCCTGATCGGCACCCGCTTCACCATGGACGAAACCTTCTACCGCGACCGTATCGAAGCCCACGGCATCGAGCTTTCGGTTCCGGATCCGGGGATGGCGAAGGAGATCGACCGGATCATCTTCGAGGAGCTGGTCCGCGGCACCGTCTCGCGTGTCTCGCAGCGGACGCTGAAGACCTGCCTGACGGTGATGGGACAGGCGCGCAACCAGGCGGCGATCCTCGGCTGCACGGAGCTGGTGACGCTCGTCGACCCGGGCGCCAACGTGCTGCCGATCTACGACACGACCGCGATTCACGCGGCAGCCGCGGTGGATTGGATTCTCGGCGAGGCGCCTGCGCCGGGCTGATCGATCCAAAGCGGAGTCCGCTACGGAGGATTCGACGGTTTTGAATGCATTTTCATCAAGTTCTGCGGATTGACGGGAGTCGCCGCCGGGTGTCATCTGGGCACCGTGGGGCCGCAAGGGATGAAGCATGGCGCCTGACGCGCTGGAGACGGTGGTTTACCGGCCCGAGCGGCGCGTGCTGGTGTTCGGCGACAGCGCGGCGGGGATCGAGCGGATGCGCGAGCCGGCGGAGCGGATCGGCTGCAGCGTCGCCGATTCGGGGCCGATCGAGGGCGCCGCCGAGCGGCTCGACGCGCAGATCCATGTCGATTCGGTGCTCGTCGAGGCCGAGCGCGCGTCGCCGTCGCTCGACCGGCTGTTGGCGAGGCTCGACCTCCGCGCGCGATCGGGCCTGCACCGCAGCGTCGTCAGCGCGCCCGAGGAGCTGATCGATGCCGTGTTCGCGGCAGCTCCCCATCGCGACGTCTTCCAGCTTTGCCGGCCCAATCCGATCGAGCGGGTCGCGACGGTCGCGTTTGCCGGCGTTCGCCGAACGCCGCGGCTTCGCGACGGCAAGGAGGACATCCATGCCGTCCTCCAGCAACTGAGCGACGAGGCGGCGCGGATCGCCGGCGCGCTGGCCTCGCTCGCCGACACCGGACGCGGCGCCGAAAGCGAGGAGGCGGAGGGCGCCGCGGGCGGCGACGGGCCGGCCGTCGACGCCGGACTGGTCCGCTCGATCATCCGCGCGCGGCGGCTGCGCGACAGCTATCTCAAAGGCGGCCTCTTCGCCGACCCGGCCTGGGACATGCTGCTCGACCTGATGGCCGCCCGCCTCGAGCGCAACCGGGTCGCCGTCTCGAGCCTGTGCATCGCGGCGGCGGTGCCGCCGACCACCGCGCTGCGCTGGATCAAGACGCTCACCGACAAGGGACTGCTGGTGCGCTGCGCCGACCCGGCCGACGGGCGCCGCGTCTATATCGAGCTCTCGGATGAAGCCGCGCGGGCGCTCGCTTCCTATATCCGCGCCGCCCAGCGCATTTCGCCGATCGGCCTCTAGGGCCGCCCTTGCCCGCCGTTGCGCGCGCTGGCAGGGAGGCGGCACGGGCGGTTAGCTCAGCTGGTAGAGCATCTCGTTTACACCGAGAGGGTCGGCGGTTCGAGCCCGTCACCGCCCACCATGTCCGCCGGATTTCGAGAAGAACAAGGCCGATGCTCCCTGAATGCCCCGCCTGGACGCACGTGAGCGGCCCGTGAGCCGCCCCGGCTTCACCGGCGCCGGGCTCGACCGCGCCGACCGCCTGCGGCTCGACCCCGAGCGGCTCGCGGCTCTGGCGGCGGCGGCCGAGGCGCGGCTGCTGCGCCTCGCCGGGCTCGACCCGGTGCTCGGCGAGGACGGGCGGCTCGGCTGGGACGCGGTCGCGGTCGATGGGGAGCTGATCTTCCTCGGCCTCGACGGGGAAACGCCGCTGTTCGCGCCGCTGGCGCGGATCGAGGGACCGGCGCCCGATGCGCGCGCGATGTTCCGCATCCTGGAGGCGATGGCGCCGGCGGAGGCCGCTCTATGGGGCACGGCGCGAAGCCTGATCGGCTGGCACAACCGGCATCTCTTCTGCGGCGCCTGCGGCTCGCCGACGGCCTCCTTCCGCGCCGGTTGGGGCCGCAAATGCGGCGGCTGCGGCACCGAGCATTTTCCGCGCGTCGACCCGGTGGTGATCATGCTCGCCGAACATCGGGGGCGGGTGCTGGTCGGCCGCCAACCGCAATATCCCGCGGGCCGATATTCGGCGCTCGCCGGCTTCGTCGAGCCCGGCGAGTCGGTCGAGGAAGCGGTGGTGCGCGAGCTTGCCGAGGAAGCGGGAATCGCGGCCTTCGACGTGCGCTACGTCGCCAGCCAGCCCTGGCCTTTCCCGGGCTCGCTGATGATCGCGTGCATCGCCGCCGCGGACGACGACGCCCTCACCCTCGACCTGGATGAGCTCGAGGCGGCCTTCTGGGTCACGCGCGAGGACGTCGCGGCAGCCCTCGCCGGCGACGCGTCCGCGCCGTTCGTCGCGCCGCCGCGCTTCGCCATTGCCCACACCCTGCTCGAACGGTGGCTCGCCGGCGCCTGAACGGTCCTCCTCCGCACCGTCTTGCCCCGCCGCTGCCCGCCGCCTAAAGGGGCGCCTTCATTGCTTGGACGGCGCGATCCCCGCGCCGCTGGAGGCTCAAAGCGGCATGGACAATCGCTTCAACACGATTGCGGGATGGACCCTGGGCGCGGGCATCGTCTTCCTCGGCGCATGGCTGGTCACCGGCGAGATGTTCAAGTCGGAGCGGCCCGAGCGGATGGGCTATCCGATCGCGGGCGTCGAGCAGGAGAGCGAAGGCGGTGCCGCCGAGCAGCCGATCGCCCATTTCCTCCAGACCGCCGATGCGTCGCGCGGCGAAGGCGTGTTCCGCAAGTGCGCCGCCTGCCACACCGTCAACCAGGGCGGCGCCAACGGACTGGGCCCGAACCTCTGGGGCCGGATGGGCGCGCCGATCGCCGCGGTCGCCGGCTATTCCTATTCGGACGCGCTGCGCGGCCATGCCGGCCAGCCCTGGGGCTGGGACAATATGAGCGCCTGGCTCGCCAGCCCGCGCGCCTTCGCCCCCGGCACCAAGATGACCTTCGCCGGCCTTTCCGACCCGCAGGACCGCGCCGACCTCATGGCCTATCTGAACGCCCAGGGCGGCAACCTGCAGATCCCGCCGCCCCCGGCCGGCGGCGATCAGTCGGCGGGAGGCGACGGCAGCGATGCGCCGGGCGAGAACGAGGCCCGCGCCGCCGATGCGCCCGCCCAAGGGGACCGCGGCGCGCCGCAGCCCACGCCCGACAGCCAGAATCCCGGCCACAGCGGCGGCGAGGCCGCTCCGAATGGCGGCGAGGGCGGCCAGCCCAAGGCCGGCGGGCACTAAGCGGGGCGGCTCGCCGGCGAAGCCGCGCGAGCACGGAGGCGCGCGGGGCGAAATCGCGCTCGCTCCGGAGGGTGAATGCGGCGTGAACTTGATCTGGATTAAATGCTTTGACGCGGGGCGCGGCGAGGCCTAGCGCCCGCGCTCCGCGTCGGGGCCTCGGCCCCCTGTAAGGGGTTCGAATCTCATGCCAATTCTCAAGGTCGGCGCCGGCGGCTTCGCCACCATCCAGCTCGCGGTCGACGCATCGGCCGACGGCGACACCATCGTCGTCGACGCCGGCATTTATGTCGAGCAGGTCGTCGTCACCGGCCGCAGCAACCTCCTCATCGTCGCCGCGGACGGCGCGCAGGTGACGATCAAGGCGCCCGCCGACGTCCACGAGACCGCGCGCTCGTCGAGCGACCGCGAGATCCACGCCGTCTTCACGGTCGTGAGCAGCACCGCCGTCACGCTCCAGGACATCGACGTCGACGGCAGCGGCGCCGGCAACACCGTCGACGAGGGCGGCGGGGCCGGCATCGCCAATTATTACGGCGTTTTCTACCGCAATTCCTCGGGCACGCTCGAGAATGTCGACGTCACCGCGGTGCGCGACCCCTACCCGGGCGGGCTGACGCCGGGCGGGCAGCCGAACGTCGACGGCGTCCAGCGCGGCATCTCGGTCGTGGTCGACAATGACAGCCTGCTCCCCTTCGCCATGCACGGCGGTACGATCTACGATTTCCAGAAGCAGGCCGGCCTGTTCGTCCGCGCCGATCTCGACATCAGCGGAGTCACCGTGCTCGGCGGCGGCGCGCAGCCGGTGATCGCCCAGAACGGCTTCTCGATCCAGCGCTCGACCGGCATTGTCGACGGCAACACGATCACCGGCATCGGCTATGCGGGCCCGGCCAACGCTTATTCGGGCGGGATCAACGCCTCGAGCAACTTCGACCTCGTCATCACCGGCAACACGATCGGCGGCAGCAACGGGGATTCCAGCGCGGCCAAGGTCGTCGGCATCTGGATCTTCCAGATCTTCGGCAGCGGCGTCGCCAACAGCGGCGGCCTGATCAGCGGCAACACGATCAGCCATACCGACGTCGGCATCGCGGTCGACGAGTCGGTCACGCCCAATCCGCTCAGGATCGAGAACAACATCGTCCTCGATTCCGACCTTGCCGACCCCTTCTCGGCGGGCGTCCGCTTCGAGCCGACGCCGCTCTCGCTCGCCACCGCCTTCGACATCGACGGCACCGCGATGCACGACGTGCTCGCGGGCAATGCCGGCGACGACGTCCTGTTCGGCCTCGGCGGTGCGGATACGCTGCGCGGCAACGGTGGCGAGGACACGCTCGACGGCGGCAGCGGTGCCGACACGATGACCGGCGGCGCGGGCGACGACCTCTATTTCGTAGACGATCTGGGCGACGTGGTCGTCGAAGCCGCCGGCGAGGGCACGGACGAAGTGCGGACCGCGCTCACCGTCTATGTCCAGCCCGTCGATGTCGAGACGCTGACGGGAACTTTGGTCGGCAGCCAGGACCTGCGCGGCAATATCCGCGACAACATAACCGTCTCGCAGGACGGGCAGCACCGCGACATCTTCCGGATGCAGGACGGCGGCGCCGACACGGTCAGCGGCTTCGCGGGCAACGACACCTTCTATTTCGGGGCGGCCTTCACCGCCGCCGACACCGTCAACGGCGGCGAGGGGATCGATTCGATCATCCTCCAGGGCGATTACAGCGCCGGCCTCACGCTCGGCATTGGCACGACCAGCAACATCTACGGCATCGAGACCATCTCGCTAGCACCGGGCGACATCACCGCCTACGGGGATCCGGGGACGGGCAGCTACGATTACGTGCTGACGACGCTCGACGGCAACGTGCTCGCCGGCGGCCTGCTCAAGTTCAACGGCTTCCACCTTCGCGCCGGCGAGCAGATGACGGTCGACGGTTCGGCGGAGAGCAACGGCACCTTCCTCATGCTCGCCGGCCTCGGCCTCGATCGTCTCACCGGCGGCGCCCTCGCCGACATCTTCGTCTTCGGCCATGACGGCCGCTTCGGCGACGGCGACCAGGTGGTCGGCGGCGCCGGCTACGACACGGTCTATCTGCGCGGCGACTATGCGATCGACTTCAACGCCCCGGGCTTCGCGGGCTCGCTGGTCGGCGTAGAGAGCGTCTATCTCGCCTCGGCCGCCGACCTGCAGTATGCCGGCGGCGGCGACGGCGAGTTCGATTATGCGTTCGTTTGGAACGACGCGATGCTCGCCGGCGGCGGCAGGATCACCTTCAACGGCAGCGGCCTCGGCGCGGCCGAGTGGATGACCTTCGACGGCAGCAGCGAAGCAAGCGGCACCCTTCGCCTGTTCGGCGGCGCCGGCGACGACGTGCTGCGCGGCGGCGGCGGCAACGACCTCATCCATGGCGGCCGCGGCTTCGACATCATGACCGGCGGGGGCGGCAACGACATCTTCGCCTTCCATTCCCTCGACGACACCAATTCGGCCGCGCGCGACGGCATCGGCGACTTCTCGGCGGGCGACCGCATCGACCTCTCGGTCATCGACGCGGTCCGCGCCACGCCCCAGAATGAGAGGTTTTCGTTCGTCGGCGACGCGGGCTTCGTCCTCGGCACGCCGGGCCAGGTCCGGGTAACGCAGTCGGCAGACACGATCTGGCTCGTCCAGGCCGACGTCGACGGCGACATGGTCTCCGATTTCGAGCTGTTCCTCACCCTCTCGGGCACCCACACCTTCGCGGCGAGCGACTTCATCCTCTGAGAAGATCCGGAGCGCCCGAGCCCCTCTTCAGAAGTCGCTGGCGAGGGTGACGACGGGGCCGGAGCCGGGGCTGGCGTCGCCGGCGATGCGGAAGCGATATTCGGCCGAGAGCCGCAGGCTCTCCCCCGCGAGCGGGAGACGGATCGTGGCGAGGGGCCCGGCGTCGAGGCGCGCCGCTCCGGGCTGAGCGCCGCCCGCGAGCCCGGCGCCGAGGCTGAGCCTTCCGCCGATCGGCAGGGAGAGGCGGGCGGCGCCGTCGGCGAACAGATCGCGCGATCGGGCGCCCACCATCCCGGCCTGGCCATAAGCTTCGAGGCGGAAGCCGCCGGGGAGCATGCGCTCGGCGACGCCGGCATGGAGGCTGAGGGAGAGGGCCGAGCGGCTGTCCCGGCCCAGCGCCTGGCGTCGCTCTGCGAGCAGGTGAACGGGAAGGCTGCGGAACGGCCGCCAGTCGAGGCCCAAAGCGACCTCCGCCCCGGCGCGACGGGCCACCGGCATGGTGAAGCGCGCGCTGACGGCGAGCGGCCGCGAAGGATCGCCGTTCAGGCGATAGGACAATCGGAGCCCGCTCTGGCTGCCGCCCAGGGTTCCCGCGGGAGCGAGGGCCCCGGCTGTGTCGTCGCGCAGGAGCAGCCAGGCGGCTCCCGACCAGCGGCGAGGTGCGGATGCCGGGGCCGGCGAAGGCGCCTGCGGAAAGGACGGCGAAGCGGCCGGGTGCGGTGGACCGGAGGCGACCGGGAGCGGGAGGGCGGCGAGGACCACGGCGATCGGGGCGGCTCGTCGAGCCGGGACCTCGCCACCGAGCGATGACGAGGGCGGCCGGGCCGGCTCGACGGCGTGCGGCGGCGCCGGTTGTTGATCGTCGGCGACCGGGCGCATCTCCGAAAAGCTCGGCGCCCGGGCACCCGGCGTCGAGGCGATCGGAGTGGCCGTCCCCGGCTCGATCCAAAGGTCGGGGGCGAGCATGAGCGCTCGGGCGCAGGCCCAAAGGCCGATGACCGCGACGAGGAAGCGCAGGGGCGGCGGCTGCCGCTTCATTCCGCGGGGACTTCGTGCGGGAAGGCGTGGTCGGTCTTGTCCCAGACGGCGCCGCGGGCGGCGGCATAATCGACGACCGCCTGGCGCGCGGCGAGGATCGCGACCAGATTGCCGACGATCGTGCGGGGCAAAGCGCGCAGGCCCTCCCGCCACCCGTAAGCGTGGGTGACGAAAGCGAAGCGCATCGCCAGCCGCCACGCGAGCAGGCCGCCATTGGCCAGCAGCAGGATGCGAAGCGGCTCGCCGATGGCGACCGGGCCGAGGCCTGCGAGGGTGCCGGCCGTCCTTGCGGTCCACAGCAGAAAGGCGGTGTAGCCGGCGAGAAGCAGGATCGCCGCGAGGAGCGACTGGCGATCGCGCATCCGCATCCAGCGCTCGGCCAGGCCGCCGCTCCAGCCGAGCCGGTCCCAGCCCGAGAGCGCGATCCCGCGCATCCACCGCGCCTTTTGGGCGACCGCGGCGGCGAGCGTTGCGGGAAAATATTCGCGCGTGGCGACGACCGCGCACCCGGGCGCGGCCCGGACGCGGACGAAGGCGGCCCGGCCGCCGACGTCGCGCAGGCGCAGGCCGAGCTCGTAGTCTTCGGTGAGGCTGTCACCGTCGAACGGCAGGCCGTGCCGCGCGGCGAGCCGGTCGAGGGCGCCGCGGGCGATCGCGCAGCCGACGCCGGCGGAGGGGAGCGCCGCCCCGATCGCCTCGCGCACGACGAGGGCCTTGGCATGCGCCTCGGCGAACTCGTCGGCATAGTGGCCGGCTATCCAGCGGGACCCGGGGTCGATCAGCGGGATCACCGGCAGCTGGACGAGGTCGAACCGCTCGACCAAAGCGGCGCACAGCGGCAGCTCCGCGCTGTGGACGACGTCCTCGGCGTCGTGGAGGAGGACCGCGCGGAAGCGGCGCCCGCCTTGCCGCTCGTCCGCGCGCATCGCCTCCCAGATCCGGTTGAGGCAATCCGCCTTGGTCGTCGGGCCCGGCGCCGGGCCGAGCACGAGGCGCAGCCGCGGGTCGGCGACCGAGCGCACTGCCGCGATCGTCTCCGGATCGTTCGGATAGCAGCCGACGTAGAGGCGGATGTCGCCGCTTCCGTAGGCGGCGAGCGCATGACGGAGCATCCGCGCGATCACCCGTGCTTCCTCCCAGGCGGGGATGAAGACCGCGACGGGACCCGGCGTGAAGGGGACGGCGATGTCGGTGGCATAAAGGGGCGAGCCGCGCCTGCCCCCGGCGGCGCGGACGAGCCAGATCAGGTCGACGGCGAGGTCGCTGAGGCCGAGGATCAGAAAGCCGACGGCGGCGAACAAAGCCGTCTCGCGCAGCACGAAATCGACCGCCCCGATCCCTCCGTCCACGCGCAGCCCCCCGCCAAAGGCCGCATTTCATCCATTTTCGAGGAAAACTCGCAAGGATACCTCCAAAATGGATGAATCCGCCACGCCGGCGGGGGTGGCGTCCCACAGGGGTTCGCCCTTTTCATTGATATATCCGGCGAGTCATAAGCTGGTGATGCGATTCGGCTCCGCCCCTTCCCCGCGGCCCTTACGGCGCCTGCAAGGCTTGCTCGGTTGGGAATTGACAGAATTGACGAGATTCGCGTGCGAACGCGTCGGTGACGTCAATTCTGGGGCAGCCGCGATGCCCGCCTCGGCCGGCGGCGCACCGTCCGTCGCCGGCTCAGCCTCGTCAGGGCCGCAGCGATGACCCGTCCCCGCTCGGCCCTGCGCGCTTTCCTCGACAGCGAGGCGGCCGGCGGCATGTTGCTGATGGCCGCGGCGGCGGCGGCGCTCCTCGTCGCCAACAGCCCGCTCGGTCCCTTCTATCACGACCTCGTCCACGCCGAGACGGGGCCGGTGCTGTCGAGCAGGCTCGGTCCGATGAACGTCCATCTCTGGATCAACGACGCTCTGATGGCGGTCTTCTTCCTGCTCGTCGGGCTCGAGATCAAGCGCGAGTTCGTCGACGGGCGGCTCTCGACCTGGAGCCAGCGGCGGCTTCCCGTGATCGCTGCGGCGGTCGGCATGATCGTCCCCGCTATGGTCTATCTCGCGCTCACCGCCCGCGCAGCCGGCCTCAGCCGCGGCTGGGCGATCCCGGCCGCGACCGACATCGCCTTCGCGATCGGAGTCCTCGCCTTGCTGGGCAGCCGCGCGCCGACCTCGCTCAAGCTGTTCCTGACGACGGTGGCGATCGTCGACGACATGGGCGCGGTCGCGATCATCGCTCTTGCCTATACCGACAGCCTGAACACGCTCGCGCTCGGCGCCGCCGCGGCGATCCTGTTGGGGATGTACGTCCTGAACAAAAGCGGGGTCGCGGCGCTCCCGCTCTATCTGATCGCGGCGGGCGGCCTCTGGTATGCCGTGCTGCTCTCGGGCGTCCACGCGACCGTCGCCGGCGTGCTCGCTGCGATGATGATCCCGGTCGTCAGGACGCCCGGCCGCCCCGACGCGCCAGAATCTCCCCTCCACCGGCTCGAACACGCGATCGCGCCCTGGGTCGCTTTCCTGATCGTGCCCTTGTTCGGATTCGCCAATGCCGGCGTGTCTCTCCAGGGCATCGGACTCGACAACGTGCTGGCGCCGCTGCCGCTCGGTATCGCGGCCGGCCTGTTCCTCGGCAAGCAGATCGGCATATTCGGCGCGGTCTGGCTTTCGGTGCGGTTCGGGATCGCCGGCAAGCTGCGCGGCGCGACCTGGCTCCAGATCTATGGCGTCTCGATGCTCTGCGGCATCGGCTTCACCATGAGCCTGTTCATCGGCGCCCTCGCCTTCCCGCAGGATCCGGAGCTGATCGAGGAGGCGAAGATCGGCGTCCTGCTCGGCTCGGTCGCCTCGGCGGCGGTCGGCTATCTGGTGCTCCGCTTCGCACCCGCGCATGGCGCCCACGCGAGCGAGGAGGAAAGCCAGCGCGCCGAGATCGAGCGCGACGGCGACGTCAGGGGATGCGAGGAGACCAAATGAAGATTTTGCTGAGCCTTTCGTGCGCCCTCCTGCTCGCCGCGTGCGCGACCGTTTCCGCGGCGCCGGATGCGAGCGACAGCCTCGATGCGATCGCCGAGGACTATGTCCGCCTCCAGCTCGTCATCGGCGAGAAGGAAGAGGGCTATATCGACGCTTATTACGGCCCGCCCGAAAGGCGCGCGCAGGCGCGGGCGCAGGCCGCTGCCGCGAATTTGCCGCAGCTGCGCGAGCGGACCGGCGCGCTCCTCGCGCGGATCGGCGGGGTGGAGGCGGCGAGCAGCTGGCCTGCCGGCTCGATCGAGGCCCGCCGGCCGGCATTCCTGCGCGCCCAGCTCGTCGCCGCCGACACGCGCCTCAGGATGATGCAGGGCGAGCGGCTCGGCTTCGCCGAGGAGGCGCAGGGCCTGTTCGGCGTGCGCCCCGAGATTCGGCCACTCCCGGCCTACGACCCGCTGCTCGCCCGGATCGAGCGGCTGGTGCCGGGGGCCGGGGCGCTCGCCGAGCGGGTCGACGCGTTCCAGAGCCGCTTCACGATTCCCGCCGCTCGCCTCGACGCGGTGATGCGCGCCGCGATCGCCGAGTGCCGGCGGCGGACGCTCGAGCATATCGCGCTCCCGCCGGAGGAAAGGTTCACGCTCGAATTCGTCACCGGCCGCAGCTGGTCGGGCTATAATTGGTATCAGGGCAACTACCGCAGCCTGATCCAGATCAACACGGACCTGCCCGCCAGGATCAGCCGCGCCGTCGATCTCGGCTGCCACGAAGGCTATCCCGGCCACCACGTCCACAACATGCTGCTCGAGCGCAACCTCGCCCGCGCGCGAAACTGGGTCGAGTACAGCGTGTATCCGCTCTATTCACCCCAGTCGCTGATCGCCGAAGGCTCCGCCAATTACGGCTATGAGCTCGCTTTTCCGGGCGGCGAACGCCTCGCCTTCGAGGCCGGGACGATCTACCCGCTCGCGGGCCTGCCGACAGCGGACGCGGCGCGCTATCTGGAGCTGCAGGAGGCGCTGGAGGAGCTTGCGGGGGCGCGCTTCACCATCGCCCGGGACCTGCTCGAAGGGCGAATCTCGCGCGCCGAGGCGGTGCGGCTCACCCAGCGCTACCAGCTCGTCTCGGCCCAGCGCGCCGAGCAGTCGATCGCCTTCACCGAGCAATATCGCTCCTACGTGATCAATTACGGCCTCGGGCGCGACATGGTCGCCGCTTTCATCGAGGCGCAGGGCCCCGACCAGGCGACGCGGTGGCGCGCGATGGAGCGCCTCCTCTCGGAGCCGACATTGCCGAGCGATCTGCTGGTGGCGGCTCGCAATTAGTCCAAGGCCGTCATCCCGGCGCAGGCCGGGATCTCGTGGGGTGAAAAGCGCGGACGCCGATGGAGCGCTGCACATTCGGCGTCGACTTCTCGTCCTGAGATCCCGGCCTTCGCCGGGATGACGTGTGTGACCCGCTTGTGACCTTCCACGGCTCCGCTTAGGCGCGCCTCATGCGATGCTTTTTCTCCGCGCGCCAGCTTGCCCATTCTCCAGCGGTCGAGCTGCACAACGGCGCGTTCGAGCCTTTCGCGGAGCATTCCGGCCGGGTGCGCTCGATCCTGGAGGCGATAGGGCCGACCGAGGAGCCCGCCGACCATGGCGAGGCGCCGTTGCCGGCGGTCCACCCGCAGGCCTATCTCGATTTCCTGCGATGCGCGTGGAAAGAGTGGCGCGAGGCCGACCGGCCCGGCGACGCCGTCCCCTACACGTGGCCCGTCGTCCGCCGCCGGCCGCTCGCGCTCGACCGGATCGACGCGAAGCTCGGCCTGTTCAGCTACGACGCCTCGACTCCCGTCGCCGAGGGGACGTGGGACTCGGCTTACTGGTCGGCGCAGTCCACCCTGTCCGCACTCGACGCCTTGCTCGCCGGCGAGCGTGCGGCCTTCGCCCTCTGCCGCCCGCCGGGGCACCATGCCGGCGCCGACTATATGGGCGGCTATTGCTATCTGAACTCCGCCGCGGTCGCCGCCGAGGCCGCGCTCGCCGCCGGACGGCGCCGGGTGGCGATCCTCGACGTCGACTATCATCACGGCAACGGCACCCAGGACATTTTCTACGGCCGCGGCGACGTCCTGTTCGTCTCGCTCCACGCCGATCCCGCGACCGATTATCCTTTCTACTGGGGCCACGCCGACGAGACCGGCGAAGGCGAGGGCGTGGGCGCGACGCTCAACCTGCCGCTGCCGCGCGGCGCCGCGCTCGGCGACTATGAGCCGGCGCTCGACCGCGCGCTGGAGCGGATCGCCGCCTTCGCGCCGGACCTCCTGATCTGCTCCTACGGCGCCGATACCTATGCCGGAGACCCGATCAGCCACTTCCGGATCGAGACGGACGACTATCCCCGCATCGCCCGGCGCATCGCCAGCCTCGACCTACCGACAGTCATCGCGATGGAGGGCGGCTACGCCGTCGACCGGCTCGGCGCCAACGTCGCCGCCTTCCTCTCGGGGTTCGGATGATTCCGGGCCTGCTCGACCATGTCTTCGTCGGCGCGGCGATCGTGCTGATCTTTCCGCTCGGCGGATGGTGGGCCTACCGCCGCTTTCTCGCCCGCCTCGATCGCGACGGCGAGGCCGCGCTGGTGCGCGAGTACAAGCTGACCTTGCTGTGGCTGCTCGGCCTCGGCGCCGGGGCGATGCTGGTCTGGCTGGCGCAGGGGCGTCCGCTCGCGGCGCTCGGCTTCGCACCGCCGGGCGGCCCCGACGCGTTCTTTGCAGTCATGATGGCCGTCGCGGCGTCGGCAGGGCTCGTCGCGCGTCCCCTCCTGGCCGCGCTTTCCGCTCGCGCCGCCGCCGCGCTCAGAAAGCAGCTCGGCGCGCTCGCCGCCTTTCTTCCGAAGACGAAGGAGCAGCTCGGCTGGGGCCTGCTGGTCTCCCTCGCCGCCGGGCTGTTCGAGGAGATCGCCTATCGCGGCTATCTCATCGCCTATTTCCAGCACTGGCTGAGCGACTGGGGCGCCATCGCGGCCTCCGCGGCGCTGTTCGGCCTCGCCCACATCTATCAGGGCAAGGCCGGCGTCGCGACGACCGCTTTGCTCGGCGGACTGCTCGGCTTCCTCTACGTCGCGACGGGCTCGCTCCTTGTGCCGGTCCTGCTCCATGCGGCCGTCGACGTCTCGGCCATGGTGAGCGCCTGGATCGTGCTCCGCAACGCGCCGGCCCCGCTTGACAGCGGCGAAACGCGGGCGTAACGGCCCGCGCTCTCCGGCCGAATCCCGGCCGGAACGACGGAGGATGACGATGGCGACACCAGGATCGCTGGAAAGTCATCCCGCTTTCGTCCGCACCCTGCACAGGCGCTGAGCGCCTCGCCGGGACGGACCCGGCGGGATGACCCCAAACCGAGTGCAACCAGGCTGTGCCGTCCGATGGCGCGCGGCCGAGACAGGTGAATCATGGGCGAGAAGCTGCTTGCGCGGCGCCTGATCCAGGTGCTGCGCGCCACCAATGGACGCAATGCGCGCACGGCGCTGACGCTGCTCGACTGGACGCGCGAGCAGCGCGACTGGCTGTGGCCCGAGATCGACTGGCCGGAGACGGCGCCGGCCGCCTTCATGCCCGCGGTGGCGTGGGGCCCCGCGCCGCCTGCCGGCGAGGGCGAAGCGGAGGATCCGCTGAGCTGGGATGCGCTGGCGGGGCTCGCCGGCTCGATCGCCCCGGACGAGGCGCCCTGGGCGCTGCTCGAGGCGGTCGATGCGGCCGCGGAGCTGCTCGGGCTCGACGCGTTCGAGCGCGAGGTGCTGCGCTTCGCGGCGGCACTGGACCGCGGCCCGCGGCTCGGCCCGCTGCGCGCGCGGCTGTTCGGAACCGGCGAGGACATTGCCGGGCTGATCGGTCGTGCCGCGGGCGCGGAGGGCAGCGACGCGGCCCTGCGTGTGCGGCGTTCCGCGCCGGTCACGCTTGGGCTGCTCTTCACCTCGGCCGACGCCCATTGCGGCGGGCAGGATCTCGGGCTCGAGTGGCGCTTCGCGGCGGTTCTCGACGGCGGGATCACCGATCCCGACCGGCTGATCGACCTCCTCGCCGGCGAGCGCCAGGCGGCCTCGCTGTCGCGCGCCGACTTCGCCGAGCAGGAGGCGCCGCTCGACTTCATGGCGCGCCTGCTCGCGGGCGCGCTCGGGAGCCGTGCCAAGGGCGTCAACCTCTTGCTCTACGGCCCGCCGGGCACCGGCAAGACGGAGCTCGCCCGCACCCTCGCCGAGGAAGTGGGCGCGACGCTCTATGCCGTGGGCGAGTCCAACGTGGACGGCGAGGAGCCGGGCCGTGCCGATCGGGTGACGGCGCTGAAGCGCGCCCAGCGCCTGCTCGCGCGGCGCGGCGGTGCGATCCTGCTGTTCGACGAGATGGAGGACCTGTTCTCGTCGGCGGGATCCTACGGCCCGCGCGGCCAGTGGCGGCCGGCGTCCAAGGTGTTCGTCAACCGCATGCTCGAGGAGAATGCGGTGCCGACGCTCTGGACGTCGAACGCGATCGACCGGGTCGATCCCGCGCACCTGCGGCGGATGAGCTTCATCCTCAAGATGGGCTACCCGCCGCCGCGGGCGCGGGCGCGGATCGTCGCGCGCGTCGCCGAGGCGGAGGGAATGCCCGAGGCGCGCGACGCGCTTGCGGGGCTGCTCCCGGCCGACGAGGCGGCCTCGGGCGTCGCCCGCGCCGCGATCCGCGCCTCCGTCCTCGCGGGCGGCGGCGCGGCGGAGGCGGAGGCGGCGGCGCGGTCGCTGGTGCTCGGCCTGCGCGGCGGGCGGTCCCTGCCGCCGGTCGCAGCGGGCGCGGTCGACCTCGATCTGTTCGAGGCGGACCGCGACGTCGCCGCGCTGATCGAAGGGATGGCGGCGGCCGGGAGCCCGGCCGACGTCTCGCTGCTCCTCACCGGCCCGCCCGGCACCGGCAAGACGGCGCTCGCGCGCCACCTTGCCGACCGGCTCGACCGGCCGCTCGCGGTGAAGCGCGCTTCGGACCTGCTCTCCTGCTGGGTGGGCGGGACCGAGGCGAACATCGCCGCGGCATTCGCCGAGGCGCGGGAGTCGGGCGCGGTTTTGCTGTTCGACGAGGTGGATTCCCTCCTCCTCGACCGTGCGGAGGCGAAGGCGGCGTGGGAGGTCAGCCAGGTGAACGAACTGCTCACCTGGATGGACTCGCACCCGCTGCCCTTCGTCGCGGCGACCAACTTCGCCCGGCGGCTCGACCCGGCGGCGCTGCGGCGCTTCGTCTTCAAGGTCGAGCTCAAGGCGCTGTCCCCGGCGCTGGCGGAGCGGGCGTTCGTCCGCTTCTTCGGCGGGGCGGCGCCGGCAGGGCTGGAGCGGATCGCGGGGCTGACGCCCGGCGACTTCGCGGTCGTCGCGCGCCAGCTGCGCGGGCGCGCCGACGCCTCAGCGGGCGAGATCCTCGCTCTGCTCGAAGCGGAGGCGCGCGCCAAGCCGGAGCCGTCGCAGGCGATCGGCTTCTGAACGGCCCGGGGAGCGGGGCGGCTTCGGCCGCCCCGCTCTTCGAGTCTCAGCTTCCCGCGGCGATCCGCGCCCGCTCCTCCTCGATGAAGCGGCGCATCCTGTCTTCGAGCACCGGCAGCGGCACCGAGCCCAAAGCGAGGATCGCGTCGTGGAAGCGGCGCTGGTCGAAATTCGCGCCGAGAGCCGCCTCGGCCTCGGCGCGGTGGCGGCGGATCTGGAGCTCGCCCAATTTGTAGGCGAGCGCCTGGGCGGGCCAGGAGATGTAGCGGTCGACCTCGGTGGTGACCTCGTGCTCGGAAAGCGCCGTGTTGTCGCGAAGGTAAGCGAGCGCCCGCTCGCGGCTCCAGCCGAAAGCGTGGATTCCGGTGTCGATCACCAGCCGGGCGGCGCGCCACATCTCGTAGGTCAGGCGGCCGAAATCCTCATAGGGCGTCTCGTAGATGCCCATCAATGTCCCGAGCCACTCGACATAGAGGCCCCAGCCTTCGCCATAGCCGGAGAAATAGAGGTCGCGCCGGAAGTCCGGCCGCTCGGGCGCCTCGAGCGCGAGCGCCGCCTGGAAGCTGTGGCCCGGCGTGCATTCGTGGAGCGCCAGCGCCGGGATCGCGTAGAGCGGCCTCTGGGGCAGGTTCCAGGTGTTGAACAGGCAGTTTTCGAGCCCGCCGCGGCCGGCCGTGTAGATCGGCGCGATCGCGTCGGGAACGGGGACGATGCCGTGGCGGTAGCGCGGCAGCGTCCCGATCGTCTCGCCGAGGGCGCCGTCGGCCCGCTTCACGACATAAGCGGCGAAGGCCAGCAGCTCGCGGGGGGTGCGGGCGTAGAATTGCGGATCGGTGCGCAGGAAATGGATGAACTCCGGCAGCGTGCCGGCGAAGTTCGCCCGCCGCATCGTCGCCTCCATCTCGGCGCGGATGCGGGCGACTTCGCGCAGGCCGATGGCGTGGATCTGCTCGGGGGTCAGGTCGAGCGTGGTGTAGGTCCGGATCATCGCCTGATAGTAAGCGCGCCCGTCGGGCATGGCGGCGGCGGCGAGCGTGGTCCTCGTGCGCGGCAGATATTCGCCGCGGAACATGGCGAGGAGCTCGCGGTAAGCGGGCACCACCGCCTCGCGGATCGCGGCGCGCGCGGCCTCGCGCAGCCGCTCCTGCTCGGCCGCGGGCATCGCCGAGGGCATGCGCGCGAACGGTGCCCAGAGCGGATTGGCCTCGCCCTCGGCGAGATAGGGCTCCATCGTCCGGTCCCGCCCCTCCAGCGTCACCCGCGGGACGCTGAAGCCGCGGGCGAGGCCGGCCCGCATGTTGGCGATGTTCTCGCGGAAATAACGCGGCACGTCGCGCAGCCGGCGGATATAGCGGCGATACTCCTCTGCGGTCTGCAGCGTCGAATAAGGCGCGAGCTCGCCCCAGAAGAAGCTGTCGGCGTTGAACGGCGCCTCGTAGGTGCGGAAGCGGACCTCGTTCGCCATCTCCTCGACGACGGTGCGGAAGATCTGGGCGTTGACCCTTTCTTCCGGGGACAGCTCGTCGAGCGGAATGCGGCCCAGCTCGGCGAGCACCCGCTCCCAGTAAGCGAGGCGGGCGCGCTGGGAGGCGGCGTCGACGCGCGGCAGGCGATCCGCCGGCCAGGCCCCGCCGTCGGGCCCCGGCACCCGCGCCTGCTCATTGAGCCGCCAGCGCCACTCCTCGGTATAGAGCCGCCGCAGCCTCTGGTCGGCCGCCGAGGGCGATGCGGCGGCGGGAGATGGAGGCGGCGCCTGCGCCGGCAAGGCGGCCGGGCCGACGAGCAAGGCGAGGGCGAGGGAAAAGCTGCGCATGTCGGTCTCCGTCCGGCGGCGCCTGCTCTCGCATCCGCGGCCTCCAGCGCCTAAATGGACGCGATGGCCTACGCGGTGAAGGAGATTTTCTATACCCTCCAGGGCGAGGGCCGGAATGCCGGCCGCGCCGCGGTCTTCTGCCGCTTTGCGGGGTGCAACCTCTGGTCCGGGCGCGAGCGGGACCGCGCGACCGCCGACTGCACCTTCTGCGACACCGATTTCGTCGGCACCGACGGGCCCGGCGGGGGGAAGTTCGCGGACGCGGAGGCGCTCGCGGACGCGGTCCGCGCCGCCTGGGCGGCGGGCGCCGCGGGCCGGCCGCTGGTGGTGCTCACCGGCGGCGAGCCCTTGCTCCAGGTGGACGAGCCGCTGGTTGCGGCCTTGCGCGGACGCGGCTTCGAGATCGCCGTCGAGACCAACGGCACGCTGCCCCCGCCGGCGGGGCTCGACTGGCTGTGCGTGAGCCCCAAGGCCGGGACCGAGCTCGCGATCACGGCCGGCGACGAGCTCAAATTGGTCTATCCGCAGGACGGCATGGACCCGGCCGATTATGAAGGCCTCGCCTTCGACCATTTCCTGCTGCAGCCGCTCGACGGGCCCGACCCCACGGCCACGCGCCGGGCAGTCGAATATTGCCTGGCCCACCCGCAATGGCGGCTGACGCTGCAGACCCACAAGCAGCTGGGCATAAGGTGACTGAAGCCGGCGAAACCGCCTTGGTGCTGTTCTCGGGGGGGCAGGATTCGACCACCTCCCTCGCCTGGGCGCTGGAGCGGTTCGCCCGGGTCGAGACCGTCGGCTTCGACTACGGCCAGCGCCACCATGTCGAGCTCCAGGCGCGGCCGGCGATCCTCGCGGCGTTGCGCAACGCCTTTCCGGCGTGGGGGGAGCGGCTCGGCGAGGACCATCTCCTCGATCTGTCGGCGCTCGGCCGCCTCAGCGACACGGCCCTCACACGCGAGGTCGCTTTCCGGATCGAGGAGAACGGCCTCCCCAACAGCTTCGTGCCCGGCCGCAACCTGATCTTCCTGGCCTTCGCCGCCGCTCTCGCCTGGCGCCGCGGGGCCCGGCACATCGTCGCCGGAGTCTGCGAGACCGATTATTCGGGCTATCCCGACTGCCGCGACGACACGATCAAGGCAATGCAGGTGGCGCTCAATCTCGGCATGGAGACGCGCTTCGCCCTCCACACGCCGTTGATGTGGCTCGACAAAGCGGGGACCTGGGCCCTGGCCGAAGACCTCGGCGGCGACCGGCTGGTGGCCATCGTCCGGGACCTCAGCCACAGCTGCTATGCCGGGGACGCGGAGACCCGGCACGACTGGGGCCATGGCTGCGGCGACTGTCCCGCCTGCGCGCTCCGGGCGAAGGGCTGGTACGCATTTCGCAACGGCTGAGGGCCGCTTCACCGCGGCGGGCAGATGTGGCAGAGGTCGGGCAGGCGGCCGGGAATCGGTTGTGTTTGGGGGGAATTTCGGCGTGCAGGGTCAGGAAGCGGGAGCCACGTCCTTCTCCGATCCCTCGCGACGCCGCTCGCTCGGGATCCAGCAGATCCGCAATCCCTGGGTCCGCGCCTTCCGCAACACCGTCTGGCACCGTCTTCCGCGGCCGGTGCGCCGCGCCGCCCTGCGCGTGGTGCTGGGACGCAACCGGCCGGTCGCCACGGACGCACCTCCGGCGGAGCCGGTCTGCGTCGTCGGCATCCTTTCGACGCCGACCGGCATCGGCGAAGGAGGACGCCTGGCCGAGCGCGCTTTGACCGCGCTCGGCTACGACGTCCTCAGCGTCGACATTTCGGACATCGTCACCGATCGGGAGCCGTCCCCCGCGCCGCCGCCTCTCCTCGAGAGCGGCCCCGGCACGGTCGTCCTCCATTTCAATCCGGACAATCTGTCCGCGATCATCACCTTGCTCGGCCGGAGGCACCTGATCGGAAAGCGGATCGTCGGCTATTGGGCATGGGAGCTGGGCCGCATCCCCGATCACTGGCGGCCGGCGCTCGCCGAAGTCGACGAGGTGTGGACGCCGAGCCGCTTCGTCGCCGACGCGGTCCGCCAGGCCACCGACAAGCCGGTGCGCGTCGTGCCTCATCCGGTCGCGCAGGGACGCGCGGGAAAGGCCCGGCGCACCCGCTTCGGGACGCAGGGCTGCTTCACCGCGCTCGTCATGTTCAGCTTCGCCTCCTCCTTCGAGCGCAAGAATCCAGTCGCCGCGGTACAGGCCTTCCGGCGGGCCTTCGGCGACGCGGAGGACAGGCTGCTGATCCTGAAGGCGTCCGACGCGCATGAAGCGCCCGAGCAGATGGCGGAGCTGCTCGCGGCGATCGGCGACGCTCCCAACATCCGGATCGAGCAGGCGCGCCTCAGCGACGGGGATCGGCTCGACCTGATCGCAAGCGTCGACGTGCTGCTGTCGCTGCATCGCTCGGAAGGCTTCGGGCTGGTGATGGCCGAAGCCATGCTGGCCGAGGTCCCGGTGATCGCGACCGGCTGGTCGGGCAATCTGGATTTCATGGACTCGAGCACCGCCTTGCTGGTCCCGGGCCGCCTCGTCGCGGCTCGGGACAGCCGCCGCACCTACGGCAGCGGAGGATCCTGGGCCGACCCTGACGCCGACGTCGCCGTCGCCCATCTCACCGCGCTGGCCGCCGATCCCGCGGCTTTCGCGCCGATGCGGCAGCGGGCGCGAACGATGGTCATGGAGCGGCTCGGCATTCCGGCGATGCGCAACGCGGTCGCGGTCGCGCTCCGGTTGCCCGAGGAGGAACCGCGAAGCCTCCCCGTGGCGGCGCTTACCCCGGTCGAGGCCACGGCCTGAGCGATGGCGGCCGCACCCCCGCAGGCCGAGGGCCGGCGCCCGTCCCGGCTCGGCGCCGCATTTGCCGACGCGGTCGAAGGGGCTCGGCACTGGCCGCAATGGTTCACTCTGGGAAATATCGACATCAAACTGCGCTTCCGCCGCAGCGGATTGGGACCTCTCTGGTCCACATTGTCGTTCGCGGTCCTCGCCGCCGCTCTGGGCCTCGTCTACAGCCGGCTCTTCGGCGAGCCCGTCTCGACCTATCTTCCCTATGTCGTGCTGGGGCTCTTCGTGTGGGCGTTCCTCGCCTCGACGCTGCAGGAGGCGTGCGACGTCTTCGTCGTCGCCGAGCATGCGCTGAAGCAATTTTACGTGCCGCGCACGACCCTCGTCTACCGCGCCTTGTGGCGCAACGTCGTGCTGCTCGCGCTCAATTTCGTCGTGGTCGCGGCGGTGCTCGCTTTCTGCGGGGTGCGCCTGGGCCCGTCCGCGCCGCTGGCGCTGGCCGGCATCTTCATCCTGCTCCTCAACCTGTTCCCGGCGGCGCTGCTGCTCGCGCTGGCGACCGCGCGATTCCGCGCCGTCTCGCGTATCGTTCAGACCGGCCTGCCGATCGGGATGCTGGTGACGCCGGTCCTCTGGCGTCCCTTCACCCCCGAGCTTCGCCATATCGCCGAGATCAACCCCTTCCATCATGCGATCGAGCTGGTCCGCGGCCCCCTGCTCGGCGCGGCGCCCCCGCTCCCGGTGTGGCTCGCCTGCGCCGGCTGCGCCTTCCTCCTCCTGTTCGCCGCGCTGCTTGCCTTCGGCGCCGCCCGGCACCGCATCGCTTACTGGCTCTGATCGTGGCCTCAATCATCCTCGACCGCGTCGGCGTCCGCTTTCCCCTTTTCGGGGCGCGCACCGGGCCGCGGGCGAGCGCCCGCCGCGCCGTCGGCGGTGCGATCGACTGGTCGGGTCGCGGCCCGTCCTCGGTGATCGCCCTCGAGGACGTTTCGCTGACCCTGCGCGACGGCGACCGGATCGGGCTGATCGGCCATAACGGGTCGGGCAAAAGCACCTTGCTGCGCGTCATCGGCGGCATCTACGAGCCCTGCGCCGGCCGCATCCGCGTGTCCGGCCGCGTGCTGTCGCTGTTCGATCCGATGCTCGGCATGAGCTACGAGTGCACGGGGCGCGAGAACGTCGTCCTGCGCGGAATCTATATCGGCCTCACCCCGCGGCAGGCGCTGGCGCGGATCGACGAGATCGCAGAGTTCAGCGAGCTTGCCGATTATATGGACGTGCCGCTCAAGGCCTATTCGAGCGGCATGCAGCTGCGCCTCGCATTCTCGATCGCGACGGTGTTCGAGCCGGAGATCCTGCTGCTCGACGAGCAGTTCGTGATGGGCGACGCCGCCTTCATCGAAAAGGCCGAGAAGCGCCTCAAGGCGTTCGTCGCGAGCGCGGGGATCGTCGTCCAGGCGTCGCATTCCGAGAAGCTGATCCGCGAGACCTGCGACAGGGTCCTGCTGCTCGATCACGGCCGCGCGGTGATGCTCGGCGAACCCGAACTGGCGTTCGAGCGCTATGCCGAGCTCCGGCGCGAGGAGACGGCGCTTGCGTCCTGACCCGCGCGCCCTCGCCCGCAAGGTCCGTGCGCGGCTCCGCGCGCTGGGAGGGCCCCAGGCGCAGGCGGAACCGGCATCGGCCCCGGCCGTGCTCACAACCGGCGACATCGGCGCCCTGCCCCGGGATCGCCTGGAGAGCGCCTGCCGCGCTTTGGCGAGCCCCGCCTATCTCGGCGGCGGAATCGCCCTGTGCCGCATCCTCACCCGCTACAAGTTCCACGTGTCGACCGCCGATGTCGGCTTCGGCGCCAATGTCCTCATCGACGGCTATTGGGAATCCTGGCTCACCCAGTTCATCGCGCGGACCGTCCGGCGCGGGGGCGTGGTCGTCGATGTCGGCGCCAATTTCGGCTATTATTCGCTGCTCCTCGCCGATCTCGTCGGCCCTGAGGGCCGCGTCTACGCGATAGAGCCGGCGCCGGGGACCGCGACCCTGCTGCGGCGCTCGATCGGCCTCAACGGGTTTGCCGCCCGCACGATCGTCTGCGAGGCGGCAGCGGGCGCCGAGGACGGGACCGCCGCGACCTTGTTCGAGCCGGCAGGCGAGCCGAAGAATGCCGCGCTCGTCGCGGCTGCGCCTGCTGACGCGGCGGCCGGGCGCAGCCATGAGGTCGCGCTCCGGACGCTCGACGCGCTGCTTCGCGACGAACCCCGCATCGACTTCGTCAAGATCGACGCGGAGGGCGGCGAGGAAGCGATCGTCGCCGGAATGCACGGCATCCTCTCCGCCGCGCCGCCGCCGATGGTGCTCGAATTCAACGCAGCGCGCTATGCGGATCCGGGCGCCTTCCTCCAAAAGCTGCTCGGCTATTACGGGACGCTGCGCCACATCGGCTTCGACGGCCGCGCGGCCCCAGTCACGCCGGAGCGCGTGCTCAGCGAGAATTTCGGCGAGGACTGGCTCCTCTATCTGAGGGCGCGATGAGCGACGCCGGCGGCCCCCGCTTCCTCCCGCAGATCGAATCGCTGCGCGGCTTCGCGGCTTTGAGCGTCGCCTTCGCCCATTGCGGCATCGTCCTGCTGATGTACGACGGCACCATCGCCCCGAACCGTCCCAACGCGGCGGCCGCGTGGCTCCTCCTGCCGTTCGACTATCTGCTCAACGCCCGCGCCGCGGTGGTCGTGTTCTTCGTGATCAGCGGCCTGGTCCTCGCCATGGCGCTCGATCGGCAGCCGGCCCACCGTTCGCTCGTGCGGCTCGGCGGCTTCCTCGGCCGGCGCGCGCTGCGGCTCTATCCGGCCCACGTCGCGGCGCTCTGCCTGTTCCTTCCGGTGGCGGCGCTCACGATCTTCCAGATTCCGATTCACGATCCGGGCGGCCTCGAGGGGCCGGGACCATCGCTGGAATATTGGGCCGGACGATCGGTCTATGGCAGCTTCGATCCGGGCGCCTTCATCGCCAGCGCAGCCCTCCTCGGCAACTATTACAACCCGCCGGTCTGGACGCTCCAGGTCGAGCTGATCGGCGCCTTGTGCCTGCCTTTCTTCGCGGCGCTGTCGCGTCCCGGACGGCTCGGCCTCGATCTCGCTTCGGTTGTCATCCTGTTCGCGATCGGCGCTTCGCTCGACCGCGGCCTCGGCTATTCGACGATGTTCGTCTTCCTGCCCGCATTCTATCTCGGCTGCATGGTGCGCACGCACGGCCGGCGACTCGCCGCGCTCGCGAGCGCGCGGTCACACGGGCCCGGGGCGCTCGTCGCCACGGCTCTGCTGCTCCTAGTCGTACCCGAGGCACTGGTCGGGCCCGTCTACGCCCACCAACTCATCCTGCTCTCGATGGCGGTCGCCTCGTTCGCGATCGTCTCGGCGCTCGCCTGGACGAGCAGCCGCGCAATCGAAACCGTCCTGTTGAACCCTGCCGCACGCTGGGTGGGGCGGGTCTCCTATTCCTTTTACCTCTGGCACGCATTGGTCATGTTCGCCGTGGTCAGGCTGGAGCTGGCGATCCTTCCCGGCGAGCTGTTCGGGCGCTGGGACCAGGTGCTGAGAGCCCTGACCTTCGTCGTCTCGTCCGGGATCGCTCTCGCGGTCGCCGGCCTCTCCTACCGCTGGATCGAGCGGCCCTTCATTGCTCTCGGTCGGCGCACTGGAGCCCCGGCGCCCCCGCTGAGTGCAACGCCTCTGGAAGCCGCCCGATGAAAGCACGGATCGAGCGCTTCGTCACGCGCAGGCTGATGGCGCTGGTGGACCATGCCCGCGCCACCGATGCCGACCAGATGCGCGACCTCGCCCAGCGCGTCTCGCTGCTCGAGCTCAACGTCAAGGGGCTCGGCTACGAGCTCGCACGCAAGCTGGCGGCGGCCCTGCCTGTCGCGTCCGGGACGGAGCCGGTCTTCGTCGGGTTGAAGTCCAAGGCCACCACCCAGGGCGACCTCGAGAGCGACTGGGCTCGCCACTGGGCGGCCGAGCTCAAGATCCCGCTGATTATGCACCGCAAGATCTGGGAGCTCGCCTTCGTCCTGCAAGCGATGTGGGAGCAGGGCCATATCCGCCCCGGCGCCCGCGGGCTCGGCTTCGGCTGCGGCGTCGAGCCGCTCCCGAGCTACCTCGCGTCGCGCGGCGCGGCGACGACCGTCACCGACCTGCCGCACGCGGAGGCCGCCGCCGCCGGCTGGGTCTCGACCAACCAGCACGCTTCCGGCCGCGAGCAGGCGTTCCACGCCCATCTCGTCGACCGCGCCGCCTTCGACCGCCTCGTCGACTTCCAGGTGGTCGACATGAACGCGATCCCGCCCTCGCTCGCCGGCTACGATTTCTGCTGGTCGGTCTGCGCGCTGGAGCATCTCGGCTCGATCGCAAAGGGGCTCGACTTCATCGAGGCCTCGCTGGCGACGTTGCGGCCCGGCGGGACGGCGATCCACACCATGGAGCTCAACATCGCCGGCGAGGGGCCGACCCTGGACAATCACCCGACCGTCCTGTTCCAGCGCCGCCACATCGAAGAGGTCGCGGCCCGGCTCCGCGCCGACGGCCACGACGTCGCCGAGCTCGATTTCGATTTCGGCGCACGGCCGCTCGACCGCTTCGTCGACGTCGCGCCGTGGACCCACGAGCTGCCCGCCGACCTCGGCGGCTGGCTCGGCCCGCCGCTTCACCTCAAGATCGGCTTCCACGGCTTCATCACCACCTGCTTCGGCCTGATCGTCACCAAGAGCGGCTGACGCGGGCGGGTTCAGCCGGGGAGCCGGACCAGCATTTTGCCGATATTGGCGCCGCGGAAGAGGTCGAGGAACGCTTCCGGCATCGCCTCCAGCCCCTCGCGAACGGTCTCCCGCGACGTCACCCGGCCGCTTGCCACCCAGCCGCCCATGTCGCGGTAGAAGTCTCCGATCTGCGGCAGGAAATCGGTGTAGATGAAGCCTTTGACCGCGATCCGCGCGGCGATCACCCGCATGATGTAGCGGAAGGCCTGCGGCTCTCCACCATTATAGGCGTCGATCATCCCGCAGATGGCGAAGCGCGCATTCTGGCGCGCGGTGGCAAAGGCGGCATCGAGATGTTCGCCGCCGACATTGTCGAAATAGACGTCGACGCCCTTCGGCGCCGCCTCGGCGAGCTGCTTCAGCACCGGCCCCGCCTTGTAGTCGATCGCGGCGTCGGCGCCGAGCGACCGCACCCAGGCGCATTTTTCCTCGCCGCCGGCGGAGCCGATCACGGTCATTCCCCTGGCCTTGGCGACCTGGAGGACGGCCGATCCCACGGCGCCCGCCGCGGCCGAGACGAACACAATGTCGCCCTCCTTCGCCTCGGCCACCCGGAGCAGGCCGAAATAAGCGGTGGCGCCGGTGAGTCCGAGATTGCCGAGCCACTGATGGTCCTCGACGGGGAGCGGCGGCACCTTGTTGAATTGCCCGGCCGGCCCGGCCGCCTCCTCGCGCCAGCCGAGCATGTGGAACACGGTCTCGCCTTCCCTGAGGTGCGGCGAGCGCGATTCGACCACCCTGCCGACCGCGCCCCCCTCGAGCGGCGCGCCGACCTGGAAGGGCGGGACGTAGCTTTTGACGTCGTTCATCCGCCCGCGCATGTACGGATCGACCGACAGCCAGTGGTTGCGCACGCGCACCATTCCGTCCTCGAGCGGCGGCAGCGGCGCCTCCTTGAGCTCGAAATTCGCGGCCGTCGGCATTCCGGCGGGGCGTGACTTGAGGTGCCAGGCGCGGGTCGTGTCGGCGGCCATCGAAGCTCTCCTTGCGTTGCAAAGGGCAACCTAGCCGCGCTTCGCCTCCGAAAGAAGCCCGTGTCTCAGGCGGCTCGCCGCCGTTGCATCGCGCGGCGGCTCTGGCTATGGGGCGCAGGCCGTGACCGGCCCGGCGGAGCCTCGCGCTTCGGAGGGCCCCCAGAAGGCGCGGGGCTGTAGCTCAGATGGGAGAGCGCTGCAATCGCACTGCAGAGGTCAGGGGTTCGATTCCCCTCAGCTCCACCAGCCTTCGCCCCTGCGCGGCTTCGGCTGGCAAGCCAGCCGGAGCCAAGCGAGGCGGAGGCTGCCCGCCGAAGCCTTGGCGTAGGCGGGCTCCCGCGTCACCGCCTTCCTCTCGCTGCCCCAAGCGCCTAGCAGGCGCGGATGGCCGATCTCCCCGAGCCGATCCCAGCCGCGACCCTCGTGCTGATGCGCGGCGGCAGCCCGCCGGAGCTGCTGATGATGGAGCGCGCGGCGACCATGGCCTTCGCCGCCGGCGCGCTGGTTTTCCCCGGAGGCCGGATCGAGCCGGGGGACCATGACGCGGCCGCAGCCCTTCCGCATGTGCCGGACGCCGCGGCGCGGATCGCCGCGATCCGCGAGACGATTGAGGAGACCGGCGTGGCGGCCGGCCTGTCGCCTGCGCCCGACGCCGCCACCGCCGCCGCGCTGCGCGAGGCTCTTTCCGGAGGGGCCCCCTTCGCCGCTTTGGTCGAGGATTGCGGGCTGCGGCTCGATCTCGAGGCGCTGACGCCCTTCGCCCGCTGGTGCCCCAATTTCCGAGAGACGCGGCGGTTCGACACTTTGTTCTTCCTGGCCGAAGCGCCGGCCGGCCTCGCGGGCGCAAGCGCCGACGCGACCGAATCGGTGCGGACCTTCTGGGCAAGCGCCTCCGATGTGCTCGCGGAGGTCGACGCCGGCCGCGCGCACGTCATCTTCCCGACCCGCCGCAACCTCGAGCGGCTCGCGCGCTTCTCCTCGATCGACGAGGCGCGCGCAGATGCGGCGGCGCATCCGGTGCGCAAGATCACCCCCTGGGTCGAGGAGCGCGGCGGCGCGCCCCACGTCTGCATCCCCGCCGACGCCGGCTATCCGGTGACGTCGGAGCCGCTCGAGACTGCGCGGCGGCGCTGAGGCGCGGGTGCGGCGGGCGCTTCGCATCGTCAAGGCGATCCTCCTCGTCGGCCTGGCCGCCTTCGCCGGCCTGATCCTCTGGGGCTATGCCCGCAACCATCCCGAAGACATGCCGTGGACGCGGCTCGACCTCACCCGCCCGGTCGGCGCCTTCACCGGACGCAAGCTCGCCGGCCTCGCGGGCGAGGCTGCACGCTGCCGCTCGCTGCTCGCGGAAGCCGGGATCCGCTTCACCGCGCTGCCGCCGCGCCGCTCGACCCCGCAATGCGGCTATGACGACGCGGTCCGCCTCGCGGGCGGATCGGCGTCGATCGCCTGGCGGCCGGCGGACCTCGGCACAAGTTGCCCCGTCGCAGCCGCGCTGGCGCTGTGGGAATGGCATTTCGTCCAGCCGGCCGCGCTGGGACATTTCGGCCGGCGCGTCGCCGCGATCGAGCATTATGGAAGCTATTCGTGCCGCCGCGTCTACGGCCGCGCCTCAGGAGACTGGAGCGAGCATGCGACGGCCAATGCCGTCGACGTCGCCGCCTTCCGCCTCGACGACGGACGGCGGATCGCGATCGTCGCCGATTGGGCAAGCGAGGGTCCCGCCCGCGCCTTTCTCCGCGAGGTCCGCGACGGAGCCTGCCGCCTCTTCACCACCGTATTGTCGCCCGATTACAACGCCGCCCACCGCGACCATCTTCATCTCGATCAGGCGCCGCGCGGCGGGGCAGGGTGGCGGGCGTGCCGGTGAAGCCGTGGCCGGCGCCTCGACGAGAGACGCCGGCCTTCTCGCTCAGGCCGCGACGAGGCTTTTCCTGAGCAGCGCCGTCAGCCGGTCCTTCACGGCAAGCCTCAGTTTCTTCAGGCGCAGCAGGCGCAGGCTGTCGGGGAGCCGCCGCTGCATCTCGAGGCCGATGGCGTCGTCGAGGCGGCGATGAATGCGGGTGAGGCGATAGGTTGCGGATGACATGATGATCTCCAGCATGATGGGTGGCCCGCTTGCCGCGGGCGTAGATCCGATCGGTTCGTGCCGGCCGGCACGTTCACGCCGCTGGAGGTGCGCGAGCCCGATAGCTGGAGGAAAAGTGGGACGGGCCGAAAGACGGCGCCGCCGCTGAGCGAAGCGGGGCACGCCTGCCGGTCGCCTCGCTGACGACCGCGGCATCGAGCGGCAGCGTCGGAACGTCGTCGAAGCGGTCGTCGTCCTCGGCGAAGGCTTCGCGCGCCGGGGTCCGCAGAGCGACCAGGGCCTTTGCCGGCCGGCTTTGTGCCAGGCGGGAATCGGGGCCCTCCGCCGCGACGCCCGTGGCGGGTCCCGCGGAGCCGAGGATGAGGCCGCAAAGCAGGAGCAGGACCGCGAGCGGTCCGCGCCTTGCCTGCTTCAATGCCTCCTCGGGCACGGAGCCCTCCCGCTCGTTTCGATGCTGCAATCGATATGGGCGGCCGCTGCCGAAGCGCAAGCGGCGCAGGGAAAGTCAGCCTCGGTTCAGCATCGACGTCGCAATGCCCCAAGTGTAGGACCGAAAGAGAAAACGGGAAGAACAGCCATGCGCACCATCCTCCTCGCCGCCGCCGCATCCCTCCTCGCCGCCGCGCCCGCTGCCCAGGCCGGCCCTCGCGACGATGCCGAGACCCGGATCGCCCGCGCGGTCGAAGGCCGCGTCGCCGGCGAGCCGGTCGACTGCATTTCGCTCAACCGCGTCCATTCGAGCCGCGTGATCGACGATGAGGCGATCATCTTCGACGCGGGCTCGACCATCTACGTGAACCGCCCGACCGCCGGGCGCGACGCGCTCGACGACCGCAACATCCTGATCAGCCGCGCGTCGGCCTCGCGCCTGTGCAGCGTCGATACGATGCAGGTCTACGATCCGGCGCTTCGCACCCAGACCGGCGTCGTGTTCCTGGGCGAGTTCATCCCGTATCGCCGGGTCGCGAGCCGCTGAACAGTCCGCGCGGCTTGGTGACCCCAACGGGACTCGAACCCGTGTTTTCGCCGTGAAAGGGCGACGTCCTGGACCGCTAGACGATGGGGCCGGCCGGAGCCGAGGCACTTAGGGCCGGCCGCCGCAGGGGTCAAGGCGGGCGCCGACGCCGCCGCTTTCGGCCTTCATAAGCCATTGTTCTGCCGCTTGAATCCGGCATTTCGACGCCTATCTCGCAGCTGTGTTCAACAACTGAAAGGAGGTGGTCTGATGTCTCATTGTCACATGCCGTTCGCGGCCCCGGTGAGCGTCGCCTCCGGAGATCCGCGCTTGACGGTTCAGGCCGCTTCCGGCTGACAATGGAAAGGCCGTCCCTTCGGGGGCGGCCTTTCGCTTTTTCCGGGCTGCGCGGTCTCAGTGTACGTCGCGGCGCTGGCTCGCGGCCTTGGTGGCGAGCGAGAAGCGCGGCTCGACCCGGGCGAGCGCGCCGGCGGCGAGGTCGGCGGCGTAGCGGCCGATCGCGGGCGCGTGCTTGAAGCCGTGGCCCGATCCGGCGCCGACCAGCACGACGTTCCTCCAGCGCGGGTGGACGTCGATCAGGAAATCGCCGTTGGAGCTGTTCTCATACTGGCAGACCCGCGCCTCGTTGAGCGGCCGGTCCGCCATGGCCGGGAAGCGCCGCGCCATGAACGCCCTGACGTCGGCGAGCGCGCCGCCCGAAGGCGTGCGATCGCCGGCATCGGGATCGATCGGCGGCCCGTGCGCGTCGTGCGCGATCTTGAAGCCGCGCGCCTCGAGGTCCGGGAAGCCGTAATAGATATCGCCCTGGTTGAAATCGGCCCAGCCGGGCAGGCCCCCAGGCTGGAAGCGCGCGTCGCCCGGCGGCGGCACGAAGAAGAAGACCTCCTGGCGGGTCGGGAAGATGCGGCCGGCGAGGATCTCGGGAAAGACGCGCGGCAGCCACGCGCCGCAGGCGAAGACGAAGCGCTCGGCCGCGATGCGCCGGCCGTCCGCCGTCGCCACCTCTTCCAGCCGGTCCGCGGCCGACGCAGGCGGAGCCACCGGCGACGCCTGGTAATGGCCGCCCGCCGCGACGAATTCGGCCACCAGGGTCTGGACCGCCCGCCGCGCCATCAGCGCGCCGAAGCCGGGCTCGAACAAGGCCACGTCATCCTGCGCGAAGGCCATGGCCGGCGCCCGCTGCCGGAGCGTCGCGCCGCCGTAGAGGTCGATCGGCAGGCCGAGCTGCCGGTAGGTCGCCAGCGTCTGCTCGAGATAGGGCTGCCGGTCGGGAAAGACGAACAGGACGCCGGTGGGGTGAAAGACCGGAAGTCCCGCGCGCGCCGACAAGGCCCGCCATTCCGGCAGCGATTCCCATGCCATGCGGGTGTAGAGCGCGTCCGCGCCATAGGCGCCCCGCGTCATCCGCGATTCCCCGCCGGACGAGGCCCGGGCGTGCGCCGGACCCCAGGCGTCGACCAGCAGGACCGAGCGGTACCTGTCCTTGAGCCGCCGGGCCGTCCAGGCGCCGAACGCGCCCGCCCCGACGACGACGGCGTCCCAGCGAATGCGCGATGAGGCCTTCGCCCCCCGCGGCAGCGTCGCCGCCGCCGCGCCCGCTCCCGAGAGGAGCAGGTCGCGGCGGCTGAGCCTGGCCATCAGAAGCGCTTGCGGGCGGTGATCCCGAAGGTGCGCGGCTGGCCGACGTGGAAGCCGAGCCTGGCGCGGCCGCCGCGCTCGCGGTCGAAGGCCAGGATCGGGTTCTCGTCGAGCACGTTGGTGACATAGGCCATCAGGCTGAAGCCGCTGTCCCAGTCGATCCCCGCGCTCAAATTGAGCAGGTTGTACGACGGGAGGCGGAGGTCGAGCGTGGTCGCCGCACCGGCCGGCGCGCCGCCGAACGGAAGGCCGTGGACGAAGGTGCGCGGATTATTTTCCTGGTCGCTCGGCTGGGTAAACCGGCTCCCCACATGCTGGAAGGAAGCGCCGACATAGGCGTCCCCATCGTCACCGAAGTCGAACGTGTAGCTCGTATTGGCCGAGATCTGGAAGCGCGGCACCGACGGAAGCCGGTTGCCGTCGCGCATGCCAGCGACGACGACGCCGGCGGGCGTAGTCACGCTCGAATCGAACTCCGCCTCGATCAGGCTGCCGGCGAGCGAGAAGCCGAGGCCGCGCGCCGGCGAGGCCGAAAGCTCGAATTCGAGGCCCATGCTGTGCGCCCGCGGTACGTTGAAGACGACGCGCGAGGAGCAGCTGCCGGCGTCCGCGGTGACCTGGAGGTTGCGGATGTCGGTGTAGAAAGCGGCGGTGTGGAAGGTGATGCCGCCGCGCTGACCGCGAACGTTCAGCTCGTAATTCCACAACGTCTCGTCCTCATAGGTCGGACGATTGCCGTAGGTCTGCGCATCGATGCCGCCCGCGCCGCCCGTGCACAGCGGGATGTTCAGGGGATCGTTGACGCCGCCGAGCCTGAAGCCGTGCGCCGCCTGGGCGTTGATCCGGACGTCGTCGGCGATTTCGTAGGTGGCGATGACGCGGGGGCTGAAGCCGTTGGACGACGTCTCGTCGCGATTATTGTCGCCGTTGGAGAAGAGGCCGCCCGAATTGAACTCGCGGACCTCGGAGAAATCGTAATAACGGCCGCCCGCGGTGAGGGTGAAGCGGTCGCTGATGTCGAAGCTCGCTTCGCCGAACACCGCCTGCTGCTCGATATTGTAGGGCAGGTCGGCATTGTAGGGCGAATTGAGCGGGAAGCCGTTGGCCACGGCCACCGATGTACCCGCTCCGAAGCGGATGTCGGTGAAGGCGTCGTAGCCCGGCGTCGGCAGGCGCTGGCTGTAGAGGCGGTCGGTGTCGGAATAGAAGACGCCGACCACCCATTGGACCGGGCCTTCCGTGGCGGATCCCAGCCGGATTTCCTGCGAGAAGGTCTCGAGGTCCGTGGTGTCGACGAGGTTGGAGGGCAGCAGCACCGCCGGCGCCAAGAAGTTGAGGTCGACCGTGACGCTTCCCGTCAGCGCGCTGGCGTCGCGGCTCACCAATATGTCGCGATTGATGTAGCTGGTGACGGTGGTGAGCTCGACTCCGCCGAAGCCGAAGCGGCCGGTGAGGTCTGCGATCCAGGTGTCGTCCTCGAAGCGCTCGTCGAGAAGCAGGAACTGCTCGCGTTCGCGGAAGGTGACCGCCGGGCGGGTCGTGGTGAACGGGTTGGCGTAGAGGTTGTAGACCTCCTGGCGGTTGAAGCCGTTCGACCGCACGTGTTGGAAGACGACGCGCGGCGTGATCGACAGATTCTCGGTCGGCTGCACCCTGAGCGCGACGCGGATGCCGGAGCGGGCGCCGTCGTTGATGTCCTCGTCGATACCGCCGCCTTCGCGGCGGGCGTCGATGAAGCCGCCATATTCGGTGTGGTAGCCGACGACGCGCAAAGCAGCGATGTCGCCGATCGGCATGTTGACCGCGGCGCGCAGGGCCCAGCCGAGATCGTTGCCGTCGACCAGGTTCAGATTGGCTTCGACGAGGCCCTCGACGACGCCCAGGCGCGGCTGGTTGGTGATGTAGCGGACCGTGCCGCCGACCGAGCCGGACCCGAACAATGTCCCCTGCGGACCGCGCAGCGTCTCGACGCGGTTGAGGTCGAACAGGTCGAGATCGGGCGTGAACAGCGACAGCGAGATCACGCTGTCGTCGAGATAGACACCGACCTGCTCCTTGACGCCCGGCTGGTCGCGGACGACCTGGCCGGCGGAGACGCCGCGGATCGAGACCTGGCTCTGGCCGGGGCCGAGATTCTGCACGGCGAGGCCGGCGACGTTGCGCGAAATGTCCTCGAGGGTGACGGCGCCCGACCGCTGGATGTCCTGCTCGGTCTGGGCGTTGACCGAGAACGGCACCTCGATCAGCCGCTCCTCGCGCAGGCTTGCCGTGACGACGATGTCGGCATCCTCCTGTTCGGCATTGGCCTCGTCGGCCTCGGTCCCGGTCTGCGCGGAATCGGGCTGGGCGAAAGCCGGCGCGCTCGCCATCAGGCTGGCGGCCGCGGTCGCGAGAAGAAGAGAATGTGTGGAGACGAACCGGTGCGCGGACATATTGCTGCCCTCCCCTGCTTTGTTCCGGACGCAGAATAAAGGGCCCCGGCCTAAAGGCAATCGACGTGGCGGGCATGCTGCAGTGAAGCGCGCCCCTGTTGCGGCGGAGCCACAGTCCTCGCTCAGCTCGCGCGGCCGAGGCGGCGCTCTTCCTCGTAGTGCTCGCGCGAGCGCCAGCCGCGCGGGTCCGGACCGTAGCGATTGGGCCCGATCGTGCCGGGCAGGAACAGGGCGATCACGAAGGCGATCAGGCCCAGCAGCGCGACCGGCGGCAGCGGAACGAGGAGGACGACGAGCAGGAAGGCGCTCGGCGCCAGCGCGAGCCAGCCCGGCCGGTCCTGGTCCTGGAAGCGCCGGGCGGCGAGCCACAGGAAGATCAGATTGTCGGCCGCAGCCAGCACGGGATTGGCGAGCGCGAGCGCCTGCAGCGCTTCGATCCGCGCCGCGGAGGGCGCCGCCGACCGCACGGTGGTGATCGCGAACAGGAACAATGCGACGTTAAGGGCCGCCACCAATATCAGATAGGCGAGAAGGTTGGTGCGGGTCGTCCGGCCGAGCAGGCCGAGCCGCCGGAGGACCTGCCGCACCAGCGCGGTCACAGCACCTCGAACAGACCTGCCGCGCCCATGCCGCCGCCGACGCACATCGTCACCACGGCCCATTTCGCGCCGCGGCGGCGGCCCTCGATCAGCGCATGTCCGGTCATCCGCGCGCCCGACATGCCGTAGGGATGGCCGATCGAGATGGAGCCGCCATTGACGTTCATCTTCTCCTCCGGAATGCCGAGCTGGTCCTGGCAGTAAAGCACCTGCACGGCGAACGCCTCGTTCAGCTCCCACAGCCCGATATCCTCGACCTTGAGGCCGAAGCGGCCGAGCAGCTTGGGAACGGCATAAACCGGGCCGATGCCCATCTCGTCGGGCTCGGTCCCGGCGACGGCCATGCCGACATAGCGACCGAGCGGGGTCAGGCCCTTCTTCTCGGCAAGGCTCGAATCCATCACCACGCAGGCCGAGGCCCCGTCCGACAGCTGGCTCGCATTGCCGGCGGTGATGAAGCCGCCCTCCCCAATGACGGGCTTCAGCGCGGCGAGCCCCTCGGACGTGGTGTCAGCGCGCGCGCCCTCAT
>DASVSD010000008.1:0-28161 GCA_036388255.1 Allosphingosinicella sp. | reverse complement strand
GACAGTTTGCCAGCAAACTGTCCCCACCGCTCCCTAGTGCAGCCGGCGCGGGATCGGCGGGTCGAAGTCGATCGCGCAGCCGTGGGGCGTGAGGCCGAGCGGAAAGGGGACGCCCTCGTCGACGCCGTTGGAGGACGTGCAGGCGTAATAGATATCGATGCCGTCAGCCTCGAGGATGAGCAGGATGGGTTCGTCGCAGTCGGAGACGCTCATGCCGACCGCCAGGACATGCCCACTTCGACCGTTGCCGAGCGTCAGGGCCTGGATGCGCCGCTCGGTGGTCGGCAGGCCGATCTCGCCCAGCACCGCGCGCACCTCGGACCAGAGCTGCTCGCCTTTGCTCTCGTCGAGATAAGGCACGAAGAACTTCATCGCTCCACCTCCTCTTGCTTGCCGGCGACGCGCCTTCGCCACGCCTCCGCGTCCGCTTTCGCTTTCTCCTCCCACAGAAGCTGCGCCTCCGCATTGCGCTCGAGATATTCGTGATGCGGGGGCCCGCGATTGGGGCCGGGGCCGTCGCGCTCGGGCCAGTGCTGGGATTCGAGCGGCTGGCCGGTCGCGGCTTCCTCGTCGTGCGGGCCGAGCGGCGGCAGCGGCGGGCGCTCGGGGCCGCCTTCCTCCGCCCAATAAGCGCGGCGCAGATCGTCGAGAAGGAGGCTGACCGGGGTGGCGGCAATGTCGCGGACGTTGCGCTCGCCGCGGGCGAGGCCGCGCAGAAGCGCGACCGCCTTCTCGCCGAGGCCGGCGAGATCGAGCGCGACCTCGATCCAGGTGAGCTGGCGCACGCAGAAGTCCGCCTCGACGATCCGGCCGTTCAGCCGCGCGGTGCGCTCGCCGTCGAGCTTGAGCAGATATTTGGTCAGCAAGCCGTCCTGGAATTCCGCCCAGCGCTCCTCCTCGCTCGGCTCGGGCGGAGGCGGGGGCGGCGGCGGCTTCCAGGCGCCGCGGGCGCGGCCGCCGCGGCGGCTGCGCTCGGGATTGCGCGCGTGCCAGAGATCGATCGCGGCGTCCCAGGAATCGGCGAATTCCTGGCCGTCGCCGGTCCCGCGCAGATTCCACGCGCCGCCCGAGGAGCGGCCGAGCTCGTAGGCGGCGTGCTCGGCGCTGCCCATCCGGGCGAGGTTGGCGATGAAGGCGCGCTGCGTCTCGGGCGGCCAACCGTCGTGGCGGCGGGTGCGGCGATGGACCGGGGTGAAATCGAGCAGGGCGTCGATCTCGGGATCGGGGTCCCTCGACCGGGGGTTCGACTGGCTCGGCCCTTGCTCGGGATGAGCGGAAGGGAGCGAGGGCGTCGCGTCCGACCCCTCGGGACGAGCGGAGGAGCCGTCGGGCTCGGGCGAATCGGGTAGCCGTTCCATCCGTGAACGGAACCAGAACGAATCCTACAATGCAACCCCCGCTCACCCGGGCGGTTCGCGCGCCTCCTCAGCCCGCGAAGGAGGCGCCGTCGATGACGAAGCGGTATTTGACGTCGCTCTTCTGCATGCGGTCGTAGGCCGCGTCGATCTCGGCCGCGCGGATCATCTCGATGTCGGCGACGATGCCGCGCTCGGCGCAGAAATCGAGCATCTCCTGGGTCTCGGGCAGGCCGCCGATCAGCGAGCCGGCGATCGACCGGCGGCCGAAGATCAGCACCGCGACATTGGGCGAGGGATGGGCATGTTCGGGGACGCCGACCAGGCACATCGTGCCGTCGCGCTTCAGGAGCTGGGTGAAGGCGTCGAGATCGTGGCTCGCGGCGACCGTGTTGAGGATGAAATCGAAGCTGCGGGCGTGGGCGCGCATCTCCTCCGGGTTGCGCGAGACGACGACCTCGTCGGCGCCGAGATCGAGCGCGTCCTGGCGCTTGCTCTCCGAGGTGGTGAAGGCGATCGTGTGCGCGCCCATCGCGTGGGCGAGCTTGACGCCCATATGGCCGAGCCCGCCGATGCCGACCACGCCGACCTTCTTCCCCGGCCCGGCCTGCCAGTGGCGGAGCGGCGAGTAAGTGGTGATGCCGGCGCAGAGCAGAGGCGCGACGGCGGCGAGCTGGTCCTCGGGATGGCGGACGGCGAGGACGAAGCCCTCGTCGACGACGATGCGCTGCGAATAGCCGCCGAGCGTGTGGCCGGGCGGATCCTGCGTCGGCGAATTGTAGGTGCCGGTGAAGGCGATTTCGCAATATTGCTCGAGACCCTCCGCGCAGGAAGCGCAACGGCCGCAGGAATCGACCAGGCAGCCGACGCCGACCGCGTCGCCGACCGCGAATTTCGTCACCTCGCCGCCGACCGCGGAGACATGGCCGACGATCTCGTGGCCGGGAACGCAGGGATAGAGCGTGCCGCCCCATTCGGAGCGGACGGTGTGGAGGTCCGAATGGCAGACGCCGCAAAAGGCGATCTCGATCTGGACGTCGCGCGGGCCGGGGGCGCGGCGGACGACGTCCATCTGTTCGAGCGGCTTGTCGGCGGCGTAAGCGCCATAGGCTTTGACGGTCATGATGCGGTCCTCGGTCCGGGTGGCGCGGGAGTGCCATGGACGAGCGGGGGCGGGCGTTCAATGGGGGCAGGCGGGTCGGTTGCCGAACGGAGCGCGCCAGGCCTAGAAGGAACCGGGGTGCCGCGGGGAAGGCGATTGCAGAGGAACGCGTTGATCGTCGTCGGCCTGACCGTGGCCGCGCTCGCGCAGTTGCTGGCTCTGCTGGTCACCGGCGCCGGGCACGGCTGGGGCCAGCCTTTGCGGTTCTCGCCGGCTCTGTTCGTCGCCTACCCGATCGTGTTCGTCCGGCTGCGCTCGCCGGGCACCCTGGCCTGGACCGACGTCGCCCTCCTCGCCGGCGCGGGCCTGCTCGACCTGCTGCTCGTCCACCAGACCGGCATCGAGGGCACCGAATATTTCCACCGCGTGATGGCGATGCCCCCGATCCCGCATCTGTGGCTGCTGCTCTGGCTCCTGTGGCAGGCGCTGGCGGTCAAGATCCTCGTCTCGGGGATCTTCTTTCCGCGCCGCTGAGGCGGGCGGCACGCTCAGCGGCAGAGCCGGGCGGCCAGCGCCGCCTGCGGGCCGTCGGGCGCGAACGGCCGCAGGCCGCCGCCCCGCCGCCAGGGCCGCACCGGCAATTCTCGCATGATCGTGAAGCCGTGGACGACCCGGCTGCGGCGCGCGGCGCAGTCGATGCGCCACAATTCGACGTTCGTGCTCGTGGGAAGGCCGCTATAGTGGAAGTCGTACGTCACCCAGGCGCTCACCACGGCGCCGTTACGGTGGACGCTCGGAGCGCTGTAGAGAAAGGCGGTCTCGCCGAAGCCGTTCCGCCTGCGGTCGAACTCCTGCCAGCTGGACGGGGTAGCGGCCGCCGGCGCGCTCTGGAGCAGGGACGCGAGCAACAGGCCGATCATAAGAGGTCCCTCCGCTGCAGGAGGGGCGATGGTAGCGGGGGCGGCGGGCTTTCCAAGGGGAGTGCGAGGGGGCCGCTTGCGTCCCCGCATCATTGGGGCATGATGGGCCGCATGAAGCCTGTCCGTTTTCTCGCGGCGGCCGCCGCGCTGGCGCTGCTCGGCAGCCCCGCACAGGCCTGCCTCGCTGGCTGGCGGCTCATCTCTTTCGCGCCCGGCTCGGCGAGCCTCGACCGGATCGCTCGATCCATGCTCGACAACGAGGTCGCGGACTTCCGGTACCGGCCGGTGCTCGTATCGCGCGTGGTGACGGGTCATGCCGACCGCGTCGGCAGCGCCGCGGCGAACCGCCGCCTGTCGCGCCGGCGCGCCGAGGCTGTCCGAGATTATCTGGCGGCGCGCGGAATACCCTATGCGAGCATGACCATCGTCGCGGTTGGCGAAAGCCGCCCCATGGTCGACACCGCGGACGGCGTCCCGGAGGCGCTGAACCGCTTCGTGATGGTAGAGGAAGTGCCCACGCGCGCCGAAATGGAGCGGCGCATCGCCGAACGCGAAGCGCGGGGCGACACCAGCGTCTGCTGAGCGGGCCGCGCCCCTACATCAAGGTGGTCGGGCCGCCGGCGAGGATCGCGGCTACGACGCAGGCGAGGCCGAGCGCCATCAGATTGAAGCGGGTGAAGGTGCCCGCGGCGGCGATCAGGAACAGGACAAGAGCGACGATGAGGAGAATGAGGCTGATCGACATGGGGCCCTCCACGGCTGGAGCGGCCATTGAGCGCCGATCCGGGCGCGGATGCAAGCCCGCTACGATCGGGGACAGTGACTAGTAACTGTCCCCCTCAGGCGCCGGTCAGGCGTAGTTGCCGGTCGCGCAGGGGCTGCTCGCCCCACGGCCGTCGGGGCCCCATTTGCGGAAACCGTGGCTGTCGACGTGGAAGCGCAGGCCCGAATAGAAGCCCAGGCCGGCATTGTAGGCGCTGCCGTGGCTGCGGTGCGCGGCGCAGACCCGGCTGATCATGCCGGCGCGGCTGACCGCGGGGTCGACCGGCTTGAGGTCGACCGCGAAGAACAGCCGGTGGGCGCTGGCCGGGGCGCCGTTCGAGCAGCGGTTGAGGCCCTCGTTGCGGTAGACCGAGAGCGCCTCGACCCTGCCGACGGCGGGTTCGACCTCGTCGCGGACGAAGCGCAGGGTGGTGACGATGTTCGACCATTTGTCCTGCGGCGCGACTTCGAAGCGCTCGGCGCCGCACTGGCGCCAGGAGGAGGAGGTGCGGATCAGCTGCCAGACGGGGATCACTTCGGCGAGGCCCTGCGCGTCGAGATAGGTGCGGAACGCGCGCACCGCCTCGCGATTCGCGGGCGAACGGGCGAGCCAGGCGTTGTAATCGGCCTGGCTCTGGCCCGGAGCGGGAGACGGCGTGCCGCTTTCGTGGCTGTGCTGCGCGGAGGCGATCGAGGGCGTGAGGAAGGCAAGGGCCGCCAGCGCGGCAAAACCGATCCGATTCAGCATCGATGATCCCTGTGTTGGCCGGGTCCGAAGCCCGGTCGGCGACCGCGTTCGCCGCGGTCTCGCTACATATGCCGATGGAAAACCCCACCCCGGCTACGTGTCTGTATTTATAGGGAAATCACCCTGAACGCAAGCTGACGAACCGCCTTGTTCCGTCGCTTCGCCGCACTTGCGAGGCGACTCGGCGGGATTCGGCGCGGCTCAAAGCGGCGGCTGCGGATCCGGGCGCGGCGGCGGCTGCACCGGTGCCGGCGGCGCCGCGCCAGGCGGCCCGGGCGGCGGCGTTTCGGCGGGCGGCGGTCCCTGTTCGGGCACCGGCTCCGGGCGCGGCAGTGGCGGGGCGAGCGGGTCACCGCCGCGCTCGATCACCGCGCACGGGCTCTCGTTTCCGTTAGGGCCCGCCGCGCCCCAGCGGCGGAAGCTGCGCGTATCGACGTGAAAGCGGGTGAAGGCATAGAAGCCGAGCCCGACGTCGTAGGCGCGCCCGCGCTGCGCGTGGAGACGGCAGAGTATCTGGAACAGCTCGAGACGCGTCACCGCGCGCTGCGGCACCAGGTCGAGCGCGAAGAAGTCGCGGTGCGCGCTGGTCGGGGCGCCGCGCGCGCAGCCGTTGAGGGCCGGATTGCGATAGCCCGAGACCGCCTCGACCGGCCCCAATGCGGGGCGGATCACGTCGCGGATGAAGCGCAGGGTCTTGGCCATGTCCGGCCAGTGATGGGGCGGCGGCACCTCGAATGGCGGGCCGTTGCACACCCGCCACATGCTCGCCGTGCGGATGATCTGCCAGGTCGGCAGGACGCCGTAGACGCCGGCCGCCTGCTGCCAGCTTTCGAACGAGAGGACGGAGGCGCGCGTGCCGGGGCTGGCGGCGTACCAGGCGCGATACTCGGCCTCTCCTTGCCCTTCGGGAAGCTCCTGCGCGCACGCCGGCAGCGGAGCGAGCACGAGCGCGAGGGCGGCGGCGATACGGCGGAGCATGGCGCGGCTATAGCAAAGCAACGCGCCCTTGCACCCCTTGCTGACGGCGGCCCCGGCTAGCCCACCAGGCGGACGTAGGTCCCCTGGAAGTTGTTCCGGCCCGAGGTGCCGTCGCAGCTGTTGGTCACCGTGCCGTTGCCGCGGAAATCGAGGCGGCGGCCGATGAGCTGGATGCAGGTCGCCGCCATGTCGGCGCCGCCATTATATTCGAAATAGGCGCGCGGAAAGTAGAGCGCGCCGTTGATGGTGGTGCCCGAGCCGCCGTTGATGCGGGTCGTGCGGCCGAGCGGCGCGCGCCGGTCCTCGTAGAATGCGACCCCCGAATAGATCCCGCTGGTCGGGGAATTGATGGTGACTTCGGCGCCGCCGTTCATCTTCAACTCCGCGATCGAGCTCGGGTTACTGGTCGCGTTCGTGCTGGTGAGGACGAAGGTGACGTTGTTCGCCGTGACCTGCGCCTGCGAACCGAAGCTCAGCTCGCCGCCGTTGATGTAGATGATCGTCGGCTCGGTGAAGTTGAAATTGACCGTGCCTTTGATGTCGAAGCCATTGTAGCAGATCGAGCGGTCGGCGCTGTTGTAGCCAGCGGTTGAGGTCGTGATCGTGTTGGTGGAGTTCGGCGAGCTGTCCGGCGCGTCCCGGCAGTTGCTGGGCGTCGGATTGGGCAGCCCCGCCAGGGGATCCTGCTGGACCGCTGAATAGGGCACGAGCGTCGAGCCGTGATAGTTGCTGCTCGACGGGACGCCGCCTACCGCCATGATCGGGCTCGCGGTGACGCTCGACGAGCCGGTCGCGGTGATCGCGCTCGACGAGGTGGAGTTGGTCGAGATGCCGCAGCCGAGATCGAGGGTCGCATTGCCGCCGACGGTGACGCCGGGCGCGTTGCCGTCCTCGAGCGAGAGCAGGCAGAAGCCGCCTTCCCTGACGATCCTCGCCGTCGCCTCGACGGTGATGTTCGCGGGGCCGGTGTTGAAGAAGGAGAAGAAAGCGAGGTTGCGGTTGGCGGTGAGCTGGACACGCACGGCATTGGCATCGCCCGCATAGGTGCCGGTCGCCGGCGCGTTCTGGACGACCGCGGAACCGGTCAGCGGCACGTCGTTGTTGATCGCGAGGTCGCGGGTGACGCCGTTGGTCGCATAGGTCGTGCGCGCGGTGCCGGTCGAGGACGGATTCGCGTTGATCGCGTAGGCGCCGGCGAGCGCGGCCGAATCGGCGGCGCGCTGCAGCTCGCGCTTGGCGAGGCTGATCTGGACGGTGTCGATGGCGAGGCCCGCGCCGCCGATCAGGATCGGCATGGTCGCGGCGCCGACGAAAAGGGCGTTGCCGCATTCGTCGCGGAGCAGGGTCTTCAAGCGCTTCAGGAAATTCATGGCTTCAAGTCCTCATGCCGGCGGCGCCTGGACATAGGCGCGACGCGAATAGGAAAGGGTCACGTTCGGCCAGGTGAAGAGCAGGAAATTGACGTTGGTCGTGTAGGTCATCGAGACCGTCGCGCGCCAATATCCGGTCGCCGTGTCCTGCGCGAAGACCACGGTCGGCGTGCTGTAGGTCCCGTTGTTCCCGGTCGCGCGATTGGCGTTGATCCGGTCGATGATCTGCGCTGCGGTGGGCCGCGGATAGATGGTGGCGTAGCGCGCGCCCTCGCTCACCGCGTTGCGCAGCGCGGAGTGGGCATAGAACAGCGCGCCGAACTGGGCGACCGCGACGATCATGAAGATCAGCACGGGCGCGATCAGCGCGAACTCGACGGCGCTGACGCCGTTGCGGTCGCGCCGCAGCTGGGCGAGGCGCCGGATCATTGCACCCGCACTCCGGAATCGGCGGTGATCCGGATCTTGCCGTTCGCCGCGTTGGAGAGCCGGCCGATGAACGGGATCCACTCGAACATCGGGGTATAATCGGTGAACACCGAGATGGTGATGTACCGAGCCGCCTGCTGGCCGGTCGTGCAGGCGCCGGTGAAGCTGGCCTGGCGCGTATTGTCGCACTCGAGCCACTGGTCGAGCGTGACGTTGGCGACCGGGACTCCGGCAGCGGTCGCGGCCTCGGTGCGGAGGAAGCTGTAGTCGGCGAGCGGCCGGTTGCCGAGGGTCGCAAGTTCGATCGTGCGCTGGGCCGCCTGCTCGATCTTGAACTCGGCGGCGAGGCCCCGCGCGAGATCGATCGTGCCGAGGATCATCAATGCGAGGATCGGCACGAACAGCGCGAATTCGAGCACCGACACGCCGCGCTCGTCGCGGCCGATTCGCAGCCCGCGCCGCGCGATGCGGCGCAGCGCCGTCGGCCGCCGCGTCCGGGATACGCCGTCCTTGCTGGATGCTCTTTGTGCCATTGCACGGCGTCACTAGAGGTTCGCGGTAACCGCGCCGTTAGAAGCCGTGGTAAAGGTCCGGTTGACCATGAAGCTGTGCGCCTTAGGGGTGGCGCGATGACTCAGCCCCTCGTCGTCGATCTGCCTCACCGTCTCGGCATCGAAGAAGCGCGGCGGCGCATCGCGCGCGGCGTCGGACGCATCGAGGACCATCTTCCGGCCGGAGCCCAGGCCGAGCACAGCTGGAGCGGCGACCGGCTCTCATTGCGGGTGACGGCGATGGCGCAGCAGGTGACCGGCGCGATCGAGGTGCGCGAGGAGACTTTGCGCGTCGAGCTGATGCTGCCTCCCGCTTTGTCCTTCCTGAGCCGCGCGATCGAGGCGGCCCTGCGCCGCAAGGGCACCCAGATGCTCGAAGACAAAGGCGGCGCGCGAAGCTAGCCCTTTTGCAGCCGCGACGCCGGAACCCGCCGGCCCTTGCCTCGCGGGCGGGCGGCGCTAGGTTCCCGCGCACACGAGCGGGAGGCGCTGGACATGCGGCACGTGGCGATCGTCGGATCCGGGCCCGCCGGCTATTACAGCGCCGAGGCGCTGCAGAAGGCGCTGGGCGAGGACGGCGTGCGGATCGACATGATCGACCGCCTGCCCGTCCCCTACGGCCTGATCCGCTTCGGCGTCGCTCCCGACCACCAGTCGATCAAGGCGGTCTCCAAGCGCTACGAGAAGGTGGCGCTTTCGCCGGGGGTGCGCTTCGTCGGCAACGTCTGCGTCGGCCAGGACGTCGCCATCTCCGAGCTTCGCGGCCTCTACGACGCCGTCATCCTCGCGACCGGAGCGCCGAACGACCGGCCGCTCGGCATCCCCGGAGACGATCTGCCCGGCGTGATCGGATCGGCGGCTTTTGTCGGATGGTATAACGGCCATCCCGAATTCGCCGGCCTCGCCCCGCCGCTCGACGTCGCTTCGGCGGCGGTGATCGGCAACGGCAATGTTGCGCTGGACGTCGCACGCATCCTCGCCAAGACTCCCGGGGAGTTTGTCGGCTCCGACATCGTCGCCCACGCCTTCGAGGCGCTCGGCAACGCCGCGATCCGCGACATCCACGTCCTCGGCCGCCGCGGCCCGCACCAGATCGCGATGACGCCAAAGGAGCTAGGCGAGCTCGGCCATCTCGAAGACTCGCGCCCGGAGGTCGACCTTGCCGACTTCCCGACGCCGGAAAAGGACGCCGCGCTCGATCCGGGTCTGAGGAAGTCGGTGAGCCACCTGCGCGATTTCGCCAATCTCTGCGCGCCGAAGCGCAAGACGATTCATTTCGACTTCTTCGCCAAGCCGCTGCGGATCGAGGGCGACGGCAAAGCGGAACGGCTGCTGGTCGAAAAGACCTCGCTGGACGAGAGCGGCCGCGCGATCGGCACCGGGGAGACTTACACGATCGAGGCCGGCCTGATCGTGAGCTGCATCGGCTACAGGACGCCCAAGGTCGAGGACCTACCCTACGAGGAGGATCTCGGCCGCTTCGCCAACTCAGGCGGGGTGATCGGAGACGGACTCTATTGCGTCGGATGGGCGCGCCGCGGGCCGACCGGGACGATCGGCACCAACCGCCCCGACGGTTACGAGGTCGCCGACAAGATCGCGGCCTCGTTCGCGGGAGCCGGGAGCGGGAAGCGGGGCGCCGACGGCCTCGACGCGCTGCTCGCCGGCCGCGGCGCGGACGTCGTCAGCTTCGACGACTGGCGCCAGATCGAGGCTGCCGAAGCCGCGCGGGCCCGGCCCGGCAGCCCGCGGGAGAAGTTCGTCGCGGTGGCCGACATGATCGGCGCGGCGCGCGGCCGCTGATCCGCGGCGAACGCCCGGGCGCGGGTTGAACAACCGGATTCCGGTGCCTATAGACGCCCGGCCTGTCGCTGGCCTCGGCCAGTCCCAGCCGGTCGGGGAGTAGCTCAGCCTGGTAGAGCACTGTCTTCGGGAGGCAGGGGCCGGAGGTTCGAATCCTCTCTCCCCGACCAATTTGCTGCCTCCACAGCAGAATCGAACGCCCTTTAGGGACGCCTCGCGAACCGTTCAGGCCGCGGCGAGAGCCGGGGTTCTCTGCGCGGCGAGCACCGGCCGCCGGACGGCCGGGAGCAGGCTGCGGTAGATCGCGGCCATCTGCGCCGCCATCGCATCGGCCGTGTAGAGGCTGGCCCGCTCCTTCGCGGCGCGGCCGAGCACGGCGCGCTCGAAATCGTCGGCGACGAGGCCCGCGATCGCCCGGGTGAAGGCGTCTTCGTCGCGCGCGGGAACGAAGATCGCGACCTCCTCCCAAAGTTCGCGGAAGGGGGCGATGTCGGACAGGATCAGCGGGCAGCCGGCCGAAGCGGCTTCCAGCACCGCCAGGCCGAACGGCTCGTACAGAGCGGCCGAGACGAAGACGGGCCGCGCCGACAGCCAGCCCGCCAGATCCTCGGCGTCCAGGTCGCCGAGGCAGTGGATGTTGTCGAACAGCACCTTCGCTCCGTTGGGGCCCTCCATCGGACCCGCGGCCCGGACCGGCACCGCAATGTGCCCCGCCGCGGCGTCGAGCATCTCCAGATTCTTGCCCTCGTCCCAGAGCCTTCCCGCAGTGAACACGAAATCGCGCGGGGCCAGCCGGGGCGGAGGCAAGGGAGAGCGGCCGTTGTGGACGACGCGCGGCCGCTCTTCGAGTCCGTAGACGCGCCGCGTCGCTTCGGCGAACGCGGCCGTCGGCGCGACGACGATATCGGCTGCGTCGAGGCCCGCGCGCACCAGCCGGGCCTGGGCTTCGATCTCGGGCGGCCGCGCGTCTCCGTGGACCGCCTCCCACCAGGTCGCCGCGCAGCCGTGCTGGACGGCGACCACCGGCAGGCCGAACCGGGTGCCGGCGGCGAGCGCGGGCGTGCTGAGCTGGATGAGGTCCGCCCCATACTCGGCGGCGACGCGCGAGATCGCCTCGCCGGCCATGCGCAACGAGGCCGCGTCGTCGGCGAACCGGGCCGGAGGCAGACCGGTGTGGACGACCTCCAGACCCGCAATGGCGGCGGCCGTCGCGGCTTGTGCGGCCGGGAGGCTTGGTCCGTTGACCGCGAGAATCGTCTCGATCGCCAGGCGCGACAATCCGCGCGCGAGATCGAAGCCGTACGGCAGGGCGCTTCCCAGCGCGTCGATGGTAACGAGCACGCGCAAGCTGATTTCGACCCCTATTGCTGGCATTTCCGACAGGAAGCACCCCGCCCGGACGACCGCCCCGACATATCCTTCAATGCACCGCTCCGCGCCTTGTTCCCTGGGACGCCTCGCGGGACCGGTCTTCGGGCGCGCGCAGGGCAATTGGACATTGCGGACCAATGCCGCTATCAAGGCCCGCTGCCCTACGGTGCGGTCGAGTTGCCGAATCTGTTGATAGACAGGCACTTGTCCGGCCGGGTCCAGTTGGGACCGGCAGCATCCGCAGACGCGCCCGGTCGAACCGGGCCTTCGGCGGAAGCGCTCGGAAACTCGGATAGAGGGTAGAAATTTGCTTCATCGCCGAGCAATTAGGGCTTGCGCCCCACCGTGCGACCGCGCCTATAGTTTCGCATCAATTCGCGGACCCATGCGCCTCAGGGACGTCGTCCCGGGCAGCACGCAGGCCCGCCGTCTCCTGAAAGCCTTTTGAAATCATGAGCCTCAACGATCCCGTCCGCAACGACATCAACATCGCCCTCATCGGCGTCGGCAATTGCGCGAGCTCGCTCGTGCAGGGCCTCGCTTATTACCAGAAAGGCGGCGCCAACGAGCAGATCGGCCTGATGCACTGGGACCTCGGCGGCTACCGTCCGAAGGACATCCGCGTCGTCGCCGCCTGGGACATCGACCGCCGCAAGGTCGGCCGGGACGTCGCCGAGGCGATTTTCGAGAAGCCGAACTGCACCCAGATCTTCTGCGACCATGTGCCGCAGAGCGGCGTCACGGTGGAAATGGGACGGATGCTCGACGGCTATTCCGAGCATATGGCGGAATGGCCGGCGGAGCGCACCTTCCTGCCGCTGGACGCGCCGCAGCCTGACAAGGCCGACGTGGTGCGCCGGCTGAAGGAGACCCGGACCGACGTGCTCCTCAACTACCTGCCCGTCGGCAGCCAGGAGGCGACCGAATTCTACGCCGAATGCGCGCTCGAGGCGGGCGTCGCCTTCGTCAACAACATCCCGGTGTTCATCGCCAGCGACCCGGTCTGGGCGAAGCGCTTCGAGGATGCGGGCATCCCGATCGTCGGCGACGACATCAAGGCCCAGTTGGGCGCGACCATCGTCCACCGCGTGCTGACCGACCTGTTCCACAAGCGCGGCGTCAAGCTCGACCGGACCTATCAGCTCAATACCGGCGGCAACACCGACTTCCTCAACATGTCGAACCGCAAGCGCCTTGCTTCGAAGAAGATCTCGAAGACCGAGGCGGTGCAGTCGGTCGCGGAGCACCGGATCGAGGATGAGAACATCCATATCGGCCCGTCCGACTACGTGCCGTGGCAGAACGACAACAAGGTCTGCTTCCTGCGCATGGAGGGCCGCATGTTCGGCGACGTGCCGCTCAACCTGGAGCTGCGCCTCTCGGTCGAGGACAGCCCGAACTCGGCCGGCGTCTCGATCGACATGATCCGCTGCGCCAAGGTCGCGCGCGACCGCGGCCTCGCCGGCCCGATCCACCCGGCCTCCGCTTATTTCTGCAAGCACCCGCCGATCCAGAGCACGGACGACGAGGCTTACGAGGCGCTCGAGGAATTCATCCGCGGCGCCTGAGGGCGATTGCTCTCAGAGAAGGTGCTTCCGGATCTTCCCGGCCGAGGTGCGCGGGAAATCGGCGACGAAGGCGAAGCTGGCCGGCACCTTGTAGGGCGCCAGCCGCGCGCGGCAGAAGGCCTGCAGCTCGTCCGGCCGGGGCGGCGGCGAAGCTTCCGGAGCGAGCTGGACGAAGGCCTTGCCGACCTCGCCCCAGCGCGGGTCCGGCCGCGGCAGCACCGCGACGTCCTGCACCGCCGGATGGCCGCAGAGCACGTTCTCGACTTCGGCCGGATAGACGTTCTCCCCGCCCGAGATGAACATCTCCTTCCGCCGCCCCGCAATATGGAAGAACCCGTCGGCGTCGCACCGCGCCAGGTCGCCCGAACGCAGCCAGCCGTCCGCCGTGAACGCCGCGCGGGTGGCCTCCTCGTTGCGCCAATAGCCCGGCGTGACGCCGGGCCCGGCGAACTGGAGATCGCCGACCTCGCCGGCAGCCACCTCGCGCCCCGAGCCGTCGACGATGCGGGCGCTGCACAAAAGCTGCGGCTTGCCGACCGAACCGATCCGGTCCCAGGCCTCCGCGGGATCCATCAGGAAGGCGGTCGGCCCGGTCTCGGTCATCCCCATCCCGTTGCAGACGCGGATTCCCGCGTCCCGGCAGCGATAAGCGAGGCTGTCCGGCAGCGGCGCGCCACCGCAGCCCCAGTGGCGTACCGCGTCGAGCGGCGCGGCGGCGAAGCGGGGATGGTCGAGCAGGGCCTGGTAGACGGTGGGCACGCCGAAGAAGGTGTCGATGCGCCGCGCCTCGAGCAGCGCCACGACCGCATCCCCGTCGAAGCGCGGCAGGACGAGAACCCGGCCGCCGGCGATCAGGGTCGGCAGGCTGTGGAGATTGATCCCGGCCGTGTGGAACAGCGGCAGGAAGTTGAGCGTCGCGTCGGCCGGGGTGAGGCCGATCGCGGCGCTCAGGCTGACATAATTGGCGAGCGCCATTCCGAACGTGTAGATCACGCCCTTCGGCCGCCCGGTGGTCCCCGACGTATAGAGAAGGTACCAGCTCGCGCGCGACCGCCAGAGCGGGCGCCCCTCGGCGGGCGCGCACGCCATGAGCCGCGCCTCGTAGTCGCCGTCCAGCGCCATGGCGGGAACGTCGCCGGAGAGGCGGTCGGCCGTCGCCGCATCCTCGGCGCCGTGGAACAGCAAGGCCGGCTCGGCGTCGGCGATCAGCGCGTCGAGCTCCGCCGGGGGCATCCGCCAGTTGAGCGGCACTAGCAATGCTCCGGCGCGGGCGCAGGCGAACAGCAGCTCGAAGAATTCGGGACGGTTGCGGCAGAGGATCGCAACCCGGTCCCCTTCGCCGACCCGTCGCGCGTGGAGCAAAGCGGCGGCGCGCGAGGCGCGGACATCGAGCTCCGAATAAGTGAGGGTCCGGCCGGTCGCCGCATCCTCAAGCGCGACCGCGTCCGGCGCCAAGGCGGCGCGCTTCGCCAGCAGATCGGGGATGAAATCGGCGATCATCCGTCCCGGATCCTCAGCCCTTCCGAGGCAAGGTCGATCGCAAGATCGGCGACCTCGGCCGGTTCCAGGTCCCGCTCCCAGAGCCCGTAGCGCATGCCGAGGAAGACGCTGATGCCGATCAGCGCCCAGGCGCGAAGCTCGTCCGGCCCGTCGGCGATCTCGCCGCGCGACCGCGCCGCGGCAAGGTTGCGGCGATAGCCTTCGGCGAAGGTGAGGTAATGCTTGCGATACTCGTCCTGGGCGACGAACTGCGCCTCCTCGATGATCCGGTAGAGCTCGGGCCGCTCGCGCACGAAGGCGATGAAGGCTGCGAGGCCGCGCCGTTCGGCGGTGAGCCGGTCCGGCGCGCCCCGCGCCGCTTCGGCAACATGCGCGCGCGTCGCGTTGCTCATGTCGCGGACCAGCGCCCGGAACACCTCCTCCTTCGATTCGAAATAGGTGTAGAAGGTGCCCAAAGCGACGCCCGCGCGCTGGGTGATGCCGGTGATCGCGGCTTCGTGGAAGCCGCGCTCGCCGAATTCCTGGGCCGCCGCCTCGATCAGCCGCCGCAAGGTCTTGCGCCCCCGCTCGGTCCGCGGGCTCTTGTCCCCGTTCCCCGCCGCTTCTGCCATGTCCCCAGCGAGTCCTCCCCGCCGGCAAGTTGAACCGCCTTTCAGATTCGCGCAAGCTCAGGCAGCGGCGGCCGGCACGGCTTCGGCGATGACGGCGAGCAGCTCGTCTATCCCGAACGGCTTTCGCAGCACGCGGACGTCGCGGCCGAGCGCGCGTTCGAGCTGCTCGCTTTCCGCATAGCCGGTGACGAACACGATCGGCACGTCGGGGCAGCGGCGCCTGATCTCGCGCGCCGTCTCGGCGCCGTTCATCCCGGGCATTGCGAAATCGAGCAGCAGCAGGTCCGGGCAGGAGCGCTCGACCTCGAGGATCGCGGCCTCGCCGCAATCGCAGCCCGAGACCTGATGGCCGAGCTCGTCGAGCGCATCCTCGAGGAAGCCGCGCACGTCGGCATCGTCGTCTACCACCAGGATGCTGATCGACGGGGGCACCGGCGTCTCGGCCGGCGCCGCGTCGCGGCCCGGCTTCGCTTCCTTTGCCGATTCGGCGCCCGACGCGCGGGGCAGCAGGATCCGCACCCTCGTGCCTCGCCGCGGCTCGCTCTCGATCCGGATCGTCCCGCCGGATTGCTTGGCGATGCCGTAGACCTGGGCGAGCCCGAGCCCGGTTCCCTTGCCGAGCGGCTTGGTCGAGAAGAAGGGCTCGATCGCCCGGGCGAGTATTTCGGGCGTCATCCCTTCGCCGTCATCCTCGACGGCGACGCAGACATAGTCGCCGCGCTCGAGGTCCGGCCCCCCGGGCTCCTCGAGGCAGGCGGTCGAGATCTTCAGCACGCCGCCGTCCGGCATCGCGTCGCGCGCGTTGATGGCGAGGTTGAGGACGGCGTTCTCGAGCTGGTTCTCGTCGCAGATCGCATGCCCGGCCCGGTCGTCGAACTCGGTCCTGATCTCGATGCCCGCGCCGATCGTATGCTTCAGGATCTGGCGCATGTTCGCGATCACTTTGTTCACCGCAACCGGTTGCATCGCCAGCCGCTGGATGCGCGAGAATGCGAGCAATTGGCCGGTGAGCTTGACGCCGCGCCGGGAGGATTCGAGCGCGGTCTCGGCGACGCGCTTCAGCCGGGCATCGTCGACGCGGTTGGCGATCAGCTCGAGCCCGCCGAGGATCGGCGTCAGCAGATTGTTGAAATCGTGCGCGATGCCGCCGGTGAGCTGCCCCACCGCCTCCATCTTCTGCGCCTGGCGCAGCGCCTCCTCGGCGCGTTCGCGCTCGCCGACCTCCGCCTGCAGGCGGTCGAGCGCGGCGGACAGGTCTGCGGTCCGATCCGCGACCCGGCTTTCGAGGGCCGCCTCGGCAGCCTTGGCGTCGGTGACGTCGAAGGCGACTCCGATAAAGCCCTCATGCTCGCCCTCGGGGCCCCAGCGCGGCTGCGATTCGGAGCGCAGCCAGCGCCATTCGCCGTCGCCGCGCAGGTAGCGGCCCTCGAGCGCGAACGGCTTCAGCGTCGCTTCGCCGGCAAGCGATTCCGCGACGATCCGCTCGATGTCCTCGGGATGGATCCGCGTCCGCCAATCGAAATCGAGCGCCTCTTCGTACGGCACCCCGAGGAAGGCCGCGTAGGCGCGATTGACGAAGCCGCGCTTGCGATCGAGCTTGGTCACCCACATCGGGACGGGGGCGGAATCGGCGATCCGCCGAAATCTTTCCTCGCTTTCCCGCAGCTTGAGCGCGGTCCGCTCGTCCTCGCTGACCGCGACGACGGTGCCGATGATGCCGGCGACCTCGCCGCTCTCCGCGTAGAGCGGATTGTAGCAGGCGGTGAGCAGGGCCGTCCGCTCCTCGCCGCCGCGGCGCAGGGGACGGGGCGCCGATTCCATGTAGACGGTTTCCCCCGCCAGCACTTTGCGGGCGTTGGCGCCGACCACGTCCCACACGTCGGCCCAGATGTCGCGCAGCGGTCGCCCGAGAGCGGGACGGCGGTCGCCGAGCACCTCGCCGTAGCTGTCGTTGTGGATCACCAGCAGATCGGGGCCCCACGCCACCATCATCGGGATGTTCGAGCCGAGCGCGATGGCGGCCGCGGTCTTCAGCGGCTGCGGCCAGGCGCGCGGAGCCCCGAGCGGCGACGCGGCCCAATCGTGCGCCAGCGCGGCGGAGCCGTGCACGGCGGCGCCGGGGAGGCCAGTCGATGCTTCGGCTTCGCGCCCGCCGGAATTCATCCGAGGCTCCACACAGATTCCTTCCCGCAGCCGTAGCGGGAGCAATCGCGCGACGATAGCCCGCCGTCAGCGCCGGGCCGCGAACGCCTGCGCCTGGCGCAGGACGCGCAGCAGGTTCCCGCCCATCACCTTGGCGATGTCGCGCTCGGAAAAACCTTCGCGGCGCAGGCGCTCGGTGATCCGGGGCAGCAGCGAGATGTCCTCCATCCCCTGGACGCCGCCGCCGCCGTCCCAATCGGCGCCGAGCCCGACATGGTCGACCCCCATCACCCGGATCGCATGCAGCATCGAGCGCATGAAAAGCTCGAAGGTCGCGGTGGTGAACGGCCGCTGCGCGTCGAGCGCCGCCTTGTCGGCGAGCAGGCGCCGCCGCTCGGCGGAAGTGAGCCGGTGCCAGCTCAACTGGCGGCGGTCGATCGCGCTGCGCTCCTCGGAGCGGTCGTCGGGGGCGAGGAAGATCGTGTTCATGAACATGACGCCTCCGGCGCGGGCGAGGCGGCGCATGCGCTCGTCGTCGATGTTGCGCGGGTGGCTGTAGATCGCGCGCGGGCCGGAATGGGAGAGGATTATCGGCACCCGGCTCTGCGCCAGCATCTGGTCGAAGGCGGCGTCGGAGGAATGGCTGCCGTCGATCAGCATGCCGAGCCGGTTCATCTCGGCGACCCAGGACCGGCCGAGCGGCGAAAGGCCGTTCCACCGCGGCGTGTCGGACGTCGAGTCGGCGAGCTGGTTGTTGCGGTTGTGGACCGGGCCCGCCATCCGGACGCCGAGCCGGTGGAACGTCTCGAGCAGGGCCAGGTCCTCGCCCAGCGGCCAGCTGTTCTCGATCGAGATGAAGGCGATGCGCCTGCCCTCGCGGTGCAGGCGCTCGGCGTCGTCGGCGGTGAGGGCGAGGCCCATCCGCTCGCGATTCTCGCCGATCACCCGGCGGATGGCGGCCGCGCGGACCAATGCCCTCGACCGCGCCTCTGCGTAGGCCGTCGCGTTCAGCTCGCCCTGCGGGGTGTAGATGACGAAGAAGCCGCCATCGAGCCCGCCCTCGATCATCCGCGGCAGATCGACCTGCGAGCCGTCATATTCGAAGCGGTGGCGCTCGGCGAAGTCCCAGTCGCCGCCGTCGAACCGTGCGGCGATGTCGAGATGGGTGTCGATCACCAGCATCTCGTCGTGGGCGAAGCGATTGGGTGGCGTCGGATCCTGCGCCAGCAGCGGCGAGGCGAGCAGCGGGGCGGCGGCGAGAGCGAGGAACAAGCGGCGCATGACTTTCTCCCGGATCGGCCGCCTCCCATGCTTCGGCGGCTTGATCCTGGTCAAGGCGTCGGCCCTAGTCGTGCTTCTGTCCATCGGTTACCTTCCCGGCGGGGAATCGGAGCGTCAGCTCCCGGGGGAAGAGTATGCGCAGGTGGCGGAGGGTCGAACGGCTCTACATCGACCTGCCCGTGGCGCGTCCCGGCAGCCTCAATGCCTATCTCCTCGCCGCTTTGGTCCCGGGAATCGCCACTTTGCTTCGGCTGGCGATCGATCCCTGGGTCGAAGGCGTCCAGTTCATCACCTATTTCCCGCTGCTGATCCTGGTCGCCCTGGCCTGCGGCTACCGCGCCGGAATGCTCGGCGCGATCCTGTCGACGCTCGCCTCCTGGTACTTCATCTTCGAGCCGCGCCGCTCGTTCGAGCTCCATCATGGCGAGGACGTACTGACTTTGGCGCTGTTCCTGCTGACCGCTGTCATGATGGTCTCGATCGCCGCCGCGACGCGCCTCGCCATCGGCCGCTACCGCCTGCTCAACGAAAGCCTCGGCCGGCGGGTCGAGCAGCGCACCGCCGAGCTCGAAAGCGCGCAGGCGAGCCTCGTCCAGGCGCAGAAGATGGAGGCGGTCGGCCAGCTGACCGGCGGCATCGCGCACGACTTCAACAACATGCTGGCGATCGTCATCGGCAATCTCGACATCGCCAGGCGCCGGCTGGCGCAGGGACGCGGCGACGTCGGGCGACAGATCGAAAGCGCGATGGACGGCGCCCAGCGCGCCGCGGCGCTCACCCGGCGCCTCCTCGTCTTCGCCCGCCGCCAGCCGCTCGAGCCCCAGGTCAGCGACCTCAACCTGCTGCTCGGCGACCTCTCCGAGCTGCTCCGCCGGACCATCGGCGAGAAGGTGCGGATCGAGCTTTCGCCCGCGCCCTCGGTGTGGCCCGTCTCGATCGATCGCGCGCAGATGGAGAGCGCGGTCATCAATCTCGCGATCAACGCGCGCGATGCGATGCCGAACGGGGGCGTGCTCGGCATCGAGACGCTGAACATGATCCAGGACGAAGCGGGGCCGGAGGACGGGCTCGCGCCCGGCGACTATGTGATGGTCGCGGTCGCCGACAGCGGCAGCGGCATGGCGCCGGAGGTGGCGGCACGGGCGTTCGAGCCCTTCTTCACCACCAAGGAGGTGGGCCGCGGCACCGGCCTCGGCCTCAGCCAGGTCTACGGCTTCCTCCGCCAGTCGGGCGGCCATGTCGACATCGACAGCGCGCCGGGCGCCGGAACCACCGTCCGGCTCTATTTCCCGCGCTACCGCGGCGAGGCCCCCGCCGAGCCCGCGCAGGTCGCCGGCGAAACCGCGCCGCCCCGCGGCGCGCCGGGCGAGGTGGTGCTGGTCGTCGAGGACGAGGACGAGGTTCGGCGGACAACCGTCGAAGCGCTGCACGAGCTCGGCTACGGCGTGCGCGAGGCGCGCGACGGGGTCGAGGCGCTCGCCATCCTGTCCAGCGATCCGGGGATCACCCTGCTGTTCACCGATGTCGTCATGCCGGGCCTGGACGGCCGCGCCCTGGCCGAGCGAGCGCTTCGCCAGCGGCCCGACCTCCAGATCCTGTACACCACCGGCTACGCCCCCGAGGCCGACCCGCACGAGACGTTGCCGGACGACCATCCGGCGATGCTGAGCAAGCCGTTCAGCGTCGCCGCGCTGGCCCGCAAGCTGCGCGACCTCCTCGACGGCTAGGGCAGCCGCTCCAGCCCCTCGCGAAGCTTCTCCGACGATTGCTCGAGCGCGCAGGCAAGCAGCTCGTCGCGCAGGCCGGCAAGCGTGCCGTGGGCCTCGCCGCAATCGTTGCACGCGATCGTGCCGCCATCGTCTTCCCAGCGCGGCAGGCTGAGATTGGCACTGCCGCATTTGTCGCAGTGAAGCTCGACCATGATGTCCATGCGCGGGTGAACGCGGCGACGGGCGATTTGGCTCCTCAGCCTTCGCGCATCGCCTCCCGAGCGAGGCTTTCCGCCTCCAGCAGCAGGAAATCGTCGGTGAGGCCCTGGGCGGTGCGCTCGCGGCCGATCATCACCAGCACCGGCACCGCCATCGGCGAGACGCGTTCGAGATCGACATGGACCATCGTGCCCTCGGCGCGGTCGAGCAGGTCGGCGAGGCGGCCGACGTCGGTCATGCGCTGGCGCGCATCCTCCCAGGCGGCGCGGAGCAGGAGATGGTCGGGCTCGTAGCGCCGCAGCACGTCGTAGATGAGGTCGGTCGAGAAGCTGACCTGGCGGCCCGACTTGCGCTTGCCCGGATGGTGCCGCTCGACGAGCCCGCCGATCACCGCCACCTCGCGGAAGGCGCGCTTCAGCAGGCTCGATTCCTGCACCCATTCGACGAACTCGCCTTCGAGGATGTCGGCCGAAAGGAGAGCGCCGGGATCGGCGATCGGCTCGAGGCCGTAGCAGGCGAGCGCATAATCGTTAGAGACGAAGCCCAATGGCTTCAGGCCCGCGCTTTCCATCCGCCGGGTGACCAGCATGCCGAGCGACTGGTGCGCATTCCAGCCCTCGAAGCTGTAGATCACCATGTAGTGGACATGCTCGTGCGGGAAGGTCTCGACCAGCAATTGCTCCGGCTCGGGCAGGACCGAGCGGCGCGACTGGACCTCGAGCCAATCGCGCACGTCGTCCGGGAAGCGCGGCCATTGCGAGCGGTCGTGCAGGAAGGCGCGGACCCGCCCGGCGAGATTGGTCGACATCGCCATGCGAATGCCGAGATAGGTCGGGATGCGCGCCGCCTTTCTTGTCGCGTGGACGACGAGGTCGGTGCCGTCGATTTTCTCGAGCTCGAGGACGAGGCCGGAAAAGTAGAATGTGTCGCCGGGCCGCAAGGTGGCGCCGAACTGCTCCTCGACGGTGCCGAGCCGGCGGCCGTTCCGGAAGCGGACGTCGAGCAAAGGCGCATCGACGATGATCCCGGCGTTCATCCGGTGCTGCTGGACGAAGCGCGGATGCGAGACGCGCCAGGTGGCGCCTGCCCCGGACCCCGATCCGGGGTCCGGCTCCCGCGTCAGCCGCCGGAAGCGGTCATAGGCCTTGAGCGAATAGCCGCCGCTTTCGATGAAGCCGAGCACCTGGCGGAACGTCTCCTCCTGCAGCCCCGCATAAGGCGCGGCGGAGCGGACTTCCGCGAGCATCTCCTCTTCCCGGAACGGCGCGGAGCAGGCGGCCGCCATGACGTGCTGGGCGAGGACGTCGAGCGCGCCGGGGCGGAAGGCCTCGGCGTCGAGCTCCCCCTCCTCGATCGCATCGAGCGCGGCGCGCCCTTCGAGATATTCGAAGCGGTTGCCCGGGACGAGCAAGGCCTCGGACGGCTCGTCGAGCCGGTGGTTGGCCCGGCCGATGCGCTGGACGAGGCGCGACGAGCCCTTGGGCGCGCCCATCTGGATGACGAGGTCGACGTCGCCCCAGTCGACGCCGAGGTCGAGGCTGGCGGTGCAGACCAAAGCGCGCAGCCTTCCGGCCGCCATCGCCGCCTCGACCTTGCGCCGCGCCTCGAGCGCGAGGCTGCCGTGGTGGATGCCGATCGGCAGCTGCTGCTCGTTGATCGTCCAGAGGTCCTGGAAGATGAGCTCGCAGAGCGAGCGCGTGTTGCAGAAGACCAAGGTCGTCTTGTGCCGCTCGATCTCGCGCATCACCTGCTCGGCCGCCCAGCGCCCGCTATGTCCCGCCCAGGGGACCTTCTCGTCCTCGGGAAGCATGATCCGGATGTCGGCCTCGGCGCCCGGCTCCCCCAGCACGAGGTCGACCGCCTCGGCGTCGCCATGCGGTGCGAGCCAGCCCTGATAGGCCTCGGGATCGGAGACGGTGGCCGACAGTCCCACCCTGCGCAGGCCGGGGGCGAGGCGCTGCAGCCGCGCCATGGCGAGGTTCAGCAGGTCGCCGCGCTTGCCTGGGGCGAAAGCGTGGATCTCGTCGACGACGATCGTGCTCAGCCCGGCGAACAGCAGGATGCTGTCCTCGTGGCTGAGCAGCAGGCTCAGCGATTCGGGCGTGGTCAGCAGCATCTGCGGCGGCCGCAGGCGCTGGCGGACGCGGCGGTCGGACGGCGTGTCGCCGGTGCGCGTCTCGACCCGGATCGGCAGGCCCATTTCCTCGATCGGGGTCAGCAGGTTGCGCTGGACGTCGACCGCCAGCGCCTTCAGCGGCGAGACGTAGAGCGTGTGGAGCCCCTCGGTCGGCTCCGCGATCAGCTCCGTGAGACTCGGCAGGAAGCCGGCCAGCGTCTTGCCGGCCCCGGTCGCGGCGACGAGCAGCGCGCTCCGCCCGGCGCGGGCGACCGCGAGCATGTCGAGCTGGTGGCGGCGGGGCGCCCAGCCCTTGGCGGCGAACCATTGGGCGACGACCGGCGGCAGGAGGAGCCGGTCAGCGGTCGCGGACGTGGGCTATGGTCCCTTCGCGCCGCCGTCCGGGCCGCCGTCGCGGCGCTCGGCCTCTTCCTGCTCGTAGACGCGGCGCGTGCCCTCCTCGGTGCGTTCGCGGCTGGCGCGCGAGGCGCCGCGGTTCCTGAGCAGGGCCCAGAGGATCACCACGGCGAGCAGAGCCGGGCCGACGATCGTCAGCAAGCTCCAGTTGAATCCACCGGCATCCATGTCTCGCTCACTCCTTCGCTTGCGTCGCTTGCGCCTCGCTTGGCGCCCTGCGGCCCTCCTGCCATATAGCTCCCAATGGCCCGTCTCGGTTCCTGGATCGAGCCTTTTCCCGAAGGCATCTATGTGAAGCCGGCGGACGCCTGGGTGGATCCGTCCGAGCCGAAGCCGCGCGCGCTCGTCACGCACGGCCATGGCGACCACGCCCGCGGCGGCCACGAACGGGTGTGGGCGACGGCCGAGACGCTGGCGATCATGGACTGCCGCTACGGGCCGCAGCCCGGCGGGTGCGCCGTCGGCTATGGCGAAGTCGTGCGCGTCGGCGAGGTCGACGTCGGCTTCGTCCCCGCCGGCCACGTCCTCGGCTCCGCCCAGATCGTGCTCGAACATAAGGGGGAGCGGGTCGTCGTCTCGGGCGACTACAAGCGCCGTCCCGACCCGACCTGCGCGCCTTTCGAACCGGTGCCCTGCGACATTTTCGTCACCGAGGCGACCTTCGGCCTCCCCGTCTTCCGCCATCCCGAGACGGCGAGCGAGATCGACCGGCTGCTCGCCCGCCTCCACGACAATCCGGAGCGCTGCGTGCTCGTCGGCGCCTATGCGCTCGGCAAGGCGCAGCGGCTGATCGCCGAGCTTCGCTGCCGCGGCCATTCGGACCCGATCTACATCCACGGCGCCCTCCAGCGGCTCTGCGCGCTTTACGAAGAGCAGGGCGTGGCGCTCGGCGACGTGCGCCCGGCGACCGGCGCGAAGAAGGACGAGCTGCGCGGCCGGATCGTGATCGCGCCGCCCGGCGCGCTCAACGACCGCTGGTCGCGCCGCCTCCCCGAGCCGATCACGGCGATGGCCTCGGGCTGGATGCGCGTCCGCCAGCGCGCCCGCCAGCGCAACGTCGAGCTGCCTCTGATCGTCTCCGACCACGCCGACTGGGACGAGCTCACCCAGACCATCCGCGAGCTGGCGCCGCGCGAGGTCTGGATCACCCACGGCCGCGAGGACGCCCTGATGCACTGGTGCGCCCTCCACCAGATCAAGGCACGCGAGCTCAACCTGGTCGGAAGGGAGGACGAGGACGATTAGCTCTCCGGGTTCTGGAACGCCCGGTGGAGGTCTCGGCCGTGATGGAGAATGCGGGCAACGCGCACCTCGCTCTCCTCTACGAAGTAGACGATCACGGCGCGCCGTTCGAAAGCGATCGTGCGCAGGCCCGGGCGAACGTCATCGCGGACCGAACCGCGATTTGGAAAGTCCGCCAAGCGGGCACAGGCCGCGAGAAACGCGGTCGCGATAGGCTGTAGCCGTATCGTCGTTGGCATGCTCGGCGATCCAATCGTAGATCGCGGCCAGATCCTCGACCGCAGCTGGTCTGAGGATGATCCTATGCGTCACGCTTCAGGCGGGCTTGACGGTGCGCCTCGAGCGCCGCAGTCGCTTCCTCCATCGTAAGATCGGGCCTCGGATCGGCCATCGCCTCCTCCACCTTGCGCCTCAGGATGGCGTCGAACTCCGCCTCCTCGCGCTCCAGCGCGCGAAGGCCGGCGCGGACGACCTCGGACACTGAGGCATAGCGGCCCTGCTTCACCCGCGCCTCTGCCGCCGCGGCGAGAGGGCCGAGAGTAACGCTGACCGGTTTGTTGGCACGGCTGGCCATGCATTGCTCCTGTAAGACAATGTCGTACATATTTTGCCGGCATTCCGATGGCAAGCGCCTCGCACGTCACATGGCGACGAGAAACAGCACCAGCGCCGCCGCCACGAGGATGCCCCCACCGCACCCGCGCTCGAGTGCGAAATTGCGGTGCGCGACAGCGTGATCGCGCTCGCGGGCATGACGATCAGAAGGCCGACCGAGAGGACGAGGACGATTGAATTGGAGGGCAGTCTGGGCTACATCTGACCAACTAACTAGTCCGGAGCTGCGTAATGGGTGCGGTCAACCTCTCTGATGCGAAAGCGCGCCTGAGCGAGCTCGTCGAGCGCGCGGAAGGCGGCGAAGAAGTGACGATCACTCGCCGCGGAAAGCCCGTCGCCAAGATCGTCGCGATCGAAAAACCGAGGAACCGGCTTGATATGGAGGCGCTGAGCGCGCTGCGTGCGCTGACGGCCAAGATGCAGATATACGAAGATCCGGACGGCTTGAGCTTCGTGGAGAGAATGCGGCGCGAAGATCGCTACTGATGTTCTACATCGACACGTCGGTTCTCGTATCCGCCGTCTCGGCCGAGGTCGGGACACCGGCCGTACTCGAATGGCTCGAAACTGCGGAGGGCGTTTTGGTGAGCGACTGGCTGATGACCGAAGCGGTGGCGGCGCTTTCGCAGAAACATCGTATGGGGGTAATCTCGGCAGCCGAACAGGCCGGGGCGCTGGCCGCGCTGCGCCGCTACATCGAAGGCGCGTTCGAGTCCCTGCCGGTGACGCGAGAGGATTTCCGCACCGCCGCGCGATTGGCCGAACGATCGGAAACGGGGTTGCGCGGCGGAGACGCTCTGCACGTCGCGGTAGCATCTGGGGCAAACGCTACGCTTGTGACGCTCGACCGCAAGCAGGCCCGCGCCGGAGAGATGCTGGGCATCCCAACCTTGCTTTTGGGGTGACGGGCCAGCACTGCCGCCTCAGCCGTCAAAGTCGGTGAGCGAGAAAAGGATCAACGCCGCAACGATCAATATGCCCCATCTCACTCCGCGCTCGAGCGCGAAATTGCCGGTCCTAGACAAGGTGATCGCGCTGGCGGGCATGACGATCAGGAACAGCCCGACCGAAAGGGCGAGGCCGGCGCGGAGGCCGGCATAGGCCCAGCCGGCGATCGCGAGCGCTACCCAGACGACGCAAAAGAGCAGCGCCTCCGGGTAGAGCCTGGGCATGTCAGTGGGCGACCTGCTCGCCGCGCCGGAGGCCGGACAGAGCGAGCTGCTCGTCGATCTGCGCCATCAGCCGGTCGAGCCCGTCGTGGGTCTGCGCCTCGGCGCGGGCGACGAGGACGTCCTGGGTGTTGGAGGCGCGCAGCAGCCACCAGCCGTCGGCTGTGTTGACGCGGGCGCCGTCGGTGTCGTTGACCGCGGCCCCCGCGGCGCGGAGCCGCTCCAGCACCTCGTCGACCACCGCGAACTTGCGCGTCTCGTCGACCTGGAAGCGCATCTCGGGGGTATTGATCACGGGCGGCATCGCCGAGCGCAAGGCGGTGAGGGAGCCGCCCAGGCGGGAGACGGCGCGGATCAGGCGCACTGCCGAGTAGATGCCGTCGTCGAAGCCGTAATATTGGTGGGCGAAGAAGATGTGGCCCGACATCTCGCCGGCGAGCGGCGCACCGGTCTCCTTCATCTTCGACTTGATGAGGCTGTGGCCGGTCTTCCACATCAACGGCTCGCCGCCCAGCTCGGCGATCCGGTCGTAGAGCGCCTGGCTGGCCTTCACGTCGGCGATGATGGTGGAGCCCGGCAGGTCCTGAAGCACCGGCTCGGCGAGGATGCCGAGCAGCTGGTCGCCCCAGATCACGCGCCCCTGGCCGTCGACCGCGCCGATCCGGTCCGCATCGCCGTCCAGCGCCACGCCGAAGTCGAGGTTTCTCTCGGCGACGAGGCGCTTCAGGTCCTCGAGATTGGCCTCGACGGTGGGATCGGGATGGTGGTTCGGGAAGCGGCCGTCGACCTCGGTGTAGAGGAGGTGGTGCTCGCCCGGCAGCTTCCGGACGAGCCGCTCGACCACCGGCCCGCCGGAGCCGTTGCCGGCGTCCCACCCGACCCGGAAAGGCCCGCCGTCGAAATCCTCCACCAGCCGGTCGACATACATGTCCATCACGTCGGCGTCGCCGACGGTGCCGCCGCCTTCCTCCCAGTCGCCGGCCTCCGCCATCCGCCCGAGCGCCTGGATCTCGGCGCCGAAGAAGGCCGCATGGCGATGCACCATCTTGAAGCCGTTGTAATTGCCCGGATTGTGGCTGCCGGTGATCATGATGCCGCCGTCGACCTCGAGCTCGGCCTCGGCGAAATAGAGCATCGGCGTCGGGCCTATGCCGATCCTGACGACGTCGACGCCCGCTTTGGTGAGACCTTCGACCAGGCGCCGCTCGAGCCCCGGCGAGCTCTCGCGGCCATCGCGCCCGACGGCGACGCGCGTCCCTCCGGCGCGGCGCAGCACCGTGCCGAAGCTGCGGCCGACCGCTTCGGCGTCGTCCTCGCCCAGCGTCTCCCCGACAATGCCGCGTATGTCATATTCGCGCAAAGAGGTCGGGCTGAAGCGATGGCTCATTCGGGAGGCTCCGTGGGTCGGACGGGGGACGGTCTCAAGACGCGCGAGGCGTCCTGCGGTTCATTTCGGCGACCAGCGTGTCGCGCGCGGCGTTGACCCGCTCGGCGAGGTCGGCCGAGCCGCCGGCATCGGGGTGGACGCGGGCGATCAGCCGGCGGTGCGCGGCGCGGATCTCCTCGAGGTTCGCGCCCTCGCCGACTCCGAGCAGGCGACGCGCCTCGGCGACCGGCATGCGCGCCGGGCGCACGGTCCGCCGCTTCCACCACAAATAGAGCGCGCCCGCGAGAAGGAGGAGGAGAAGGATCTTGTTCATTGGGCGGCGGCCGGCTCCCGGTCCTCGGCCGCGGCGCGGCCCGCCTCGGGGAGCCCGAAGCCGGCGATCATCTCGCGCAGCTCCTGCCGCGCGGCGATGTGGCTGAGCCCGACCTCGCCGATCTGGGCGAGATCGAGCAGGGTCAGGCCCTTGGGGAAGAGCTCGCGGTAGATGACGCGCTCGCCAAGCCCGGGGATAACGCGGAAGCCGACGCGGCGGGACAATTCGCCAAGCGCGGCACCGACGCGGCGAAGATTGTGCGATTCGATATGCTGGAGGCGGTTGCGAAGGACGACCCAGTCGACGCTGCGGCCGGTGGCCTTGGCCCGCTGGGTGCGGCTGTTCCAGACCAGCTCCGCGTAGAAGCTCGGCCGCCGCACGCGGTAGGTTTCCGCGTCGACCTGGCCGATCAGGTCGAGATCGACGAAGCTGTCGTTGATCGGGGTGACGAGCGTGTCGGCGCGGACCATCGCCTTGCGGGCG
>DASVSD010000007.1:0-50883 GCA_036388255.1 Allosphingosinicella sp. | reverse complement strand
ATGAGACGGTCCTCGAACTCGCCGCCAGCTACGGCGCCGAAAACCGCGATGAGCTGAAGCCGAGCTTCAAGCTACGCGAAGGCCTGGTCGGCCAGGCGGCGGCGGACAAGCGCTCGATGCTGCTGAGCGACGTGCCCGGCGACTTCATCCGCATCGGCTCCGGCCTCGGCCACGCCAAGCCCGCCAACGTCAACATCCTCCCCGCCTTGTTCGAGGATGACGTCAAGGCGGTGATCGAGCTCGCCTCGTTCAACGAGTTCAGCGAGACCCACCAGAGCTTCCTCGACCAGCTGATGGAATCGGTGGGCATCGTGCTCAACACCATCGCCGCGACGATGCGCACCGAGGGCCTGCTCAAGCAGTCGCAGCTCCTCACCGCCGAGCTGCAGGCCCGCCAGACCGAGCTCACCACCAAGCAGGAGGAGCTGCACGCGACCAACGAGGAGCTGCAAGAAAAGGCCCAGCTGCTCGAGAACGAGAAGAAGCAGGTCGAGGCCAAGAATATCGAGATCGAGATGGCCCGCCGCGCGGTGGAGGAGAAGGCCGAGCAGCTGGCGCTGACCTCCAAGTACAAGTCCGAGTTCCTCGCCAACATGTCCCACGAGCTGAGGACCCCGCTCAACTCGCTGCTGATCCTCTCGAAGCTGCTGGCCGACAACCCGCAGGGCAACCTCAACGAGAAGCAGACGGAGTTCGCCCGCACCATCCACTCGGCGGGATCCGACCTCCTGAGCCTCATCAACGACATCCTCGATCTCTCGAAGATCGAATCGGGCACCGTCTCGATCGAGATCGGCGAGATGCCGCTTTCCAGCCTCAAGCAGCATATGGAGCGGACCTTCCGCCAGCTCGCCGCCGACAAGAATCTCGATTTCAACGTCGAGTTCGACGAGACCCTGCCCGCCGCGATCCGGACCGACGAGAAGAGGCTCCAGCAGATCGTGCTCAACCTGCTCTCCAACGCCTTCAAGTTCACGTCGCACGGCAGCGTTACTCTCGGCGTGCGGTGCGCGGAAGGCGGCTGGAGCCCGAGCCATCCGGTGCTGCGCAATGCCGACAAGGCGATCGAGATCGCCGTCACCGACACCGGCATCGGCATTCCCGAGGACAAGCAGAAGCTCATCTTCGAGGCGTTCCAGCAGGCCGACGGCACGACCAGCCGCAAATATGGCGGCACCGGCCTCGGCCTTTCGATCAGCCGCGAGATCGCTCGTCTCCTCGGCGGCGAGCTGCAGGTCCGGTCGAGGCCCGGCGAAGGATCGACCTTCACCCTGTTCGTCCCGCTCCAGGCCCTGGCGCCGACCGTCGCCGCGTCGCCGGGCGGCGCCAACGCACGCTACGACAATACCGGCGCGCTGGTGCCGACCGCTTTGCCGACCGGCTTCGAGGTCAGCGACGACCGCGACGTGCTGGGCGAGGATGCCTTCGTCCTCATCGTCGAGGACGACCCGACCTTCGCCGCGATCCTGCTGGACATGGCGCGCCGTGCGGGGCTGAAGGGCGTCGTCTCGACCGCCGGCGCGGGCACCCTCGCGATGGCGCGCAAGCTCCAGCCGGATGCGATCACCCTCGATCTCGGCCTCTCCGACATCGACGGCTATGTGCTGCTCGATCTGCTCAAGCACGATCCGCAGACCCGGCACGTGCCGATCCACGTCATCTCCGGAGCCGACAAGCTCGGCTCCGTGATCGAGATGGGCGCGTTCGGCGCGACCGAGAAGCCGGCCGAGGAAGAGAAGCTGGCGCAGGTGTTCCGGGACCTGGCCGAGCATATCGAGCGCGCCGAGCCGGTGCTGGAGATCGTGCCCAAAGCCGCCGAGATTGCCACCCGCGCGGTTCCGGAGCTCGCCGGCTCCAAGATCCTCATCGTCGACGACGACATCCGCAACATCTATTCGCTGACCAGCGTGCTCGAGAGCTACGATGTCGAGGTGGCGCACGCCGAACGCGGCAAGGACGGCATCCTCATCCTCGAGCAGACGCCGGGCATCGATATCGCGCTGATCGATATCATGATGCCGGAGATGGACGGCTATGAGACGATGCGGCAGATCCGCAGCAATCGCGAGCTTGCCGAAGTGCCGCTGATCGCGGTCACCGCCAAGGCGATGAAGGGCGACCGGCAGAAGTGCCTCGACGCCGGCGCCTCCGACTATATCGCCAAGCCGGTCGACATCGACCTGCTGCTCGCTTTGCTCCGAGTCTGGATTGCGCGCGGCCGCGAACGCGGCCGCCCGGCCGCGGCCGAGACGGCGGCGGCCGAGTAAGGATGGGCGTTCGCACCCCCTCCGGCGGCGCGGCGGAGTCCGTGCCCGCCCCCGCGGCCGTCGCCGCGGGGGACGCGCCGCCCGAGCGCCCCCGTGTCCTCGTCGTCGACGACGACGAGCGCAACCTGCTCGCCATCCAGAACGTGCTCGAGGACATCGGCGAGGTCGTGGTCGCGAAATCGGGCGAGGAGGCGCTTCGCCACCTCCTGAGGGGCGAGTTCGCCGTGATCCTTCTCGACGTCTACATGCCCGGGATAGACGGCTACGAGACCGCTCAGATGATCCGCTCGCGCGAGCAGACCAAGCGGATCCCGATCGTCTTCCTCTCCGCCGTCAACAAGGAGACCGAGCACCTCATCCGCGGCTATTCGATGGGGGCGGTCGATTATGTGTTCAAGCCGGTGGACCCGGTCGTGCTGCGCTCCAAGGTGGCGGTCTTCGTCGACCTCTTCGCCATGACCAGGGAAATCCAGCGCAAGGCGAAGCAAGAGCAGGCCTTGCTCGACGCCAACCTCAAGGCCAATGCCGAGCGCCTCCGGATCGAGCAGGAGCTGCGCCTGGCCGAGCAGCGCCAGGGCGCGATCATCCAGTCGCTGCCGATCGTCCTCTATCTCGAAGCGGTCGACGCGGCGCCGCGGGTGCCCAAGTTCGTCAGCGGTAATTTCACGGCGCTGACCGGCTTCGCCTTCGAGGATATCGAGGCGAGCCCGAGCCTGTGGCTGGAACGGCTCCATCCCGACGACCGCGAGCGCGTGCTCGGCGCCCTCGCGGGACGACCGCAGGTGCGCTCCTTCGCGGTCGAATATCGCTGGCTCCATTCCGACGGGCAGTATCGCCATTTTCTCGACCAGGCGGTGCTGCTGCGGGACGCCGACGGCCGGCCGCTCGAATATGCCGGCACTTTGCTCGACGTCACCGACCGGAAGGAGCTCGAAAGCCAGCTCGTCCAGGCGCGCAAGATGGACGCGATCGGCAAGTTGACGGGCGGCATCGCCCACGATTTCAACAACCTGCTCGCCGCCGTCCTCGGCGGCCTCGGCCTGATCGAGCGCCGTCTGCCGCTCGAGGAAGAGCATCTCAAGATCCTCGGCATGACGCGGCGCGCCGCCGAGCAGGGCTCCGAGCTGGTCGGCCGGCTTCTCGCCTTCGCCCGCCGCCAGCAGCTGGAGCCGGCGGCGATCGAGATCGAGGCGCTTTCCGCCGCGGTGACCGACCTTCTCGCCCACACGCTGGGCGGCCTCGTCGAGCTCGACTGGCGCATCGAGAAGGGCGTCTGGCGTCCGTTCGCGGACCAGTCCCAGCTCGAGCTCGCGCTGATGAACCTGATCATAAACGCCCGCGACGCGATGCCGGACGGCGGCACGATCGCCATCGCGGCGGAGAACCGCTCGATCGCGCGCGACCCGAGCGTCGGCCTCCCGGCAGGCGACTATGTCGTGCTGACCGTCGCCGACAGCGGGTGCGGCATTTCGGCCGAATTGCTCGAACAGGTGATGGAGCCCTTCTTCACCACCAAGGAAGTCGGCAAGGGCACCGGCCTCGGCCTCTCGATGGTCTACGGCTTCGCCAAGCAGTCGGGCGGCGCGTTCCGGATCGAAAGCGAAGTCGAGATCGGCACCCGGGCGGAGATCTGGCTGCCCCGCGCGCCGGCCGTGGCGGCGGCGCAGCGCGAGAAATGCCCCTCCGCGGTCCGCAACGCGGAGCCGTTGCGGGTTTTGCTGGTCGACGACCATGACGGCGTCCGAACGACCACCGCGGCCTTGCTCGCCGACCTCGGCCACACCGTGATCGAAGCCTCGGACGGGCCGGAAGTGCTGTCGGTGCTCGGTGCCGATTCCGGCTGCTGCGACCTCCTCATCACCGATTACGCGATGCCGCATTTGTCGGGCGCGGAGGTCATCCGCCAGTCGCGCGCGCTGCGTCCGGGGCTGCCGGCCGTGATCATCACCGGTTATGCCGATGCCCAGTCGATCGCCAACCGGCCCGATAACGTCCAGGTCCTCGCCAAGCCGTTCACGCCGGATCAGCTCAACGTCGCCATGGCGGCGGCGCTTGGGGACGCCGAGGAGCCGGAGGCGGAGCGGTTGCAGGCGGTCTCGAGTCTCTAGGCGGCGAGGCGTCCCGTGGCCGCGGCTTCGGCGGCGGGCGATTGCGACTCGGACGGCTGCGTCTCCGGCAGCTGGCGCCGATGCGCCCATCTGAGCCACGCCTGGTAGAGCCGCCTCACTCCGAGGCTGCCGACGATGCCGGGAAGCGCTGTTTTTACCGCGATCGGCAGCGGCAGGCCGAGGAACAGGCGGTAGGCCATGTTGACGCGGCTTCGGATCGCCACGACGCGGCGCGCCTCGGCGCGAGACAGGCCGAGCAGCGGCAGGGCGCGGCGGAGGTTCGGGCTGCCCGCGGCGAAGGGTTCCGGTTCGCCCCTGCGTCGAGCCTCGCAGGCTGCGACGACGCACATTGCCGCCAGCGCCATCCGCCGCGGCTGGCGCGCGGTGACGCTGCCGCGATGGACCCGGAAGCGGACGAGCAGGTCGGGCAGGGCCGCCAGCTCGCAATGCTCCGCGAGTCGCGACCAGAGATCGAAATCCTCGGAAATGTTGAGCCCGGGACGATAGCCTCCAACCTTTCGGAAGAGATCGGCGCGGATGATCGTGGACGAGGGCGCGAGCACGCAGCTCGTCCGCTGCGCGTGCCGGATCGCGGCGTCGTCGACGGGAACCGAGGTGCGGCCGAGCCTTCGACCGCGCCCGTCGATCAGCTCGACGTTGCTGCCAAGCAGCCCGATCCCGGGATTGGCCGCCATCGCCGCCACCTGGCGCTCGAGCCGGTGCGGCAGCGCGACGTCGTCGGCGTCGAGCCGGGCGAGCAAAGGCGCACGGGCGAGCTTCGCGGCGAGGTTCAGGCTCCGCGTCAGTCGCGGCCCTTCGATCCGCACCGAACGCAGCCGCGGCTCGCGCTTCGCCCATTCGCAGAGCAGCTGCGGGGTCGCGTCGGTGCTGCCATTGTCGATGACCACGATCTCGAAGTCTCGGAACGTCTGCGCGGCAAGGCTGGCGATCGCCTCGGACAGGTACGCAGCCCCGTTGCGCACCGGCATCAGCACCGAGACTGCCGGACCCCATCGATCGGCCATCATTCTCCCCGCCTCAAGCCTTCCGACTCGGGAGTGTAACAGCAACTTTGCAGGACTGCACCGTTAACCGCGCCAGGTCGCGGATCGTGACTCGCTCCGCCATTTGCGGTAAGCTCAGGCGTAAGCTGTTGGAGGTGCCCATGAATCGGCGCGATTTGCTGGGGGGCGGGACCGCCCTTGCGGTGCTTACACTGGCCGGGCGCGCGAACGCGCAGCCGCGCCAGCACGTGATCACCATGGCGAACATGAGCTACGGCCGCATCCCGAGCGGCATCAGGGTCGGCGACACCATCGTCTGGGTGAACCGGGACAATGTCCCCCATACGGCGACGGCGCGGAACCGCAGCTTCAACGTCAACATTCCGCAGGGCCGTCGCGCGAGCATGACCGTCCGCCAGGCGGGGACATTCCCGATCTACTGCATCTACCATCCGCAAATGCGCGGGCAGCTCACGGTCTCCCGATAGAGTCCGTAGTCGGCCTCTTCGCGCTGGCGCTAGTACCGCTGATCGGGCTGCGGATTTTCCGGGGGCTGCGTGACGGGCGGCTGCCCCTCTACCGGACCTATCACGAGCGTGCGGACTCGCACTCCAGGTTCGCGGTGCTGCTCGGGTTGCACGCGCTCACATTGCTGCTCATGCTCGTCGTCGCGGCGGACCTCCTGCTCGGTCTCGACCTGAGGGAGAGGCTGTGACGAAAGGGATGGTGCGATGACCGGCCGCATCGAAGCGCTGGAGCGGCTGCAGCGACTGCGGGAGAGCGGCGCGCTGAGCGAGGAGGAGTTCGCTGCCGAAAAAGCGGCGCTGCTGGGCCGCGCCGGGGCGGCGACTGCGGATGCGCCGCCGGCGGACGTCGAGCGCGAACATGTGATCGCGGTGCAGAGGCGCAGGCCGGAATGGCTCGTCCCGGCCGCATTGCTCGCTGCCCTTGTCGTCTTCGCAGCGATGGCCTGGCTGGTTCTGCGCAGCGGCGGCAGCGAGACGGCCGAAACCGGCCAGGCGGACGCCGCGCCGCCCGTCGTTACCGTGCCGGAGCAAAACCTCGTCGAAGCTGCCACCGCTCCGACGATACGCGACCGCCCGGCAGCCGAGCAGCTCGCCGCCGCATTCCGTACCGCTTTCGGCGCGCGCGCGACGCGAACGGTTGAAGAGGCCGACATCACCTTCCGCCCCGGGCGGCTCGTCTGGATCGGCGACAAGGCAATGCTGGTGAGCGAAGGGACCAACGCCGAGGAGTGCCATGCCTGCGCCGGCCACCTCGCCGTCCACCGCCTCGCCGCCGCGGGCGACGGCTTCCGCGTCGAGGGCGAATGGCTGAGCGTCGCAACTGACGATTATGGCCGCCCCCCCGACTGGCGCATCAGCGAAGAGCTGACCGGCCGGCCGGCGCTGCGCGTCGAGGGCGGTGGGGGGAATCAGGGCATCTTCTGCCATTTCGTCAGCTGGTACGATCTCACCGGGGATCGGCCCGCGCAGATCGCACGGGTGCAGACCGGCTACACGAATGAAGGCGAAGAAGGCGGCTTCGAGCTCGAGGGCCGGGTCGCAAACCTCCGGCCCGGCCGGTCATTCGACGTCGTCTATAGCGGCTATGAGGATTTCACGGAGACCTACCGGCTGCGCGGCGGGCGCTTCCAGCTCGACGCCGCCGAATCGCGCGTCCCCACATGCTGAAGGAAATGCGATGAAGCTCGGCCGTCTCAACCATGTCGGCGTCGCCACGCCCTCGATCGAGACAAGCGTCGCCCTCTACCGTGACCTGCTCGGCGCGAGCGTGATCCATGAGCCGTTCGACCTCCCCGCCCAGGGCGTGCGGGTGTGCTTCGTCGATACGCCCAACAGCCAGATCGAGCTGATCGAGCCGCTCGGCGAGAACTCGCCGCTGCACGGTTTCCTCGCGAAGAACCCCGCTGGCGGCCAGCACCATGTCTGCTTCGAGGTCCCGGATATCGACGAGGCCAAGGCCGAGATGGAGGCCAAGGGCGCCAAGGTGCTCGGCGAGCCGCGCATCGGCGCCCACGGGACGCCGGTGATCTTCGTCCACCCGAAGGACATGGGCGGCGTGCTGGTCGAGCTGATGGAGACGCCGAAACAGGGACATTGACTTCCAACCCGCTCATCCTGAGGAGGGACTGAGCGAAGGCGAAGGCCCGTCTCGAAGGACCTTGTGCCGCTTCAGTGCGTCCTTCGAGACGCCGCTTCGACTTCGCTCAGCGGCTCCTCAGGATGAGCGCGCCTTTGGTGAGGTCCGAGTGAGCGAAAGACCGAAGATCGAGACGAACCAGGGCGAGGATTCGGGCGCCGCCCCGCCTCCGCGCCGCGACGCGCCGGCCGCCGTCTCACCCACGCTCGCCGACTGGCGGGCCGCCGCGTCGAAAGAGGTGAAGGGTCAGGACCTCACCACGCACACGCCGGAGGGGATCGAGGTCCGGCCGCTCTACACGGCCGAGGATGTCGAGGGCATCGATCCCGGCCTGCCGGGCTTTGCGCCGTTCACCCGCGGCCCCTACGCCTCGATGTACACCGGCCGCCCGTGGACGATCCGGCAATATGCCGGCTTCTCGACCGCCGAGGATTCGAACGCTTTCTATCGGCGCAACCTCGCGGCGGGTCAGAAGGGCCTCTCGGTGGCCTTCGATCTGGCCACGCATCGCGGCTACGACAGCGACCATCCCCGCGTGGTCGGCGACGTCGGCAAGGCGGGCGTCGCCATCGACACCGTCGAGGACATGAAGATCCTGTTCGACGGCATACCCCTGGACACCATGTCGGTCTCGATGACGATGAACGGCGCGGTGCTGCCGGTCATGGCCTTCTACATCGTCGCCGCGGAGGAACAGGGCGTCGCTCAGGCGCAGCTTTCGGGCACCATCCAGAACGACATTCTGAAAGAGTTCGCGGTCCGCAATACCTATATCTACCCGCCCGAGCCCTCGATGCGGATCGTCGCCGACATCATCGCCTATACGAGCCGGCACATGCCGCGCTTCAATTCGGTCTCGATCTCGGGCTACCACATGCTGGAGGCCGGGGCGACGGCGGTGCAGGAGCTCGCCTTCACCCTCGCGGACGGCATGGAATATGTCCGCGCCGCCTTGGCCAGGGGGCTGGACGTGGACGCCTTCGCGCCTCGGCTCAGCTTTTTCTTCGGCATCGGCATGAACCTCTTCATGGAGGTCGCCAAGCTGCGCGCCGCGCGGACGCTGTGGCATCGGATCATGAGCGATTTCGGTGCGAAGAACCCGAAATCGTTGATGCTGCGCACCCATTGCCAGACCAGCGGGGTCTCGCTCACCGAGCAGGACCCCTACAACAATATCGTCCGCACCACGATCGAAGCGATGGCCGCGGTGCTCGGCGGCACGCAGTCGCTGCACACCAACAGCTTCGACGAGGCGATGGCGCTTCCGACCGATTTCTCCGCCCGCATCGCGCGCAACACCCAGCTCATCCTCGCCGAGGAGAGCGGCATCGCCAGCGTCGCGGACCCGCTAGGGGGTTCGTATTTCGTGGAAGCCCTGACCAATGACCTCGCCGATCGCGCCTGGGCGCTGATCGAGGAGGTGGAGGCGCTCGGCGGGATGACGGCGGCGGTGCGCGAGGGCATGCCCAAGCGCCGGATCGAGGAGGCTTCGGCCGAGCGCGCGGCGCGGGTCGACCGCGGCGAGACGGTGATCGTCGGCGTCAACCGCTACCGGCTCGAAGACGAGGCGCCGCTCGACATCCTCGAGGTCGACAATGCCAAAGTCCGCTCCGGCCAGATCGCGCGGATCGAGCGGGTGCGGCGGGATCGGGACGAGACGACGGTTCGGGGTGCGCTGGCGGCTTTGACGGAGGCAGCCCGCGTAGCTCCTCCCCGGAATGGGGAGGGGGACCATGCGAAGCATGGTGGAGGGGCCGGCGACGGTAAAACCGGCGCCGGTGGCGCCGGCCCCTCCACCGCTTCGCGGTCCCCCTCCCCGTCCCGGGGAGGAAAAGACACGAATCTCCTCGCGCTCGCCGTCGAAGCCGCCCGCGCCCGCGCGACGCTCGGCGAGATCAGCTTCGCGCTGGAGGAAGCCTGGGGCCGCTACGACACCGTGCCCGAGCCGGTGCGCGGCATCTATGGCGGCGCGTACGAGGGCGATCCGAAATGGGCGCGCGCGCAAGAGGGGGTCGGGGCGATCGAGCGCCGGCTCGGACGGCGGCCCCGTCTGCTTGTCGCCAAGATGGGCCAGGACGGCCACGACCGCGGCGCCAACCTCGTCGCTTCGGCCTTCGCCGATCTCGGCTTCGACGTCGTCCCCGGGCCGCTCTTTCAGACGCCCGAGGAGAGCGCCCGCCTCGCGGTCGAGCGCGAAGTCGACGTGGTCGGCGCCTCCAGCCTCGCCGCGGGCCACAAGACGCTGGTCCCGGAACTGATCGCCCGCCTTCGCGAGATGGGCCGCGCCGACATCAAGGTGGTGGTCGGGGGAGTCATCCCTGCACAGGATTACGAGATGTTGCGCGAGGCCGGCGTCCAGGCAATTTTCGGACCCGGCACCAATCTGGTCGACGCCGCGGGCGAGCTGCTCAAGCTCCTCGGCCACAATCTGCCCCCCGTGGAGGAGGCGGCCAAATGATCGAGGAAGACACGCGCGTCGATCCGAAGGAGCAGCCCGCCGAGCAATATGGCGAGGCGCTCGCCTACGATTTCTCAAAGTTCCTGACCACGCTCTCGATCCTCGCCCTCGGCGGCGTGCTGACCCTGACCCAGACCGCCGACCGCACCGACATCAAGACGGTCAACATCGCAATGTCGGTCTGCGCCATCGCCCTCGCCGGCACCCTCGCTCTGATCACCGCGAACTCGATCGCTTATGCCCGCGCTTCCGGCGAGCCGATGCCGCGCAATCTCCATCGCTACATGCTGGCGGCGATGAGCCTGCTCGGAATGGGAATGGGCATGTTCCTCTTCCTGTGGATGGACACGCTGAGCTGATGATGGGTCGCTTCGCCAAGGTCTTGAAGTCCATGCTCCCTGTCGCGGTGGCCGCGACTGACGGTCTCGGGCTGCATCCGGGGGTCGGACCAGCGGTGGCGTCCGCGCCGCCGCAATGTGAAATCCAGCGCCTCGCTTATTGTATCTGGCTTGCAGACCAGGCGTTGACACTCCAAGTGGCGGACGACGGCGCCACGACGATCGAGACGGAGCCGGTGATCGGAGCGAGGGCACACCGGATCGTCGAGCCGCGGGGCTGCCGGCGAGGCCCCGCGGACACGAACGGCGCTTATCCCGATCCGTCGGAGGTTCGGCGCGGGGAAGACGGCTGGCTCCGCTTCACGATGCGTCTGCGCCGCGACGGGTCGTGCGATTTGCGCATCTCTCAGCTGCGGGAACCTGAGCACCGCGGCACGCAATATGACCGCATCATGTGGATCCCGATCATCGTCTGTCAGGGCGAGGCGAGGGCTTCCTATCCGGGCGGAGACGTGTTTCCAGAAGAGTTTACGCGGCAGGGTTCGGCATGTTCTCGAAGTTATTGATCGCCAATCGCGGCGAGATCGCCTGCCGCGTCATCCGGACGGCGAAGCGGATGGGGATCGCCACCGTCGCGGTCTATTCCGACGCAGACGCGCGGGCGCCGCATGTGCGGATGGCGGACGAGAGCGTGCGGCTCGGGCCCGCGCCCGCTTCGGAAAGCTATCTCAACGCCGAGCTGATCGTCGACGCTTGCAAGGCGACCGGCGCCGAGGCGGTGCATCCGGGCTACGGCTTCCTTTCGGAGCGCGAGAGCTTCGCACGGGCGCTGGACGAAGCGGGGATCGCCTTCATCGGCCCGCCGCCCAAAGCGATCGCGGCGATGGGCGACAAGATCGAATCGAAGAAGATCGCCCGGGACGCCGGCGTGAACATCGTTCCCGGCTATCTCGGCGACATCGCCGAGACCGAGGAGGCGGTCCGGATCGCGGCTGAGATCGGCTATCCGGTGATGATGAAGGCCTCGGCCGGCGGCGGGGGCAAGGGCATGCGGCTCGCCTGGTCCGAACAGGACGTGCGCGAGGGCTTCGAGGCGACCAAGCGCGAGGGGCTGGCGAGCTTCGGCGACGACCGCGTCTTCATTGAGAAGTTCATCGAGAGCCCCCGGCACATCGAGATTCAGCTGATCGGCGATAAACACGGCAACATCGTCTATCTCGGCGAGCGCGAATGCTCGATCCAGCGCCGCCACCAGAAGGTGGTCGAGGAGGCCCCCTCCCCCTTCGTCACGCCCGAGATGCGCCGCGCGATGGGAGAGCAGGCCGTCGCCCTCGCGCGGGCGGTCGGCTATCACAGCGCCGGCACGGTCGAGCTCATCGTCAGCGGCGCCGACCCGTCGGGCGAGAGCTTCTACTTCCTCGAGATGAACACCCGGCTGCAGGTCGAGCACCCCGTCACTGAGGAGGTGACGGGCCTCGATTTGGTCGAGCTGATGATCCGCGTGGCGGCCGGCGAGGCGCTTGCCTTCGCGCAGGGCGACGTGACCCTGAGCGGCTGGTCGATCGAGAGCCGCGTCTATGCCGAGGACCCCTATCGCGGCTTCCTTCCCTCGACCGGACGGCTGGTGCGGTACCAGCCGCCGCGGCAGGTCCTTCGAGACGCCGGTTCGACAGGCTCACCGGCTCCTCAGGATGAGCGGACCAGGAACAGGTACGCTCATGCTGAGGAGGGACTGAGCGAAGGCGAAGGCCCGTCTCGAAGCACCAACGGCCATCTTACCCGCGTCGACGACGGCGTGTTCGAGGGCGGCGAGGTCAGCATGTTCTACGACCCGATGATCGCCAAGCTGATCAGCTGGGCGCCGACCCGCGAAGCCGCGATCGACCGCCAGATCGAGGCGCTCGACTCGTTCCGGATCGAGGGCATCGGCCACAATGTCGATTTCCTCTCCGCATTGATGCAGCACCCGCGCTTCCGGGACGGCCGCCTCACCACGGGCTTCATCGCGGAGGAATATCCCGAGGGCTTTGCCGGGGCGCCCGCGGATGCGGCGCTGCTCGAGGACCTCGCCGTCATCGCCGCCTTCGTCGCGGTGGAGACCGACGCGCGCCGCGACACGATCAGCGGCCAGCTCGGCAGCCACACCCTGCTCCCGCCCGAGCGCATCGTCCGGATCGCCGGTGTCGACCGCCATGTCCAGTTCGACGGCTTCGAGGGGGGCCTGATCGCTCATGTCGACCGCGGCGAGGGACGCGAGCTGATCGGCAGCTGGCAGCCGGGCCAGGCCCTGCTCAAGGTTCGCATCGACGACCGCGAGCGCACGGTCCAGGTGGCGCGCCGCAACCGTGAGTGGCGCCTTACCACACGCGGCGCGAGCCATGTCGCCAGCGTCCTTCCGCCGCATGTCGCCGCGCTCGGGGTCCACATGATCGAAAAGGTCCCGCCCGACCTCTCCCGCTACCTGCTCTGCCCGATGCCGGGCCTGCTCACCGCCCTCCATGTCGGCGAGGGCGACCGCGTCGAGGCCGGCCAGCCGCTCGCCGTGGTCGAGGCGATGAAGATGGAGAATATCCTGCGCGCCGAAAAAGCCGGCACGGTCAGGAAGGTCGACGCGAAGCCCGGAGACAGCCTGGCCGTCGACGCAATCATCCTGGAGTTCGAATAGCTAGCGCCCGCCGCCGGGCATCAGCAGCGCGTCGACATGGTGGATGACGCCGTTGGACTGGATGCGGTCCGCCTGCACCACCCGGGCCCGGCTTCCCGACGGATCCGCGATGACGAGCGCATTGCCCTCGCGCGAGACGGTGAGGTTCGCGCCCGAGACGGTGGTGACCGTCGCGCGTCCCTGGCCGCGGCGGATGGCGGCGTCGAGGTCCTCGGCAGTGATCACGCCGGGCACGATGTGGAAGGTCAGAAGCTCGGTCAGCCGCTCCCGCCCTTCCGCCGCCATCAGCCGCGTCCGAGCCTCCTGCGGGACCGCCTGGAACGCCGCATTGACCGGCGCGAACACGGTATAGGGCCCCGAGCTGCGCAGCGTGTCGGTGAGCCCCGCGGCCTGCACCGCCTGGCTGAACTGGGCGAGGTCGGCGCTCTGCGCGGCGGCGTCGCCGATGCTGCGACCGGCCTGCGCCTGCTGGGCGTTGCCGCCCGCGGCGACATTGCCGTCGGCGGCGTTGTCGCCCCCCTCGCCGCCGCTCCCGCACGCCGCCGCCGCGGCGAGCAGGATCGAGGCGGCGAGCAAGCTTCCGATGCGCATCCTTCGCTCCTCCCGATCTATACGATCATCTCGACCAGCGCCTGGACCAGCTGCGTGGTCGGGTCGATCTCGTAGATCGCGCCGTTCGAGTAGCGGTACATCGAATCCGCATCGTCGGCGTAGCGGTCGCGATAGTCCAACGGAACGTTATAGACGTCGTAGCCGTCCGGCAGCGGCGCGCCGACGTTGATCGGGTTGCCGCCGAGCAGGGCGACCACGCCCTCGATCAGCCGGGTCTCGGTGTCGACCCGGTAGATCGCGCCGTCGTCGTAGCGGTACATCCAGTCGTCGTCGTCGGCATAGAGGTCGCGATAGGGGACCGGCAGATTGTACGTGTCGTAGCCGATCGGCAGCGGCTGGCCGATGCCCAGGCCCCCGAACAAGGGGATGATCGTGCTGACGAAGTCGTTGTCCCGGTCGACGCGGTAGACGAAGCCGTTGGCGTCGTAGCGATAGTAGAAATCGTCGTCGTCGCGGAAGCGATAGAGCCAGTCCTGCGGCACCGCGCCGAAGCGGTTGCGGTCGATGCGGTGGCCGATCGCGAGCGCGTGGCGGAGCTGGCCCGGGGGCATGCAGAAGGCGTTCTGCTTCGCCAGCCCCGGCGGGCAGCCGCCGCGGCCGACGGAGACCGGCAGCGGACGTCCCTCGCGCCAGAAAGCGACCCGGTCGATGCGCCGCACGTCGCTGCTGCGGCCTCGGCTCAGCCAGGAGTCCCAGCCGCGGTCGCCGCCGCGCCTCGCTTCGCGAAGGTCATGTCCTCGGTCCGCGTGGCGGACCTCGCGATCCAGGCGCCGTTCGGCGCGTTCGGCGCGGCGCGCCTGCCCGTGACCGGAGTGGCGGACCTGCGAGGGCCGATCGTCGCTCCGCGCGCTGCGGCCGCGGCCGTGACCGCCGCCCTGCGCCGCGTCCGGCCCGCGCCGGGCGTGGGAATTGCCGCCGCCCCGGCCATGGCCCCCGCCGCGCGCCTGGTGGCCGCCGCCTTTGCCCTGTGCCGCCGCGTGCGGGTTGCCGCCGCCGTGCCCGCCGCCATGTCCGCCGCCGCGCCCCTGGGCCAGAGCGGGCATTGAAGCGGCCATCGCCGCCACGCCCGCGAGAAGAATGAGCTTACGCATGACTATACTCCTGATACCATTCGGAGGAGGAACCGGTGGGGAGCCGCTAAAGGTCCGCATTTCTCGGCGAGCCGTGCGCAACTTAAGGCGGTCATGACCGTTCCGTAACAACATGAACGCCAGACTAACGAACGGCCCCCGCGCCGCCGCCCTCGCCGCCGCCCTTCTCGCCCTCTGCGTCCCGTCGGTCGCTGCGGCGCAGGAGGACGAGGATCCCTACGCTCACGTGTCGACCTCGGAGCGCCCGGGCGGATGGATCGTCACGATCGGCGCGGGCGCGCAGGCCTATCCCAAATATCCCGGAGCGGACGATCTCGGCATCTTCCCGATGCCGATCGTCGGCTTCCGCCGCAACGGCGCGCCGGTCCCGCTCGAGGCGCCGGACGAAGGGTTCGGCTTCGGCCTGCTCGGCCAGGACGCCCCGATCAACATCGGCCCCGCGATCAACTTCCAGCGCCGCCGCCGCGACGAAGATGTCGGCGCCGCGGTCGGCGAGGTCGGCTGGACGGCCGAGCTCGGCGGCTTCGTCGAGGCGTTCCTCGGCGAGAACTTCCGGGTCCGCGGCGAGCTGCGCCAGGCGGTCAACGGCCATAACGGCCTTGTCGCCGATCTCGGCGCCGATCTTTTCGTCCGCGGCGACGGGGACAGCGTCTTCTCGATCGGGCCGCGCGTCCGCTGGGCCGACAACGACTATATGGACGCCTATTACGGCGTCACCCCGGCCGTTGCGGCGGGCACCGGCCTCGCCGCCTTCGATCCGGGCAGCGGCATCCACGCCGTCGGCGCGACCGCCGGGATGCGGCTCGGCATCGGCGGCGGTTTCGCGATCCACGGCTATGCCCGCTACGACCGGCTGATGAACGACGCCGCCGACTCGCCGATCGTCGCCGGCTTCGGCTCGCGCAACCAGTGGGGCGGCGGCCTCGGCCTCTCCTACAGCTTCCGCGTCGGCGGCCGCCGCTAGCCGGAGACCGGCTCGATTCATTGACAATTAACCGCCCGGGCCCCACATGCCCCTCAGCGAGGCGCCATTTGCAGCGTGAACGCCCCCACGGGGCCGGCTCCGCTTCGTCGTTACCAAGAGCTTCCCATTTCACGCGGGTCGTTCAGAACCCGCCGCGTTCCGCGCGCCCTTTTGGCTGCGCGGCCGCCGCACATATTTGTGAGTCCATAATGTCATTCGAAAATCTCGGGCTTTCGCAGCCCGTCCTCCAGGCGCTCGTCCTGAAGGAGTACACCCAGTCGACCCCGATCCAGGAGCAGGCGATCCCGATCCTGCTGAAGGGCCGTGACCTGCTCGGCATCGCCCAGACCGGCACCGGCAAGACCGCCGCCTTCATGCTGCCGTCGATCGACCGCCTGGCGGCCTCGAACAAGCGGCCCTTCCCGCGCTCCTGCCGGATGCTGGTGCTCGCCCCGACCCGCGAGCTCGCCTCGCAGATCGCCGAGAGCGCCCGCGCCTACAGCCGCTTCAGCCGCATGTCGGTGGTCACCGTCTTCGGCGGCACCTCGGTCCACAAGAACCGCCAGGACGTGCAGCGCGGAGTCGACATCGTCGTCGCGACGCCCGGCCGCCTGCTCGACCTTTGCGAGCAAGGCGCTCTGGACCTCAGGTGCGTCGAGATCCTCGTCCTCGACGAGGCCGACCAGATGCTCGATCTCGGCTTCATCCATGACCTCAAGAAGATCGTGCGCCTGCTCCCGTCGCGGCGCCAGACCCTGTTCTTCTCGGCGACCATGCCGCCGGCGATCAAGGACCTTGCGGACCGCTTCCTGACCGATCCCGCCCAGGTTTCGGTCGCGCCCGCCGCGACCACGGTCGAGCGGGTCGAGCAGTTCGTCACCTTCGTCCAGCAGCCGGAGAAGCCCGCTTTGCTCACCATGATGCTGCGCGTCGGCTTCGGCGACCGCGGCTCGATGGACCGGGTGCTGATCTTCAGCCGCACCAAGCACGGCGCCGACCGGATCGTGAAGCAGCTCGCCGCGTCCGGCATCCCGGCCAACGCCATCCACGGCAACAAGAGCCAGCCGCAGCGCGAGCGCGCTCTGGCCGAGTTCAAATCCGGCAAGGTAAAGATCCTGATCGCGACCGACATCGCCGCCCGCGGGATCGACGTCTCCGGCGTCAGCCACGTGATCAACTTCGACCTGCCCAACGTCTCGGAGCAATATGTCCACCGGATCGGCCGCACCGCGCGCGCCGGCGCCTCCGGCATCGCCGTCGCCTTCTGCGCCGACGACGAGCGGGCCTATCTGCGCGGCATCGAGAAGCTGACCCGGCAGAAGCTCAACGTGACCCCGCTCCCCGCCAACTTCCTCGGCGAGGCGGCCCGGATCAAGCGCGAGCGGCCCGCCGCATCGGCCGCGATCATCGATCTCGACGAGCGCCGCGCCGAACGCCAGCCGAGCCGGCGTCCGCGCCGTCCCTACGCCCAGCCGACCCCGTGGGGCGAGCGCGGCAAGCGCCGCGCCGGCGGCCGCGGCCGCTAGCTGGCAAAAAGCGGCGCGGCTGATAAGGCCGCGCCGATGCCGCTTCGCCTGATCCTCATTCCCCTCGCTGCGGCCGCTTCTCGGGCCGCGGCGCAGGCGCCCGACATCGTCGTCACCGGCGGCGGCCTGCCCGTGCCCGCGGCCGAGCGGGTCTACGGCGCGGTCGAGATCGGCCGCGACCGGCTCGCCGGCTCCGCCGGCCACCGCCTCGAAGACGTGCTCCGCGACGTGCCGGGCTTCCAGCTCTTCCGCCGCTCCGATTCCCGCTCCGCCAATCCGACCAGCCAGGGCGCGACCTTGCGCGCGCTCGGCGGCAACGGCTCCAGCCGGGCTTTGCTCGTGCTCGACGGCGTGCCGCAGGCCGATCCGTTCGGCGGCTGGATCGCCTGGCCCGCGCTCGATCCGCGCCGGCTCGGCTCGGCCCGGATCCTGCGCGGCGGCGGCAGCGGCGTCAACGGCCCCGGCGCGCTCGCCGGAACCATCGAGCTGGCGAGCGCCGATGCCGCCGACGCCCGCGGGGCCTTGGCCGGCCTCGCTTACGGCAGCCGCGACAGTCTCGACGCCTTTGCCGCGATCGGCCTGCCCGCCGGCGGCGGCTTCGTCAGCCTGAGCGGCGCCTGGGCGCGCGGCGACGGCTTCGTGCCGGTGATCGCGCGGCAGCGCGGCGCGGTCGACCGCCCCTCGCCGTACCGGCAGAGCAGTCTCTCCGTCCGCGCCGCCGCGCCGCTCGCCTCAGGCGTCGAACTGCAGGCGAACGGCCTCTGGTTCGCGGACGCGCGAGAACGGGGCACCCCGCTCAGCGACGTCCGCTCCGAAGGCGCCGACGCTTCGCTTCGCCTCGTCGGCCGGCGCTGGTCGGCGCTCGCCTATCTCCAGACGCGCGATTTCTACACGAGCTTCGCGAGCGTCAACGCCGCCCGCACTACTGTCGCTCGCACCGCCGAGCAATATGCCGTGCCGGCGACCGGCCTGGGGGCCCGCGCCGAGCTTCGTCCCCGCCTCGGACCACTCGAACTCCGGCTCGGCGGCGACTGGCGGGAGACCGAAGGCCGCACAGAGGAACGCTTCCAGTTCGTCGCGGGGACCGGCACACGCGGGCGGATCGCCGGCGGCCGCACGCGGACGCTCGGAGGGTTTGCGGAAGCGGCTCTCGAGCGCGGCGCCCTGACCCTGACCGGCGGCGGCCGCCTCGACCGCTGGACGATCCGCGGCGGGAGGCTGCGCGAGCAGGTCTTCGCGACCGGTGCCCTCGTCACCGACGCCGCCTTCCCCGACCGCGCCGGCTGGGAGCCGACCGGCCGGTTCGGCGTCGCGCTCCGCGTCGTGCCTGCACTGACTCTCCGCGCCGCCGGCTATCTCGGCTGGCGGCTGCCCGCGCTGAACGAGCTCTACCGCCCCTTTCGAGTCGGGCCGGACGCCACCGCCGCCAATGCCGCTCTGCTCCCGGAGCGGCTCCGCGGAATCGAAGCCGGCGCCGAGCTCCGGCCGGCGGCCGGGCTGCGCTTCGCCGTCACCCTCTTTTCGAACCGACTCGAAGGGGCGATCGCCAACGTCACCCTCGCCCAGGGTCCGGGGACCTTCCCGGGCGTGGGCTTCGTCGCCGCCGGCGGCGACTTCCGCCAGCGACGCAACCTGGACGCGATCCGCTCCGACGGCGCCGAGCTCGACGCCCGCGTCGAGCGCGGCGCCTGGTCGCTCGTTGCGGGCTACAGCTTCGCCCACGCCCGCATCCGCGCGAGCGGCGCAGCCGCTCCGCTCGACGGACTGCGCCCGGCGCAGACCCCGCGCCACAGCCTCTCCGCCTCGCTCGCCTGGCGCGACGCGGACGGAGCGGCCGGCTCGCTCGCCGCGCGGTGGACGGGCGGCCAGTATGAGGACGACCTCAACCGCCAGCTCATCCCGTCCGCTCTGACGCTGGACGCCGCCGCCTTGCTTCCTCTGGGCCGTCGCCTCACTTTGGAAGCGCGCGCCGAGAACCTCACAGGCGAGAGGGTCATCGCGGGGATTTCGGGGGCCGGCATCCTCGAGCGGGCGACGCCCCGGACTCTCTGGCTCGGCCTTCGCTGGGGAAGCTGACAGGCACCGCGGCGCTGGCCTTCCCCCTCGCCCGGCTCTACCAATCCCGCGTTCGGGACCGGTCCCCAGGAGAAGCATGGACGAGAACATCCGCATCGACACCGCGGCGTTCGACCGCATGGCCAAAGCCGCATCGAACGACGCGCAGGCTCTCGCCGCGCTCGCCGAAGTGGCGCTGTGGAGCGGCAACGAGGAGGGGGCCTATGCCCTCGCCCGCCGCGCGCTCGCCCTCGCCCCGGACGATCCCGAGGTCAGGAGCCGCGCCCGCCACCCGCTCACCGCCCGCGTCCCCCGCTGGCATTTCCGGATGCTCCGCGACCAACGGCGCAACCGCGCCTTCGACGACGCGCTGCGCCGCGCCGTCCGGCCCGGAATGCGGGTGCTCGACATCGGCTCGGGAAGCGGGCTGCTGGCGATGATGGCGGCGCGCGCCGGCGCCGCCTCGGTCGCCAGCTGCGAAATGAACGAAGCCGTCGCCGACGTCGCGCGGGAGATCGTCGCCCTGAACGGCCTCGATGCCGCGGTTCGCGTCGTCGGCCGGAAATCGACCGAGCTCGGCCCGGAGGAGATCGGGGGGCCGGCCGACCTCATCGTCGCCGAGATCGTCTCCAACGATCTGCTCGGCGAAGGCGTGCTGCCGGTGATGGAGGATGCGGTGCGCCGGCTGCTGAAGCCCGGCGGGGCGATCGTTCCTGCAGCCGGCGCGGCGATGGTCGCCCTCGCGCGCTGGACCGGTCTCGACGAGACCCTCGGCAAGGTTTCGCGCTTCGATCTCTCGCCCTTCAACGCGCTTGCCGGCATCCCGCACCGGCTCGAGGTCGACGATCGCCGCCTGTCGCTGAGCAGCGAGGCGGCTGCCTTGTTCGAATTCCCGTTCGCGTCCGGCGGCCCGTGGCGCGGCGGCCGCGCCGCCGTCGCACTGACCGCGACGGCGGCCGCCAACGGCGTCGTCCAGTGGATCCGGCTGCGGATGGATGAGGAAGGCGTCTACGAGAATCGCCCCGGCCACGAGGCGGCCTCCTGCTGGGCGGCATTGTTCACGCCGTTCGACCCCGCGCGCGAGGCGCAGCCCGGTGAAATTGTGCAGGTCCACGGCAGCTACGAGCCGACGCGCCTGCGCATCCGGGCCTAAGACGGACGAAACGAAACCGGCCCCGACTCCGCGAGGGGGCCGGGGCCGCTTCGTGGTCGAGTCGCGCGGCGCCTAGCTCAGGTGGCGCGAGAGAGCCTTGTTCATGTCGAACATCGAGATCCGGTCCTGACCGAAGATCGGACGGAGCTTGTCGTCCGCGATGATCTCGCGCTTGTTCTCGGGATTCTGGAGGTTGTTCCGGCGGATATAGTCCCACATCTTGCTGACCACCTCGCTGCGCGGCAGCGGATCCGGACCGGTGATCGCGGCAAGCTCCGGTGACGGCTTGACCGGCCGAGCCAGCCCACCGCGCGCGCCGCCGCCTGAAGTCCCCTTTGCCATATAATTCCCTCCTGTTGGTGCTGCGCTGATAAGCCTCAAACGCGCATCAAGTGCAAGAGATTCGATCCAGAGCGGGCGCAGAGCGCCGAAAGGGCTCCGCTCGGCGCAAAATAACGTGGGTTAGGAGACGAAGCGCCCGATCCGCGGGCGGGCCGTGTCGACTCGCGCATCGGCAGGGCCACGCACCCGCCAATTCATCAACATCAAAAAACCCCTGAAGATTGTTGCGCAATCGAAAGAAGCGGCCTTTCCCCTGAGGCACGTCGGCCCGCCTGTTGCGCCTTTGCGACACTTGCGAGTCGACCGCGCACGGCCCGGGCGTTTCTGCATTGCCGGGCGAGTCGAACTCTGATTCATTTCTGAACGGGGAGCGGGGATTTGGTTAAGCGGTCCGTAACCGTTTTGCGCGCATGATCTCCGCCGGGGCAGAAGGAGTGGGATCATGGGTACGCAGACGAGGCCCGCTGACGGCGCGCTGACACTGCTCGAGATGAAGGAGTTCGGCAGCTTCCCCAAGGGGACGCAGCGCTACATCCGCCGTTCGCTCGACGTCGGCCTCGGCCGCCGCGACGCGATCAAGCGCTGGTCGCGCGACGTCGGAGAGGCCGCCAGCATCCGCGCCCAGGACCATATCTACCACCGTCTCGATCATATCCGCGCCCACGTCCCCGACGATTCCGGCCTCGACGAGATGGAGCCTTTGATGGCGCCGCTCATCACGATGACCGCGTTCGACCTCGGCCAGGACAAACTCCCCGACTTCGCGTCTTACCGCTTCCTCTACGAGCGCCTGATCGGCGCCGCGGTGCGGCCGTGGCTGCCCGCGGCATTCTGCGCCGCCGCCGCGCTCCCGCATCTCCACCCGGACAAGCGCCGGGCGCTGCTCCAGTCGATCAGCGAGGCCGCCGCGACCGCGCCCGGCTGGTCGAACCGCGAGCCGGTCTTCTTCCCCGAATGGGTCGAGAAGGTCGACGTCACCGTCGCCGGCTGAGGCACGGCACAGGATCACCGGAATCGGCGGGCCCTCGGGTCCGCCGTTTTCGTTTCAGAGCCGGTCGAGAAAAGCGCGCGCGAACTCGCTCAGCGTGTCGTCGCGCGCGCCCATCACGACGATACGGTCCCCGGGCCGGGCCAGCGCGACCAGTCGCTCACCGCACGCATCGCGGTCGGCGACGTGCTCCGCTTTGCGTCCCGCGGCGCGCACCCCGTCGACGATGTCGCCGCTACCGACCGAGCGGTCCGTGGTCCCGCCGAAATAGACCGGATCGGAGAGGATCAGGACGTCGTCCTCGGCGAGGTTCTCGGCGAAACAGTCGATCAGCTCCTTCCGCATGACGCGGAGCGGACCGAAGCCATGCGGCTGGAAGTAGACCAGCAGCCGGCCCGGAAAGGCGTGCAGCGTCGCCAGCGTCGCGGCGATCTTGTCGGGATTGTGGGCGAAGTCGTCGATGACGGTGACCCCGTTCGCGGTGCCGACCAGCTCGAACCGCCGCCGCAGCCCGGCGAAGCGCCCCAGCGCTTCGGCGGCTTCGGCCAGCCCGACACCGGCCGCTTGCGCCGCGGCGATCGCGGCCAGCGCGTTGGCCGCATTGTGACGCCCCGGGACCCGTAGCCGAACGCTCGCGGTGTCGCCGCCGCGCCGGTCGACCACCTGGAACTCGACACCAAAGGGCTCTTCGACGATGCTCGTGCCGGTGAGGTCCGCCGCTTCATCCTGGAGCGAATAGGTCACGACCCGCTCCGGCGGCAGCGCCGCCGCGAGCAGGCGGGTCTCGTCGTCGTCGAGATTGAGAACGACCTTCCCGGCCTTGAGCGCGAAATCGCGGAAGAGGTGGCGCAGTTCGTCGAGCGACTTGTGGTCCAGCGTGACGTTGTTCAGAACGGCCACCTTCGGCCGATAGAGCGCGATCGAGCCGTCGCTTTCGTCCACTTCGCTAACGAAGACGTCGCCGCCGCCGACGAGGGCGCTCGCGAACGGCGTCTCCTCGCTGACGAAATTCTTCATCACGGCGCCGTTCATCACCGTCGGGTCCCGCCCGGCGGAGTGGAGGATCCATCCGATCATGCCGGTGGTCGTGGATTTCCCGCTGGTGCCGCCCACCGCAATCCCGGCCGGCGCGGCGTTGAACAGCTCGGCGAGCAGCTGAGGTCGGGTCAGTCGCTCGCAGCCGAGTGCCATGGCCTTGACGACGTCCGGCACGGTCTCTTCGATCGCGGCCGAGGTCACCAGCAGCTGCTCCGCCCGCGTGAGACCGCTTCCGTCTTGCGGATAGAGGTCGATTCCGAGCGTCCGCAAATAGTCGAACTTGTCGCCGAGCCTTTGCTGGTCGAGCGACCGGTCCGATCCCGCAACCTCGTGGCCGCGCGCGCGGACGATGCAGGCGAGCGGAAGCATGCCGCTGCCGCCGATCCCGCAGAAGAAATAGGGTTTGCCGCTCTCCATCGCGCCGCCCTATTGGTCCGGCGCACGCATTTCAAACGGAGAGCGCATGCGCATCTGTGTGGTCGCGCCGTCCAACCCCATCGAAGCGGAGGACGCCGCGCGCGTGGCTGCGATCGCCGAGGACCGCTTCCCCGAGGTGCGTCTCGATTTCCACCCGCAATGCTTCCTCGTCCACAATCATTTCGCCGGTACGGACCGCCAGCGAGCCGATGCGTTGATCGAGGCCGCCAACAATCCCGCATATGATGCGATCTGGTTCGCGCGGGGCGGCTACGGCTCGTGCCGGATCGCCGAGGACGTGCTCGCCCGCCTGGGGGAGGCGGCGCGCGCCAAGACCTGGCTCGGCTACAGCGACGCCGGCTATCTCCTCGCCGGCCTCCATCGCGCCGGGATCGGCACGATCGCCCACGGCCCGATGGTGCGCGACATCGTCCGCGACGGCGGCGAGGCGGCGATCGAGCGAGCCCTCGCCTGGCTCACCCGCCGCGCGCCCGAGACGCTCGAGCCGGGCCTCGACGGACCGAGCGCCGCGTTCAACGTCACCGTCTTCGCCCATATGATCGGGACCCCGCTGCAACCCGACCTCACGGGCCACGTCCTGCTCCTCGAGGACGTCGCGGAGCATATGTACCGGACGGATCGGGCGATGTTCCACATCACCTCCAACGCCGAGGTGCGCCGCGTCGCAGGGATCCGCCTCGGCCGCTGCAGCGAGGTGCCCGTCAACGACCCGGATTTCGGCGAGACCGAGGAGGAGGTTTTCCGCCACTGGTGCGGCCGCTCCGGCATTCCCTGGCTCGGCCGCGCCGACATCGGCCACGACGCGGACAACAAGATCGTGCCGTTCGGGCGCAAGACCTAGCCCTGAGCAGGGTGCGTCGTCCCGGCGGAGGCCGGGACCTCAGGACGGGAAGTCGCAGGCGCAGATGCAGCGCTGCATCGGCGGCGGCCGCCACTCTCCCTGAGATCCCGGCCTTCGCCGGGATGACGGCGCTGCCCTGCCTTCCGCCGGGTTGAGCCTCGCGCGCCGGGAGCCCTAGCGCCCCTCGAAGCGCGGTTGGCGCTTTTCAAGGAAGGCGATCACGGCGGACTTGAAGTCCTGCGTTTGCCCCGCCTCGCGCTGCGCGGCCCGCTCCGCGGCGAGAGCCTCGCTCAGCCGCAGCTGCCCGGCATCGCGCGACAGCTTGCGGATCAGGCCGAGCGCTCTCGTCGGCCCGCGGGCAAGATTGGCGGCGAGGGCGACCGCTTCCTCCGTCAGGAATTCGTCTTCGACCACGCGCGACACCAGACCCCATTCCAGCGCCTTCTCCGCGGGGATGCGCTCGCCGAGCATCATCATCTCGATCGCCCGCGCCCGGCCCGCGAGCCGCGGCAGCAGCCAGGTCGCGCCGGCGTCCGGAATGAGGCCGATATTGACGAACGCCTGGAGGAAATAAGCCGAGCGGCCGGCGACGACGATGTCGGCGGAGAGCGCCAGCGAGCATCCGGCGCCGGCTGCCGCGCCGTTGACGGCCGCCACCACCGGAATGTCGAGCCCGAACAGAGCCTCGATCAGCGGATTGAAATGCTTCTCCAGCGCCGCCCCGGCATCGTCGGGCAAGCCGCCGCCCGAGGCGAGGTCGGCTCCGCTCGAAAAGCCGCGCCCCTCACCGGTCAGCAGCAGGCACCGCGCGTCCGATGCGGCGACCTCCTCGACGGCGGCGCGGAGCTCGTCGACCGTCTGGCCGGAGAGCGCATTCAATCGCTCGGGCCGCGCGATCGTCACCTTCGCAAAGCCGGCGGGGCTGTGCTCGAGGCGGATATGCTCGAAAGGCTGCCTCACTCGCTGAGCGCCGTCTCTTCCGGCGCGTGCAGCCTCAGCCGGTTGACCCTGCGGGAATCGCCTTCGGTCACCTCCAGCCTCCAGCCGGACGGATGCTCGACGATCTCGCCCAGCTGGGGAACATGGCCTGCCAGGACGAGAGCGAGCCCCCCCAACGTGTCGACATCCTCTTCGACCACGGCCAGGCGTGCGTCGATCGTCTCGCCCACGTCCTCGAGCTCGGCCCGCGCGTCGGCGTCCCAGATGCCGTCCTCGAGCGGAATCAGCATTCCCTCCGGTTCCTCGTCATGCTCGTCCTCGATGTCGCCGACGATCTCCTCGACCACGTCCTCGATGGTCACCAGCCCCTCGGTGCCGCCGAACTCGTCGACGACGATGGCGAGGTGGACGCGCTCGGCGCGCATCCGCGCCAGAAGGTCGAGCACGCCCATCGATTCGGGGACGTAGAGGGGCGTGCGATAGAGGACGGAGATGTCGTCGGGCGGGTCGGCGCCGGTGACCTGGAGCGCGAACACGTCCTTGAGGTGGATCATTCCGACCACGGTGTCGAGGCTGCCCTCATAGACCGGGAGCCGGCTGTGGCCGGCCTCGGCAAAGGCGGCGACGAGCCCCTCGAAGGAGATGCTCGACGGCACCGCCACGATCTCGCCGCGCGGCACCGCGAGGTCGTCCGCGGTGCGCTCGCCGAAATGCAGCAGGTTCTTCAGCATCTGCCGCTCGACGTGGCTGAGATCGCCGACCGCCGGCGGCTCGCCCTCGCGGCTCTCGATCACTTCCTCGATCTGGTCGCGGAGCGTGGTCTCGCCGTCGTCGCCGAACAGGAAGGTCCTGAGACCCTTCCAGAAAGTGCCCCCGGATGCGGGGGCGGCGCTACTCATATCTTCCGGCATTCCTAGGATTGCACCTCTGTCACCTCATAAGGATCGGCCAAGCCGATCGCGGAGAGCGCGCGCCTTTCCGTCTCTTCCATCGCTTCGGCATCGGCGTCCCCGGTCTCGTGATCATAGCCGAGGAGATGGAGCGTGCCATGCACAATCAGATGGGCGGCGTGGTCCTCGATCGCGACCTCCCTCTCCTCGGCCTCGCGCTCGCAGACGCCGTGAGCGAGGATGACGTCGCCGAGCAGGGCCTCGCCGCCGTCCGCGCCGCCCACCGCGCGGAGCAAAGCCGCATCGAGCATCGGGAAGGAGAGGACGTTGGTCGGCTTCTGCTTGCCGCGATAGGCGTCGTTCAGCGCCGCCACCTCGGCATCCGAGGATAGCTTCACCGACACCTCGACGGTGATTCCGCAGTCGATCAGCGATGCGTGCGCGCTCGCCTCGACGGCAGCCCGCACAGCCGCGTCGGCGCGCTTCGCCCAATCGTCGCGCGCGTTCCAGTCCTCCGAAGCGTCGGTCTCGACCCGGATCACGAGCGCTCAGCGCGGCGCACTGTCCGGTCCCTCATAGGCTTCGACGATCCTTCCGACCAACGGATGCCGGACCACGTCGCCGGCGCCGAAGCGCACGGTCGCGATCTTCGGGATCCCCTCGAGCTTGCCGACCGCGTCGGCCAGTCCCGACATACCGGGATTGGGCAGATCGACCTGGAGGGGGTCGCCGCAGACCACCATGCGGCTGCGCATGCCGAAGCGGGTCAGAAACATCTTCATCTGCTGGGGCGTCGTATTCTGCGCTTCATCGAGGATGATGAAGGCGTCCGAGAGCGTGCGGCCCCGCATGAAGGCGATCGGCGCGATCTCGATCTCGCCGGACGCGATCCGCCGCTCGACCTGCTCGGTCGGCAGCATGTCGTAGAGCGCATCGTAGAGCGGGCGCAGATAGGGATCGACCTTCTCCTTCATGTCGCCGGGGAGGAAGCCGAGCCGCTCGCCCGCCTCGACCGCCGGACGGGACAGGATCAGCCGGTCGACCGAACCGCCGATCAATTGCTGGACCGCCTGGGCGACGGCGACATACGTCTTGCCTGTTCCGGCGGGCCCGAGCGCGAAGATGAGGTCTTCGCGGGAGAGGGCCTCCATGTAGACGGCCTGGGTCTTGGAGCGGGGAACGATCGTCTTCTTGCGCGTGCGGATCATTACCTTGGGCGGCTCGGCCACCTCGGCGGAGATGATCCCGTCCAGCGTCGGCTGGCCGGACATCGAAATGATCGCCTCGACCGTCTCGGCGTCGATGTCCTGGCCTTCGTCGAGCCGGTTGTAGAGACCCTGCAGCACGTCGCGGGCGCGGGCGGCGTCCTCCGGCTGGCCTTCGATCTGCACCTTCGTGCCCCGCGCGGCGATATAGACGCCGAGCTTGTCTTCGATCGCCACGAGATTGCGGTCGAACTCGCCGAAAAGGGGTCCCATCAGGTGCGCCTGCTCGAACTGCAGCTCGAGCCGGGCGCGCGGCTCCCCCGTTTCAGCGTCGCGTTTATGAGCCATCAAGCGGCTGCCAGCACCAGCTCGGCGCCGGCAAGGCTGTTCGGGCCGGCCTCAACGAGCTCAACCTCGACGATATCGCCGATCTGGGCCGTCGTCTCGAAGTGGACCGACTGCAGCCATGGCGACTTGCCGACGCGCTGGCCCGGCTTCTTCCCGGCTCGCTCGATCAGGACGGACGTCCGCTTGCCGACGGTCGCGCGGTTGAAGGCGAGCTGCTGCGCGTTGATCAGGTCCTGAAGCCGCTGCAACCTCTCGCCTTTCACCTGTTCGGGCACCTGTTCGTGCATTTTCGCAGCGGGCGTTCCGGGCCGCGGCGAATATTTGAACGAGTAAGCCTGTGCGTAGTTCACGGCCTCCACGATTTTCAGCGTCTCCTCGAACTCCGCGTCGGTTTCTCCAGGAAAGCCGACGATGAAATCGCCCGAAATGGCGATATCCGGCCGCGCCGCGCGCACGCGGTCGAGGATGCGCAAATAGCCGTCCCTTGTGTGGCTGCGGTTCATCGCCTTGAGGACGCGATCGCTGCCCGACTGCACCGGCAGGTGCAGATAGGGCATCAGCTTGTCGACCTCGGCATGGGCCCGGATCAGCCCTTCGGTCATGTCGTTCGGATGGCTCGTCGTATAGCGGATGCGGCTCAGGCCGGGCAGCTCTGCGAGCGCGCGGACCAGCGCGTCGAGGCCGCGATCCCCCTCCCGCCAGGCGTTGACGTTCTGGCCGAGCAAAATGATCTCCTTCGCGCCGCCCGCCACCAGCGCCGTCGCCTCGTCGAAGATCGCCTCCCACGGCCGCGAGACTTCAGCGCCCCGCGTGTAAGGGACGACGCAATAGGTGCAGAACTTGTCGCAGCCTTCCTGCACCGTCAGGAAGGCGGACGGCCCCTGCCGCCGCCGCGCGGGCAGCGCGCCGAACTTGGACGCGATCGGCATGTCGGTATCGATGCCGCGCCGGCCGCGGGCCGCATCGGCCACCAAAGCCGGCAGCCGGTGATAGGCCTGGGGTCCGACGACGATGTCGACGCTCGGCGCGCGGCGCGGGATCTCGGCGCCCTCGGCCTGGGCGACGCAGCCGGCCACAGCGACCATCGGCCGCGACCCGTCCGCGCGCTTCAGGCGCCCGATCTCGGAATAGACCTTTTCGGCAGCCTTCTCGCGGATGTGGCAGGTATTCAGCACGACGAGGTCGGCCTCGCCACGCTCCTCCGCACGGGCCATGCCTTCGTCTTCGAGGAGCTCGGCCATGCGCTGGCCGTCATAGACGTTCATCTGGCAGCCGAACGACTTGATCTGGAAGGTTTTCGGGGCAGGCATGGTCATCGTGCGCGCCTATAGGCGATCCGGTCCGCCGCCGGAAGGGCGCGGTTCCGCCGGCGCGGCCTGCGCCTTTTCGAGCGCCTCGACGATCTCGGCGCGGGCGGCGGCGGCGAGGGCCTTGCGGTCGCCCCCGGCGGGATCGATCGGCGCCAGGAAGTGCACCGTCACCGGCGTGGTCCCCCGCCGCGACAACACTCTCCGCACGTTGGCGGGGCCCGTCTCGCCTCCGATCCAGGCGAGAACGTGCGCCGCGGCGCCATAATCCAGCGCGATCGGCTGGACTCGGACGTTCGGCATCGGCGGAAACAAAGCGGCGAGCAGACTGGCGCGGAACGGCAGGATGTCGGGGCCGCCATCGGTCGTCCCCTCCGGGAACAGCGCCACCGGCTGCCCGCTTGCCAGCGCCGAGCGAAGCGAGTCGGCCTGGCCGCGGACGGCCGAGCGCTCGGTGCGGGCGACGAAGACCGTATCGTTGAGCCTGGCCAGCCAGCCGATCAGCGGAGTCCGGGCGACCTCGGCCTTGGCGACGAAGGCGGTACCGCTCGCACCCGCTACGACGAGGATGTCGAGCCAGCTGAGGTGGTTGGCGAGGAACAGGACGTCGCGCCGGAGCGGCTCCCCCACCGCACGCACCCGCATTCCTGCCGCGCGTCCTACCCAGCCGAGGAAGCGGCGAGGCCAGGGGGATCGCCGCCCGCCGAGCCTCCACAGATAATGGAGCGGGACGCAGACGAGGAAAATGGCGACGATCGTCAGAGCGCGGAGGATGAGGCGGATCATCGCTCCAGCCGGTCTAGAACAAGCCGCCGTTCGCGCCAACGGTTCCTCTCCCGCCAGTCCAGAGCGCGCGCGGTCGATCGGTCGCCAGCCGTGCTTTGTCCCGATTGGGAACGGATTTTCCGGTACGGGGATGGACATCGCCGCGGGGGGGTGCGCAGGTTCGCCGCTTCGACTCGCCCCGGCGGGGTGACGGACGCGCGTCGAACTGTGCCTTTCCAATATTTGAATATGAGGGGAGCCGAAAGATGGCGATCACCAGCTATATCGTTGAAGAGCATAAGGGTCACGGCAAGGGTCACACCCAGCACGGCAACGGCAAGGGCAAGGGCCACGACAAGCATGCCGACGATGCGATGGCCGACGGCGTCTACACGATCCGCGTCGCCGGCATCGACCACGACAACCCGACCGCGGCCGACCAGGCCACCCCGCAGACGGTGCTCGCCGACGGCTCCAAGATGAACACGGAGGTCCGCGCCGGCTCGATCACCATCGACAGCGCCCCCGGCGGCGGAGAGTCGCTCCACCTCGTCACCGACAGCAACAACGGCAGGCTTCGCGTCAACGTCGAATTCGACGCCGACCAGCGCACCACGCTCGGCGACCTCGAGGAGCTGAGCTTCGATTATTATATCGAGAGCTCCGACCGCACTGACGTCATCCCGGTCATCCGCCTGATCATCGACGCCGACGGCAATCTCGCCACCACCGGCGATCGCGGCGAGCTGGTTTTCGAGCGCGCTTATCAGGGCCTCGGCACGACCACCCAGGACAGCTGGCAGAGCGTCGATCTCGTCGGCGAGGACTGGACCGCGTGGCAGCGCTCGTTCGGCGTCAACCGCGACCAGATCGTCAACATGACCGAATATAGCGATTGGGCGGACGCGGACGGCTTCACGCCTGCCGGGGGCCTCCATTTCGACGAGGACAGCGTCATCCTCGGTTATTCGGTCGCCCTCGGATCCGGCAACGGCACCAACGACATCTATATGGACAATCTGCAGTTCGCCGGAGTCACGATGGACTTCTACGGATAAGTCCTCGCGGTCATTGCGAGGAGCGAAGCGACGCGGCAATCCAGTTCGGCCCGGCGTCAGACTGGATTGCTTTGCTTCGCTCGCAATGACGACTACGTCTTGCGCCCCAGGGCGACGCCGTAGAGCTCCATGCGATGGTCGACGAGGCGGAAGCCGAGCTTCTCGGCGATCCGCCGCTGCAGCGTTTCGAGCTCCTCGTCGACGAACTCGATGACCCGGCCCGTCTCGACATCGATCAGATGATCGTGATGCGCTTCGGCCGCGGCCTCGTAGCGGGCGCGGCCGTCGCCGAAATCGTGCCGCTCCAATATGCCCGCTTCCTCGAACAGCCGGACCGTGCGGTAGACCGTCGCGATCGAGATGCCCGGATCGATAGCCGAGGCGCGCGCGTGCAAAGCTTCGACGTCCGGGTGATCCTCCGCTTCGGAGAGGACGCGGGCGATCACCCGGCGCTGTTCGGTGATCCTGAGCCCCTTGTCCGCGCAGAGCGCCTCGATGTCGATGCTGCGTGACATGCTTGTCCGCGCCTTACCCCGGAAACGGGCCGGCTCCAAGAGCGAGGAATGGACAACGCCGCCCCCGGCCGGGAGGCGCGGGGACGGCGTTGCAGGGGCCGGGGTGCTGGCCCCTTGGGCTATGGCTCCTGAACCTACTTGCGCGGGCCGCGGCGGCGCTTGGTGCCGAGGCCGATCTTCTTCGCGAGCGCGCGCCGCTGCTCGGCGTAATTCGGAGCGACCATCGGATAGTCGGGTCCGAGGCCCCATTTCTGGCGATACTGATCCGGCGTCAGGCCGTGATCGGTCATCAGATGACGCTTCAGCATCTTCATCTTCAGCCCGTCTTCCAGGCAGACGACATAATCCGGCTTGATCGAAGAACGGACCGAAACGGCCGGCTCCTGCTTAACCGGCGGCTCTTCCTGAACCTGGCCGAGACCGGCTAGAGCATTGTGGACGTTTTGGATCAACACGGGGAGATCGTTCACCGCGACGCTATTATTGCTCACATGCGCCGACACGATGTCGGCCGTCAGAGAGACGAGGGCTTCGGCCCCATTATCCTGATTGTCCATTTCCGCTCCGCCAAAATGAAAAGTTCGAGGGCTCCTTCCTACCGTTTCCGGCAGGTTGTATCCAAACTAGGTCCATTATGGTGCAATTTGCAAGCCGCAAACGAAAACGGAGGAAGCCGGCTTGTCCTAATCAGGCACGCAGCGGGCGAGTGTCAGGGCGTCGTAAATCTGCCCGTCGCGTCCGCTATAGTAGTTCCGACGTCGTCCAACCTGAGTAAAGCCGGCCCGGCTATACAGGTTAACAGCATGATTTCCTTCCCGAACTTCCAGGTGCAGACGCTCTGCTCCGCGGGCGGAGGCACGCGCCATGAACGAGTCGAGAAGCCGGCGGCCGACCCCTTTGTGCTGATCTTTGGCCTTCACCGCGAGCAACAACAATTCGGCCTCGCGCGCGACGATCCGGCCCAGCGCGAAGCCGACAGCCTCGCCGCCGTCCCAAGCCAGGGTCAGCCAGACGCCGGGCATCGGCAGCAGCCCGGCGCATTGGGGAGCCGTCCAGGCCTCGCCGTAGCACGGGTCGAAGCTTTCGCTCATCACGGCCATAACGGCGTCGAGGTCGGAGACGCCCCCGTCCAGGATCGTCACTCGCGGCTCAGTCACGCCATCGTTCTCGCGTCCGGCGCGCGCCCGTAGATCGGCCGCGCCGCGAGGCTGCGCAGCGATTCCGGCAGGAGTCGAGCGTCCGCCGCGCGCGGAAGGTCCTCGCGCCACTCGCCGAATCCGCGCGCGGCGACGAGCGCCTCGGCGCCCGAGCCGACGACGAGGGGCGCCTCGATCGCCGCGGCGGCGGCTTCGGGCGCGAGGGAGCGAAGCGCATCGAGGGGCGCCAGGGGATCACCGCCGAAGCTTTGCACGAAAAGTTCGCCATGTCCCCCTTCGAGCGCGGCCGCGACCTGCGCCGCCCCGCACGCCGCAGCCAGCGCCGCGAGCGACGAAAAGCCGGCGACCGGGACCCCCCAGCCGATGGCGAGTCCGTGCGCCGCGGCGAGGCCGACGCGAACCCCGGTGAAGCTTCCCGGGCCGCAGTCCACCAGGATCGCATCGGGGCGGCGCCCATCCAGCAGCTCGGCGATCATCGGCAGCAGGCGCTCGGCATGGCCGCGCCCGACCCGCTCGTTGCGCTCGCCCAGGATTCTCGCACCGTCGATCAGCGCCGCCGAGCAGGCAGCGGTGGCGCTGTCGATGGCGAGCAGCATCAAACCGCTTCGACCGCCTCGACCTCGGGGACATAATGCCTGAGCAGGCCTTCGATGCCGTTCTTGAGCGTCATCGTCGACGAAGGGCAGCCCGAGCAGGCGCCGTGCAGCGCGAGATAGACGGTGCCCTGCGAGAAGCCGCGATAGACGATGTCGCCGCCGTCCTGCGCGACCGCCGGCCGCACCCGCGTCTCGATCAGCTCCCGAATCTGCGCGACCACCTCAGCGTCGGCAGGATCCTCCTCGATCGCGTCCGGCGGTACGGAAATGCCGGCAGCGGTGCCCGGATTGAACAGCGGCGCCCCGCTCGAAAAATGATCGAGCAGGATCGAAAGGACCTCCGGCTTCAGCTGTCGCCAGTCGACGCCGGGCGCGGCGGTCACCGAGATGAAGTCGCGGCCGAAAAAGACGCCTTCGACTTCGCCCGTCGAAAAGACGGCCGACGCGAGCGGCGAGGCATCGGCGTCTTCGGGAGTCGCAAAGTCGCGAGTACCGGCCTCCATGACGGTGCGGCCGGGCAGGAACTTGAGGGTCGCCGGATTGGGCGTCGGCTCGGTCTGGATCAGCATTTCCCCGATGTGGGCCGAACGGGCTCCACGATCAAGGCGGGCGCGCCTAAAGCGAAGCGCAGATCTCGATCTCGAGGTCGGAAAGCGCCTGGCTGACATGTGCGCCGACGCGCCAGATCTGCAGCCGGTCGAGCTCTTCGAGCGCATCCCTCAGCTTCTCGGCGACCGCGCTAAGGGCAGCCGTCCGGTCTCCCGCTACAATGTCGGCTTGGAAAGCGGCGGAGACGTCGTTCAACTTGTCCATCTGGCGGCGACCTTTTCGTGCGCGCATCATTCCGGCGCGCGAGTACGATTCCAGTCACGGTATCATCTGCGCAGAGCGGCAGCAATGACGCAGGATTTACGGACTGTCCCGGTCCGGTATTTGGCATACCAGCCGCCGGAGATTGGCAGCGGCCCCGATCGGATGCACGGCTCCCTGCCAAGGGAGACTGGCGTGACCGAGTCCGAGAGGCGTGCGGCGGAAGTCCGCACGGTGGGCCAAGATGCCGAAGACGTGCGATTCCTAGCCGGCCTGCTGGAGACGGCGTGGCCGGAGGACGCCGAACGGCGCGCGTTCCAGTTGCTCGCGGCATTCGGGTCGGTCTCGGCCGTGCTTGCTGCGCCGGCGGAGGCGCTGCGCCGCTGCCTTGGCCCAGGGGACGACGGTATCGCCTCGTTCGTGTTGAGCATTCGCGACGCACTCGCCGATCGAAGAGCGGGGGAAGGTGAAGGTCCTCTCCTGCCGAGCGCGGAAGCGCTGGCGGACTTGCTGCAGCTCGGTGCGATCTGCGCGGGGAGGGTTCGCATCCTCTATCTCAACGCGCGCAACCTGCTCCTCGCCGACGAGACGGTGGCCGACGACCTGCCGCCGGTGGGGCGACTCGGACCCGGGACGCTTCTGAAACGGGCCCTCGAACTGGGAGCGACCGCAATCATCCTCGTCGGCCGCCGCGATTCGCTGGAAGCGGACCCGCGCGACCTCGAGGAAACGGCACGGCTGGTGCGGGCCGCCAAGACCCTCGACGTCGTCGTGCATGACCGGATTTTCGCGTCGCCGGACGGCTGGCGGAGCTTTCGCCAGAGCGGACTGCTCGTCTGACCGCTCAATCCTCCCGGTCGTTCCGAATCGGGCTGACGCCCCCATTCGGCCGGTGGTCGGGATTGGCGACGCCGCCGCGGACCCCGCCCATGCCGCCGGGGCTGCCGGCATCCGCCCGCCCGCCCGCACCGCCGCCGCCGCCCGGGGCGCCATCGGCGGCGTCGTCGACCGGGTCGGCCTCAGGCGCGGCGCCGCGGATTTCAGGATCGGGCGTGGAACCGGGGCCGCCGGCGGTGCGATCGTCGCTTGTCATTGCCACTCCTTCAGAACAGATTTCCCCGCAACGCGGCGGATCGACGCGCGTTCCACCCCCAGCTATTGCGACTTAATCGCATTAGCGGTAAGAGGCGGTCATGATCGTCTGCGTCTGCAACGCGATTCGCGAAAAGGAAGTCCGTCAGGCCGCGCGTGGCGGAGCTTCCTGCCCCGGCACGGCTTATGCCGCCGTCGGTTGCCGCCCGCGTTGCGGGCAATGCTTCTCATTCGCACGCGAGATCATCGCTTCGGAACGTGCGAGTGCCTAGCAAGAGCAGCTGATTTTTCGCGGATTTCTGCGGTTTTTCCTGTTTCCTCTCGGCCTCTTTGAGGCTATTCCGGCGGCGTTGAGAGGAGGCTCCCGATGCAAGGCGACGCCGAGATCATCCGCCACCTGAACGACGCGCTCAAGAACGAGCTGACGGCGATCAATCAATATTTCCTGCACTATCGCATCCTCGACAATTGGGGGGTCAGGCGGCTCGCCAAATACGAATATGACGAGTCGATCGACGAGATGAAGCATGCCGACCGGCTCGCGGCGCGCATCCTCTTCCTCGGCGGCCTGCCCAATTTCCAGATGCTCGGCCGCCTCAGGATCGGCGAGACGGTCGAGGAGATTCTGCGCTCCGACCTCGCGCTCGAACAGGAGGCCCTGGTCCAGCTCAAGGCGGCGGTCGCGCACAGCGAGACCGTGCAGGACTATGTCAGTCGGGAGCTGTTCGTCTCCATCCTCGAAAGCGAGGAGGAGCATGTCGACTTCCTCGAGACGCAGTTCGAGCTGATCGAGCGGATGGGCCTCCAGAACTACGTCCAGCTCCAGTCGCAGCCGGCGGAAGGCTGAGCACCCTCGACCCTGGGCCCCACGCTTGCTAGCTGACGTGCGATGGCCGCCTTGATCGATATCTATCTGGATCTGCTCTTCTGGTCGGTCCTGCTCGTCCTGCTGTTCGCGCTGGTCGAGCGGATGCTGGCGGCGGAGCGGGCGCAGCCTCCGCGCCGCTGGCTGTTCAACCTCTGTTTTATCCCGGCCGCTGCCGCCACCATCGTCGCCGCCGACATCCTGCTGGGGCCGCTCTACGTCCAGGCCCGCGGCCTAGCCGGCGGGGGGCTGCTGCCGATCCTCGACACCGGCGAAAGCGGCCTTGCCTCGCAACTGGCCTTCATACTCGTCTACGTGTTCGCCTGGGATGTCGCCCAGTACACGCTCCACCGGATCCAGCACGCCGTTCCCGCGCTTTGGGAGACGCACCGCTTCCACCATGACGAGACCGCGATCAACGCCGCCGCGGCCACCCGCGTCCATCCGACAAGCTACGTGCTTTCGGTCCTCGCCCAGCTGCCGCTGGTCCTCCTGTTCGGACCGCAGGTGCCGCACGTCGCCGCCGCCTTCCTGCTGTTCAGCCTCTGGGGCCTGGTCAACCATGCCAACGTCCGGATCGGCTTCGGCCCGCTGACCCCGTTTATCTCCGGCCCGCAATGGCATCGCATCCATCATTCGATCGAGACGCGGCACCGGGACAGGAACTTCGCCACCTTCTTTCCGGTGATCGACATCATCTTCGGGACCTATTACCGCCCCAGCCGCGACGAATATCCGGCCACCGGGCTCGAAGGCGAGCAGGCGTCGTCGCTGAAGGCCGCGACGATCCTGCCCTTCGTCAACTGGTACCGCGCCGTCCGGTCGCGCTTCGCGCTTGGTGCCGAGCCGATCGCGCGACCGAAAGCTGGATGAGGCTCGTCCCCGCGCACCTCCTTTCCGCAAGACCGACGATGTTGTAAGCCCGACGCTCGATTTGGGAGGGGAGCCCGAATGACCGCCGTGACCGAAGCGCCGCCGCGCATCCAGACGCTCGACACCGTCCGCGGAATCGCCGTGATGGGCATCCTGGCGATGAACATCGTCGCCTTCGCCATGCCCTTCCAGGCCTATATGAACCCGCTCGCTTACGGCACCGAGAGCGCGGCCGACCTCGCATCCTGGGCGTTCAACTTCGTCTTCATCGACGGCAAGATGCGCGGCCTCTTCTCCTTCCTGTTCGGCGCATCGATGCTGCTCGTGATCGAGCGCGCGGAGGCATCGGGCCGCTCGCCGGCCAGGACCCATTATGCGCGGATGCTCTGGCTGCTCGTCTTCGGCCTGCTCCACTTCTTCTTCATCTGGCACGGCGACATCCTCGCCGGCTACGCGCAGATCGGCCTCATCGCCTATTTCTTCCGCAAGCTGAGCGTCCGCGCCCTGATGCGTTGGGGGATCGGGCTCGTCGTCGTGCAGTTGCTCCTCTTCTCCTTCTTCGCCTTCGGCACCTTCTATCTTCAGAATGAAGTCGCAGGTGCCAATCCGTCAGCCGAGGCGATCCACAAATGGCAGGAGCTGCAGGGCCAAATCGGCGTTCCGGCGCCACAGGCCCTTTCGGAAAAGCTGGCGCTGTTCACGGGCCCCTATCCGGGGCTCGTCCACCACCAGCTCGAAAACCCGTACGAACCGTTCGCCAGCCTGCTGGCCTTCGGGTGGGAAACGCTCGCTTACTTTCTGTTCGGGATGGCGGCGCTGAAGAGCGGTTTCTTCCGCGGCGAATGGGCGGTTGAACGGTATCGCCGGGTTGCGCTGATCGGCTTCGCGATCGGCATTCCGGTCTACGCGCTGCTCGCCGCCCTCCTCCTGAGGGCAGATTTCGATTTGCCGATGATCGTGGCGGTAGCACTGGCCGCGACGGTGCCCTTCCGGCCGGTGATGGTCCTCGCCATCGCGGCCCTGATCATCCTGCTCACGCGGAGCGGCGGCGCCTTCGTCGAACGGATTGCCGCCGCCGGCCGCGCCGCCTTCACCAACTATCTCGGCGCCAGCATCCTGATGACCGGCCTGTTCTACGGCTGGGGTTTCGGGCTGTTCGGGTCGATGAGCCGGATCGAGCTCTGGATCGTGGTCGTCGCGATGTGGGCGCTGATGCTCACCTGGTCGAAGCCGTGGCTGGAGCGCTTCCAATACGGCCCGTTCGAATGGCTGTGGCGCTCGCTGTCCCGCTGGGAGGTGCAGCCGATGCGCCGCCGCCGCGAGGCCGAGCCTGCGGCGGCGGCCGTCTAGCGGCGCATCAGGTCCGCGAGCGGCGCGATCGGGACGATGGTCAGACGCTCCTCGTCCTCGCCTGCCAGGCCCGGCAGGCTGCGCCCGTCCGGAAGCAGGGCCCGCCCCGTCCAGCCTGCGGTGCGGTTGCCCTCCCAGCGCGTGCAGGTGGTGATTCCCTCCCCCGCCAGCAGAGCGAGCCGGAACATGAGGCGCGCCATCTCGTCCTCTTCGGTCACGGTCTCGCCCGGCACCTCGTAGAGCAGGGCATGGGCGATGCCGGTCCCGCAATCGACCGTGTCGCGGCGAAAGCCGCCCCCTCTGGTGCCGATGACGTAGCGCGGGCTCAGCCAGGAGAATTGCACCGTGGGGCTCTCGACCGGCTCGGTCGCCGAGCCGTAGCTGTCGACGACCTGCCATTCCGCCGGCGCGAACTCCCGAATGCCGCGGGTGGTGAGCATGATGACGCCGGGCGGGCCGCCCCCCGATCGGAGGAGGAAGACGTGGCGGTCCGCTCCGGCGGCCCGCAGCTCCGCATCGGGGTCGGCCCCGCCGGCATTCCAGCCGGAGACGAGCGGACCGGGGCGGTACAACTCCTCGCGCATCGCCGCGACCGCGGCGCGCAGCTCAGCGAGCATCTGCGCCTCTTCGCTCGCGGAGGGTTGCTCCGCCGGCGTCTGCGCAGCGGCCGCGGGAAGCGGCGCCGCGAGCAGGATGGTCGCAAATCCGAGCATATCGATCGAGCGCATTCCGGCCTCCTTTGGGCAAAGGCTAAAGACGCCCCCACCCGGCCGCAAACGGAATCGTCAGCCTCCGCCGAACGGGTTCTTCGAGCCCCGCATCGTCAGCCGGATCGGGACCGCGCCGAAGCCGAGCTCGCGGCGGAGGCCGTTGACCAGGTAGCGGCGGTAGCTTTCGGGGACGGCCTCCGTGCGGTTGCCGAACACGACGAAGGTGGGGGGCCGCGTGTTGACCTGGGTGATGTAGCGCAGCTTGATGCGCTTGCCGCCCGCCGCCGGCGGCGGGTTCTTCTCGAGCGCCTCCTCGAACCAGCGGTTGAGCTGCCCCGTCGAGACCCGGCGCGACCAGGTCTCGCGAATCTCGAACGCGGCGCCGATCAAAGTGTCTATGCCCTTGCCGGTGATCGCCGAGACGGTGAGCAGGGGCACGCCGGGCGCCTGGGCGAGGCCTTCGCGCAACGCCGCCGAGATGCCTTGGAAAAGGCTGCTCGCGCCCTCCGCCACGTCCCATTTGTTGATCGCGATGATCAGCGCGCGGCCTTCCTGGAGGACGTGGTCGGCGATCTTGAGATCCTGCGCCTCGAGGCCGAGAGTGGCGTCGAGCAACAGCACGACGACCTCAGCGAAATCGACGGCGCGCCGGGCGTCGGCGACCGACAATTTCTCGAGCTTGTCCTGGACGCGCGCCTTCTTGCGCATCCCCGCCGTGTCGATCAGCCGGACCGGCCGCAATGCTCCGTCGGGCGCCCGCCACTGCCAGTCGATCGCGATCGAATCGCGGGTGATCCCCGCCTCCGGGCCGGTGATCAGGCGCTCCTGCTCGATGATCCGGTTGATCAGGGTCGATTTGCCCGCATTCGGACGGCCGACGATGGCCAGCTTGAGCGGCCCCTCTTCTCCCTCGGGCTCGTCCTCGTCGGCCTTGCCGTCGAGATGCGGCATCAGCTCGTCGAACAGGTCGCCGACGCCCTCGCCATGCTCGGCGCTGATCGCGACCGGGTCGCCGAGCCCGAGCGAGTAAGCGTCCAGCAGCCCCGCATCCCCTGCCCGCCCCTCGGCCTTGTTGGCGGCGAGCACGACCGGCGTGTCGGCGGCACGGAGCCAGCGGCCGATCTCCTCGTCGAGCGGCGTGACCCCGGCCCGGGCATCGATCAGGAACAAGGCGACGTCGGCCTCCGCCACCGCCGCCTCGGTCTGCCGCCGCATCCGGCCGGGCAGCGTCTCCGGATCCTCGTCCTCGTAACCGGCGGTGTCGATCACCCTAAAGTCGAGGCCGAGCAGGCTGGCCTCGCCTTCGCGCCGGTCGCGGGTGACGCCCGGCCGGTCGTCGACCAAAGCCAGCTTGCGGCCGACCAGCCGGTTGAACAAGGTCGACTTGCCGACATTGGGCCGGCCGACGATCGCGACAATGGGCAGCTTGGCCATGGCCGCGGCCCTGCCCGCGCGGCGGCGGGCGGTCAACTCGTCAGCGGGCGGAGGCCAGGCGCGAAGCTGATCCGGCCGATCTCGCGCACGCGGCCGGCCTCCTCGCGCCCTTCGACCAGCTCGTAGCCGAGCAAAGCGAACAGGCGGCCGCCGATGAAGATCGGCCGGGCATTGCCATACCAGTCGACGCAGGAGGCCTGGCAGGAATCGTCGCGGTCGCTGCCCGCAACGGTCGCGCCGGCGAGCTCGCCCGCCTGCGCCAGCCGCCGCTCGCTTCGCTTCAGGAACAGCATCGCGGCGGTGACGCGCGGCGACCATTCGTTGCCGCCGGGCACGAAGCGCGCGACCGGCAGGCCGAGCAGGCCGGAGGTGCCGTCGGCGGAGCCTGGGTCCGGCCGGAAGAAAAAGGAGTGGCTGCGCGATTCGCCCTGCCGCGCCTCGGGGAGCCGGAATTCCTCCGCGGCTCGCGGCTGCGCGCCGCCGAGATCGATCGCGGTGAAGCCGAGCGCATTGTCGCCGCTGCCGATGACGATGCCGTCGCGGCCGATCGCATCGATGCGCTCGACGCCGTGGCTGAGCGGGAGGCGGGCGGCGATGCCGTCGGCGAGCGAGACCGCTACGACCGAGCCGCTTCGCGGGCTCGGCGAGCCGTAGAGAAGGTGATCGCCGACGAAGCGGTTCTGGAGGTTCCAGCTCGCCCCCTCAGGCTTCGGCAGGCGCCGATAGCGGTCGAGCGGCACTTCGCGCGAGCCGTCGCGGAACGCCGCCATCGGGATGCTCAGCAGCGCGACATCGCCGTGCGTCACTTCCGGCCCCCACATCGCATCGCCGCCGCCGTCGGAGCGGACGAGAACGTGGAGGGCGTTCCGCCGCGCGTCGGGCATGAAGCTGAACTGGTCGACCGGCGTTCCGCGCGCGGCCACCGCGGCGGGACGCGCCCGGTCGAAAGGCAGGCGGTAGACCATCGCGTTCGCCCGGCGCCGCGCCCGGCGATCCTGCTCGATCCAGAGATAGACCGCGTTGGACGAGACGAAGAAAGTCCGCGAGCGGCTTCCGAGCACCACCGTCGCCTGGCAGTCGAGGACGGCGGCGGCCAAGTCGCAGCCGGTGACGCTGTGGAGCGTGTCGATATCCGGCCGGGTCGCCTGGCGGAGGCCGCGGGGAATGTACACGCGCCGCGCGCTCGCGATGCGCCGGAATGCGGGTTGCGCCCCCGCCGCCGAGCGCCACGGCCGGAGAGCAGGCAGCGAGTCGAGGGGATCGCCCTCCTCGCGCAGGCTGAGCGGCGAATAGAGGATCAGCCGGTTGCCGATCAGCCGCGTCGCATAGTTGCGCGAGGAATAATAATCGCTCGAGCGCAGCTGGTAGCTGTCCTCGAAGGTGAGCCGGCCGCCGGCGTCGATCCTGAACCGGTTCACCTCGGTGGTCCTGCGCAGGTAGCTGTAACCGATCACGACGACGCGGCCGGCCGCGACGAGCATTTCGTCGTACCAATCGCCCCGCGCATCGACGCCCGGCGGGAAGGCGTCGATCGCCGACACGGGCCGCATGCCGCCGCCGGCAAGCGAGACGGTGAACAGCCGGCCGCGGCGGAGGATGACGAGGGTCTCGCCGCTGAGCTTGACGATGTCGCCCTCGTCGACGCCGGCTATCTGGTTGTTGGTGATCCCCGGCGCCGCCGGCGCCGTTGGAGCGGCGGCATAGCCGGGAGAAGGCGGCGAAGGGACCGGCACCGGCATGGGCACCGGCAGCTCGTTCTCGCGCGCGCGGCGGCGCTCGTCGATCACGCGGCGCAGGAAGGCGCGCAGTTCCGCCTCGGATCCGAAGGCGCTGAGCCCGGCTGTCCCCTGGGCCGACGCAGGCGCGGGGGTGATGCCACCGCCCATCACGGAGAAAGTCAGAGCGGCGGCGGCAAGGATCGTCCCACGCAACATCAACGCACCTCCACTCTTCGAACTCGGCCAGGCCTCAGCGATAGGCGGTCAGGCGCCCGGTATCGTCGAGGATGTAGAGCGTGTTGTTCGCGACGACGGGCGGCAGCGAGATCGGACCGCGGCCCGCCGTCGACGACTGGATCGAGCCGTCGGCCGGCGAGGCGAAGGCGATGTGCCCGAGCGAGCTGACCAGCACCAGCCGGTTGCCGGCGAGCACCGGGCCGCGCCATGTGATCGGCCCGCGCCGGTCCTCGGCGTCGCGCCAGCGCTGAAGCTGCGAAATCCAGCGGATCCGGCCGGAGGCTCGCGCGATCGCCAGCAGCTGCGCCTGCTCGGTGACGACGAACACCCAATCGCCGGCGACCCAGGGCGTGGCGATGCCGGCGACGTTGAGCTCCCACACGCGCTGGCCGGTATTGAGCTCGACGGCGACCATGCGGCCGCCCTGGCCGATCGCGAAGACCCGGCCCTGATCGATGACCGGGTCGGCGTCGATGTCCGCGAGCGCGGAGACCGAGGTGGTGACGCTGGTCCGGGTGAGCGCGTCCGACCAAACCTCCTGGCCGTTCTCGTAGCGATAGGCGGCGAGCTCGCCGGACGAATAGCCGGCGACGACCGTGCTCTGCGCAAAGGCGGGCGAAGCGACTCCGAACACGCCGGAGGCCTCGGCCGAGCCGGAGCGGGTCCAGCGCTGCTCGCCGTTGGCGACGTTGAGGGCGTAGAGCTGGTTGTCCTGGCTGACCACGTAGACCGTGTCCGCGGCGATGGTCGGCGAGCCGCGCAGCGGGCCGCCGGGACGGACCTGCCAGATCACGGCTCCGGTCGCGGCGTCGAGAGCGGCCGCATCGCCCGCGCCGTTCACCGCATAGACCCGGCCGCTGTCGAAGCTGACGCCGCCGCCGAAATGCGTCCGGCCGCTCGCCTGCGCGCTGGTCAGCTGGCGCTGCCAGACGACCGAGCCGTTCTCCGGGTTGAAGGCGCGGATCACCGCCTGGGTGTCGATCGTGTAGATGCGCCCCCCGCCGACCACCGGGGCCGCGGCGAGCCGGGCATTCTGGCTGCTGCCCTGGCCGATGCTGACGCTCCAGGCCGGCGCGGGCGCCGTGCCCAGGCCGACATGGCCCATCGACTTGGAGGCGTTGCCCCCGCCCTGCGCCCAGTCGGAATTGACCTCGGCAGGAGGCAAAGTCACCGGCACGTCGGCCAGCTCGGGATCGGCCTCGACCGCGGCTTCGGCGGACAGCACCGGAATGCGCTGGCCGACCGTCGGCGTGCCCTTCGGACCGTTGGAGCTGAAGATGCCGCAGCCGCCGAGCGTCAGCAAAGCGGCGGCGAGGGAGAAAGCGGTCAAGGCTGGCTTCATTCTCATTCCTTGGTGGCCGCCGCCGGAGCGGCGGGCGCGGCAGACTCAGCGGGCGCGGCCGGCGCCGCATCGGTGGAAGGCGGCGTCGGCTGGACTGCGTCGAAACCCAAAGCACCCGCCATCTGAACGGCGCGCGAACGGATCGATTGGGGGACGGTCTCATCGAGGGCAAGAGCGGTGAAGACCTGCCCCGCGAGGTCCGGACGCTGCTGGCGGAGATGGGCGTGGGCGGTGAGCTCTCCGGCGCTGCCGAACCAGGGATTGCCGCGCGCCACCATCGGCCGCAGGCGCTGGATGATCTGCTCCGGCCGCAGACGGTCGAATTCGAGCGCGGTCTGCCGCACCAGTGCCGCGTCGCGCCATTGCTGCGCGAGACCTTCGTCCGCGGCGATGCGCTGGAGCACCGCGATCGCTCCCGGAACGTTGCCGCTCTCGATCAGCACGTTGGCGCGCGCGAACAGGCCCGAGGCGCGATAGCCTTCGATATTGCTCTGCTCGATCTGGGCGACGTGCGGGCCGGCGGCGCTAACGGAGCCCTTTTCGAGGCTGTCGAGGGCGCCGACCAGCGCCTCGGCCGCCGCGCCGGCGCGGGCCTGGCGATGGTTCTGCCAGTAGATGAAGCCGCCGGCCGCGGCCAGGATCAGGGCGGCGCCGATCATGAAATGCCAGCGATAGCGGTTCCAGGCGTTCAGCGCCTGGTCGCGGCGCAGCTCCTCGTCCACCTCGCGATAGAATGCCTCATTGTCGCTCGGCTTGATCGCCAACTCATCTCTCCACGGAAGGGGCCCAGCCCTTCATGTTCTTTGCGTGGCGCTCGGCCGGGACGGCGGGCGCGCGGGCCCCCGTCGCGCTCCTTACCGCGCGCACGCCGATGAGGAAAGACCAATCACTTGCCGCCGCGGTAGATTTGGTCGTCGGTCGGAAAGGCGCGGCTCCTCACTTCGGCCGCATAGACGGACGCCGCCTCGCCGATACGGACAGCAAGGTCGTCGTAGCGCTTCACGAAACGGGGCGTGCGCTCGAACAGGCCGAGCATGTCTTCGGTGACCAGCACCTGGCCGTCGCATTGCGCCGAGGCGCCGATGCCGATGGTAGGGCAGGTGACGGCGCGGGTCGCCTCGATCGCCACCTCCTCCATCACCCCTTCGAGCACCAAGGCGAAGCACCCTGCCTCCGATACGGCGCGGGCGTCGGCGAGGATCTTGGCCGCCTCGGCCTCGTCGCGGCCGCGGGCGCGGTAGCCCCCCAAAGCGTTCACCGCCTGCGGCGTCAGCCCGACATGGCCCATGACCGGGATGCCGCGGCCGGCCAGGAAGGCGACCGTCTCGGCCATCGCCTCGCCGCCCTCGAGCTTGACCGCGGCGGCCCCGGTCTCCTTCAGCACCCGCGCGGCGCTCTGGAACGCCTGCTCCGGGCTCGCCTCGTAGCTCCCGAACGGCATGTCGATCGTGACCAGAGCGTGCCAGGAACCCCGCACCACGGCGGCGCCGTGCGCGCACATCATCTCCAGCGTCACCGGGATGGTCGACGGCAGGCCGTATATGACCTGGCCAAGGCTGTCCCCCACCAGCAGGAGATCGCAGTGCGGATCGAGCAGCTGCGCCATCCGCGCCGTGTAGGCGGTCAGCATCACGATCGGCTCGCCGCCCTTGCGCTGCCGGATCGTGGGGACCGTGAGCCGCCGCATCGGCGCCGGCGTCGGATGCGCCCGGCTGGTCGAGGTGTCGATCGTGTAGGTGGACATGGTGTCCCTGTAGACCTTCGAGGCGGCCCGCGCCAATCAGCCGCTCACCACAAGGTACGAACCGGATAGCGCGCGATCTCGCGATCGGCCGTAACGAGCACCAGGTTCGCGGCGATCGCATGGGCGATCAGCATCCGATCGACCGGATCGCCATGGATGTCGGGGAGCGCCGCAGCGTGGGTCCACAAGTCTGCGGGGAAATCGAGGATCGCGAAGCCGAATCGCTCCTGCGCGAGCGGCAACGGCACGCTCCCGGGCAAGCGTCCGCGGCAGTGCAGATCGCTATACTCCCAGGCGGTGACGCCGCTCACGAAGCAGCGAGTGTCCGGATCTGCGAGCTGGGCGACGAGGGCCTGGCTCAGCCGGCGGTCACCGGTGACCAGCCAAAGCAAGGTATGGGTATCAAGGATCAAGTCCATGCGCGCGCCTCCGCCAGGGTGAATAAAGGCGCTCAGCCCTGATGTCCTCGGGAGTCGGCCCTTCGGCGGCGATTTCTCCCCTTGCAAAGCCGATCGACTCCACGCGGCGCCTGGCGATCGCCTCGCGCTCGGCGCGGCTCGCATCGGCGACCGGCACTAGCCGAACCTGCGGCAGGCCGGCTTTCTGCAGTACAACCTCCTCGCCGCGAAGCGCCGCCGCGACGAGCTGCGAGAGACGAGTCTTAGCCTCACCGATGTTGACGTGGATGGTCATGCCTCGAAAATAGGTTGGCCAAGCAGCTTGGTCAACTGCGGAGGCGGCCAGGAAATCAGTCGTAAGTGGCTCCAGTGGACACGTAGCCGACTATGCGGACCGGCCCATCCTCGGCGTCGAAGTCGGTCTCCAGCGTGTAGCGCTGGACATTGTGGTGGCCCCAGGCTCGACTTACGGGCGGATGGAAGATCGCGCAGGCGAGGTTCGGCGGGAGCCCACGCGTTCCGCACTCCTCGAACGACGCAAAGTCGTTGACCGACGAGGCCGCCAGTCGTTCGCGGCAGTCGGTCGATCCACCGCACTCCGTCTGCACGGAAGCCGGTTCGCGTGCCATTTGACGCCGGAACGCGTCCAGGATTGCCACGGCGCGCCGCGCGGCGACCACATCGTTCGCGGCGAAGAAAGGCGCATCTTGCCCGAGCCGCGCGCAGGCATTGGCCGTGGCGGACATCGACCGGCGAGCGCCGGGCAAGGCGTGGAAAGTCGCCCGCTGCTGACTTCGCTCGACGCGCAACGGCGCCGTCCACCAATCCGACGGGGGAATCGAGACGTAAGTGCTGGTGTCGAACCGCCACTGGCCTTGAGACCGAGGTTCTGTCTCGACCACGAGATGGTTCCGGCCACACATCCCGCGGGCCACGGCGCGCGCGGGCGACGTGAACACAAAATCCCCGCCGGTGCGATGAATATTGAAGGATTGCAGACGCAGTCCTGCGCCGACGATCGGATCGACCCGCCGGGCGAGCACTTCCCGCGGGGCCAGCCGTGCTTCGCCCAATGTAATGCTGCTGAAATCGAGCGAGGGCTGAGCCGTCGCCCCGCTTCCCGCCAGACCGGCCAATCCCACCAGGACGCGTCCACCCAGCATTCTGCCAGCATATACTATGGGCACGTTGCGGCGAAGCACGGCCAAAGCCGCGCGTGCCCGTCTCTAACGCTCAGTCGCGCGGGTCGTAGGCGTGGGGGAGATTGCCTTCCTGGGGGCGGCGGTAGCGGTCGCGGAGGCGGGTCTGGCGGTTCTCGAGCGGCTGGCGGACGCCGTCGATCCACACCGCCTCGACGTTGCTCGACAGCTCGAGCGGGTCCCCGCTCCAGATCACGACGTCGCCGCGGCGGCCCGGGCGAAGCGACCCGATCTCGCCGCCGAGGCCGAACGCCTCGGCCGGCCGCGAGGTGATCGCCGCAAAGGCCTCGTCCCAGCTCAGGCCGGTATGGCCCGGCACGCGGGTGATCGCGACCAGATTGCCGGCATATTGAGTCTCGACCCTCACTTGCCGCGCCTCGTCGTCGTTGATCATGCCGATGCCGACCTGCACGCCCGCCTGGCGCATGCGGCCGATGTTGGACTGGGTCGCGGCGAGTTGCTCGAAGCTGGACGGCAGATCGTTGAGCGCATTGGCGATGACGGGGACGCCGGCCGCCGCGATCTCGCGGGCGACGCGCCAGCCCTCGGTCGCGCCGACCAGGATGAGGCGCAGCCGCGGGAACTCCCGCTTCAGCGCCAGCGCCTGGAGGATGTCGGACGCGCGCTCGACGTGGATCAGTAGGAACTGGCGGCCCTGCACCACCGGCACCAGAGCGGCGGCGTCGAAGCGGGTGAGGAGGACGTCCTCGCGCCGCTCGTTGCCGGTGATGACGGTCGGATTCTCCTCGACATCCTCGGGCGGCACCTGCTGTGCCGATCCCGCACGGGCGCCGCCCCCCGAGATCGGGACCCGCAGCTCGCCCGCCTCGCGGAGCGCGTTGCGGAGCAAAGCGTGGGCGGACGGCCGGCTGCCCCCGGCCTGGTTCGCGCCCTCCTCGCCGAATTCGACGAACTGGAAGAGGCGGCGGCGCGTGATCGGCTGCATGTCGGCGCCGAGATCGATCAGCGCGCCCTGGCCGGCGAAGATGCTGCGCGACGCTCCGGGCGCGACCATCGCGCGGGTGACTCCGGCGGCGCGGTTGACCGCGATCGAGGCGTTTTCGGGGTTGATCGCCGGCGCGACGTCGATCGCGGCGCTAAACGGCGAGTTGGCGGCCGAGACGTCGTTGGTCGGGTTGACCGCGTCGACCTCGACCAGGCCCATCCGCGAGAAGCCGGCGACGATCCCCGGGGTGACCCAGCGTCCCTGCGCGTCGACGACGGTCGCCCCGGGGGGCACCGCGACTCCGCGGCCCGCCGCAACGACCCGCCCGTTAGCGACGACGACCGTGCCGCCGTCGATCGGCGGCGTCCCGTCGCCGAGGACGACGCGACCGCCGGTAATCGCCACGGTTTGGGCGACGGCCGGAGCGGCGAGAAGCGCCAGCGCCGACGCGACAAGAACCGTTCGGACCGAGCGAAGTCGAGGTCCCGTGCCGAGCGAAGCCGAGGCTGGGTTCTCGCTGCGCTCGAAAGCGGTTCTCGACTTCGCTCGAACCGAACGGGAGGCGACCCGCACGATGCCGCTCATTTCACGTCTCCCTCGCCGGGCTGGCCGAGCTCGAAGTCGGTGACCGGGCGCAGGCGCGGATTGTTCATGTCGTAGAGCAGGGCGCCGTCGATCCAGACCTGCTGCGGACGGGTGTAGACGCTGTAGGGATTGCCGTTCCACAGGACGACGTCGGCGCGCTTGCCGACGCGCAGGGACCCCGTCTCATTCTCGATGCCGAGCGCGCGGGCGGGATTGATGCTGAGCCAGCGCCACGCTTCCTCGTCGGAAATCTGCAGGCCCATCCGCCGCCCGTCGGCCAGCGCCTTCGCCGCCTCCTGGTTGAGGCGCTGGATGCCGTTGGGGTCGTCGGAATGGATGATCGCGCAGGCGCCGCCGGCATGGACCATCGGGGCATTTTCGTTGACCGCGTCATAGGCTTCCATCTTGAAGCCCCACCAGTCCGCCCAGACCGACGCGCAGGTATTGCTCGCACGCAGCAGGTCCGGGATCTTGTAGGCCTCGACCGCGTGGTGAAAGCTCGCGATCCGGAAGCCGAACTCGCGCGCCATGTCGAGCATGATCGCCATCTCGTCGGCGCGGTAGCAATGGTTGTGGACGAGGATGTCGCCGTTCAGCACGTCGACCAGGGTGTCGAGCTGGAGGTCGCGCGCCGTGTTCGGATCGCGGGCGCGGCGCTCGCGATATTCGATCGCGCGAAGCCAGGTCGCGCGCATCACCGCGACATTGCCCATGCGCGTCTGCGGCATGGTGTTGCGGGCGCCATAGACTCGCTTGGGATTCTCGCCGCAGGCCATTTTGAGGCCGCGCGGAGCGCCGGGAAAGCGCATCGACTGGACGGTACGGCCGGGCACGTTCCGAAGCACGACGCTGCGCCCGCCGAACAGATTCGCCGAGCCCGGCAGCACCTGGAAGGTGGTGACCCCGCCGTTGGCGAGGGCTCGGGTGAAGCCGGGATCCTGCGGCCAGACGCTGTGCTCCGCCCAGACCTCGGGCCGCACCGGGTTCGTGACCTCGTTGATGTCCGAATGCGCCTCCACGCCAGGGCTCGGGCCGTCGCCGAGATGGCTGTGGGTGTCGATCACTCCGGGAGTGACGAAGCGGCCGGCGCCGTCGACCCGGGTCGCGCCTTCCGGGATCGCGGTATCGGGGCCGCCGATCGCCTGGATCCGGCCGTCGACCATCACGATCGTGCCGTTCTCGATCCGCGCGCCCTCGCCGTCGAAGATGGTCGCTCCGGTGATCGCCGTCGGCACTCCGGCATAGGGCCGGTAGGTCGAGGGATAGGGATCGTCGGGCGCCGTGTAGCGCGGGCCGGAGGCCTTGCTCTGCGCTTTTTCCGCGGAGGCCGATTGCGCCTCGGTCCTCTGGTTCGCGCAGCCGATCAGGGCCGCGACCGCAGCCGCGGCGGCGACGAGGCGGTGCTTCATCAGGTCTCCTTGGTCTCGGGCTTAGTCTCGCGGTGCGGGTACATGCCGGCATCCTGGCCGTGGTCGCCGCCGACCTCCTTGTAGCCGGCAAGCTCGCGCTCATCCTCGTCCTGCAGCGTGTCGAGATGCATCAGCCTGCGCACGAACGGCGAGACGGCGAGCACTGCGAGGGCGATGCCGACGGTGATCCAGCCGATCGTGTTGTAGACGCTGAGCGTGGCCTCCTTGGTCATCTCGCCGTCATGGCCGCCGGTCGCCTCGCCGATCTTGCCGGCCACGAAATTGCCGACCGCGGTCATGTAGAACCAGGCCCCCATGATCAAGGACGCCATGAACTTGGGCGCCAGCCGGTTCATCGCGCTGAGGCCGACGGGCGAGAGGCAGAGCTCGCCGGTCGTCTGCAGGAAATAGATCAGGAAGACGAAGATGACCGGGGTCATCACCTCGGCACCGACGAACCGTGCGCCGAGCACGAAGACCAGGAAGGACGCTCCGACCTGGAGGAGAGCGAGGCCGAACTTCGCCGGCGCCGAGGGCTCGAGCCCCTTCTTGCCGAGCACGGTCCAGAGCGCCGCGAAGATCGGGGCGAGCAGGATGATGTAAATGGGGTTGATCGACTGGAACAAGGACGCCGGCACTCCGGCGCGGTCGACATAGCGGTCGGTGTAGAGGTTGAGCGACCCGCCCGCCTGCTCGAACAGGCCCCAGAAGACCGGATTGAGCGCGATCAGGAAGAGGATCGCGAAAATGCGGTCGCGGGCGTGCTTGTCGAGCTTGAACGCCTCGTAGACGACATAGCCGAGCAGGCCGAGCCCGGAGACGATCAGCAAGGTCTGGATGACGTCCTGATACTGGATCAGCGCCCACATGACGGCGATCGCCGCGATGCCGATGCCGTAGAGGGTCATCTCCTTCTGGCGGCTGAGCGGCTGCGGCGCCTCGCCGCGGCCCATCAGAGTCTTCTTGCCGAGCACGAACACGATCAGGCCGAGCAGCATGCCGACGCCCGCGGCGCCGAAGCCATAGGCCCAGCCGTAGGTCTGGCCGAGATAGCCTGCGATGATCGTGCCGACCGCCGCGCCGACGTTAATGCCCATGTAGAAGATGGTGTAGGCGCCGTCGCGGCGCGGATCGGTGCGCGGATAGAGCTGGCCGACGATGACCGAGATGTTGGCCTTGAGGAAGCCCGAGCCGACGATGATGAAGGCAAGTGCCGACCAAAAGACATTGATGGTGGGATCGTTCTGCCCGCCACTGCCTTCGAAGGCCATTAGGAAGTGGCCGATCATCAACAGAATCCCGCCGAACAGCACGGCGCGGCGCTCGGCACGATCCTCGTC
>DASVSD010000006.1:0-49377 GCA_036388255.1 Allosphingosinicella sp. | reverse complement strand
GGCCCGCCACAAGAGGATCCTCGAGCAGGCGAAGGGCTATTACGGCCGCCGCAAGAACACGATCCGCATCGCCCGCCAGGCCGTCGAGAAGGCCGGGCAATATGCCTATCGCGACCGCAAGGTGAAGAAGCGCTCGTTCCGGGCGCTCTGGATCCAGCGCATCAACGCCGCGGTCCGCGCCGAAGGCCTCACCTACGGCCAGTTCATGCACGGGCTGAAGCTCGCCGGAGTCGATCTCGACCGCAAGGTCCTGGCCGACATCGCGATGCACGAGGGCGAGGCGTTCAGCGCCATCATCGCCCAGGCAAGGGCGGCGCTTCCGGCCCAGGCCTGAGCGCTTCGGCAAGCTGAAAAAGGAAGGCGCCGGGGGAGACTCCGGCGCCTTTTCCTTTGCCTCAGCGCAGGAAGACGAAGGCCGCCATCGCGAGGATGAAGAAGGCGAGAAGCGGGAGCAGCCACTTGCGCCGCCGCTGGAGCCTGTGGGGCGTGTCGTCCCCCTGATCGGCGGCTTCGAAATGGGCTTGGAAGGTGCGGCGAATCCGGTCGCGATCCTCCGCCCGCACCTGAGCGGCGAGATGCGCATAAGCGCGCTCCGCCTCGGCCTGCGCTGCCGCGGGCGCGGGAAGGCGCAGCACCTGGATCAGCGGCGCCTTGGTGGTCTTGAGCAGGCAGCTGATCTCGATGAAGCCCGGGAGACCCGCCTGGTAGACCACCTCCCCGGGCGTCCCGAACTCCTGCGGGCCGCGATCGTAGAGTCTGTCGCCGACGAGGAGAGACTCGTCGCCGACGATCACCGGATAGCCTTCGAGCGGCGGTCGCGCGGGCAGAGGCAGCGCATTCTTGAGCGACCACAGCCGGCCCGACCGCGCCGCGTCGACCGCCAGAAAGGCTTCATGATCCGAGGGAAAGACCTGCCAGCGGGCGACCGCGTCGCTCGACTGCAGGGCCGCGGCATAGGATCGCCGCCTCGAGGCCCGCCACGAGATGATCAGCATGACCAACGCGACGACGGCCGCTCCGGCACCGGCGACGAACAGGATCGGCGCCATCGGATCGTCGCCTTGCAGCGAGCCGCCGTAAAGCGAAACGCCGATCCCCGCGGCGATCGCGGCCAGCCAGAGCCATGGCGACAAGACGAATGAGCGCATGCGATCCTCCCCGGGGACCGGTGCTATGAACGCGCGGCGAAGCGATGGGAAGCGACCGGCCTTACCCGCCGCCATCCAGAAATCCCCGTCCGCCATCAGCAGCATGTAGCGGCTTCACTCGCAGCCGGCCCTCCACACGCAGGCAGCTCAGGCCGGGCACGCTCCTCGTTCGCGGGGCTTCCAAAGTAGGATCGCATGTGCTCCGCTCGCCGCATGCCCGGCCGCTGCCTCTTCCCTCTCCGATCTGCCCTCCTCCCCGGACACGGAGAAGCGCCCGGAAGTGACAGAATTGACACGATGCGCGTGCGAACGCGTCGGACTTGTCAATTCCGGCGGTTCCAAAGCCGGCCGAAACTCGTCTAGAGCGCCGCCCATGTCCCGCCTCGACCAGATGAGCGGCGAATTGCTCGCCCGGATCGATGCCGCGCCCGACCTTCAGGCGGTCGAGGCGGAGCGCGTCGCTCTGCTCGGCAAGCAGGGCGAGATCACCCAGCTGCTGAAGACCCTGGGCCGGATGAGCCCGGAGGAGCGGCAAATCGAGGGGCCGCGGATCCACGGCCTGCGCGAGCGCGTCGCCGACGCGATCGCCGCGCGCAAGGCGGCGCTGGAGGCGGCCGCGCTCGAGCGGCGGCTCGCCACCGAGACGCTCGACATGACGCTGCCGGTGGCGGCGGGGCCGCGCGGCAGCGTGCATCCGGTGAGCCAGGTGATGGACGAGCTCGCCGAGATTTTCGCCGATCTCGGCTTCTCGGTCGCGACCGGGCCCGAGATCGAGGACGACTGGCACAATTTCACCGCGCTCAACATCCCCGAGAGCCACCCTGCGCGGGCGATGCACGACACCTTCTACTTCCCGGACAGGGACGAAGCGGGCCGGCGCATGCTTCTGCGGACCCACACCTCGCCGGTCCAGATCAGGACGATGCAGAGCGAGGCGCCGCCCATCTACGTGATCGCGCCGGGCCGCACCTACCGTTCGGACAGCGACGCCACCCACACGCCGATGTTCCACCAGGTCGAGGGGCTGGTGATCGATCGCGGCATCCATCTCGGCCACCTCAAATGGACGCTGGAGACCTTTCTCAAGGCCTATTTCGAGCGCGAGGACATCGTGCTGCGGCTCCGCCCCTCTTACTTCCCGTTCACCGAGCCCTCGGCGGAGGTCGATGTCGGCTACACGATGGTGAACGGCCGCCGGGTCCTCGGAGGCTCCGAAGGCTGGATGGAGCTGCTCGGCTCCGGCATGGTCCACCCGCGCGTCATCGCCGCCTGCGGCCTCGATCCCGAAATCTGGCAGGGCTTCGCCTTCGGCTGCGGCATCGATCGCCTCGCAATGCTCAAATACGGCATGGACGATCTTCGCGCCTTCTTCGACGGCGACTTGAGGTGGCTGCGCCATTACGGCTTCTCCGCCCTCGACGTGCCGACGCTGAGCGGAGGCGTGGGCGCATGAGGCTCATCCGCACTGCGCTGTGCCCCCCTCCGTTCGCCCCGAGCGAAGTCGAGGGGCGGTATCGAGCGAAGCCGAGATATTCTCTCGCGCCGGTCGTCTCGGCTTCGCTCGGCCGGGTGTCTCGACTTCGCTCGACACGAACGGAGCGCGCATGAAGTTCTCCCTTTCCTGGCTGAAGGAGCATCTCGAGACGGAGGCGACGCTCGACGAGATCGTCTCGAAGCTGACCGCGATCGGGCTGGAGGTCGAAGCCGTCGAGAATCCGGCCGAGAAGCTGGCGCCGTTCGTCGTCGCGCAGGTGCTCACCGCCGAGCGCCACCCGCAGGCTGACAAGCTTCAGGTCCTCACCGTCGATGCGGGAACCGGCGAAGCGATCCAGGTGGTGTGCGGCGCGCCCAACGCCCAGGCCGGGATGAAGGGCGTGTTCGGCCCCCCCGGCGCCTACGTGCCCGGAAGCGACCTCACCCTCAAGGTCGCCGCGATCCGGGGCGTCGAGAGCCGCGGCATGATGTGCTCCGTGCGCGAACTCCAGCTTGGCGACGAGCATGACGGCATCATCGCCTTGCCCGGCGACGCGCCGGTCGGCGCCCCGTTCGCGGCCTATGCCGGGCTCGACGATCCGGTGATCGACGTCGCCGTCACGCCGAACCGCCAGGACGCGATGGGCGTCCACGGTATCGCCCGCGACTTGGCGGCGGCCGGACTCGGGACGTTGAGACAAGTCGAGATCGCGGAGACCGCCGGTGCCTTCCCTTGCCCGGTCGAGATCCGGACGGACGACCCGGAAGGCTGTCCCGCTTTCTACGGCCGGGTGATCCGGGGGGTGCGCAACGGCCCGTCGCCCGCCTGGCTCCAGCAAAGGCTGAAGGCGGTCGGCCAGCGCCCGATCAGCGCTCTGGTCGACATGACCAATTACATCACGCTCGGCTATGGCCGCCCGCTCCACGTCTACAACCTCGCCAGGCTGAGCGGCGCGGTCGTCGCGCGGCGCGCGCGCGAGGGCGAGGAGGTGCTCGCCCTGAACGGCAAGAGCTATATTCTCGACGCCTCGATGACCGTGATCGCCGATGACGCGGGCGTGCACGATATCGGCGGAATCATGGGCGGCGAGCATAGCGGCGTCACCGAAGCGACCACCGACATCCTGATCGAATGCGCCTTCTTCGATCCGGAGCATATCGCCCGCACCGGACAGAAGCTCGGCATCGCCTCCGACGCGCGCACCCGCTTCGAGCGCGGAGTCGATCCGGCCTTCGTCGGCCCCGGCCTCGAGCTCGCGACCCGGATGGCGATCGAGCTCGCCGGCGGCGCGCCGTCCGAGGCCGTCTTTGCGGGCCGCCCGCCGCTGGAGCCGCGGACGGTTTCGTACCGGCCCGGCCGCTGCGCCGAGCTCGGCGGCCTCGACGTGGCCGAGCCGCGGCAGCGCGAGATTCTGGAACGGCTTGGCTTCGGCGTGGCACTGGGCGAGAGCTGGACGATTTCAGTCCCGTCCTGGCGGCGCGACGTCATCGGGTCGGCCGACATCGTCGAGGAGGTCGCGCGGATCGAGGGCTATGACAAGGTGCCTTCGACGCCGCTTCGGCGCGCGCCGGGAGTGGCTCGGCCCACAGCGACAGCGGAGCAGCTCACCGAGCGCAAGGTGCGCCGGACGGCGGCGGCCCGCGGCCTCGACGAAGCGGTGACCTGGAGCTTCATCTCCGAAGCGGAAGCGGCGCCGTTCGGGGGCGCCGCCTGGCTGCTCGACAATCCGATCAGCGAGGAGATGAAGGCGATGCGTCCCTCGCTCCTCCCGGGTCTGCTGTCCGCCGCGGCACGCAACATGGCGCGCGGCGCGACCTCGGTGCGTCTGTTCGAGGTCGGTCGGCGCTATCTCGCAGACGCCGAGCGGGCGACGCTCGGCCTGGTCCTCGGCGGGGAGAGGCGCGATCGCCACTGGCGGAGCGGCCGCGCCGAGTCCTTCGACGCTTTCGATGCCAAGATCGAGGTGCTCGCGATCCTCGGGGCCTGCGGCGCGCCGGTTGAGAGCCTGCAGGTGCTCTCCCCCGCCTCAGCCGTCTACCATCCGGGCCGATCGGCGCGGTTCGGCCTCGGTCCGAACACCGTATTGGCGGAGTTCGGGGAGCTCCATCCGACGATCTTGCAGGCGTTCGACCTCGAGGGCCCGATGGTCGCGGCGGAGATCTTCCTCGACGCATTGCCGCAAAGGCGCGGGACGGCAGGCCGGATGCGCGCCGCCTTCACCCCGCCTGCGCTTCAGTCGGTGCGGCGGGATTTCGCCTTCCTCGTGCCCTCCGATCTGGAGGCCGGCCGCGTCCTTCGCGCGGTCCGCGCCGCCGACCGCCAGGCGATTTCGGCGGTCGAGCTGTTCGACGTCTTCACCGGGCGGGGCGTGCCGGAAGGGCGGAAGTCTCTCGCAGTGGAGGTCACGCTCCAGCCGGCGGACAAGAGCTTCACGGAGGAGGAGCTTAAGGCGATCTCGGACCGAATCGTCGCCGCCGCCGCCAGGCTCGGAGCGACTCTGAGAAGCTAACGAAAATTGTCGGCGTAAGCCTGGATTCTCAGCTTCTTCGTGGCCGCCGGCACGACGTGCACCTCGATCCCCTTCCGCTCCGCATAATCCTTCGCCGCCTCGAGGGCCGGGAAAAGGATCTGCACCTGGTTCTGGGTGTCCGCGCCGCCGGACCAGCCGGTCAGCGGATCGGCGCGGCGGGGCGACTTGGACTCGAACTCGAGCACCCATTCGTCCTTGAGCGCGCGGCTCGCCTGCATGGCGTTTCGGTAGCGCTGGTAGATGCGTGCTGCCATCGCGGGTCCTTCCGTTCGCGGCGTGACTGAAGGAAGAGGGGCTGGAAATCAACCGGCGCTACGCTGGGGCTGGTGCAGGACCGTCGTCCCGGCGGAGGCCGGGACCTCAGGGGGAGTTCGCGCAGGCGCCCATGCAGGGTGCCCTCCACAGGCGGCTGTGACGTCTCGTCCCGAGATCCCGGCCTCCGCCGGGATGACGGATTTGGCCTCGCCCGAATTGCGCGAAGAGCCGGCTCCTGCCACACCTCGATCATGGCCGACGACGAAGCGATCGCGCGGACCCCGGAGCCGCCTTATTACGCCGTGATCTTCACCTCCCTGCAGACCGGCGATCTCGACGGCTATGAGGAAGCCTCCCGGCGGATGATCGCGCTCGCCGCCGCAATGCCCGGCTTCCTTGGCGTGGAGGCCGCCCGCGAGGGGGTCGGGATCACCATTTCCTATTGGTTGGACCTCGATTCGATCGCTGCGTGGAAGCGGCAGGCGGAGCATGTCGCCGTGCAGGGCGAAGGGCGCCGCCGCTGGTATTCCCATTACTTCACGCGGATCGCGCGCGTGGAGCGGGATTACGCTTTCCCGAGCCGAGACGCGGACGCCTGAACCGCCAGCCGAAGGACCCTTTCCAGCGTCTCTGAGTTACGTTATAACATAAGAGAGCGCTGAGGAGGCCGGCATGGCGGTGAGCACGACCATCGGAGACGACACGCAGCCGATCGCAGACATCAACACGACGCCCTTGGTCGACGTCATGCTGGTGCTGCTGATCATGTTCATCCTGATCATCCCGGTCAGCAGCCACGAAGTGCCGCTCGACCTGCCTGTCCCGGCCCCCGGCGAGCCGCCGCAGACGCATCGGCTGGACCTGGACGCCGCGGGCCGGCTGTTCTGGGACGGCCGTCCTGTCGCGGCTGCTGAGCTGACCCGGCGCCTGCGCGCGCTCGCCGCCGACCCGGCGCAGCCTGCGCTCGAGATCAACGCCGACGCCGAGACCCGCTACGAGCGGTTCGACCAGGTGCTCGCGGCGGTGCGGCGGGCCGGCGTCACCCGGATGGGTTTCGTCGGCCAGCACCGCTTCGCCGGCGCGATCTGACCCCTAGAGGTCGGTCTGGCGCGACCGCACCATGTTGTTGAGCACCACCGCCGCGATGAGCGCGAGGATGCACAGCCAGAAGCCCATCGCGGGATCGACCGAGATCGAATTGACCATCTGCTGCATCTGACGCTCGAACTCGGCGCCGCCGCCCGAGGGCGTCCCGCCGCTGCTCGCCATGCCCTCGCGAATCTGGGCGGTTGCGGCGCCCTTGATGCGGACGAAGACGTCGAACACCAGCACGACCGCGGCGACCGCCGCGAGGATCATCGCGAGCAGGGCCGCGCGCCGCCGCGCGAGCACGAAGGTGAGGACGAGCGCGACGGCGATCAGGATCGCCGCGACCAGCGCGAAGATGTCGAGCCCGTAATGCGCCCCGCCCGTGGCGCCGGCGCTCGGCGCACCCGGCATGCCGTTTTGCCCGATCGGCTGGATGCTGCCGGTGGCGAGCTGCAGGCCGGTGATCCTGGCGAGCGGCTGACCGGCGCAGGAGACAGTGACGAACGGCAGCAGGAAGCAGAGCAGGGCGATGCCCTTGGCTCCGCGCGCGATGTTGAACAGGGTGCTGGTCGAGGTGCCGGCGGTGCCGGCAGCCGCGACATTGTCTTCGTCGGCCATTTCATTCCCCCTCTTGTCGAGACGGCAACGGACCACGCGCCGGGCGGCAAGTCAATCCGGCGCGCGCGGCTGGACGGGAGCCGCGGCCGATACTAATCCCGTCGCGATGCTCGACGGCGACCCGCTTGCGCTCTTCTCCTGGAGCGAGATGCTGCTCCGGCTCGGCCTCGCCGCCTTGCTCGGCCTGCTGCTGGGCCTCGACCGCGAGCTGCGCGGCCACGACGCCGGGGTGCGCACGCACGCCCTCGTCTCGCTGAGTTCCGCGATGATCATGGTCTCGTCGCTGGAGCTGCACGTCCAGCTCGCTGCCGACGGCGAGGGTCCCGATCCGCTGCGCGCGATCCAGGGCCTCAGCCAGGCGATCGGCTTCATCGCCGCCGGGATGATCTTCGTCCATCGCGGCGCCGTCCTCAACATGACGACGGCGGCGAACATCTGGATCGCCGCCGCGATCGGCATCGCCTGCGGCTGCGGCCAGTACCGGATCGTGATCGTCGGGGCGGCGCTGGCGATGCTGCTGCTCGTCGCGGTCCGCGTCGTCGAGCGATTCTTTCCCGGAAGCGCGAAAGAAACGAAGGACTGATTCAGCTTCTGTTTACCTGCGCGGCGCCACCTGCCTGGTGACGTCGCGACTTCATGCGCGGCGCCCGCAGAAACGATCGTTCGAAACGACGCTGGGGAAGTGAGATGAAGTTGTTGAAGAAGCTCGGCAATCCGCTCGTTCTGGTGGCCCAGGGTTTCGCCCTCGGCGCGGCCCTCTTCTTCGCGACTCACCCGGGCTCCGGCCGCGAGCTCGCGGAGCTCACCTTCGCCGCCGCCGAGCGCCCCGCGCAGCCGGGCGTCGCCGCCTGACCCCTTGAACCCTGCCCGGGCCGGGCTATAGCTGCGGCCATGGTTCGCTTTACGTTCTCAGGCCACGAGTTCCTGGCGCTTCCGCAGGGCGCCTTGTTCTGGCCTGCGCGCAAGGCGCTGCTCGTCGCCGACCTCCACCTCGAAAAAGCGAGCTGCTTCGCCCGCTTCGGCCAGATGCTGCCGCCCTACGATTCGATCGCGACCCTCGCCGATCTCACCGCGCTCCGGGCGAGCACCGGCGCGGGGGAGATCTGGTGCCTGGGCGATTCCTTCCACGACAGGCACGGCTGCGACCGACTGCCGGCGCGCGCGCGCGAGTTGCTGACCGCGCTGACCGCCGCCACGCGCTGGACCTGGATCACGGGCAATCACGATCCCGGCATCGCCGACCATTGCGGCGGCGAGATCGTAGAGGAGGCCGAAGTCGACGGGCTGCTCCTTCGCCACGAGGCGGATCCGGCCGAGGCGCGGCCCGAGCTGTCCGGGCACTTCCATCCGAAGCTCAGGCTCAACCATCGCGGCCGCAACATTTCGCGCCGCTGTTTTGTGGCCACCCAGCGCAAGCTGATCCTGCCGGCGTTCGGCGCCCTCACCGGAGGCCTCGACGCCGCCCATCCGGAGATCGTTCGCGCCGTCGGCCCCAAGGCCGAGGCCCTGATCCCGCTCGCCGACCGCCTGCTGCGCTTTCCGCTGGCGGCCTAGGCGGGGACGAACCGCATAGCGGCGCCGTTCATGCAGTAGCGCAGGCCCGTGGGGCGCGGCCCGTCATTGAAGACGTGGCCGAGATGGCCGCCGCAGCGGCGGCAATGGACCTCGGTGCGGCGCGTGAACAGGCTGTCGTCGGCGCGCGTGCCGACGGCGTTGGGGAGCGGCCGGAAGAAGCTCGGCCAGCCTGTGCCGCTCTCGAATTTCGCCTCCGAAGCATAAAGCGGGAGCGCGCAGCCGGCGCAGACATAGGTGCCGCGGCGATGCTCGCGATTGAGCGGGCTCGAGCCGGACCGCTCGGTCGCACCCCGGCGGAGAACGGCATAAGCGCGCGGGGACAGCCGGCGCCGCCACTCGGCGTCGCTCAGGCGGTACGGACCGTCCGGCACGGCCGCGGCCTCGCCGTGCGTCCAGAGCAGGAAGAGCCCGCCGGCGAGACCGGCTCCGCCGAGCCCGAGCAGGAATCGCCTGTCGACTCGCATTGCAATCTCCTTGCGCCGGTTCTGCACGGGCGTTTCCGCTCGGGCAAGGGCGCGCCGCCGCGGAGCGGGAGATCAGGCGGTCTCTTCCCCGTCGCCCTCCTGCCGCCGACGGCGGCGTCCGGTGCGGCTGGCGATCGTGTCGAGCGCGTCCGGCACCAGCCGCTCGGCGAAGCCGGCAAGGAACGCCCAGATCAGCAGCTTGAAGAAGTCCTCGCGCTCGGCGAGGCCGAGCGCCGCCGCGAGCCGCACGAACGGGTCGCAATCGTCCTTGGCGTTGCACTGTTCGTCTTCGGCGTCGGCGGCGGCCGAACCTTCCGGTGTCTTCGGGCCGTCCGCATCGGCTTGTCCGTTCCCGTCCGTCGCCTGGACATTGTCGCCGGCGACCGCGTTCGCCTGCGCATTGGCGGGGAGCGGCTCGTCGGCGATCCCGTTCGAATCGACCGACGCGTTCGCCGGGACGTCGGTCGTCGCCGCGTCGGCCGGCGGCGCCTCGGTCGAGTCCGGCGCGGCCTGGTCGGCTCCGCTCGTCTCGGTCGATGCGAGTTCGACGGTCGAGCGCTGCCGTTCCTCGAGCCGGAGCCGCTCCTCGTCGAGCTGGTCGCGCAGCTGCGCCTCGTCTTCGTCGCTCGCAGCGACGCCGTTGGCGGGAGCGGTCTCGTTGCCCTGGTCGGAGCCGCCTGTCGCGCCGTCGGGCTCGTCGGTCGCCTGGACGCGCTGCTCGAGATCGCGGACCCGCTCCGCCTGCTCGGCCGCCGCGGCCGCGGAGCGGGCGATGTTCTCGGCGCGGACGCGCTGCTCGGCCTCGCGCTGCTCCACCTCCTGGACGCTGGCCAGAGCCGGCGCGACTCCGTCGTCGAAGCCGAGCTGGGTGGGGATGCCGCTGGCGAAGAAGGCGTACATCAGCAGCGCGAAGACGGCTCCGCTGAACAGGGCCAGGTTGATGCCGTTCTTGCCGGTTCTGAGCCGCGTCAGGTCGAGGATCGGATCCTGCGCGAGGACGTTGCCGGTGACGCCGCGTTGCAGCCGCTGGACCACGCTCATCGTCGCCCCGACCCGGCCGATCGCGGCCACGACGCAGAGGCCCAATGCGAGGCCGATCAGGCTGCGCAGCTCGCTTCCGCTCCGCTCGACGATGACCCAGACCGCCAGCAGGATCGCGAGCAGGATGAAGTTCGCCGACCAGAACCGCATCATCAGCCAGCGCATCAGGTCCCGCACCGCCTTTTCGCGGGCGATCGACATCAGATAGCTGCTGTGGATGTAGCCGAGCAAAGTCTGCGCGTCCGCGTCCGGCGGGATCCCGCCGCCGGTGCCGTTGGCCGCACCGCCGGTGGGTGGCGGGGTGCCGCCTCCGCCTCCGCCGTCTCCGCCGCCGCCGGCCGCCGCCGAGGCCCGCGCCTGATCGGGCTGGACGCTCTCCGATTCCTCCTCGATGGCCTCCGTCGCCGGCTCCGCTCCGGCCGGAGCGGCCGCGGCGTGGGTGTGAACGGCAGTCGCCGCAGCGTCTACTCGGGCGCGGGCGGATTCCACCTCGCTGCGCGCATTCTCGATCACCTGCTGGGCTCCGGCCGCCCCGCCGCCGGCGCGCCCCTCGCGCGCGGCCCGCTCGGCCCCGGTCAGCCGGTTCTGGGCGCTTTCGAAGTCGCAGCGCGCAGAGACCAGGTCGCGGTCGAGGCGCGCCGCCTCGGCCCGCCAGTCGGCGAGCGCCTTGTCCGCCGTCGCGGCGTCCCGGGCGGCCGCGGCGCTCGCCGCCTCGGTCTGTGCGTCGAGCAGGGCCCCGACCGACCCGGTAAGGCGCACGCGCTCGGCGTCGTCCTCGGCGGCGGTTTCGCGCAGCTGCCTGAGCTGGTCGACCTGCGCGGCGACCTCGTCGTCTGTTCCGGCGACGGCGGTGCGTGCCTCCGTCTCCGCCGCTTCCGCTTCGGCCGCGCGCTGCTCGGCCGCCGTCAGCATTCCAGCCGCGGACGCAGCCGCGGCGGCGGCCTGCGCGACCGAAGCGTCGGCGCGGCGCAGCCTGTCGCCATGTTCCTCCGAAAGGTCGACGGCGACCCGCTCCACCGCCCAATATTCGGCGGCGTGGCCGGAAGCGACGCGTTCGAAGCGCTCCCGGATCATCCATGCCCGGCGGCGCTGGATGCGGGGCGGATAGAGGGCGTTGATCTTCGCTTCGATGCCGAGCAGCACGGCAAGCTCGGGCACGTCGTCCGACAGCTCCTGGTCGAGTTCCCTGCGCACGTCCCTCAGCTTCTCGAGCCGGGTGCCGCTGAGCTCCGCCTCGGCGGACATGATCTGGGTGAGCAGCGAATCGGCCGCCGCGTCGATCACGCCGAGCAGGTCCTCGTCGGGATGGCTGATGCCGTAACGCCACATGTGGACCAGCTTGCCGAACCAGCCGGGGGGCGGGTCGCCGTGCCGGAAGCGAAGCGGCAGCGGCCGCATCGAGACCAGTGAGCCGAAGCGCCGGCGCGCGCGGTTTGCGTCTGAGTCCTCGGCCACGGCGTCCCCCTTCGACACGTGTCGGGAGACAGCGGACGAGCCTCCCGGAAGGGAGAGGCTAGAGCGGGTTGGCCGGGATGCCAAGCGCCGTGGCGATGCCGCCCGATTCGAGTCCGCGCGAGGTCGGGCACCGAAGCCCGTCTCGGCAGTTGTCATGGCGATGGCAAAAGACGACGGCGCGCAGCGACTGATTCGGGCGGCCGCGGCGGCGACGGAGGCCGACGCGGCCGCCGCATCGGCGATGAGGCCCTATCGGGACCTCCCGTGGCTTGAGCCGCTGGCCGACCTCGGCGACCAGCCGCAGCTGCGCACCCTCTGCGTCGCGGCCATCGCCGCGGGCCTCGCCGCCGGCCGCTCGAGCGGCTGGGGGCCCCGGCTGGCCCGCGCCGGCCTGCGCATGCTGATCGCGCACGAAGCCGCGACGCTCGCCAAGGACTTCGTCAAGCGCCGGATCGACCGGACGCGCCCGCGCTCGCTGCACCGTCCGGGCAAGACCCACCGGCCGAAGCCCGGGACCAGCACCGCCAAGGAGGAGACCAGTTTCCCCTCGGGCCACTCCGCCGGCGCCGCGGCCGTCGCCCGCGCCTTTTCGCGCGAATTTCCCGAGCATGGCCGGGCCGCGGCGGGGGCCGCAGGCGTGCTCGCGCTCGTCCAGGTGCCGCGCTGCGCCCACTACCCGACCGACATCGCCGCCGGCCTGGCGGTGGGCCTCGCCGCCGAAGCCGCGATGGCGGCGCTCTGGCGGGCGCGGCCCGCATCGGCTAGCGAGCCGTCCGAAGCTGAAACGGAGCCGTTCCCTTGCGCACCTTGCTGATCGCCGCTTTCGCAATCCTCGTCGCCTCCTGCGCCCGCACCGCCGAACCGCCGCAGGCGGCGCCGGCGCCGGTGCTGACCAGCGCCGAGGCGCGCGACATCCACAGCTTCGCGCGGCCCGAAGTCGCGCGGGTCACCCACGTGGCGCTGGACCTCGCGCTCGATTTCGTCGCCCGCCGCGTCGCCGGCACCGCGACGCTCGACGTCGAGGCGCAGCCGAACGCGCCTGAGATCCTGCTCGACACCAAGGGCCTCGAGATCGAGGCGGTGACCGACGCCGCCGGAGGCCGCGCGCTGCAATGGAGCCTCGGCGAGGGCAACGAAATCATGGGGCGGCCCCTCGCCGTCCGGCTCGACGGCGCACGGCGGATCGTGGTGCGCTACCGCTCCGGTCCGGACGCCGCCGCGCTGCAGTGGCTGGAGCCGGCGCAGACGGTCGGAGGCCGGCATCCCTATCTGTTCAGCCAGGGCCAGGCGATCCTCAACCGGACCTGGATCCCGACCCAGGACAGCCCCGGAATCCGCCAGAGCTGGGAGGCGCGGATCGTCGCGCCCGAGCCGCTCAAGGTCGTGATGAGCGCCGATCTGCTCGACCGCAACGGCGAACGCGTCGAGGGCGGCCGCGCCTACCGGTTCCGGATGGAGCATCCGGTCGCACCCTATCTCATCGCCATCGCCGCCGGCGACCTCGCCTTCCGCCCGCTCGGCCCGCGCAGCGGCGTCTGGACCGAGCCGGCCGCTCTCGACCGGGTCGCGACCGAGCTCGCCGACACCGAGCGGATGATCGACGCCGCCGAAGCGCTCTACGGTCCCTATCGCTGGGGCCGCTACGACATGCTGGTGCTGCCGCCGTCCTTCCCGTTCGGCGGGATGGAGAATCCGCGGCTCACCTTCCTGACGCCGACAATCATCGCCGGCGACCGCTCGCTGGTCGGCACCGTCGCGCACGAACTCGCCCACAGCTGGTCCGGCAACCTCGTCACCAATGCGAGCTGGGCCGATTTCTGGCTCAACGAAGGCTTCACCACCTATTTCGAGAACCGGATCATGGAGGCGATCTACGGGCCGCAGCGGGCGCGCCAGGAGGTGGCCCTCGGCTGGGACAGCCTGCAGCGCCAGCTCGAGGAGCTGGGCCCCACCTCGCCGGCGACCGCCCTCCACCTGGACCTTGCCGGGCAGGATCCGGATGCGGGGATGAACGACATCGCCTATGAGAAGGGCGCTGCGATGCTGAGGACGATCGAGGCGGCGGTCGGCCGCCCCCGCTGGGACGCCTATCTGCGCAGCTGGTTCGACCGCCACGCCTTCCAGCCCGCCACGGCGGAGATGTTCCTCGCCGACGTGCGCCGCAACCTGTTCCGCGGCGATGTCGCGCTCGAGCGGCGGCTGATGCTCGACCAATGGGTCTACCGGCCCGGGCTTCCGGCCAACGCGGTGCGGCCGGACGCGGGCGCCTTCGCCGAAGTCGACGGCTCGCTCCGCGCCTTTTCCGCAGGCGGCGCGGTCGATCGGGTGCCTTATGCAGGCTGGAACACGGCCGAGCGGATCCGCTTCCTGAACGGCCTGCCGCGCGAGCTCAGCCGGGCCCGGCTCGACCAGCTCGACCGCGCCTTCAGCCTGTCCGACAGCGGCAATTCGGAAGTCCTGTTCGCCTGGCTGAAGCTGGCCATCGCCAACCGGTACGACCCGGCCGTGCCCGCGGCGGAGCGCTTCCTGACCTCGATGGGACGGCGCAAGTTCGTCGCGCCCTTGTTCGAGGCGCTGATCGCGGAGGGCGAATGGGGCCGCCCGATCGCGCAGCGCATCTATGGCCGGGCACGGCCCACCTACCATGCGGTCACCCGCGGCAGCGTCGACGCCGCGATGCGCGGCGCGGGGCTGACCGTTTAGCCGTCGCACCACCGTTCCTGTCGAGCGAAGTCGAGACACCCTGCCGAGCGGAGTCGAGGCTTCTTGTTGGTGGAAAAGGGTCTCGGCTTCGCTCGACTCGGCCCCTCGACTTCGCTCGGGGCGAACGGTGTCCGGCTCAGTCCGCCCAGGCGGCGTCCTCGAGGTGGAGCTCGGCTGAGGGGCGGTCGCCCCAGTCGTCGCGCTTGACGCGGCCGGCGATCCACAGCCGGCGATGGCCGGGCGCCGCGAGCAGCGCCTGGCCGAGCGCCCCTTCCGCCATGCGGAAGCCGATCGCCTTCAGCCGCCGGCCGTCGTCTCCCGCCACCACCAGCCGCAGATGCCCGCTGCCGACCACGTCCGCCTTGATCACCCGCACCGGTCCCGCGGCGACGCGAGGCGCGGGCCAGCCCGCGCCATAGGGTCCGCCGCCCTCCAGCGCTTCGCAGAGCAGCGGACAGACTCCGCCGGGCGCGAGCACGGCGTCGAGCAGGAGAGCGGCCGAATCGCGGCTGCTCGAAACGTCGGCTGCGAGCCGCTCGTCGAGGAAGTCCGCGAGCGCGTCGAGCTGCCCGCGCGCGACCGTCAGCCCGGCCGCCATGGCATGGCCGCCGCCGGCGACCAGCAGCCCGCTCTCCTTCGCGGCGAGCACCGCGGCGCCGAGGTCGACGCCGGCGATCGACCGCCCGGAGCCCTTGCCGAGCCCGTCTTCGCCGAGCGCGACGACGATGGCCGGTCGCCCGGTCTTCTCCTTGAGCCGGCCCGCGACGATGCCGATCACCCCCGGATGCCACCCCTCCGAGGCGACCAGGACGACCGCGCGATTGTCCTGCGCGCCGCAGAGCCCCTCCGCGGCCTCGCAGACCGCCGCCTCGATCGCCCGCCGTTCCTCGTTGAGGCGGTCGAGCTCCGCGGCGAGCAGGCGCGCCTCCTCAGCATCCTCGGTGGTCAGCAGCCTCACCCCGAGGTCCGACTTGCCGACTCGCCCGCCGGCGTTGATCCGCGGGCCGAGGGCGAAACCGAGCTCGTGGCAGGCGGGGGCGCGGGTCAGGCGCGCTGCGTCGGCGAGCGCGGCGAGGCCGACGTTGCGCCGCTGGGCCATCACCTTCAGCCCCTGGGTGACGAAGGCCCGGTTGAGCCCGCGCAGCGAGGCCACGTCGGCGACGGTGCCGAGCGCGACAAGGTCGAGCAGGTCGGTGAGCCTCGGCTCCGGCCGCCCTTCGAAGAAGCCCCGGGCGCGGAGCATCCGAACGGTGGCCGCGGCCAGCAGGAAGCAGACTCCGACCGCGGCGAGATTGCCGTGCGCGGCCGCGTCCGACGCTTCGTCGAGCCGGTTGGGATTGACCAGGCTGTGCGCCGCCGGAAGCGCGCTCTGGCATTTGTGGTGGTCGACGACGATCACGTCGACGCCCGCGCCGCGCGCTATGTCGAGCGCCTCGAAGGCCTGGGCGCCGCAATCGACGGTGACGATCAGCCGTGCGCCTTCCTTCGCCAGCCGCACCAGGGCCTCGCCCGAGGGGCCGTAGCCCTCCATCAGCCGGTCGGGGATATAGGCCTTCGGGTCGCAGCCGAGATCGCGCAGAAGCCTGACCAGAAGCGCCGCGGACGTGGCGCCGTCGACGTCGTAATCGCCGAAGACGGTGACAGGCTCGCGGGCCTCGACCGCGTCGGAGAGCCGTTCGGCGGCCTGGTCCATGTCGCGGAAGATGGACGGATCGGGCATGAAGCCGCGGATCGTCGGCGCGCGGTGTCGCTCCAACTCGTCGCGTCCGACGCCGCGGGCGAGGAGCAGCTGGTCGACCAGCCCGTCCGGCGCGAAGCCCGCGTCGAGGCCCTCCCCGGCCGTCCCCCGCCAGCGCCACGGCTGCCCGAGGATCGAGCGCGACACCCCGCAGACGAAGGATGGAGTCATCAGCATCGGCCGCTTGTAGGACGGCGGCGGCGGAAGGTGAATCCGCGGCGCGCGAAACATGTGGAAAAGGCGTCAGAGCCGCATCAGCACGATTCCGGCGAGGATCAGCGCGCCCGCGGCCCAGCCGCGCGGGCCGATCTGCTCGCGCAGCCACACCGCTGCGATCAGCATGGCGAACAGCACGCTGGTCTCGCGCAGCGCCGCGACCGTCGCCAGCGGCGCCTGGGTGAACGCCCAGATTGCGATCCAGTAGGAGCCGAGCGACATCGCGGCCGCTGCGGTCCCGCTGCGCCAGGCGGGGGCGAGCCCGCGGATTGCTCTGCCCCCGCGGGTGAACAGGCCAATAAGGAGCATCGCCAGGCCGTCGAGCGCGAATAGCCAAAGGGCGAAGCCGGAAGCAGAGCCGGAGAGCCGTGCGCCGACGCCGTCCGCCAGCGTGTAGGCCGCGGTGAAGCCCGCGGTGCCGAGCGCCCACAGCAAGGCGCGGGGGGACAGGCCGCCCCCGCCGGCCATCGTCAGGATGCCGCCGGCGATGGCGAGGATCGCGGCTCCGCGTGCGGCACTCGGTATCTCGGCCAGGAAGATCGCGCCGGCGATCGCGACGATCAGCGGCGCCGTGCCGCGCGCTACCGGATAGACCCGGCTGAGGTCGCCTTGCTCGTAGGCGCGGATCAGGAACAATTTGTAGCCGCTGTGCAGCGCCGATCCCGCCAGCAGCCAGGGCCACGCTGCGCGGTCCGGAGGAGCGAAGAAGGGGATCAGGGCCAGCGCGATCGCGCCCTGGACGAGGGCGAGCAGCATGATCGAGGAGAAGCGGTCGAGCCCAAGCTTCACCACCGCATTCCAGCCCGCGTGGAGGACGGCTGCGAACAGGATTGCGAAGAAGACGGCGGCGGACATCGCCGCACCCGCTATACGGCTTTGGTGAAAGCCGAAACTTTATCGCTGGAGGAGGCGCGCCGGATCGCGCTTGCCGCCCAGGGCTTCGCCTCGCCGCGGCCGGCGGGGACGGTGACGGCCGGGCGGATGGCCGCGACCACCGGGCGCCTCGCCATCCACCAGATCGACAGCGTGAACGTCCTGGCGCGGGCGCATTACCTCCCGCTCTTTTCGAGGCTCGGCGCCTATCCGCGCGCGCGGCTCGACGCCGACGCCTGGGGCAGGAAGCGGCGGCTGTTCGAATATTGGGCGCATGAGGCCTCGCTGCTTCCGTTCGACCTCCACCCCTTGCTGCGCTGGCGGATGGAGCAGGCGGACCGCGGCGAGGGAATGTGGGCGCGGATGCGCGGCTTCGCCGGCGAGCGGCGGGACGAGGCGATGGCGGTGCTGGAGCGGATTCGCGCCGGCGGGCCGCTCGCCGCCTCCGATCTGCGCGAGGAGAAGGCGCGCAGCGGCTGGTGGGAGTGGAGCGACGCCAAGACCGCGCTCGAATGGCTGTTCTGGGCGGGCCATGTCACCACGGCGGCGCGCCGCGGCAGCTTCGAGCGCGTCTACGACCTGACCGAGCGCGTCATTCCCGCCGACGTCCTCGCTTTGCCGACGCCGGACAAAGCGGAGGCGCAGCGCCGCCTGCTCGAACGCGGCGCCCGCGCGCTCGGCATCGCCACCGCCTCGGACCTGCGCGATTATTTCCGGCTCAAGCCCGAAGCGGATGCGAGGATCGCCGAGCTGGCCGAGGAGGGCGTGCTGTTGGCGGTGCGGGTCGAAGGGTGGCGGCAGCCCGCTTTCCTGCACGCCGGGGCGAAGCTTCCCCGCCGCGTCGATGCGGCGGCCCTTCTGGTCCCGTTCGATCCCTTGATCTGGGACCGCGCACGGGTCGAGCGCCTGTTCGGCATCCGCTACCGGATCGAGATCTACACGCCGCCGGAAAAGCGCGTGCACGGTTATTACGTCCTGCCCTTCCTCTGCGGCGAGCGCATCGCGGCCCGGGTCGATCTCAAGGCCGACCGCCAGGCCGGCGTGCTGCGCGTGCAGAGCGCCTGGGCCGAGCCGGGCGCACCCGCCGAGGCGCCGCAGCGTCTGGCCGACGAGCTCGCGCTGATGGCTCGCTGGCTGGAGCTCGGCGGAGTCGCGGTCGCGCCGCGCGGGGATCTCGCCGGGACGCTGGCGGTGTTGCTCCGCGCCTAGTCGATCCGCGCGCCGCCGGGTTCGTTGCGGTGCTCGCCGCGGACCCAGCGGACGGTGCCGGTCGAGGCGCGCATCACCACGCTCTCGGTGCTGATGCGGTCCTTGCGGCGCTTGACGCCGGCGAGCAGCGAGCCGTCGGTGACTCCGGTCGCCGCGAAGATGACGTCGCCTTTGGCGAGCTCGTCGAGCCGGTAGATGCGGTCGAGATCCTCGACCCCCCAGCGCGCGGCGCGGGCGCGCTCGTCGTCGTTGCGGAACACCAGCCGGCCCTGGAACTGGCCGCCGACGCAGCGCAGGGCCGCCGCCGCGAGCACCCCCTCGGGCGCCCCGCCCTGGCCCATATAGACGTCGATCGTCGTGTCGGGATCGGTCACCGCGATCACCCCGGCGACGTCGCCGTCCGGGATCAGCTGGATGCCGCAGCCGAGCGCGCGCAGCTCGGCGATCAGCGCGGCGTGGCGCGGCCGATCGAGCACGCAGGCGATGATCTCGCCCGGATCGACGCCCTTGGCGGCGGCGAGCGAGCGGATATTGTCGCTCGCGCTCCTCGCAAGGTCGATCGTCCCTTCCGGATAGCCCGGCCCGATCGCCAGCTTCTCCATGTAGACGTCGGGCGCGTTCAGCAGGCAGCCCTGCTCGGCGATGGCGAGCACCGCGAGCGCGTTCGGCCCGGCCTTCGCGGTGATCGTGGTGCCTTCGAGCGGGTCGAGCGCGATGTCGATCTTCGGGCCGCTGCCCTGCGCGGCGCCCACCCTCTCTCCGATGAACAGCATCGGCGCCTCGTCGCGCTCGCCTTCGCCGATGACGACTGTTCCGTCGAGCTCAAGCTGGTTCAGCGCATCGCGCATCGCCTCGACCGCGGCGTGGTCGGCGGCGCGCTCGTCGCCCCGGCCGATCAGCTTCGACGCGGCCACCGCCGCCGCCTCGGTGACCCGCACCATCTCCAGCACCAGCACGCGGTCGAGCGCATCGCTTGCGGTCACCATCGGTTCATCTTCTCCCTCTCAATTCCGGCTGCGGGCCGCGATAGGAGAGGTGCATGGCGTTGTCGAGGATCGGGAGCGCGGCGTCGATCCTCCTGCTGTCGGCCGCCCCTTCATGGGCCCAGACCGGTCCCCCGGACGAGGTGGGCCCGCCCCACCAGGCCGTCGAGGCCCAGCAGGAAGAGGTCCACGAAGCCATCTTCAGCTGCGACCGCCAGCAGGGCGACGAGATCGTCGTCTGCGGCGGCCGGGACGCGGCGCGGGCCGAGGCGCGCTCCCCCTATAGGCTGCCGCTGCCGGTCGAGCGCGACGCCGAGCGCGCCGGCGCCGGCCAGGACCGGGCGCTCGGCGCCGGCTCCGACCGCTGCAGCGCCGTCGGCCGCGCCCAGCAATGCAATCAGGGCCTCCGCGTCATCGGCCGCCGCTTCTGAGGCGATCGTTTGCCTATCAGGCGGCCGGGAGAGTCATCGCTACGGCAAGTACGATTGCCGCCAAAGAAAAGATCGTAATGTCGATAGACGAACGGAGCCGCCGACCGTTTGCCTCTGCCCACCGGCGATTATCGTCAATGCAGTTGTTTAGGGATCGCGCTTGCTCGATTCGTGCTTGCCGCAGATCGCGAGGTGAATCCTGGTCCCAGCATTCAGGAAGCCAATTTTCGGGCAAGTTTCCCGGAAAGGCAAAACCGGCGGGGCGGATACATTGAATTGCCCGAACCGCAGCAACGATAAGGGCTGCGGAAAAAATAAACATCTCGTAAGCAACAGCTATGTACTGCCCTGTCGCAAACAATGTGGCCGCGCCACCTAGAGAACCGAGCACTAGCGTCACGAGAAAGCCAAACCAAGCAACCGCCCTTTGATCAGCGGAGTTGGCTGCTTCAAACTGGGCAGCTAGGCGCACCTCCCCCTCGCGCACCACTTCAGCAAGCACATTCATAGGCAAGTTGCGCAATCCATCTAAATTCTTGCCTCGGCCCACGGCAATCTAGATAATCCTACGTCGATGGCATTGGAACCGGAAAAGCAGACGCGGATCGCTCTCGATTGCCCGCTACCGGCCTCTACCAGTGTCCGCGAGCGCGTCGTCGGCTATAACATCATGGGGGTCTTGGCGGGCCTTTCGGTCGTCCTTGCCGTGGCTAGTCTCGGCGTATCGTTCGATAATCCCAGCCCCATGCCATCGGTCGAAAGTTCCAGCCCCAAGCCCTCCGCACATACCGATCCGCCGGAATTTTCGGCGGCGGCTCCGCCAAGTGTCGATGATACAGCTCGCGAGCACGGGCAGGCTCTTCATATACCGTGCAGCGACTCGGATGCCTTCGGATGCTCGCAAATCGGAGCTGCCCAATCGCGCGCGGCACATCGGTCTCGGCGAATCCGGGTCGGCGAGAGCCGCGCAAACTGCCGAAGCGGTCCCAATTTGCGTTACGCGATCCGCGAAACGCTCAATCCAGGGGATCCACTCTACTTGCTTGAAGCGGAAGCCGGGTGGATTCATGTCGAAATTGCGTTGGGCCAGTGTTGGATCGCTCGAGAGCTTGTTACCGGCCTCGACGAGCGTACCCGCGGTGTGCGTCAGGTGCGCAGCAGAAGGTAGCTCGGCCGCCACACAGCGGGTTCGCGCCACAAAAGGTTGACTGAGAACACCCTGGGGGACCCGAGCCGGTCCTTCCCGATGCGGCGGGGGCGCACTACAGGACGATCGCGACGCAAGACGAGGAACCGACATGGCCGACCAGGACACCGAGACCAGGCCCGGCGCGGCGCCCGCTTTCCCGCCGCTGCCGACGCTTGAGGAGATGCAGCACTGGACCTTCGTGATGGGCCGGGCGCAGCAGCTGATGATGGAGCATCTCGCTTCGCAGATGGGCGCCGCAGGATCGACGGTTGCCGCCGCTCCCGCTTCCGCCGCCCCCGGCGGCCCGCTGCCCTGGGCGGGCCTGTTCCCGGACCCGGCCAGGATCGCGCAGGCGCAGGTCGACATGTGGACCGAGGGCCTCGCCATCTGGCAGCGCGCGCTCGGCCAGCGCAGCGAGCCGACGCAGGAGGAGCTGCAGGCCGACAAGGACAAGCGCTTCAACGCCCCGCAATGGCGCGAGAATCCGGTCTTCGACATGATCCGCCAGAGCTATCTTTTGGTCTCCGAGCGCCTGCTCGGCTCGGTCGACGCGCTCGAGGGCGTCGATGACAAGCAGCGCGAGAAGCTGCGCTTCGCCACCCGCGCCTTCGTCGACGCGATGGCGCCCTCCAACTTCGCCGCCACCAACCCACTCGTCATCGAGCGCGCGCTCGAGACCAAGGGCGAGAGCCTCTTGAAGGGCCTCGAGAACATGCTGCGCGACCTCTCCAGGGGCCAGCTCACCCACACCGATCCCGAAGCGTTCGAAATCGGCCGCAACATCGCGGTCACCCCCGGCAAGGTCGTGAAGCGCACCCCGCTCTACGAGCTCATCCAGTACAGCCCCACCACAAGCGAGGTCCACGAGACGCCGCTGATCATCTTCCCGCCCTGGATCAACCGCTATTACATCCTCGACTTGAACCCGAAGAAGAGCTTCATCCGCTGGGCGGTCGAGCAGGGGCTGACCGTGTTCGTCGTCTCCTGGAAATCGGCCGACGAGACGCTCAGGGACACCACGCTCGACGATTACGTCCTCAAGGGCCAGGTCGACGCGATCGACACCGTCCGCGACCTGATCGGCGTCCCCTCGGTCCACGTCATCGGCTATTGCGTCGCGGGCACCACTTTGGCCTGCACCCTCGCTCTGCTCGCGGCGCGCGGCGAGGCGGACAAGGTCGCCAGCGCCACCTTCTTCACCGCCCAGGTCGATTTCTCCGAGGCCGGCGACCTCAACCTCTTCGTCTCCGACGAGATGCTGCAGATGATCGAGCAGGCTTCGGCGGAGAAGGGCTATATGGACGGCCGCTACATGGCCGCGACCTTCAACATGCTGCGCGGCCGCGACCTCATCTGGAGCTACGTCGCCAACAATTATCTGCTCGGCGAGGACTACCCCCCCTTCGACCTCCTCCACTGGAACGGCGACACCACCAACCTCCCCGCCAAGTGGCACCAGGCGTACCTGCGCGACTTCTACAAGGACAACAAGCTCGTCCGCCCCGGCGGGATCACCGTCGACGGCACCCCCATCGACCTCCGCAAGGTGGAGACCCCCACCTACGTCCAGTCCGGCCGCGAGGACCACATCGCCCCCGCCCGCAGCGTCTGGAAGATCACCGAGCACTTCCGCGGCCCCCTGCGCTTCGTCCTCGCCGGCAGCGGCCACATCGCCGGCGTCGTCAACCCGCCCGAAGCGGAGAAATACCAATATTGGACCAACGACGAGAAAGTCGGGACGCTAGACGAATTCCTCGCCGGCGCGACCGAGACCAAGGGCAGCTGGTGGCCCGACTGGATCAAATGGATCGGCGCGCGCGGCGAGAAGAAGGTCCCCGCCAAGGGCGCACGGGTCCCGGGGAAGGGCAAGCTGAAAGCGATCGAGGACGCGCCAGGAAGCTATGTGAGGGGTGCTTAGGGGGCACGGCTTGACTGCCAGGCTTGGCTGATTTTGGCCCTTACAGCTCGTTCTGTCTTGGGCGCACAAGCATATGGCCGACATAGGCGATGCCTTCGCATTGCGCGGCGATTCTAAGGGCCGCTGCGGCTACGCGCACGATTTTTTCTAATACGCCTTGCAATACGCAAAGATTCATGAGAAAATCCTCTTCGCTAATGGGGGACGCCGTCCATGGATATTCGCCGTACCGTTCTCGATACCGTTCCGAAGGAACTGTGGATCGACCTTGAAGACCGTCACCGCGCCGAGGCGTACAAGGCGCACGACGTCGTCAAGACGAACATCCCGCTGAATGCCAAGCGCAGTCGCGAGGTCGAGGGCCAGATCCGCTTCCGACTCCAGGAGCAGGGTTATGAAGAGGTGGTCCAGCTTCACGGCGGCCAGCTTCTCGAGGACGGCATCATGCCGGGCACCGATTTGCGCGTCTATCAGCCCTTCGCTCGCTTCCAAGGTCCGGAGGTCAGCGTCATTCTCGGTTTCGCCGCGATGCCGGAGCCACGCAAGATGCCCGCGAAGAACATGTCGCGGGCTGCCGGCGTGTCGTTGAACTGGCATCTTCAGCCGAGCATGTTCGACGACCCGAAAAGCGTGCACCCAAACGATATCTTCGTGCTTTTTCTCACCGCCCGCGATCGCAATCAGGCCGGGATGATCGAGGAAATCGCGGTCGGCGTCATCGGCGCCGACTACAAGGACTTCATCTTCTACGAGTCGCTCGAAGACTTTCTGCGCGGCTACGGCGAAGGCAGCGAAGGGGCTTCTGGCCCCGATGATTCCACCGACCGCGGCGCAGAGATCAAGCTACGCAAGACTCGCAAACTGTTCTTCCCTCCGGAGAACCGTCCGGATAGCGACGCCGAGGACGGCTCGAGCGAATAGGTCGAACGCACCGACAAACGCTGATTTTTCTGCGCTTCGAACCCCCCGATGGGTGCGAAGCCGTAAGGAGTCCGGCCATGAGAATTGGTACTCCAGGGTTCATCCCGGCGAGGCTCACCGAGATCCGTCATGCGCGGCGCATCCCTTCTCGCGCTGCGCTGGCCCGGCGTGTTGCCTCGAGCGCCAGCTCGGTCTCGCGGTGGGAAGACGAAGAATCCGATCAAACTCCCGACCCCGCGATGCTCGTTCGGATGGCGGGTGAGCTCCAAGTTCGTCCAGAATATTTTCTTCGCGATACCTTCGAAAGCGATCGGCCCACTTTCTTGCGTTCGTTGTCGAGTACCCTTGTTCGCGACTTGGCGTATCAGAAGGCTCAAATGCGGTGGCTGCACGAAGTTAGCTACATCATCAGTCATTATGTCGATCTGCCTGGGATCGATATTCCCGATGTGCTTGCAGGTGCTAATTATACCCAGTTACGCGACGAGGACATCGAGCATATCGCGCTCGATCTGCGGCGGCATTGGAACCTCGGCGAAGGGCCCAGCGGCGACATGGTTGCCTTAATGGAGCGCATCGGCATCGTCGTCGCCACCATCCCGATGAACACGACGAAGCTCGATGGCCTCTGTAGCTGGTCGCCTATCGACGGGCGGCCGCATGTGCTGCTCGCCACTGACAAGATGTCCTTCCCACGCAGGCAGATGGACGCCGCTCACGAACTGGCGCACGCCATCCTCCATAAGGCTGTGCCGGCCGCGGAGTTCGAGGCTAATCTTCGCGTAATCGAACGTCAGGCTTTTCGGCTTGGCAGCGCTTTCCTCATGCCATCGACAACCTATCCTCACGAAGTTCGGCGCTGCTCGCTTGCGGTGCTGGCGAGCCTCAAGGAGAGGTGGCGGGTTTCGATTAAGGCGCAAATCAAAAGGCTTTCTGACCTCGACATTATCCCAGAAGATTTGTCGCGACAGCTTTACAAACTCTATTCGGCTAAAGGCTGGTCGAAGGGCGAGCCGCTGGATCAGCATTGGCCCATCCAGCAGCCGCGAGCTCTGCGCGATAGCCTTAGCCTGATTGTCGATAACGGCGTGCGCAGCAAAGCCGACTTGCTCGCGACCGAGTTTACGATCTCTGCAACCGATGTCGAACTGCTTTGCGGCCTGCCGCCGGGCTGGTTCGAACGCGATGCAGCTGAAGTTGTGACGCTGAAGCGCGCGACGTCGGATGGCAAGCGTTCGCCGCAAGGCGAAGGTGAAGTCATCGCCTTTCCGGAACGCCATCGCCGCTGACGCAGAGGCCACGTGCAGGGGTCGGCGGCCTTGACGAGTGAGATCCATCTACTTGCACGGCCGAATTCGGCGCATAGCAGCCGTTAGTTGGCTAGCCTGTCTCCCCCTCCAGCCCCTTCTCAACCAGCCGCCGCAGCGCATCCGCCCGCGACGGCTTCGGGTCCGGCTGGCGGGCGATCCAGGCGTTGAGGGCGGCTTCCTGGTCCGGGTAGAGGCGCAAGGAGAGGACGCGGCCGATGCCGGTCCGGGGGCGTCCGCGCGGCCTTTTCGCTTTCTCGGCTATTGACCCGCCCCTATTTGTTGGATACAGCTAATCGAGCCGAGGCAAGGCGGCGACCTTGCGCCCGGCTCTGACCAGCAAACGCCTTTCTCGAGGAGGCGAAGGATGGCTGCCGCCGACCTTAATCCGTCGCGCCGTGAGGTGCTAGGCGCTGCTTTGGGGGTGCCGCTCCTTCCTTCCGCTCATCCTGAGCGATCATCGAGCTTCGCCTGTCCTGAGCGCGTCGAAGGATCGAGATGCGGAGTCGAAGGACCGCCGCCCGCCGCGACAGCGGCTTGGAGCCGCGCTTTGTCGCGGTTCCGGAGAGCCGAGGCCGTGCTCGCCGCGCTCGAAGGGCACCCCGACGAGGACGCCTTCGGCCGCGCGCACGATCGCTTCAACCTGACTCTCCGCCGCCTGCTCGCCGTCCCGGCGCCCGACGTCGCCGCCCTCGCGACCAAGCTGGAGGTCGCCGTCGCGGCCGAGCTGGCGGACCTCACCTACGCCCCGCCCGCACTCGCCGCCCTCGCCGAAGACGCCCGCCGCCTGTCCCGCGCATGAAGCGTTGACGGCCCTGAGCGCGTCGCCCGAAAAGCCCTTGCGCCGCGGCCCCTGATCGGCTGCTCTCGGTTGGCTGCCCGCGTAGCGCGAAGGGGGACCCCAATGACACTCAGCCGGCGCGAATTCCTCCAGGCCGCATCCGCGATCGGCGCCACGCTAGCGTGGAGCGGCCCGGCGCAAGCCGCGCGCACGCGCTGGCGCGAGCGGCGCGATCTCTTCCCCGAGGGCGTCGCGTCCGGCGATCCGGCCGCCGACAGCGTGATCCTCTGGACGCGGCGGCCGTTCTCCGGCGTCGAGCGCGCCAGCCTCACCGTGGAAGTCGCGACCGACCGCGCCTTCCGCCGCGTCGTCGCGACCGCCCCGGCCCCGGTCTCGGCCGCCTCCGACTGGACCTGCCGGGTCCTCGTCGCCGGCCTCCGCCCGGCGCGCGTCTACTGGTATCGGTTCACGGACGCCGAGGGGAACGGCAGCCGCGTCGGCCGCACCGTCACGGCCCCGGCGGACGACGATCCCCGCGCCGTCGCCTTCGCCTTCGTCAGCTGCCAGAACATCAACGAGGGCTTCCAGCAGGCCTGGCGCCGGATGATCTGGGACGACGAGCGCCGCCCCCGCGCGGAGCAGCTCGGCTTCGTCCTCCATCTCGGCGATTTCATCTACGAGGTCGTCCAATATCCCGAGGACGCGCGAACCCGCTACGACCGCACGATCGCGGACATCGGCCGCGTCCCGGACAGCGTCAAGGTCGGCAATTTCCACATTCCGCTGACGGTCGAGGGCTATCGCGGCATCTACCGCGCGTACCTCCGCGATCCCGACATCCAGGACGCCCGCGCGCGCTGGCCGTTCGTGGCGATCTGGGACAATCACGAATTCTCGTGGCAGGGCTGGCAGAGCATGCTGAAGGCGCCGCCGCTCGAGCGGCCGGCCCAGAGCGTGAAGGTCGCCGCCAACCAGGCCTGGTTCGAATATCAGCCGGCCCGGATCCGCAAAGCCAGCGGCCCCGCGCTCGAGCGGTTCGATCCGCCGCGCGTCGCCGATGCTCCGATCGCGACCTTCAACGATGACGGCCTCGGCCTGGAGCCGAACAATCTCGCCGCGATCGACAGCCTCATCGCCTATCGCGGCCTGCGCTACGGCCGCCACCTCGATCTCATCGTCACCGACCAGCGCAGCTACCGGATGCGCGATCCGGCCGACCATCCGGAATCGGACCCGCTCGGCACCCCGGCCCACCCTTATTGCTTCCCCGAGGAAGTCGCCGAGATTCTCGATGCCGGCCGCGCTTATAATGGCGGCCATCCGCCCGACGAGATCGTCATCGGCGAGACCCGGATCGCCAATTATCGCAAAGAGGGCCCGCCGCACACCATCCTCGGCGCCCGGCAGAAGGCCTGGTTCCTCGATCGGCTGCGCGGCGCGCGCGCGACCTGGAAGATCTGGGGCAATTCGCTGGGCGCGCTCGACTGGCGCAGCGATCCGCAGAACCTGCCCGCGGGCCTCGCCGCGGCGCCCTGGCCGGGCGCGGGCTATTCCAACATCTCGCTCGGGGACTATGGCGGCGCCTATAGCGAGCGGGCCGAGATCTACGACCTGGTGCGGCGCGAAGGCATTACCGGCTTCGCCATCGTCTCGGGCGATCGGCACAGCTTCTGGGCCGGCTACGCGGCCAAGGGCCTGCCGCCCAAGCCGTTCGAGCCGGTCGGCCTCTCCTTCGTCACCGGCTCGATCTCCAGCCCCGGCCTGGTCGAGTCGCTCGAGCATCGCTTTCCGCGCGATCACCCGCTCCGGCCTTTGTTCCTGGTCGACCGGCCGGACGGCGCGCGGCCGCACCCCACGGTCAACATGCAGATGCGCCACGGCGTCCGCTCGTGCCTCGAATATGCGCGCAGCGGCGATCCCGAGCGCGCCCGCGCTTTGTCCAACCCGGATCTCGCGCCGCATCTCAGCTTCGTCGACATGGGCGGCCACGGCTTCGCCACCGTGCGCCTCTCGGCGCAGGAGATGCGCACCGAGTTCGTCTGCATCCCCCGTCCCGCCGCCCAGGAGCGGCGCCCCGACGGCGGCCCGCTCCGCTACCGCGTGGTCCATCGCGCCCCGATCTGGCGCGCCGGCGAGCGCCCGCGGCTCGAGCAAAGCGTGATCGAAGGCGATCCCGGCCTCTCGATCTGAGGCGGACATCCCTCGGGGACAGTCACTGGTAACTGTCCCCACCTCAATCGCCTTCTGCGGCTCAGCAGGCCCCGCTGCCGCCGTCCACGTCCCCGGACGCCTCGTAGCTCCGCCGGGCGATCTCCTCGAGCACCCCCTCGTCCACATCGGCGAGCTTCCCCAGATAGAGGCAGGCCTTCGATCTCTTGTGCCTGCCGAGCTTCGCCAGCAGGGCGTCATATTCCGGGAAGCCCCCGACATAGAGGACGAGGTTGGCCGAGCGCGGCGAGAAGCCGAGGCGCGGCGAGTCGCCCTCGTGGCCGCTGTCGTAGCGGTAATGATAGCGTCCGAAGCCGACGATCGAGGGGCCCCACTTCATTGCCGGCTCGCCGGTGACGCGCTCCATCATCGCGCGCAAGGCCTTGCCGTCGGCGCGGCGCACCGGATGGGCGACGCCGTCGAGGAATGCATCGACGTTCGTCTCTGTGGGCTTGGTCTTGGTCTCCGCCACGCGCGCCTCTCCTCCCCGCAGTTCCTGCCCGGTTATGCCATGCGCCGCCGCGAATTGCAGGCACGATCTGGACCGCGGCTATGGTTCATGCTATGTTCCGCAGCAGGCTTTGGGAACACTTTCGACCATGCCCGCAAACGACCGATTGACCGATCCGTTCGATGAATGCCCGGTTTGTGATCGATCGGATTTCCCGTAAGGAGGCGAACCTTCGAACCTTTCGCGCTGGATCCTAGGCGCAAGGCGCAATCTTCGCTATCTGCTGCACTGCACAAAAATCGCTTGAAACGGCCCACGTCCCCCACTATGTTGCATTGCAGCATAGACCCGAAGGAACGACGCATGGCCGACACCAACACCTCGAATACGGCTTACAAGGCCGACGCTCCGCGCGCCGCCGACAAGGCCGCCGACGCCGCTCCGAAGGCCGCCGCTCAGGCGGCTCCGGCTGCCGCCAAGCCCGCCGCCGCCGCGACCGCCAAGGCGGCCGCAGCTCCGGCCAAGGCCGCTGCGCGCGCCGCCAGGCGCAGCGCGAAGGCGCCCGCCAGGCGCGCCGCCAAGGCCGCTCCGGCCCGCACCCCGCGCCGGACCGCCGCCCAGAAGGCGGCTCCGCAGAAGGCCGCAGTCACCCGCAGCCTCAATTCCGCAAAGACCATCACCACCGACACCATCAAGCAGGGAACCAGGACCATGAAGAACGAAGCCAAGCAGGCTGCGGACCGCTTCCAGGCGGTCTTCGGCGACGTCAACGAGCGCGCCAAGACGGCGATCGAGCGCAACAGCCGCATCGCCGAAGAGATGACCGAGCTCACCAAGGGCAATGTCGAGGCGCTGGTCGCTTCGACCAAGGTCGCCGCCAAGGCGGTCGAGACGATCGGCCAGGAAGTCGCCGAGTTCGGCCGCAAGAGCTTCGAGGACGCCTCGGCGGCCCTCAAGGGCTTCACCGAGGTGAAGTCCGCGACCGACCTGTTCCGCCTGCAGAGCGACTTCGCGCGCTCGCAGTTCGACACCGTCGTCGCCGAGACCTCCAAGCTCAGCGAGACCGTGATCCGCTTCGCCGGCCAGGCCGCCGAGCCGATCGCCAACCGCTACTCGGTCGCGGCCGAGCGCGTGCGCAGCGCCGCCGCTTTCTAAGCGCCGTCAGCTGACCCGAAAGAAGGGCGGCCCGCTCCGGCGCGGCCGCCCTTTTCGTGCGCGCCGGCCGTCGCGAGACCACCGCGAGGCCCTTGCCGCGCCGCGGCACCTTGCCATATTCACGGGCGTTGAGATGCGCATGCGTGAATCACCCCTGCTGGCAGCCGGAGACGGCGGCAAGAGCGACGACACCGGCGACGATGGCGGCACCGGCCTCGGCGTCGCGACGCGCACCCGCACCCGCACCAAGACGCCCTCGCCCTACAAGGTGCTGATGCTGAACGACGACTACACGCCGATGGAGTTCGTCGTGCACGTCCTCCAGCGCTTCTTCCGGATGGACCTCGAGGACGCGACCCGGGTGATGCTCGCCGTCCACCAGCGCGGCGTCGGCGTCTGCGGCGTGTTCAGCTACGAGGTCGCCGAGAGCAAGGTCTCGCAGGTGATCGACTATGCCCGGCAGAACCAGCACCCGCTCCAGTGCACGCTGGAGAAGGCGTGAGGTCCTTCGAGACGGGACTTCGCCAAGCTCAGTCCCTCCTCAGGAAGAGCGGGTGGAGGGCCTAGTCCGCTCATCCTGAGGAGCCGCTGAGCGAAGTCGAAGCGGCGTCTCGAAGGACCGCTCCCTTGCACCCGCCCCTCAATCCCGTAAGACCCCGCCATGGACCGCATCATCATCCGCGGCGGCAACCGCCTCGAAGGCACGATCCCCATTTCCGGCGCCAAGAATGCCGCGCTGACCCTTCTCCCCTGCGCCCTGCTCACCGACGAGCCCCTCACGCTCAGGAACCTGCCGCGCCTCGCCGACGTCGACAGCTTCGGCCACCTGCTCAACCAGCTGGGCGTCTCGACCACCGTCGAAGGGACCAAGCCCGACGAGTTCGGGCGGGTGATGACGCTGCGCGCGTCCGGCATTTCCTCGACCGTCGCGCCCTACGACATCGTCCGCAAGATGCGCGCCTCGGTGCTGGTGCTCGGTCCCCTCGTCGCGCGCGCCGGCGAGGCGACGGTCTCGCTGCCGGGCGGCTGCGCGATCGGCATGCGCCCGGTCGCCCTGCACCTGAAGGCGCTCGAGGCGCTCGGAGCGGAGATCGAGATCGCCGCCGGCTACGTGAAGGCGCGCGCGCCCGACGGCGGGCTCAAGGGCGGCACCGTCCGCTTTCCCTTCGTCTCGGTCGGCGCGACCGAGAATGCGCTGATGGCGGCGGTCCTCGCCGACGGCACCAGCGTGATCGAGAACGCCGCGCGCGAGCCCGAAATCACCGATCTCGCCAAATGCCTGATCGCGATGGGCGCCGAGATCGAGGGCCTGAGGACCGACACGCTCACCGTCCACGGCAAGAAACGCCTCCACGGCGCGACCTATTCGGTGATGCCGGACCGGATCGAGGCGGGCTCTTATGCCTGCGCGGCTCTGATCACCGGCGGCTCGCTCGAGCTCATGGGGGCGCGTAAGGAGACGATGCCGTCCATCCTCTCCGCGCTCGAGGATGCGGGCGCCATCGTCGAGGACACCCCGCACGGGATCAAGGTCAGCGCCGACGGCGAAATCCGGCCCCTCTCGCTCTCGACAGCGCCGTTCCCCGCCTTCCCCACCGACATGCAGGCGCAGTTCATGGCGATGCTGACCAAGGCGAACGGGACGAGCCTGCTGACCGAGACGATCTTCGAGAATCGCTACATGCACGTGCCCGAGCTGCAGCGCATGGGCGCCGACATCGAGGTGCGCGGCCGCTCGGCGGTGGTGCGCGGGGTCGAACGGCTGGTCGGCGCCCCGGTTATGGCCACCGACCTTCGCGCTTCGATGAGCCTGGTCCTTGCCGGCCTCGCTGCGGAAGGCGAGACGCAGGTCAACCGCGTCTACCATCTCGACCGCGGCTACGAGCGCCTCGAGGAGAAACTAAGCGCCGTCGGCGCCGACATCGAACGCGCCAGCGACGGCTGACGATGCTGGAGTTTGCACACCTGCTAGAGCTGGAACAGCTCGATGCTGGCCGCTCGCTTCTCCTTCGCCATTGCCCTTGGGAGCCACCGCTCAGGCGGATCCTGCCGGCGCTTGCGGAAGAAGATCCTGATCTCTTCAACCTCTATCAACGCAGCCACGGCCGGAAAGCGGAAGCCGCCGTCTCTAAAGCTGGTCTGATCGCCTCCTTCATTGGACATGAGCCCGGGCGGGCGTTGTTCGTCGGCCTGTACGAGAATTGCGGGGCCGAACCCATGACGCCCGAAGAGAGCAGGAGGCACCCCGGCTACCAACGGCTCGTCGGTCTCGGGCTTTCGCAATGGGAAGAGGTAGACCCGCGCGCAACGGCCCTCTTCTTCGATCTGAAGCCATTGAACGTCATGAGCCGCTGGAAGGGCAAGCTGGTCATTCAATGGCCGCCTCCGGACCGATCCTGGTTTCGCAGACCGAATGCGACAAATCGGTTTCCGGTTCTCGCCATTCACGAAGAATCGCTTCTGATTCAAAAAATGCCCACTTGGCCGGACCTTTGCCTTAGCTGGGGCGACCTCCAGGCCCTTCCCCGATCATGGCAAGCGGCGCTCGCGCAGTGGCGCGGCATCTATTACATCCATGACGCGTCCGACGGGCGAGGTTATGTCGGCTCCGCCTACGGTTCGGAAAACATCCTTGGCCGCTGGCGCGGCTATGCCGCCGTCGGGCACGGCGGGAACGCGCTGCTGCGCAAGCGCGATCCGGCCAATTTCACCTTCTCCATCCTCGAACGCGTTTCTCCAGACATGCCCTCCGAAAGCGTGGTGCATATCGAATCGCGCTGGAAAACGCGCCTGCACACCCGGGTACCGCACGGCTTGAATGCCAATTGAACCCAGTGTCGAGGCTGCCTCACCGACTGGGGTCAAGCGAGCACCTCGACGGTGTGGATGACGAGCCCGACGAGGCCGCCGACGATGGTGCCGTTGATCCGGATGTATTGGAGGTCGCGGCCGACTGCGGCTTCGAGGCGGTCGGTGACGGTGCGCGCGTCCCAGCTTCGCACCGTCTCCGAGACCAAGGTGACGATGCCGCTTCCATAGGTCGCGACGGCGCCGACGGCGGCACGGCGGGCGAACTGGTTGAGCGCCTGCTTCAGATGCGGGTCCTGCTGCAGGGTGTCGCCGAGCTGGCGCAGCGCCTCGCCGAAACGGCCGGCCATCGCCGCGTCGGGATCGCGCGCGGCGCGCAGCATTCCCGCCCGGCTGTTCTCCCACAGCCCCTCGACCCAGTCGGTCACCGCCTGGTTGGCGATCAGCTCGTTCTTCCAGGCCTCGACCTTCGCGCGTGTCTCCGCATCGTGCTGAAGGCTCCAGGCCAGGCGCGCGAGCCCTTCCTCGGCCTTGGCGCGGAGCGGGTGCCTGTCGTCGACCGCCATGTCGATGGTGAGCTTCCTCAGCCCGTCGACGATCTTGTCGGCGAGCTTCTCGTCGAGCCCGGCCATGCGCACGATCCATCCGGCGCGCTCGTGGACCATCGCCCGGATCAGGTCCTCGTTTGCGTCCAGCGTGCGGCCGGTCCAGGTCACGATCGCGTCCATGATCGGAACGTGCCGATCCTCTCCGATCGCGGCTTCGAGGGAGCGGCCGGCAACCGGCGAGATTTCGAGCATGTGCAGGCGCTGCGCGACCGCCGCCTTGACCATCCCGCCCAGCCGCTCGCGGTCCAGCGCCTCGAGGATGTCCGCGATCAGCCGCGAAGCGCCCTCGCGCAGGCGCCCTCCGCCGGGCGGCGAGGCGAGGAAGCGGCCGGTCGCGCCCGCCACGTCGAGCTTTCGCATCCGCCGCGCGACGACCGACGGCGTCAGGAAATTGTCGCGCAGGAAGGAGGCGAGCGTGTCGCCGATCCTGTCCTTGTTGCGGGGGATGATGGCGGTGTGCGGGATCGGCACCCCGAGCGGATGGCGGAACAAGGCCGTGACCGCGAACCAGTCGGCGATGCCGCCCACCATCGCCGCCTCGGCGAAGGCGCGGACGAATCCCCAGGCGGGATGGAGGTCGTCAAGATGGGTGGCGGCGATGAAGATGGCGGCCATGCCCGCGAGCATCGCGGTCGCCAGCACCCGCATCGAGCGGGCGCCTTTCTGCGCCGGATTGAACGGCACCTTCAGGCGGGCGAGGCCGCTGCGTTCGCCGAAGCTCATGCCGCCTCAATAGACGGCACGCGCTCCGGTTCAAACGCGGCGGTTACTCGGCGGGCTGGACGGCGCGGTCGTCCGGGCCGTGGTCGCGCTGGCCGCGATAGGTCAGGATCCGGCCGACCTTCGGCGCCAGCCACTTCTCGAAGCTGTCGGCGAGGCTGAACGAGGCCGGTACGAGCACCAGGGTCAGCAGGGTCGAGAGCAGCAGACCGCCCATCACCACCACCGCCATCGGCGCCCGCCAGCTGGCGTCGCCCTCCAGCGAAAGCGCGGTCGGGATCATGCCGGCGACCATCGCCATCGTCGTCATCACGATCGGCTGCGCGCGCTTGTGGCCGGCGTCGATGATCGCCTCGTCCTTCGGAATCCCCTTCGCCATCTCCTCGATGGTGAAGTCTAGCAGCAGGATCGAATTCTTGGCGACGATGCCGAACAGCATGAGGATGCCGATCATCACCGGCATCGACACGGCATGGCCGGCAATGTGCAGCGCGATCGCCCCGCCGAGAGGCGCGAGCAGCAGCGAGCCCATGTTCACGAACGGCGCCATCATCCTTTTGTAGAGCAGCACCAGCACGGCGAAGACCAGGAAGGTGCCCGAGATCAAGGCGCCGAGGAACTCGGAGACGAGCTGCGCCTCCTCGCGCTGCTGGCCGGAGCGGGCCCGCTCGACGCCCTCGGGAAGGTTCTGGAGCGTCGGCAGCTGGGCGAGCACGGCGTCATAATCGACGATGCCCTCCGCAAGGTCGGCGCCGATCAGGACCCGGCGCTCCTGGTTGATCCGCTGGATGACCGAGGGCCCCGCGCCGAAGCTGATGTCCGCCACGACCCTGAGGGGGACCGAGTTTCCGCTGGCGGTCGGCACCGGCATGTTCTCGATCGTCGAAAGGTTGCGCCGCGAATTCTCGTTGAGCGTGACGCGGATCGGCACCTGGCGGTCGGAGAGCGAGAAGCGGGCGCTGGCCTGGTCGATTTCGCCCTGGGTCGCGACGCGGATCGCCTGGCTCATCGCCTGGGTGGTGACTCCCATGTCGGCCATCAGGTCGAGCCGCGGCCGGATTGTGATCTCGGGCCGTCTCAAATCGCCGGCGATTCTAGGTGCGCGCAGCTCCGGCCGCTGCCGCATCTCCTCGACGATCTGCAGGGCGGCGCGCTGGAGGCGGTCCGGATCGGAGCTGGCGAGCAGCACCGAGACGTCGCGCCCGCCGACGCGGTTGGAGTTGCGGAAGAAGACGCGGGCGTCCGCGATGTTCTGCAGCGAGGGCGCGACCTGGCGGGTGAAATCGGTGCTCGTCCGCTCGCGGCCCTCGCCGCTGTCCTTCAGCGACACATAGATGGTGGCGTTGCCGGCCCGGACCGACGCGAACGCCGATGCGACGTCAGGCTGCGAGCGCACCACCGCCTGGGCGCGTTCGGCCACCGCGCGCGTCTGGTCGAGCGTGACCCCCGGCGGCATCTCCACCGACACGACCACCGTGTCGTCGTCCGTATTGGGCTGGAACGTGAACGGCAGCGTATAGAATGCGAAAATCTGCACGAGAAAGCAGAGGAAGCCGATGAGCACGGTCTTCCAACGGTGCACCAGCGTCCAACGCAGCACGCCGATATAGCGGTCCATCATCCAGCCTTCGCCGTGCTTCGCCTGGCCCTTGGCCTTCAGGAAATAAGCCGCGATCATCGGCGTGATCATCCGCGCCACCGCGAGGCTGATCAGCACCGCGACGACGATGGTGAGGCCGAAGCTGATGAAGAACTGGCCGATGATTCCGCTCATGAACGAAACCGGCAGGAACACCGCGACGATCGAGAAGGTGGTCGCGACCACCGGCAGGCCGATCTCGTCCGCGGCCTCGATCGACGCCTGATAGGCGCTCTTGCCCATTCGCATGTGTCGGACGATGTTTTCGATCTCGACGATGGCGTCGTCGACGAGCACGCCCGCCACCAGGCTCAGCGAGAGCAGGGTGACCATGTTCAGCGAAAAGCCGAGCAGGTCCATGAACCAGAAAGCGGGGATCGCCGAGAGCGGTATCGCGATCGCGGAGATGATCGTCGCCCGCCAGTCCCTCAGGAATATGAAGACCACGACCACCGCGAGCAAAGCGCCTTCGATCAGCGCCCGCATCGAGGATTCGTACTGCATCTCGATATATTTCACGGGCGTGAAGAGCAGAGTGTAACGGACGCGCGGGTCCTCGCGCTGGAGCTCGTCCAACGCCTCCTGCACCGCATGGTAGACGGTGACGTCGGAATAGCCCTTCGCCTTCTGGATCATGAAGCTGACCACCTGGCGCCCGTTCTGGATGCCGTACGAGGTCTGCTCGGCCCATTGGTCGCGAACGGTGGCGACGGCGTTCAGGCGGATCGTGCGGCCGCCGCCGAGCGCGATCTGGCTTTCGCCGAGCTCGCGCGCGGTGATCGCGCTGCCGAGCACGCGCACCGACTGCTCGGAGCCGGCGATCTCTGCACGGCCGCCGGCGGCGTTGAGGTTGGTCGCGCGGAGCTGCTGGTTGATCTGCGACGCGGTGACGCCCTGCGCCTGCATCCGCACCGGATCGAGCTCGACCCGGACCTCGCGGCTGACCCCGCCGGTGCGGCTGACCACGGACACGCCTTCGATGCCCATGAGGCGGCGATTGAGCCGGTCGTCGATGAACCAGCTCAGCTGCTCGACGGTCATGGCCGTGCTTTCCGCCGAGAAATAGCCGATCGGCTCCTCGGTGAAGTCGACCCGGTTTACCTGGGGCTCCAGGATTCCCTCGGGAAGGTCGCCGCGGATGCGCGCGATGGCGTCGCGCACGTCCGAAATGGCGCGCTCCTCCGGCGTGCCGATCTCGAAGCTGACGAAGGTGTTGCTGTTGCCCTCGCGAATCGTCGAGTTGATCTCGTTGACGCCGCTGATGCCGCGCACCGCCGCTTCGACGCGGCGGGTGATCTGGATTTCGAGCTCGGGCGGCGCAGCGCCGGGCTGGCTGATCGAGACGTTGGCGGCGGGCGCGCTGATGTCGGGATTGAGGTTCACGTCCATGCGCATGAAGGCGAGCAGCCCCATGGCGAGCAAGGCGGTGAACAGGACGAGGGGAATGACCGGATTGCGGATCGCCCAAGCCGAAATGTTACGCATCGTTCATCGACTCCCCGTCGGGTTCCCGCGTCACTGCCGCGCCGGCGACCGGCGCCGTTCGGGCCGCACCCGCTCGCCGGCATTGAGGAAGGCGCCGGCCGATCCCACCACCTGCTCGGTGCCGCTGAGCCCCTCGGCGATGACGACCCCCCGATCGGTCACGCTGCCGACGCGGACGCCGCGCCGCTGCACGGTGTTGTTGGGTCCCACGACCATCACGTAGGAGCCGGCATCGTCGGTCAGGACCGCCGATTCGGGGAGGAGCGGCGCGGTGGTCGAGCCCGCGCGAATCTGGACGCTGGCGAAGCCCCCGGGCCGCAGCTCGCGATTATAGGGGACGAGCACGCGCGCCTCGCCCTGGCGGGTCTGCGGGTCGATGATCGGCGACACTTGCCAGACCGAGCCCTGATATTGCTGGTCCGAGCCGACCGGGGTGACGACGGCGGGGACGCCGGCGCTCAGGCGCGCCAGGTCGGTCTGCGGCAACCGGGCGCGGACCTCCATCTGGCCGCCGGCGGCAATCCGGAAAAGCGGCGGCGAGCCCGCGCTCACCACCTGGCCGGCTTCGACGTTCCGGCTGAGCACGAGGCCGGCGGCGGGCGCGCGAACGTCCAGCCGCCCGATTCTGGCGCGCGTCGCACCGAGGGTCGCCGAGGCCACCCGCACCCGGGCCGCGGCGGCGTCGCGGGTCGCCGTCAGCCGGTCGATATCGGCCCGCGACACGAAGCCGCGCGGCAGCAGCCGCTGGGCGCGATTGAGGTTGGCTTGAGCGAGGTTCAGGTCGGCCCGGGCGACGTCGATCTGCGCCGCGAGCTGCGAGGCTTCCTGCGTCTGGACCTGGCGGTCGATCACCGCCAGCGTCTGCCCCGCGGCGACCCACTGGCCCGGCTCCACGAGGACACGGATCACCTGGCCTCCCTCGCCCGGCACGCCGACCGGCATGTCGCGCTGGGCCGCGAGCGACCCGGTGCCGCTGATCACGGCCGCGACGTCCTGGCGCCCGGGAACGATCACCGTCACGGTCGGCAATTGGCCTTCGTCGCCCTTCGCGGCGGCTTTCTCGCCGCCCCCGCGCGACATCATGTAGCCGGCGGCGGCTATGACGAGCAGCAGGACGACGATCGCTGCGACGATGATTCGCCGCCGGCGCCGGCGCGCGAGAGCGGCGTCGTCGACCACCACGACCGTCTCCGGCGCGTCCTTGCGCCACTTGCCCGCTTCGAAGTTCATCGCTTTCATCGTCCCCACTCGAAAATGCAAAAGGCGGTGCCTCAGACAGCTGTATTAGCCGAATAAGTCACCGCGCTCAAGCTTGAATCTCGCTCCGGCCCCCGCCCGCCGGAACCCGCCCTGTACATTCCTTGTTACGTGTATACCACCGCTGAACGGCGGATGAACCCCTATGGGGGAGGAGGAGGGAATACATGGACCTGCTGGCAAATCACAACTGGCTCTGGTGGATCATCATCGGCGGCATCGCCGGGCTCATCGCAAAGGCGATCATGCCGGGGCGCGATCCGGGCGGATGCATCGTCACCATCATCCTCGGCATCGCCGGCGCGGTCGTCGCCGGTTTCATCGGGCGGATGATCGGCTGGTACGATCAAGGCGACCGCGGAGCGAGCTTCATCGCCGCGATCGTCGGCGCGATCATCATCCTGGCCATCTACAGGCTCGTCGCCGGCCGCCGGGACCGGATGTAGCCGAAAATCCTCGGAGGAGCGCCGCGGCCGTAACGCCGCCGGCGCTCCTTCCGGTTCAGCAACGATGCAGCCGGCTTCGCGTTTTACCGCGCGGGGCGCGGTCGATCCGCGCTTGCCCGAGTTCAGTCAGGAGTGAGCCATGATCAGGATTTTCGCATGCGCATCTTTGCTCGTGCTGGCGGTGCCGACGGCCGCCGCCGCGCAGGCGGACACGGGGCAGGAGGTCGGCGGAACCCGCCTCGACGTCGTCGCGACCGGCGAGGTGACGCGGGTGCCCGATGTCGCGCGGATCAGTTCGGGCGTGATCACCCAGGCGGCGACGGCGACCGAGGCGATCCGGCTCAACGCGACGCGGATGAACGCGGTGCGCGACGCGCTGCGCCGCGCGGGCGTGGCCGACCGGGACATCCAGACCAGCAATCTCAGCCTGCAGCCGCAATATCGCTACGCCGAGAACCAGCCGCCGGTGCTGACCGGATACCAGGCCGCCAACGAGGTCAGCATCCGCTTCCGCGAGATCGCCCAGACCGGCCGGATCCTCGATGCTTTGGTCGCCCAGGGCGCCAACCAGATCAGCGGCCCGATGCTCGAGATCGACCGTCCGGAGGCGGCGCTCGACGAGGCGCGGACCGCGGCGCTCGCCGTCGCCCGCGCCCGCGCCGACCTTTACGCCCGCGCTTTGGGGATGCGCGTGCGCCGCATCCTGTGGGTGAGCGAGTCGGGGATGGCGGGTCCGCCCATGCCGCGGCCGATGGCGGTGGCCCGCGCCCAGGCGGCGCAGGTGGCGAACATCGATCCGGGCGAGCAGCGCCTCTCGGTCGCCCTCACCGTCAGCTTCGAGCTCCAATAAAGGGCTTCAGGCGGCCGGCCGGCGCAGGAACAGGTTGAGGATCCCGACCAGGATCACTGCGCCGCACGCGGCGACGATGAGGGCGTTGGTCTCGAACGGTTCGGCGTCGATCGCGCCCCGGCCTTCGGCGACGCCGCCGCCCACCGCTCCTGCGATTCCCGCGATCAGGTTGAAGAGCAAGGGCCACAGCGCCTTCAGCCGGTGCACGAAGGCGGCGGCGAGGCCGATCGCGGCGCCGATGGCGATCCAGATGATCAGGGTCACGCCCCGCTCTCCCCCGCCGGATTTCCGGCGCGGCGCAGAGTGTCACAGAGGCGGTCGCGGCGGAAGGGGGATCAGTATTTCTGCTGGCGCTCGTAGAGCGAGCGGTAATGCTGGATGCGGGTGACGCGCAGCCCCGGCATCCCCGACCGGTCGACCGCGCGCTGCCAGCTGGCGAACTCCTCGAGGGTGAGGCTGTAGCGCTCGCACGCCTCGTCGACGCTGAGCAGGCCGCCATTGACCGCCGAGACCACTTCCGCCTTGCGCCGCACGACCCAGCGGGTCGTCGACGGCGGCGGCAGCGAATCGACGGTGAGCGGCTCGCCGAGCGGTCCGATCACCTGGGCCGGGCGGATGGTCTGGTTCTCGATCATTCGGTCCTCAAAAGTCCCCCGCGCCACGCATCACGGCGCCTTGGATCGGCGCGGTGTAGCGCGAGAGCGTTGAAGGAAGGCTAAAACGCGAAGGTAAACGCCGCGGTGACACCGGTTTACGGCTCCTTGCCGGCGGCATCGCAAAGGCCGCAGTGGAATGAGCCGCGCTGCGCCCGCCGCGCCTCGCGCCAGGCGGGGCCGCCGGCAAGCAGCTCGGCGAGGCCGCGGTGACGGCCGCGCCAGTCGCCGGCGCTGCCTTGCGCCTCGGCCGCCGCGCGGGCGGTGGGGCTCGCTTTTTGATGGACGAGGAGGGCCGCGACGAGAAGCTCGTGGTCGATGGCCGGGGCCCGCTCGCGGGCAAGCATCCGTTCGGCGCGCATGAGGAAGGCCAGATCCATTGCCGGCCTGTCTAGCCGCGAAGCCTGAAGAGCCGGTAAAAGCGGCGCTTTGGCTGGGAGTCGCGGACGGGAGCGCCTATGTAGGGGCCGCAATGGACGCGGATTTCCAGCTCGACCGGCCGCTGGCGGGGGCCCGCATCGTCGTCGCCATGTCGGGCGGGGTCGACAGCTCGGTGGTGGCTGCGCTCGCCGCGCGCAGCGGCGCCGAGACGATCGGAATCACCCTCCAGCTCTACGACCACGGCGAGGCGGTCGGCCGCTCGAAGACCTGCTGCGCCGGCCAGGACATTTACGATGCGAGCGAGGTCGCGGCGAAGCTCGGCATCGCCCATTACGTCTTCGATTATGAGAGCCGCTTCCGCGAAGGTGTCATCAAGCGCTTCGCCGACGAATATGCGCGCGGCCGGACGCCGGTGCCGTGCATCGCCTGCAACCAAAGCGTGAAGTTCACCGATCTGCTCGCCCTCGCCCGCGATCTCGGCGCGGACTGCCTCGCGACCGGCCATTATGTCCGCCGGGTCGCGGGACCGAACGGCCCCGAGCTGCGCCGCGCCGCCGATCCGGCGCGCGACCAGAGCTACTTCCTGTTCGCGACCACCCGCGAGCAGCTCGATTTCCTGCGTTTCCCGCTCGGCGGGATGCCCAAGCCGAAGGTGCGCGAGATCGCCCGCGAGCTCGGCCTCCTCGTCGCCGACAAGCGCGACAGCCAGGACATCTGCTTCGTCCCGGACGGCGATTATGCCTCGGTGGTCAGTAAGGTGCGGCCCGAAGCGGCGCAGCCGGGCGAGATCGTCGACCTGGACGGGCGCGTGATCGGCGCGCATCGCGGCCTCATCCACTTCACCGTCGGCCAGCGCCGCGGCCTCGAGATCGGCGGCCGCTCCGAGCCGCTCTACGTCGTTCGCCTGGAGCCGGAGACGAAGCGCGTGGTCGCGGGTCCGCGCAGCGCGCTGGCGGTGCGCGCGGCGCGGCTGTCCGGCCTCAACTGGCTCGGCGAGGGGCAGCGCGAGGGTCTCGCCGCCAAGGTCCGCTCGCTGGCCAGGCCGGCACCGGTCGGCTTCGATGGGGACAGCATCCGGTTCGAGCGCCCCGAATATGGAGTCGCGCCCGGCCAGGCCGCGGTGCTTTACGAGGGCGATCGCGTCCTCGGCGGCGGCTGGATCGAAGAGACCGTGCCGGCCGAGCTGGAGCCCGCCTGACTAGAGGAACAGGGTGCCTTCGATCACCCTGACGCAACGGCCGCCGAGGATCGCACGGTCGCCCTCGAGCCGGCATTCGACGATCCCGCCGCGAGGACTCGCCTGGAACGCCGTGAACCGGTCGCGGCCGAGCCGCTCGGCCCAGAACGGCGCCAAAGCGGCATGGGCCGATCCGGTCACCGGGTCCTCGTCGACTCCCCAGGCGGGGACGAAGACCCGGCTGACGACGTCGTAGTGCCGCTCGGAGTCCGCCTGCGCCGTCACGATCGCCATCACGTCGATCCCGCGCAGCGCGCGCATGTCCGGCGTGCAGGCGCGGACCGCGGCCTCGTCCTCCACCAGCACGATCGAGGTCGCCTCGGCGCCGCGGTGCGAGGCGAAGACTTCGGCTTCGGCGGTGCCCAGCGCTTCGAGCAGCGCGGAGTCCTCCGTTTGCCGGACGAGCGTGACGGGCAAATCGAGTTCCAGCGCCTCCCCCCGCCGCCGGACAGTCAGGATCCCCGCTTTGCGAGTGCGGAACCGGATCTCCTCGGCTTCGATCAGCACGAACCCGCTCGCCAGCGTCGCATGGCCGCAAAGGGCGACCTCGGTGGTCGGCGTGAACCAGCGCAGCTCGTAATCGGCCCCGCCGTCCGAGGCGGGCACGGTGAACGCCGTCTCCGCCAGATTGTTCTCGGCGGCGATCGCCTGAAGCGTCTCGTCGGGCAGCCAATCGGCCAGCGGGACGACGGCCGCCGGATTGCCGGTGAACGGGCGGTCGGCGAAGGCGTCGACCTGGACGAGACGATATTCGGTCATGTCGCGGCTTTCGTTTCGGTGAGGTCGGTCTCGGCGAGCGGGTTGCCGGGCTCGTCGACCTGACCCTCGGGGTCGAGGTGGATGAGGATCTCGGTACCGGGGAATGCGCGCTCGAGCCAGTGCTCGACCTCGTCCATCACCTGGTGCGCGGCGGCGACGGTCATGTCCGGAGCGACCCAGACGTGGAACTGGACGAAGTTGCGGCTGCCGCTGGTGCGGGTCCTGAGGTCGTGGATGCCCTTCAAGGCGGGATGGCGGGCGGCGACCTCGACGAAGCGCCTGCGCTTCTCCTCCGGCCACTCCTTGTCCATCAGCTGGTCGACCGCGCGCGACGAGGCACGCCACGCGCCGAACAGCAGCCAGAGGGCGATGGCGAGGCCGAACAGGGGGTCCGCACCGGTGAGGCCGGCATATTGCTCCAGCGCGAGGGCGACGATCACCGCGCCGTTGAGCAGCAAATCGGACTGGTAGTGGACATGATCGGCCTCGATCGCGACGGAGCCGGTGCGGGCGATCACCCCGCGCTGGTACCAGAGCAGCAGGAAGGTCGCCGCGATCGCCACCAGGGAAACGGCGATGCCATATTCGGGACGGGCGGTCGCCTCTCCCTCGATCAGCCGCACCGCCGCGCGCCAGCCGATCGCCAGCGCGGAGAAGGTGATCAGGCCGACTTGGGCGAGGGCGGCCAGCGCCTCGGCCTTGCCGTGCCCGAAGCGGTGGTCGGTATCCGCCGGCATGGCCGCATAGCGCACGCCCCAAAGGGTGATCAGCGAGGCGAGGACGTCGAGCGCCGTGTCGGCGAGCGAACCCAGCATCGCCACCGATCCGGTCGCCCAGGCGGCATAGCTCTTGAGCACGAGCAGGAGCAAAGCGGTCGCGACGCTGGCAATGGCGGCGCTCGCGTTGAGCGCGCCATGCGCCTGGGGACGGTCGCCGCTCACGGGTAGAGCAGCCCCTCGCCCCAATCCCCCCCTTCCTCGCGTACGAACAGCCGGCGCTCGTGGAGGCGGTGGGGGCGGTCGGTCCAGAATTCAATCCGCTCGGGAACGACCCGGTAGCCGGACCAGTGCGGGGGCCGGGGGACCTCGGCGCCCTCGAAGCGCGCGCGGACTTCCTCGTAGCGCTTCTCGAACGTCTCGCGGTCCTCGAGCGGCCGCGACTGGTCGGACGCCCAGGCGCCGAGGCGGCTGTCGCGCGAGCGACTGGCGAAATAGGCGTCCGCCTCGGCGGCCCCGACGGGTTCGACGCCGCCTTCGACGCGCACCTGGCGGCGCAGCGATTTCCAGTGGAACAGCAGGGCAGCGCGCGGATTGGCAGCGAGTTCGGCGCCTTTGCGGCTCTGCCAGTTGGTGTAGAAGACGAAGCCGCGAGCGTCGTGGCCCTTCATCAGCACCATCCGCACCGAGGGCCGTCCGTGCGCGTCGGCGGTGGCGAGCGCCATCGCACTCGGGTCGTTCGGCTCGGACAGTCCCGCCTCGGCGAACCACAACTCGAACAATGCGTGGGGATCGGCGGCCATGGGGCCTCCTCTGCCGCGCATGGCGGTGCGGCACAAGCGCACTTGCAAGCCGCCGCCGCCCCTCCCATCTTCCGCTGTGTTGCTGGAATGCAACAGTGGACTTTTGTGCCTTAGTGGAGAACGAAGCGGCGATGGCCGACCTCTATTCACAGCTTGGCGTGGAACGGGGCGCGAGCGAGGCCGACATCAAGAAGGCCTATCGCAAGCTCGCCAAGGAGCTGCATCCGGACCGGAACAAGGGGAATCCCGCCGCATCCGACCGTTTCTCCAAGGTCACCCAAGCTTACGACATCCTCACCGACAAGGACAAACGCGCCCGCTACGACCGCGGCGAGATCGACGAAACCGGCAATCCGCGCGCCCCGTTCGGCTTCGGCGGCGGCGCCGGCGGGGCGCCGGGCGGTTTCCGCCGCGGCCCGAACGGCGCCGAGTTCGATTTCGGCGGCGAGACGGCCGACATCTCGGACCTGTTCGACGGCCTCTTCGGCGGGGCGAGCCGGCGCGGGGGAGGCGGCGGCGGTTTCGGAGGCTTCGGCGGGTTCGGCCGCCGCTCGGCGCCGCCGCAAAAGGGGGCCGACGTCGCCTATCGGCTGCCGGTGAGCTTCGAGGACGCCGCCGCGCTGAAGCCGCAGCGCGTCACGCTGGCGGGCGGCAAGACGGTGGACATCAAGCTTCCGAAAGGGGTCGACGAAGGGACCAAGATCCGCCTGGCCGGCCAGGGCCACCCCGGACCGTCCGGCAAGGGCGACGCGATCGTCACCATCTCGATCCAGCCGCATCGCTTCTTCCGCCGCGACGGCGATCATATCAGGCTCGATCTGCCGGTCACGCTGGACGAGGCGGTGCTGGGCGCCAAGGTCAAGGTGCCGACGGTCGAGGGCCCCGTGATGGTGACCGTCCCCAAGGGCTCGACCTCGGGCCGAGTCCTGCGCCTCAAGGGCCGCGGCTTCACCTCGAAATCCGGGGAACGCGGCGACCAGCTGGTCTCGCTGATGGTCGACATTCCGGCCGACGACCCGGAGCTCGTCCGCTTCGTCGAGGGATGGAGCGCCAAATCCACAGGAAACCCTCGGGCCGCTTTGGGAGTCTGAGCCTTCGTGCTGCAGATTTCACCCGAATCCCCCGAAGCGAGGCGCAAGAAGCTCGCCACGGCCAAAGCCAAGATCGGCCATATCCGGCCGCGCAAGGGCACGCGCACCTACGAGATTCTGAAGCGGGTCGCGGTCGGCGTCTACAATGACGGCTTCATCCATGCCGGCAACCTCGCTTACCTCGCCTTGCTCTCTCTGTTTCCCTTCGTGATCGTCGCCGCCGCCGTCGCCCGTCTGCTCGGGCAGAGCGAGGAGGGGATGAGCGCCGTCTACGGCATGCTGCAGACGATGCCCAAGGACGTCCGCGCCGTGCTCCAGCAACCGATCCAGGACGTGCTGGAGGCCCGTTCGGGCAACCTCATCTGGCTCGGCGCGCTGGTCGGGCTGTGGACCACGGGAAGCTTCATCGAGACCATCCGCGACATCATCCGCCGCGCCTACGGAGTCACGTTCAGCCGGCCGTTCTGGGAATATCGGCTGACTTCGATCGGGATGATCATCGCCTCCGTGCTGGCGGCGACGGTGGCGTTCAGCGCGTCGGTGCTGCTCTCCAGCGTCCAGCAGCTGATCGTCACGCACGTTCCCGGCGCCGACGATATCGTCGGCCTGTTCACCTTGCTGCGCATCGTGCCTGCCCTGATGCTGTTCGGCGCGCTGTTCATGCTCTTCTATGCGCTGACGCCCGCCCGCTATCGGGTCAGCGGCTGCCCGAAATGGCCCGGCGCCGCCTTCGTCACGATCTGGTGGATCGCGACCACCGCCTTGCTTCCCGTCGTCATGCGCCAGCTCGGAGGCTATGATCTCACCTACGGCAGCCTCGCCGGAATCGTCATCGCGCTGTTTTTCTTCTTCATCATCGGCTTCGGTCTGGTAATCGGCGCCGAGCTCAACGCGGCGATGGCGGAGACGCCGACGCCGACGCCGGCCGAAGTCTCCGCCGCGGTCCACGAGGCGGTGGCCGAAAAGGTCGCCGCAAGGGCCGAGGAGGAAGCGGTGGCGATCGCCGAGGAGAGCGCGGCGGTGAGCGCCGCAGAGGAGAGGAAATGACCGGTCTCATGCAGGGCAAGCGCGGGCTGATCATGGGCCTCGCCAACGACCGGTCGCTGGCCTGGGGAATTTCGAAGGCGCTCGCCGATCAGGGCGCCGAGCTCGCTTTCTCCTATCAGGGCGAAGCGCTCGAGAAGCGCGTCCGGCCGCTTGCCGACCAATTGGGCTCGGATTTCCTCATCGAATGCGACGTCGCCGACATGGGAGATCTCGATCGCGCCTTCGAGGAGCTGAAGGGCCGCTGGGAGACGATCGACTTCGTAGTCCATGCGATCGGCTTTTCGGACAAGAACGAGCTGCGAGGGAAGTTCGTCGACACGAGCCTCGAGAACTTCCTGAACACGATGAATATCTCCGCCTACAGCTTCGTCGCCGTGACTCGGCGGGCGCGGGCGATGATGCGCGAGGGCGGCAGCATCCTCACTCTGTCCTATTACGGCGCCGAGAAGGTGATCCCGCACTACAATGTGATGGGGGTCGCCAAGGCCGCGCTGGAGGCCAGCGTCAAATATCTCGCCATGGATCTCGGGCCCGAGGGGATCCGGGTCAACGCCGTCTCCGCCGGTCCGATCAAGACGCTCGCCGCGAGCGGCATCGGCGACTTCCGCTACATCATGAAGTGGAACGAATATAATTCGCCGCTGCGGCGAAACGTGACGATCGAGGATGTCGGCGGCGCCGGCCTCTACCTGCTGTCGGACCTCGCTTCGGGCGTCACCGGGGAAATCCACCACGTCGATGCCGGCTACAATGTCGTCGGCATGAAGGCCGAAGACGCACCCGATATCGCGACCACCTGAGGTCCGGCTGTGCCGCAGATCACGATCGAATATAGCGCCAACCTCGACGGCCGTTTCGATGCCCGCGGCTTCGCTTCGAAGCTCCACGGCCATCTCGTCGCCCACGCCGATGCGCAGATCGAGAGCTGCAAGACCCGCCTCGTGCGCCTCGACGAGGTGGTGATCGGAGCGGGCGAGCCGCATGGCGCGATGATCCACGCCGATGTCCGTATCCTCACGGGCCGCTCCGACCAGCAGAAGCGGCTTCTCGGCGAAGCGGCGATCCAGAGCCTGGAGGATGCCGTGAGCGGCGCCGAGGGGCTGGAGGTCCAGCTTACGGTGGAGGTGCGCGAACTCGACCGCGCCAATTACCACAAGCGCGTGCTCAGCGTGTGAGCTGGAATAGCTTCGGGCGCCTGTTCCGCTTCACCACATGGGGCGAGAGCCACGGGTCCGCGATCGGCGCGGTCGTGGACGGATGTCCCCCCGGCATCGCCTTGTCGGAGGAGGACATCCAGCCGTGGCTCGACCGCCGCCGTCCGGGGCTCTCGCGGCACGTCAGCCCGCGCGCCGAGCCGGATCGGGTACGGATCCTGTCGGGCGTGTACGAAGGCCGCACCACCGGCACTCCGATCAGCCTCATGATCGACAATGTCGATGCGCGGTCGAAGGATTATGAGGGGCTGCCTGACCGGCCCGGCCATGCGGATGCGGCCTATCAAGCCAAATACGGCCTGCGCGATCCACGGGGTGGCGGGCGGGCCTCGGCGCGCGAGACAGCCGCGCGGGTGGCGGCCGGAGCGGTGGCGCGGCTTGTCATTCCTGAAGTCGCGATCAGGGCGCGGGTCGCGGAGATCGGCGGCTGTGCCGAGGAAGCGGAATGGGAGCGGCTGCTCGACGAGGCCCGCGCCGTGGGAAGCTCGCTGGGCGCGGTGGTCGAGTGCGTCGCCACGGGAGCCGCCGCCGGCTGGGGCGCGCCGGTATACGCCAAGCTCGACGCCGACCTTGCCGGGGCCTGCATGTCGATCAACGCCGTCAAAGGCGTCGAGATCGGAGCCGGGTTCGGTGCAGCGCGCGGGCGGGGCGAGGATAACGCTGAGGACGCGTTCGCAGGCGGGATCCTCGGCGGCGTCGCCACTGGCGACCCCATCTTATTGCGGGTGGCGTTTAAGCCGACCTCTTCGATCTCGGCGCTGGGGGTCGCGGGGCGGCACGACCCCTGCGTCGGCATCCGCGGAGCGCCGGTGGTCGAAGCGATGGTGGCGCTGGTGCTGGCCGACCATAAGCTGCTGCACCGCGCGCAGTGCGGGTGACTTAGCGCAGCCGCCGGCCGATGAGGGTGCCCTTGGTGCCGGCCTTGACCAGCCGGAACTCGAAGTCCGGCCACTCACGCCGCCAGCGCCGCGCCACCACCCGCTCTCCCGGTCGCGCCGCATCGTCGAGCATGATCGTGCCGCCGGGCGCGATTTTGTCGAAGACCGTCGCTGCCGCGCCGCGGGTGAAGGGATGGATCGTCCAGGGCGGGCCGTCGATCAGCAGGAAGTCGATGCTGGCTGGAAGCTCGCCATGATCGTACCACAGGCCCGCCCAGCCGGCGGGGGACGGACTCAGCTGCACCGCGCGAAGATCCGCTTCGAGATCGTGCTGGGCGAGCCAGTCGCGAGTCGCCTGGACGAACTCCGGGTGCTGCTCGAAGCTGGTGAACGCGCCGCCGCCCGCCATCTCCAGCGCCTTGGCGACGATCAGGGTCGAGGCGCCGGTGCCGAACTCGACCACCACCTTCGGCTTGGCGGCGAGGATGTGGTCCGCGACGAGGGTCAGCAGGCCGGTGTCGGCCTTCCAGCTGCCGAGATTGGGGAGCGCGTCGTGCGGGAGCGAGAGGCGGTCGAGAAGGGCGCGCTTGGCCGCCTTGGTGCCGCCGTCGAGGCTGCGCAGCAGCCACGGCCACTGGATGGCCCCGAACGCCAGCAATGCGACCCAATCGCCGACCGAGCGGCCGCTGGAGCCGACGACGCGGTCCTCGCCGGAGCGTGGCAGGATTCCGGTGGTTTCGCGCGAGGTCATGCGCTTTAGTCCGCGAACGGATCGCGCACGAGGATGGTGTCCTCGCGCTCCGGGCTGGTCGAGACCAGGGCGACGGGCGTGCGGATCAATTCCTCGACGCGGCGGATATATTTGATCGCCTGAGCGGGGAGCTGGGCCCAGCTGCGCGCGCCGGCGGTGGATTGGGACCAGCCCTCGATCGTCTCGTAGACCGGCTCGACCGCCGCCTGATCGGCGGCGTGGGCGGGGAGGTGCCCCAGCGTCTCGCCGCGCAGGCGGTAACCGGTGCAGATGCGGATCTCTTCGAGGCCGTCGAGGACGTC
>DASVSD010000005.1:0-15272 GCA_036388255.1 Allosphingosinicella sp. | reverse complement strand
AGGGGTGGAGTCTCCGGAAAAGCACCGCACTTCATTGACTCCACCCCCACCCAAAACCACCCCCCACAAGGGGGAGGGCTTATCCCCCTCCGCCTCGGGCTGCGCATGGTGAAGGGACTCGCCAACGAGCATGCCGCCCGGATTCTCGCCGCGCGCTCCGAGCGGCGGTTCGAGAGCGTGGAGGACGTCTGGCGGCGCTCGGGCGTGCCGGTCGCGGCGCTGGAGAGGCTCGCCGACGCAGACGCCTTCGCGAGCCTCGGCCTCGACCGGCGCCAGGCCTTGTGGCGGGTGCGCGGGCTCGGCGCGGCGCCGCTGCCGCTCTTCGCCGCCGCCGACGCGCGCGAGCGCGAGCCGGAAGTGGCGCTGCGGGCGATGACCGAGGGCCGCGAGGTGGTCGAGGATTATCGCGCGGTCCAGCTCTCGCTGCGCGCGCACCCGCTGCGCTTCCTCCGGCCACGCCTGGAGGCCCGGCGCATCCTTTCCTGCGCGGACCTCATGAACGCGAAGGACGGCGGCAAGGTCGAGGTCGCCGGCATCGTCCTGGTCCGCCAGCGGCCGGGCGCCGGCAATGTGACCTTCGTGACCATCGAGGACGAGACCGGAATCGCCAACGTCATCATCTGGCAGCGCCTGTTCGACCGCTACCGGCGGATCGTGCTCGGCGCCGCGATGATCGGCGTCAAGGGCCGCGTCCAGCGCGAGGGAGAGGTCGTCCACATCGTCACCGACGCGCTGGAGGACATGACGCCTCTGCTCCATTCGGTCGCGGCGATGGACTTCCCGCATCGCGTCAGCCCCGGCGACGGGGCCAGCTTCGGCGGCCCCGATCCGCGCCTGCGCCCGCCCCGCGAGCCGGTCATCGAGGTCAGGAGCCGCAACTTCCATTGATGCGCGCAAACCTCTAGAAAGCCGGGCGAACTTCAGGAGTCCCCATGCGCATCGCTCTCGCCGCCGCCCTTGCCGCCACTCTGCTCGCCGCGCCCGCGGCGGCGCAGCCGCAACCGGGCGACCGGACGATCAGCCCCGAGCAGATGCTCCGCGAACTGGGATTCGGGGTCGACCAGGACGACCTCCGCGCCGCGATCGAGGCCGCCCAGGCGCATCCGCTCGGCACGGCGCAGAATCCGGTCCGCGTCGGCGGCCCGGACGGCGAGCGCGCCTATATCGCCCGCCTGCGATGCAGCGACGGTTCCGCCCCGCAAGTCGGTCAGCGCGGCAATGCGGGCGTCGGCGCGTTCGGGACGATCGTCGACGTCTATCCGCTCGACTGCGGCACCGCCGCGCCCGGCCGCTTCGACATCGTCATGGACATGTACCACGCCGAGCATCGCGAGACCGGCGCCCCGAGCGGGTTCACCCTCGTTCCGGAATAGCTTCCATTCGCGCCGCGCGCCGCTAAGAGCGCGGCGATGCGCAAGCTGCTGAAGCGTCTCGGCACGGCGGTCCTGTTCCTGGTCGTCGCGCTCAGCCTGGCGCCGGCGCTGGTCCCGCCTTTTCTCGACCGCATCTATTATCGCGGGCCCGTCTCGGACCATTTCGACGGCGAGCGCTTCTTCAACCCCGGCATGCCGCCGCCGCCGCCCCGCCGGGACGCGGGTCGATTCTTTCGGCGCTGGGCCAGCGACACCGGACGCGCCGAATGGCCGGAACGCGTCCCCGTCACGCCGACCGTCCCGCCGCGCCGCGTCGAGGGCGAGGAGATGCGCGTCACCTGGATCGGCCACGCCACCGTCCTCGTCCAGACCCAAGGCCTCAACATTCTAACCGATCCGGTCTGGTCGGATCGCACCTCACCCGCCTCGTTCATCGGCCCAAGGCGTGTCCGCCCGCCCGGAGTGCGCTTCGAGGACCTGCCCAAAATCGACCTCGTCGTCATCAGCCACAATCATTACGACCATATGGATGTCGCCACGCTCCGGCGCCTTTGGGAGCGCGACCGCCCGACAATCGTCTCCAGCCTCGGCAACGACGCGCTGCTGGCCAGCCACGGCATCGAGGCGGTGGCAGCGGATTGGGGGCAAACCATCGCCGGACCCACCGTCGATTATTATTGCATGGACGAGGTCCCCTCCCACCCGCTTTACGAAGTCACGATCGAGCGCGTGCACCACTGGTCGTCGCGGTGGGGCACCGACCGCAACCGGGCCCTGTGGTCGGGCTTTACGATACGTCTTCCCGGCGGCAACGTCTTCTTCGCCGGCGACACGGGCTATGGTGACGGGACGTGGCCCCGGGACGCGGCGCGAAACGGCCCTTTCCGCCTGGCGATCCTCCCAATCGGAGCCTACGAGCCGCGCGACTTCATGAAGACCCACCACATCAACCCGGACGAGGCGGTCTCGGTCTTCGAGACGCTCCAACCGACCATGGCGCTCGGCATGCACTGGGGGACGGTCCAGCTTACTTTCGAGCCTATTGGCGACCCGCCGCGGCGCCTCGCGGCGCTGCGTCGCGCGCGCGGGATTCCCGACACCCGCTTCGTCGTCACCGAGGTCGGCAGGACCTTCAGCGTGCCGCCGCTGGCGCCGGAACGATCAGCCGCAGCGCGCCGGGGCGGATGCGGTAACGCAGCGGCGTCTCGAGGATCGCCGCTTCGCCGTCCAGTGCGACGCTGAGCCCGGCGCGGCGCGAGCGCACGGTCGCTTCGGCGATGCCCGTGAGGCTGGCGAAATCGCGCTGCCGACCGAGGCCGAACAGGCTCCTCAGGCCGAGCGAGAGAAAGTGGAGGCGTCCCCGCACCAGCGGCGCGTAGAGACACAGCTCGCCCTGGTCGAGCGCCTTACGCTGGCCGAGGGTAAGGAGGCTCGTCTCGTAGACATTGTTGCCGATGAAGAGCAAAGGCGTGTCGATCGGCGCACAGAGGCCGCCCAGATCGATGGTCAGCCGATGTTGCGAGAAGCGCTGGAGCGTGCGCAGGCTCGCCGTCAGCATGGCCAGCCGCTTGGAGCGGCCGAGCCGCTCCTGCAGCTCTTCGCGGTGCCTGACCATGTGCGGGTAGAGGCCTATCGCGCTGTTGTTGACGAAGATGCGGCCGTTGACCTCGCCGACGTCGATCGTGCGGACATTCCCCGTTGCGATGACCGCGATCGCGCCTTGCAGATCGGTCGGGATGCCAGCGTCGCGGGCGAGGTGGTTCAAGGTGCCCAGCGGCAGCACGCCGAGCGGCTTGCCGGAATCGGCGAGCTGCCCGGCGGCGCAGCTGATCGTGCCGTCGCCGCCGCCGGCGACGACCGCGTCGACGGTCGGGTCGTCCCGCGCCGCCTGGAATTCCGGGATCAGGCAGTCGCCTTCCACGCAGCGGACCTCGGCGTCGACGCCGGCTGCCGTAAACGCTTCTTCCAGCCGGCCCTGCGGATCCTCTTCGCCGTTCCGGAGCAGGGTCCCGCCGCCGCGATTGACGATGGCGCGGACCCGCACCCGCTCAGGCCGGGCCGATCCGGAACACGCACAGCTTGTTGCCGTCCGGATCGCGGAAGTAGGCGCCGTAGAAGGCGCGGGGGCCTTCCGGGCTGCGCAGCCCCGGTGCGCCCTCGTCGCTGCCGCCGAGCTCCAGCGCCCGGGCATGGAGCGCGTCCACCTTCGCCCTTTGGTCGACGGCGAGCGCGATCATGTTGCCGTTCCCGGCGACGGCCGGCTGGCCGTTATAGGGGCGGGTGACGGCGATACCGGGCTTGCCCCAGTCGGTGCCCCACAGAGTGAAGCCGTTTTCGTCCATGGTCATCAGCCGCTTGCCGCCGAGCTCGGCGAGCAATGCGTCGTAATAGGACCGGGCGCGGTCGAGATCGTCGGTGCCGAGCGTCACGTAGCCGATCATGGTTCCCTCCTCGTGGCGCTAGTTCGTGCCGGCGCTGTTGCCGTCCGCGCCGCCCGCGGTGCAGGCGCCGGTGCGGCGTCCTTCGATGCGGCTGGCCAGGATCACGTCGCCGTCCGTCACCAGCCGGGTCAGCATCTCGGCAGTGCCGTTGAAGGTGGTCCCGGTGAAGTCCGCCGAGATCGTCACCTCCACCTGCCCGACGCCGTCGCGCCGGCACAGGCCCGACGAGACGAGGCGGCCGTTGCGCATGTAGAAATTCTCGCCCCAGTTGCAGTCTTCGAACTCGGAGCCTGCGAACAGCCCCATCGGCGGGCGCTGCGTGTCCGCTTCGCCGATGCACGCCTCCGCGGTGCCCCGCGTGCCCTGCGGCATGTTGAGCCTCGGCTGACCTTCATCGGCGCGGCGGAAGTTGGTCACTTCGTAGCTCATCTGCCACTGCCCCGCCTCCATCGCCTGCGCCCGCGGCGGCGCTTTCGCCTTCTGCTCGGTTTCGCCCCCACAGGCGGCGAGCGCCGCCAGCGGAACCAGCACCATAAGTTTCATCGGTCTTCCCCTCCCGTTCGCCGCCGAAGCTAGCGCGGCGCCGACGGAATGACCATATGAAAGCCATGGGAACCATCGCGATCAGGACCGGCCTCGACGAGCCGGAGACGGGGCAGGCCTTCGTCCCTCACCGTCCGCAACGGCCGGAAAAGGCCGAGGGCGGCAGGAAGTTCAGGATCGTCTCCGATTATTCCCCGGCCGGCGACCAGCCGCAGGCGATCGCGGAGCTGGTCGCGACCATGAAGCAGGACGAGCAGACGCAGGTGCTGCTCGGCGTCACCGGCTCGGGCAAGACTTTCACCATGGCCAAGGTGATCGAGACACTGCAGCGTCCCGCCCTCGTCCTCGCGCCCAACAAGATTCTCGCTGCCCAGCTCTACGGCGAATTCTCTAGCTTCTTTCCGGACAATGCCGTCGAATTCTTCGTCAGCTATTACGATTATTACCAGCCCGAGGCCTACGTCCCGCGTTCCGACACCTATATCGAGAAGGAAAGCTCGGTGAACGAGGCGATCGACCGGATGCGCCATTCGGCGACCCGGTCGCTGCTCGAGCGCGACGACGTCATCATCGTCGCCTCGGTGTCCTGCATCTACGGCATCGGCTCGGTCGAGACGTACAGCGCGATGACCTTCAGCCTGAAGAAGGGGCAGACGGTCGATCAACGCGAGATCGTCCGCAAGCTGGTGGCGCTCCAGTACAAGCGCAACGACCAGGCGTTCGCGCGCGGCAATTTCCGGGTGCGCGGCGACAATTTGGAGATCTTTCCCTCGCATTATGAGGACATGGCCTGGCGCGTGGCCTTCTTCGGCGACGAGATCGAGGAGATCGTCGAGTTCGACCCGCTGACCGGCAAGAAGATCGCCAGCCTCGATTATGTGAAGGTCTATCCCAACTCGCACTATGTGACGCCCGGCCCGACCATGAAGCAGGCGATGGAGGCGATCCGGCACGAGTTGACCGAGCGGCTCAAGGAGCTTCACGCGGAAGGCAAGCTGCTGGAGGCGCAGCGGCTGGAGCAACGCACCAACTTCGACCTGGAGATGATCGCCGCCACCGGCAGCTGCGCGGGCATCGAGAATTACAGCCGCTTCCTCACCGGTCGCCTGCCCGGCGAGCCGCCGCCGACCCTGTTCGAGTTCCTGCCCGAGAACGCCCTCCTCTTCGTCGACGAGAGCCACCAGACGGTGCCGCAGATCGGCGCGATGGCGCGCGGCGACCACCGCCGCAAGATCACGCTCGCCGAATATGGCTTCCGCCTTCCCTCGTGCATCGACAACCGCCCGCTCCGTTTCAACGAGTGGGACGCGATGCGGCCGCAGACCGTCGCCGTCTCGGCGACTCCCGGACCGTGGGAGCTGGAGCAGACCGGCGGCGTCTTCTCCGAGCAGGTCATCCGCCCCACCGGGCTGATCGACCCGCCGGTCGAGATCAAGCCGGTCGAGGACCAGGTCGACGACCTCATCAACGAGGCCCGGATGACCGCCCGCAAGGGGTACCGGACCCTGGTCACGACGCTCACCAAGCGGATGGCCGAGGACCTCACCGAGTTCATGCACGAGGCCGGCCTCAAGGTCCGCTACATGCACTCCGACGTCGAGACCCTGGAGCGGATCGAGCTGATCCGCGACCTGAGGCTCGGGGTCTACGACGTCCTCGTCGGAATCAACCTGCTCCGCGAGGGCCTCGACATTCCCGAATGCGGGCTCGTCGGCATCCTCGACGCCGACAAGGAAGGCTTCCTGCGCTCCGAGACCTCTTTGATCCAGACGATCGGCCGCGCCGCCCGCAACGTCGAGGGCCGGGTGATCCTCTACGCCGACCGCATCACCGGCTCTATGGAGCGCGCTCTGCGCGAAACCGACCGCCGCCGCCAGAAGCAGCGCGAATATAACGAGGCGCACGGCATCACCCCGACGACGATCAAGCGCGACATCCAGGACATCCTCTCCGACGTCTCCCAGCGCGACGGCGTCGTCGTCGACACCGGCGACGACGAGCGGCCGCACCTCGTCGGCCACAACCTCAAGGCCTATATCGCCGACCTCGAGCAGCGCATGCGCAAGGCCGCGTCGGAGCTGGAATTCGAGGAAGCCGGCCGCCTCCGCGACGAGATCCGAAGGCTGGAGGCGGACGAGCTCGGCATCCCCGACCACGAGAAACGCGCGCCGGTCCTCGGTCATTCCACCGAAGGCAAGCCGGGCACGCGAAAGACGCGCTACGGCAAGCAGCAGGCGATCCGGATGGGGCGCAAGATGGGCGGCCGGCGGTGAGGCTGCCTCGTTCGCGGTTGGGACTCCTTGGCGTGGCGCTGGCCGTCTCGCTTGCCATCGTCATAATCGCCAACGCCGCCATCGATGTCATCCTCGGCCGCATTCCCCTTGCAGACGGCACGCTCGGGTCGATCGATGCGCCGGACGTGTTCGTCCTCCATCTCCTGTTTGCGTCGCTGCCGTTCATCGTCCTGGCGCTGGCCGGATCGTCGGCGCGCCGGCTTTGGTCGATCGCTCTGGCGCTGACGATCGCCTCGTGGATCTACGTCGTGGTCCAGATCCGGCTCGATTCCTTGACCGGCTTCGCCGGCGGGGCGAATATCGGCCTCGGCCTGATCATGCTCGCGTCGCCGTTCGTGATTCTCGCCGTCGTCGGAGTGGCCGCTCTGTTTCGGGATGATCGAACGCGCTAGGTTGGCCTGGGCCGCTCGGCCTCACCACTGCCTGGCAAGGGGGGCGCAAGATGGCGATGCTGCGCATATTCCTGATCCTCGGATGGATCGCGATTGCGGCGGTGACCGTCGCCGCGATGACCAGCCTCGGGGTCGGAGGCTTCATCGAGACCGTGCTGGAGGACGTGCGCCATCCCTGGCGGCTGCAGGTCTATGTCGACTTCGAGCTGCATCTGCTGCTCATCGGCGGATGGATTGCGTGGCGCGAGCGGCCGCTCGGGATCGGGCTCGTCTGCGCGGCGGCGACGTTGGTGCTCGGCGCGCTGTTCACCCTGCCCTATCTGCTGTTCGCCACGATCCGCGCCGAAGGCAGCGCGCGCCGGCTGCTTCTGGGCGCCCGCGCCTAGGGTCCGTACTCAATACCCGCAACGGTCGTGACGGAGCGGATTTTGGGTCAGGGCAAGGAGCGAGGAGGGAGCGATGCTGTCGCATCGTGACCGACGAGGGACGCAGCCCTGGCCCAAAAGCCGCCCGCCGCGAAGCGGTCGTCCGGAGAAGGCCTCCGGCTGCGTCGGCCGGCTTGTCCGGGCAACCGGCCCGGCCTGCGCCGTCCTCCTTGCCGGAGGCCTTCTCCGGACGATCCCGACCATTGCGGGTATTGAGTACGGACCCTAGCCGGCGGCGGCGCTGCAGCGCGCGGTTCGCCGCGCTTCGGGCAGGCGCTGGCGCAGCCACTCGCGCATGGTCGGGTAGACGCGCGCCAGCTCGTCATAGACGCGGCATGCCTCGGGCCGGCGGTTGAGGGCGACCAGCGCCTGGCCGAGGAAATAGAGGCTGTCCGCCGCGCGCTCGCCCTGCGGGTTGTTCTGATAGTTGGCGAGAAGGACGCGGGCCGCCGTCGCGGGCTTGTTGTCGTCCAGGAAGGCGCGCCCGGCGAGGTTGCTCGCCCAGCTCGCCCAGCGGCTGCGGGGAAAGCGCTCGGCGACCGCCTGCAGCGCCGTCTGCGCCTCCTCGTAACGCCGCGCCTCCCACAGCCGGAAGCCGGCATTGTAGGCCTCTTCCGCCGGGTCCCCGGCCGCCGCGCCTGGGGCAGAGCCGGCGGCGGCAGGCTCTGCGGCTCCCGCATCGGGACGTGCCGGCTGCTGGGCGGCCGGCTGCGCTGCCGCCTGGGCGGGCGCGGGCACCGGGGGAGTCTCGAGCCGTTGGAGGCGGGCGACGGTCTCCTCGCGCAGCCGGGCGATGGCCGCCTCCATCTGCCGGGTGCGGTGCGCATTCTCCTCGATCTGGCCGGTGAGCGCGGCGAGCTGGGCTTCGAGCGCGTCGACGCGGGCGGTGAGATCGCCCACGGCGCTGCCGGCTGCCGGGGCGCGCGTCGCGGGCTGCGCGGTCGCCGGCTGGATTTCGGGTTCGACCTGCGCTCCGCCGGGGAAAACTCGGCGCTGGACCGCGCGCAGCTGCTGCTCGAGCCGCTGGATGCGCTGCTCGACGTCCGGCCGGTCCTGGGCCGCGGCCGGCATTGCCGCGCCGGCAAGCAGCAGCGCGCACAGCAGGTGAAAACGCATACGACCCCCCACGAAAGTCAATGTTCGCGGATGCTAATCCGGAAACGCCGCCGCCGCCAGACGGGATTAACCCTATTGCGCCGGAGGCTGCGCCGCCTCGGGCGGGGCGCCGCCCTGCGCGCGGGCGGCGAGCTCGTGGGGCGCGAGGGAAACGTTGCCGATCGGCCGGCCGGAGGGACCGAGCTGCGGGATGACGGTCTGCCCGACGGCGATGCGCAGGGCCTCGGGCGCGCCGACCCGCAGCAGCGGGCGGTCGAGTCCGGCGGGCAGCTGATAGGTCTCGCCGGCCGCCATCGTGCGCTCGACGACGACGGCGCCGCCGCCTTGCGTGATCCGCAGCCACACCGGGCCGACCGCGGTGAGGGTGACCGGCTGTCCGGCGAGACTCTGCGGCTGCGGCGCGGGCCCGGCCGGGCGCGGGGCCGGCTGCGGCGCGGTCTTCTGTTCCTCGCGCGCTGCCGTGCCCCCGCCTTCGTCGACGCCGCTCCGGAAGACGAGATAGCCGAGGATGAGCAGCACCGCGATCGCCGCAGCGGTGATCGCCAGCCATTTCGGCGGCACCCGCGCAGGGTCGGCCGGCTCATAATATTCGGAGACGACGCTCGTCCGCTTCGCTCCGCCGAGCTGCTGGCGCAGCTCCGCGCCGAGCGCCCCGCCGTCCAGCCCGACTGCGTTGCCGTAGGAGCGGACGAAACCGACGCTGTAGGTCGCGGCCGGCAGCGCGTCCCACGCGCCCTGTTCGATATGCTGGAGATGGCGGACCGGAATACGCGTCTGGCCGGCGAGCTCGTCGAGGCTCACGCCCTTGGCCTCGCGCGCCTGGCGGAGCCGCTCGCCGATCGGCAGATCCTGTTCCTCTTCCATCTCCGCCATCAATGAAGCATCCGTCCGGAAAGGCCGTTCACCCGCATCACTTGAAGATGGCCGTGGGGATGTCAACAGCGCCGCGACGCGCTCATCCGGTCGAGACCTTGTTCGCCTCGGCCCAGAGGGTCAGCGCGGCGCGCATGTCGGCGGGAGGCTCGCGGAGCAGCCGTTCGACCTCGGCGGCGACGGCGCCGCGGTCGAGCGAGCGGATCATGGCTTTGATCGGTCCGACCGCGACCGGCGTGATCGAGAAGCGCTCGAGGCCGATGCCGATCAGCGCCATCGCTTCGAGCGTTCGTCCGCCCATCTCTCCGCATATGCCGACCGGCACGTCGTGTGCGTTCGCCTCGCGGACGACCCGGCGCAGGAAGCGCAGGATCGCGGGCGAGAGCCAGTCGTAGCGCTCGGCGAGCCTGGGATTGGCGCGGTCGGCGGCGAACAGGAACTGGGTGAGGTCGTTGGTGCCGATCGAGAGGAAATCGAGCTTCGGCAGCAGGATGTCCAGCGTCTCCGCGAGCGCCGGCACTTCGAGCATCGCGCCATATTTCACGCGGATGGGCAGCAGCTTGCGCCGCTCCGCCATCCGTTCCCGTTCGTGCTCGACGATCGCCTTCGCCTCGTCGAACTCCCACGGCTCGGAGATCATCGGAAACATGACGCTGAGCTCGCGCCCGGCCGCCGCTTCGAGCAACGCCTGCGCCTGCGCCTTCATCAGCCCGTCGCGGTCGAGCGCGAGCCGGATCGCGCGCCAGCCCATCGCCGGATTCTCCTCGGGCTCGCCATCGCTCCCGTCGAGATAGGGAAGCGCCTTGTCGCCGCCGACGTCGACGGTGCGGAAGGTGACCGGCTTCGATCCGGCCGCGTCGAGCACCGCCTTGTAGAGCCGCTGCTGGCTCTCGCGGCCCGGAAAGCCGGCCGAGATCAGGAACTGGAATTCGGTGCGGAAGAGACCGATGCCGTCCGCGCCGACCGCGTCGAGCGCCTCGGCATCGTCGCGCAGGCCGGCATTGACCATCACCGTGATGCGCACGTCGTCCTTGGTCACCGGCGGCAGCTCGCGCAGGGCCGCGAATTGCGCGCGCCGCCGCGCCGACGCCGCGAGCTTCGATTTGAACGCCTCCTCGACGGCGCCGGAAGGGCGCACGAAGGCGACCGCGTCGTTCCCGTCGAGCAGCAGGAAGTCGCCCTCGCCGACCGCCTGTCGGACGTTGCGCACCCGTCCGAGCATCGGCACGCCCATCGCGCGCGCCACGATGGTGACGTGAGCGGTCAGCGAACCTTCCTCGAGGACGACCCCCTTCAGCCTGCGCCGATCGTATTCGAGCAGCTCGGCCGGCCCGAGATTGCGCGCGATCAGGATCGTGTCTTGGCGAAGACCCATCTGCGCCGCCGTGCCGAGCTGTCCGGAGACGATGCGCAGCAGCCGGTTCGACAAATCGTCGAGATCGTGCATCCGGTCCTGAAGCAGCGGGTCGTCGATCTGGCGCATCCGCGTCTGCATGCGCTGCCGGACCCGTTCGATCGCCGCCTCCGCGGTGAGGCCGCTGTCGATCGCTTCGTTGATCCGCCGCGACCAGCCCTCGTCGTAGGCGAACATCTTGTAGGTCTCGAGCACGTCGTGATGCTCGCCCGCCGTCCCGAACTCGGCGGCGTTGGTCATATTGTCGATCTGCTCGCGCATCTTCCTGAAGGCCGAATAGACGCGGTGGCGCTCCGCCTCGGTGTCCTCCGCCACGGTGTGCTCGATGAGGATGCGCGGCTGGTGGAAAACAGCATGTCCACGACCCATCCCCGTGACGAGCCGCAGCCCCGTCAGCCGCGCCGGGCCGTCGTCGCGGGTCGAACCGGAGGCCGAACTGGCCTTGTCGGCGAGGCCGGCATTGGCGATCAGCTCGGAAAGCACCATCGCCACCGTCTGCAGCGCCTCGATCTCGAGCTCGTCATAGGCGCGCGGATCGGCGTGCTGGACGGCGAGAACGCCGATTGCCCGCTCCTTGCGGATGATCGGGACGCCGGCGAAGCTGTGGAACAGCTCCTCGCCGGTCTCGGGGCGGAACGCGAATTCGGGGTGGCTCGACGCCTCGGCGAGGTTGAGCACGTCGACATTCTTGGCGATGGTGCCGACCAGGCCCTCGCCGAGCGCCAGCTTGGTGACGTGGACGGCGTCCTGCTTGAGGCCTACCGTGGCGAACAGCTCGAGCACGCCGTCGCGCAGCAGGTAGATCGAGCAGACCTCGCTCGCCATCGCCTCGGCGATGATCTGGACGACCTTGTTCAGTTTCGCCTGCGCCGAGGCGCGGGACGCCATCACGTCGTGAAGCCCGGTCAGGATCTCGCGCGAGGAAGCGACGGAAGGGGTCGGCATGCTAGCGCAGCGGTAGCAGGAAGCGGCGGCTCAATCCAAGCGCGGCTATGCGCCAGCGTGCAGAACATTGCAGAAGAGCAATATGCCTCCTTCGATCACGCTTCGGGCTTGAATATCCCCTCGTCGGCGAGCTCGAACTCGTGCAGCAGCTTGACGTCCGAATGAACCGTGCGAGCTTTAGCAACGAACTTTGCGTCGCACGTGGCGAGAGCGCATTGGAACTCCATCGCAAGCCCGAGATACACGCAATCCTTCAGAGGATGCCCGAGCGTCATCGCCAGCTTTCCAGCTTCGTACAGGCGGCGCTGGGTGACTCGGTGCGGCCGCACGGCGTGCTCGCCCCACGCGATCGTCCATTTCCTGAGCGCCTCCAATGCGTCGGCAGCGATTTCCTTTTTCATATTGGCCCGCTTGACGATGGCGGCGGCGACCTCGGTGAAAAGCAAGTCCGGCGCGCAAAGTTCGTGTTCCTTTCGGAAGAGAAATCTCAGAGCGGTGCGCGAATCAGCCTCCCAAAGCATCCATTTCGCCGCGAGGCTTGCGTCGACGACGACGATCATCCCTCCCGTCGCAGATCCCGGATGAGCTCGGTGCTGTCAGGGAGCAGTCCGTGCTTGGCGACCATTCTGTCGTGGAATTCCAGCAAGTCTTCGACGAGGGCGGGCAAGTCGCGCGTGCGTTCGTCCAGAAGATTACGAGCTTCCGCCTCCAGCGATCGGTTGTTTGCGCGTGCTCGCTCGCGGAGACGCTCGTACACTTCGTCGTCAAGTTGCCTGATTGTGAGCGTTGCCATGGGAACCTTGATAGCAGAAACGCTAGCAAATTGCTAGCGATCGCTACGTGTCAGGCGTGAAGGCTTCGCCGCTCGAGCGCGTGGGCGGCCTCATCGACGAGCTGCGCAAGGATTTCGGGGATGGTCTGCTCCGCCTTGACCATGCCGACCGACTGGCCGGCCATGACCGAGCCGCTTTCGACGTCGCCCTCGATCACCGCGCGGCGCAGGGCCCCGGCCCAGTAATGCTCGATCTGGAGCTGGGCCTCGGCCATCTCGACCTCGCCGCGGTCGAGCAGATCGGCGACCTCCCGCTGCTTGGCGGCGAAGGCCTCCATCTCGCGATTCTTCAACGCCCGGACCGGGATCACCGGCAGGCGCGGATCGATCTGGACCGAGGTGATCGCATCGCGCGCGGAGGCGCGGATGAAGGCCTTCTTGAAATTGGGATGGGCGATGCATTCGTGACTGCAGACGAAACGCGTTCCGAGCTGGACTCCGACCGCGCCCATTTCGAGATAACCGGCGATGAGGCCGCCATGGCCGATGCCGCCCGCGACGAAGATCGGCACGTCGGCCGCGAGCGGCGGGAGGATCTCCTGGGCCAGCACCGAGGTCGAGACGGGGCCGATATGGCCGCCCGCCTCCATCCCCTCGATCACCAGGGCATCGACGCCCGAGCGGACCAGCTTCTTCGCCAGCGCCAGTGCCGGGGCGAAGCAGATCAGCTTTGCGCCGTTGGCCTTGATGCGGTCGATCGAACCGGGGGGAGGGAGCCCGCCCGCGAGCACGACGTGGCTCACCTTGTGGCCGGCGCAGACGTCGATCAGCTCGGAGAGCTGCGGATGCATGGTGATCAGGTTGACGCCGAAGGGCCTCTGCGTCCGCGCCCTGGTCTCGCCGATCTCGGTGTCGAGCTGCTGCGGGTTCATCGCGCCGCAGGCGATCACGCCGAACGCCCCCGCATTGGACAGCGCGGAGACGAGGTGCCGCTCGGAGATCCAGCTCATCGCGCCGCCGAGGATCGCGACCTCGCAGCCGAGGAAGTCCGTGCCCCGCTTCATCAGCCGGGCGAGCCTCTCGTGGCCCAATGAGCCCTCCCCCTTGATGGGGGAGGGTTGGGTGGGGGTGGCGGTTGTCATAGGGCAGCGCCCCTAGCGGAGACTCCACCCCACCCCAACCCCTCCCCATCAAGGGGAGGGGTCTTGCCCGTCGCCGCCTCGCTCATTCACCGTCCTCCGCATCGAGGCCGAAGGCGGTGTGCAGCACCCTGACGGCGAGCTCGGTATAATCCTCCGGGATCAGCACCGAGACCTTGATCTCGCTGGTGCTGATCGCCAGCAGGTCGATCTTGCGCTCGGCGAGCGTCGCGAACATCCGCGCCGCGATTTCCGGATTGCTGCGAATGCCGACGCCGACGATGCTGAGCTTGGTGAGGCCGGTGTCGGTTCGCAGCTCTTTGAAGCCGATCTCCGCTCGACGCCGCTCCAGCGTGTCCGCCGCCTGCGGGAGCATCGATTTGGGCACCGTGAAGCTCAAATCCGCCGCCTCGTCGGCGCTGGCGACGCTCTCGAGGATCATGTCGTAATTGATCTGCGCCTCGGCGAGCGCGCCGAACACCGAAGCGGCGGCGCCGGGGCCGGCGGCGATGCCGGTCAGCGTCAGCCGCGCCTCGTTTTTGTCGTGGGCGATGCCCGTAATCACCTGCCGTTCCATGTCGTGTTCCCCGATTTCGTCGTCGCCCAGGATGAGCGTGCCGGGCCTGTCCTCGAACGAAGAAAGGACCTGGAGGCGGATGCCGTGCCGCTTCGCCAGGCCGACCGAGCGGGTCTGCAGCACCTTGGCGCCGACCGAGGCGAGCTCCAGCATCTCGTCATAGGTGATGGCGTTGAGCTTGCGCGCCCTCGGCACGATCCGCGGGTCGGTGGTGTAGACGCCGTCGACGTCGGTGTAGATGTCGCAGCGATCGGCCCGGACGGCGGCCGCGAGCGCGACGGCCGAGGTGTCGGAGCCGCCGCGGCCGAGCGTCGCCAGGCTGCCGTCCGCCGCGACGCCCTGGAATCCCGGGATCACCGCGATCCCACCCGAGGAGAACACCCGTTCGAGCACCCCGGCATCGATGTCGTCGATGAGCGCGGAGGCGTGGCCGGACGCGCGGATCGGCAGCTGCCAGCCCATATAGGAGCGGGCGTTGAGGCCCATGCCCTGGAGGGTGATGGCGAGGAGGCCGCTGGTGACCTGCTCGCCCGAGGCGACGACCACGTCATATTCGCGCGGGTCGTAGAGCGAGGAGGCTTCGCGGCAGAATTGGATCAGGCGGTCGGTCTCGCCGGCCATGGCCGAGACGACCACCGCGACCTCGTGCCCCGCCTCGGCCTCGCGCCGGACCAGCGACGCGACGTGGCGGATGCGCTCGATCCCGGCCATCGAGGTGCCGCCGAATTTCATCACGATGCGGGCCATGCGCGGGCTGATAGGGGGGGCTTGGACCGAGGGCAACGCTCCGTTCGTCCTGAGCTTGTCGAAGGACTGCTTTTCCTGCCGTCCAGAGAAGGGCAGGGCTTCGACAAGCTCAGCCCGAACGGTTAGAGTCGAGCGATGGAGTCCAACAAGCCCAGCACGATCGACCCGCGCGAGGCCGCGCATTTCGGGCGGATGGCGGCGGAATGGTGGGACCCGAAGGG
>DASVSD010000004.1:0-83407 GCA_036388255.1 Allosphingosinicella sp. | reverse complement strand
CCCTCCACCAGCTTCGCTGGTCCCCCTCCCCGTCCCGGGGAGGAGCCGATCGATCGCGGCCTGCGCGTCCTCGTAGGCGATGTTGGCGGCGATGCGGACGCGGGCGCGAGTGAAGCGCCACGATTTGAGCTGGCCGTCCTTCGTCACCTGAAGGTGGCAGGCCAGGGCCGCCCGGTCCTCGCCTTCCTTCAGCGAGCAGATCTCGGCGCTCAGCGTCTCGGGCAGCATCGGCACCACCCGGTCCGGGAAATAGACGCTGTTGCCGCGCCGCCGCGCTTCCTTGTCGAGCGCCGAGCCGGGGCGGACGTAGAAGCTGACGTCGGCGATCGCGACGATCGCCGTCCAGCCGCCGGGGTTCGCGGGATCGTCGTCGGGCGCGGCCCAGACGGCGTCGTCATGGTCGCGGGCGTCGGCCGGATCGATCGCGACGATCGGGATATGGGTCAGGTCCTCGCGCGGACCGAGCGGCTGCCGCGCGACGCGCTCAGCTTCTTCCAGCACTTGGTCCGGGAATTCGTGCGGGATGCCGAGCTTGTGGATCGCGATGAGGCTGAAGCTGCGCGGCGCGAACGGATCGCCGAGCACTTCCGATACCCGCGCTGTGAGCCGCGGCGGCCGCCCGACCTTCTCGGCGAGGACGAGATCGCCGGGGGCGGCCGGGCCGATCTCGGAAATCGGCAGCTCGCGCCGCTCCTTCTTCTCGACCGGCCGCAGCCAGAAGCCGCTTTCGCCCTCCTGATGGACCACACCGAGGACCAGTTCGCTGCCCTTCAGCAGCTTCTTCATCGGATGCGCCGCATAGCCGGTACCGCGCTGCTCGGTGCGGGCGAGCAGCCGGTCGCCGACGCCGAGGGCGGAGCCCCTCCCCTTGCGCTCGAGCACCCGCAGCCGGGGCTCCGGCAGGTCCGCCTCCCAGCGCTCGGGCACCGCCCAGGCCTGGCCGTCCTCATCGACGTCGACCACCCGCAGCACCGTCACCTTGGGCACGCCGCCCATCTTGTGGAAGGCGCGTCCGGGCGCCGCGTCGATCAGCCCCTCGTCGGTCATGTCCGCGAGCAGCTGCTTCAGCGCGATCTTGTCCTGCCCGGAAAGCCCGAAAGCCCGCGCGATCTCGCGCTTGCCCGCCGGCTGGTCGGAGCCCTCGATATACTCCAGAACCTGCTCCCGTGTCGGGAGGCCCGTGCGCTGCGGCCGTCTTGCCATATCTCGCAAACCCCCGTCGCCCCGGACTCGATCCGCGGCCCATGAACTCAACCGGTGCAGATTCCGGCCTTGGGTGTCTATGGATGCCGGATCAAGTCCGGGCGCAAAAATCGACTGCGTGCCTCGCGCTTCGCGAAAATGCCTCGAGGCGCGCACGAGCAACGCCACGCGGACGGACTCTGCCCGTCACGCACCGATTCTGCACCCTTCGGGCCCGCACCCCAGCCTTCCCTCCGGAGAGGCAGACCGACCTTGACCGCTGCTCTCTTCACTTATAAGTGAACAAGTCCTTATAAGGAAGAAGACAGATGCGGAAGCTGAGGAAGATCGAGATCGATGTAGAGGTCAATGCGGTCATCGAGGGGAACAGACGGTCCTTCGAGGAAAGCGAGAACGAGATTCTGCGCCGCCTGCTGCTCCCCGCCGGCACCGGTCGCCGGGTCTCGGACGCCGGCGAGCACGCGACTCCCCGGCCAATCCGCGATCCTCTCGATCCGCCTGCGCCGGGTACACGAACCACGGGTCGCTGGACGGTCGAGCTTTTGGGGCAGAGATATTCGGAGCCGAACTTGAAAGCGGCCTACAGGAAGGCGCTGCTGCTGCTCAGCGCGAGGCATGCCGAATTCCTGCCGAAGTTCGCCGCAGAGAGCGGTCGGGGGCGCAAGTTCGTCGCACGCGCCCCGCGCGAACTCTATCTCTCGTCACCGGGCCTCGCAAAGAAGCATGCCGCCCCCCTGACCGATGGCTGGTTCTTCGATACCAATCTCTCGACGGACCAGGTTTCACGCCGAATCCGGATTGCTGCGAGACTGTGCGGCCTGGCCTACGGGCCCCAATTTTGTCTGATGAACAATCTGGAAATGATCTAGGCGCAGGTCAGGCCGGCGCGACGCTCTGCTCGATCACCCCGAAGATCGGATGGCCGCGCTCGTCGTCCATCCAGATCCGGACGGTGTCGCCGTGGCGGAGGAAGCCGGTGGTCGGTTTGCCCTCCAGGATCGTCTCGACCGTCCTCACCTCGGCGATGCAGCTATAGCCCAGGCCACCTTGGTCGACGGGCTTGCCGGGGCCGCCGCCCTCGTCGCGGTTGGACACCGTCCCGGATCCGACGACCGAGCCCGCGCCGACGTTCCGGGTCTTCGCGAGGTGGGCGATCAGGGTGCCGAAATCGAAGGTCATGTCGACACCGGCGTCGGCGCGGCCGAACGGCTTTCCATTGAGATCGACCTTGAGCGCCCCGTGCAGCTTGCCGTCCCGCCACCGATCCCCGAGCTCGTCGGGGGTGACCAGCACCGGCGACAGCGCCGAGGCCGGCTTCGACTGGAGGAAGCCGAAGCCCTTGGCCAGCTCGGCCGGAATCAGGTTGCGCAGCGACACGTCGTTGACCAGCCCGACCAGCAGGACATGCTCGAGCGCTTCCTCGCGGGTGACGCCGCGCGGGACGTCGCCGGTCACCACGACGACCTCCGCCTCGCAGTCGCAGCCCCATTCCTCGTCGGCGAGCGGGATCGGCGCGCGCGGCGGCAGCATTTCGTCGGACGCGCCCTGGTACATCAGGGGATCGGTCCAGAAGCTCTCCGGCATCTCGGCGCCGCGCGCCTTACGGACCAGCTGGACGTGGTTCACATAGGCCGAGCCATCCGCCCACTGATAGGCCCGCGGCAGCGGCGCCAGCGCCTCGCGCTCGTGGAAGCGCTCGCGCGGGATCGCTCCGTGCTCGAGATCGGTGGCGAGCAGCTCGAGCTGCGGCGCGATCCGCTCCCATTCGTCGAGCGCGGCCTGCAGGGTCGGCGCGATGTGGGTCGCGTCGGCGCACCAGGCGAGGTCCCGGCTCACCACCGCCAGCCGCCCGTCGCGGCCGCCCTTCAAGGAACCGAGTTTCATGCTGTCTCCGCTGAAGTGGCAACTGGAATTTGCCCTGCGGCTTGGCTAGGGGCAGCGTCAATCCCGGCAGACAGACGCGAAGGCGATTTCCATGCGCAACATCGACCATTTCATCGGCGGCGCGGCGCACGCGTCGGGCGAGCGGCACGGGGACGTGTTCGATCCAAACAATGGCGGCGTGCAGGCCCGCGTCCGCCTCGGCACCGCCGAGGACCTCGCCCGCGCCGTCCGCAACGCCGAGGAGGCGCTGCCCGCCTGGGCGGCGACCAACCCGCAGCGCCGCGCCCGCGTCATGTTCAAGTTCAAGGAGCTGGTCGAGCGCAATATGGACGAGCTCGCGCACCTCCTCTCCTCCGAGCACGGCAAGGTCGTCGCCGACGCGAAGGGCGACGTGCAGCGCGGGCTCGAAGTGATCGAATATGCCTGCGGCATCCCCCACGCCTTGAAGGGCGAATATACGCAGGGGGCCGGCCCCGGCATCGACGTCTATTCGATGCGCCAGCCCTTGGGCGTCGTCGCCGGCATCACCCCGTTCAACTTCCCGGCGATGATCCCGATGTGGATGTTCGGGGTCGCGATCGCCTGCGGCAACGCCTTCATCCTCAAGCCCTCGGAACGCGACCCCTCGGTTCCGGTCCGCCTCGCCGAACTGATGAAGGAAGCGGGCCTGCCCGACGGCATCCTCCAGGTCGTCCATGGCGACAAGGAGATGGTCGACGCGATCCTCGACCATGAGGCGATCAAGGCGATCAGCTTCGTCGGATCGAGCGACATCGCCCAATATATCTATTCGCGCGGCACCGCGAACGGGAAGCGCGTGCAGGCGTTCGGCGGCGCCAAGAATCACGGCATCGTCATGCCCGACGCCGATCTCGACATGGTGGTGAACGACCTCGCCGGCGCGGCCTTCGGCTCGGCCGGGGAGCGCTGCATGGCGCTTCCGGTCGTGGTGCCCGTCGGCGACAAGACCGCGACGAACCTGCGCGAGAAGCTGATTCCCGCGATCAACGCCCTGCGGGTGGGCGTCTCGACCGATGCCGACGCCCATTACGGCCCGGTCGTCAACGCCGCGCACCGGGACCGCATCTCCGGCTACATCCAGATGTGCGCCGACGAGGGCGGCGAGCTTGTCATCGACGGCCGCGGCTTCTCCCTCCAGGGCCACGAGGAGGGCTTCTTCATCGGTCCGACCTTCTTCGACCATGTGAAGCCGCATTTCCGCTCCTACCAGGAGGAGATTTTCGGGCCGGTGCTGCAGATGGTCCGCGCGGACAGCTTCGAGGAGGCGCTTCGGCTGCCCTCCGACCACCAATACGGCAACGGCGTCGCCATCTTCACCCGCAACGGCCATGCGGCGCGCGAGTTCGCGGCGCGGGTCAATGTCGGCATGGTCGGGATCAACGTGCCGATTCCGGTCCCCGTGGCCTACCACACCTTCGGCGGCTGGAAGCGCTCGGGCTTCGGCGACATCGATCAGCACGGCCCGGAAGGCGTTCGCTTCTGGACCAAGCTCAAGAAGATCACCCAGCGCTGGCCGGACGGCAGCGTGACCGGCGAGAACGCCTTCGTCATCCCGACGATGGGCTGAGCGGATCGCCGCAGGTCGCGCGGAATCTATGGCTTCATAGAGCCGGCGACGCGCGCTACTCTTCCCTCCGCAAGAGGGGGAAGAGAATCATGGAAAACGCGGAACGCGCTCAACAGCGGCTGGTCGCCAAAGGCTATGCGATCAAGGTGGACGGAGATTTCGGACCCGCCAGCTATGCGGCCTTGATGTCTTATGTCGGGCAACAGTCGCAGGTGAACCAGCTTCGCAGCGACCTCGGCAAGGCGGCCGCGAAATATTTTCCGGCTTCGGGGATCGACACGCCGCTTCGGCTTGCCCACACGCTGGCGCAGCAATCGGTCGAGACCGCGGGCTTTTCGAAGATGGTCGAGAGCCTCAATTATTCGGTGTCGGGATTGCGGGCGACCTTCTCGCAAGCGCGCATCAGCGATGCCGACTGCAATCGGCTGGGCCGCAAGCCGGGCGCCCCGCCGCTTCCGCCGGCCGTGCAGGAGCAGATCGCCAACATCGTCTACGGCGGGGCCTGGGGGCTCAAGAATCTCGGCAACAGCCAGCCCGGCGACGGATGGAAATATCGCGGCCGCGGCGCCAAGCAGACCACCGGGCGGAGCAATTACAGCAATGTCATGCAGGTGACCGGCATCGACGTGATCGGCAACCCCGATCTGCTGGCCGACCCCGACATGGGGATGCAGGCCGCCGGCATCTTCTGGCAGAAGAAGGACTGCAACCGGTGGGCCGACAAGGACGACATCCTGAATCTCACCAAGACCATCAACGGCGGGACCAACGGCCTGCCCGAGCGGACGGCGGCGCTGGGGCGGGCCAAGGCGATTTTGCTCTAGCGCTCGCCGGTTTTCTCCGGCGCGCGGGGCTCCTCCTCGCGCTCCTGCTGTTCCCGGTCGCGGCCGCCTGCGCCAGCCCCGCGGCAGGGGTGCCGGCGAGGCGGATCGCGATCAGCTTCGACGACGTGCCGCGTCACGCGGGGGCGTTCATGACTCCGGACGAGCGGAGCGCAGCGCTAATCGGCGCGCTGCGGCGGGCGGACGTGCGCCAGGCGGCCTTCTTCGTCACCACCGGCAATCTCGAGCGGCCGGACGGCGTCGGCGGCGAGGCGCGCATCGCCGCTTATGTCCGCGCCGGCCACGTCATCGCCAACCACTCGCACGGCCACCTCTGGCTCCACCGCACCGCGCCGGCCGACTATATCGCCGACCTCGACCGCGCCGCGGCCTGGCTTCGCGGACGCGCCGGCTACCGGCCGTGGTTCCGCTTCCCCTATCTCGACGAAGGGCGCACCGCCGAGAGCCGTGACGCTCTCCGCGCCGCCCTGCGCGCACGCGGCCTCGCCAACGGCTACGTCACCGTCGAGACCTACGACTGGTCGCTCGACGCCGCCGCCAACCGCGCCCGCCGCGCCGGCGAGGAGCTCGATTTCGAGCGGCTGCGCGACCTCTATGCCGAGATGATCGTCGGCGCGGCCGAGCATGCCGACGCCGTCGCGGTGGCGACGCTCGGGCGGTCGCCCGCGCACATCCTCCTGCTCCACGAGACCGACCTCGCCGCCTTGTTCATCGCCGACGCGGTCGCGGCCCTGCGCCGTGCCGGCTGGCGGATCGTCACCGCCGACGAGGCCTATGCCGATCCCATCGCGGCGATCGAGCCCGACACCCTCGCCCTGGGATCCGGCCGCGTCATCGCCCTCGCCCGCGCCGCCGGCCGCGATCCCGCCCAGTTGCGCTCGGTGTGGACGGACGAAGCGTATCTCTCCCGCCTCTTCCGGGAGCGCGTCGTCCTGCCGCCCCCTCTCGGCTGAGTCTCAACATCGGGGCTGCGCGAGCGCCGCCGCGGCGCTAAGGGGACCGGCATGAGCCGGAACGCGGCTTCGCGCGTTCGTCCGGCATCGGGAGATCAGAATGAAAGCCTTGGTCAAACAGGAAGCCGCGCCCGGCCTGTGGCTGATGAACGTGCCGGAGCCGGAGCCCGGCCCCAACGACGTCCTCATCCGCGTCAAGCGCACCGCGATCTGCGGCACCGACCTCCACATCTACAAATGGGACGAATGGGCGCAGAAGACGATTCCCGTGCCGATGGTGGTCGGCCACGAATTCGTCGGCGAGATCGTCGAGGTCGGCGACAACGTCAACGACTATGCGCCGGGGATGATCGTCTCGGGCGAGGGCCATATCGTCTGCGGCCGCTGCCGCAACTGCATGGCGGGCCGCCGCCACCTTTGCGCTTTTACCAGCGGCGTCGGCGTCAACCGGCCGGGCGCGTTCGCCGAATATATCGCGATCCCGAACGCTAACGTCTGGCACCATGCCGACGGCATCGATCTCGACGTCGCCTCGATCTTCGATCCGTTCGGCAACGCCGTCCACACCGCCCTCCAGTGGGACATGGTCGGTGAGGACGTGCTGATCACCGGCGCCGGCCCGATCGGGGCGATGGCGGCCGCCGTCGCCCGCCACGCCGGCGCGCGCCACGTCGTCATCACCGACGTCAACGACTATCGCCTGTCGCTCGCCGCGCAGCTCGGCGCGACCCGCACGGTCAACGTCGCCAACGAGAATCTGCGCGACGTGCAGAAGGAGCTCGGCATGACCGAGGGCTTCGACGTCGCCCTCGAAATGTCCGGCAATCCTCAGGCGCTGCGCGACCTGCTCGACAACATGGCCCATGGCGGCAAGGTCTCGATGCTCGGCATCCCCGCCGAGGAGATCGCGATCGACTGGAACAAAGTCGTCTTCAATATGCTCACCATCAAGGGCATTTACGGGCGCGAGATGTTCGAGACCTGGTACAAGATGAGCGTGCTGGTCCAGTCGGGCCTCGACCTCACGCCGATCATCACCCATCGCCTGCCCTATCAGGACTATGAAAAGGGCTTCGAGGCGATGCTCCAGGGCGGCACCGGCAAGGTCGTCCTGCGCTGGGATTAACGGGGACAGTCACAGTAACTGTCCCCTTTTGAAGAGGCGCTTCGATGTACGGCAAATTCGAGCAGCATCTGGCGGACGAGCTCGCCGCGATCCGCGAGGCGGGCTTCTACAAGTCCGAGCGGGTGATCACCACGCCGCAGGGCAGCCATGTCGGCGTCGAGGCGGGCGACGTCGTCAACCTGTGCGCCAACAATTATCTCGGCCTCGCCCAGGACGCTCGGGTCAAGGCGGCGGCGCGCGAGGGGCTCGAGCGCTGGGGCTACGGCATGGCCTCGGTCCGCTTCATCTGCGGCACCCAGTCGATCCACAAGCAGCTCGAGGACCGGCTGACCCGCTGGCTCGGCACCGACGACACGATCCTCTACCCGTCCGCCTTCGACGCAAATGGCGGCCTCTACGAGACGCTGCTCGGCGCGGAGGACGCGGTCATTTCGGACGAACTGAACCACGCCTCGATCATCGACGGCATCCGGCTCTGCAAGGCGCAGCGCTACCGCTACAAGAACAGCGACATGGCCGACCTCGAGGCGCAGCTGCGAGCCGCCGACGCGGCCGGCGCGCGCTTCAAGCTGATCGCGACCGACGGCGTCTTCTCGATGGACGGCTACATCGCCGAGCTCGACCGGATCTGCGACCTCGCCGAGCGCTACGGCGCGCTCGTCCATGTCGACGACAGCCATTCGACCGGCGTCCTCGGCCGGACCGGCGCCGGCACGCCCGAGCACAAGAATGTGGTCGACCGCGTCGACATCGTCACCTCGACGCTCGGCAAGGCGCTGGGCGGCGCCAGCGGCGGCTTCACCAGCGGCCGCGCGAAGATCGTCGAGCTGCTCCGCCAGCGCTCCCGCCCCTATCTCTTCTCCAACACGGTCGCGCCGCCGGTGGTCGCCGGCGCGCTCGAGGCGGTCGAGCTCGCCGCCACCGGCGAAGACCTGCGCGCCAGGCTGCGGGACAATATGCGTTTCTTCCGGGAAGGCCTCGCCGACGCCGGCTTCGAGCTCCTCCCGGGCGAGCATCCGATCATCCCGGTCATGCTCCACGACGCCCGCCGCGCGGCGGCCCTCGCCGAAGCTCTGCTGCGGAAGGGCATCTACGTCATCGCTTTCTCCTACCCGGTCGTCCCCAAGGGCCGCGCCCGCATCCGCACCCAGATCTCGGCGAGCCACAGCGGCGACCAGCTGGAGCGGGCGGTCGCCGCCTTCGTCGAAGCCAAAGCCGACACCGAGCAATTCGCATGACGGACGAAAGGAGCGAGAGCATGGACGAGGACATTGTCGAATCGTTCGGGGCGGGCGCTCCTCCGCCCGGCGGCAGCATGCTGGACGATCTGCGCGACCCCGCAACCGGCAAATGGCTCAGGATCGCGCCGAACGCGCCGCTCGGGGAGGATCTCACCGGCAAGGGCACGGTGTGCGCGATCGTCGATTCGGGGCTCGCGGCGGAGCATCCGACGATCGCCGCCCGCCTCGACGAGCAGGTCGATTTTTCAGGGGAGGGCATCGGCGACCGCTACGGGCACGGCACGACGGTGGCGCTCATCTTCCTCGCCGCGGCTCCCGAGGCGCGCCTCGTCGACGTCAAGGTCTCCGACGCGCGCGGGCGGAGCAAGGTGAGCCGCATGATCCAGGGGCTCGAGTGGATCGGACGCCGCGGCGGAATCCGTCTCGTGAACGCTTCCTGCGGAGCCTATCGGCCGGCGTGCAGGGCGGATTGCGACCTGTGCACGGCGGCGCGCGCGCTGGTCGACCAGGGCATCCTGGTGGTCGCGGCCGCCGGCAACCGGCCCGGCCTGACCGCGTGCCCCGCCAAGGCGGTGATCAGCGTGGCGGAGTCGGATCCCGAAACCGGCAGCCTGACCTCGACGTCGAGCCCGGCGGGGCTGGGGGGCGTCGTCGTCCCGCGGATGCGGCACCGCATGATTCCGGCCGAGGAATAAGGCTGCGGCGAGGCGCTGCGTCAGGCTCCAACCGGCTCGGCGGCGGGCTGCTTCGGCAGTTTCAGCTTCACGGACAGGGACGCTTCCGCACTTGTCTTGGCGACGATGAACCCGCCCTCCGCTGCCAGCTTCACGCCGATCGTGACCTCCGCATCGGCATCGAGGCCGACGAGGAGCCGGCGCACGCTTCCGGCCACCCGCCTGATCACGTCCAGCGCATCCTCGAGGCGCTCGGCCGAACGTCCCATCAGGGAATCGTCGGGGACGGAAAAGCTTTCGACCGCATCCGGATCCTCAGGGATCTCGAACGGCACCGGCCCGTCGGCCGTCTCGAAGAGCAGCACCGCGGTCATAATTCCTCCTTGCTGGCTTCCCGCTCCACTGTGTGAACTGCTGCGCCGAAAGTCCATCGATGCGGATTCAGGTTCAGCATGACCGCTCTCCTCGCTAAGGGACCAGCCATGAGCCAGTTCGACCTCACCGACGAGCAGCGCCAGATCCAGGAGATGGCGCAGCAATTCACCGCCGATGCGATCACGCCCCACGCCGCCGAATGGGACGAGAAGCATATCTTCCCGCGCGACACCATCCGCCAGGCGGCCGAACTGGGCTTCGGCTCGATCTACGTCTCCGAAGAGAGCGGCGGCATCGGCATCGGCCGGCTCGAGGCGGCCTTGATCATGGAGGCGATGGCTTATGGCTGCCCTTCGACTTCGGCCTTCATCTCGATCCACAACATGGCGAGCTGGATGATCGACCGCTTCGGCTCGGCGGCGGTGAAGCGGAAATATCTCCCTTCCCTCGTCACGATGGAACGGATGGGCTCCTATTGCCTGACCGAGCCCGGCTCGGGGTCCGACGCGGCCGCGCTCAAGACTCGGGCGGTGAAGGACGGCGACTGCTATGTCGTCAGCGGCTCCAAGGCCTTCATTTCGGGCGGCGGCGAGAACGAAATTTACGTGACCATGGTCCGCACCGGACAGGAGGGGCCGAAGGGCATTTCCTGCGTCGTGATCGAGAAGGACATGCCGGGGGTCAGCTTCGGCGCGCAGGAGAAGAAGCTCGGCTGGCATTCGCAGCCGACCGCCCAGGTCAATTTCGACGAGGTCCGCGTGCCGGCCGAGAATCTCGTCGGCGGCGAGGGCGAGGGCTTCCGGATCGCGATGATGGGCCTCGACGGGGGACGGCTCAACATCGGCGCCTGTTCGCTGGGCGGGGCCCAGCGCTGCCTCGACGAGGCCATAGCCTACACGAAGGAGCGCAAGCAGTTCGGCCAGCCGATCGCCGATTTCCAGGCGACCCAGTTCACCCTCGCCGACATGGAGACCGAGCTCCAGGCGGCCCGCACCCTGCTCTACGCGGCCGCGGTCAAGGTCACGGAAAACGCGCCCGACAAGTCGAAGTTCGCGGCGATGGCCAAGCGCCTCGCGACCGACACGGGCTCCTCGGTCGTCGACCGCGCGCTCCAGCTCCACGGCGGCTACGGCTATCTGCAGGATTATCCGATCGAGCGCTTCTGGCGGGACCTTCGCGTCCACTCGATCCTCGAAGGCACGAACCAGATCATGCGCGTCATCGTCGCGCGGGATTTGATGCGGCAGTGATCGTTATTCCACGTCATCCCGGACTTGATCCGGGACCCATGAACACCGCCTTTCCCAACTTGAGCAGCTCCGTGTTCATGGGCCCCGACTTTCGTCGGGATGACGTGGCGTGACCTCGGACCTCCTCACCTCCTTCGAAGGCCGCGTCGGCCGCATCCGGCTGAACCGGCCCAAGGCGATCCACGCTTTGACCCGCGAGATGTGCAGCGCCATGATCGCGGCCCTGCTCGAGTGGCGCCGCGACAATGCGGTCGAGGCGGTGCTGCTCGATCATGCCGCGGGGCGGGGCTTCTGCGCCGGCGGCGACGTCGTCATGCTGGCCAGAAGCGGCGCCGGCGACGGCCGCGACGCGCGCGCCTTCTTCCACGAGGAATATCGGCTCAACCACCTGCTCTTCACCTACATGATCCCGACGGTCGCGTTCATGGACGGGATCGTGATGGGCGGAGGGGTCGGCATCTCCCTGCCCTGCCGCTACCGGATCGCGACGGAGAATACGCGCTTTGCGATGCCGGAAACCGCAATCGGCCTGTTTCCGGACGTGGGCGGCGGCTGGTATCTCTCCCGCCTCCCCGGCCGCACCGGCATCTTCCTGGCGCTGACCGGCGCCCGCCTCGACGGCGCCGAGTGCCTCGCGCTCGGCCTCGCGACCCATTACGTTCCTTCGCTCGCCCTCGACGATCTCAAGGCGCGGATCCGCGCCGAGCCCGAGCGGATCGAGGCTTTGCTCGAAGACCATCGGGTCGCGCCGCCGCCGGCGCGGATCGAGGCCAATCGCGAGCGCATCGACCGTTTCTTCGCCTCCGACGATTTCGAGGGCATCCTCGCGGCGCTGGAGGCGGACGGCTCGGACTGGGCGAAGAAGGAGCTGGAGACGCTGAGGACGAAGAGCCCCCAGGCGTGCAAGGTGTCGCTGCGCATCGTCTACGACGGCGCCCGCGTCCAGGATTTCGCCGACGAGATGCGGCAGGAATATGCCGTCGCCACCCGCGTCGTGCAGCGCCACGATTTCATCGAGGGCGTGCGCGCCTTGCTGGTCGACAAGGACAATGAGCCGGTCTGGGACCCGCCGGCGCCGGAAGCGGTCACCGACCGCATGATCGACCGCATCTTCGCCCCCATGCCCCCCGGCGAGGAGTGGACCCCGCTCTAAGGGTGACCAGGTGCAGCGCACGTCATCCTGGCGAAGGCCGGGATCTCATGGGGTGAAAGGCGGGGGCCGCCCGAGCCGGGCGCCCTCCAGCAACGCCTCCGCCTTTCACCCGCCGGGATCCCGGCCTCCGCCGGGATGACGGTTCGGGCAATAACCAGATCGGCGCGCGCGATTTGCCAATAGTATATTTGGCGGGTTACGTCGTAACGATGCGATTCGCGCCCCGCCTTCCCCTGATTCTCTTGCGCGCCTTGGAAGCGCTCATTGGAATCAAACGGTTTTTCGCGGCGTTTCAGGGCAACTTCAGCAACTTTGCAGCCCGTCATGCCGAACTTGCTTCGGCATCCATGAACATTGCCTCGAAAGGTCCGCACGGGCCGTGTTCATGGATCCTGACTTTCGTCAGGATGACGGCGGGTTCACTCCGCCGGCACCGCCGTCGGCGACATCCAGCGCGGCTTCAGCCGGTTGACCAGGCGCGGGATCGGGCCGTTGCGGTCCATCCACTCGGCATATTCCCGGTAAGCCGGATCGGCCGAAAGGTGCCGCTCCTCGGTGCGCGCGCGCCAGTAATAGACCCCGCTCACCAAAGCGAGGACGGCGGTGTTGCGGATCGCGTCGACCGGATTTCCGCTCGCCGCCAGGAACGGCATCACCGCGCACCACCAGAAGACGTTCTTCGAGACGTAAGCGGGATGCTTGGTCCAGGCATAGGGGCCGTGGGTGAGAATGCCGCGGTGCGTCAGGTTCGAGAAGCGCATCCCGAAGGCGAGCGTCGCCCAGGCATAGACGCCGGTCAGGAACACCATGAAGGCGCCGTTGAGCACGGTGAGCAGCGGCCAGTTCTGCAGCCAGTGGATCCAGCCGTCCTCGCCGGCGGTGCCGGGGTGGTAATCGAGCGGGCCGCCCATGCCCATCAGGATGAAGGGCGGGTAGCAGATCAGGGCCGCCGTCCAGCCCGCCGCATAGGGATTGGCCGTGCGGATATGGGCGTCCAGCGGCTTCAGCGTCAGCACGTAGCCGACGCTGGCGAAGGTGACGTCGATCATGAACATCGCCCGGATCAGCCAGATGGTGAGGTTGACCGGGTGCGCGGTGATCCACTCCGAAGGGGGCAGGATCGTGTTCGCCCAATTGCCCGGGACGATCGAGATCATGAACGCCAGGAAGAAGCCCTTGATCGCCCACTGGCGGAAGAATTCGTGCAGCATCGGCCAGTCGACCAGATGCGCGCGGCCGATGATCAGGTTGCCGAAATGCCACGCGCCGTCGCGCGGCTCCTTCAGCCGGCGGTCGAGCCAGAGCACATAAGGGATCGACAGGACCAGCATCGGGATCGCCGCCGCGCCGAGCACGTACATGGCGAAGAGATAGGCGCCGTCCCAGTACCAGCGGGCGATGCAGTAGAGCCCGCCGATCGCCGCCCAGACCGACCACAGGCCGACGATCTTGACCAGGCTGATGTCGGAGATGTCGCGAAGCGGCCGCGCCGGACGCGACCAGTCGATCCCCGTGGTCGGGCTCCGGTGGACCTTGTCGACCAGGACCGACCAGAGCAGCATCGGCACGCCGCAGGCGATCATCGCGCACAGGGCCGAAAGCGGGCCCGCCATGCCGAAGCTGCGCGCGACGGCGGCCCAGGCCAGCAGCCCGGCAAGGCCGGCAAGGCCGACTCCGGTGCTGACCGCGGAGCGCGGCTTTGGGTCGTGACGCAGTTCGGGCGCGATGCGGGTCTCGGCGTTCATGGGTCGGGAGGCTTAAGCAGAATTGGTAAGCAAGCCGTGAACGATCCGCCCGACGCAGCCGTGCCGCGGACCGGGTTCGCCGCAGGTTCGGATAAGGGCTTCCTAAACCTCTTTCGGCCTAGTTTCGGCGGCGGAGGAGAGATTGGGGGGATCGATGCTGGCACGCGAGAATGCGGAGCGGGACGAGGGGAATGTCGCTTCGGCAGAGGCCAAGCGCGGCTCGGACCGTCGCCGCGACGTCCGCCATCTCACCATCCTTCGCGTCGGCGCCATCCTCGACGGCGACCGCCGCGAGCTTTGCCTGGTCCGCAACATCTCGGCCGGCGGCCTGATGGCGATGGTCTATTCGCAATTCGAGCGCGGCCAGCGCATCGCGATCGAGCTCAAGACCAACCAGCCCCTGTCCGGCACCGTCTCCTGGGTCCGCGAGCAGACCATCGGCATCACTTTCGACGAGAAGATCGACGTCGCCGAGATTCTGTCCAACGCGGCGATGCTCGACAATGGCTGGCGGCCGCGAATGCCGCGCGTGCCGGTCGAGCGCATGGCGACCTTGCGCGCGGGGGCGCGGACCTACTGGGTCTCGACCTGCGACATCAGCCAGGGCGGCGTGAAGGTGGAGGCCGACCAGCCGCTCGAGATCGGGGGCGAGACAGTGGTGACGCTCGAGAATTTCCGGCCGATCACCGGCGTCGTGCGCTGGCGCCGCGACAATGCCGCCGGCATCAGCTTCAACCAGGTCATCCCGTTCCACGAGCTCAGCCGCTGGCTCACCGAGCGCGGCAAGGGCTGACGGCGCCGCGGCGCTCAGCGCCCGGCCGGCCATTCCCCGAAGCAGGCCGAGCGGAGGTCCACCTCGGCGGTGCTTCCCGGCCGCGCCTGCTCGATCTCGCCGCTGCCTTCGCCCGCAAGCACCACTTCGTCGTCGAGCTTGGCGGCGATCGAGAGCGAGCGCAAAGTCATCGCCCGGCAATCGCCTTCATAATCGGCGAGCAGGCGGTTGTAGCGCCGGCTGCCGAGGTTCCGGACCTCGGGCCAGCGCAGCTCGCGCCGGAAGCTGACCCGGTCGCCGTCGCGGCGGATGCTGTCGGCGTCGATGAAGGCGGACGCATTGCCGTCGCTGCTGGAAGCGCGCCAATTCTCGGCCTGGGCCGGAACCGCCGCCGCGAGGCCGCCCAATGCAATGGCGAATATCCTGCCGATCATCCGAACCTCCCCGCAGACCGAGCGAGGCTAATCCGGCCCGGAGCCTTTGACAATCGCCGGCGCGACCAGACGATGGCAAGGCGGGCGATGGAGCGGGTAGCGGGAATCGAACCCGCATCACAAGCTTGGAAGGCTAGTGCTCTACCATTGAGCTATACCCGCCTGCGCCGGTGCCGCCATATGGCGCCGCCGGCCTCGGCGGGCAAGCCCGCCGGCGCGAATCCTCCGCAGGAAGGTTCAGGCGCCGCTCTTCTTGCGCCTGCGGCCGTTGCCCGAGCCGCCGCCGGACCCGCCGGCGCCGCCGCCGGACCCCCCTGCGCCGCCGCCGCCGGACTTGCCGCGCCCGCGTCCGCGGCCGCCGCCGCCGCCGCCCGCCGCCGCAGCGCCGCCTTCGCCGCCGCCGCTTTCAGCGCCTGCCCCCGCGGCCGGGCCGCGGCGCCGGCCGAGGCCGATCGAGTGGGCGAGCGTGCGCCTTTGCTCGGAATAATTGGGCGCGACCATTGGGTAATCGCGCGGCAGACCGTAATCGCCGCGATACTGGTCCGGAGTCATGTTGTGCGCGTTCATCAGGTGGCGCTTCAGCATCTTGTGCTTGCCGCCGCATTCCATGCAGATGAGGAAGTCCGGCTTGACCGAAGCGCGCACCGAAACGACAGGCGTCTTCTCCTGGCGTGCCGGCTCGGCGTCACCCTGGGTGAGGCCACTCAGCGCCTCGTAGACGCGCTGGACGAGGGCCGCCATGTCTCCGACGGCCACCGTATTGTTCGCCGCATGGGCGGCCACGATGTCCGCCGTCAATTCGACCAGCTTTTCCTTTTCCATTAGTAATGCTCCTCTGCGCCGCACACTCCTAGCGCGCGAACGCCAAATATGCGAGTCTTGCAGTTGTTAGAAGAAGAATCTTCGAACGGCGGAGATTAGCCCAAAATAACACATGCTTGGGTGCGGCGGCGAGAGTCTTCGCTTCGCCGGGCTCTGCGAGTAGCGCCGCGGGGTGCCGCGCTCACGAAGAAGGCTTGGCGGACGGGGTTCGCCCACATGTGGAGCGTAAGTTCTTGATAAAATTTGAAGCCCGACAGCCACCGGCTGGGCCCAATGACCGCGTCCGCTCGACGAGGGCTGCCTGGCCTCGAGTCGGCGATTCAGGCCTGCAGGAGCACGGCAGCGCTGCCGGCGAAAAGCGACTCAATCCGCCGGGCAGCGCGTATTCAGATCCGCACGCACGTAATGCCACTCCGCGGACTGCGCCGCGCCGTTGATCGTACCTTCGATCTTTCCCGTCAGGCGATCGCCCGTCCGCCGGTAGATCACCCGCTGCGGAAAGTCATGGTTCGCGTTCTCGAACACCACATGGCGAGCGCTCATTTCCGTTGCGCGAAACTCGGCAGCAGCCTGGCCGGTGGGTTGGGCGAAGAAGCTAAATCCCTCCCCCGATCGTCCGATGCGACTATACTCCCAGCCAGGCTGCCCGCCTCGCAAGGTGAACGTCGTCCCTAACATGACACCGGCGCGGGGGTCGCTCCAGGTCTCGGACACCTCCTGTTCGGGGGAGCAGCTGAGCCAATATCCGGCCATCCAGGAAAGATCCTGGGCTTCGGCCCTGGAGCCGATCGCTAGGACGGCGGCGGCGATGGCGACGGCTTGACGCATATGCTTCCCTCTCCTGCTGTGCGGACGGGATTACCGCAGGCCCCGGACGCGCGTCTTGTATGATCGCGACAATGCCATTGCGCCGTGCAGCTCGCGCCCGACCGGCCTGGCTGGACATAGGGTGACCCGGATGGAAAGGTGCCGCCATGCACTATCGCGAGTTCGATCCTCCACGCCGGGTGGGCGAGCTCGTCGAATGCTTCTGGATCTACCGGGCCGATGATCGGGATTTGCAGCGGATCGCACCGGACGGCAGATGCGAGATAGTCGTTCACCTTGCAGGGCGATTTCACGAAGTCGGCCCGAGCGGGAGCATCATGCAACCGGAGGCGCTTTTTGCGGGGCAGTTGACGTCCCCGCTCCACCTTCAGGCGACCGGAACCGTCTGGAGCGTGTGCGCCCGACTGCGTCCGGCGGCGGCGGGATCGTACCTGCGCCAGGCGGCCGCATCGGCGACCGATCGCAGGATTCCCCTGGCCGATCTGGACCCCCTCGGTGCGGAAAGGCTTCCTTCGATTCTTCGCCTGGCGACGAGCGACGAAGCCAGGGTCGCCGCGCTTGCCGACCATGTGGAGGGCCGCTTCCGTGCCTCGCCGATAGCGCTCGATGCCAGAGTCGAAGACGCCGTGCGGCGCCTCGAAGACTTGTCATTTCCCTCTCCGGGCGCCGTGGCTTCGGCACTGCCGCTGAACCTGCGCACTCTGCAACGGCTTTTTAAGCGCCATGTCGGCGTCTCGCCTCAAGCTTATGCTTCGGTGGTCCGCTTCCGGCGCATCTTCGACGAGTTGAGCGCGACCGCCTCGACGCTGAGCGATGCGGCCTATGCCGCCGGCTACAGCGACCACCCGCAGATGGCGAGAGAGTTTCAGCGCTTCCTCGGCTGCAGCGCCACCCGGTTCGCGAGCGAGCGCAAATTGCTCGCCGCTGCGCTCACCGGGCCGCGCCACAGGACTTGACGTAACCGAATGGATACGCGTAACAGGTAACCATGCAGTTACCGCTACGCTCCGATCAAATCTTTCGCGCCCTCGCCGATCCGACCCGGCGGGATATCCTGGACGCCCTCGTGGAACGGCCGCTGCCGGTTCACGAAATCGCCGCGCGGTTCGAGATCAGCCGCCCAGCAGTGTCCAAGCATCTGCGGGTGCTCGGCTCCGCCGGCCTCGTGCACGCGATGCGAGCCGGGAAGGAAAACATCTACGAGCTCGATCAGCGACCCCTTCAGGAGGTGCTCGACTGGCTCGGCCGCTTCTGGGCGGGAAGGCTCAACACCCTCAAAAGTCTCGCGGAAAGGAAGAACTGATGTTGGACGATATCTCCGATTCGATCGAGATCGACGCCGGGCGCGAGCGCGTTTGGGAGGTCCTCACGACCGCGAGCCTTGTGGAGGAATGGCTGGGGTGCATCGGATTCAAGGCCGAGATCGGCACGACGTTCTACATGCAGCCCGATCCCGGAAAGCGCGCGAACCGGAATATCGAGGGCGCGACGCATTGCGAGCTGGAGGAGTTGGACGAACCGTTCAGCATGCGCTTCTCCTGGTTCATGCCGGGGACGCCCAAGACCCATGTCATGATCGGTCTCGATGAGACGGCGCCTGGACGTACCCGCGTCGCCCTCCGGCATGCGGGCTGGGACCAGTTCGATCCGGACGACATTCGCGGCGTCCGCGACATGCTTGCCGGCGGGTGGCGCTCCTATGTCCTCCCCAGCCTCAAGCGCGTCGCGGAGCGCCGATAGGGCCCGCACGCTGCCGCCCAACTCGGGGCGGGTTTATGATTTGCGGGGCTGTTATGATTCATCGGCGCGCGCCGGACAGCGCTTCGCCATGCTCGGCGATCAGCGCGCAGTGGTGCCGCGCCCGCGCAGGAAGGGCTGGTGGACAGGGCTGGATTCGAACCAGCGTACGGGAATCCCGGGCAGATTTACAGTCTGCTGCCTTTAACCACTCGGCCACCTGTCCGTGGGAGCGCCTAGATAGGAAGGCGGCCCCAATGGCGAAAGGCCCGGCGGCTGTCAACGCGGCGCCGGCGGCCCCCAGAGCCCTGCCATCGCCTCGGCGAAGCCGTGCCAGGCGGCGCTGCCCATCACCGGGAACATGACGATCTGCGAAACCAGCATAGCAAGGCCGCCCCAGATCCAGACGCGGTGGATCCGGCCGCGCGTCCGCCAGTCGTAAAGTATCCCCGCGAGTACGATGACGTCCGGGAGAAAGGTGAAGGTGAAAGGCGCGCCGGACTGCACCGCGGCGAGCGGGATACGGGCGACGGCGGCGTTGAGGATGGCGACGTTGGCAAGCAGGATCAGCCTTTTATGGGTCTCGGCGCGTTCCCGCCACAGAAAGGCGAAAAAGGCGGTGACGGCGAAGCTGTTGATCGCGAAGAACGGCACCGCATAGAAGACCAGAGGATCGCCGAGACCGATGAAGCCGACATGCATCGCGGCGATCGCGGCGGCGTTGCCGAGTAAGACCATCGCGACCGCCACGCCGAGCCCGAACCAGCCGAGGCGGCGGTGCAGGCGCCGGTTCTTCCCCGCGATGAGGAGCGGCTGGATCACCATCAAAGCGAGCCACAAGGTGCAGGCGGCGCCATGCGCGTGCAGCAGCAAAGTGATCTCGGGCGTGCCCGCCGGCGTCTCGAACCACCCGGCCAGGTAATAGCTGCGCGCGAAGCCGGCGATCGCCAGCAGGAGCACGAGCGCCCCCATGCCGGTATAGAACAGCCGGTCGTTCCTCGCGCGCCGCGGCGCGGCGGCCAAAGTCGCCATCGTCATCCCCCCTGATCGGCCCCGCGGCGAGGCTAGCATGGCGGCGGCGGCTTGCAAGCCGGCCCCGCCGCCGCCATGGACGCGGCCATGCGCCGCAAAGCCCGTCAAGCAGCGAAGCCGGAGAACCGCCCCCGCTTCTGGGGCCGTCATGCGGTCGCCGCGGCGATCGCCAACCCGGATCGCAAGCTGGTCCGCATCTGGGCGACTCGCGAAGCGGCGGCGGCGTTCGACATTCCCGCCGACGTCCCCGTCACCTTCGCCGAAGCGGCGGACCTCGCCCGCCACGTCCCCCGCGACGCGCCCCACCAGGGCATCGTCGCGGAGGTGGAGCGGCTGGACGAGCTCCATCTCGCCGACCTGCTCGACCGCGCCGAGGACGGAAGGCCGCTGCTGGTCCTCGATCACGTCACCGATCCGCACAATGTCGGCGCGATCCTGCGCTCGGCCGCGGCGTTCGACGCGCTCGGCATCGTCACCCAGGACCGGCACGCGCCGCCGGAATCGGGCGCGCTGGCCAAGGCGGCCAGCGGCGCGCTCGAGACGGTGCCCTGGGTGCGCGTCGTCAACCTCGCCCGCGCGCTCGACGAGATCGCTTCGGCGGGCTTCTGGCGCATCGGCCTCGTCGGCGAGGCGGAGGCGACGCTCGCCGCCGCGCTCGGCCCGCCGCGGGTCGCCCTGGTGCTCGGCGCCGAGGGCGAAGGCATGCGCCACAATGTCGAAGCGCATTGCGACGCCCTCGCCCGCCTCCCGATCGGCGACAGGATGGAGAGCCTCAACGTCTCCAACGCCGCCGCCATCGCGCTCTACGCGGTGCGCGCTTAGGGACAGTTACTTTTCCGAAGGTCCTGGCCAGCCTGTCGCCGACGTGCGGAACCGTAACTGTCCCCCCTGTCGCCGACCTGCGGAAAAGTAACTGTCCCCCCTCAGTCTTCAGGAGCGATGCGGACGCGGAGCCCGTCCAGCTCGGGCCCGAACAGGATCTGGCACGAGAGGCGGCTGTTCGCGGCGCGGTGGTCCGAGGTGTCGAGCAGTTCGTCTTCCTCGCCCTTGATCGGCTTCAGCCGGGCCAGCCATTCGGGATCGACGTGGACGTGGCAGGTCGCGCAGGAGCAGCAGCCGCCGCACAGAGCGAGCAGCTCGTCGAAGCCGTTGTCGCGGATATTCTCCATCAGGCTCCAGCCCGCGCGCGCCTCGACGACATGCTCGGTGCCGTTGCGGGTGACGACGATCAGCTGTGGCATCGGGCTCCTCGGCACCGCGAAAAGGGGATGCGGGCGCGGCGGTCTATGCTAGTCGCCCCGGGGAGTTTCAAGCGGGAGCCGGTTTTGGGAATAGACGCCGAGAGGTTGCGCGCGTCGCTTGACGCGCTGGCGGCGATCGAACCGGCCTTCGGTGCCGCCCTCGCCCGTGTCGGCTATCCGGAGCCCCGGATCAGCGACCGCGGCTTCGTCACTCTGCTTCGCGCGATCGTCGGCCAGCAGGTGTCGATCAAGGCGGCCGCCTCGATCTGGGCGAAGCTCGACGCCGCCACCGGGGGCGCGGCCGACCCCGCCAACGTGGCGCGGACCAGCGTGGAGGCGCTGCGCGGCGCCGGCCTCTCCGGGCAGAAGGTGGCTTATGCCCGGAGCCTCGCCGACGAGGTGCTGTCCGGCCGTCTCGACTTCGATCGGCTCCCCGAGGACGACGAAGAGGCAATCGACTACCTTGTCCGCGTAAAGGGCATCGGCCGCTGGACCGCCGAAATCTATCTCCTGTTCGCCGAAGGCCGGGGCGACATCTGGCCGGCGGGCGACCTCGCCGTTCAGGTCGAGATCGGCCGCCTGCTCGGGCTCGAGGAGCGGCCCAGCGAGAAGGCGATCCGCGCCCTCGCGGAGCCGTGGCGCCCGCATCGGGGCGCGGCCGCGGTATTCGCCTGGCACCACCGCCGGGCCGTGCCGATCTGAGGCATTGCCACTTATGCGCCGCCCGATCATTGATGCCTCACCGACACTTTGGGAGACGACCCCATGATCCGTCATTCGCTCGGCGCCGCCCTCGCCGCTTCCGCGCTCCTCGCGCTCCCGGCGGGCGGCGCCTCGGCGCAGAACTCGACCGACCCTGCGACCACGACGACGCCCCCGGTTACCGGGACGGACCGCCCTGCCTCGGGCACGACCACTCCGGCTCCGACGAGCGAGCCCGCGACGAGCGAGCCGGCGACACCGAGGGCGACGACGCCCGAGGTGGTGACCGTGCCGGTGCCGGTGCAGCAGGCGCCGCTCCCGCAGATCCAGCTCCAGGACCAGCCCTACCCCAACGGCTTCGCCGACCCGAACGCGCCCTTCGGCAACGACATGTCGGTGCAAGTGCGGGAGCAGGACGGCGGCTTCGACTGGGGCCTGCTCGGCCTTCTGGGCCTGCTCGGCCTGCTCGGCCTCAGGCGGCCGCGCGAGGGCTATCGTCACGTCGTCCAGCAGGAGCGCTACGAGGACGGCCCCCCGCCGCGCGTCTGACCGATCGGCGTCCCCGCAGCCTCGCGGTAGCAAAGCTGCAACCATTTTAGGGGCATAAGCCGCCGGCGACGATCCGCGTCGGGGGAAGGCGATGCACGAATTGCGGACCAGGGTGACGGGCGGCGGGCAAGGGTCCCTGCTCGCGAGGCGTGAGCCCAAGCGGCGCCGGGACGGCGACGAGCCGAGCCTGGCCGGCTTCGCCATCCCGCGGGTCGAGGCGCGCACGTCGAACCAGCGCCGCGAGGACCGGCACCTCAACGTCGTCGAGCGCGCCGAGCTGAGCTTCCGCCGGCGCAAGCTCGAAGTCGGCGTCGTCAACGTCTCCAATCACGGCGCGATGATCGAAAGCGACATCGATCCGCGCATCGGCGAACGACTGCAGATCCGCTTCGACGGATGCAACCGGACCGATTGCGCGGTGCGCTGGATCCGCGAAGGCCGGATCGGCCTCGAATTCTCGCAGGAAACCGAGATCATCGCCTCGGCCAAGGTCCGCGAGCTGGTCGTCAGCGGCCGCCGGGAAGGCGAGCAGCGGCCGCAGCCGCCTGCACCCGTCGAGCAGCAGCCGGAGGCGGCCGCTCAGATCGTGAGCTCAACGGGGTCACCGCAGGCCGGAGAGCGGCAGGCGCCGCGCGAGCCGCGCCAGAGCCTGCTCTGGAAGGCCGTGCTCCACTGGGACCATGGCAGCCTCCTCGTCCGCGTGCGCAACATCTCGGCCGAGGGCGCGATGCTCGAGGCGCGGGAGGAGCTGCCGGTGGAGACCGGCGTGGTGGTCGACGTCGGCGAAGGCGGCACGGTCTGCGGGACGGTCCGCTGGTCGCGCGGCGGCCAGGTCGGCGTGCGATTCGACCACCGTTTCGACCTGCGCCGCCTGGCGCGGCCCGAACGCCCGTTCGAGCACAGCCCCTCGATGGTGAAGCCGCGCTACCTGCAGAGCGAGCTCGATCCGGACTCGCCCTGGGCCGCGGCCTGGGACACATTCACCCCCGACGATGCGGAAGCGGACCTCGACCCCGAGGCCGACGCCGCCTGACGGGCCCTAGCGCGCGTCGACGAGAACGATCTCGGCCTCGTCGAGCGCCCGGATCGTCACTTTCTCCTCGCCGGTGATCGCGACTCCGTCGCGAGGCTCGGCGCGCACGCCGTTGACCTCGATCCCGCCGCCCACCGCAACCAGATAGACGTGCCGCGACGGATCGAGCTCGAGCTCCGCCGTCTCTCCGGCGTTCAGCGTCGCGCCCTGCACCCGCGCGGCCGCGTGGATCCGAAGCGCCTCGGCGTCGTCGGCGAAGCCGCTGGCCAGGGTGACGAAGCTGCCGGCCCGGGCGCCCTTGGGAAAACGCTTCGCGCCCCAGCCGGGCTCTGCGCCCGGCCGGTCGGTCTGGATCCAGATCTGGAACAGGGTCGTCACCTCGTCCTCGAGATTATATTCGGCGTGGCGGACTCCCGTCCCGGCGGACATGACCTGGACGTCTCCGGCAGCGGTGCGGCCCTTGTTGCCCATCGAATCCTGATGGGTGATCGCACCCTGGCGGACGTAGGTGACGATCTCCATGTCGCGGTGCGGGTGCGGCGGGAAGCCCGAGCGGGCGGCGATCTCGTCGTCGTTCCAGACGCGGATCGCGCCCCAGCCCATCCGCGCCGGCTCGTGATAATCGGCGAAGGAGAAATGGTGCCGTGCGTTGAGCCAGCCGTGATCGGCGTGGCCGAGCGTGGCGAAGGGTCGGATGTCGATCATGGTCTTCCCTCTCAGATCAGCCCTTCGGCGCGCAACGTCTCCTGGACGGCGGGCCGGGCCGCGACGCGCTGGAGATAGGCGGCGAGGCCCGGCCAGCGGCCGATGTCGATCGAATGGATGCGGGTCCAGCCCAGCACCGCGAAGGCATAAGCGTCGAGGATCGAGAAACGGTCGCCGAGGATGTAGGGGCCCTCGCCGATCCGCTCCTGGAGATAGTCGAACTTCTTGCCCAGCGCCTCGCGCGTCGCCTCCTTGAAGGCGTCGGGAGTCGCCGGATTCCACAGCGGTCCGAAGCCCTTGTGGAGCTCGGTCGCGATGAAGTTCAGCCATTCCAGCAGCCGGTAGCGCTCGATGCCCTCCGCCGGCAGCGCCAGCTCGGAGCCGGGCGCCAAATCGGCGAGATATTGCAGGATCACGGCGTTCTCGGTGAGCACGCTGCCGTCGTCCAGCCTCAGTGCCGGAACGGCGCCCTTCGGGTTGACGGCGTAGAGATCCTCGCCGTCCGCCGTGCGCTTGCTCGGGAACTCGACCTTGGCGAGGTCGATCGGCAGCTTCGCCTCGCGGGCGACGATATGCGGAGCCTGCGAGCAGGCGGCGGGTGCGTAATAGAGCTTCATGTCGGGTCTCCTTGTCGAGGCCGAGATAAGCGCCTAGCAACGTTGCCGCTAGGCGCCCTCCCCGCACCATGGTGTTGCACGATATGGAACGCTCTTCGGTCGACCTGCTCGATGTTCTCGCCTTCGTCCGCGTCGTCGAGACCGGCGCGTTCGCCCGCGCGGCGGAGCGCATGGGAATGTCCAAGTCGATCGTCAGCCGACGCGTCGCGCGGCTCGAGCGCCAGCTCGGCGCCAAGCTGCTCACGCGCAGCGCCAGCGGCGCCGCGCCGACCGACATCGGCGAGGCCTATCATGCGCGGGCCGCCAACGTCCTCGCCGAGCTCGAGGCGGCGCGCGAGGTGGTCGCCGACGCCGTCACGCAGATCGCGGGGCCGATACGCTTCGCGGGTCCGCTCTCGTTCGGCGTCCAGCATCTCGCCCCCGCCGTCGCCGAGTTCGCCGCCATCCATCCCAAGGTCGAGCTCGACATCTCGTTCGACGACAAGACGGTCGATCTGGTCGGCGGCGGCTACGACCTCGCCGTGCGGCTCGGCAATCTCGAGGATTCCTCGCTGATCGCGCGCAAAATCGCGCCGATGCGCCGCATCCTGCTCGCCAGCCCCTCCTATCTCGATGCGCGCGGCCGGCCCGACCATCCGCGCGACCTCAACCGGCACGACCATCTTGTCTACGCCAATGCCGGGCGTGCCGAGCAATGGCGCTTCCGGACCGGCAAGGGATGGGAGCATGTCCGCCTGCGCCCCCGGCTCCGGACGGACAATGGCGACATGCTGCGCGCCGCCGCGGAGGCCGGGCTCGGCATCTGCATCCTGCCGAGCTTCATCGCCGCGCCGGCGATCGAGAGCGGCGCCGGCGAGGTGATCCTGCGCGATTTTCCGCTCGAGGAAGGCGGCGTCCACGTCGTCATGCCGCCGGGCCGGGCCGCGACGGCCCGCGTCCGGGCGCTGGTCGACTTCCTGACCTCGCGCTTCGGACCGGAGCCGGCCTGGGACCCCTGCTGGATGAAGGAGGGCGCCTGCTGAGCAGTGGACCCGCGCCGCGGAGGCGCTAAAGAAGCGCCGTTCCAGGCCAAGGACCCGCCATGAAGCTTCGCCTCCCGCTGATCACCCTGATGCTCACCACCGCCGCCTGCACCGCCTCGACCGGGCAGGGCGGCGGAGCCCCGGCCGCGGCGCCTCAGCCGACCGCCGCCGCCGAGGACGCGCGCCTCAACGCTTTCCTCGATGCCGCCTTCGAGGAGCAGATCGCGGACAATCCGCAGACGCTGACCAGCCTCGGCTCGAAGCGCCTCTATCACCGGCTGAACGACTATACCGACGCCTATCGACAGCAGCAGCTCGCGCTCGCCGAGGCGCAGCTGCAGCGGCTCCACGCCGAGTTCGACGCAGAGCGGCTGGGTCCCGCGGCGCGGATCAGCTACCGGATGTTCGAGGAGCAGGTCGAGGATGCGCGGCGCGCCTTCACCTGGCGGTGGCATGCCTTTCCGGCGACCAACAACGGCAGCCCGATGGGCTCCATCCCAGTCTTCCTGATCAACAACCACCGCATCGACACGGTCGAGGACGCCGAGGCGTATGTGTCGCGGCTGCGCGAGGTCGAGCGGGTGATGACCGAAATCTCGGCCAACATGCGGCGCCAGGCCGAGCTCGGCATCGTCCCGCCGCGCTTCAACTTCGCCCCCGTCCGCGCCGACGCCCGCCGCATCCTCGCCGGGGCGCCGTTCGGCAGCGGCGAGGACAGCGCGGTCCTCGCCGATTTCAGGGCCAAGGTCGGCCGCCTCCAGGCGCCGGACGACGTCAAGGCGCGGCTCGTCGCCGCAGCGCGGGACGCGCTGACCGGCCCGTTCCGCCGCGGCTACGACCTGATGCTGCGCACGCTCGACGAGATCGAGCCGCGCGCCCGCGGAAACGAGGGCGCGTGGAGCCTGCCGAACGGCACCGAATATTACGCGCAGCGCGTGCGCCAATCGACCACCACCGATCTCACGCCCGAGCAGGTCCACCAGATCGGCCTGCGACAGGTGGAGCGCATCCACGGGGAGATGGATCGGATCAGCGAGCGCGTCGGCTTCCGCGGCACGCTGCGCCAGTTCTTCGCCCACATCACCGGCGGGCAGCAGTTCAAATATCCGAACACCGAAGCGGGGCGGCAGCAATATCTGGCCGACGCCCGCCGCTTCATCGCCCAGGTGATGGAAGCGGCGCCGCGCTTCTTCCGGCGGCTGCCGCGCGCGCCGCTCGAAGTCCGCGCGGTCGAAGCCTGGCGCCAGGAGACCGCCGCCGTCGCCTTCTACAACCGGCCGTCGGCAGACGGGTCGCGGCCAGGCATCTACTACGTCAACCTCGCCGACATGAACCAGGTGCTGCGTCCCCAGACCGAGGCGATCTCCTACCATGAGGGCGCGCCCGGCCACCACTTCCAGATCGCGCTCGCCCAGGAGCTTCCCGACGTTCCCAAGTTCCGCCGGTTCGGCGGCTACGGCGCCTATACGGAAGGCTGGGGCCTCTATGCCGAGCAGCTCGGCCAGGAGATGGGCTTCTACCAGGATCCCTATTCGCTGTTCGGGATGCATTCGACGGCCCTCTGGCGCGCGATCCGGCTGGTGGTCGATACGGGCATCCATTCGCAGCGCTGGACGCGCGAGCGTGCGATCCAGTATTTCCGCGACAACGGCCTGCTCTCGGAGCGCGACGCGACCCGCGAGGTCGAGCGCTATTTCAATAATCCCGGTCAGGCGACCAGCTACATGATCGGCCAGCTCAAGATCCTCGAATTGCGCGACCGGGCGCGGCAGGCTCTCGGCAGCCGCTTCGACATCCGCGATTTCCACGCCGTCGTGCTGGAGAGCGGCGCGCTGCCGCTCGACATCCTCGAGGAGCAGGTCGACGCCTGGATCGCCCGCACGAGAAGGAGCTGAACGAGCATGGCGGACACGCCCCCCGATCGCCTGTCGATCAATCCCAGGAGCCCGCATTTCGACGGCGACGCGCTGCGCCGCGGCGTCGGCATCCGCTTCAAGGGCCGCGAACGGACCGACGTCGAGGAATATTCGATGTCGGAAGGCTGGATCCGCGTTGCGGCAGGCAAGGCCCTCGACCGGCACGGCCAGCCGGTGACCATCAAGCTCTCCGGACCGGTCGAGGCGTGGTTTTACGATCAGGCCGAGGCGACGGGCGACGCGGAACAGACGCCCGCCGCGGACGAATAAAGGGACAGATTTTCTCGCCAGGCCGCGGCCTCCGGTCCGAATGAATTTGGACGCAGGCGCGCTTTCATTTATCGTCCCCTTGATGGGGGAGAGTCGCATGGCGAAACGACTTCCGATGACCGGGTGGTTCAACCCGGGTCTGCTTGTCCAGGCGGGGATCAGGGAAGCGGTTTCCACCGTGTTCGGGCGCTATGCGGACCGGCGCGAGGCGATCGCGGCGTCGAACGCGATCGCGGCGATGCCCGCCGACGAGATGCTCCACTATTGCGACCACAAAGGCGACTTCTGGTTCGACTATCTCGCCGACACCGGCGACGGCTGGAATCCGACTTACGCAATGGCCCGGTTGATCAGCGCCCCGTCGATCGAGGCCGGCGGGGAGGTGCTGACTCGCGGACGGCTGCTGCTGCTCGGCGGAGACCAGGTCTATCCGAGCGCGTCGCGCCAGGATTATGAGGAGCGTTTCCGGGCGCCTTTCGAGGAGGCCTGGAAGGTTGCGGGAGCGCCGCAAGACGGCGAGGCGCCGCACCTTTATGCGCTCCCCGGCGACCATGACTGGCACGACGGTCTCAACGCCTTTTTCGGTCTCTTCTGCCGACGCCGGACGCCCGCCGCCGGCACCCTCGGCTTCGCCCGCGACGGAGCGGTGATAGCCGGGCGCGAAACTCGCCAGACGCGCAGCTATTTCGCACTGGCCCTCCCCCACGGCTGGTGGCTGTGGGGCACCGACAGCCAGATGGAAGGTTATATCGACCAGCCGCAGATCGACTATTTCAGCCATGTCGCTTCGAAGTGGATGGAGCCGCGGTCGAAGGTCATCCTGTGCGTTTCGGAGCCGGTCTGGGCGAATGCGGTTTCGGGACGGATCGAGGACCGGTACCGCAGCTTCAACTATCTCGAGCGGCTGGCGGGGCTGGCGAAGCATCCCGAAACCGGCGATCGGATGGGGCACGAGCTGAAGCTGGTCCTGACCGGCGACAGCCACCATTATTCGCGGTTCGTCGAGGAAAACGCCTCCGGACGGCAATATGTTACGTGCGGCGGGGGCGGCGCCTTCACCAGCGCGACCCACCAGCTCGGCGAGCGCACCATTCCAAGCGAATATCCGCCCCCGGGCGTCGACGGCGCGAAAGGCAAGTACGACCGGACCTTCACAATCGCCGACGAGGGGAGATCCCGCTATCCGGAGAAGCTGACCTCCTATCTGCTGGCCCTGCGCAACGTCGCTTTCCCTATTCTCAACTGGCAGTTCACGCTGCTCTTGGCGGGCATTTTCCTCGTCCTGAACTGGCTCCTGGCGTTCAATGCTGCCGCAACCGGCCGCGGCGATTTCGCCACTCTGCTGGCGCAGGGCGGCTTCGCCGATGCGCTCGAAGCTTATGGCGGGCTGACCTACGTTTCGCCGGCGGTGCCCGTTATCCTTGCGGTCCTGCTCTTCGCCTGCTGGGCCGTGGCGGACGCGAGCGACAAGGCATGGCTGCGCATTCTCCTCGGCGTCGGTCATGCGCTGGCCCACTTTGCCGCCGTGGCGGCGGTGACCGTGCTCACCGTCCGGCTGCTCGGCCATTGGTGGGACGGCGGCTGGGGCTCGGCCGCATTGCTGGTCGCGGCCGGGCTCGTCTCCGGCCTCGTCTCGGCCTTCGTGATGGGCTTCTACTTCATATTCTGCATGGTCCTGCTCCGGCGCCAGACCGGTTACGGTTTTTCCGGGCTGCGCATCCAGAGCCGGAAATCGTTTCTGCGGTTGCGCATAGCGACGGACGGGGTGCTGACCGTGCATGCCGTCGGACTGAAGAAGGTCCCCAGGGATGACGGCGAGAAGCCGAAAAACCCCTCTCTCCACCCACATCTGATCGAGCGGGTGGAGATCGGGCCCTGAACCGTCAGCCGGCGCGGGCGATCTCGGCCATCGCGCGTTCCGCAAGGGCGGCGATCGTCCGCGACGGGTTGACCCCGACGGCCTCGGGCACGATCGCGCCGTCGAGCACGTGCAGGCCCGGATAGCCGAACACGCGGCCGAGATGGTCGACGACCCCATTTTCGGGGCCGGTTCCCATGTTACACCCACCGAGCGGATGGGGCGTGATAAGATATTTCAGCCTCGTCCAGGTGAAGGGCACCATCGGCGAGCCGCCCGCCGCCACGGCGAGCTTGCGGTGGGTGGCGACGATCGCCTCGATCAGCTTCTGCGATTTGGCGATCTGCCAGGAGAGGGTGAGCTGATGCCGGCCGAACAGCCACCAGCGCCGGCGCAGCGAAAGGCGCCCGTCCGCCGCGTCGACGCCCTGCGCGAACCACGGCATCACATGGTCGGTCGGGCCGTGTGCGAGTGCCCTGCGCAGCACCCGCAGCAGCGCGGCGATCTTTGCGTGCGAAGCTTCGCCGTCGCGGATCCAGCTTTCCAGCACGTTCGGGAAGCCGCCGTCCTCGATCCAGTAGGATTGGCCGTCGTCGCTGCGGTCTAGAAAGTCGATCGCGCTGCTGATCGTCGGCCCGATCGACGGCTCCGGACGGCGATCGTCGTGCCAGGCGGGCGTCAGGAAGTCCCCGTTGCTGCTCCAGTTGCGGCCCAGGAACGGACTGATATTGGGCAAGGTCCTGGCGACGTCGCGGCACTTCAACAGCAGCTCCGTCGAGCCGAGCGATCCGGCGGCAACGATCACCCGCTCCGCGGTCGCGCTTCCCGGCCGCCGGCTGCCGCCCGAAATGTCGTCAAAGTGGACGCGATAGCCCGTTCCCTCTCGTTCGACGACGTTGACGAGGTGCAGTTCGCGGATTTCGGCGCGCTTCTCCTCGGCGAGCGCGAGATAGTTGCGGTCGAGCGTGTTCTTGGCGTCCGCGTCGCAGCCGATGTCGCAGTTCGCGAGATGGACGCACGTGCCTTGCTCGACCCCCTGCGCGTTGACGAAGCGGCGGCTGTGGCGGAGGTTCACGGGGTCCTCGAGCCCGTAGTGAAAGCCGGGATCGAACGAGACGGCGAGTTCCAGCTTCTTGAAACGGTCGCCGGCACCTATGGCGTCGGCGGCCTCCTTCATCAGCTTCATCCGCTCGGTCCACTGGCCGTCGGGGACGGTCTGGACGTTCATCACCCGGCCGACCGTCGAATAATGCGGCGCGAGCGCGTCCCATGTGATCTCGGGCGGCCAGCCTGCGTCGAACGTCTCGCGCGGCGGCACCGCCGAGACATTGGCGTAGATGTGCGAGCCGCCGCCGACCGCCGCGCCCTGCGCGACCGCCATGTGCCGGAAGACGCGCAGGTCGAGCCAGCCGTTGCAGGCGACAGGGTCGTGCTGGTCCCACAGCCACTTGCCCGAATGGAGCGGATAGTTGGTCTTGTCCCAGCGCCGGCCGCGCTCCAGCACCAATGTCCTCGCCCCGGCCTCGGCGAGGCGGCAGGCCGAGACGGCGCCGCCGAAGCCGCTGCCGATCACGATCGCGTCGAAATCCATGGCGCACCCCCTTGCCTTGGAAATCGCTCTCCTAGCACGGATCGCTCAACCAATCGCCTTCTGTCGCGTTGGCGGCGGGTGAGGATCGTCACCTTCAACGTCAACGGCGTCAACGGGCGGCTGCCGCTTCTGCTCGACTGGCTGGCGGAGGCGCAGCCGGACGTCGTCTGCCTCCAGGAGCTGAAAGCGCCGCAGGAGAAGTTCCCGCAAGCCGCGATCGAAAAGGCCGGCTACGGCGCGATCTGGCAGGGCCAGAGCCGCTGGAACGGAGTCGCCATCCTCGCCCGCGGCCGCCAACCGGTCGAGACCCGCCGGACCCTCCCCGGCGACGCTTCCGACCAGCAGGCGCGCTACATCGAAGCGGCCGTCGACGGCGTCCTGATCGGCGGAATGTACGCGCCGAACGGCAATCCCGTCGGCACGGCGAAGTTCGCCTACAAGCTCGCCTGGCTGGAGCGCCTGATCGCCCATGCGGCGGAGCTTCGTGACCTCGACTGCCCAGTCGTCCTCGCCGGCGACTATAACGTCATCCCCGAGGACGAGGACGTCTACAAGCCCGAGCGCTGGCTCGACGACGCCCTGTTCCAGCCCGAGCCGCGCGCCCTGTACCGCAAGCTCCTCGCCCAGGGCTGGACCGACGCCGTCCGCCACCTCCATCCCGACGAGACCATCTACACCTTCTGGGACTATTGGCGGAACGCCTTCGCCCGCAATGCCGGCATCCGCATCGACCACTTCCTCCTGAACGCACAGGCGACCGCGCGACTGCGAGCCGCCGGCGTGGACAGGGACGTCCGCGCCCGCGTGGGCGCCAGCGACCATGCCCCGACCTGGATCGAGCTCAGCCGCCAGAGCGCCGCCAGGGTTCGTGCACCTCGTAGACCGGCGCCGCGGTCGGTCCGCTCCTGAACGCGGTGACCAGCTTCCGCCGCTTGAGGTGGCGGACGCCGGCCTGGACGGCCGATTTGGAAAGTCCGGTGCGCGTGGCGATGGTCTGCAGGCTCGCCCCGATCCGGTCCCGGCCCTCGCCGCGGCTCATCCGCCACAGCCACAGATAGACGAGGAAGGCGGACGCTGCGCGGTCGTGCCCGACGAGATCGCGCATCAGCACGTCGGTCAGATAGGAATCGAGCGTCCGCGTCATCGCTGCCGCTATAGTGTTTACCGGACCTCTTGTCCCGCGGGCGGCCATCCGGCTTATCCGGGCCCGGAAAGGAGCCGCGCATGATCACCCACGTCAAGTTCGTCAGCATTGCCTGCGCCGACCAGGACCGGGCGCTCGCCTTCTGGACCGAGAAAATCGGCTTCACCTTGATGACCGACCAGCCGTTCGACGACCGGCAGCGCTGGATCGAGCTGTCGGTCGGCGACAGCGCGACCCGCTTCGTCCTGTTCACCCCGGAAGGTCAGGAGAGCCGCATCGGCACCGTGTTCAACGGCGCCCTCGCCTGCGACGACCTCGACGCGACCTACCGCCAATTGAGCGAGCGCGGGGTCGAGTTCACCCAGGCGCCGAAGAAGACCCCCTGGGGCGGCTTCGCCATCTTCAAGGACCCGGACGGCAACCAGTTCGTGATCAGCCTGCGCTAGCGCAGCGGCCAGACGGCGAGGATCAGGGGCACGCCGACCACCACCACCAGCAGCGACAAAGGCGCGCCGAGCCGCGCATAATCGCCGAATCGGTATCCGCCCGGCCCCATGACGAGCGTGTTGCACTGGTGCCCTATCGGCGTCAGGAAGTCGCAGCCCGCCCCCACTGCCGTGGCCATCAGGAAGGCCTCCGGGCGATAGCCGAGCTCGCCGGCGAAGGTCGCCGCGATCGGCGCCATCACCAGCACCGTCGCGGCATTGTTGAGAAACGGCGTCACCGCCATCGCCGCGACCATGATCAGGGCGACCGCGCCCCAGGGGGGCAGGCTGGTCGAGGCGGCCGAGAGCCAGGCGCCGATCAGCTCGGAGCCGCCCGTGGTGCGCAATGCGTCGGCGACCGGGATCAGGGCCCCGATCATGATCAGGATCGGCCATTGCACCGCGCGATAGGCGTCGCGCGCCGGAAGCGCCCCGGCGAGCATGGTGAGCGCCGCCGCGCCGAAGAAAGCGAGCGCCACCGGCACCCACCCGATCGCGGTCAGCACCATCGCGCCGCCAAGGATCGCCACCGGGACCAGCCCGCGCCGCGCGTTGCCGAGCCGGAGGGTGCGCTCCGCGAGCGGCAGGCAGCCGAGGTCGCGCAGCCGCTCGGGCAGGGTGTCGAGCGGCCCCTGCAGCACGACCACGTCGCCGGGGCAGAGCACGACGTCGCGAAGCCGCTCGGTGATCCGCTCGCCGCGGCGCGAGACCGCGATCAGGTTGACGCCGTGCCGGTCGTGCAGCTCGACCCGTCCCGCCGCCGCGCCGGCGAGGAGCGAGCCGCGTTCGATCACCGCCTCGATCACACCGACGTTTGAGGACCCGCTTGCGCTCTCGCGATGGTGGCCCTCGAGATCGAGGCCTGCGGCGGCGATCGCCCGCTCGAGCGCTTCCGGCTCGCCCTTGAGGATGAGGACGTCACCGGCGTCGATCACGGCATCCGGCAGCGGCACCGTCCGCCGCACCTCGCCGCGGTGGATGCCGGTGACCTCGATCTCCCCGTCGGCCATCGCCCGGAGCGCGGCGACGGTCTTCCCCTCGGCGGGCGAGCCGGGCGGCACCTGCGCCTCGGTCGCATAATCCTCGATGTCGAGCGCTTCCCCCATGGTCGGCGCGGCGCGGCGCCCGGTCGGCAGCAGCCGGTAGCCGAAGCGCAGGAACAGCAGCCCGGCCGCCGAGAGGCCGAGGCCGACCGGCGCATAGTCGAACATCGCGAACGGCTCGCCGGTCATCTGCTCGCGCACCCTGCTGACGATGATGTTGGGCGAGGTGCCGACGAGGGTGATGAGCCCGCCGAGCAAGGAGCCGAACGCCATCGGCATCAGGAAGCAGGAGGGAGAGGCGTTGGAGCGCTTGGCCATCTGGAAGGCGGCGGGCATCATCATCGCCAGCGCCCCGATATTCTTGACCATCGCCGAGAGGATCGTGACCGATCCGACGATGGTGATGAGCTGCGTGCCCACGCTGCGCGCGCTGCTCGTCACCCGGCCGAGGAGCGCCTCGATGACGCCGGACCGCTCGATCGCCGCCGACAGGACGAGGGCGCTGCCGACGATGATCACGATATCGTCGGAGAATCCCGAGAAAGCCTCCTCGGGCGGCACGATTCCGACCAGCACCGCCGCCAGCAGGGAGAGCACTGCGACCATGTCGTAGCGGATCCGCCCCCAGACGAAGAGCGCCATCATCCCCGCGAGCACCGCGAAGGAGAGGATCTGGGGCGTGGTCATTCAGGCTGCGCGGGCATCGAAGCCGGGAGAACGCGGCACCGGCGCGGCGTATCCGTCGCTCGAGCTAAGTCGCCAGGAGGTCGGCATATTCCGGGTGGCGCTCGATATAGGCTCGCACGAACGAGCATTGCGGCACCACTTTCAGCCCCTGCTCGCGCGCATAGCCGAGCCCCGCTTCGGCGAGCCGCCCGCCGATCCCCCTGCCCTTGACCTCCTCGGGCACGATCGTGTGGGTGAAGACGATGATGCCGTCGCGAAGCTCGTAGGTGAGGATCGCCGTCGCGCCCTCCTCCTCCACCTCGAAGCGCCGCCGGGTCACTTCATGCCTCGCTTCCGCCACGTCCCGCGCTCCCGATTGCTTTTCCGTGCCCCGCCTTTAGGAAGGCAGCGCCTTTTCATCCAGCAGGAGTTCCACATGAAGACCCTCATCATCCTCAGCGCGTCCGCGCTCGCGCTGGCCGCCTGCAACGGCAGCGGCGAGGCCGGCAACAACCTGGCGAACGGTGCCGAGGCCGCCAATGCGGCGGCAGGCAACGAAGCCGGCGCGGCGGGCAACGAAGCCAAGCCGGCCGACGGCAACGCGGATGCCGGCACTTCGGCGGGCGGCGACAAGCCGGCCGAGGGCGCGGCTCCGGCCGAGGGCGCGGCTCCGGCCGAGGGCGAAGCAGCCGCCGAGGGCGATGGCGACAAGCCCGCCGGCAACGAGCAGTAATCGGCTCGGGGCCCCTGCTCCCGCTTCGGCGGAGCGGGGGCTGCCCTCTCCCTCTCCCCGGAGCGTTTCGATGAGCTACGAGACCATCCTGGTCGAGCCGCGCGGCGCGGTCACCCTGATCACCCTCAACCGGCCGAAGGCGCTCAACGCTCTCAACAGGCAGGTCCTGGCCGAGCTGATCCACGCCTTCGCGGCCTTCGACGCCGATCCGGAGCAGCGCTGCGCGGTCCTGACCGGCTCGGAGCGCGCCTTCGCCGCCGGCGCCGACATCAAGGAGATGTCGAGCCAGGGCTTCGCGGAGATGTACGCATCGAACTTCTTCGCCGGCTGGGAGCGGGTGACGGCGACGCGCAAGCCGTGGATCGCCGCGGTCGCCGGCTACGCGCTCGGCGGCGGCTGCGAGGTGGCGATGATGGCCGATTTCATCATCGCCGCCGACACGGCGCAGTTCGGCCAGCCGGAGATCAAACTCGGCGTCACCCCCGGCATGGGCGGCTCGCAGCGGCTCACCCGCGCGATCGGCAAGGCCAAGGCGATGGAGATGTGCCTCGCCGGCCGCAACATGGGCGCCGAGGAGGCGGAGCGCGCCGGCCTCGTCGCCCGCGTCGTCCCGGCCGACAAGCTGCTCGAGGAGGCGCTGGAGACGGCGGAAAGGATCGCCTCGATGGCGCCGCTCGCCGCGATCGCGACGAAGGAGATGGTGAACGCGGCGTTCGAGACCGGCCTCGCCCAGGGCATCCTGTTCGAGCGGCGCCTGTTCCACGGCCTGTTCGGCAGCGAGGACCAGAAGGAAGGCATGGCCGCCTTCGTCGACAAGCGGAAGGCGGAGTGGAAGGGGCGTTGAGCGAGACCGTCATCCCGGCGGAGGCCGGGACCTCGGGACGAGATGACGCAGGCGCAGATGCAGAGCGAAACCCCGCTGAGATCCCGGCCTTCGCCGGGATGACGAGCACGGCACAGGCGCCTTCTAGGGAGCACTAACATGGCACGCGTCGCATTCATCGGGCTCGGCAACATGGGCAGCGGCATGGCGGCGAACCTCGCCAAAGCCGGCCATGAAGTCCGCGCCTTCGACCTCTCCGAAGCCGCGCTCGCGAGGGCCGAGCAGCATGGCTGCATCCGCTCCGCGACGGCGGCGGAAGCGGTGGCCGATGCCGAGGCCGTCGTCACGATGCTCCCCGCGGGAAAGCATGTCCGGGAAGTTTACGAGGCCAGCGTGATCGGCAGGGCGCCGACGAGCGCAATCCTGATCGACTGCTCGACCATCGACGTCGCCACGGCGCGCGAGGAGATCGGGAAAGCGGAAGCGGCGGGCTATCGGATGGTCGACGCGCCCGTCTCCGGCGGCATCGCCGCGGCCGACGCCGGCACGCTGACCTTCATGGTCGGCGGCGGGGAGGAAGCCTTCCGCTGCGCCGAGACCTTCCTCGCGCCGATGGGCAAGGCGGTCATCCACGCCGGCGGCCCGGGCTCCGGCCAGGCGGCGAAGATCTGCAACAACATGCTGCTCGCCGCCTCGATGATCGCCACCTGCGAGACGTTCGTGCTCGCCCGCAAGCTCGGCCTCGACCCCCAGGTCTTCTTCGACATCGCCTCCAAGGCGTCGGGCCAATGCTGGTCGATGACCAGCTACTGCCCCGTCCCCGGCGTCGGCCCGGCGACCCCCGCGGACCGCGGCTATGACGGCGGTTTCGCCGCGGCGCTGATGCTGAAGGACCTCAGGCTCGCCATGGAGGCCGCCCAGAGCGTCGACGCCTACACGCCGATGGGCGCCTATGCCGAGGAGCTCTACACCCGCTTCGCCGAAGGCCTCGGCGGAGCCGGCAAGGATTTCTCCGGGATCATCAGGATGATCGACGACAGCTGGGTCCCCCCGGAAGGGACCGTGGTCGAGTCACCCAGGCCCGGCTCCAAGGTCTAATTCCTCCCCGGAACGGGGAGGGGGACCGCACGAAGTGCGGTGGAGGGGCCGAGCCCGAAGGGCGAGGTCTGACCCTCCGCTTCGCTGCGGGCCCCTCCACCATGCTTCGCATGGTCCCCCTCCCCGTGCCGGGGAGGAATTACCGCAGCACCCTCTCCACCGCCTTCGCCCATCCCTCCAGCCGCCGCTCACGCATCGCCGGCTCCATATTCGGCTCGAACCGCGCCACATCCCCCCGCATCGCCGCGGCGTCTTCGAGCGAGGCGAACAGGCCGCAGCCGACGGCGGCGAGCATCGCGGCGCCGAGCGCGGTCGTCTCGACGAAGGCGGGGCGCTCCACGGGCAAATCGAGCATGTCCGCCAGGTCCTGGGCGATCCAGTCGTTGGCGGACATGCCGCCGTCGATGCGCAGGCACTGCCAGGCCGCGCCGTCGGCCGCGAACGCCCGCATCAAATCGTGCGTCTGGTGCGCCATCGCTTCCAGCGCCGCGCGGACGATCTCGGCGCGGCCGGCGGAGAAGCTGAGCCCCGAGATCGCGCCCTTGGCCTGCGGCGCCCAATGCGGGGCGCCGAGCCCTGCCAGAGCGGGCACGATGAAGACGTCGCCGCTGTCCGCGACCGAGCGAGCCAGCGCCTCCGTTTCGACGGCCGAGGCGACGAAGCCGAGCGCGTCGCGAAGCCATTTGACCAGGCTTCCGGCGACGAACACCGAGCCTTCGAGCGCGTAGCTTCGCCGGCCTCCGACCTGCCACGCGATGGTCGAGAGCAGCCGGTGACGGCTCGCCTTCATTGCGCCGCCGCTATTGGCGAGCACGAAGGCGCCGGTGCCGTAGGTCGCCTTGGTCTCCCCCTCCTTCAGGCACGCCTGCCCGATCGCCGCCGCCTGCTGGTCCCCGGCCATGCCAGCTATCGCGATCGGCGCGCCGAAATGCTCGCTCAGCGTCTCGCCGAAGCGGCCGGCGCAGTCGACGATCTCGGGGAGTGCCTTCGGCGGGACGTCGAACAGGTCGCACAGAGCGGCGTCCCAGAGGCCTGTCCGGATGTCCATCAAAGCGGTGCGCGAGGCGTTCGTCGCGTCGGAGACGTGGAGCCCGCCGGTGAGCCTGAAGACCAGCCAGCTCTCGACCGTCCCGACGCAAAGGTCGTCGCCCGCTTCCTTCAGCTGCGACCAATGCTCCAGCGCCCAGGCGATCTTCGAGCCGCTGAAATAGGGATCGAGCAGCAGGCCGGTCCGCTCCTGCAGCCCTGCCTCCTCGCCGGCCTCCCGCAGCCCGGCGCAGAGATCGGCGGTGCGCCGGTCCTGCCACACGATCGCCGGCGCCAGCGCCCGGCCGGTGCGGCGGCTCCAGAACAGGATCGTCTCGCGCTGGTTGGCAATCCCGATCGCCGCGATCCGCGCCGCCCCGCCCGCCTGCTCGACCATGGCCTGAGCGCAGGCGAGGCTGGCCGACCAGATCTCCTCGGCGTCGTGCTCGACCCAGCCCGGCCGCGGATAGGATTGGGCGAGCTCCCTCTGCTCGCAGCCGAGGCATTTGCCGCTCGCCTCGAACAGCATCGCCCGGGTCGAAGTCGTCCCTTCGTCGATGACGAGAATGGTTTCGGCCATGCCCCGTCATTGCGAGGAGCGCAGCGACGAAGCAATCCGGAACCGGCGCCGAACTGGATTGCTTCGCTACGCTTGCCACGACGATAAGGCGCAATGGACTCCTTCGACCTCCTCGTCGTCGGCGGCGGGATCAACGGCACCGCGGTCGCCCGCGACGCCGCCGGGCGCGGCCTCAAGGTGCTGCTGGTCGAAAAGGACGACCTCGCCTCTCACACCAGCTCGGCCTCGTCGAAGCTGGCCCATGGCGGCCTGCGCTACCTCGAGCGAGGGGAATTTCGCTTGGTTCGCGAATCGCTCTCCGAACGCGAGGTACTGCTTCGAAACGTCCCGCACATCGTGCGCCCGCTGCGCTTCATCCTGCCGGACGCGCCCGCAATGCGCGCCTGGAGCGTGATTCGCCTCGGGCTCTTCGTCTACGATCTGTTCGCCATCCGCGGCAGCCTTCCCCGCTCGCGCCGGGTCTCCCGCGGCGATTCGGCCCGGATGCCGCTGAGGGACGGCGCCTCCCGCCGCCTGCTGTCCTACTGGGATGCATCGGTCGACGATTCGCGGCTGGTCGCGCTCAACGCGCTCGACGCCGCCGAGCGCGGCGCCGAGATCGCCACGCGAACCGCCTTGCTCACCGCTTCCCGCGACGGCGACGTCTGGCGCGCCGATCTGAGCGGCGGACGCACGGTCGCGGCGCGTGCGATCGTCAATGCCTCCGGTTCCTGGGTGTCCGAAGTGCTCCGGCAGCGCATCGGCGGCGCCGCGGGAGCAGCGCCGAGGCTGGTGAGGGGCAGCCACATCGTCGTTCCGCGGCTCTGGGACGAGGACCACGCTTATATCCTGCAGCAGCCGGACGGCCGCGTCGTCTTCGCAATGCCTTTCGAGGGCGGCACGCTGATCGGCACCACCGATGCCGACGCCGCCGGTCCCGAGGACGATGCCGCGACGCCGCAGGAAATCGCCTATCTCTGCGAGGCCGCGAACCGCTGGTTCATCCGGCGACTAGCCCCGGCGGACGTGATCTGGAGCTATGCCGGCATCCGCGCGCTGTGGGGCAAGGGCGGGTCGGATGCGCAGGCGATCAGCCGCGACTACCATCTCGCGCTCGACGCAAGCCCTGGGGCGAAGCTCCTCTCCGTCTTCGGCGGCAAGCTCACCGGCGCCCGCGCTCTCGCCTCGGAAGCGCTCGACCGCCTCGGCGCCCGCGGCCTCAAATTCACCCGCACCACGCCGCTCCCCGGCGGCGATGTCATGCCGTCCTTCCTCGCCTGGCTGGAGACGCTGTCGGGCTGGATGCCGCCGGACCTCCTCGCCCGCCTCTCCCGCGCTTACGGTACCCGCCTGCGTGAGCTCCTAGGCGAGGCAGCCAGCATCAAGGACCTCGGCCGCCATTTCGGACACGGCCTGTACGAAGCCGAAGTCGCCTACCTGCGCGAAAAGGAGTTCGCCCGCACCGCCGACGACATCCTGTGGCGCAGAACCAAGCTGGGTCTCAGGATGAGCGCGGCGGAGACAAAGGCGCTGGAACGCCACTTGGGCGACTGACGCTCATGGTCCCTCGTGCAGTGGATCCGTCCCCGGCGGCGGGACCTTGTCCTGCTCCTCGCGGCTCTTGTCCGCTTCCGCCTCGATCGCGCTCTGGTCGCGGTGCGGAAGGTCCTCGTTCTTCGCTCGATCCATCGGCTCGCCTCCTTGCCTCGTCCAACGCCCCTCCCCCCGGAACGGCTCCGCCGGATGCGGGTTGGAGCGGCATGGCACCTTCGGCCAGGATTGCGCACCAGCAGGCGGGTAAGGGCGACGGCGTGATCGGCTGGAAGCTCGACCGCGCGCAGCGGACCGAGCTCCTTCAGCAATTCCCGCCCAGATACCGCAATGTCGACGCCGATCACGTCACCCTGACGACCCACGCGTCACCGGACGCACCGCTGCCCGATGAGACGCAGGGCGAGATCGTCGGCCGCGTCGACGATGGGCGCGGGCTGGAGGCGATGGTGGTGCGGATCGACGGCACCACAGACCGTCCCGACGGCAGCATTTATCACATCACCTGGTCGCTCGAGGACGGCCGTAAAGCCCATGAATCGAACGACGTCCTGCGCGAGCTCGAGTGGAGCGGGCTGGACCTGCCGATGCCCGTCCTGCTGCGCCCGGAGCGCTGGCCCCACGGCGGATGACGCGCCGGCTCTACCTCGACTGCGACGGAGTCCTCGCCGATTTCGACAAGGGCGCAACCGCGATGCTTGGTATGCCGCCGGGCGCCTTCGAGAAACGCCACGGGCCGGGTCGCTTCTGGGCGAAGCTGGCGAGCGCGCCCGATTTCTATTTCTCGCTGCCTTTGCTTCCCGACGCGATGCGGCTCTACGAGGCGGTGAGGCATCTCGATCCGGTCATCCTCACCGGCCTCCCCCGCGGCAACTGGGCGGCCGAGCAGAAAGTGCGCTGGGCCGCCAGGCATTTCCCCGAAATGCGCATCATCACCACCACGGCCCGCGACAAGCGCGATCACGCAAAGGAGGGCGACGTCCTCGTCGACGACCAGTTGAAGCACCGCCATCTCTGGGAGGAAGTCGGGGGGATTTTCGTCCATCACCAGGACACGGACACCACGCTCCAAGAGCTGAAGCTCTATTTCGACCTTTAGGAGGGGTGCGCCTCCGCCTCGTCCTCGCCGCTCTCATCCGGCTCGGCCTCGCCGCGCCGAAGCCCCGACAGCAAACCGGCAGCGGCGGCGAGAGCGCCCGCGAGCGCGACGCCCAAGGCTAAAGCGTTGAGAGGCTTCCACTTCATCGAACGGCTCCCGGGCTCCAATCTGCGACGAACGGGGCGCAACAGCATGCGTTCCGCCTGAACCTTTGGCGACGCGGCTCGTTCTTCGCGCATCCCCTCAAGTTCAACGGAGCGTATCACCCATGATGCAGAGCAGCGAGCACGACATCAGCGTCGTCAATTCCCTGATCACCACCACCATCGACAGCGCCAACGGCTTCGAACGTTCGGCCGAAGACGCCGACGTGCCGCAGTTCGTCGAGATGTTCCGCTCCTTCGCCGGCGAGCGGCGCCAGGTCGTCGGCACGCTGCAGGGTCACGTACGCAGCCTCGGCGGGGAGCCGAATGATGACGGCTCGCTGAAGGCGGACCTCCATCGTCGCTGGGTCGACCTGCGCGACGCCATTTCCAAGGGCGGCGACCAGGAGATCATCGAGGAGGTCGAGCGCGGCGAGGATTATCTCAAAGGCAAATACGACGCCGCCCTCGCCGACACCAAGCTGTCACCTGAGACCCTTTCGGTGATCCGCGAGGCCTATCAGTCGGTCCGCGCCGGCCACGACCGCGCCAGCGCCCTCAAGCATGGGATGCAGGCCACCAAGGTCTGACGCTCCGGCAGCAAGGACAAGCAGGAAGCCTCGGCGCGATTGCGCCGGGGCTTTCTTTTAATGCAAATAAGCCTTTGAGCGAGGCAACGCCCGTTGCGGTCGCATTGGAGGAACGCGCTTGTTCAGGGCTCGAGCCGTGTTGGCAACGCTGGCAGTGGCGGTTTGGAGCATGGTCGCGGTTCCGGCGGGCACCCAGACCGCCGCACCGCAGCCCGCTGCCACTCGGTCTTCGGACGCAGTCGACGCGATCGTTCGCTCGGGCATGGAGGCGGCGCATATCCCGGGCCTCTCGCTGACGGTGCTGCGTGGCGGCGAAATCGTCAGGCAATCGAATTACGGCTGGGCCAATCTGGAACACCGGCTCCCGGTCGACGCCCAGACTGCGTTCAATATCGGCTCGGCCAGCAAGCAGATCATTGCAGCGGGCGTGATGCTGCTCGTCCAGGAGGGGCGGGTCGAGCTCGACGCGAGCATCTCGCGCTACATCCAGGATGTGCCGGCGCACTGGCGACCGATCACTGTCCGGCACCTGCTCACGCACACCTCGGGCCTGGTGCGCGAGGCGCCGGGCTTTGCCCCGGAAAGCGATCAGCCGGTGATGGACGTCGTCCGGACCGCTTATCCCCTGCCGCTCCTGTTCAGCCCCGGGGAGCAGTTCGAGTATAGCAATACCGGCTATTTCATCCTCGCGGAGCTGATCGCGCGCACGTCCGGCATGCCCTGGCCGCGCTTCTTCCAGGAGCGCTTCTTCGGGCCGCTCGGAATGACGGCGACCCGGGCCACCAGCCGCGCCGACCTCATCCCGCGGCGGGCGGCGGGCTATGAATGGAAGGACGGCCGGTTCGAGAATGTGACGCCCTACCTTGCGCTGCGGCCGAGCGGCGCGTTCGTGTCCACTGCGTCGGACATGGCGAAATGGGAGCGGTCGCTGGTCCGCGGCACTTTGCTGTCGAGGCAGAGCCTCGCGCAGATGTGGACCAAGGCCCGCCTGAATAACGGCCAGCTTGCCCCTTACGGCTTCGGCTGGCGCCTCGAGCAAGTGGACGGTGTGTCGGAGATAGGGCACGCAGGGAGCCTGCCAGGCTTCCGGGCCTTTTATGCGCGCTATCCCGACCACGACCTGACGGTCATCGCCTTGATCAACGCCAACCACGGCCCGGCGGAGCCGACCGGCATCGTTCGCGCGGTTGCAAGAGAATTCATGGGTGCCGGGGCGGCGGTCGGCGAGTGAATTCCCTGCCGGGCGCTCGAGATGGGTTTTCGTTTAATGCAGGTTATTGCATAATTATGCGTCATGCGTCATGAGCCGCCGACGATGTTCAGTGCAGCGATTCTTGGCGCCTCGGGATATGTGGGGGCGGAGCTGCTCCGCCTGCTCGATGGCCATCCCAGCCTGAGGGCGCGCCGCCTGTTCGGCGACAGTCAGGCTGGGCAACCGCTCTGCGACGTGCACCCCCATCTCGCCGCCGCCCAACCCGGCGCCATCGTTGAGAAGTTCGAACCCGAGGCCATCGAGGGCATCGACCTCGTCTTTGCCGCGCTTCCGCACGGCCACAGCCAAAAGCTTGCGCCGCAAATCCTCGACCGTGGCTTGGCCTTGGTCGATTTGGGCGCCGATTTTCGGCTCGACAGCGCCGAGGATTACGCGACCTGGTATCACGAGCCGCACCAGGCGCCCGAGCTCCTCTCCCGCTTCGTCTACGGGATTCCGGAGCTCAACCGTGACCGGATCGCAAACTCCAAAGCGGTGGCGGCGGCCGGGTGCTACCCGACCGCGGCGATCCTCGCGCTGAACCCGCTGCTCGATCTGGTCGAGCCCGGCAGCATCGTCGTCGACGCCGCCTCGGGCGTGTCCGGCGCGGGCAAAGGATTGAAAAACGAGACCCATTTCAACAGCGTCGACGAGAATTTCACCGCCTACGGCCTCCTGACCCATCGGCATACGGCGGAGATGGAGATGGCGCTGGGCGGCGGCATCCTGTTCACGCCGCACCTGGCGCCGATGAACCGCGGCATCCTTGCCACCTGCTACGCGAGGGCCAAGGGACCCTGCGACCCGCTGGCAATCCTCCGCGACGCATATGCCGCCGAGCCGTTCGTCCACGTCTCGGAGCGTCCGCCTTCGACCAAGTGGGCCCTGGGATCCAACGTCGTGCATCTCACCGCCCGTTACGACGAACGCACCGGCCGCGTCCTCGCGATCGCCGCGCTCGACAATCTCGTCAAAGGCGCCGCCGGCCAAATGATCCAGTGCGCCAATCTGATGCTCGGCCTCGAGGAGGCGGCCGGCCTCCCCCGCGCGGGGCTCTGGCCGTGAGCGTCACCGCGGCAGAGGGGTTCGTCGCGGCCGGCTGCCATGCCGGGGTGAAGCGGCGCCGGTTCGACATGGCGATGATCGCAACCGACGACCGGCGGCCGGTCGCGGCGGCGGCCGTCTTCACTCAGAACAAGTTCTTCGCGCCCCCTGTCGCGGCATCGCGCGAGCGGCTGGCCGCGAACGGCGGCCGGGCTGCCGCGGTGATCGTCAATTCGGGCAACGCGAACGCCGGGACCGGCGCTGCCGGCCGCGCCGATGCGGAGGCGATGTGCGCCGCCGCGGCCGGGGCGCTCGGCGTCGACGCACGCGACGTGCTGGTCTGCTCGACCGGCATCATCGGCGCGCCGCTGCCGATGGACAGGATCCTCGCCGCGACCCCGAAGCTGGCGAAGAAGCTGTCGGTGGACGGTGCCAGGGACGCCGCGCGCGGCATCCTCACCACCGACCACAAGGAGAAGGAAGCGCTCGTCCGCGGCTCAACCTTCACTTTGGGGGGGATGGCCAAGGGATGCGGAATGATCGCCCCCAACATGGCGACCATGCTCGCCTTCCTGACCACCGACGCGGACGTATCGGCCGGGGAGATGACCGCGATCCTGCGCGACGCCGCCGACCGCACCTTCAACACGCTCAACGTCGACGGCGCGACCTCGACCAACGACACCGTCATTCTGCTCGCCTCCGGCCGTCGGGGACGCCCCGAAATGGGCGAGTTCGCCGACGCCGTGCACAAGGTCTGCGAGGACCTCACCTTTCAGATGGCGCGCGACGCCGAGGGCATGACCAGGATGGTCGCGCTCCGAGTCAGCGGCGCCGCCTCGGACGGCGAGGCGCGCATCGCAGCGAAGAGCATCGCCGAGAACAACCTCGTCAAATGCAGCTGGTACGGCGGCGACCCCTATTGGGGGCGGCTGCTCGCGGCGGCGGGCTCGGCGGGCATCGCCTTCGAAGCCGAGAAGACCAGCGTCGCTTACGGCGGCATCATGGTCTCGCGCGGCGGCACCAATGCGGAGCATGACCACGACGCGGTGTCGCTGCACATGAAGCAGGAGCGGATCGAGATCGAGGTCGCGCTCGGGCTCGGCGACGGCGCCGCCCAGGTGATCGGCATCGATCTCGGCCCCGGCTACATCAAGGAAAACAGCAGAACGTCATGAACGCCGTCCAGCCCAAATTCGGTGCCGCCGACGTCGCGGGAGTCCTCGTCCAGGCGCTGCCCTACATCCAGCGCTTCGCCGGAAAGTCCGTCGTGGTGAAGCTCGGCGGCGCGGCGATCGACGCCGAGCTCGACCGCGCGCTCGCCCAGGACGTGCTCCTCCTGCGCTCGGTCGGCGTGCGCTGCGTCCTCGTCCATGGCGGCGGGCCTCAGGTCGATGCGATGATGCGGCGCGTCGGCAAGGAGCCGAAATTCCGCGACGGCCTGCGGGTCACCGATGCCGACACGCTCGACATCGTCCGCATGGTGCTGGTCGGCAAGATCAACCGCGACCTCGTCGGCACGATCAACCGCGAGACCGCCGAGGAGCCGGTCGCGGTCGGCGTGTCGGGCGAGGATGGCGGGCTGCTGACGGCGACCCCGCGCGAATCCTCGCTCGGCTTTGTCGGCGACGTCAGCCACGTCCGGGCCTCGGTGCTCCACCGGCTGCTGGACGAGGGGCTCAGCCCGGTGGTCTCGACGATCGGCGCCGACGAATCGGGCCAGCCCTACAACATCAATGCCGACGAGGCGGCCCGCGCGATCGCCGTCGCGATGGCCGCCGAGAAGATCGTCTACCTCACCGCGGCCCCCGGGCTGCTCGAGAACGTGGACGACGAAGGGTCGCTGATCCCGCGGCTGACCTCGAGCGAGCTTCGGGAGCGGATCGAGCACGACAGCGTATCCGCGGGCATGATCCCGAAGCTGCGCGCCTGCGCCGACGCGGTCGACGGCGGCGTCGGCTCGGCGCACATCATCGACGGCCGCGTGCCCCATTCGCTGCTCATCGAGATCCTCACCGACGAGGGCATCGGGACGATGGTCAAGCGGGAGCGGAGCTGGTGAGGGACCTGCTTTCCGTCGCCGACCTCGAGGGCGCGGATCTCGAGCGGATCCTGGCGGACAGCGAGCGCGACCTCGGACGGCCGCTCGCCGGCGAGGGCGTCGCTCTGGTCTTCCAGAAGCCGAGCGCGCGCACCCGCAACTCGATGGAGATGGCGGTCGTCCAGCTCGGCGGGCACCCGGTCTACATCCAGAAGGACGAGGTCGGGCTCGGCAGCCGCGAGACGGCCGAGGACGTCGCACGCACCCTCGCCTGCTACCACCAGGTGATCGCGGCTCGCGTCATGGACCATAAGAATCTCTCCGCCATGGCGGCCGCGACCGACAAGCCGGTGCTGAACCTGCTGTCCGACACGGCGCACCCCCTCCAGGCGCTCGCCGACATGCTGACCGTGAAGCAGCTGCTCGGCCGGATCGAGGGCGCGCGCATCGCCTATGTCGGGGACGGCGACAACAATGTCGCGCGCTCGCTGGCCGAGGCCTGCGTCCTGCTCGGCGCCGAGCTCAGGATCGCGAGCCCCGAGGGCTACGGTCTCGCCGGCGCTCCCGCGGGCGTGACGCAGATGACCGACCCTGCCGAAGCGGTCGAGGGCGCCGACATCGTCTACACCGATGTCTGGGTCTCGATGGGTCAGGATGACGAGACCGAGACCCGCATGGCGATCCTCCGTCCCTACCAGGTTGACGAGCCCCTGATGGCGCGTGCACCCTCAGCCCGCTTCCTTCACTGCCTCCCGGCGCGCCGCGGCGAAGAGGTGACCGAGGGCGTCATCGACGGGCCGCGCAGCGCCGTGTGGCTCCAGGCCGAGAACCGCATGCACACCGCCCGCGCCGCGCTGGCGTGGATGGTCTCGTGAGTGGAGCGCAACAGTTCCTCCCCATCGACAGATGGGGAGGGGGACCATGCGAAGCATGGTGGAGGGGTAGCTGCCGGGGCCTGCGCCACTTACCCCTCCACCGCCCTTCGGGCGGTCCCCCTCCCCACGCGCTCCGCGCGCAGGGAGGAATTATATGACCGACGCGCGCCAGCGGCGCCAGAAGGCGATCGCGGAGCTGATCCGCGGCGAACCGCTTTCCAGCCAGGAAGAAGTGACCGCGCGGCTCGCCGCGTTCGGCTTCGCAGTCACCCAGGCCACGGTTTCGCGCGACCTCGAGCAGCTCGGGGCAATCAAGGTGAAACGCGGCGGCACTCTCTCCTACGCGCTTCCGGACCAGCTCGGCGAGAGCGACTGGGCGGCGGCGCGGCTGCGCCGCATCTTCGCGGACTGGGTGCAGTCGGTCGAGGCGGCCGGCAACCTCATCGTGCTGCGTACGCCGCCGGGCTCGGCCCATCTCGTCGGCCTCGCGCTCGACCAGGCGAAGCTCCCCGAGGTCGCCGGGACGATCTGCGGCGACGACACGCTGTTCGTCGCGCTGCGCGACGGCGTCGTCTCCGGCATGATCGAAAACCGCTTCAGGAAGCTTTCCCAGGAGTCCGGACAATGAATCCGCCCAATAAGGTGGTGCTCGCATATTCGGGCGGCCTCGACACCTCGATCATCCTCAAATGGCTCGCCAGCGAATATGGCGCGGAGGTCGTCACCTTCACCGCCGATCTCGGCCAGGGCGAGGAGGTCGAGCCGGCGCGGCGCAAGGCGGAATTGCTCGGCATCCGCCCGGAGAACATCTACATCGAGGACCTGAGGGAAGAGTTCGTGCGGGACTATGTCTTCCCGATGTTCCGCGCCAACACGGTCTACGAAGGCCAGTATCTGCTGGGCACGTCGATCGCCCGCCCGCTGATCGCCAAGCGCCAGATCGAGATCGCGCGGGCGGTGGGCGCGGATGCGGTGTGCCACGGCGCCACCGGCAAGGGCAACGACCAGGTCCGCTTCGAGCTCGGCTATTATGCGCTGGAGCCCGACATCCGCGTGATTGCGCCGTGGCGGGAATGGGACTTCGCCAGCCGCGAGCAGTTGCTCGCCTTCGCCGAGCGGCACCAGATTCCGATCGCCAAGGACAAGCGCGGCGAGGCGCCCTTCTCGATCGACGCGAACCTCCTCCACTCCTCATCGGAAGGGAAGGTGCTCGAGGACCCGTGGGTCGAGGCGCCCGAATATGTCCACCAGCGCACCATCTCGCCCGAGGACGCGCCCGACCGGCCGACCGTGATCGAGATCGGCTTCGAGCGGGGCGACGCCGTCTCGATCGACCGCGAAAAGCTGTCGCCTGCCGCGCTGCTCACGCGGCTCAACGAGCTCGGCCACGACAACGGCATCGGCCGCCTCGATCTGGTCGAGAACCGCTTCGTCGGCATGAAGTCGCGCGGAGTCTACGAAACGCCCGGCGGCACCATCCTGCTCGCGGCCCACCGCGGCATCGAATCGATCACGCTCGATCCCGGCGCGATGCATCTCAAGGACGAGATCATGCCGCGCTACGCGCAACTCATCTACAACGGCTTCTGGTTCTCGCCTGAACGCGAGATGCTCCAGGCCCTGATCGACAAGAGCCAGGAACATGTCTCTGGGACCGTCCGCATGAAGCTCTACAAGGGTAATGCAACGGTGATCGGCCGGGAAAGCGCGCTCGCTTTGTACGACCAGGACCTGGTCACTTTCGAGGAGGGGTCGTCGAGCTACGACCAGCGCGACGCAGCCGGTTTCATCCGGCTCAACGCGCTTCGCCTGAGGATCGCGGCCGCGCGGGCGCGGCGGCAAGCATAACTCGATCTTTACATTGTAATGCTCGTGTAAACATCTGCTTTTGCAGCGTTTTTATTTGACATCGACTTGCAGACGGCTTTAGCTTGGTCATGCACGACCGGCGCGGGGGACGTGCGGAGTAAGCGTAGCGCGACCGCCACGCGCGGTCGCCTGGGGAGGGCGGTTTCATGCCGATGTACGTGTACGCGACCGACGGCGAGGCCGTCGGATTCCTGTTCGAGAGCTTCCTGTTCGATTTCGGCGGCGTGCCGCTCGGCCGCCTGTTCGGATCGCGGGTCCACCGGCTCGACGGCTCCTATGTCGGCGAGTGGTTCCATCAGATGGTGGTCGCGCGCCGCGCCGGCTCGACGCGGCCGCTGTTCGCTGCAACCCCGGCACACCGCCCGCCGGTGCCGCCGCGGCCGGAGGCGCGGCGACCGGTCGCCGAATACGGCCTCTACCCGGACGCCTTTCACCTCCTCTACGAACCGCACGTGCTGCAGGCCGCCGAATAGCCCGGTCGCATTTACGGGCGCGTAACCGGCCCCGTGCCATGTTCGCGCGCATCAGGCGGGAGGGGGCCGATGCTGCGCGTCGCGATGAGAGTGTTCGGATTCTGCATGTTCGCTTTCTGGGGCCTTGCGGCGATGTACGGCGGCGGCATGGAATATGCCCTCAGCGATGTCCCCGAGGGCTCCGAAGAGCGCATGCGCGACTATGCCGATTCGATGAGCGACAAGATCCCCGAGGGGACCTATCTGCCGGGCGAGACCGGCGGGGGCTACTGACGCTTCTCACGGAAGCAGCTCCTTGAGCTGGCGCGACGTGTCCGCGAGCGCGGGAGCCGTGAGCCGCGCACCCTGCTCGACCAGCCTGCGACCCTGCGCATAGTCGCGAGTCGAATTGACGCAATCGAGCGCGATCACCCGACCCGCGGCGAGATAGACGAGGGAAAAGCTGCCGGTCGCCGGGTCTCCGCGGGTGACGATTTCGTCGTAGTCGAGCCAAAGGCCGACGCTCTGGAGACGCAGGTCGTACTGGTTGGACCAGAACCAGGGCACCGCCTCGTAGGGCTCCGGCCGGCCGACGAGGTCGCGCGCTGCGACGGCCGCCATGTCGTGCGCATTCTGCACCGATTCCAGCCGGATCGCCGCGCCGCCGGCCCAGCGGCTCGCGTGGAGCGCGCAATCTCCGACGGCCGAAATGCCGGCGAGGCTGGTCCGGCAGAAAGAGTCGACGGCCACCCCGTTCCCGCCCTCGGCGCCGGCGGCGAGCAGAGGCGCCGCGGCGGCGTCGATGCCGATCCCCGCAACCGCGAGGTCGCAGGCGATCGCCTCACCGGTCGCCAGGGTCACCGCGCCCTTTCCGATCGCCGCGACCGTCGCGGCGAGCCGCACGTCCACCCCCTCTGCCCGGTGACGCGCCTCGACGAAGCGCGACAGAGGCTCTCCCGCGACGCGGGCGAGGACCCGGTCGAGCGCTTCGAGCAGGACTACCTGCTTGCCGAGCTTCCTCAGCACCGCCGCCGTCTCCAGCCCGATATAGCCTCCTCCGATCACGGCCACCCGCCCCGCCGTCCCTAGCGCCTCCCGCAGCCGGTCGACGTCCGCGCGGCTCCTGATCACATGGGCAAGCTCGGCGCCCGGACAGGCGAGCCGCTTCGGCACCCCGCCCGCGGCCCAGATCAGGTGCCGGTACCCGATCTCCTCGCCCTGCGCGCAGCCGAGCCGCCGCGCCTCCGGATCGACCTGCACGACCTCGCGCCCGGTCAGAACCTCGATCCCGCGCTCAGTCCAGAAGCCGGGCGGCCGCATCAGCAGCCGATCATAATCGCGCGCGCCGGCGAGATAGTCCTTCGACAGCGGCGGCCGCTCGTAGGGTAGGTCCGGCTCGCGCCCGAGCAACGCGATCGTGCCGGCGAAACCGAGCTGCCTGAGCTGGATCGCCGCCTGGGCACCGCCGTGGCCCGTGCCCACGATCGCGACGTCGAAATGCCTCATCCTGCGTCCCTGCCCAACCCGCCCTGTTCCGCAAAGCCGTTTCTCGCCTATAGAGGCGCTCGATGGAGAGGCCGATGCGGATCGCGTGCCTCGGCGGGGGACCGGCCGGGCTCTATTTCGCCATCTCGATGAAGCTGCGCGAGCCGGCCCACGAGATCGACCTTTTCGAGCGCAACCGCGCCGACGACACGTTCGGCTGGGGAGTCGTCTTCTCCGACCAGACGGTCGAGAATCTGATGGCGAACGATCCCGTCTCGGGCGCCGTGATCCGCGACGAGTTCGCGCATTGGGACGACATCGACGTTCATATCCACGGCGAGGCGATCCGCTCGTCCGGCCACGGCTTCATCGGCATCGGGCGCAAGCGGCTGCTCAATATCCTGCAGCAGCGGGCGCGCGAGCTCGGCGTCCGGCTCCATTTCGAGCGGGAGGGGAGCCCGCGGCTCGAGGATTGGGCCGGCTACGACCTGGTGATCGCCGCCGACGGCGCCAACAGCCGCATCCGCTCGGCCTATCAGGAGCATTTCGGAGTCGATATCCAGACGCGGCGCAACCGCTTCTTCTGGTTCGGCACCAACAAGGTCTTCGAAGCCTTCACCTTCGCTTTCGAGGAGGTGGAAGCCGGATGGGTCTGGGCCCACGCCTACCGGTTCGACGACGATCTCTCGACCTTCATCGTCGAAATGGCGCCCGAGACCTGGGAGCGGCTCGGCTTCGACCGGATGGACCAAAAAGAGGCGATCGCGGTTTGCGAGCGGATCTTCGCCGGATACCTCGACGGCCACGCCTTGATGTCCAACGCCGCCCATCTCAGGGGACCGGAAGCGTGGCTCCAGTTCCGCCGCATCCTGTGCGAGCGCTGGTCGTACCGGAACCTGATCCTGCTCGGCGACGCGGCGCATACGGCGCATTTCTCGATCGGATCGGGGACGAAGCTCGCGCTCGAGGATGCGATCAAGCTCGCCGAGGTGCTCAACCGTCCCGGTCTCGGACGAGAGCAGGCGCTCGCCGAATATCAGGCGGAGCGGAACCTCGAAGTCCTCAAGCTCCAGAATTCGGCGCGCAACTCGACCGAATGGTTCGAGACGCTCGAGCGTTACCTCCATTTCGAGCCGATCCAGTTCGCTTATTCCCTGCTGACCCGCTCGCAGCGCGTCAGCCACGAAAATCTGCGGCTGCGCGACAGACCCTGGCTCGAAGGCGTCGAGCGCTGGTTCCAGTCGAATGCCCGGGGCGAAGCGGTCAACGACCCCGCTCCGCCGATGTTCGCGCCCTATCGATTGCGCGATCTTGAGTTGGACAACCGGGTCGTCGTCTCGCCGATGGCCATGTATTCGGCGCAGAACGGCACGCCGAACGACTTCCACCTCGTCCATTACGGCACCCGGGCGCAGGGCGGCGCCGGCCTCCTCTACACCGAGATGACCTGCGTCTCGGCGGAGGCGCGGATCACCCCCGGCTGCACCGGCATGTATGCCCCGGAGCATGTCCCCGCGTGGCGGCGGATCGTCGACTTCGTCCACGCCAACAGCAAAGCCAAATTCTGCCTCCAGCTGGGCCATTCGGGGCCCAAGGGCAGCACCCGCGTGGGCTGGGAGGGCTATGACGTCCCGCTCGACGTCGGCAACTGGCCGGTGATGGCGGCCTCGGAGGTCCCCTGGTCGCCTCAAAACCAGGTGCCGCGGCCGATGACCCGCGCCGACATGGACGAAGTGGTCGCACAGTTCGTCGCGGCGGTGGCGATGAGCGAGGAAGCCGGCTTCGACATGGTCGAGCTCCACGCCGCCCACGGATACCTGCTCTCCAGCTTCATCACCCCGCTCACCAACAAGCGCACCGACGAATATGGCGGCAGCCTGGAGAACCGCCTGCGCTTTCCGCTCGAGGTATTCCGCGCGATGCGCGCGGCCTGGCCGGCGGAGAAGCCGATGTCGGTGCGCATCTCGGCCAACGACTGGATGGGCGAGGACGGCGTCACCCCGGCCGAGGCGGTCGAAATCGGCCGCGCCTTTGCCGAAGCGGGCGCGGACCTGATCGACGTCTCCGCCGGCCAGACCTGGGCGGACTGCGCGCCGGTCTACGGCCGCATGTTCCAGACGCCCTTCGCCGACCGTATTCGCAACGAAGGCCGGGTCGCCACGATGGCGGTCGGCAACATCTACGAGCCGGACCACGTCAATTCGATCCTCGCCGCCGGCCGCGCGGACCTCGTCGCCCTCGCGCGCCCCCACCTCGTCGATCCGATGTGGACGTTGCGCGCGGCCGCCGGCCACGATTATCGCGGCGTCCACGTCCCGCCCCAATATCTCGGCGGAATGGCGCAGCTCGCCCGCAACCTCGCCCGTGAAGCGGAGCTCAAGGCATGAGGCTCGCCGGCCGGCACGCGCTCGTCACCGGCGGCGGCACGGGGATCGGCGCGGCGATCGCGCGCGCGCTGGCGGACGAGGGGGCAAAGGTGACGCTGGTGGGACGGCGCCGCGAGCCATTGGAGGAAACCGCCGCCAGCATCGGTTCGGCACTGGTCTGTCCAGGCGACGTGACCGAGCGCGGGGACGTCGACCGCGCATTCGCGCTGGCGCGGGAGGCGCAAGGGCCGATCGCCATCCTCGTCAACAATGCCGGGGCGGCGGCGGGCGTGCCGTTCGCCAAGGTGAGCGGGCAGCTCTGGCGCGACATGCTGGCGGTCAACCTCGACGGCATGTTCCACTGCTGCCAGGCGGCGCTTCCCGATCTGCTCGCGGCCGAGGCCGGCCGGATCGTCACCGTCGCCTCGATGGCGGGGCTCCACGGCTTCGCTTATGCGGCGCCCTATATCGCCGCGAAGCACGGCGCGGTCGGCCTCACCCGCGCGCTCGCGGCCGAATTTGCCGGGACGAAGCTGAGGGCGAACGCGGTCTGCCCCGGCTTCGTGGACAGCGACATGACGATGCAGTCGATCGCGAACATCCGGGACAAGACGGGCCGATCCGAAGAGGAGGCGAGGGCCGAGCTGGCGCGGCTCAACCCATCCGGCCGACTGATCGCGCCGGGTGAAGTCGCCGCGACTGCGCTTGACCTCATCCTCTCCGAACGGAACGGTGACGCGGTGGAGATCGCATGAATCCTGAAAGCTACGCGCCCGAGCACTTCCTGTGGGATTATGCGGACGGTGTCGCCACCGTGACGCTGAACCGGCCGGAGCGGAAGAATCCGCTGACCTTCGAAAGCTATGCCGAGCTTCGCGACGCCTTCCGCGCCCTGGTCTACGCACGAGACGTCAAGGCGGTGGTGGTCGCCGGGGCCGGCGGCAATTTCAGCTCCGGCGGCGACGTCCACGAGATCATCGGGCCGCTGACCGAAATGGGGATGCCGGGATTGCTCGATTTCACCCGGATGACCGGCGACCTCGTCAAGGCGATGCGCGCCTGCCCGCAGCCGATCGTCGCGGCGATCGACGGAATCTGCGTCGGCGCCGGGGCGATCGTCGCCATGGCGTCCGACCTGCGCCTCGCCACGCCCGAGGCCAAGACCGCCTTCCTGTTCACCCGCGTCGGTCTCGCCGGCTGCGACATGGGCGCCTGCGCCATCCTGCCGCGGATCGTCGGCCAGGGCCGCGCCGCCGAATTGCTGTTCACCGGCCGCGTCATGAGCGCCGAGGAGGGGGAACGCTGGGGCTTCCACAACCGGATCGTGCCGCAGGGCAGCCTGCTGGAAGAGGCGCGGGCGCTCGCTTGTTCGCTGGCCGCGGGCCCGACCTTCGCGCATGGAATCACCAAGACCCAGCTCAACCAGGAATGGAACGTCAGCCTCGAAACCGCGATCGAGATGGAAGCGCAGGCCCAGGCGATCTGCATGGCCACCAACGACTTCCGCCGCGCTTTCGAAGCTTTTGCCGCCAAGCGGACTCCGGAGTTCAAGGGTGACTGACGACTTCCTCGAATGGCCGTTCTTCGACGACAGGCACCGCGCGCTTGCCAGGGAGCTGGAGCGCTGGTGCGCGGCCGAGCTGGCAGACGAGGAGCCGGCAGACGTCGACGCCGCCTGCCGGGCCCTCGTCGGCAAGCTCGGCGACGGCGGCTGGCTCCGTCATTGCATCCCGGACGGCGCCGGCCGGCTCGACGTCCGCACCCTCGCCCTGATCCGCGAGATCCTGGCGCGCCATTCCGGCCTCGCCGACTTCGCCTTCGCGATGCAGGGCCTGGGCTCCGGAACGATCAGCCTGTTCGGATCGGACGCGCAGAAAGAGGCCTATCTGCCGGCAGTCGCCCGCGGCGAAAAGATCGCCGCCTTCGCCCTCACCGAGCCGTCATCCGGCTCGGACGTCGCGTCGATGGAGACGACGGCGGAAGAGAAAGACGGCGGCTTCGTCGTCAACGGCGCCAAGACCTACATCTCGAACGGCGGGATTGCCGACTTCTACGTGCTGTTCGCCCGCACCGGGGAGGCGCCGGGCGCGAAGGGGATATCGGCCTTCATCGTCGAGCGCGGCACGCGGGGTCTCGACGACAGCGAACGCATCGAAGTGATCGCGCCGCATCCTCTCGCGACGCTGCGCTTCACCGACATGCGCCTCCCCGCCCCCGCTTTGCTGGGCGAGCGCGGCCGCGGCTTTGCCCAGGCTATGGCCACGCTCGACGTCTTCCGCACCACCGTCGGCGCGGCGGCGCTCGGCTTCGCGAGGCGGGCGCTCGACGAGGCGACGAAGCGGGCGCTGGATCGCAAGCTCGGCGCCGGGACGCTCGCCGACAATCCGATCACCCAGTCGAAGCTTGCCGAAATGGTGCTCGACATCGAGACCTCGGCTTTGCTCGTCTACCGCGCGGCTTGGGTTCGCGACGTCGCCGGCCGCCGCAACAGCCGCGAGGCGGCTCTCGCAAAGCTCCACGCGACGGACAGCGCGCAGAGCGTGATCGACAAGGCGGTGCAGATCTTCGGCGGGCTCGGGGTCACGCGCGGCGTGGCGGTCGAGCGCCTCTATCGCGAGATCCGGGCGCTCCGCATCTACGAAGGCGCTTCGGAAGTGCAGAAGGTCGTGATCGCGCGCGCCCATCTCGCGGAGCACCGCCCATGAAAACCCTGCTCCCTCCGGGCTGGCCGCGGCCCAGCGGCTTTTCGAATGGCATTTCGGCCAAGGGCCGGATGCTGTTCACGGCCGGAATCATCGGCTGGGACGAAAAGGGTCGGATCGTCGCGCCCGATCTCGCCGGGCAGCTTCGCCAGATCCTGCTGAACACGCTCGCCATTCTCGCCGAGGACGGCGCCGGCGCGGAGCATGTGGTGCGGATGACGTGGTATGTCGTCGACATCGATGAATATCGATTGGGTCTCGCCGAAATCGGAGCGGCCTATAAGGAGGTGATGGGCCGCAATTTCCCGGCCATGGCGGTGGTCGAGGTCGGAGCCCTGGTCGAACCCGGCGCTCGGATCGAGATCGAGACGATTGCGGTGGTGCCGGAATGGTGAGCAGCGCGCATGTGGACGGCTTCGTGCGCGACCGCCTGCCGCCGCCCGAGCTGCAGCCCGAATTTCTGTTCGATCTTCCGGAGCTGCAATATCCCGATCGCCTCAACGCCGCGGTCGAGCTGATCGACAAAGGCGATTCCCGCGCCCTCGCGGTCGTCAACGATCACGGCAGCTGGACCTTCGGCGAGATGCGCGACATGTCCGACAGGATCGCGCGCCTCCTGGCCGAGGAGGAGGGCCTCGTCCCCGGCAACCGCGTTTTCCTGCGCGGACCGAACACCGCTACGATGTTCGCCGCCTGGCTCGGCATCCTCAAGGCCGGAGGGATCGTCGTCGCGACCATGCCGGTGCTTCGGCCGGGTGAAATCGCGACCGTCGTGGCGCGCGCCGAGGTCAGCCACGCCATCGTCGACAGCCGCTTCATCGGCGATTTCCGCCTCGGCGCGGAGCAGGCCGGGACAATCCGCTCATTGATCCAATATGACGGCGATTACGGCAACGGCGAGCTGGAGACACGCCTTCGCGGCATCGCGCCGGGCTTCGCCCCGGTCGAGACCCGCCGCGACGACGTGGCGCTGATCGCCTTCACCTCCGGCACCACCGGCCGGCCCAAGGGGTGCGTCCATTATCACCGCGACGTCCTCGCCTCTGCCGACAGCTTCGCCCGCCACGTCCTCAAGCCTGAGGCCGGCAGCCGCTGGGCCTGCTCGGCGCCGATCGCCTTCACCTTCGGCCTCGGTATGCTGCTGATCTTCCCCTGGCGCTTCGGGGGCGCTGCGGTGACGATCGAGCAGCCGGGGCCGAAGCCGCTGCTGGACGCGGTGGGGAAGTTCGGCGTCACCCACCTTGCGACCGCGCCCACCGCCTACAAAGCAATGCTGGGCTTGTTGAAGGAGCAGGGCTTGAAGGCCCTCCCCCTTGATGGGGGAGGGTTGGGTGGGGGTGGAACCTCCGGAAACGACGCTGCCCAAATGGCGAGTCCACCCCCACCCCAGCTCTCCCCCATCAAGGGGGAGGGAGAAGGCTACGACATCTCCACGCTGACCACCTGCGTCTCCGCGGGCGAGCACCTGCCCGCCGCCACCTGGCACGCCTGGCACGAGGCTACGGGCCTCGGGATCGTCGACGGGATCGGCGCCACCGAGATGATGCACATCTTCATTTCGGCGAGCGGCGGGGACATCCGTCCCGGCGCGACCGGCAAGGCGGTCCCGGGCTATGTCGCGGCGGTGCTGGACGACGAAGGACGGCCGATGGCTACCGGCACCGGCCGGCTCGCGGTCAAGGGGCCGACGGGGTGCCGCTATTTCGACGACGAGCGCCAGGCCGACTATGCCCGGGACGGCTGGAACGTCACCGGGGACACCTACCGCGCCGACGAGGACGGCTATTTCTGGTACGTCGCGCGCTCCGACGACATGATCATCTCATCCGGCTACAATATCGCCGCGCCCGAAGTGGAGAACGCGCTTTATTCCCACCCGGCGGTGCAGGAATGCGCGGTGATCGGGGCCCCCTGCGAGGAGCGAGGCCAGCGGGTGAAGGCGTTCGTGGTGCTGGCCCCCGGCTACGCTCCGGACGCCGGCGTCGCCGCCGCTCTTCAGGAACACGTCAAGGCCGTGATCGCACCGTACAAATATCCGCGCGACGTGGAGTTCGTGGCCTCGCTTCCCAAGACCGCCACCGGCAAGCTCCAGCGCTTCGCTCTCAGGGGCTGAGCTCCGCCTTCAGGTCGGATCGACCACGCCCATTCCGATCATCCGCAGCGCGGTCATCGACGGAACGAAGAAATAGGCGCCGCCGCGGGTCTGGACGAACTGCTGCAGGTCGGTGGCGATGAACGGCGGATCCTCGCCTTCGGGGTCGGCGGGTATGACGAACTTGTCGTCCGGACCGTGGTTGCCGACCAGCGGGTCGGTGTCGTTGCCCGAGCTCGCGTCGAGGCCGTAGTTGATCCACTGCTGCTGCACGAACTCGTACTGCCGCTGCAGGCTTGCGCAGGTGACGAGCATGATGATGCCGTGCTCGCCGTCCTTGTTGCTCGCATGGCCGTAGGGCAGGCCGCGGCGCAGGATCCGACGCCGGTTGTTGAGCGCCGATCCCATCCATACCTTCGGATCGGGGCTGCTCGCCTTCGGATCGAGCATGTCGCGCGTGTTGACCCTGCGGATGTGCGCGCCCATCGGGCATTTGACGCCCGCGGGATCGGTCCGATAACCGAAATCGACGAGCGCTCTCTGCCGCCCATTGTCCTCGCGCACGACATGGGCTTCCGCCGGCGGGCAGCGTTCGTTGAACGCCACCCATTCCTCGTAGGTGGGCGCGACATCGAGCGGTACGCCGTCGCTCCAGCGCCCCGCGACCTTCGCCAGCAGGGTCTCTCGCGCGATCTCGAAGCTTGCCAGCCGCCAGATCTGCTGGAGCTTGGCGGCGGTGCGGTCGATCCAGCCGTGAAAGGCGGCGACGTCCTGGTGGAGCTTGCGGTAGGCGACGAAGGTCCCGTTGCGGCTGAAGTCGAGCGGCAATGCCGCCCCCGGAATCTCCTGCGCCTCGTCCGGCCAGCCGAGCAGGAACTCGCCGGCGGCAAGCGGCCGCCAATTGCCGGCGCCGTCGGTCGCGCCCGAGCCGACCGCGCGCTGTTTCTCCTCCAGCTTGGGATATTGCCCTTCGAACACGGGGTCGCTGATCGCGTCGGTATAGCCGAAATGCTCCTTGCTGCAGGGCAAACCCTTCGAATCGCGCAGCGCCTCCAGATGCTGCCAGCGCGTGTCCGGACCCTTGTGGCCGGCGAGCAGCTCGACCCCGCCGCCGAGCTCGTCGCACAGCGCCTCGATTTGCCGCTGCGCCTCCTCCAGCGCCGGCAGCGGCTGGCCGTCGACGAGGTTCATCTGGCCGTTCAGCATGACCAGGATGTGGACGTCGTTTCCCCGCATCTTCGGGTTCCACACATCGTCCCAGGCCGAGATCGGATTTTGCGGCGTGTCGTCGCCGAGGATGTTGCAGCGGCTGGCCATGCCGTCGATGAACTCGTCGGGCAGCGCCCGGAGGGTGCGGGTCGGAATGCCGAGCCGCTTGAGGCCGAGATAGGTGAAAGCGAGGTTCCAGGTGACGTCGGGGCGCTCCACCATCACCCGGCCCGGCGCGATGTCCTGCTTGCGCGACGGCCATCGCACCGCGGTCGTGACCCGGGTGCGCAGCCGTTCGACGAATTCGCGGCCTTTGGCGGGCTCGTGCACGCACAGCACGCCGAACCGGCCGAAGGGGAATCCGAGCCGGCCGTAAGCGGTCAGGATGCCGCCCTGGATGTCGGCGAACTCGACGTCGACGGGATAGGGACGCTTGCTCATGGCCTGGCTCCGGGAAGCGGATCGGGAACGCAGCCGGGCCTCTGGGTCGGCCCGTCGGCATTGCCGGGCTTCACTTCCCCGATGAACCGCCCGAAGGCGGCATAGAGGTCGTCCGGCGCCGCACCCTGATGGTCGATCGCGAAGCGCGCGAAATGCTGCTGGACGTAGAGGCTCTTCAGCACGCCGGGAAGCTCGGCGCCGGCGCCCGGAGGCCATGGCTTGGCTCCGCGCTTGAGAATCGTCCGATAGACCAGCCAGATGCCGAGCGCGAGGCCGAGCAGGAAGGCGCCGAGGACGAGAAAGATGCCGCCCCAGTCCAGGCCGTGCGGCCAGTGCCAGGGCCGCCAGCGCAAATAGGCCGCCCCGAGCGCGAACAGCGCCGCCGGGACCAATGCGAGCGCGGCGAGCCTTTTGTTGGTGAGCGTCGGCAGATTGGGCGTCGTCGGCCAGTAATCGTGGAAGCTCATCGTCGTCTCGATCTGCGCCTTCGCGACATAGGCTGCGAAATCGTCGGCGGACTCGACCCTGCGGAAGCCGAGGCAGTGCCGGAAAATCGCCCTCAGCTCGGGCTCCATCACCTGCCACAGTCCGCGCGCCCAGGCGTCGCGGCAGGAGTCGCTCGCGTCGGCCGCATCGGCGTCGGCGGCGAAGATCAGCCAGGAGCGCGACAGATGATCCACCGGCTGATGCACGAGGAGGTCGACCCCCTTGATCGCCGAGACGATCGTGTCCCCCTGGACGCGCCCGTTGAAAGCGGGATCGTCGATGATCGCGAAGCGCGCGAAATGGGTTCGCCGACAGCGCGAGAACGGGCTCGGGAGGGCGGCGGCTTCCTCGGCGCTGAAGTTTGGAAGTTCGGCGAGCACCTCGCGAAGCAGGTGGCTGTGCGAGGTGATGCTCCCGTCTGCCCGCCTGGTCGGGCGCAGGTCGACCGGGAACAGGCCCGTATAGAAATAGCTGCCGGTGTCGAAATTGGGCATCAGCGGGCTCCCCAGGCGCGCTGCACGAAAGGCAGCCGGTGGAGGTCGGCCGCGGCGGTGTCGTTCGAGGCGACCGGCGCCTCGCCCTGCCCGCGCAGCTCGTTCTGCACCGCGACCAGCATCTTGCGGTATGCGGCCGCGAAAGCCGCCGGTGTCATCGAGCCGTGCTGCTCCGCGAGCGCAACGACCGCGCTGCGCAGCCTCAGCGCAGCCTTGATGTCCTTCTGCGCCGCTCCCGGCGTCGCATTGTAATAATAATCGGTGTCGATCTGGTTCGCCCGGATATAGTTCTTGAACGGCGTGATCGGGATGGAATGAGGATATTTGACGCTGGTATACCAGAGTATGTCGAGCCCGCTCGGCAATGCGTCCGAAAACGCGTCGATATACTGGTCCCAGGTACCATTGAAGTTGGAGCAGAACAGCATGTAATCGTGCTGAAGCTGCTCTTTCGGCTGGCCGAAATCGGGCCATTGATCGCGGCGGATCAGCACCCAGCGCGCGAAATGAATGAATTCGAGGCCGAGCAGCCCGAGCAGCGTGTCGGTGCGCGCCCGGGTGAACATGAAGATCAGATTCGAAAGCCACGTGCGGCCGGGCGGAACCGGCGTCACCACGTTCATTGCATAGGCTTTACCGGCGACGTTCGACATCGCTCGCTCCCCCCCAGAAGAAATTGGAAGGTGCCCGACTTTCGGAGCAAGGTCAAACCGGCGGCGCCGCCCCCCACGACAAACCCGTCGCAGGCGAAGCCTGTTGATTTTGCGCCGAGGACTGTCCAGCAGCGGCGGCATGAAGACTCGTGCCGCAATCGCCGTCGCTCCGAACCGGCCGCTCGAGATCCACGAGGTCGACCTCGAGGGCCCACGCGCCGGCGAGGTGCTGGTCGAGATCATGGCGACGGGCGTCTGCCACACCGACGCCTACACGCTCGAAGGCAAGGACAGCGAAGGCCTGTTCCCTTCGATCCTCGGCCACGAAGGCGCCGGGATCGTGCGCGACGTCGGCGAGGGTGTAACCTCGATCGCCGTGGGCGACCACGTCATCCCGCTCTACACGCCCGAATGCCGGCAGTGCAAAAGCTGCCTTTCCCGCAAGACCAATCTGTGCACCGCGATCCGCGCCACCCAGGGCAAGGGGGTCATGCCCGACGGAACCAGCCGCTTCCGCCTCGGTGGTGAGACCATCCACCATTATATGGGCTGCTCGACCTTCTCGAACTTCACGGTGATGCCGGAGATCGCGCTGGCGAAGGTCCGCGCGGACGCGCCGTTCGACAAGATCTGCTACATCGGCTGCGGAGTCACGACCGGCGTCGGCGCGGTGATCTGGACGGCGGGCGTGGAGCCGGGCTCGAACGTCGTCGTCTTCGGCCTGGGTGGAATCGGCCTCAACGTCATCCAGGGCGCGAGGCTGGTCGGCGCGGCGAAGATCGTCGGCATCGACGTCAATCCCGCCAAGCGCATGATGGCCGAAGCCTTCGGGATGACCGATTTCGTCAACCCCGCCGAGATCGGCGCCGACAAGGTCGTCCAGGCCGTCCTCGATCTCACCGACGGCGGCGCCGACTACAGCTTCGACTGCACCGGCAACACCGAGGTCATGCGCCAGGCGCTCGAATGCTGCCACCGCGGCTGGGGCGTCTCGACCGTCATCGGGGTCGCCGAGGCCGGCCGCGAGATCGCCACCCGCCCGTTCCAGCTCGTCACCGGCCGGGTCTGGAAAGGCAGTGCCTTCGGCGGCGCCCGGGGCCGCACCGACGTGCCGCGCATCGTCGACTGGTACATGGACGGGAAGATCGAGATCGACCCGCTGATCACGCACACCATGCCCCTGGACGATATCAACCAGGCCTTCGACCTGATGCACGCCGGCGAGAGCATCCGCTCGGTCGTGCTCTACTGAACAGTCGGCAAGCCGAGATGGGGAGAAGCGTTCGGGCTGAGCCTGTCGAAGCCCTCTCCTCCCTTTGCCCATCGAGAAAGGCGGGCCTTCGACAGGCTCAGGCCGAACGGAGTGTGTGAATGAGCCTGGACACGATCTCCGTCACGCGCGCACATCGCGGCATCCAGCACGTGGTCAAGCATTCCAGCCGCGCCACCGGCGCCGACATGACCTTCTCGGTCTTCGTCCCGCCGCAGGCGGAGGATGGGGCCGCCTGCCCGGTCGTCTGGTACCTGTCCGGCCTGACCTGCACCCACGCCAACGTCACCGAGAAGGGCGAGTATCGCGCCGCCTGCGCGGAGCTGGGCCTGGTCTTCGTCGCACCGGACACCAGCCCCCGCGGCTCCGAGGTTCCCGACGATCCCGCTTACGATTTCGGCCAGGGCGCCGGCTTCTATGTGGATGCGACCGCGCCTCCCTACGACCGGCACTACAAGATGGAGAGCTACATCGTTTCCGAGCTGCCTGAGCTGGTCGCCTCCGCATTCCCGATCGACCTCGCGCGTCAGGGGATTCTCGGCCATTCGATGGGCGGGCACGGTGCCCTCACCCTCGCCCTCAAGAATCCGGGCCGCTACCGCAGCGTCTCCGCCTTCGCGCCGATCGTGGCACCGTCCAAGGTCCCGTGGGGCGAAAAGGCGCTCGGCGGCTATCTCGGACCCGATCGCGCGCTCTGGCGCGCGCACGACGCCGTGGCGCTGATCGAGGACGGTGCCCGCCTGCCGGAGCTGCTCGTCGACCAGGGGATGGCGGACAACTTCCTGGAGGAACAGCTGCGTCCGCAACTCCTCGAGGAAGCCTGTCGCGAGGCCGGCATCCCGATTACTTTGAGGATGCAGCCGGGCTACGACCACAGCTATTATTTCATCTCGACCTTCATGGCGGACCAGCTCCGCTGGCACGCGGAGCGGCTGGCTTAAACACCTGATCGGAACGGGAAAATGGTGGGCGTGGCAAGGATTGAACTTGCGACCCCTGCGATGTCAACACAGTGCTCTACCACTGAGCTACACGCCCACTGCGCGGCCATGTAGCGGGCGCCCCGGCGCCGCGCAACCCTCGCGGGGCGCCGTGCGCGCGCCTTGCCCGCGTGCCGCCGCCGCCGCTAAGGCCGCGCCGGTGACGCGCTTCTCCTTCTCGATCTCGGCGGCCGACGGCGCTGCCCGCACCGGCGTCATCACGATGCGCAGGGGCGAGATCCGGACGCCGGCCTTCATGCCGGTCGGGACGGCCGCGACGGTCAAGGCGATGAAGCCTGCCGACGTCCGCGCCTCCGGTGCGGACGTCATCCTCGGCAACACCTATCATCTGATGCTGCGCCCCGGTGCGGAGCGGGCGGCACGGCTCGGCGGGCTTCACGCTTTCATGGGCTGGGAGGGGCCGATCCTGACCGACAGCGGCGGCTACCAGGTCATGAGCCTCGCCGAGCTGACGAAAGTGACCGAAGAAGGCGTGGCCTTCGCAAGCCATCTCGACGGCAGCAGGCATATGCTTTCGCCCGAGCGCTCGATGGAGATCCAGCGACTGCTCGGCTCCGACATCGTCATGGCGTTCGACCAGCTCGTGCCGACGACCTCGACCCGCGACCAGCAGGCTGCGGCGATGGAGCGGTCGATGCGCTGGGCGCGGCGCTCGCGCGCGGCCTTCGACGCGGGCGGGGAGCATGCCGAGGGGGCCGCCTTGTTCGGAATCCAGCAGGGGGCGCTCGACGAAGGGCTGCGCAAGGCTTCTGCGGAAGCGCTGATCGATATCGGCTTCGACGCCTACGCGGTCGGCGGGCTCGCGGTCGGCGAGGGGCAGGAGGCGATGTTCGGCTGCCTCGATTTCGCCGCCGGCCAGCTCCCGGCCGACAAGCCGCGCTATCTGATGGGCGTCGGCAAGCCCGACGACATCGTCGGCGCGGTCGAGCGCGGCATCGACATGTTCGATTGCGTGCTCCCGACCCGCTCGGGCCGCACCGGCCAGGCCTTCACCTCCTCGGGCCCGATCAACATCCGCAACGCCCGCTTCGCCGAGGACCGGGAGCCGCTCGATCCCGGCTGTCTCTGCCCAGTCTGCACGACCTGGACCCGGGCCTATCTCCACCATCTGGTGCGCTCAGGCGAGATCCTGGGCGCGATGCTGATGACCGAGCACAATCTGTGGTTCTACCAGCAGCTGATGGCAGGGCTGAGAGGGGCGATCGACGAGGGGCGGCTGAAGCCCTTCGCCGCAGCCTTCCGCCGCAGCTACCGCGCCAGATGAAGCGCCTCTTCGGACTTCCGGCCGCCTTGGCCCTGAGCGCGAGCGCGGCTTCGGCGGCGCCGGGTGAGGGGTTCGACGTGCGCCATTATGCCGTGGCCTTGACCCCGATGCATTCCGATCGAAGCCTTGTCGGGCGAACGCAGATCGAACTGCAGGTGACGGCGGCGGAGCTCCGCGAATTGGCCTTCACGCCGAACGGCTTGCAGATCGCGTCGGCCACGTTGGACGGCCGTCCGATACGCGCCGTTCAGCGGGAAGACGCGCTCGCCTTCCTGCCGTCACGTCCGCTCCGGAGGGGCGCGCGCGTGAGGCTAGAGGTCGCTTATTCCGGGACTTCCGTGCGCGGCCTCACCTTCGGTCCACGATCGGTCCATAGCAATTGGTTCGCCTGCGACTGGATGATCTGCCTGCTGGACCGGCCCGGGGACAAAGCGACGATCGACTTGAGGCTCACCGTCCCTTCCGGCCACACCACGCTCGGTCCGGGCGTCCTGCTATCGCGCGGACCGGCACCCGGCGGGAACGAGGTTCATCGCTGGCACAGCACCCGTCCCTATTCCAGCTTCCTGTTCTCCTTCGCCGCCGGCTCCTACAATGAGTGGTCCCAGCGCGACGGCCGCTTCGTGCTGCGCGCGTTGAGCGAAACGGCCTCCCCGGAGCGCCTCGGACGGTTGTTCGCGCCGACCGCGCGGATGCTGCGCTTCTTCGAGCGCCGGGCGGGAGTCCCTTTTCCCCATCGCAGCTACACGCAATTGCACGTGCCGGGCGCGGCTGCGCAGGAGACGGTCAGCTTCTCCCTGATCGGCGAGGAGGTCATCCGACCCATCGAAGAGGCGCCCGCCGAGGATTGGGCGATCGCGCACGAGCTTGCGCATCAATATTGGGGCAATCTGATCACCTGCGCGGACTGGAGCCACTTCTGGCTCAACGAGGGGGTGGTCACGTTTCTCGTGGCGGCATGGAAAGAAGAGCGCTGGGGTCGCGCCGCCTACGACCGCGAGATGGAGATCGCGCGGCGGCGCTGGCAGCGTGCCGTGGAGGCAGGGCTTGACGTACCTCTAACCTACGCGGGGACCTATCCCTCCCCCGCGCTGCGCCGCGCGATCACCTACAGCAAGGGCGCGCTCTTCCTCGACGCGCTTCGAACGGAGATCGGCGACGAGGCTTTCTGGCGGGGCTTACGGCGATACACGATCCGCCATGCGGGCGGCACCGTCGTCAGCCGCGATTTTCAGCGCGCCTACGAGGAAGCGAGCGGGCGAGACCTGACCGTGATTTTCGAGCGCTGGGTTTACGGGCCGGCGCCGCGCTAGGTCAGCTTTCGAAGCCGTGACCGAGGAAGCTCGGGACAGGACCGTTCCAGCCCTCCTCCGCTTCCTCCGGCTCGCGCTGGCGCTGCTGCTTCTCGGCGCGCGGTTCCGCACGGCGCGACTCCGCGGGCCGAGCCTCCTCGCGGCGGCGCGGCGTCTCGCGCGGCGCGCGGTCCGCCTTCGGCTCTTCCCGGCGCGGCCTGTCCTCGCGGGGCCGCCTTTCGCGGCGCTGGGGCTTCTCGGCGCGAACCGCCGGCTCCTCGGGCTCCTCGCTCGGCGCGGCCGCCGCCGGTGCGCCGCCCATCGGAGCGAGCTTCGTCCCGGTCAGCTTCTCGATCGATTCGACCGCGTCCCCGTCGGCACTGGAGACGAGCGTGATCGCGGTCCCCGTTTTCCCGGCGCGGCCGGTGCGGCCGATGCGATGGATATAATCGTCGGGCTGCCAGGGCACGTCGTAGTTGAAGACGTGGCTGACGCCCTTGATGTCGAGGCCGCGGGCAGCGACGTCCGAGGCGACGAGGATATTGATCTCGCCGGCCTTGAAGCGCTCGAGCTCGCGAATGCGCTCCGGCTGCTCCATGTCGCCGTGGATCGGGCCGGCCTTGAAGCCGCCGCGCTGCAGGCTCGTGGTCAGCTCGCGTACCGTAGTCTTGCGGTTGCAGAAGACGAGCGCGGAGGTCACGTCCTCCCGGCGCAGCAGGTCCCCGAGCGCATCGCGCTTCTTGCGGGAATCGACCTTGAGCATGCGCTGGTCGATCAGCAGGTTCGACGAAGCGGGCCGCGAGACCTCGATCGTCTTCGGGTTGCTGAGGAACCGGTCGGCCAGCTTCTTGATCGGCCCCGGCATGGTCGCGGAGAAGAGCAAAGTCTGGCGGACGGTGGGCAGCTTGGTGCAGATCTCCTCGATGTCGGGGATGAACCCCATGTCGAGCATTCGGTCGGCCTCGTCGATGACGAGCAGGTTGCAGCCGGTGAGAAGGATCTTGCCGCGGCCGAACAGGTCCATCAGCCTGCCCGGCGTCGCGATCAGGACGTCGACACCCTTCTCGAGCTTCTTGATCTGGTCGGCCATGTTGGTGCCGCCGATCAGCAGCGCCATGTTCAATTTGTGATATTTTCCGTATTTTTCGAAATTCTCCGCCACCTGCATCGCCAGCTCCCGCGTCGGCTCCAGGATCAGGGAGCGGGGCATGCGGGCGCGGCTGCGCCCTTCGCCGAGAATGTCAATCATCGGCAGCACGAAGGCGGCGGTCTTGCCGGTGCCGGTCTGGGCGATGCCGATCAGGTCGCGGTTCATCAGCACCGAGGGGATTGCCTGGCGCTGGATCGGCGTGGGCTCGTCATAGCCGGACTCGCCGACCGCGCGGAGCAATTCGTCTGAGAGGCCGAGATCGGCAAAAGTCATTGATAAATCCGGAAAAAACAGCGTGGTTGCGATCGGCCGCTTCCACGTCCCGCGCGCGCTTGTGACGTGCGGGGCGCGCTTGTCAAGCGGATCAGGGCCGCTCGGCGGTCAGCGTGCTGAACCGGTCGATCCCACACTGGCCGCCCATTCGCGAGCGGATCGAGTCGCGATCGGCGCAAATCCGCCCGTCCGGCGTGCCGTTCACGTAGAAGCCGCGATAAAAATCGAGGCCGGGACAGCTGCTATCGAAACGGACCCGGATCAGGCTGTTGTCACGCATGACGAGGTCGACGCTGTTGCGGCCGAGTGCGGTCGCGCCGATCACCGACCGGGCCGAGACGCAGCGCGGACCGCGCCCCTCGCGCCAACGCACGGCCGGCGACCCCGCGGGATGGACCGGCCTGAGATGCTGCGGCACGCGCAGGATGATCTGCTGGCGCACGCGAAGCTGGGCGTAGACCGTGCGGCCCTCGGTCGGATCTTCCGGCTCGGCGCCGGTCGCCCCGGCGAGGACGAGCAGCAGCCATGCCGCCGCATTGGCGAAGATCATGCAACTGGCTCCATCGGGCGCGCTTCTTCCTTCAGGCTTGAACATGCGATTAATTTGCGCCGCACGCCAGCGGCGGATATCCGCGGCGCGACATGCCAAGCCCTCCGTCCCAGGCCCTGCTCGACCGGCTCGAGGCCCTGCTCGGGCCGAAGGGCTTTACCGCCGACCCGGCCGAGATGGCGCCCTGGCTGACCGACTGGCGCGGGCGCTATCGCGGCGCCGCAGCGGCTTTGCTGTCGCCGTCCGCGCCAGCGGAGGTGAGCGAGATCGTCCGGCTCTGCGCCGACGAGGGGGTGGCGATCGTGCCCCAGGGCGGCAACAGCTCGATGGTCGGCGGCGCGACGCCGGATGCGACCGGGGACGCCTTGCTGCTCTCGCTGCGGCGGATGAACCGGATCCGGAGCCTCGATCCGGATGCGAACATCGCAGTCTGCGAGGCGGGGGTCGTGCTGGAGGCGCTGCACGATGCGGCGCTTGCCCGAGGGCGGCGGTTCCCGCTCACGCTCGGTGCCAAAGGCAGTGCCACGATCGGCGGCCTCGTCTCGACCAATGCCGGCGGCACGCAGGTGCTGCGCTTCGGAACCATGCGCGGCCTCGTCGCCGGCATCGAGGCGGTGCTGCCCGACGGCTCGGTCCTGGACGGGCTAGCCGCGCTCAAGAAGGACAATCGCGGCTACGATCCGAAGCATCTGCTGATCGGCGCCGAAGGGACGCTCGGCATCGTCACCGCGGCGAGCCTGAAGCTGGTCCCCGCGGCCGCCGGCCGGGCGGTCGCCTGGGTCGGCGTCGAGACGCCGGCGGCCGCGCTTGCGCTGCTCCGCCATTGCGAGACCGCCCTGGGCGAGGCGGTCGAAGGATTCGAGCTGGTGCCGAGGAGCGCGCTCGACCTCGTCCTCCGCCACATCCCCGGTGCGCGGGCGCCGCTCGCCGAAGCGCAGCCCTGGAACGTCCTCGTCGAGGCGGCCGGGGAGGATCCGGAGCCGAAGCTCTCCGCCGCGCTGGCGCAGGCGCTCGAGCGCGGCCTCGCCGCCGACGCTGCGGTCGCGGCCAGCGAGGCGCAGGCGCAAGCCTTGTGGCGGCTGCGCGACGGCATCTCGGAGGCCGAGCGCAAGGACGGGCCCGCCGCCAAGCACGACATTTCGGTTGCGGTCGCGGCGATGCCGCGTTTCATGACCGAGGCGGCGGCGGCGGTGGAGGCGCGGTTCCCGGACACGCGGGTCAACGCCTTCGGCCATCTCGGCGACGGCAACGTCCACTTCAACGTGCGCGCGCCCGAAGGCGCCGGCGATGCCTGGCTCGAGGAGACCGGCGGCGCGGTCACCGCGTTCGTCCACGATCTGGTCACCGCCGCCGGGGGATCGATCTCGGCCGAGCACGGCATCGGCCAGATGAAGCTCGCCGAGCTCGCCCGGCTGGGGGATCCGGCGCGGCTGGGAGCGATGCGGGCGATCAAGCAGGCGCTCGACCCGAAAGGCATCATGAATCCCGGCAAGCTGGTGCCTTCGGAGGACCTGCCACTTTTGGGGAGCCTTGCGGAATCCGGCTTTCCCCAATAGACCATCGCCCGGCATTCGGCGGCCCGACGGGCCGCGCCCTCAAATCTTTACGGAGACCGATCCAATGGCGAGCCAGCCGCCGGCCAATCTGCCGCTTTTCTACAAGGACCTGATTCCGCTCTCGAGCTCGATGCACGCCGACTTCAAGGTGCGCACCTCGGAGACCGCGCCGTTCCTCTCGGGCGCGCACGCCATCCCGATCACGGTCGACGAGTTCATCACCGCCCAGCGTTTCTACCCGATCGTCTTCTCGGTCGGGGACGAGCCCGTTCCGCTTGCGCTCATGGGTTTGAATGAAAACGTGAATGTCTTCGTCGACGAGGAAGGCAAGCTGCTCGGCCAGAGCTACATCCCCGCTTATGTCCGCCGCTATCCCTTCATGCTCGCCCGCCTGCAGCCGCAGGCCGAGGAGCTTTCGCTCTGCTTCGACCCTTCGAGCGAGCTGATCGGCGCCTTCGACGACGGCAACGCCTTGTTCGACGACCAGAAGCCGAGCGACAATCTCAACGCCATCCTCAAATTCTGCGAGGAGTTCGAGATCGCCGCCCAGCGCACCAACGCCTTCGTCAAGGAGCTGAAGGAATCGGAGCTGCTGATCGACGGCGAGGTCACCATCCAGCCGACCGACGGCCAGCAGCCCTTCGTCTATCGTGGCTTCCAGATGGTCTCCGAGGAGAAGCTCCGCGAGCTCCACGGCGACAAATTGCGCAAATTGAACCAGAACGGCGCCCTGCCGCTGATCATCGCCCACATGTTCTCGCTGCCGATGGTCCGCGACATTTTCGGCCGCCAGATGCAGCAGGGCAAGGTCCCTCCGCAGCAGCCCCAGCAGGCGCTCGAAGGCGCCGACGCGGGCGCCTGATCGGATAAGCGCGCGACGAACCGGGCAAGGCGTGCGGCCGCCAGCCGCATTTGCCTTGAACCGGCCGCGGCGCTCCCCATCTGCGGATCAGCGCGCCGCGACACCCCCCTTTGCCGCGCCGCGCCGCGCCCCGTCAGGGCGCTCCTCCCTGAACCTAGGCCGCCTCGCCGACCCGCGAGGCGGCTCTTTTTTTGGCGCAGCGTGGTACTTCGATCCGGGCAGAGGCGGCGCCGGGATTCGAGCGCTTCAAGCCCGGTGACCCTTCTCGTAAGCCGACTGCTGCGTGCTTCCCCCAAGCAGCGGTCGCGCAATTAACGGCGGATCTTTTGAAACGAAAAGTCTAGCTCCCACGCAATCTGCCGCATCGTGGCCAGGTGGCCATTGGGGACGCGGCCACTCGGTATAAGCGGAAATGGGCCTTCTACGAGATTTCCGTCCTCATCCGTAGAAGGCTCAGTCGGTCCTATCGTGTGCACACCTTTCGTCAGCCAGTGGACCGCCTCGTCTTCGATCGAACCATCTACGTGCCCCCCACCCATTTGATTTCGCAGCGCATAAATGACGTTCATGCGTGACAACTTGCGCCCGTTTCCAAGTTCAAAAACGTGTTCCGCGTACCACTTCGAAAATTTAAGTTCGGTACGGTGCGTGCTCTGCTCATCGAGGAAGGGCTCGTAGGAAGAGGTTCCCTTCGAGAAGCTGAGATTGATAACGGCTAGCGGAAGCGGCGAGGCGGCGTTGGCGGGTTTCACAGTGCTCACAAACTTCATTACTCGCTTCAGGTCGAGTTGTGTGAGGAGCGACTGTGTTTTCCTTCCACCATCATGGAGCAGGATAAAAGCAGTAGCCGCGAGACGCTTCGCTTCCCACCGTTTCCCGCCGTCATAGGCAACGGCGGAGTCGCGTAGCGCAGCAATCTGATCGTCAAGTTCGCTCTCTAAATCGCGCTGGGTTTTTACGTACGCCGGCATTCAGTCCGTTTAGGCTGGAGCGACCGGCCTCGCCAGACTTGGGAATCAATCATTCTTCCCTTTAACCGCAAATAGCTCTGCAGTTTCCACCCCGACCGCTTCGGCAATGCGCTGGATGCTGATCAGACTGAGATTGTTTTTGCCGCGCTCGATTCCGCTGAGATAGGAGCGGTCGAGGCCGCAGCGCAGGGCGACCGCTTCCTGCGAAAGCTTGGCGGCCTTACGCAGTTCGCGGAGGCGTGCGCCGAAGCGGCGTTTGACCTCGTCCTTGCGCACCGCGTCCATCCCGCCTTGTCGGGCGAATGTGGGCTATGATTCCATAGGATATGATTCACATCGGAGCATCCGATGCTCCGCTTTGATCTGTCCTATGCGATGAGGCCGCCAGCTTTGCCCATCTGCAGATGCTCGCGCATCGCCGCTGCGCCGGCCGGCGTTAGCTCAACGAGGACAGCTCTCGGCCGGTTCTTGACCGGTTTCTTCGTCGCAAGACCGGCGGCGTAAATTCGCTTGAGCCACCGCAGTGCCGTCGCAGTCGCCAAGCTCGCTTCCCCCGTCAGCCTACTGACCCGGATCGCGTCACCCTCCAGGTGAGCGAGGTAGAGCCGGAGGAGAAGACTCCAGCCGGGATGCACGAGATCGAGGCCGAATGCGTCGGCTCGCGCGCGTCGCGCCGCGATCAACGCGCCAATCTCTACTGTGCTCAGCGGCTCGCCCGGCTTCGGCTCGTGTCTCAACGTTTCCAGCTCCGCCCGCCTCGCGAGGGCCGCGGCGATAGCGGAGAGATCGCGGCTCAACTCTTCGAGATAGGACTCCGCGCCCCGCGTCTTACGCTGCCCCGCTGACATAATCATTGATTAGCGCAATTGTGTGGGATATAGTACACGTTTTTAGGGAATGGTTTTCGGAGGCCTTTCACCCGGATGCTAGCAGCTGGAGCACCAACGCTACCGGTCGGTGCGCCCGCCGACGCGGTCCCACAGGAATAAGAGATGGTCTAGCCAGCGTCTGGCTACGCCTCCCCGGTCTCCACATACAGGATCTCTATTGCGTGGTCTTTAGCCCACGCCATCGCAGCTGCTTCGGCCTCTTCGTACGATAGCCACTCATTGGGGGCGACTGCATAGATAGGTAGCGACCGAGCGGGGTACTCGGCGCGCGTCTCTGTCACGCCCATGAACCCGTATTTGCCGTTTGGAAGAGCATTTATGGTGACGCGGTCGGCGGCATCGGGAGCGCGCTCGCCCCGCCTTAATCTCAGGATTTGCATCCAGCCTCCTTTTTCGGATCGATCCGGCAGAACCAGTTGCCTGTCGAACTGCCCCTTTTCCACGGTCCCCTAAGAGGATAGCATACCACCATGCCCCGTGCCGCTGCACCAAAACCCACGCTGTTAGACTGGAGCCAAGTGCGATCGGGGGTGCAAGCGTTTCAGCGCTCCCTGGAACTCGATAGCGAAGGCAAGGCATTCCAGTATTTCGCGATTTCCAAGATTCTAAAGATTGATGATGATGAAACGCGAGCCGCCATAACAGACGGGGGCGATGACCGCGGTATAGATGCCGTTTATATCGACAGTCGCCCCGAGAAGCGCGTGTTTCATTTTTTCCAGTTCAAATATGTTAATACTTACGAAAAGGTAGGTCATTCGTTTCCGTCGAACGAGATTGACAAGATACAGACCTTTCTTGAGTGCTTCCTCAGGAAAGAGGAGTCGCTTGAACAAACCTGCAATCCCCTTCTGTGGAGCAAGATACAAGCTCTATGGGTGGCTTTGGAAGAAGCAGTTTACTCCATACAAATCCACCTATGCAATAATGCGTCCCCTCTTAATGAAGCTCATCAGATGCGGTTTGAGGAAGCCCTGCGCCCCTATCAGCACGCATTATTAAAACAGCATGATCTTCTGTGGTTTTCCCGACACTTGACTAAGTCCTCGACAGCAGATCGGGAATACAGCCTAGCGCTTGTTGAAGACCAGTATTACGGTCGTACAGATGGTTTTGCGAAGGGTCTAATAGGAACTGTTCGCGGAGACGAGATCGTTCGCCTTATAGCGGATCCAGATTTTCCACAGGAGGTTGATGACACCTTATTTGAGGATAATATTAGATTATATCTAGGTGAGGAGAACGATATTAACCGGAAAATACTAACAACTGCTATGAGTAGAGAGAACACGCAGTTTTGGTATTTGAATAATGGCATTACGATAGTTTGTGATCGCATGGATTATCAGCCTCGGTCCGCCAGCCCGAAAGTTAGAATGGTGAATCCGCAGATCGTGAATGGCGGTCAAACCTCCCATGCGCTTTTCGAAGCAGCTCGCTCTGACCTCGGCAGAATCTATGACGTTAAGCTACTTCTACGGGTAATTGAAACAGCTGACAGAGAGTTTACCAACCGAGTCGCAGAGGCGACGAATAGCCAAACTCCTATACGTAGTCGAGACATTAGATCAAACGATTCGATTCAAGTACGATTGGAGAATGCTCTCACGGCGCATGGCTTCTATTATGAGAGAAAGAATGATCAGCATATCGATAGACCAGCAGAACTCAGAATAGACGCGGTCAAACTCGGTCAAGTTATTCTCGCATACGTGCTCCGCGAGCCTGACCGCGCAAAAACTTCCTCTAATAGAATCTTTGGTGAGTACTATACATGGGTCTTTGATGAATCACTGCTGTCTGCCGAAAACGTTATCGCTATGTGGCGTATATACAAGATGATCGACGAAGACCGCCGCAAAGCGGTGCTAGCATTGAATGCTCGATTAAAGCAAAGTTATGACGAATCGTGGATTATCGAAGGAGTCTTTCATCTTCTATATATGCTCAGTCTCACGTGCGAACAGGATGGTACGGATCTCTTTGATATAGAGGCTGTCACAGAGAGATATGATGCTGTTAAGGAGCAAATTGACGCCTTTATGTTGCAGAATCGGGGACAGGCAGCATATCGAATATTTAGAAGCGCGATGACTAAGCAATTGCTCGCTCGTTTCGCGCGGTCTAGACAGCTGTCATTAAACCTGGATCTCCCAGTCGTCAGTGCTGCAAGTCTTCGACGATAGAACCGGCTTTCTAACGACTCCGCGCCGTTTTGCTACTCGGCTGCGATCGCCTCCGGGGTGCCGCGGAGCGCCTCTTCGGCGAGGGCGCCCGCTACGGCGGCGATGAGCAGGGCGGTGCGGTCGAAGCCCGGCCCCGGCTCCTTCAGCGCCGCGTCGAGATAAGCGGAGCGGTCGATTTCGAGCTGGAGGGCGTGGATGCCCTCCCCCGGGGCGCCGTGGCGGGCGACGATGTAGCCGCCGGCATAAGGCGCGTTGCAGCCGGCGGCGAAGCCCAGGCGGCGGGCCGCGGCCAGGGCGGCTTCGAGGAAAGCGGGGGCGGTCGAGGTGCCGTGGCGGTCTCCGAACACCAGGGTGGCCGGAGCGACGCCGCCGGCGGGCAGGCGCGGCGGCATCGAATGGCAATCGAGCAGGATCGCGACTCCGAAGCGGTCGCGGGCGGCGGCGAGGGCGGCGGCGAGGGCGCAATGGTAGGGGCGATGGACGGCCTCCACGCGCCGCCTCAGCTCGTCGCGGCCCAAGCGGTGGAGCCAGATCGCGCCGGAACCCGCGATCCGCGAGGGGACCAGGCCGAGCCCGCCGCGGGTGCGCGCCGACTGGAGCAAGGCCGAGGCCGGCGGCGGCGGCGCGACCAAAGCCGGATCGATCTCGCGCTCGTCCCGGTTGAGGTCGATCTCGGCGCGCGGCGCGCGGGCGACGAAGGCGGCGGCGCCGTCCTGGACGGCGCGCCAGACCAAGCGGTCGACCAGCCGGTCCTCGAGCGTCTCCAGCACCTCGCGCGACACCCGCGCCGCCTTCAGCAAGGCGGCCGAATAATCGCGCCCCGCATGGGGAACCGAGAGCACCACCGGCGAGGCCGGCTGCTCCGGACCGATCCGGTAGAAGGGCGCGTTATCGTCGCCGGCGGCGCGGGGACCTGGGGGAAGCGAAGTCATGGGACGAGCGCTAAACTAACGGACGGCGCGATGGGTGCAAGGGGATGTGGGGGGGGACAGGCCTACCTGGCTGTCCCCTTTTCGGGCGCCGGAGGGGGGTGGGAGAGGAGGGGGGGACAGGCAGGTAGGCTGTCCCCGCCGTCCCTTTTCCCGTCGTCCGGCTGGAAAATGTTAAGCCGTTCGCGCATAGAGAGGCATTCCGCCGCGGCGCTCGCGGCGAACGGGACGCGCGGATGATCAGGATCCTTCTCGCCGAAGACGACGAGTCGATGCGGCTCTACCTCGCCCGCGCGCTCGAGCGGGTGGGCTACCACGTGACCGCCGTCGACCGCGGCACGGCCGCCGTGCCGCTGATCGAGAACGAGCGCTTCGACCTCCTCCTGACCGACATCGTCATGCCCGAAATGGACGGGATCGAGCTGGCGCAGAAAGCCGGCGCGGTCGCACCGGAGATGCGGGTGATGTTCATCACCGGTTTCGCCGCGGTCGCGCTCAAGGCCGGCAAGAAGACGCCGGACGCGAAGGTGCTCTCGAAGCCCTTCCATCTGAAGGACCTCGTCGCCGAGGTCGACCGCCTGTTCCAGACCGAGGACCAGCACGGACGATTGTGATCGTCGGCAAGTGAGACTTGCGGCCGGGTGAGGCGCGGCCTCATCCGCCTGCGGGAGCGCGGCAAAGCCGTCCGAGTGAAATGGGTTGGCTGCGCGCGAAGGGCGCGTCCAGCTCGTCGGCACCCTCACGCGTGGCCGGGATCGAGCGGGCAATCACGGCATTCGACGATGCGGTTCCGGCCCCGACTGGACCCTGCCGTGCCGCGGGCAATGTCGGTTTTCGACCCGTTGCGGACATCGGCGCGGTGCGCCAACATGATGCGGCGAAGGAGTCGGATGACGCGCCGGGCGGCAAAAGGGCTGTTCATCTATGCCGTGCTGGTCCTGCTTTCGGCTTCATGCCGCGCATGGCAGGTCCACTCCGCGCCGTTCGACTGCGCCGACGATGATGGACACGGCCCTGACCCGAAAACCGATGAATGCGAGAATATCATCGTCCGCGCGCGCGCGCTTCGTCCCGAAGAGACGCTGAACGCCTTTGTCGGGATCGTCATTCTCGGTGCCGCGGGCCTCGGCGGATATGGGGCGCTCCGCCTCTCGCTGCGCATCGGGTTTGTCCGCCGTTTCGCGGATGACGGGCGTCCGGCCTAGCGTCCGCTTTTCACCCCATTCGAATATTCAGGTGCGAAGCTCGGGACAAAAGGGGGCAGCAAGGGACAGTGAGGACCTGCCCGTTCCCCGGCACGGCCTCTCGGGAGGCGGACGCGCCCCTATTCCACCAATTTCTGGAGCTTGGCGCGGACGGCGCGGATGCGGTCGGCCGCTTCCGTGAAGGTGGCGACGTCGGCGCGGTTGCCGTTGGCGCGGGCGTCGGCGGCGGCGTCGACATAGCCTTCGAGGTCGGTGTCGAGCGCATCGACGATGATCTCGGCTTCGTCGGGCGTCAAAGTCAGTTGAATCGGCTTGGCCATCGGTCCTCCGCCGCCCCTTTAGGTGCGCGCCTCGGCACGGGCAATGCGCCCCGTGCGACAAGGCGGGACAGTCAGGGGACAGTAAGGGGACAGTTAGGTGACTGTCCTCTTACTGTTCCCCCGGAGGCTGTCGCTAGGCGGGGAGGAGCAGGCTGGAATCGCCGTAGGAGTAGAAGCGGTAGCCGCTCGCGATGGCGTGGGCGTAGGCGGCGCGCATCGTCTCGAGGCCCATCAGGGCGCTGACCAGCATGAACAGGGTCGAGCGGGGCAAATGGAAGTTGGTGACGAGGCCCTGGGCGGCGCGGAAGCGGTAGCCGGGGGTGATGAAGATGTCGGTTTCGCCTTCGAACGGGCGGATCGCGCCGTCTTCGGCGGCGGCGCTTTCGAGGAGGCGGAGCGAGGTGGTGCCGACCGCCACGACGCGGCCGCCGGCGGCGCGGGCGGCGTTCACGCGCGCGGCCGCGGCGGCGCCGATCCGGCCCCATTCGCCGTGCATCCGATGTCCGGCGGTGTCGTCGGCCTTGACCGGAAGGAAGGTGCCGGCGCCGACATGGAGAGTGAGCGTCTCCTGGCCGATGCCGGCGGCGGCGAGCGCCTCCATCAGGTGCGGGGTGAAGTGCAGGGCGGCCGTGGGGGCGGCGACGGCGCCCGCCTCGCGGGCGAACATCGTCTGATAATCCTCGGCGTCGCGCGCGTCGGCCTGGCGGCGCCCGGCAATGTAGGGCGGCAGCGGCATCCGGCCGGCGCGCTCCAGCAGCGACTCGACCGGCTCGTCGCCCTCGAAGGCGAGGCGCATCGAGCCGTCCCCGGCCTTGTCCGACGCGAAAGCGGAGACGCCGGTGCCGAAATCGATCCGGTCGCCGTCGCGGACGCGCCGGGCATTGCGCAGGAAGGCGCGCCACGTGCGGGGCCCTTCGCGCCGGTGGAGGGTGGCGCCGATGCGGGCTTCCCCGCGGCGGCCTTCGAGCTGGGCGGGTATGACGCGGGTGTCGTTGAACACGAGCAGGTCGCCGGGGCGCAGCAGGCGCGGCAAATCGGAGACGATGTGGTCGGAGAGCGCGGCGCCGGGGCCGATGCGGAGCAGGCGGGCGGAATCGCGCGGACTCGCCGGGCGCAGGGCGATCCGGTCGGGCGGAAGCTCGAAATCGAAGAGGTCGACGCGCACCTAGCGCCGCGGCGGGACGCTCGGCGGCAGGGTCGGCGGCGGCGCCACCGGGCGGGGCGCGGCGGCGGCGCGGAGCTGCTCGGCGGAGAGCGGCGGCACATTGTCCGAGCCGATCGAGGCGCGCACGATCCGGGTCGGGTTGGCCGGCGGCTCGCCGCGCTCGATGGCGTCGACGAAGTTCATCCCGCCGATGACGCGGCCGAACACGGTGTAGCGGCGGTCGAGGCTGAAGCGCGGCGCGAGCATGATGTAGAACTGGCTGTTGGCGCTGTTCGGCTCCTGCGCGCGGGCCATCGCCACGGCGCCGCGCAGATGGGGCAGCGGGTTGAATTCGGGCTCGAGATCCGGAAGCTGCGACTGTCCGCCGCCGGTGCCGGTCGGGTCGCCGCCCTGGGCCATGAAGCCCTCGATCACGCGGTGGAAGGTGAGGCCGTCATAAAAGCCCTGGCGGGTCAAAGTGCGGATGCGCTCGACATGGTTGGGGGCGACGTCCGGGCGAAGCTGGATCGAGACGCGCCCGCCGGTGGAGAGATCGAGGTGCCAGACATATTCGGGCTGCACGGGCGGCGGCGCGAAGCCGGGCGTCACCTGGGCGGCGGCCGCGGCCGCGAACAGCAGAGCCGCCGCCGCGGCGGCGATCTTCTTCAGGAACATATACCGGCTCCCCGCCCGAATCCGTTGCAAATCACGCACATAATAGGTGCCGCGGGCGGCCGCGACAAGCTCAGCCGCCGCGCCGCCCGATCCGCTCGACCCGCTCGCGAACCTGCGCCGCCACCGCGGGGGTGACGAACTTGGAGACGTCGCCGCCATAGAGGGCGATCTCCTTGACCAGCCGCGAGGCGATCGGCTGGAGCGACACGTCCGCCATCAGGAAGACGGTCTCGACGCGGTCGTTCAGTTGCTGGTTCATGCCGGCCATCTGATATTCGTATTCGAAGTCGGCCACCGCCCGCAGGCCGCGCACGATCAGGGTCGCGCCCTCGCGCTCGGCGAAGTCCATCAGCAGCGAATCGAACGAGACGACCGAGATCGCGCCGTCGGCGATGCCGGCGACCTCGCGGCCGACCGTCGCGATCCGTTCCTCGACGCTGAACATGGGCGACTTGGACGGATTGGTGGTGACGCCGATGACCAGCCGGTCGACCAGCTTCGCGCCGCGGCGGATGATGTCCATGTGGCCGAGCGTGATCGGATCGAACGTGCCCGGATAGACCCCTGTCCTCATGATTCCACTCCTAGACCAGTCAGTGGTCGCGCTCCACCGCGAAGCGGGCGATGGCACGGAGCAGCCCGGCCTCGGACCCATAGCCGTGGAGATGCTCGATCGCCTGGCCGACGAGCAGCTCCGCCTGCTGCCGCGCCCGCTCCGGCCCGAGCAGCGAGACGAACGTCTCCTTGCCGGCGGCGACATCCTTTCCGACGCGCTTCCCGGTCTTCGCCTCCTCGCCTTCGATATCGAGCAAATCGTCGGCGATCTGGAAGGCGAGGCCGACGTCGCGGGCATAGCCGCGAAGGCCGATCCGCCCTTCCGGCGGCACCCGCCCCATGATCGCCGCCGCCTCCAGGCACCAGCCGATCAGCGCGCCCGTCTTGAGCTGCTGCAGGCGGGTGACCGCGGCCAGATCGAGCGGGCTTGCGGGAGCAAGGTCCATCATCTGCCCGCCGGCCATCCCGGCCGGGCCGGCGGCGCGGGCAAGCTCGAGCACCAGATCGGCGCGCACGAAGGGGTCCTCGTGGGTCTCTTCCTCCGCCAGGACCTGAAAGGCGAGCGCGTGTAGCGAGTCGCCGGCGAGGATCGCGGTCGATTCGTCGAAGGCGCGGTGCAGGGTCGGCTTGCCGCGCCGCAGATCGTCGTCGTCCATGCTCGGCAGGTCGTCGTGGATCAGAGAATAAACGTGGACGCATTCGACGGCGAGGGCGACCCGGATCGCCCGCTCGCGCGCGACGTGGAAAAGGCTGCACGCCGCGACGACGAGGAGCGGGCGGAGCCGCTTGCCGCCGCCGATCGCGGCATAGCGCATCGCCTCGTAGAGACGGCTGCGCGCGTCCTTGGGGACGGCGAGCAGAGCCTCGAAGGCGCGGTCGATCTCGGCCCCAACCTGCTCGAGCGCGGTGTCGAGGCTGACCGGCGCAGGCGCCACCTTCAGTCGGCGTCGAACGGCGCGGTGCCCGTCGGCTCGCCGCTGCGGCCGAGCTGGATCTTCTCGATCCGCGCCTGCGCCGCCTGCAGCCGCGCTTCGCATTGCTGACGCAGGCGATCGCCCTCGCCGTACAGCTCGATCGCCTCGTCGAGCGACGCCTCGCCGCTTTCGAGCTTGCGGACGATCTCCTCGAGCCGCTTCAGCGCGGCCTCGAACGAAAGCTCGGCGATCGGCTCCGGGGCGTCGGACATGGCGGCAGCTTTGATCGCGCCTGCGCGACGGGTCAAGCGCGGGAGGAGCGCCAGGCGAGCGGGTGATCGACAAGCTTGCGGTCGCGCGTCACCAGCCGCAGCCCCTCGACCTGACAGACGGCAAGGAGAAGGCGATCGAACGGATCGCGGGTCTCAGGCCAGGGATCGACCTCGGCGGTGACGTGACGACCCGTAACCGAGAGAAGCTCGCAGCCGAATCCGCTTAGTCGCTCCTCGAGCCTGGCGGGAGGCACCACCAGATTTAGCTTCCCCTGCCTTGCCTTGATGGCGATCTCCCACAAGCTGGCGATGCTGACGGAAATGGCTTCGGACGTCCATTTCTCGCCGACGAGCGATTTCGGTTCCAGAATCGCAAGAACGAAATGGGTGTCGAGCAAGACCGCCACGGTCAGTAGGGGCCGGGCGTGCTCAAAAAGTCTTCGGGCAGAGGATCGTCGAAGTCGGGAGCTATGTAGGTGACCAGCTTGTCGACCCCCAGCTCCTTCTTCCAATCCTCGATCGCCTGCCAGTTGATCCCGCCGCGTTGCTGAAGGGGCACCACCTCCGCGACCGGCTTGCCGTTGCGGGTGATGACGATGCGTGCGCCGCCCTCGACCTCTCGCACGAGCGCCGGGAGGGTGTCCTTCGCCTGCTTGATCGAGACGTGCTTCATCCGGCGAATATAGCCACCGGTGGCTACCGCGACAAGCTCAGGCGGCGCTGAACCAGGCGACGCCGTCCCGCGTTTCGCGCGCCGCCCTCCCCTCGACCTCGAGGCGGCGGAGGTGGGCCATGGCTTCGCCGGTGGCGAGGCCGAGGATCGAATCGTCGATGGCGCGGCCGAACAGGATCGGGAAGCAGTCGACGGCGCGGCGGGGCTCCGAGAGGTGGTCGTGCAGTGCGACCAGGCGGCCGAGATGGCCGTCGCGCAGGGAGTCGAGACGGGCGTGGAGCCCGGTGAAGGGCTCGCCGTGCGACGGGAGGACGAGCAGGTCGGCCGGGAGCGTGCGGAGCTTCGCGATCGAGGCGAGCCAGTCGCCGAGCGGATCCGCCAAAGGCTCGCTGAGGCTCAGCGACACGTTCGAAGTGATGCGCGGCAGCACCTGGTCGCCGGCGATCATGACCCCGCCCGTTTCGTCGACGAGGCAGGCATGTTCCGGGCAATGGCCGCTGCCGACGACGACGCGCCACGACCGCCCGCCGATTTCGATCGGGTCGCCGTCGCGCATCCGCACGAAGCTGACCGGGACGGGGCTCACGACCGAGGCGAAGCGCCCCCAGCCCTTCGCCCGCTCGGCCTCGATCCGGTCCTCGCTCCAGCCCGCCGCGCGCCAATAGGTCACGGCCTCCGAAGGCGGCGTATCGCGTATGTCGCTGGTCAGCATCCGCGCGAACAGCCATTCCTCGCGGGTCATCCACAGCGGCGCCCCGAACCGCGCGGTCAGCCAGCCGGCGAGCCCGATATGGTCGGGGTGGAAATGGGTGACGATGATGCGGGTCGCGGCACGGCCCAGAAGCGGGCCCGCGAAAAGCTGGTCCCAGGCTTCGCGTGAGGCGGCGATGTCGAGCCCGGTGTCGACCAGGGCGACCCCCTCGCCGTCGTCCAGCGCCCAGACGTTGATGTGCTTGAGGGAGCCCGGCACCGGCAGGCGGGCCCAGCCGATGCCGTCGGCGATCGGGATCATCTCGCCCGGTTCCGGCCCGCGCCGGCCGAGCGGGTAGGTCAGTCCCTTGTGGCTATAGGGGATCTGAGCAAGCGCCGCGTCGGGAGACGCGGGGTCAGCTGCGGAAGAGGTCGTCGGCACTCGTCGCCTGGCCGCTCTCTCCGGCGAGCTCGGCGGCATGGGCTGCCTCGGCTGCGCGCGCGGCCGTGTCGCGCTCGGCGCGAAGCTCCTCGATGAGCGCCTCGCGATCCTGCTCCATCCGGCCGTCGTTCGCGCCCGGCTCGATGCCGGCCGCCTTCGCCGCCTTGGCGACGACGGCGTCGAGCTCGCGCTGCGAGCAGAGGCCCAGGGTCACCGGGTCCTTGGGCTGGATGTTGGCGATGTTCCAGTGGCTGCGGTCGCGGATCGCGGCGATCGTCGAGCGCGTCGTGCCGATCAGCTTCGAGATCTGGCCGTCGGTCACTTCGGGATGGTTGCGGATGATCCAGGCGATGCCGTCCGGCTTGTCCTGGCGCTTCGAAACCGGGGTGTAGCGCGGGCCCTTGGTGCGGGTGGTCTTGTCCGGCTCCTTGTGCATGCGCAGGCGGTATTCGGGATCGGCCTGGCCGCGCTCGATCTCCTCCTGGGTGAGCTCGCCGGCGCGCAGCGGATCCCGTCCCGTCAGCTTGGTGGCGGCGGTATCGTCGGCGATCGCCTGCACCTCAAGGATGTGGAGGCCGCAAAATTCCGCGATCTGCGGGAAAGTGAGCGACGTGTTGTCGACCAGCCATGATGCGGTCGCGTGAGGCATGAGCGGCTGGGCCACCGTGGAATACTCCGGATAAAGAAAGGGCCGCCCCTCACGGAGCGGCCGAAGCAATCGCGGAGACTTAGTGCAGCC
>DASVSD010000003.1:0-25832 GCA_036388255.1 Allosphingosinicella sp. | reverse complement strand
AATCTCCTTGCCGAGCGCGGCGAGGATCGCGATCGCCACGCCTTCCGGATTGCTCATCGCTTCGCCATTGGTGAATCGCAATACGCGCCATCCCTGCGATTCAAGATATTTGGTGCGCGCGGCGTCTCTCCCGGGCTCTGGCGAGCTTCTTCCGATCGCGTCGCGGCAATCCGACTCCCACTCTCCCTAACCCTCTCCCCAGAGGGGAGAGGGGACTTTCGGCGCTGCGCTCTCAGGCCGCAGCGAGTCGCTCCTCTGCGGGTGCGCCGGCGAAAGCCTCCAGCGGGCAATAGTCGCCGGGATCCAGGCCGGAGCCGGGCGTGGCATAGACAGCGACGCCGGCGGCGACCGCCTCGAGCAGCCGGCGCGGCTCGGCGGTCATCGCCGCCGGGTGGAGGATCGCGCCGATATCGTCGAGCCAGCCCTGCCCCATCGTCCTGCGCTCGATCGCGATTCCGTCCCAGAAGTCGCTGCCCTCGAGAAGGTCGCCGAACACAATGAGCGGCCGGTCGAGCGCGGCGGCGAGCGTGCGTGCAATGTCCGGGCGCTGGCGCATGATCGTCGGGCCGAGGAAGGCGACGCGGTCGCCGCCGCGCCGCGGCCGCGGCTGCGGCCGGTGCCAGGCGAGCTTCACCGCCTGTTCGGGAAACAGAGCGGCGATGCCGGCGTGCGGGGTGACGATCCGGCGGGCGCGGGCGAGCAGGTCCGCCTCGCGGGCGGCGAGCGCGGGATCGGCGCGGAAGTCCGCGATGGTGGCGGAAGGCGCCGCCGCCGCGGCCTCATTCAGCCGGCGGTGGATCTCGGCGATCGGATAGCGGCTCATCAGCACGTCGAAGCTGCGGCCGCCGAGCGCGCCGGCCTCCTCGAGCCAGGGGAGCCACGTCTGCGCGACCACGAGGTGCCGGGCGCGATAGTCGATGGCTTTGGCGAGCGTCCTGGCCACAGCCCGGTCGGCGTCGAGATAGGCGCGCTGACGGATCGCGCCGGGGGCCCGGGCGACGCGGCGCATGACGAGGTGGCGCCGCGCGGTCGCGATCGCGGCCCGATGCTGGACCGGCGCCGGCCAGGAATAACGGGCCGGCCGGGGGCCGAACAGGCCGGGAGCGAGCAACTGGTCCTCGGCCGAGCGGCTGGCGGCGACGAAGCTCGCAAATTCGGGCCAGGAATCGTCGACGACGAAGCAGGTGCGCTCCGCCGGCGCCGCCTTCAGCCCGTGCCGGCGGTGCATCGCGCAGCCGGTCTCGTCGCAGCTCGCGCAGCTGCGCGGGCCCGCGCTCACGGCAAAGCGTCCAGCCGGACGACGAGATCGGTCTCGGTAAGGCGCGCGCCGACCCGCACCGACCGCGAGGCTCGGAAGCGGAAATCGATATAGTTCCAGAATACGGTCGCGTCGGTGGCGCCGTCGACGAACAGGCCGTCCGGCCGGGCGCTGTGGCTGTGGCGCTCGACGATCTCCATCCCGGCGGCGTGCGCGACGCGGGAAAGGGCGTTGGTGAGCTGGCAGAGGCCGCCGCCGATGGTCGGGATCATGCAGCCCTGGCGCAGCTCGCGGCCGATCACATAGCCCTTGGCGCGGGTCGCCCGGCCCGCGGTGCGCCAGAAGCTGAACGTCTCCCCGCGCTCGATCACCGTCCCGTCGATCGCCGTCGCGGCCACGCGCAGATTCTGCACCTTGCCGAGCTCGAGGTCGCGCTCGCGCGGCTCGGTCAGCGTGTAGAGCGGCCGCTCGTCGAGCGCGAGCAGGAAGCTGCCGGCGGACAGCCCGGCAAGCCGTCGCGCAGGCCGCCCTTCTGCCGCCATCGCATCGCGCGCCATGCGCCGCAGCATCAGCAGCCGCGACTTCGCCCAGAAGACCGCGTCTTCGGCGATTGGGCGGCTGATGGGGACGGCCGGCGGCATCGGGGCAGTCGATCACAAAGGCCCCGCGCCTGCAAGCGCGCGATCAGTTCGACCAGCTCATCATCGCGTCGAACAGCCATTGGCCGTTCACCAGCCGGATCCGGGAAACCGTGCCCCAACCGTGCCCCGACCAGCCGACATGGCCGCGGTCGCGTGCGCGGTTGAAGGCGATCGGTCCGACCGAGATCATCCGCACTTCCGGCCGGAAGCGCTCGAGCGCGGCAATGTCGCGCTCGTCGTAGACGATCGTCGGACGATTCGTCCTGAGGCAGCGAAAATCGTCGGCATGGCCTTCGATGAGCCGTGGCCTGTCCGCCCACCGCGCCTCGTCGCGCAGCTCCCGCTCCCGCTCCGCAATCTGTTCGAGGACGGCGAGCGTGGCGAGCCGGTCGGGCGTTGGCGCAGGGCAGCCGGGGCCGGCGTCGCTGCCGACCACGAAGGGTGTGGCGCCCACGGCTCGCGGCTGGTCGAGCAGCAGGCGGTGGGCGGCGATGTCCGAGAGGCCGTCGCCGTCCCGGTCCCGCGCGAGTTCGGCGAGCGGGATGTGCAGATAGAGGCCCGCGCCGCGGCGCCGGCTGCGCGGGCGCGGCGAGTAGAAGCCGACGTCCGCGGTATCGATCTCGTCGACTTCGACTTCGAGGTCGATCGCGTCGCCGTTGAGCAGCGGCATCCGCGAGGTCGCCGGCACCACATAGGGGAAACGGTCGGCGATTCCCGTGTAGAGCGGCCGGTCCCAGTGCCGGCCGCCGTCGTGCGAGAGATGGAGCCAATAGGCCCCTTTCGAGACCTCGTCGGTCGGATCGTAACGGTGGGAGGCGCTGATCATCACCGCCCGCTGGCCGATGCGCTCGAAGCGGACGGCAACGAAGCCGTCGGGCAGGGCGCCGATGTCGCGCGGCAGTCCGGTCGCGCGCGGGCGAAGGCCGCGAAAGGCGGCCGGGAGCGGACGCTCTTCGAAAGGAGGCCGGGCGGCTTCGACCGTGCGGATCGGAGGGGGGCGGATCATCCTTTCCTCCACATCCGCATTGGCCGCCAGGATGCGTTCCAGTTCGGCTGCCACCGCCGCTCTGGCCTCCGCCAGCCCCGGCAGCGGCAAGCCCGCCAGAGCCGCGCGCTGGGCGCTGCGATCCTGGTCGTCATCGTCCTCGTCCAGGATGGTGCGGAGGCGCGACGCCCGCGCTGCGTCGCACAGATAGGCGAATTGCGCCTCGGAGAAGACGCGGCAGCGTAGCTCCGTCATCGCTCCGATCGGCGACTGGTCGAAATATCCGAGAAACGCCTCGGCCAGCGGGTACGGGTCGTCGTCCGGGTGGTGCAGAAGGTGATCGAGCAGGAGCAGGTGGACGTCGCTTTCGCGTTGCACCTCGTAGGGAATGTTCGCGCACGCCGGATCGGGCGTGCCCGGGTCGCGCCATGTGCAGCCCGCCACGCGCCGCGTCGCTGCAAGGCCGCCATGGTCGGCGAGAAGCGCTTCGGCCTCGCTCGTCCGGCCGGCGAGCGCATAAGCGGCGGCGAGAGCGAGCTTCAGCGATTCGTCGCGCCGCTCAGTCCTGACGACAACCGGCAGGCCGTCGACGAGGGCGGTGAAGCGGCCCGCCTCCCGAACCAGCGCACGGCGCCGCATCGCGTCCGGCAGGCCGTCGAGCAGCGCGACCGCCCGCTCGGTCTGCCCGGTCTCGAACAGCAGCTTCGCATGCCGGCCGTAGAGCCAGGCCGCGAGCATCGGCCGGTCGGCCTCGGCGATCCTCGCCAGCGCCGGCGGGGCGGTGAGCCATTGGAGGAGCGGCAGCGCCTCCCTCGCTTCGAGTTGCCCGTAATCGGCAAGCCGGACCAGGGCGGGCATCCCGCGGTCCTGGGCGGCTGCGGCGGCGCGGAGCGCGTTGTCAGGGCATTCGGCCGCGTTGGCGATCGCCCAGGCGTCGTTCGCCGGCTCTGTCGATCCGGCCATCAGCGCGGCGAAATCCCTGCTCGAGCAATGGTCGAGGGCGTGAAGGCTTTCAGCCGCGAGCTGCAAGGCGATCGGCGCACGGCGCGTCGCCCGGACGAGAGCGAGCAGGCGCCGGCGCAGCTCGGCCGTCTCGTCGCTGCCGCGCTCCAGCTGATATTGGCGCGCGCGGACGACGAGCCACAGACGCGCCAGTTCGCGCATTGCCCCGGTTGCGATTCCGTAGCGATGCGCAGCCGCGTCGATGGCGCTGTCGAACGTGCTCGCGGCAGCTGCCGCGCGCAGCGCGTCTTCCCACGCCGACAGCGGCTGCGGCGTGAAGCGGCGCGCCCGGGGGTGGCCGCGCACGAAAGCCGCGACCTCGGATTCCGTCGGCGACGTCGCGGACGGCGGCGAAGCGGACAGCAGCAGAGCCGCCAGCAGGATACCCGGTTCCAGATTCATCGCCGCGACATTCGCATGAGCCGCATCCTAGCGTCTCCGCGAAGAATGTCAGGCGCGACGAACCCTCAGGCGGCGATCGCCATCTCTTGGGGCTCGACCGGAACGGCTTCGGGCTCCGCCATCGCCGGCGCCGCGACGCGCGGGTTCGGGGCGATCCAGCGCGACAAAGCGACGAGGATCCCGGCACCCAGATAAGAGGCGATCGCGGCGATCGGGTTGAAGAACAGGAAGCCGGTCATGCCCAGCCGCAGCAGGAGCGGGCTGATCCGGAAATCCTCGCCGAGCGCTTCGCAGACGCCGAGGAAGGTGTCGTCGCGGGTGAAGAGATTGCCGTCCTGCATGTTCGTTCCCCTGGCCGTGCAGGCCCCGGGCCTGCGCTGATGGCAGTTCCTCAGCACGAGCCGTGCCAGATGGGGAAAGTGCCGATTTTCCAGCGCCTTGACCGGAAATCGCTCGGCGCGTACGATCGGGCCGGTTCGCACTTTGACCCAAGCTTTGGGAAATGCCGCCAATCCCGCCTCGCTGCGGAATCGGCGGGCCGGCCCCCGCGACAAGATTTATTCGCGCGGCCGATATTCTGTGCTAACCGAGCGGTTTGGCTCTTGGGGGAGTGGCATGATGTACCGACTGATGCTTACCATGGCTGCGTTCCTGGCGGCCCCCGTCGCGGCATATGCGGCGGAGCCGAGCGGAGCGCCGATGGCGGAGCCGGGCGGTGGTCTCTCGCAGGACCGGATGCCCACCCGCGAAGCTCCGTCGGCCCAGCCCAGCGAAGCGCGGACGCCGGCGACGGCCCCGGCCGCCGGCGAGCGTGCGACGCCGTCGCGCGACGACATCACCGTCACCGGCGAGCGCGAGGCCGAGCGGCGTCGCCAGGAGGAGGAGCGGGTCGTCTGCCGCCGCGAGGTCCGTACCGGCTCGATGATGCCGCAGACCACCTGCCGCTCGGCAGCCGAATGGGCGCGGATCCGCGAGCGCAGCATCCAGGAGCTCGACCGGATGCGCGCCGACCGCCGCTCGCGCGACCATACCCGCGCCGTTCGCGACAACCAGTAATCCGGCGGTAATCTGGCCGTAGTCGGCAGCGATCAGGGCGTCCCGCCGGGCTCCGGCCGCGGGACGAGCCCGCCGCCGACGATCAGCCGGTAGGTCAGCGCCGAGGCCGCACCCGCGGCCGCGCCGACCGGAATGAGGGCCGCCACCGGCCCGGCGAAGGCGAGCGCGAGGCCGATCCCGCCCAGCGCCCCGACGCCGACCCAGACGCGCTTCGGCCGCAGCCCCGGCGTCGTCCGCGCGGCAAAGGTCAGTGCCGGCCCGAGCAGCAGCACCGGCCCGAAGGCGAAGAAATAGCCGTAAATTCCGGGAATGGTGAGCCAGGTCACGGGGAATAATGGCGCCATCAGCAGAGCCCGCCACGGATCGTCGCCGAGCAGCCCGGCGACCAGCAGGCCCGCGGGCGCCGCCATTGCCGGCGCAAGCGCGACCGCGATCGCCGTGCGCACGGCCACGTTCAGCATTTCGGCGCGCGCCACCGCCGACCCGCCCTCAGCCGCCGCTCCGCCGCCGCCGTCCGGATGCGTACCAGCCGAGCCCAAATGCCGCCGCCGCCACCGCCGCCAGGGTCACCCACTCGATCAGGATTGCTTCGTTCATGTGCGCCTCCGCATGTCCCGGGCGGCATCCTGCCACGGCGCGAGGCCAGGTTCCACTCTCGGACCCGTCTCAGGGCGCCGGAGAGAGCCGCCGCGCCGCGAGGAGCCGCACCGGCCGCATCCGTCCCGCACGCTCGGGTGCGAGCGGACAGACGAGGAACCGCCCCCACAGCCGGTCCGTGCGGTTCGCGCGCAGATAATGCGCCACATTGGCAGGGATCACGTCCGCCGCTTCGGCATCGAAGCCGGCCGTGGTCACCCCGAGCAGCCGCCGCGTCCCCCGCGGCCAGATGCGATAGGCCGGCGTCCCGTTCCCGCCCTGCAGCCGCCCCTCGACCCAATGGCACGAATGCTCCGCCGCTCGCGCCTCGCTCGGCGCTGCCGACGACACGGCGAGGAGGGGAAGCAGGAAGGCGATAGGCATGGTCACGCATTATCCCGCCGTTGAGCGAACCGATTCCCGCTGAAAAATCGGGCCGGGTCAAGGCTGGAGGAAGGGGACCCGAATATGCGATGCCCGTGCGATGGGCGCCACGCCAACCTGCCGGCTCCCCACCCCTGGAGGCGGGGCAATCTCCTTGGCCCTGCTGCTCGCAGTCTCGGCCTGCGACCGCATCCCCGCGGACGAGCCGCTCGACGGCGGGTTCAGGCTGGAGCTGGGTACCAAGGCGGAGGAGACCGAATATCTCCTCGCCGACCCGTGCTGGCGGCGCGAGCGCGGCGGATGGCATTACAGCATCGGCCATTGCGCCGAGATGCTGCCGCCGCGGCGGATGACCGGAATCTGGGTGACCGGCTTCGAGGAAAGCAGCTTCTTCCCCGGCGACGCGGCCATTCCCGACCCGAACGATTCGCGGCGCTTCCGTCTCGTCCTGGAGGTCGACGAAGCGCGTATCCTCGCCCTCGCCGGCCCCGCCGCCCCCAGCCCGGCGTCCCGCGCCTTCGCGATCAGCTTCGTCGGCCGCCGCACGCGCTACCCGCTCAACGTCGATTGCTATGGCGGGCGCGACTACGGCTTCGTCGCCGACCGGGTCGACAGCGCGCGCTATCTCGGCGAAATCGGCTTCCCCGAACCGCCGCCGCCGCGTTCCGCGCGCCGCCCCTATCGCGGCTTTCGCCCCAGCGGCGAAGGCGGGGTCGTCGGAAGGATGGAGCGGGAGGCGCTGCGCGAATGCCTGCGGCGCAACCCCCCGGACCCTGCGGCGGCAGGGTCCCGCTGACCGGCGCCCGCGTCCGCGTCAACGCGAAGCGCCCGGCGCCTTGGACATCTCGTTACGCTGGTGATACGAACCCCCTCGCGTCACGGCCCGCGGGGGAGGGCCGCGCGCCGGCCGCCGCGCCTTCCTTCCTCCGCCGAAAGGAGCGCCGCCATGGCGAGGCCCGTCAAGTTCGCCCATGTCGTCTACATGACCCGCCGCTACGAGGCGATGATCGCCTGGTACCAGGAGGTGTTCGAGGCCGAGATCGTCAACAAGGACCCGGCGCTCGCCTTCCTCACCTACGACGACGAGCACCACCGCTTCGCCTTCGCCAATCTCGACCTCCTGAAGCCCGACGGCGGCGGCCCCGACGAGCGCGGCCAGATCGGGGTCAACCACGTCGCCTACACCTACGCCGATGTCGCCGACCTCCTCGCCACCTACGAGCGCCTCAAGGCCGCCGGCATCCACCCTTATTGGCCGGTCCACCACGGCCCCACATTGTCGCTCTATTACGCCGATCCCGACGGCAACCGGATGGAGCTCCAGGTCGACGCCTGCAGCGCCGAGGAGGGGCGGGCGATGCTCCGGGCGACGGACAATCCGGTGGGGGTGCTGTTCGACCCGGAGGCTTTGGTGGCGCGGTGGCGGGGCGGGGAGGCGGAGGAGACGCTGCTCGCGCAGCCGGCGGGGCAGATGTCTCCGATCCCGGCGGCGCATGGGATGACCTGAGGGACAATCCGTGACGCTCATGTGACTGTCACCGTCTCGATGCGTCTGCTGGCACGGCGCGGCGCAGGCACCTATGCTGGGAATCGGCGCCCGCCCGACGGGCGTCCGCGGCCCGGAGCGGGGGACGGGGACATGTTTGGACGTCTGTTTCGCAGGAAGCCGGCCGATGCCGGGCGCGCGGCCGGGGAGGCGGCTGGACCCGAGGCGGACGAGGTGCCCGAGCTGGTCGCCGTCGACCTTGTGCGGATCGGCGGCCCGCCGGAGCTCGATTTCCTCCTGATCGGAGTCCCGGCCGTGGACATCCACCGGGCCCTCGACGGCTGGGTCTGGATCGGCCTTGGCGGGCTGACGGCGGTGTCGGTCTCGGCCTTCGGCGAAATCTTCTTTCGCGATGAAGCCGGGCGGATCGTCCAGCTCGACACGATCGAGGGCCGGTTGAGGCCCGTCGCCGACAGCCTCGCGGCCTTCACCGCGATGCTGCAGGAGACCGAGGCGCGCGACGATCTGCTGCTTGGCGGCTTTGTGATCGCGGCGAGGGAGCAGGGGCTGCTGCTGGATGAGGGCGAATGCTACGACTTCGTGGTCGCGCCGGTGGTGGGCGGCGAGATGTCCGCCGCGGCGATGCAGAAGCTCTCTTTCGTGATCAAGCTGCACCTCGCCGGCCAGCTTCACGAGCAGGTAAAGGACCTTCCGCCCGGCACGCCGATCACCGGCTTCTCCATCGCCGATTGAGGCGGAAGGGCGCCAGCCTGGTGACGGTCGCGAGACTGTCACCGCTCATGCAGCTTCCTTGCGGGAAGTCAGGAATCCGGCTCCTGGCCCCAATCGGGGATCTTGCCCCTCATCCCCGCGATCGCCACGCTGAAGCCGGAAATCAGCAGCGGCGCAACAAGCATCATGATGATTCCGAGGCCGATATTGACGCCGGTCTGCCGGCTGAGATCGTGGAGATGCCAGCCCCACACCGCCGCGGTGAGAAAGACGGCGACCGCCCACGCCAGCCAGTCGCGCGTCCGGGCGACGGCCAGCGCCCCAAAGGGCACGGCGATGAGGCAGAGCTCGGCAAGATAATAACCCCAGTCGTGATGCAAGAAAGGGAGGGCGGAAATGTAAGAATGCCCGGCCGCCACCGCGATGACGAACGAAGCGGCGACGGCCAGCGCCAGGGCGCAGCCGAATCGAAACGGCAATGCCGGCGGGTTTCCCATCGGCAGACCCTACACGCCCCGACGCCCCGCATCACCCGCCTCCAATTCCTCCCCAGCAAGCTGGGGGAGGGGGACCGCACGCAGTGCGGTGGAGGGGCCGCGCGAAGCGCGGACGACGCTCGACGCGCCGAAAGCGAGCGGAATGAGGGACAGTGGCTTTTGACGCTCTCAGGCAAGGGGCATAAGCTCGCGCCGAGGGGTCTGCCCCGGGAAAGGCGGCGCGTGAAACGGCCGAAGCGCATCCGGATCGTCATCGCCTCGGCGCTCGCCGTGGCGTTGGCGCTCGCCGTCTTCCACCTGCGCTACAGCCACGCCGCCGCCTGGCGCCTGCCCGCCGGGGAGCGACCCTATGTCGACCGCGCGGTGGCCGCGGCGGCCCGGGAGTTCCGCACCTCGCCCGAGGACATCCGCCGGACGACGCGTCCGTTCGTAAGGCAGCTTCCGGACCGCGTCTGCGTCCGGCTGAGGACCGGCGGCACCTGGCCCGACGGCAGCTACGAGGCCTGCCACGCGCGGCGCGACGGCCGGCTGTTGTCGACGAGGAGCATGGGCCCGACATTCGGAAACCAGTCGCTTCTTCACCGTCTCAAGGATCTCTTCTGGTCGCTGTTCTGGTGACGGTGGGCCGGCAGCCGAGGGGACAGTTTCCATTTTCCGCTCTCGACCCCGCCACTTCACCGGCGGCGACGGGAAAATGGTCACTGTCCCCATTTGCCTTCCGCCGTGGCGCCGTCAGTTCGGCGGCGGGACCGCTTGCCTCTCTCTGATCTGGGCGAGCGTCAGGCGGGCGCCGTCGCCGGGCTGGAGCTCGAAATCCTGGATCGGGAAGTGGAAGAGCCTCAAACCGGAGCGGAACGCAGGCGCGGCGCCCGGCGCGCTGACCGCGACCGTGTAGGTCCCCACCAGGGGGATGCCGGCCTGAACGTACCGCCCCGTCCTTCCGGTGCGCAAGGCGACGGTCCATCTTATGTCCGTGCGGTGGATGTCGACGACGGCCCCGGCGACGGGCACGATTGTCCCGTCCGGCTGACGCAACGTGATCGTGCCGCTCGCCTGCGTCGTCTGTGCCGCCGCTGGCCCGGTGGCCGTCAGGCAGGCCGCCAGCGCCATCGCCTGCAAAATCGGTCTTGCCATGTTCCCCCCTGTGCCCCGCCGCCGCGCATCGTCGGTCGGCGTCTCGCAGTCCCTACCAGCTAGTTCCGATGTTGTGCAAAGTCCGGTTACGACCCCTCGCGCTTCCAGCCGGTGTCGAAGCGGTGCTGGCGGCCGCCGCGCGGCTGATAGTTGAGATCCGCCCGCACCTTTTCGACCTCGTCCGGCTCGAGCGCCTTCCAGATCGAGGTCCGGTCGCAATAATCGCCGCCGCCCGACCAGTCGTTCAGCTCGAACTGCTCGAACCGGTAGAGCTGACCGCAGGTGTGGCAGCGCTGGACGGAAATCTCGGTGCCGCCGCGGTCGAGGAGAAGCTCGACGTGGACGAGGTCGACGGGATGCTCCGCCCCCTCGCTTAGGCAGGTCCAGATCGGCGCGTCCATACGTCCTCCCGAGCTCCCTGTAGCGGGAATTCGTGTCCGATACCGATTTTTCGACCGCCTCTCTTCGCCGAAGCGCCGGACCTGATCCGCACCCGCCGGTGACAGGTACGTTACCTGTCACCCCGAGCCCTCTGTGAGCGGGCGGCAATTGCGGCGTTGCAACGTCGAGCGGGCGGGCGCAGGTTTTCCGCATGGCCGCGCCCCTTTACGATTCAGACGGCGAGATCACTCCTCTCGGCAGCGGCCTGCGGACCGCATCGCTCGTCGTGGCGGTAGCCTCCGGCTTGGCGCTGCCCTACCTCACGCCAGTGGCGCTGCTGTCGCCGATGATCTGCGGCGGCGGATGCTCCGACGGCATGGCGCTGCTCGTGACGGTCTTTTTCCTGAGCCCGGCGCTTCTGCTCCTCTCGCTGGTGTCGGGCATCATCGCGTTCCGGTCACCCTCGTGGCGCGCCGTTCTGCTGACACTGGTCCCGAGCGGCATCGTCACGACCATCGTCGTCAACGACCTTCTATGAAAACGCGGCCCCCCTGTCCGTCCCGCTCGAAGCGAAGCTCGACGCCTGGATCGAACGCCAGCCGGAGCCGAAGCGTGTCCTGAGCGAAGTCGAAGGCCTACAGCAAGTGGTGACAGGTACGTACCTGTCACCGCAACGCGCCGGCTGCTAGGGGTGCTGTTCGATCGGTGGCTTTGGTGGTGCGGTTGTGGGCGGCGAGGGGGAGGCGGGTCTGGTGCCGGTCTCGTGACTGTCACCCGTTAGAGCTGGTCGCCTGGCTGCAGAGCGGTGAGGCGGACGGAGGCGCTGATGGCCTAGCCGAGTGCGGCGAGCGGTCGCCGACCCCGCTGCCCATGGGATGACTTGAGAGGCACCTCGTCGTATTGCTGTTCCGGGGCAGGGAGTAAACCCAGCGGCATCTCCCCGCCGCTGGCGCCTCAGCTTCCGGCTGCTCGTGAGTGACGATTGTTGAGAACCAGGGTGAGCCGATTGGTCACTGGTTGCCATTAGAAATCCAATGCTGAATACAACTTCTCGGAGAGGGAAAGGGATCACTGGTGGGCGATCAAGATCTTAGAACACGGTTTAATGAAGCACAGGCCCGCCTCGTTGTCCAAACGGCTGACCTGCCACTCGGCACGCTTGCAGACATGGTCGAGAGCGGTGCGATTGACCTGCAACCAGGCTTCCAACGGCGCGAGCGTTGGAAAGTTGACAAACAGTCTGCCCTAATCGAGTCCTTCCTGCTCAACGTCCCTGTTCCCCCCGTTTATCTTGCTGAAGAGAGCGACGGCACATATACCGCGATTGATGGGAAACAGCGTCTGAAGGCGATCAACGAGTATTTGAATGGTCGATTCGCGTTAAAGAATCTCGAGCGTCTCACTGTAGCTATAGGCTTACGGTTCGACGACCTCCCCTCGGAGATCACCAACGCCCTTAAATTGAGGCCATATCTCAGAGTAGTAACACTTCTTAAGCAGACTGACCCACTTCTCAAGTACGAAGTTTTTTTGCGCCTCAACCGAGCTGGCGAACCACTCAATAATCAAGAAATTCGCAACGTAGCGTTTCGTGGACCGCTAAATAATGCAATTTATGCAGCTTCCGCTAATCCGTTTCTTCGACGTAAACTTAAGATTACTGATGACTCCTCACCGGCCTATAGAGACATGGCGGATGCAGAATACGTGCTCCGTTTTCTGACCCTCAACACCAACATCCTCACGTTCAGCGGTAATCTTAGCTCTGAAATGGATAAGTTCATGCGGGCCAATCAAAATGTCGATGAGGCAGGTGCCAACTTAATCGTTAATGATTTTACAGTGGCGATTGAAAGGTGCGAGGAACTCTGGGGAGAAAATGCATTTCAACGGCCAGAAGGAAATACTTGGCGAGACCAGCTACTCGCTGGTCTCTACGACGCACAAATGATCGCAGCAGGCACCTTATCGGATGAAGACTACGTACGAATTCGCAACAAACGAACTGACGTTGTGCGTGCGACTAGGCAGCTTTTCAAAGACGACGAGTTTGACAAGGCCGTTAGGACAGGAACGAACACCCCAGCACGAATTAGATATCGGGTTGAAACGATGTTAGGGACTCTATTAGCTGTAGCTTGATCTATGAATCGACAGCTGTTCTATCACGCTTTGGCGCGCATGCTTACGCTCAGCGACGATCCACTGCTTGTAGACAAGTTTCCACCTACAGATCCTCATAACCTGTCTGCGCGAATCCTTCGATTAGGGCTCTCGGTGAACGCCTTTGCAAGCCTAGAAAGGTACGTTGAGGGCTGCTTTGATTATATGGCTAATTCACTCACTCGTGCCCCCATTCCATATTCCAACTTTCCAACGGAGTTGCGTGAATTCCTAACGATTAAAGCAGTGGAGGGATTAGCGACGCGAGGGAACTTTGTTCCCGATGCCGACCGACTGGCGTACTTTGAACAACATATTCCAGATATCGCTAAATATAGCCAGACGCCTCCCGTGTTCACTGCATTGGGGTTCAGTTCTCGTGGCTCAAATGTAGCTGCGAGTGATATCGCAAATGGGTTTAAAGTGTTCCGCGTTAAAAAGCCGTGGGCAACTCTGGCATCAATAACATCGGCTATTGGCTATTCAAGCGTTGACATCCACAACGACTTTCTTGGCTTGGCGAAGACCCGCCACCGGTCTGCGCATAATCCGCAGGCTAACTTACCCTCAAGTGATCTAAAAAACAACTTACGTGCTGCAATTGCTATTGCGATTGCGGTAGACGTACTCACAAGGCGATTGGCGGATGTGTGGAGGGTCCAGACTCGATTATCTGATATTGCTCCTGCAATAACTTCGCTCAGTTATCCTTTTCGGTTTGTCGACGAGGAGGGAGGAGGATCGTTCATAGAGCGATCGACTAGTAGAGGTCGGGTGACCAAGCGCTATACAAGTGAGGCGGCTGCGGTCGCTAAGGCGGCGCTCAGGGCGACAAAAAACTTTATCGTGATCCGGGATGTAGCCGGTCGGCCGCTTGGCTTAGCAGACGTGGCTGTTGGTCCAAGCGCCCTTTGAACGCCCGTAGGCAGCGCGCACCTGGAGTTGTCGTCGTGTGGCTTCTTAGCGCCCTCCGCGCCTCCGCGTGAACTCTCTAATTTCTGTGCAGCCGTCACAGGAGTGAATCCCGTGACGTCGAACGGGCTCATCCTTCGGCAGGCTCAGGACGCCCGCCGGCCGGACTGCGCCACTCTCTGCGCGCTGCTCGACGATTGCTCCGCAATCCTCTCGCTACGCTTGGGCGCTTGTCACTGGTCCAAGAAACTCCGCATCTTCCGCGAGCGCGACGGATGCTTCAGCTTCCGCAGCGCCTTGGCCTCGATCTGCCGGATGCGCTCGCGCGTGACGGAGAATTGCTGCCCCACCTCCTCGAGCGTGTGGTCGGTGTTCATGCCGATGCCGAAGCGCATGCGCAGGACGCGCTCCTCACGCGGCGTCAAAGACGCCAGCACCCGCGTCACCGTCTCCTTCAAATTCGCCTGGATCGCGGCATCCACCGGGATCACCGCATTCTTGTCCTCGATGAAGTCGCCGAGGTGGCTGTCCTCCTCGTCGCCGATCGGGGTCTCGAGGCTGATCGGCTCCTTGGCGATCTTCATCACCTTGCGGACCTTCTCCAAGGGCATCGACAGGCGCTCGGCGAGCTCCTCGGGCGTCGGCTCGCGGCCGATTTCGTGGAGGATTTGCCTCGACGTCCGCACCAGCTTGTTGATCGTCTCGATCATGTGGACCGGGATCCGGATCGTCCGCGCCTGGTCGGCGATGCTCCGGGTGATCGCCTGGCGGATCCACCAGGTGGCGTAGGTGCTGAACTTGTAGCCGCGGCGATATTCGAACTTATCGACCGCCTTCATCAGGCCGATATTGCCTTCCTGAATGAGGTCGAGGAACTGCAGGCCGCGATTGGTGTATTTCTTGGCGATCGAGATGACGAGGCGCAAATTCGCCTCGACCATCTCCTTCTTGGCGATGCGGGCCTCGCGCTCGCCTTTCTGGACCTGGTTCACGATCCGGCGGAATTCGGCGAGGCTCATGCCGGTCGAGGCGGCGATGTCGGCGATCTCGGCGCGGATGCGCTCGATCGCCTCCTGCTCCTGGGTGCAGAAGGCCGACCATTTCTTGTCGGTGTTGCAGACCCGCTCGGACCAGCCCTCGTCGAGCTCGTGGCCCATGTAGCTTTCGAGAAACGCCTTGCGCGGCACCTTGTGGCGCTCGGCGAGGCGCAGCATCTGGCCGCCAAGCGCGGTCAGCCGGCGGTTGTAGCTGTAGAGCTGGTCGACCAGATATTCGATCTTGGCCTGGTGGAACTGGACGCTCTCCACTTCCGCGGTGAGCTGGTCGCGCAGATTCTGGTACTTGGTCTCGTCCGAACGGCCGAACGCGTTGCCGGCGCTCATCGAGCCCATGCGGGCGCCCTGGAGCTTGGCGAACTTCTTGTAGAGGTCGGTGATCTTGGCGAACTTCTCGAGCGCGCCGGGCTTCAGCGCCTCCTCCATCTGGGCGAGGCTGAGCGTGTTGTCCTCTTCCTCCTCCTCGACCGGGCGCGGGGCGCGGCGCTCGACCAGGCTCTCCTCCTCGTCCTCGTCGACCTCGGGCGGGGCCTCCTCGACCTCCTCCTCTTCCTTGAAGCTGGGGCCGGCGGTGGTCTCGGAGATGGTGTCGTCATCCTCCTCGGCGCTCGCCACCTGCTCGGCGGTCGGGCCCTTGGAGAGCATCGCCTCGAGGTCGAGGATCTCGCGCAGCTGCATGCGGCCCTCGTTGAGGGCGTTCGACCATTCGATGATCGCGTTGAAGGTGATCGGGCTTTCGCACAGGCCCCAGATCATGGTGTCGCGGCCGGCCTCGATGCGCTTGGCGATGGCGATCTCGCCTTCGCGGCTGAGCAGCTCCACCGCGCCCATTTCCCGCAGGTACATGCGGACCGGGTCGTCGGTCCGGTCGACCGTCTCCTTCTTCTTCTCGACGACGTAGCGCTCGCTGCCTTCCGATCCGTCGCCGCCGTCGGCGCCGTCGTCGAGGCCGGCGTCGGTGTCCGGCTCGCCCGGCTCGTCCTCGTCGCTTTCCTCGGCCTCCACGACGTTGACGCCCATTTCGCTGAGGGCGCTCATCACGTCTTCGATCTGCTCGGACGCCATCTGGTCCTGCGGCAGGGCCTCGTTCAGCTCGTCATAGGTGATGTAGCCGCGCTTCTTGGCGCGGCTGATCAGCTTCTTGAGCTGGGCCTCGTTGAGGTCGATCAGCGGGGCGTCGCCGGTCTCGGCCTTGTCTTCGCCCTCGGGAGCATTGGTCTTCGCCATCTAAACGCCTTGTTCCGTCTTCGCCGCGGCGTCGCTCTCGACGAGCGCCGCCAGCTGCCGTTCCGCTTCGCCGCGCGCCTGGAGGAGCCGTTGCTGCTCCTGAAAGGCGGCTTCGTCGCCGTCTTCCCGCATCAGCCGCGCCGTCGCCGCCTCCAGTGCGGCGTCGATGCCCGGCTGGGCCGCCAGCGTGTCGATCACCAGAACGAGGTCGCGACAAGCGCGTTCCGGGTCGGCATCGCGGCGGGTGAAGGAAAAGGCCAATCCTCGCGTCCGTCGCAGCTTCTCCGCCAGAGAAGCCGCGCCACTTGCGGCCAATATGGTATGAAGCTCGTTTCGATCAAGCTCGGCGTGGGAGAGGGCGATGCCGAGCAGCTCGTCGCGCAGCCCTTTGGAGGCGGCATCGCCGATCGGCAGTGCGGCGATCCCCTCGCCGTGGTCCGGGATCACTTCGGGGAAGAGCAGCAGCCCCTGCAGCACGGCCTGGATCATCCGCGGGTCGATTCCACCGCTGGCGACGCCCTTCGCTTCGGCGGAAAGCGGCCGCGGCGCGACGAAGGGGCCGCGCTTCGGGCCGCCCGGAGTCCAGGGGCGCTGCGGCGGGCGGGTGAGGTCGGAGAAGCGGCGCAGGAGCTCGGCGCGATACTGGTCGCGCACGTCGGGGTCGGCGATCGCCGATGCGTGGTCGAGCAGCCGGCGGCGCAGGCCGGCTTTCTGCTCGGGGGTGGCGAGCGGCTCGGCGTCGACCTCGTGCCGCCACAGCCGCTCGACCAGCGGCTCGGTCTCACGGAGCAGGGCGTCGACGCCCGGCCTGCCTGAAGCGCGCACGAGATCGTCCGGATCCTGCCCGGGCGGCAGCGTCGCGAAGGCGAGCGAACGGCCGGGCGCGAGATGCGGCAGCGCCCTCAGCGCAGCGCGGATCGCCGCCTTCTGCCCGGCGGGGTCGCCATCGAAGCAGAGGACGGGGGACGGGGAGAGGCGCCAGAGCAGGCCGAGCTGGGCCTCGGTCATCGCCGTGCCGAGCGGCGCCACCGCCTCGCTTATTCCCGCCTGGTCGAGCGCGATCACGTCCATTTGCCCTTCGACGACGACCACGCGCTTCGCCTCGCGGCTGGCGGCGGCGACCTTGTCGATGTTGAACAGGGTGCGGCCTTTGTCGAACAAAGGCGTGTCCGGCGAGTTCAGATATTTGGGTTCCCCCGCGCCGAGGATCCGGGCGCTGAACGCGATCACCCGGCCGCGGCGGTCGCGGATCGGGAACATCAGCCGGCCGCGGAACCGGTCGTACGGCTCGCGCTCCTCGCCTTCGGGCTGGATGAGCAGCCCCGCCTCGACCAGCGACTCGTTGCCGAACCGCTTCAGCGCGGCCTTGAGCTTGCCGCGGGCATCCGGCGCGAAGCCGAAGCCGAACTTGCGCAGCGTCGCATCGCCGATGCCGCGGCGCTGGAGATAGGCGCGCGCCTCCGCGCCCTCGATCCCGGAGAGCTGGTCCACATACCAGCCCTGCGCCGCCTCCATCACCTCGTAGAGCCCGGCGGCGCGCTCCGCTCTCTCCTGCGCGCGCGGGTCGGGCGCCGGCACCTCCATGCCCGCGGCGTCGGCGAGCTCCTTGACGGCGTCCATGAACGGCAGGCCCCGCGCGTCGGTCAGCCACCGGATCGCGTCGCCGTGCACGCCGCAGCCGAAGCAATGCCAAAAGCTCTTCTCGTCGTTGACGTAGAAGCTCGGCGTCTTCTCGTTGTGGAAGGGGCAGCACGCTTTGTACTCGCGCCCGGCCTTCTGCAGCTTCACCGTTCGCCCGATCAGCGCGGACAGGCTCGTCCGCGCGCGAAGCTCGTCGAGGAATTGTGGGCTGAGGGTCATGCCCCAGCCTAAGCGGAGAGCCGGGCCTTCACCAGCGCGCTGGCTTTCGCCATGTCGATCTGCCCCGAATGCCGGTCGCGCAGCGCCGCCATCACCCGGCCCATGTCCTTCAGTGAGCCGGCTCCGGTCTCGGCCACGATCGCGTCGACCGCGGCCTTCGCCTCCTCGTCGTTCATCTGGCGGGGGAGGAAGCCTTCGATCACCGCGACCTCGGCCTGTTCCGCCGCGGCCAGCTCCGCGCGTCCCCCTTGCTCGTAGAGGGCGATCGATTCGCGGCGCTGCTTGATCATCTTCTGCAGAACTTCGGTGACGAGCACGTCGTCGTCGCCGCCGCCGCCGCCGCCGCGCAGCTCGATGTCGCGATTCTTGAGGGCGGCCTGGACGAGGCGGATGGCGGCGGTCCGCGGCTTGTCGCCGGCCTTCATCGCCGCGACCAAAGCGGCCTTGATGTCGTCGCGAATCATGTCCTGGGTCTCGGCTCCGGGGAAAGCCCTCAGGATAGGAGCGGCGGGCGGATTTTAATAGATTGACGGTGCAGCCCGCGGCCCCTAGCCGTCGAGCCTTAGCGACATCGCCGGAAAGCTGGAGTGCCCTTCGACATGGCCGACGCCAAAGCCACGCCCGCGCCGCCGAAAGGCGCGACCGGCGTGCTGGTGCTGGCGGACGGGAGCGTCGTCTGGGGCAGGGGCTTCGGGGCGGAAGGGGAGGCGGTCGGCGAGGTCTGCTTCAACACCGCCATGACCGGCTATCAGGAGGTGATGACCGATCCCTCCTACGCCTCGCAGATCATCGCCTTCACCTTCCCGCACATCGGCAATGTCGGCGCGAATTACGACGATCTAGAGGCGGACAATCCCTGGGCATTGGGCTGCGTCGTCCGCGAGGACGTCACCGCGCCGAGCAACCACCGGGCCGTGCTCGGCTTCGGCGAATGGATGCAGTCGAACGGGCGGATCGGCCTCTCCGGGGTGGACACGCGCGCGCTCACCCGCCTGATCCGCGAGAAGGGCGCTCCGAGCGGCGTGATCGCGCACGATGCGCAGGGGCGTTTCGACGTCGATGCCCTCCTGCGCAGGGCGCGCGACTGGCCGGGGCTCGAGGGAATGGACCTCGCCAGGGAGGTCTCGTGCCGGCAGATGTACCGCTGGTCGGGGGGGCGGTGGGCGCCCGGGCGCGGCTATGGCGAGCATGAGGAGGACCAAAGCCGTCCCCACGTCGTCGCGATCGACTACGGCTCCAAGCGCAACATCTTCCGCAACCTCGCCAACGCTGGCGCGCGCGTCACCGTCTTGCCGGCCACTGCGAGCTTCGAAGACGTGATGGCCCACGGGCCGGACGGCCTCTTCCTCTCCAACGGGCCGGGCGACCCGGCGGCCACCGGCGAATATGCGGTGCCGGTGATCCGGCGGCTGCTCGAGACCGGAAAGCCGCTGTTCGGCATCTGCCTCGGCCATCAGCTCCTGGCACGCGCGGTCGGGGCGAGGACCGTGAAGATGCACCAGGGCCACCGCGGCGCCAATCACCCGGTCAAGCGCCTCGCCGACGGCCGGGTCGAGATCACCAGCATGAACCACGGCTTCGCCGTCGAGCGCGACAGCCTGCCCGCGAATGCGCGCGAGACCCATGTCAGCCTGTTCGACGGCTCGAATTGCGGCATCGAGCTCACGGATCGGCCTGCGTTCAGCGTGCAATATCATCCGGAGGCGAGCCCCGGCCCGCAGGACAGCTTCTATCTCTTCGAGAAATTCGTATCGCAGCTGGGAGGGGGCGGGTGAAAGCAATCTTGTTCTTCGCCGCGGTTACGGTCGCGGCCCCAATTGCCGCGTCGGCGTCGGCACCTCGGGCCGGCGCCGCAGAGCGCTGCGCTGCGAGCATGCAGGCCCAATGGGACGCCCGGTCGACCCGCTTCCTCCGGCCCGATACGATCTATGAGATCAACCTCGAAGCATTCGGGCCGAGCTCGTCCGCGCTGGGACGAATCCCGGGCCGTCTCGGAATCCGCCTCGAAAACGACATGGTCCTGCAAGTCGGCCCATGGCCGCACCTGATGGCCGACGTCGATCGCTCCGATTGGGATGCGCACGCCCGGGATCGGTTCACGCTGGTCTGTCGCGCCGCGGTGAGGGCGCGGGTCGGCTATGTCGACGTGATCGTTTCCAGGCCGGGCGCCGACCAACCCATCTTCTACGTGCGGTGGACGAGCGAACACATGCTCGATGGATATCGGCGCTGGCGTGAGACCGAGTCCGGCGAAAGCCCGATCGAATGATCCTGGCCGCCCGTTTCGCTGCAATCCTGCGGAGAGCCGCGTTCGCGCTGCCTTGTGCCGCGGCGCTTGCGGCGCTCTCCGCCTGCGCAACGACCCAGCCCGTGCGCATGTATTCGCCGCAGGAGCTGGGCGCGGTCGCGCAGCGTTGCGGGCGTGCGCTCGGCGAGGTGATCCAGGAGGAAGAGGAGCCGCGTCTCCTGTTCCTGTTTGCCGCGGGCGCCCCGGAAGGCGATGTGCGCTGCGTCCGCCGCTGGTCGCATCGCCGGTCGCTCCACTTCGTCCATATCGAGGCGATCGTGGAGCCCGACGAATGAGGCGCATGGCGGCAGTCGTGGCTGCGGCAGCGCTGGGCGCCTGCACGGCCAATGGCTGGGAGCGCATGCAGGCCGAATTCCCCGAGGTGCGTGCCAATTGCGGCCTCCATGGCACCCATCTGGAGCGCGACCGCCGCGATCGCCGCCTGCTTCATCTCGTGTTCCGGCATCGCAGCAACATGGCCTTGCAGGCGAGTCAGGACGGGCGCGTCGCCTGCGCCCAGCTCTGGGCCGAGGAGCAGGGGTTCCGGCTCACGACCGGGCCCAATGGTGCGCCCGCCAACGAGCCCCCGCGATGATGCCGAAGCGGAGCGACATCACGATGCTGAAGAGGAGGGGGATATGATCGTCTCCGTCGCTCTGTCGCTGGCTCTTGCGGCGCAGCAGGAACCCGCGCGGGTCCTCCAGGGGCCCTGGCAGATGCATTGCTACCGGAGAGGCTCGCTTGCCGGGAGGGATCACGAGCTTTGCAGAGCAACGCTGTCGGGCGAGGAAACGCGCGCCGGCGCGGCGATCGAACGGTCGGCGGAGGGCCTCGAGGTCAGCCCCTGGCCCGGCGAATGCAGCGTCCGCCTCAATCGGGCGACCTTGCCATCCTCGGCCTTCGCGGGACGCGACCGTGCCCGTGTCGTTGCCGCCTTCATCCGGAGTCAGATCGAGGCGGCGGTGACGGCGTGCCGTTCGCCGCGGCGACCCGCCCAGATAAGCGAACGGGACATCGCGGTGCTGCTGCGCGCATCGGACGGGCTCGCACCGGGAAATTTCGTCCCGCTCGATCCCGCGATTCGCGCTCCCGCCGCGGCGATTTGCGGCCGGCAGCTCGCCGATGCCTGGAACGAAGCCGCGAGGTTGCATCCCCCGTCCGATACGGCCCGCATCGCCCTTATGATGTACACCATGTCCGAAGGCGGGCCGCGTCGCGCGGCCCGGCGCTTCGAGCAGCTGGCGGAGCTGATGGAAGACGACTTTTCGATGGGGGTCGGCCCTGGCGGCTCGATGATAACCGCGGAAAAGTCCGCCGCATCATGGCGCAACGCGCCCGACCGATGGTTCGTCACGCTCTGCGATGTGGCGATCGAGGCCTGGTCGAGCTTCGTCGAGCTCTCTCTCTACGAGGGCGGACCCGGTGACGGTCCCGTCTTTAGCGTGCGCGCCCAGACGGGCGTGGCGGGTCCCGAAGGTTATGTGATCTGGTCCGGCGGACCGATGCCGGAACGATGAAGGCCCGATAATGCCCAGGCGTACCGACATCTCCTCGATCCTGATCATCGGCGCTGGGCCGATCGTCATCGGCCAGGCGGCGGAGTTCGATTATTCCGGCACGCAGGCGGCGAAGGCGCTGAAGGCGGAGGGCTACCGGGTCGTCCTGGTCAATTCCAATCCGGCGACGATCATGACCGATCCGGAGCTGGCGGACGCGACCTATATCGAGCCGATCACGCCCGAATATGTCGCGAAGATCATCGCGAAGGAGCGGCCGGACGCGGTGTTGCCGACCATGGGCGGGCAGACCGCGCTGAACACGGCGCTGGCGCTCTACAAGGACGGCACGCTGGACAAATACGGCGTCGCCATGATCGGCGCGGACGCCGAGGCGATCGAGAAGGCCGAGGACCGCCTGAAATTCCGCCAGGCGATGGAGCGGATCGGGCTCGAAAGCCCGCGCTCGCAGATCGCGCACAGCCTCGACGAAGCGACGCGCGCGCTCGAATTCGTCGGGCTCCCCGCGATCATCCGCCCGAGCTTCACGCTCGGCGGGACTGGCGGCGGCATCGCCTATAATCGCGAGGAGTTCGTCGCGATCGTCACCGGCGGGCTGGAGGCGTCGCCGACCAGCGAAGTGCTGATCGAGGAATCGGTGCTCGGCTGGAAGGAATATGAGATGGAGGTGGTGCGCGATCGCAACGACAATGCGATCATCATCTGCTCGATCGAGAATGTCGATCCGATGGGCATCCATACCGGCGATTCGATCACGGTCGCCCCCGCGCTGACGCTGACCGACAAGGAATATCAGGTCATGCGCAACGCCTCGATCGCGGTGCTCCGCGAGATCGGGGTCGAGACCGGCGGCTCCAACGTCCAGTTCGCGGTGAATCCCGCCGACGGACGGCTGGTCGTGATCGAGATGAACCCGCGCGTGTCGCGTTCGTCGGCGCTCGCCTCCAAGGCCACCGGCTTCCCGATCGCCAAGGTCGCGGCCAAGCTCGCCGTCGGCTACACGCTCGATGAGATCCAGAACGACATCACCGGGGTCACGCCCGCCTCCTTCGAGCCGACCATCGATTACGTCGTCACCAAGATCCCGCGCTTCGCGTTCGAGAAGTTCCGCGGCTCCGAGGCGCTTCTTTCGACGGCGATGAAGTCGGTCGGCGAGGTGATGGCGATCGGGCGGAATTTCCACGAGAGCCTGCAGAAGGCGCTGCGCGGCCTCGAGATCGGGCTGATCGGTCTGGACGGCGTCAAGGAGCTCTACGGCGCCCCGCGGGTCGAGATCGAGGCTGCGCTCGCCCGGCCGTCCCCCGACCGGCTGCTGGTCGCGGCGCAGGCGCTTCGTGAGGGGTTCACCGTCGCCGAGATCCACGCGATCACCCGCTACGATCCCTGGTTCCTGGACCGCCTGCACGAGATCGTCGGGGCGGAAGAGGCGGTCTGCCGCGACGGCCTCCCGAACGATGCCGCAGGCCTGCGCCGCCTCAAGGCGATGGGCTTTTCCGATCGCCGCCTCGCCGAGCTCGCGGTGCGGGCCGCGAACATTCCGGGCGGCGCGCACAAGGTCATGGCGCGCAGCCACGGGCTCATTCACGATGCCGTGAAGGCGATGATCGGCGCCACCACCGAGGACGAAGTGCGCGCGCTGCGCCATCGGCTCGGCGTCCGTCCCGTCTTCAAGCGCATCGACACGGTCGCTGCCGAGTTCGAAGCGAAGACGCCTTACATGTACTCGACCTACGAGGCGCCGAGCTTCGGCGAGCCGGAGGACGAGAGCATGCCCTCGGACCGGCGCAAGGTCGTTATCCTCGGCGGGGGCCCGAACCGGATCGGGCAGGGGATCGAGTTCGATTATTGCTGCTGTCATGCCTGCTATGCGCTGGCCGAGGCGGGTTACGAGACGATCATGGTCAATTGCAACCCGGAGACGGTGTCGACCGACTACGACACGTCGGACCGCCTCTATTTCGAGCCGTTGACGGTCGAGGACGTGCTGGAGATCCTCCACGTCGAGGCCTTGCGCGGCGAGCTCGCCGGCGTGATCGTCCAGTTCGGGGGCCAGACCCCGTTGAAGCTGGCCGCCGCGCTCGAGAGGGAGGGTATCCCGATCCTCGGCACATCCCCCGATGCGATCGATCTCGCCGAGGATCGCGAGCGCTTCGCCGCGCTCGTCCGCAAGCTGGGCCTGAGGCAGCCGGAGAACGGCATCGCCCGGTCGCGCGAGGAGGCCCTCGCGGTCGCCGAGCGCATCGGCTACCCGGTGCTGACTCGCCCTTCCTACGTGCTCGGCGGCCGGGCGATGGAGATCGTCGACGGCCCGGCCCAGCTCGACGATTACATCGTGACAGCGGTCCAGGTCTCCGGCGACAGCCCGGTGCTGATCGACCAGTATCTGCGGGACGCGATCGAGGTCGACGTCGATGCGATCTGCGACGGAACGGATGTCTGCATCGCCGGCGTCATGCAGCATATCGAGGAAGCGGGCGTCCATTCGGGCGACAGCGCCTGCTCTCTGCCGCCCTACAGCCTGCCCGCGGACGTGATCGGCGAGATCGAAGCGCAGACGCGCGCGCTCGCTTTGGCTCTCGGGGTGGTCGGGCTGATGAACGTACAGTTCGCGGTCAAGGACGGGCTGGTCTATCTCATCGAGGTCAATCCGCGCGCCAGCCGGACCGTCCCCTTCGTCGCCAAGACCATCGGGACGCCGATCGCGAAGATCGCGGCGCGGGTGATGGCCGGCGAACCGCTGATGGGCTTCCTGCCGATTCACCGCGACGTCGCCCATGTCGCGGTGAAGGAGGCGGTGTTCCCCTTCGCGCGCTTCCCCGGAGTTGACCCAGTTCTCTCTCCGGAGATGAAGTCCACCGGGGAAGTCATGGGAATCGCAGACGATTTTGAGATCGCATTCCTCAAATCGCAGCAGGGCGGCGGAATCGAGCTGCCGGCCGGCGGCACCGTGTTTGTCTCGGTCAAGGACAGCGACAAGCCAGTCATCGTGCCGGCGGTCCGGGCGATCATCGAGCTCGGCTTCAAGGTCGTCGCCACCGGGGGAACCGCCGCCTTTCTTGCCGGGGAGGGGCTGGAAATCGAGCGCGTCAACAAGGTGGCGCAGGGGCGGCCGCACATCGTCGACCGGATCAAGGACGGCGAGATCGCGATGATCTTCAACACCACCGAAGGCTGGCAGAGCCACAAGGACTCCGCTTCGATCCGCGCCAGCGCGCTGATGTCGCGTGTCCCCTATTTCACGACCGCCGCGGCCAGCACCGCTGTCGTGCGGGCGATCGGCGCGGCACGGGACCGCGACCTTGAAGTTCGGTCCCTGCAGGACTATTATTCCGTTTCGAGAGCGTAACCCCCTTATAATCTGCTCAGGACGGGCTGTCTTCCAGCAGAAGGCGGCTCCGAGAATATTCTACGAAAGGCTGAAGAGAAGATGGCGACCGTCGACAAGATGCCGATGCTGGCCGAGGGCTACGAGAGACTGCAGAACGAGGTCCGGCATCTCAAGAGCGTCGAACGGCCGGCGATCATCGACGCGATCGAAGAGGCGCGCGGGCACGGCGATCTCTCGGAGAACGCCGAATATCACGCCGCCAAGGAGCGGCAGGGCCAGGTCGAGGCGCAGATCGCCGACATCGAGGACCGGCTCTCGCGCGCCCAGGTGATCGATCCCACGACGCTCTCCGGGGACAAGGTCGTCTTCGGGGCGACCGTCCACCTGCTCGACGAGAACGACAAGCCGGTGAAGTACCAGATCGTCGGCGAGACCGAGGCCGATGCCAAGATCGGGCGGATCAGCTACAATTCGCCGCTGGGCCGCGCTCTGATCGGCCGAAGCGTCGGCGACGAGGTCGAATTCTCGGCGCCCTCGGGCGACAAATATTACGAGATCGGGAAGGTCGAGTTCATCTGAGCGCGATTCCGGCTTCGCAATCGGTGGACCGATAAGGATATGCGCCCGCCCCAGAGCTGGGACGCCGCGAAAGTCACGCTCGCGATCACGCTCGCCACCGTCGCCGCATGGCTGATGGTCGAGCTCAGCGGCCAGTTCGGCTGGGCGGTCGGAAATCTCGGCTTCCTGCCGCTTCGGATCGGCCTCGAGGACGATCCGTTCTCCGTCCCGGTGTGGCTCACACCGCTCACTGCGACGCTCGTCCATGCGGGCTTCTTCCACCTGCTGTTCAACCTCCTGATGCTCGTCGTCTGCGGACGCGCGGTGGAGG
>DASVSD010000002.1:0-29643 GCA_036388255.1 Allosphingosinicella sp. | reverse complement strand
GGGCGCCTCCACCTGTGGAACAACCGCTTCCGCGAGCTTTGGCAGTTCGAGGAAGAGCAGCTCGCGCTCCATCCGCGCATCGACGCGCTCACCACCCACATCGGCAAGAAGCTCAAGAACCCGAACCATTCGGGCCTGGTGCGCGAACTCGTCCGCAACGCGACGGTTGAACGCAAGCAGCGCAACGGCCGCGTCGGCTTTCTCGACGGGCGCGAGTTCGAATTCGCCGCCGTGCCGCTGCCCGACGGCAACGCGCTTTTCACCATGCTCGACGTGACCGCGAGCCGCACGGTCGAGGCGGCGCTGCGCGAGCGTACGTCGGCCTTGGAAGAGGCGGACCGGCTCAAGACCGCTTTCGTCTCCAACATGAGCTACGAGCTGCGCACGCCGCTGACCTCGATCGGCGGCTTCGCCGAAATGCTCGCGGGCGGCTATGCCGGTGCGCTGCCGGCGGCCGCCGGCGATTATGTCGGCGCGATCCTCGAAAGCGTCGCGCGGCTCGGCGCCCTCATCGACAATGTCCTCGACCTTACCCAGAGCGACAGCGGCAGCCTCCTGCTCGCCGAAGAGGAGGTGGATCTCGCCGGCCTCTGCCGCGAGGCCGCCGAAGAGCTTCGCTCACGCGCGGAGCGCAAGGCGATCGACTTCGCAGTCGAGGTCGAAGGCTCGGTCGGATCGATTACCGGCGACCGCAAGCGGCTCGGCCAGGCGCTCGGCAACGTGCTCGCGAACGCCTTCCACTATACCGACGAGGGCGGCCGCGTGCTGCTCCGCGCCGACGGCGAGGACGGCGAAGCGCGCATCGTCGTCTCGGACAACGGCCGCGGCATCGCGCCGGCCGACCAGCCGCGCGTCTTCGACCGCTTCAACCGCACCGCGGCGGAAGGGCCGGGCGGCGAGCCGGCGGTCGGCCTCGGCCTGCCGCTCGCGAAGCAGTTCGTCGAAGCCCATGGCGGCTCGATCGCGCTCCATTCCGAGCTGGGCGAGGGCACGGCGGTGATCATCACGCTGCCGCGTAGCGCGGCGTGAGAGCAGGGCTCGGCCGTAAAGCCATCCCCCTTGATGGGGGAGGGTTGGGGTGGGGGTGGAGTCGGAAAAAAAGGCCCCGTCCCTTCCGGAGACTCCACCCCTCCCCAACCCCTCCCCCTCAAGGGGAGGGGCTTTGACGCGATGATCGTCCTCGAGTCACCAGAAGACACCGAGGCTTTCGGCGCGCGCCTCGCCGCATTGCTCCGCCCCGGCGACGTCGTCGCCCTGTCCGGCGAACTCGGCGCCGGGAAGACGACATTGGCGCGGGGGTTGCTGCGGGGGCTCGGATTCCAGGGCGACGTCGCCAGCCCGACATTTCCCCTGGTGATCGCCTACGAGCCGCCCGCGACGCGGCTGCCGCTCTGGCACGTCGACCTCTATCGGATCGAGGATCCCGGCGAGATTGCCGAGCTCGGCCTCGGCGACGCGCGGCTCGACGCGGCGCTTGTCGTCGAGTGGCCGGAACGGCTCGGCGCGGCGCTGTGGCCGGACGCACTCCGTCTCCGGATCGGCTCCGGAGAAGCAGGGGCGCGCGCCTTGACAGCCGAGGTACCGGCGGCTTGGGGGGAGCGATGGCCCCCGCGATGATTCCGCCGGACGCGGCGCCCGAATTCCTCGCCGCGCATGGCTGGGAAGGGGCACAGATCCTGCCGCTCGCCGGCGATGCCAGCTTTCGACGCTACTTCAGGGTGGTGCGGGGCCAGGACCGCGCCGTGCTGATGGACGCGCCCCCGGAGCATGAGGATATTGGACCTTTCCTGACAGTCGCGGGCCACCTCATCGACCGGGGCTTCTCGCCGCCGAGGCCGCTCGCCATCGACCGCGAGAAGGGGCTGCTCCTGCTCGAGGATTTCGGCGACGACCGGGTGGGGCCGTTGCTGGAGCGCGAGCCGCAACGCGAGCGGCCGATCTACGAGGCGGCGGTCGACGTCCTGTCGCGCCTGGCCGCGCAGCCGGCGCCCGAGGACCTTCCCCCCTATGACGCGTCGGTGATGGAGCGCGAGGCTCTGCTGTTCCCGGAATGGTATGCGCCTGCCCTGGCGCTCGAAGTGGACAAAGCCGCCTATCTCCCCGCCTGGCGGGAGGCATGGGAGGACGTCCTGAGAGTGGTCCGCACTAATCCTGTCCTCGTGCTGCGCGATTATCATGCCGACAATCTGATGGTCCTTGCCGACCGGGCGGACCTCGGCCTGCTCGACTTTCAGGACGCGCTCGCCGGCCATCCCGCTTACGATCTGGTCTCCCTGCTCCAGGATGCCCGCCGCGACGTCGCCCCGGCGCTGGAGGAGGCGATGCTCAAGCTCTATTGCGAGGCCGCGAACGTCGCGGACCGCGCCCTTTTCCGCGCCCATTACGAGATCCTCGGAGCGCAGCGGAACACCAAGATCCTCGGCATCTTCACGCGGCTCTGGAAACGCGACGGCAAGGCCCATTATCTGCCGCTCCAGCCGCGCGTCTGGGGCTATCTGGAGCGCAACCTCGCCCACCCGGCGCTGGCCGTCGTGAGGGATTGGTTCGACGCGAACGTACCGATCGACAAGCGCGCCGCCGCCTGGACCGAAAGCGCGGCCGCGTGAAGCGGCGCGCCCCGCTCGCGCTTCGGCCGGACCCGGTCGCAGCCGTGCCGGAGGTGGCGATGGTCATGGCGGCCGGCCTCGGCAAGAGGATGCGGCCGCTGACCGCGACCCGGCCCAAGCCCCTGGTCGAGGTGGCCGGGCGGACCTTGCTCGATCATTGCCTCGACCGGCTCCGTGCCGCCGGCGTCAGGAAAGCGGTCGTCAACGTCCATTACCTGCCCGAAGTCCTCGAAGCGCATCTCAAAAATCGCGTCCAAGGCATTGAGATAATGGTGTCCGACGAGCGCGCGCAGCTGCTGGAGACGGGCGGGGGCCTGGTCAGGGCGCTGCCGCTGATCGACGCCGACCCGTTCCTCGCGGTCAATTCGGACAATCTCTGGGTCGATGGGCCGGTCGACGCGCTGCGCCTGCTCGCTTCCTGCTGGGACGAGGAGCGGATGGACGCCCTGCTGCTGCTCGTGCCGCTCGCCCGGGCCTATTGCCACAAGGGGCAGGGCGACTTCCACATGAGTGCCGGGGGAAGGCTCCGCCGCCGAAAGCCCGGTAGCGTCGCTCCGTTCGTCTATACCGGCATCCAGATGATCTCGAAGCGCCTGTTCGAAGGTTCGCTTCCGGAAGGGCCCTTCTCGACCAACATCCTCTGGGACCGGGCGATCGCCGCGGGGCGCTGCTACGGCACGGTGCATCAGGGCCTCTGGTTCGACGTCGGCGCGCCGCCCAACATCAGGAAGGCCGAGGAGATACTAAGCGCGGCCTGAGGCAGAAGCCCCTCCCCCTTGATGGGGGAGGGTTGGGTGGGGGTGGACTCGTTCATGGGGCGTCGCGTTTCCGGAGATGCCACCCCACCCCAAACCCCTCCCCATCGAGGGGAGGGGCTTTCAACTCGACTTCCCTTTGCAGGAACGCTTAGCGTGAGCCGGTGAATCCCAGCCGGCCCTCAGTCTACACGATCCCCCCGCACCGCGCGTTCGCCGACGCGCTGGCGGCGGGGCTGGCGGCGCGGTTCGGGCGCGGCAAGACCGATCTGGCCGGCGGCCTGGTCCTCGTTCCGAACAACCGGGCCGCACGGGCGATCCAGGACGCCTTCGTGCGGCGTTCGGGGGGCGGGCTGCTGCTGCCGCGGCTGGTGACGGTCGGCGATCCGGAGCTGGACGAGCGGATCGGCGCCGCGCTCGAGCCGCTGGGCGAGGAAGAGGAACCGATCCCACCGGCGATCGAGCCGGTCGAGCGCCTGATGGCGCTCTCCCGGCTGGTCCAACGCCACCGCGGGGTCGACGCCGCCGAAGCGCTGCGTCTGGCGGAGGATCTCGCACGCACGCTGGACCAGCTGCTGTTCGAGGAGATCGATCCTGCGCGCCTGAGGCGCTTCGCCGGCGAGCTGCCGGACCTTTCGCTCCACTGGCAGGCTTCGCTCGATCAGCTCGAACTGATCCTGCGGGACTGGCCCGCTTCTCTCGCCGAGCGGGGTCGGATCGACCTCGCCGACCGCCGCAATCGATTGCTCGACGCCTTGGTGAGGCGCTGGCGCGCGCAGCCGCCGCCCGGCTTCGTCGCCGCCGCCGGGATCACCACGGCTGCGCCCGCGGTCGCGCGCTTGCTGCGCGCGGTTTCGCGGCAGCCCGAGGGGCTGGTGGTCTTCCCGGGGCTCGACCTTCTCATGCCCCAGGACGAATGGGACTCGCTCGGGCCGCACGAGCCCGATCCGGAGACCGGGCTGCGGCGCTCCTCGGTGGAGACCCATCCGCAATTCGCGCTGAAGCTGCTGCTCGACCGGATGGATGTGGCGCGGGGCGAGGTCGAGTCCTGGCGCTGGGGCGGCGGCAGGGACGCGCCCGCCGTGCGGAGCCGGGCGATCGCCAACGCCATGACTCCCGCCGCGTCCAGCTCCAGGTGGCAGCGCCTGAAACCGGCCGAGCGGCGGCTCACCGGGGTGCGCGCGATGGAGCTCGCCACGCCTGCCGAAGAGGCGCAGGCGATCGCGATCGCGCTTCGCGAGGCGTTGGAGGAGCCCGGGCGCACGGCCGCTCTCGTCACGCCGGATCGCGCGCTGGCGCGGCGGGTCTCGGCCCATCTCCGCCGCTGGGGCGTCGAGGCCGACGACAGCGCCGGGCGGCCGCTCTCGCTCACGCCTCCCGGCACCCTGATCCGTGCGGCGGCGACTGCCGCGGCGGAACGCTTCGCGCCCGTAGCCCTGCTCACCCTCCTCAAGCATCCGCTCGTCATGCGTGGGGAGGGGAGGATGGCCTGGCTCGACGGCTTGCGCCTGCTCGATCTCGTCCTCAGGGGGCCGAGGCCGCCGGCCGGACTGGAAGGCATCGACCGGCACCTTGCCGACCGCAGCGGCCGCGACCGGGACCGCCGCGCCGCGGCGGCCGCCTGGTGGGGCGAAGCGCGGGCGCTGCTGCAGCCGCTCGAGGCGGTCTTTGCCGCTGCCGAGCCTCCCTTCGGCGTGCTGCTCGCCGCGCTGCGAGAGGCGGTCGCCGCGCTCGGCGGCGACGGCGCGTGGTCGGGCCCCGCCGGGCGCGCGGCGGCGGAGCTGTTCGCGAGCCTGGAGGCGGCGGCCGGGCAGGGGCCGGCGCACGTCAGACCGGACAATTTGCCGGCCATGCTCGAGCAGCTGATGAGGGCGGCCGCGGTGCGCCCGCCTTACGGTCAGCATCCGCGCATCTTCATCTGGGGCCTCATCGAAGCGCGGCTCCAGCAGGCGGACCTCGTCATGCTCGGCGGCCTCAACGAAGGCGTCTGGCCGCAGCTGCCGAGTCCCGATCCCTGGCTGGCGCCGCGGCTGCGGCACGAGCTCGGCCTGCCGAGCCTCGAACGTCGCATCGGGCTCTCCGCCCACGATTTCGCGAGCGCGCTCGGCGGCCGGCAAGTGCTGGTCACCCGCGCCCGCCGCGACGCCCGGTCGCCCGCAATCCCCTCACGCTTCTGGCTGAGGATGGAGGCGATGACGGGCGGCCTCACCCGCTCGCCTTTCCACCGATACTGGGCGCGCGCGCTCGACAGGCCGAAAGGCCATCATCCCGCGAAGCGGCCGGCGCCCGCACCGCCGGCCGGGACGCGGCCCCGCTCGATCTCGGTCACCGAGGTCGACCGGCTGAAGGCCGATCCCTTCGCTTTCTACGCGCGCAAGATGCTCGGCCTCGCGCCGCTCGATGCGGCGGATGCCGATCCGAGCGCAGCCTGGCGCGGGAGCGCGGTCCACAAGGTGCTCGAGGCCTGGATGAAGGAAGACGATTGCGATCCGGCGCGGCTGCGGGCTCGGGCCGAGGCCCTGCTCCGCGACGCCGCCGCCCACCCCCTGATGCGGGCTTTGTGGCAGCCGCGCCTGCTCGACGCCGTCGATTGGATCGCCGAGGAGGTGGCGCGAAACAAGGCGGCGGGCCGGGTTCCGCTCAAGGCGGAGGCGTGGGGCGAGACGGAGGTCGCGGGAATCGCGCTCCAGGGCATGGCCGACCGGATCGACCGCGACGCCGACGGCACCCTCGCGATCGTCGATTACAAGACGGGGACGCCGCCGGGTCCCCGCGCGGTTGCCGAGGGATATTCGATGCAGCTGGGGCTGCTCGGCCTGATCGCCGAGCGGGGCGGCTTCACGGACGTGGAGGGGCTGCCGGCCAGCTTCGAATATTGGTCGCTCGCCCGCGCCCCGTCGGGGCGGCTCGGCTATTGCCGCAGCCCGGTCGGCGGCCGCAGCGGGATCGACCCGGCGGATTTCACCGCCATCGCCGCGCGCAACTTCATCGCCGCCGCGCAAAGGTGGCTGACCGGCGACGAGCCGTTCACCGCCAAGCTCCACCCCGAATATGCGCCCTACGGCGAATACGACCAGCTGATGCGCCTCGACGAATGGTACGGGCGCGAGCGCTGAGCTTCAGATGCCCGGAGTCTCGGCGCCCGCCGGCGCGCGTACCGGAGCGCGCCGCGCCGGAGCCGCTCGCACCGGGCGCCGTGTGCGGTCGAACAGCTGGACGCATTCGTCGGTGATCAGCCGCGAGCAGTGGGGATAGTCGGCGCGGCCTTCGATCGGCCCGCCCATCGCCGCGCGTGGGGCGCGCCGGGCCAGCGCGGCGCGGACCCGCCGCTCGTGGAGCTGGATGCAGCGGTCGGTCACCGTGCGCGAGCAGGGCGGGTAGCCGGAGACGTTGACGATCTGGGCGGCGGATGCGCGTTGGTAGGGCTCGCCGAGGTCCACCGCGGGATCGTAGCCGAGCCGCGCTTCTTCCTTGGGCCCAGCGGCGCCGACGGCGAGCAGCAGGCCGGCCGCGAGCAGAATGAACCTTTTTCTCATCGGAACGACGCTCCATCGAGGCCAAGCGGGCGAGTCGCCGCGAAACGAGGTTAACGCGTCGTCAACCATGTTTCGCCCCCAATCTTCGATGCCGTCCCGCTGCGGGATCGGCCCGATCAGGAGAAAGCGCGGTAGATGCCGTAGAGGCTGGTGATGGTGAGCACGACGCCGACCATCAGCAGCAGCCGCTGGGCGGGCAGCTTCTTGACGATCAGGCCGCCGAGCGGCGCCGCGGCGATGCCGCCGATGAGCAGCCCGACGACCGCCTTGGTGAAGTCCTCGATGCCGAGGGCGAGGATGAAGGTCGCCGAGATGGTAACGGTGAGGAAGAATTCGGCGATGTTGACCGTGCCGATCACCTTCCTCGGGTCGGCGCCCTGGATGAGCAGGTTCGAGGTCACCACCGGTCCCCAACCGCCGCCGCCCGCGGCGTCGAGGAAGCCGCCGACCAGCCCGAGCGGCGCGACGATGCGGGGGGTGCGCGGGTGCGGCGGATGGCCGGTCGCGCGCCAGACGAGATAGACTCCGATCGCAGTCAGGTAAGCGAGGACGAGCGGCCGCGCCGTCTCGGCCGGCACCTGGGTCAGCACGTAGGCGCCGAGGATTCCCCCGATCACGCCCGGCACCACCAGGCGCCCGAACAGCCGCCAGTCGACGTTGCGGAAGAAAGCGTGGCTGATCCCGGAAATGCCGGTGGTGAAGCATTCCACCGCATGAACGCTCGCCGAAGCGTGCGCCGGCGGCATTCCGAGGCTCAGCAGCAGGGTGTTCGAGATGACGCCGAACGCCATGCCCAAGGCGCCGTCGACGAGCTGCGCGGCGAATCCGACGAGGATGAACGGAAGCAAATCGGCGAGGCTGAAGGAAGAGAAGTCGATCATCGCGCCCGCCGCCTGACGTGCCACTGCTCGCGCGTCTGCCCCCAGATGTCCACATCATAATTGTCGAAGGGAGGGGCCATGCGCCCGGGGCCGCGATTGGCCGAGCCGAGCCGCTCCGCGACCGCGATCGAGGCCGCATTGGCTGGGTCTATGCAATGGATGACGTCGTCCCAGCCGAGAGCGTCGAAAGCCCAGTCGATCGCCGCGGTCGCGCCCTCGGTCGCATAGCCCTTGCCCCAATGCGCGCACGATATGCCCCAGCCCACCTCGGTCCCGGGCCAACCCTCGGGCTGCCACGGGCCGAGCCGCCCGACCCAGCGTCCGCTTCCTTTTTCGAGCACCGAGAACATGCCGAAGCCCTTCAGGGCCCAGCTTCCGGTCATCGTCGCCATCGAGCGCCAGGCGAGCGCGCGCGACTGGACGCCGCCGACGAAGCGCGCCGATCGCTCGTCCGCCATGAACGACGCCCACCCGTCGAGGTCCGCCTCCGCCGGCGGCCGCAGGATCAGGCGGTCGGTCTCGATCGTCGGTCCCAGCACTGCACCCCCCGTTGCACGACTCTCTATTCGTCGCTGCGGTCGCCCTTCCGGGACCGGTTCGCGTAGAGCAGGGCCGCGACCAAAGCGGCCGAGCCGATGCCGATCGCCGCGCCCGCAACGAGGTGGCGGGTCCGGCGCGGATCCGAGGCCTTGGCCGCGGCGGCCGCCTGCGCGGCCTCGCTTTCTCCGCCGACCGGGGCGTCTTCGGGGTAGGATGGTTCGCGCGCCATGAGGCCCTCACTTCAATCGTCGCCGCTCCTTAACCCATCCCGCGCGGAAGGGAAGGCGCGTGGGACGGGGAGCCCCGCGAACGCGATCGGAATCCAGCAGAGGGGCCGGCGCGCCGGAACGCGCCGGCGCGACGGTCCTAGAGCCTGCCCATCAGCAGCAGGACGATGATCACGATCAGGATGATGCCGAGGAGCCCGGACGGGCCGTAGCCCCAGCCGCGGCTGTACCCCCAGCTCGGCAGCGCGCCGATCAGGAGCAGGATCAGGATGATGAGAAGGATCGTGCCGAGTGTCATGTTACCCTCCAGCGGCGCCCGTAGCGGGCCGTGATGGAGCCGTAACGGTCTGGGGGGTGTAGGGTTGCAGGACTGTGGTCCGCCCGTGACATTCCTTGACCGCCGCTGGGCCGCCGCTTATGTCGCGGCGCGCGCATTCCGTGCGCCGTGGCGATCGTAGCTCAGCTGGTTAGAGCACCGGTTTGTGGTACCGGGGGTCGCGGGTTCAAGTCCCGTCGATCGCCCCATTTTCTCCGCGCCCGCCTCGAACAGGATCAAGACCGAGATGCACGCCCCCTGGGACTTTGCCGACTTCGACGATCACGAGCTCGTTCACTTCGTCACCGACCGGCAAAGCGGCCTCAGGGCGATCGTCGCCGTCCATTCGACGCACCTCGGGCCGGGCGCCGGCGGCGTCCGTTTCTGGCATTATGCCGCGCCGGGCGACGGCCTCGCCGACGCGCTGCGCCTGTCGCGCGGGATGAGCTTCAAGAATGCGATGGCCGGTCTTCCGCTCGGCGGCGGCAAGGCGGTGATCCTCGCCGACGAGGCACGGACCAAGACGCCCGAAATGCTCGGCGCGTTCGGCCGTGCCGTGGAGGGGCTCGCCGGCCGCTACGTCACGGCCGAAGATGTCGGCATGAGCGTTGCGGATCTGGTCGAAATCTCCCGTCACACGAGCTTCGTGGCCGGCCTTCCGGTGGCCGAGGGGGCGGTCGGCGGCGATCCAGGGCCGCACACCAGCTACGGCGTCTATCTCGGCGTCCGCGCCGCCGTTCGCCGCAAGCTCGGCCGCGACAGCCTGGCCGGGCTCCATATTGCGATCCAGGGCGCGGGCAGCGTCGCCGGCGGCCTCGCCCGGCGTGCCGCCGCGGACGGCGCCCGGATCAGCCTCGCCGACATCGACCGCGAGCGGGCGGAGCGTCTCGCCTCGGAAGTCGGGGGCAATGTCGTCGATCCCGCCGAGATCATGACGCTCGAAGCCGACGTGCTCAGCCCCAACGCGCTCGGCGCCATCCTCAGCGAGACGTCAATCGCGGCGCTCAACGTCCCAATCGTCGCCGGGGGCGCCAACAACCAGCTCGCGACGCCGCGGGACGGCGACCGCATCCATCAGCGCGGTGTCCTCTACGCGCCCGACTACGTGATCAACGCCGGCGGCATCATCAACGTCTCGACCGAGTTCCTGAAGGACGGCGATCACGACACGGTCCGCCGTCGTATCCAGGGCATCCCCGGCCGCCTCGAGCAAATCTGGGAGGAGAGCGACTCGACCGGGCGCAACCCCGCCGCGGTCGCCGACACGATGGCGATGCGGCTGATCGGCCGCTGATTCTCCCTTGGGGACAGCCTACCTGGCTGTCCCCCCAGCGCCTCGGTCGGAGGGGACAGTCAAATAGACTGTCCCTTCTGCCTTCGCTAGAAAGCGCCGAGCCCCATGCACATCTTCGCCAATCCCGCACGCTTCCTCAAAATCGCGCGCCCGCTCACCGGCTGGCTCGGCTGGAGCGGCGCGCTGCTGACCCTTGCCGCGCTCGCCGCCGGCCTGTTCGCGAGCCCGCGCGATTATCTTCAGGGCGAGAGCGTCCGTATCATGTACGTCCACGTTCCCGCCGCCTGGCTCGGAATGGCCGGCTGGACCGGGATCGCCGTGGCGAGCGCGATGCAATTGGTCTGGCGCCACCCCCTCGCCGCAGTCGCGGCGCGGGCGATCGCGGTGCCGGGCGCGGTGTTCGCGGCCTTGTGTCTCGTCACCGGCTCACTCTGGGGACGGCCGACCTGGGGCACTTATTGGGAATGGGACGGACGCATGACTTCGATGCTCGTCCTGCTCTTCCTCTATCTCGGCTATATCGCGCTGGGAGAGGCGGACCGCGAGCGGGGAGGGGACGGGCGGGTCGTCGCCATCTTCGGGCTCGTCGGCGCGATCAACCTGCCGGTCATCCACTACAGCGTGGTCTGGTGGAACACCCTCCATCAGGGGCAGAGCATCAGCTTGGTGCGCGGCACCTCGGCGATCGCGGCACCGATGCTGTGGCCGTTGCTCGCCTCTGCCCTGGGCTTCACCTTGCTGTTCGGCGCCGTGGTGCTGATGCGGATGCGCGCGGAGCTCGCCCGGGCCAAGGCCGAGGCGCGCCTCAGGCGGATGGCGGCCGAATGAACCACTGGCCGTTCATCCTCGCCGCCTACGGCCTCACCGGCGCCGGCACGCTGGCCCTGGTCGCGCTGAGCTGGCTGGCGATGCGCCGCGCCGAGCGGCTCGCCGAGCGGATCGGCCGCGACGCATGAAGCGCAAGAACCAGCGGCTCGCGCTCCTGCTGATCGCGGCGGCGGCGATGCTCGGCGCGGTGCTGCTCGCGATGTCCGCGCTGAAGGACCAGGCGAGCTATTTCTACGCGCCCGCCGACGTCCGCGCCAAGGGCCTTCCGCTCGGCCGCTCGGTGCGCGTCGGCGGCATGGTGAAGGCGGGGTCGCTCCAGCGTCAGCCGGACGGGGTCACCATCCGCTTCCTCGTCGGCGACGATACCGACGCCGTCGTGCCGGTCGAATATCGCGGCATCACGCCCGAGCTGTTCCGCGAGAATGCCGGCGTCATCGCGGAGGGCCGCTTCCGTACCGACGGCAGCTTCGCCGCGACCGAGATCCTCGCCCGCCACGACGAGAATTACATGCCGCCCGAGCTCGCCGAGCGGAACGGCCGCCCGGTCCACCGGACGGAGAGCGTCGAATGATCGCCGAGGCCGGCCTCGCCGCTCTGTGGCTCGCCGCGGCCTTGTCGCTGCTCCAGCTGGGGCTGGGCGTCATGGCGCTCATGCAGGGCGGGGAGGGGCTGGGGCGCTCGGTCCGCCCCGTCGCGGTCGCGCAGGCCGCGCTCGCCGCTTTCGCCTTCCTCGCCCTGGTCCTGCTGTTCCTGCGCACCGACCTCTCGGTCGCCCTGGTCGCCGCCAACAGCCATTCGATGAAGCCCTTCATCTACAAGTTCGCGGGCGCCTGGGGCAATCACGAGGGCTCGATGCTGCTCTGGGTGACCGTGCTCGCCGTCGCCGGCGCGGCGGTCGCCTGGCTCGAGCGGCGGCTTCCCGACCGGACCCTGATCGCCACGCTGGCGGCGCAGGCCGCGATCGGGCTCGGCTTCTACGCCTTCCTGCTCTTCTCCTCGAACCCGTTCGAGCGGCTGAGCCCCGTGCCGATCGAGGGCAACGGCCTCAACCCCTTGCTCCAGGACCCGGGCCTCGCCTTCCATCCGCCGACCCTTTATTTCGGTTATGTCGGCATCTCGATCGCCTTCTCCTTCGCGGTCGGCGCGCTCGTCACCCGCGACGTCGGGCCCTTGTTCGCCCGGGCGATGCGGCCCTGGGTGCTCGGCGCCTGGATCTTCCTCACCCTCGGCATTACCGCCGGCTCCTATTGGGCCTATTATGAGCTCGGCTGGGGCGGCTGGTGGTTCTGGGACCCGGTCGAGAATGCGTCGCTCATGCCGTGGCTCGCCGCGACGGCCCTGCTCCATTCGGTCACCGTGCTGGCGACGCGCGGCGCGCTGCGGGCCTGGACGGTGATGCTGGCGGTGGTCGCTTTCTCGATGTCGATGGTCGGCACCTTCCTCGTCCGCTCGGGTATCCTCACCAGCGTCCATGCCTTCGCCGTCGACCCCGAGCGGGGCGCCTTCATCCTCGTCCTGCTCGCTTTGTACATCGGCGGCGCGCTCGCTCTGTTCGGCCTCAGAATCCACACCGTGAAGGAAGGCTCGACCTTCGAGCCGGTCAGCCGCGAGGGCGCGCTCGTCGCCAACAACCTGTTCCTGTGCGTGGTGCTCGGGCTGGTGCTGATCGGCACGCTCTACCCGCTCGTCACCGAGGCGCTCGGCGAGAAGATCTCGATCGGGCCGCCTTATTTCAACCTTGTGACCGGGCCGATCGCGCTCGTCCTCGTCATCGCGATGGCCGCGGGGCCGCTGCTCAGATGGCGCAGCGACCGGGCCGGGGCCTTGCTGAGGCGGCTCGCGCTTCCGGTCCTGCTGACGGCGCTCGTGCTCCTCGCATGCGTCCTGCTCGCGCCGCGCATCCGCATCCTGCCGCTTCTCGGCCTGGTCCTGGCGACCGGTGTCGGCGCGGCGAGCCTGGCACCGCTCTGGGGGCGCAACCTCAGGCGCACGCCGCTTCATATCTGGGGGATGGCGATCGCCCATCTCGGCATCGCCGTCAGCCTGGCCGGGATGGCGTCGGAGAGCGCGTTCACGCAGGAACGCCTGATCGCTTTGCGTCCCGGCCAATCCACGGCGGTGGGGCCGTTCAGCATCCGCTTCGACCAGGTGGCGCCCGTCGCCGGGCCCAACTGGACGGCGGTCGAGGCGCAGCTCACGGTCCGGCGGGGAGAGGGGAGGGCCTTCACGATGCGGCCCCAGGCGCGGATGTTCAGCTCGCCCGCCCAGCCGACCAGCGAAGCCGACATCGCGACGATGTGGAACGGGCAGCTCTACACCGTGCTCGGCGAGGACGATCCGCAGGGCCGCTGGCAGCTGCGGCTCTGGTGGAAGCCGTTCGTGACCCTGATCTGGCTGGGCGGAGGCCTGGTCGCGCTGGGCGGCCTGCTCGCGCTGGCGGGAAGGCTGTGGCGCGAGCGGCGGGCGCGGCGCGCCGCGCAGCTCGAGCCGGCGGAGGCCTGGGCGTGAGGCGCGTCATCCTCTGGGCGCCGCTCGCCGCCTTCGTCCTGTTCGTGATCCTCGTCACCGCCTATCTGCGCGCGCCGTCCGACACGGCGATCCGGTCGCATCTCGTCGGCCGTCCGCTGCCGGACTTCGCGCTGCAGGCTGCGGTGCCCTCCCATCCCGGCCTCGGCTCGGCCGACCTGCGCGTCGGCGCGCCGCGGCTGCTGAACGTCTTTGCGAGCTGGTGCGGGCCGTGCGTCGTCGAGGCGCCGCAGCTGATGGCGCTGCGCCGTCGGGGGGTCCCGATCGATGCGATCGCGATCCGCGACCGCAGCGAGGACGTCGCCGCCTTCCTCGCCCGCTACGGCGACCCGTTCCAGCGCGTCGGCAGCGATCCCAACGCCCAGGTCCAGATCGCGCTCGGCTCGTCCGGGGTCCCCGAGACCTTCGTGATCGATGGGCGAGGGGTGATCCGCTACCAGCATATCGGCCCGATCGCGGAGGGCGACGTCCCCACCCTGATCGCGGCCTGGGAGGCGGCGCGGTGAAGCCAATCCTCCTCCCCTTGCTGATTGCCATCGCATCTCCCGCATACGCCCAGTCGCGCCTCCCGCCCGCGGAGCTTGCCGATACCCAGCTCGCCGATCCGCGCCAGGAGGCGCAGGCGCGGGCGCTGATGGAGACCCTGCGCTGCATCGTCTGCCAGAGCCAGTCGATCGCCGATTCGAACGCGGACATGGCGGGCGACATGCGCGCCCTCGTCCGCCAGCGCATCCGCGCCGGCGAGCGGCCCGAGGCGATCCGCCGCTGGCTGGTCGAGCGCTACGGTAATTGGGTGAGCTACGAACCGCCGGTCGAGCCGATCACCTGGCCGCTTTGGGCGGCGCCCTTCGTACTGCTGCTCGCCGGCCTGCTGCTCGCGCGCGGGCGTTTCCGCAAGAAGGTACGGCGCTGATGGGCTGGGCGGTCTTCCTGCTCATCGCCTTGCTCGTCCTCGCCGCTCTGTGGCGGCTGGCGCGGCTCGACGGCGCTTCGCTCCAGTTCCTCGGCGCCGCTTTGCTGCTCGCTCTGGCCGGCTATGCCTGGCAGGGCCATCCCGGCCTTCGCGGCAGCCCGAAAGCGCCGCCCGAGCGCCAGCGCCTTCCGGACAGCGCCTTCGCCGAGACCCGCCAGTCGATGCTCGGCACGTTCGACAGCGCCGCGCGCTGGCTCGGAATGGCCGAGAGCTACCAGAGGGGCGGCGACACGCGCGGCGGCGTCGACATGATCAGGAGCGGCCTGCACCGGCATCCGCGCGATCCCGATCTCTGGGTCGGCCTGGGCAGCGCCCTCGTCCTCCACGCCGACGGCCTGATGACTCCGGCCGCCGAGCTCGCTTTCCGCCGCGCCGAGGAGATCGCGCCCGGCCATCCCGGCCCGCGCTTCTTCTACGGCCTGGCGCTCGCGCAGGGTGGGCGCTTCGACGAGGCGGAACGGCTCTGGCGCGAGCTCCTCGTCCAGGCGCCGCAGGACGTGTCGTGGCGGCCGATGGTCGAGGAGCGGCTGCGGATGATCGAGCAGGCGCGGGCCACGGGCCAGCTCCCGCCCGCCGCCCCGCCGTCCGGACCCGCGCGATGATCAGGCGGGCTCGAGCTCCTTCTGGACGACCTTGTCGGCGAGCGAGCCGTTGAGCTCGGCGAGATGGTCGAACTCCGCCTCGTAGGTGGCGAGGCCCTGGCTCAGCGACCGCAGCTCCGCGTCGAAGCCCTGCATTTCCGCCTCGGGGACCAGCGCCTCGATCTGCTCCCAGCGCGACCAGCCCTCGCGCGGGCCCATGCCGAGCATCTGGCCGCGGCGGCTGGCGATCGCCGAAGTGACGCGCGAGGTCGCCGAGGAGGGCGCCGTCACTTTCACCTTCATCACCGGCTCGAGCAGATGCGGCTGGGCCGCGGCGAGCGCCTCCGCCATGCCGATCCGGCCGGCCGTCCGGAAGGCGATCTCGGAGCTGTCGACGCTGTGATAGCTGCCGTCGATCAGGGTGACGGCGACGTCGACCACTGGGAAGCCGAGCGGCCCCTTCTGCATGGCGTCCTTGACGCCCGCCTCGACCGCGGGGAACCATTGCTTGGGCACGACCCCGCCCGAAATCTTCTCCTCGAAGCGGAAGCCCTCGCCGCGTCCGAGCGGCCTGAGCTCGATGACGACGTCGCCGAACTGGCCATGGCCGCCCGACTGCTTCTTGTGGCGTCCGCGTTGGGTGACGGTGCGCCGTATAGACTCCTTGTAGCCGACCGTCGGCATCCTGGAGTCGACGGCGACGCCGTAGCGCCGCTTCAGCCGCTCGAGCGTGACCTTGAGGTGCTCGTCGTTCACCCCTCTGAGACGGGTCTCGTGAAGCGCTTCGTCCTGCTCCCATTCGAGCATCGGATCCTCCTCGACCAGCCGGTGCAAAGCGGTCGAAAGTCGCACGTCGTCCTTCCTGTCCTTGGTGGCGATCGCAAGAACGTAATTCGCCGCCGGCAGCGCGACTTCGGGTCGCGCGGCTGCGCCCTTGCCGGCGGTCAGCCAGTCGCCCGGGCCGACGCCTTCCGCCTTCGCGATGGCGACCACGTCTCCCGCAGCGGCCTGGCCGGCCTTGACGGTCCTGTCGCCCTGGACGGTGAACAGGGTGCCGATGCGCACCGCGTCGCCGGAGCCGGTCTTGAGCTCGGCGCCTTCCTTCAGCGTTTCGCCGAAGACCCGGGCATAAGCGAGCCGCCCCATCGAGCCCGCGTTCGAGATCTTGAAGACGAAGGCGCAGCCGCTCTCGGCTCCCAGCCGCTTCGCGGCGACCTCGGGTCCCGGCGCGTCGTGGCGCAGCGCCTTCAGCAGGCGTCGGACGCCGAAGCCGTTCAGCGCGGATCCGAACAGGACCGGCACGACCAGATTCTCCTGGGTCTCGCGGCTGAGGTCCTCGTAGACCACCCGCGGATCGGGCGTTTCGTCCATCAGCAATTGCTCGAGCAAGGAATCGTCATGGTCGGCGAGCTGCTCGAGGAGATGGAAGCGCGCGGTCTTCTCGCGATCGGCGAGGTCCGCCGGTATCTCGGTCTGCTCCGAAGCCTTGCCGGGGCGGTAGTGGAAGGCGCGCTCGAGGGCGACGTCGACGAACCCGCTGATCTTCTCCCCCTCGCGGATCGGGATCTGGCGGGCGAGCAGCGGCGCGGCGCTCATCGGCTGCAGCGCTTCGAGCACATTCTGGATCGAGCCGCGCGCCTGGTCGATCTTGTTGACGAAGATCATGTGCGGCACGCCGAGGCGCTCGAGCTGGCGCAGCGTCGGCTCGGCGAGGAGGGCGCGGTCGGCGTCGGGGTCAACGACCACCAGAGCGAGGTCGGCGGCGGCGACGGCAAGCGCCCCGTCCGCGGAGAAACCGACCGAACCCGGCGCGTCGAGCAGCGCGTAGCGGTCGCCCATGAAGGACAAGTGCATCAGATTGAGCTCGGTCGAGCCGCCCCGCGCGCGCGCCTCGGGAGTCGAATCGCCGACGGTGGTGCCCGCCGCGACGCTGCCCTGCCGGTCGACCGCCCCGGCCGCAAAAAGAAGGGCCTCGGCTAGGCTGGTCTTACCCGCCCCGCCGGGGCCCACGAGCGCGATGGTCCTGGTGCCTGCAGCTCTTGTGGGCATGAACGTCTCCTTCGTCCGCTTTCGCGGCCCGCGAGGAAGACGCGGCGCCGCGCCTCATGGGAAACGAGAAGGACTCCACGGATTCGAGGGCGAGCGCAAGAGGAGAGTTCGCGTCGAACCTCAGAGCGGCGCGCGACGCGCCCGCCGCGTCAGGCAGAGCCACGGGCCGGCTTCCGGGTGGAGACCGATCGATCGCGCGCGAAGCCAGGCGACGGGCGCCCATTCGCCCGCCTGCAGCGAGGCGCGCCGGACGACTTCGGCGCCCGGTTCCCCGTCGACCGTGCAGCCTTCCCAGAGAATGGCGAGCCGGTACGGACGGGCCTCGTCCTCCACGGGCAGCGCCCGGGCCGCCGGGACCATCGCAAGATGCCGGCGCGCGGTCTCATTGGTGGTGGCGAGCGGACCGACCGCCTCGAGCCAGGCGGCGGCCTGCCGCTCGGCGCGGGAGATTCCCGGCGTTCCGGCGAAGCAGAGCAAGGCGGACGGAATGAAGAAGAGGGCGGTCGCCGCCGGCACGAGCCTGCGTCCCTCGCGCCACAGAGCCACTGCCGCGACACCGACGACGGCCGACGAGACCGCGGCGAGCGGCAGGAACATGCGAGGCTTCGGATCGAGACCCAAAGCATAGGTGAAGACGAGGCCGGCGCCCGCGGTGATGGCGAGCAGGACGAGCAGCATGCGGCGGTCCGCGGCCGTACCGAGCGCCTGGCGCGGCGCGGCCGCGAGCAGCAACGGCGCCGCGAGCAAAGTGAGCCCGATCTCGGCGTGGGTGACGAGGTTGACGAGCGGCTTGACGGTCCAGTGCGCCTCGATCCCGTTGGCGGCGCGCCAGCCGGCGATGAAATCGGGATTGAAGAAGGCGCTTCGGCTCGTGTCGACCCACGAGGCGAGCTCCGTGGACGGGATTCGCGTATGCCCGAAGGCAAGGTGCAGCCGGTGGAAGGGGTCTCCCGTGGCCGCGAGATAGACGAGCATCTCGGCGGCGACCGGCAGGACGAAAGCCGGCACCGCCCAGATCAGCTCCCGTTTGTGCGCGGCCGGCGCACAGAGGAAGGCGATGCCGGCCCCCGCGATGAACACCGCACTGGTCTCGCGGGCGAGCATCGCGAAGGCGAGCCCGGCGCCGAGCAGCAGCCCCCAGCGCCGCCCGCCCCCGCGGACGGCCTCGATCCAGCCGAGCAAGGCGACGAGCAGGAAGGCGAGCTCGGGATGATCGATGTTCGGCCGGCCGAGCTGGATTGCGAAGATCGGAGTCAGCAACAGGGCGCAACCGGCCACGAGAGCGGCGGAGCGTCCCGCGACCCGCTCCACGATCCGCGCCAGCAGGAGCAGCACCGCCGCCGAATAAAGCAAAGGCACCAGCGCCAGCGCGGCCCGGCTTTCGCCGAGCGCGGCGATCGCCGCCGCCATCGGCGCCACCAGAGGCCAGCGCGCCCACCAATGGTCGTGGGGCAGGCAGGGCCCGCCCGCTGCCCAGCATTCGCTTGCGATCAGATATTGCCAGTCGTCGCCGCCGCCGCCGACATAGCCGACCGGGTTGATCCAGTAGAGCAGCAGCGCGAAGGCGAGCAAAGGCAGCGCGACCGGCACCGGCGGCCGGCCGGCCGCGGGGATGTGGCCGATATCCGTTGCCGCCTGCGTAGCCATCGCCGGCAGCGGTAGCCCGATCGTGGTTGACAGGGGGTAAACCGGCGCGCGCCGTGCTGCGCTTGCCGCAGCGCAGCACGTGGCTTAAGTCCGGGCCATGACCTCCACCAACGACATCCGCCGGTCGTTCCTCGACTATTTCGGCTCGGTGCAGCACAGAATCGTGCCGTCGGCGCCGCTCGTCCCGCAGAACGATCCGACCCTGATGTTCGTCAACGCCGGGATGGTCCCGTTCAAGAACGTCTTCACCGGTCTCGAGACGCGACCCTACACCACCGCCGCGTCCTCGCAGAAATGCGTCCGCGCCGGCGGCAAGCACAACGATCTCGACAATGTCGGCTACACGGCGCGGCACCACACCTTCTTCGAGATGCTCGGCAACTTCTCGTTCGGCGACTACTTCAAGGAGCGGGCCATCTCGCTCGCCTGGGAGCTGCTGACCCGGGAGTGGGGGATTTCCCCCGACCGGCTGACCGCGACCGTCTATCACACCGACGACGAGGCCTATGAGCTTTGGCGCAAGATCTCGGGCCTCCCCGAGAGCCGGATCATCCGCATCCCGACCAAGGACAATTTCTGGGCGATGGGCGATTCAGGGCCCTGCGGCCCCTGCTCGGAGATCTTCTACGATCATGGCGAGCACATTGCCGGTGGGCCGCCCGGATCGCCGGACGAAGACGGGGACCGCTTCACCGAGATCTGGAACCTCGTCTTCATGCAGTATGAGCAGGAGGACAATGAAATCGTCCGCGACCTGCCGAGGCCCTCGATCGACACAGGCATGGGCCTCGAACGCATCGCCGCCGTCATGCAGGGCGTGCACGACAATTACGACACCGACACCTTCAAGGCGCTGATCTCCGCCTCGGAAGAGCTGACCCGCACCCGCGCCGAGGGTGCGAGCAAGGCCAGCCACCGCGTCATCGCCGACCATCTGCGCGCCTCCGGCTTCCTGGTCGCCGACGGCGTGCTGCCGGCGAACGAGGGCAGGGGCTATGTCCTGCGCCGGATCATGCGCCGAGCAATGCGCCACGCCCACCTGCTCGGCGCAAGCGAGCCGCTGATGCACCGGCTGGTGCCCTCGCTCATTGCCGAGATGGGCGCCGCTTACCCGGAGCTGGTGCGCGCCCAGCCTTTGCTCGAGGAGACGCTGAAGCTCGAGGAGACGCGCTTCCGCCAGACCCTCGCCAACGGTCTCCGCCTGCTCGACGAGGCGACGGCGTCGATGCAGCCTGGCGCCACGCTTCCCGGGGAAGTCGCCTTCAAGCTCTACGACACTTACGGCTTTCCCTACGATCTCACCGAGGACGCGCTGAGGGCGCAGGGCTACGGCGTGGACCGCGCCGGCTTCGACGCCGCCATGGCCGAGCAGAAGGCCGCCGCCCGTGCCGCGTGGAAGGGCTCAGGCGCCAAGGCGTCGGAGGACATCTGGTTCGATATTGCGGAGGAGCATGGCTCGACCGAGTTCACCGGCTATGCCGGCCATGACGGCGAGGGTCAGATCATCGCCCTGATCAGGGACGGCGTGCGCGTCGAGCGCGCCGCCGCCGGCGAGATAGTGGACATCGTCACCAACCAGACGCCTTTCTACGGCGAAAGCGGCGGGCAGGTCGGAGACAGTGGAAAGATAAGTTCAGACAAGGGCCTGGAGGCGGACGTGGAGGACACGTCGAAACCCCTGGGCCGCCTCCACGCCCATCGCGCGACGATCCGCTCGGGTGCGCTCGCCGTCGGCGACGCCGTCCACCTCTCGGTCGATGCCGACCGCCGGGCTCGGGTCCGCGCCAATCATTCGGCGACCCATCTGCTCCACGCCGCATTGCGTCACCGGCTCGGCACCCACGTGACCCAGAAGGGCAGCCTCGTCGCGCCGGACTATTTCCGCTTCGATTTCTCGCATCCCAAGCCGCTCGGCCGCGAGGACATCGAGGCGGTCGAGGAGGAAGTGAACCGCCATATCCGCGACAACCAGCCGGTGACCACCCGGCTGATGCCGCCCGAGGACGCCATCGCTGCCGGGGCCATGGCCCTGTTCGGCGAAAAATATGGCGACGAGGTCCGCGTTCTCTCGATGGGGACGGGGCCGGATGCGCCCTATTCGGTCGAACTCTGCGGCGGCACCCACGTCCATGCGCTCGGCGACATCCAGCTTCTCAAGATCGTGTCCGAGAGCGCCGTCGCGGCCGGCGTCCGACGCATTGAGGCGCTCACCGGCGAGGCCGCGCGGCGCTGGCTCACCGGTCGTGCGGAGCGACTGCGGGAGGTGGCGGCTTCGCTCAAGACGTCGCCCGAAGAGGTGCCCGCGCGCGTGGCCGCGCTCGTCGAGGAGCGCCGCCGCCTCGAGCGCGAGCTCGCCGAGGCGAAGAAGGCGCTCGCGATAAGCGGGGGCCGCGTCGCGGAGACTGGGGAGCCCGAGCAGATTGCCGGCCTCGCTTTCCTCGGCCAGGTCATCGAAGGCCTGGATCCCAAGGCGCTGCGCGGCCTTGTCGACGAGGCCAAGACGCGCGTCGGCTCGGGAGTTGCCGCACTCGTGGCCGTCAACGAGGGCCGCGCCACCGTCGCGGTGGGCGTCACCGACGACCTGACGTCGTGCCTCAGCGCCGTCGATCTCGTCCGCCGCGCGGTCGAAGCGCTCGGCGGCCAGGGCGGCGGAGGCCGGCCCGACATGGCCCAGGGAGGCGGGCCCGAGGGTGGCAAGGCCGCCGAGGCCGTTCAGGCCGTCCGCGACGCGCTCGAGGCCGTCCCCGCCTGAGGCGCGGGCTCCGGGCCGAAGATGCTCATGCCGCCAAAAGCGTGGCTTCCGGAGCGTTCCTCCGCGAGGTGGGCGCCCAGGGAAGGCCCCGAGGCATATCGCTCGAGCCGTCGCGCCTGCTCGTCGAGGCGGCGAATGGCTCCGAGCTTCTCGTCCCGGCCGAGCTTGGCGCAGCTCACCGCGGATTTCAGCACGCCGATCGTCTTGTCGTAGACCTTCGTCGGCACGGGAAAAGGATGGCGGTCCTTGCCGCCATGGGCGAGCGAGAAGCGCGCCGGATCGGCGAAGCGGCAGGGGGCGCCGTGGATCACCTCCGCGACCATCGCCAGCGAGCGCACCGTCCGCGCGCCGACGCCGGGGACGAGCAGCAGCTCGGGGAAGTCCCGCGGGCCCGCTTCAGCCGCCGCGGCCAGCGTGCCGTGGAGTCGGCGCAGGATGACGTCGTCCGACCTGACGTCGTGATGGTCCGGCATCACGAGATGGGGGAGTATGGCTTGGAGACAGTTGCTGGTCACTGTCCCCCTTGTGAGTGCTGCCGCTTCGCGCGCCAGCCTGTCGGGGCCGAGCTCGCTCAGCAGCTCGAGCTGGGCGTCGCGGCAGCGGGCGGCGCGGAGGTCGGTCAGGTTGAGGATCTCGCTCTGCGGCCGTCCCTCGATCGCGGCGTGCGGGGCGTCCACGAAGCTTTCGAGACCTTCCGAGAGCCAATGGTAGCGCCGCGCGGTCCGGGTCGATCCGTTCATGCCCTGCTGGACGACCGCCCATTTGCCGTCGTCGGCGACGATGAAGCCGTGGAGGTAGAGGTCGAAGCCGTCCTGCACGGCCGCGCTGTCGACCTTGGCGACGAGACGGCTCGAGCGGGCGAGGGCGGCGCCGTCGAAGCCCGCGCGCTCGCCCGCCGCGAGCAGCTCCCCGGGCGTCGCGCGCGAATGCTTGCCCCGGCCGCCGCAGACGTGGATGCCGAGCTCCCCCGCCAGCGGGTTCAGCCCGCGCTTCAGCGCCCCGATCACGCTCGTGGTAATTCCGGACGAATGCCAGTCCATCCCCATTACGGCGCCGAACGACTGGAACCAGAAGGGGTGCGACAGCCGCCGCAGTAGCTCCTCGCGGCCGTAATGGTGGACGATCGCCTCGCCGATCACGGCCCCCAGCCGCGCCATGCGCTGCCCCAGCCAGGGCGGCACGCGGCCGCCGTGAAGCGGAAGGTCGGCACTGCCGGAACGCTGGACCACTTGAGAACTCCCGGAACGGAGAGAGAACGATAACCCGCGCCGCCGTCTCTGGCCAGCCTTATCGCGTCCTGAGCACGTCCCTCAGGCGCCGGCGTTCGAGCGTCGGCTCTTCGCTGAGCTGGCCCAGATCCATGATCTCCTTGCGAAGCTCGGCCCGCTTTTCGTGGATCGAGGCGATCACCGGGCCCATCGCCATGCCGAGGTCGATGAGCACGGCCTCGGAGAGCTGGAGCGAGGATTCGAGCGTCTCGGGCACCGCGTCCGTCGCCCCGGCGCGGTAGAGCTCGGCGGCATGCCCGGCGTCGCGGGCACGGGCGACGATCGTCAGGTCGGGACACCAGGCGCGGACCTTGCGCGTCAACCTGACGGTCAGCACCGGATCGTCCATGGTGAGGACCAACGCGCTGGCATGACCGAGATTGAGCCGGTCCATGAGCTCCGGCCGCGCGACGTCGCCGAAGACGATCGGGATTCCCTCGCGGCGGCAGGCGGCGACGGTGTCGATGTTCGAATCGACTGCGAGGTAGCGGCGCCCGTGCGCCGTCAGCATTTCGGCGACCAGCCGGCCGACCCGGCCGAAGCCGATGATCACGGTCTTGGCCTCCTTGTCGCTGCCGCCCTCTGCAAGCTCCGGCTCGGCTCCGAGCTCGACCCGCCGCGCGGCGTCGCGGCCGAGACGGGCCAACAACGGCGTCAGGGTGAGGCCGATCGCGGTGACGATCTGCCAGAAAGCCGCGGTATCGCGGCCGATCAGCTGGGCGGCGGCAGCGGTCGCAAGGACGATGAGCGTGGTCTCCGACGGAGACGCCATGATCAGGCCCGTCTCGGCGGCCACGCCCTTGCTCGCGCCGTTGAGGCGCAGAAGCACGCCGGTCACCAGCGCCTTGAGAAGCATCACCCCGGCGACCGCCAGCGTCAGGCCCACCCAGTTGGCGGCGACGAAGCGCAGGTCGACGCTCATCCCGACAGTGATCAGGAAGATGCCGAGCGCGAGGCCGCGAAACGGCGCCGTGATGACCTCGACCTCGCTGTGATAGTCGGTCTCGGCGATGAGGATGCCGGCGAGCAGCGCGCCCATCAGCGGCGACAGGCCGACGGCGGTGGTCGCGAGGCTCGCCACGATCACGACGAGCAGGCTCGCGGCGAGGAACAGCTCGGGGCTCTTGGTCCGCGCCGCCTGTGCGAACAGGCGCGGCAGCAGCAGGCGGCCGAGCACCAGCATGACGGCTACGACCAGGGCGCCGAGCAGAAGAATCCTCGCCAGTCCGTCGAAGCCGGTCGCTTCCGCGAACGGGGCCATCGCGCCGAGCAGAAAGATGATCGGGACGATCGCGAGGTCCTCGAAGAGCAGCATCGCGAGCGCGGAGCGTCCGACCGGGCTGGTGGTGCCGACGAGAGGCAGGACCAGGGCCGTCGAGGACAAAGCGAGGGCGAGACCGAGCGAGACCGATCCGCTCCAGCTCTCGCCGAGTCCGTGAACCGCGAGGCCGATCAGCCCGGCGCAGAGCAACAACTCCGCGGCACCGACGCCGAACACCAGTCGCCGCATCGTCCAGAGGCGACGAAACGAAAGCTCGAGGCCGATCGCGAACAGCAGGAGGACGATGCCGAACTCGGCGAACGGCTCGACCGCCTCGGGGTTCGAGATGGTGATGTAGTTGAGCCAGGGAGTCTGCGCGGCCATGCTTCCGAGCCCCGCAGGCCCCACGAGCAGTCCGACGAGGATGAAGCCGATCACCGGGCTGATCCGGAAACGCGCGAACGCCGGTATGACGACGCCGGCGGCACCGAGGATCACCAAGGCGTCGCTGAAACCCGAGGTCTGGAAGTCGGCGTGCATATTGCCTTTATGCAGGAACGCGCATCATTGTCAGCCCGGGGAGGGCGGACATGGACACCGATCTGTGCATCGTCGGCGGCGGCCCTGCCGGCATGGTCGCGGGCCTGCTCTTCGCCCGCGCCGGCGTGGCCGTGACGGTGCTCGAAAAGCACGGCGATTTCCTGCGCGATTTCCGCGGGGACACCGTCCACCCCTCGACGCTGCGCATCTTCCACGAACTCGGCCTGCTCGATCGGCTGCTGGAGCGGCCCCACGACAAGGTGCGCGACATCAGCGGTCTGATCGGCGGCAGGCCGATCGAGATCGCCGACTTTTCGAGCTTCGATCCGCGCTGGAACTTCATCGCGATGATGCCGCAATGGGAGTTCCTCGATTTCGTTGCGGAGGAGGCGCGGCGCTACCCGCACTTCTCCTTGCTGATGAACGCCGAGGCGACCGGCCTCGTTTTCGAAAACGGCCGCGTCGCCGGGGTCAGCTACACGCATGCGGGCGAGGAGCGCATCATGCGCACGCGGCTGGTCATCGCATCGGACGGGCGGCGATCGGTCCTGCGCGGCGCCGCCGAGCTGGCCGTCCGCGACCTCGGCGCGCCGATGGACGTCTTCTGGTTCCGCGTGCCGAAGGAGCGCACCCCCGGCAACGACACGACTGGGGTGTTCGCCTCCGGCCGGATCATGGCGCTGATCGACCGCGGCGATTATTGGCAGTGCGCCTACGTCTTCCCGAAAGGCATGGCCGACGAGGTCCGCGCCGCCGGCCTGGAGGCGTTCCGGCGCGAGGTTGCGGCGCTGGCGCCGTTTCTCGGGGACCGGGTCGACGCGGTGGCGAGCTGGGACGACGTCAAGCTGCTGTCGGTCTCGCTCGACCGGCTCGAGACGTGGCACAGGCCGGGCCTGCTGGTCATCGGCGACGCAGCGCACGCCATGTCGCCGGTGGGGGGGATAGGGATCAACATCGCCGTGCAGGACGCGGTCGCGGCGGCGAACCTGCTCGCCGGTCAGATGGCGCGCGGCGAGGATCCCGACCCGCTGCTGGCACGCGTCGAGAAAAGGCGCCTGCGCGCCGTCCGGATCGTCCAGGGCCTGCAGAAAGCCGCGCAGGACCGGATCATCGGCCGCCTGCTGATGCGTCAGGGCGGACCGTTCGAGCCGCCGCTGGCGCTGCGCCTGCTAAATCGCTTCCGCTTCCTGAGACGGCTGCCGGCGGCCCTGATCGGCTTCGGCTATCGCGCCGAGCACGTCCGCTTGCCTGTCCTTCGAGACGGGCCTTCGCCAAGCTCAGTCCCTCCTCAGGTTGAGCGGTAAACAAACCCGCTCATCCTGAGGAGCCGGTGAGCCTGTCGAACCGGCGTCTCGAAGGATCACCCCGCAGCCATCGCCTTCTCGAGGTTAGCACGGATCGCCTCGAAGAACTGCTCGGTGGTCATCCAGCCCTGGTCGGGGCCGATCAGCAAAGCGAGGTCCTTGGTCATATGGCCGTTCTCGACGGTCTCGATGCAGACCCGCTCGAGCGTCTCGGCGAAGCGGGTGACTTCCGGCGTGTCGTCGAACTGGCCGCGGAACTTGAGGCCGCCGGTCCAGGCGAAGATCGAGGCGAGCGGGTTGGTCGAGGTCGCCTTGCCCTGCTGATGCATGCGAAAGTGGCGGGTGACGGTGCCGTGGGCGGCCTCCGCCTCGACCGTCCTGCCGTCGGGCGTCATCAGGATCGAGGTCATCAGGCCGAGCGAGCCGAAGCCCTGCGCGACCATGTCGGACTGCACGTCGCCGTCGTAATTCTTGCAGGCCCAGACGAACTTTCCGGTCCACTTGAGCGCGGAGGCGACCAGGTCGTCGATCAGGCGATGCTGATATTCTGTCCCAATCTCATCGAACTGCGCCTTGAACTCGCTCTCGAAAATTTCCTCGAAGATATCCTTGAAGCGCCCGTCATAGGCCTTGAGGATGGTATTCTTGGTGGAGAGATAGACGGGCCATTTGCGGCCGAGCGCGAAATTGAAGCAGGCCCGCGCGAAATCGCGGATCGACTCGTCGAGATTGTACATGCCCATGGCGACGCCCGCGCCCGGGAAATCGAACACTTCGTGCTCGATCGTCTCGCCGCTCTCGCCTTCCCATTTGATCGTGAGCTTGCCGGGGCCCGGAACGCGGAAGTCGGTCGCCTTGTACTGGTCGCCGAAGGCGTGGCGGCCGACGACGATGGGATCGGTCCATCCGGGGATCAGCCGCGGCACGTTTTCGATGACGATCGGCTCGCGGAAGACGACCCCGCCGAGGATGTTGCGGATGGTGCCGTTCGGCGACTTCCACATCTTCTTGAGGCCGAACTCCTCGACGCGGGCCTCGTCGGGCGTGATCGTCGCGCATTTGACGCCGACGCCGTGCTTCTTGATCGCCTCGGCGGACTCCACGGTGACCCGGTCGTCGGTCGCGTCGCGATTCTCCATGCCGAGATCGAAATAGAGCAGATCGACGTCGAGATAGGGGAGGATCAGCCGCTCGCGGATCCATTGCCAGATGATCCGGGTCATCTCGTCGCCGTCCAGCTCGACGACCGGGTTCTTCACTTTGATCTTCGCCATCTAGGCTCTGCGCTTTCCTGCCGGTTGAATGTGGCACGGCCTGTAGGCGGTGGGCCGTCCCCGATCAACCGCGCGCCCGCCAGCCGCGCGCGACCCGAACGGGGCATGGCCGTCGGGAGGCCCTCCTGTAGAAAAGCACCATGGCGAATCGACTTCTGCGGTACGAGGCTGGGCTGTTCCGTCGCTCCTTCGCCATCGCGTTCGGGCGCCGCCGCGATGCCCTGCTGCTCTTCGTCATGCTGCTGCTCGGCGCGGCGTGGCTGCGTACGCAGATCATGGCCGGCGGCTGGGCGTTGCCGCCCGAGGCCCTCTGGCTCGGCGCCCTCGCGGGCCCGACGGCGCTTGCGTGGCAGCGGCTCGTCAGGGCGCGGCTCGACTGGCTCGTGGAGCAGAGCCCGCTCGCGGCGGACGCGCTCGATCGCCGGAGTCGCTGCGCCTACGTCCTGGCGAGCCATGTTGCGGCGGCCGCACCCATCGCGCTCGGCGCGACCGTCCTGGCGACAACAACGGGCCGCCCTGCCACGGCCGTCGCGATCACGACCCTCGCTTACGCCGCGGGAGCCGGTCTGGCGTGGATACCCCGCTCTCCCGGGACCAGCCGGCGCGAAATCCGCTCAATCGGTTCCATCCCGCCGGGTCCGCGCGGTTCGAAGTCGCGGGGCGCGGCCGCGTTTCGCGCCGTGATCCGTCGCCAAGCCCTGAACGCCGCCAACCCCGGACGCGCAGCCGCCTTGATCCTCGCGGCGACGTTTGGGCTTGCCGTTGCCGCCGCCTGGATCGCCGCGGACCGGCCGGACGCCGTCCGCTTCGCCGTCATCGCCTGTCCTTCGCTGCTCGCCTTGCTGCTGATCAGCCGCCTCGACGCGGAGCTGATCGGCTTCCTGCCCTTTGCGGGCTATCGGCCGGTCTTCCTGGCAGCGGCGGTGTCGGCGCTTCCTGCGGCGGCTTTCGGTGCGACGGCGGCGGCGCTTCTCGCGTTTCGCCCGCGGGACTGGCTTGTCATGCTCGCGGCTTTGGCTTTGATCCATCTCGCGACCATCCTGTTCATCGTCGCGCGCGCCTGGCTCTATCCTGGCCGCAATCCGCGGTCGGCGGACCTGCAGGTGGAGCTCGAGTTCGCGAGCCTGGCCGGAATCCTCTTCATCCTGCCGCCGCTGGCACCGATCGCGCTGGCTTGGCGGACGTGGATGCTGCGGCGGCGCTATCGCGCGCTGATGTGGGTGCAGCTCTAGGTGCGGGTCGAGATTCGCGATCTGCTGGTCCTTCGCGAGGGCTTTCCCGCCGTAGACCGAGTGTCCCTGCTTCTCGAAGAGGGCCTTTGGACCGGCGTGGTCGGCGCCAACGGCAGCGGCAAGACCTCGCTGCTGCGGGCGATCGCCGGGCGCATCGAGGCCGAAGCCGGCAGCATCGTCGTCGACGGCGAGGAGCGCTTCGCCGACCGTGCGTGGCGGGCGCAGGCTTTCGGCTTTGCTCCCGACGCCGCTTCGCTGCCCCAGACCCTTTCCGGACGCGAGCTCTTCTCGATCCTCGCCTCGGACGCGCCGGGCGTCGCCGACGCCGATCCGCTCTCGCCGCTGCGGCGGGCACTCGGCTTCGACGCTTTCATCGACCGCAGGATCGGCACCCTGTCGGCCGGCATGAGGCAGCGGCTGGCCATTTTCTGCGCCTTCCTGCAGCGCCCGCGGCTGGTCGTCCTGGACGAGCCATTCAACTGGCTCGATCCGATCTGCGCCTTCGACACCAAGGAGGCGCTGAAGGCTCTAGTGGCGGGCGGGAAGCTGACGCTGGTCACGGCGCTCCACGAAATGGCGACGCTGAGCGGCTATTGCGGCCGCGGCCTGCTGCTGTCGCAGGGTAAGGTCGGCCTCGAGGTCGGCTCCGACGAGCTGCGCGCCGGGGCGCGTGATTATCCCGCGTTCGAGGCGCGGATCATTGCCATGTTGCGATCGGGCGGCGCCGCACGCTGAGTCGCGGCGCGCGCCGGCCCACGGTTGTTTCGCTTCCGCCTTCCGCCTAAAGCGCGGCGATGCCCTCGCTCGAAAAGCCGGACCTCGTCACCACGAACGTCCGCTACCGCATGCCGAGCGTCCATCCGGAAGGGCGCAAGTTCGTCGTCATCGCCGCAGCGATCGCCCTTATCTTCTGGTTCCTGATCGATTGGGACTGGATCGGATGGATCATGGGCGGCATCACCCTTTGGGTCGCCGCCTTCTTCCGCGATCCGATCCGCACCACGCCGAAGGGGGAGGGGCTGATCGTCGCGCCGGCCGACGGCATGGTGACCATGATCACCAGCGTGCCCCCGCCGCGCGAGCTGCTGGGCGGCGACGACGGGCTCCCGCCCGATCCGGTCGTCCGCGTCTCGATCTTCATGAGCGTCTTCGATGTTCACATCAATCGGACGCCCGTCGCGGGGGTGGTGACCCGCGTCGTCTACATCGCCGGCAAGTTCCTCAACGCCGATCTCGACAAGGCGAGCGAGGAC
>DASVSD010000001.1:0-44057 GCA_036388255.1 Allosphingosinicella sp. | reverse complement strand
GATCCCGCCCTCGCCGAACACCCGCTCGAGCACGGCGGCGTCGATCCCCTCGATGAGCGCGGCGGCATGGCCGCTGGTCATGATCGGAAGCTGCCAGCCCATATACGACCGCGCGTTGAGGCCCATGCCCTGGAGGGTAATGGCGAGCAGGCCGCTGGTGACCTGCTCGCCGCTGGCCACCACCACGTCATATTCGCGCGGATCGTAGAGGGACGAGGCCTCGCGGCAGAACTGGACCAGCCGGTCGGTCTCGCCCGCCATTGCGGAGACCACCACCGCCACCTCGTTCCCCGCCTCGGCCTCGCGCTTCACCAGCCCGGCGACGTGGCGGATGCGCTCGATCCCCGCCATCGACGTGCCGCCGAATTTCATCACGATCCGGGCCATGAAACTCGCTCTGGGGCTTGCGCATTCGCCGTGGGAAGACAGGCGCGGCCCTGATAGGTGTGACCCATGACCATGGCAAGCGACCCCCTCCCGCCGACAATCGACCCGGACCAGGCGGCGCATTTCGGGCGGATGGCGGCCGACTGGTGGGACCCCAAAGGCTCCTCTGCCATGCTGCACCGGATGAACCCGGTGCGGCTCGCCTACATTCGCGACCGGCTCGACCAGCATTGGAGCCTCGACGAGTGCGATCTCAAGCCGCTCAGGGGGAGGCGCGCGGCCGATGTCGGCTGCGGCGCCGGCCTGCTCGCCGAGCCGCTGGCCCGGCTCGGCGCGCAGGTGACCGGGATCGACGCGGCGCCGGAGAATATCGTCGCAGCGCGGCTCCATGCCGAAGGGCAGGGGCTGGAGATCGACTATCGCGTCGGCGGCGTGGAGACGCTGGCGGGCCCATATGATCTCGTCACCTGCCTCGAAGTGCTCGAGCACGTGGCCGAGCCGCGGGCCTTCGTCGCAGGCCTCGGCCGCATCCTCGCCGAAGACGGGCTGCTCATCCTCTCGACGCCCAACCGGACCGGGGCCTCGCGACTGCTGCTGGTCGGGCTCGCCGAGGCCTTCGGGCGGATTCCGAAGGGCACGCACGACTGGGAGAAGTTCCTCAGCCCGGAGGAGACCTGCGCCCTGCTCCGGGACGCCGGTCTCGAGACCGTCGACTGCACCGGTCTCTCGTGGGGCCCGGCGAGCGGATTCCATCTCTCCGACGACAAATCGCTCGATTATTTTGTGACCGCCAGGCGCGCCTGAGGGTGCGCATCGCGGGCTTGCGGGCGAGCGCGCTACATTTGTAGCATGACGCCGTCCGAATCGGGATCGTGGAGTAAGCTATGCTGCTGACGCGCCGGGCCGTGCTGGGCGGGGCCCTCGCCGCCATTTCGTTTCGAGCCGCCGCGGAAGGGCTGGCTGCGGAGGCGCCGGCGCTGGTGCTCCAGGTCGAGGTTCCGTTGGACCATGACCAACCGGGGCTCGGGCGGTTCCCGCTGCGCTGCGAATGGGGCGCAGCGCCGCGAAGCGGTCGGCCGACCGTCGTCGTCATTGCCGACGCGCAGCAATATTTCGTCCGCCCGGGAGGCGCGGCCCGTCTCCAGCGCGACCTGTTCGGCGACGCCCTGAACGTCCTCGCGATCGTCGGCCGAAGCCGCGCGCCCGATCTCGAGCCGCTCATCCTGCGCGACGGCGGGCCGGACTGGCAGGCCGCCTATCGGCTTCTCAACTGGCGGCAATGGGCGCGCGATGTGGAGGCCGTCGTCCGCCACCTCGAGCTGAGCCCGGGGGAATTGGGCCTCTACGGCCGCTCCGGCGGGGCGCACCTGATCCACCAGCTGCTGACTTTGCGCCCCGACCTGCGGGGCAGCGCCTACGTCCAGGCGGCGGTGAACCATCCGCTCGACGTCGCCTGGGGTCTCGGCGCCGACCATCTCTGGGAGCAGCTATCGGCAAGCGATCCTGCGGCGACGCGCGAACTGGCGGCATGGCTGGAGCGCCGCCCGGCGCAGCGGCGCGACCTCGTTCTCGTCCTGCAGCGGCAGCATTTCTTCGAGACGATCGAGGCCTTGCCGTCCGCGCGGCTGGCCGCCGTGCGCGCCTTCCTGGGCAGGGACGATGCCGCGATCGCCGGGATGCGGGAGCGGTATCAGATCGACGCGATCGAGCGAAGCCGGAGCACCCTCGAAGGCATTGGCGCTGCCGTGCGCGTCTACGAGTTCGCTGCGCCCCATGCGGATCCGCGCGCAGGCGTCGCGCCGCTGCGGCCCGACGTGGAGGCGTTGTTCCATTATGCGCATCCGCTCGCCGAGGCGGGATATCGTCCGCCGGTCGCGGCGACCGACTGGTCCCGCTTGCGGGACCAGCGGATGACGGTGCTGCAGGTGGCCGGGCGTCACGATCACACCGCGGACTACCGGACGCAGATCGGCCTTGCCGGCCTGACCCGCGGCAGCCGGCTGCTGCTGCTCGACGACGATCATGTGTTCAAGCGCTGGACCGCCGCCGGGACGCAGCCTGCCCTGATCCGGGCCTTCTTCGGCGAAGGACTCGAGTCCGAAGCTTTCCGCAGCGCGCTGGCCGCCGTCGAACCGCTGCGGTGGCGCGAGCGTTGATCAGCGCCGCTCACGCGACATCCGGGTCATCAGGATCGCGGCGCGGATCGCCGAGCGGCCGATGCTGTCGAGGAGGATGAACTCGCCCGGGGCATGCGCGCCGCCGCCGGCCGCGCCGAGACCGGCGAGGACGTCGGCGTCGCGGGCGACGAAGCTCGAATCGGCGGCGCCGCGGCGGGCGGGGTCGTATTCGGGCATTTCGGGGAGGCCGAGGTCGCGGTTGACCGCATTGAGCCGCGCCAGCAGCGCCCGGTTACCGGGGGTCGGCGGCAGCGGCGGATAGCCGTCCTCGGAGAAGACCAGCTCGGCGGAGGTTTCCGGCAGATGCTGGGTGACGATCTCCTGCATCCGGGCGCGGATCCGCGCGTCCTGCTCCGGGGTGAGGGTGCGAAGGTCGCCGCGGGCGATCGCCGTCTCGGCGACGATGTTGGTCTTGCCCGAGGCGGCGATCGCCAGCCCCTGCGCGTCGAGCGTCGCCGGCGTGCCGCCGCCGATCACGCCGACGTTGAAGGTGAGGTTGGGCTCCGGCAGCTCGCGCCGGAAGGCGTCGAGGATCCGCGCCATCTCATAGACCGCGCCGTAGCCGAGGCCCTCGGAGAAGATGCCGCTGGAATGGCCGGTCCGCCCGCTGGTGCGCAGCGTCCACGAGGTCGAGCTGCGGCGCGCGACGGTGCCGTAATCGCGGCCGTTCTCCAGGGCGAGATTTTCGAATTCGAGCGCGACGTCGGCCCAGCGCCCCGCTTCGACGAGGTCTCGCCGCGCGACGGCGATCGGTGCACCGGGCCGCTCCTCGTCGCCGGTGAGGACCACAATGATGTCGGCCGCGCGCAGCGTCCCGGCCGCGTGCATGGCCCTCAGCGCCGCGACGATCACGGCGATGCCGCCTTTGTCGTCGCCGACGCCCGGCCCGGTGGCGCGGTTCCCCTGACGCTCGAAGCGCTGGAACGGGGAGTCGGGTTCGAACACCGTGTCGAGATGGCCGATCAACAGCATGCGGCGCCCGCGCCCGTTGCCGCGATGGGTCGCGATCAGGTGGCCCGCCCGGCCCGTCTCGCGCATCTCGACCCAGCGCACCTCGAAGCCAAGCTGCTCGAACTCGGGCCGCAGCATCTCCGCCACGGCCGTGACCCCGGCGAGGTTCAGCGTGCCGCTATTCTGGTTGACCATCCTCTCGAGCAAAGCGACGTGGCGGTCGCTCTCGCGCTCCACGGTCTGGACCATCCGCTGTTCCTCGCGCGTGAGCCGCGCTTCGGCGGCGGCGGGGACGGCCGCAAGCAACGAGGCGACGAGGAGCGAGGAAAGCGCCTTCATGCGGCGCGGCTTAGCATCCCGCCGCAGCTTCGCCACGGGCTTTCGCTAGCGGCGGGACCTGAGGTCCCGCTCGATCCTGTCGAGGAAGGTCGCCGTGGACCAGTCGAGGTCGTTTACTGCGACGTGCGGCCTGTAATAGTCTCCCGAGGCGCGCGGCCGGTTCATCCAGATCTTGTTCGGGATGACGATCCGGCCGCGCCCCGAGGGCAGCTCCGTCGCACGCGCCTCCATATAGGTTGAGTCGCCCGAGCCGGGCGCGCCAACCAACCGCACGTTCGAAAAACGGGTGAAGACGTCGAGCGCATCGTTGCAGGCGCTGGCGCAGCGGCCCGGGACGATGACGTAGACCGGCGTGCGCAGGTCGGTCGCCGGCAGCGGACCCGGGGCGTCGGCGCTTTCGTCGTCGTCGATCGGCTGGATGTAGAAGATCTCGCCGCGGTCGAGCGCCACGCGCATGCCCAGGGCGGAGCCGCGGCTGGCGTCGGCCTGGGACGTGCGGCCCATCGCCTCGAGGCGGCGGATCAGATCTTCCATATACTCGGTGTTTCCCCGGCTCGCCCGCCACCAGATGGCGACTTCGCGGAAATGGCGCGCCATGCGGCGGTCGACCGCCTCGCGGCCCCAGAGGATGCGCGCGGCGTCGCGGCTCCACAGCGACGAGCCGCCATTGTTGTGGCGCAGGTCGATGACGATTGCCCGGGCGCGAGCGAGCTCGGCGCGCCGGCGGGTGAGCTCGTCGTAGAGGCGGCGCCAGGCGTCCGCGCCGGCTTCGTCGGGGTTGAAATCGGGCATGCCGATCAGGAACAGCCCCGGCCGCGGCTCGCCGAGGCCGATCGGCGTCCGCTCGCCGTCAGACGCGGCGGCGAGGCGCGCGTCGAGGTCCGCGGGGGCCGGGCTCCACGACAATGCGGCTTCGCGGGGGCGGCCGCCCTGCACGCGGAAGGTGCAACGCTCCGGCCGCCCTTCCACGGTGGTGGGAGTCGAGACGAAGGCGCGCGTCGACCAGAACCAATATTGCCCGGCTTCGGCGGGGCGGAAGTTGCGGGTGAGGAGGCGGCGGCGGAGATAGTCGCGAATCGGCCGGCCGTTGCACGCGACGATCGCTGCGCCGGCCGGTGCCGGCGCGGCGGGGCCGGCCGCGTGGACGAAGAGGGCGGAGCCGCGCCAGGCGACGGTGAAGCCGGGCCACTCGCGGTCGACCTGCGCGCCGGCGGGCGGCTGGATCATCATCACCTGGGCATGGCCGTCGCCGAGGCCTGAGGAGAAGGTGCCCAGCGCCTCCGCATAGCCGCTCCGGCTCGCCGCGCGCTCCGCGACGGCGAGCGCGCGGTCGCGTGCCCGGCCGAGCTGGACCGGGAAGCCGCGATTGGTCGGGTCGTGCATGCCGGGATGGTTGGCCGCGAAGATGTCGTAGGCCGCGCGCACATCCTGGACGGCGAGCGCGCGCCAGTCCTCCGCGGGCTGCGCGTGCGCCCAGGCCGCGTCGATGGACATCGCGGCCGCAACCAAGCTCGCAAGAACCCTCAGCCTCATCCCCCGATTCTCCTCCGCAGACCGAACGTGCTACATCTGTAGCAGGAGGAAAATCGGCGGTCACCCGCAAAGTTGAGCGTGGGCCGGGCTCAGAGCGTCTTCAGATACTCGACCAGGTCGGTCCGGTCGCGCTCGCTGAGACCGGCATTGCCGTAATCGTGGCCGCCGTTCCAATTGCCCCAGATCACCTGCGCCGCATCGTCGCGCGTGCGGAACAGGAAGCTGTTCTCGTTGGACGGCGTGGTCACATAGCCGACCCGGACGGAATCGAACTGGCGCGTGCCCACCCAGAAGCGGTCGCTGCGCTGGTCGGCCGGCAGCAGCAGCTCGTAGAGGTTGGGCACCGATCCGTTGTGGAGATAGGGGGCGGTCGCCCAGATGCCGGTCAGCGGCCGGGCCTTGTAGCCGAGGACGATATCCTCCCCGCCGCCCCAATTCTTGTTGACGCAGCCGCGGTAGAAGACCGGCAGCCCGGGATAGGCATCCGAGGGGAGCGGACCCGTCGCCGCATTGGTCGCGGCCGGCCCCGTGGGATCGGCTGGGGGAGCGGGGGCCGGACCGGTGCGGCCGGCCCGCCGGACGCGACGGGAGCGTGAGGTGCCGTCGACCCGCGGCTCGACCGTTCCTCCCTCGTAGATCTTGATCGCGCTGCCGAGCAGCTCGCCCACTTCGCCGGCGATCGTATAGAGGACGGTGACGCCGGTGAGGTCGAGCAGCGGTGCGATCTCGCCGAGGCGGGAGCCGCCGCTCTTGTAGCCCTGCAGGTTCCCGCTCGCCGCGGCGGCATAATAAGCGTTGCAGGCCATGACGGGATCGGTCCCCGGCGACTGGTTCGGCCGGGTCGTCGGACCGCCCGGCGTGACCGGCACGATGGTGTGCGGCGGCGCGTTGCGCGGGAACCAGCTCATCTGCGCGGCGAAGCGGGTGGTAAGGTCGGTCCGCGCGAGCGGCTGGTGACACTCCGCGCAGTTGCTGATGAAGAGTCCGCGCCCCCGCTCCGCGGCGGCGCGGTCGATCCGGCCGAGCATGTCCTCCGGCCAGGCCGGCGGCAGCAGCCGCTCGAGCATCGTCTCGAGCCCGATCAACTGGCGCACCCGGACGCTGGAATGGAAGGGGTGGAGAAGGCCGAGGAAGCTGCGGCGATGGGTCACGACTTCGCCGAACACGCCGATCACCTCGCCCGTGTTGCGCCCGACCGCGCCGATGTCGAGATAGCCCTGGCGGAGGCTGATGCGGCGGTTCGGCACCGATCCGTTCCACTGCACCCGGTCGTGCTGCGGCACGTTCCACAGGAAGGGATAGCTCACCGGAGCGTCGGGCTCGTTCGCGATCGGGGTGCCGGCGCGGGTGAACAGGGAGACCTGGTTGAAGATGTGACCGAAGGCGTCGAGCCGCGAGAAGCCGTAGCGCATATTGGTGGCGTTCATCCGCGAGATGCGGCCGCGATAGGCGAGCAATTCGTCGACCGCTTCGCCGAGCCGGCTGCGGTTGCGCTGGGTGTCGCGGGCTCCGAGGACGCGCTGGGCGAAGCGGCCCCATTTGGCCGCGTCCGACCGGGTCACGGTCAGCGAGCGTTCGAGCTGCTCGACGAAGCTCTGGAAGTCGCCCATTCCGGGGGCGCCGTCGATCCGGAGCCGTCGCTCGCCGACCGCCACCTCGTTGGTATGGCAGGCGGCGCAGGTGAAGCCGATCCAGGGCTCGCTGTCGCCCTGGCGCGGGAGCCAGCGCAGCCGCGTGAAATCGAGCCGGCGGTCGCTCTGCACGTCCTCCGCGAAGCCGACCGGAAGGGTCCCGCCGCTGGGCGTGGTGTAAGGAAGGTAGCGGTAGCGCTCGATATTCTCGGGCGCGAGGAAAAGCACCTCGTCCTGATGCCGCTCGAGCGCGCGCATCCAGCTCATCGGCATCAGCCGCGAGCCCTGGCTCGAACTGTACCACAGGTTGCGGTCGGTCTCCGACCAGCCCTGCGGCGAGTAAGTGAGAAAAGGTTCCGGCGCGCGCTGCGCCATCAGCAGCAGCGGCGCGGCCGCGAGCAATGCAGTGCGAAAGGCCGTTCCAGTCATCGTAGCCCCCTTACGACTGGTGGATCAGGGGGAGAGAATGACACAGGCCGGGGCGCCGCACAATGCGCGTGGTCCCTGCAAGGGCAAGTTGCTCCTAAAGCACGTATTTCGAAAGGTCGGTGTTGCGGGCGACTTCGGCGAGCTGGCGCTCGACATAGGCGGCGTCGACCACGACCGAGTCGCCGCGGCGTTCCTCGGCGTCGAAGCTGACGTCCTCGAGCAGCTTCTCCATCACCGTCTGCAGCCGCCGCGCGCCGATATTCTCGACCTGGCCGTTCACTTCCGCGGCGATGCGGGCGATCGCGCGGATGCCGTCGTCGGTGAAGCGGACCGTCACCCCCTCGGTCGCGATCAAGGCGCTGTACTGCTCGGTGAGGCTCGCCTGGGTGGCCGAGAGGATCCGGACGAAATCCTCTTCGGTCAGCGCCTTCAGCTCGACCCGGATCGGCAGGCGCCCCTGCAGCTCCGGGAGCAAATCGGAGGGCTTGGAAAGGTGGAAGGCGCCGGAGGCGATGAACAGGATGTGGTCGGTCTTCATCGGCCCGTATTTGGTCGCGACCGTGGTGCCCTCGATCAGGGGCAGCAGGTCGCGCTGCACGCCCTCGCGGCTGACCGAGCCGCCGCGCACGTCGCTGACCGCGATCTTGTCGATCTCGTCGAGGAAGACGATGCCGTTCGCCTCGGCGTCGGCGAGCGCGGTGCGGTTGACGTCGTCGCTGTCGAGGCGCTTGTCGGCCTCCTCCTCGACCAGCCGCGCCCAAGCCTCCTTGACCTTGAGACGCCGCTTCTTCCTGGGCTGCTGGCCGAACGCCTTCCCCATCATGTCCGACAAGTTGATCATGCCGACCTGGCCGCCCATTCCGGGGATCTCGAACGGGGCCGCCGGAGCGTCGTTCAGTTCGAGCTCGACCTCCGCGGTCTCGAGATGGCCCTCCTGGAAGCGGCGGCGGAAGCTCTCGCGGGTCGCCTCGCTCGATCCCTTGCCGGTGAGACCGTCGAGCAGCCGGTCCATCGCCGCCTCCTCGGCCGGCTCCTTGACCGCAATGCGGCGGCGCTCCTTCTCGAGCCGCACCGCCTCCTCGACGAGGTCGCGGGCGATCTGCTCGACGTCGCGGCCGACATAGCCGACCTCGGTGAACTTGGTCGCCTCGACCTTCACGAACGGCGCGTCGGCGAGCTTGGCGAGGCGCCGGCTGATCTCGGTCTTGCCGCAGCCGGTGGGCCCGATCATCAGGATGTTCTTCGGCGTCACTTCGTCGCGCAAATCTTCCGGCAAGCGTTGGCGCCGCCACCGGTTCCTGAGCGCGACCGCGACCGCCCGCTTGGCCTCGTTCTGGCCGACGATATGCGCGTCCAGCGCGGCGACCACCGCCTTGGGAGTGAGACTGTCGTTCATCTTATGCCCTGGTGTTGCTCTGGTCGCTAGATGAGGCCGCGCTGGGCGGAATCAAGCGGCGGGCCTGATGCGCGCGTGTGCAGAACCTAGACGGAAGTTTCGGTAGTTTCAGCTTCCCTGGGGAGAAAAACTTCCTCTTTCCGGAGCCCGCCGGAATTGGAGAGCGGCTTCGGCGTACGGCAGGTGAGCACAGCGGGAAGGTCACACGAAAGTCACACCGAGACGCTGGAGGCAACCCCGCCGGAGCTGGTAGCGCGCCGCACCCACACGACCCCCGGGGGCCCGTCGGCGCAGTGTGACGACGCGAGAGGAAGGCGACGTGCGCGCCCAGTGGCGGCGCCTTGAGAGTCTGCTTCTGTTCCACCCTCAGGGTAGAACAGATCGGGTCCTACATTTCAAGCCCGGGTCGCGGAGGCGAGGGGCGGGCGTCATGGGCGAGCTGGGCGAGAGAGAAGGGGGCCAAAGCTGAGGTTCGCGACCTCCTCGGAGGCTGCGATGCCGATCTTGGCGGCGAGGGCGGCAAGGTCCGGGGCAGGGGTGACGACCGATCCGCCTCCACTTCCGCGTCGCACCGAGAGGCGCTCGCAGCCTCGCAAAGTGCCTACTCATTGTGCATGAGGTAGTTCGCAAGGCCAACGTATCCCTCATCCGCAGATTGCTGCAGCCGATAGGGCTTCAAGAAGCCCCTCAGCTCGCGATCGCTCATTCGGTTGATCTCCGATTGGACGCGCTGCACTAGTTCCCCCTCCGGCCGAGTATCATCTAGTCTGAGCCGCTTCGCGATGGCTCTGAGTCGGCGCACCTCAGCAGAGGTCTTTGGCCCATGGAGGCCAGCTAGAAAGCGCTTCTTTGCCTCCTCCAGGTCTAGCTCGTGCTTCGGCTTGGCCGGCCTGCGCTTCGTTCCAGAGGCAGCAAGGCGCTCGACAGCGGCCATGATGTGTCGCGCCTCATCACTGAACGATCCTTCCTCCAACATGCGACTCAGACGGCCAATTTCCTGTGGCGAGTATCTGGCCTGAATGAGGAGCACCTCAAGCAGCAGCTGCTGCGCACGATCCGTCATAGGCCGATGCTCTTCATGAACTCAGCTCCTAGGCTATCGAACTCATCTTTGACCCACCAGCGGGCATAATCAGTCATAAAAATGGGGTCGCCTGTACGGGCTCCTTTCGGGTACGAGTCCGAGTGCCTAAGCTCGTTGCCAAAAATCTTCCACCCTTCGGTTCCAGCCACGGTCGTCACGTCCTTGCGCCCGGCGAGGTGCTCGGGTTTGACGTGTTGGGGGTCAGAATCCGTAAAAACGATCCCGGCGATATCGATGGTGTGTTGCCCGTATGACGCATGGAAGTCGTTGATCGATCGAACAAGCAGCGGCAAACCGATCGCTGCAAGGAACTCAGGCTTTACCGGGATCAACACATAGCGACTGGCCTTATACGCAGAAACCGTGAGAATCGATTCGGTCGGCGCGCAATCGATGATGATCAAGTCGTACCCTTGCGCATGCTGAGCTAGAAAGTTTGCGAGGAGGTGATCCTTCGAAGTCGGATTTTTCAAGGTCCAGGCGAGCTCGAGGCGAGACGGAATGAGATCGATCTTGCTCCCGTTCGGCCACGCTTTGACCTGAAGGATAACGTCGGATGGATTTATCGGTGTAGGCGAACCAGACCCGTGAAACGCGGGTGTGAACTGTTCTAGAATATTGACGACAGTACCCTTGTTAGCTTTGATATGAGCAAGATACCCTATGACCCCCATGAGGTATTGGCTGGCATTGGACTGCGGATCAAGATCAACAACGAGGACCTTCCTGTTCCGCTTATAGGCAGCAAACCACGCGAGGTTGAAAGCCAGTGTAGTCTTGCCTACGCCACCCTTCATGTTTATCAGAGATATGGAGACAGGCATTAAGGACCTCCCTTCGGCACGCTCACAGCCTAGATGTGTAGTCACATAGGGGCAACAGCGACATTTGGAAGTCGCACATGCGCTATCCCAACTGTTCAGCAGCTTACCGCTCGCATCGTGCTGAAATCTTGACGCCTCCCGGGACGCGGCTGCAATGAGTGCTCAGCGCCCGTTCTGAGCCGCTTCACGCAACACACCGAAACCCTGCAAACAGCCGCTTATGCGAAGCGAGGATGCGAGCGATCGTCGTAGGCTCGGGGGTGGCGTTCCACTGGTCGAGCTCGAAGGTGCCGCCGAGCAGGATGCCGTCGGCGCGGGGGAACATGTGGCCGGCTTCGCCGACGAAGGCGTAGCGGACCTCCGGCTGCGGGAGCAGCACGGCGAGCTGGCCGCGCGCGGGCTGGAGCTGCTCGTCGCCGAACAAGGCGCGGGCGCCGAGGCCGGTGCAGTTGAACACAAGCCGCTCGGGGAGGGCGGCGATCTCGGCCGGGGTCGCGAAGTTGCGGACGACGATGCGGCCGCCGGCGCGCTGGACGTCCTCGATCATCTCGCGCAGGAAGCGGCCGGCCTCCACATAGAGCGTGTCGAAACGGTAGAGGCTCGACACCGGGAAAGGATGCTCCTCGGGCCGGAGCATGCGGTTGATCGGCGGGAAGCCGGGAACGAGCGGCCGCTCCGGCTGCGCGCCCTCCCTGTAGGTGGGCAGCCATCTGATGCCGTAATCGTCGCCGACCATGATCTGGAAGCGCCGCCAGCTGTAATCGGCGGCGCGGCGGAACTGCTCGCGCCATTCCGGAGTGACCGCGCGCTCGCGATAATGGCCGAACGGGTGCCACTGGCCGCCGGCGACGTTCGAGGTCGTGTGGGGCGGAAGCGCGGCGGCGTAGATCGTGACCGGAAAGCCCGCTTCCTGGACCAGCCGGGCGGTGGTGAGGCCCATCACGCCGGCGCCGATCACCGCCACCGGGCCGCTGTGGCCGGGGAGGCCGAGCTCGGTCGCGAGCTTCGAGCTGCCCCAGCTCAAAGTGATCCCCGCGCCGCCATGGCCGTAATTGTGGACCAGGCGCTTGTCGCCGAGCGGCTCGGCGCGCACCACGAAGCCGCCGGCGCGGAACGGCCTGAGGCCGGCGACGGTGCGGATCACGCGTTCGGGCGCGACGTCGACCGGCGGGAGGCAGCCCATCCGGGGCGCCCGCGAGCGCGCGGAAGTCGTCGCGCAGCCGGGCAGGAGCAGGCCGCCGGCGGCGAGGGCTGCGGAGGCGAGCAGGCGTCGGCGGTCGAGTGGGAGGTCGAGCATCGCCAGTAGCCTAGCGCCCGCTGCGGTGGCCGCCATCGGAAAAGTCAGACTCCCGCGGTGTAACGGCGCGCGGCTTCCGCGAAGCCGATGATCGGCGCGCGGAGAGTGCCGTCGCCGCGCCGGCGGGCGCGAAGCGGGTCGATCGCCTGGATGAGATGGTCCGGCGCGCCGGCGTCGAGCCCGGAGACGACGACGTCGAAGGTGGTCGCCGGGCCGCCGACGGGGACGAACCAGTGGATATTGTCCCTTTCACCGCACATCGTCGAGACAGCGCCGACGCCGGCGCGATAGTCGCGGGTCGGGCGGATCAGCATCGCGCCTTCCTCGTCGCCGACCCGGTCGAAATTGCGCACCCGGAAGCGCCCGGCGACGACCATGTGCGCCGAGACCATGTGGCGGTGGCCGTGGGGCGTGATCACGTTGCCCGGCGCGAAGTCGAACAAGGCGGCGCCGTAGGCGAGGCGCCGCGGCTCGCCGTCCGGGCCGAGGAAGCGGACGTGGCGCTTGACCGGATCGTTGTGGCTCCCGCGGCCCGCCGGGGTCACCTGCGCGCTCCGGATCGCGGCGATCAGCTCGGCGACGTCGACCTCGCGCCCGAGGCGCTCGACCTCGTGCGCCCAGGCGAGGCCGCTTATCCGTCCGGCGGCGAGCGCCTCGGCGATGTCCTGCTGGCCGTCGATCCAGGCGGCGGCGCGGCCGGCGCGAGGTGCGCCGCGCGCCTCGCGGACGAGCGCCGCCACGGCAAAGGCCGAGAGGAAGGCGCCGATCGCATCGCGGCGGCCGAAGAGCGGAAGCGGTTCCATGCGCGCATATCGCCCGGCCCCGGCTCCCCCGGCAAACGAGGATAGCTAGAGGCAGCCGATATCTTTCTTCTCCTTTCGCAGCCGTCGCCCTGCGCTAGAAGGCCGGGGGAGGCACGACGCATGATCCGGCCCTATCTGCCGCTCAACGGCCTGCGCGCGTTCGAGGCGGCGGCGCGGCACCTGAGCTTCACCAGGGGCGCAATCGAGCTGTGCGTCACGCCGGCGGCGCTGGGTCACCAGGTCAAGGCGCTCGAGGAAAGGCTCGGCGTCCCGCTCTTCCGCCGGCTGCCGAGAGGGCTGGCGCTGACCGACGAAGGCCAGGCTTTGCTCCCGGTGCTGAGGGAGTCGTTCGACCGGGTGGCGGCGCTGCTCGCCCGCTTCGATGACGGCCGGGACCGGGAGATGCTGTCGGTCGGCGCCGTCGGCACCTTCGCGATCGGCTGGCTGCTGCCGCGGCTGGCCGATTTCGAAGCCGCGCACCCGTTCGTCGACTTGAGGCTCAGCACCAACAACAACCGGGTCGACATCGCCGAGGAGGGGCTCGATTTCGCGATCCGCTTCGGCGACGGCGCCTGGCACGGGACCGAGGCGCGGCTGCTCGTCGAGACGCCGCTGACGCCGCTCTGCGGCCCCGCGGCCGCCACCCGCCTGCGCGAGCCCGCCGATTTGCACGGCGAGACCCTGCTGCGCTCCTACCGGGTCGAGGAGTGGCCGGCATGGTTCGAGGCGGCGGGCGCCCCGCCGCCGCCGCGGCTGACCGGGCCGGTGTTCGATTCGGCGGCGGTGGCGGTGGAGGCCGCGATCGCCGGACACGGCGTCGCGCTGGCGCCGGTGGCGATGTTCGAGCGGGCGATCGGGGAAGGGCGGCTCGTGCGCCCCTTCCAGGCGGAGATCGCGGCGGGAGGCTATTGGCTGACCCGATTGAAGTCCCGCCAGCCGGCTCCCGCCATGGCCGCGTTCGAAAGCTGGATCGCGGCGAATTCCTCCCCATCGTGAGATGGAGGGACTGTCAGGCGGCGCCTTCGATCGTTTCGACGGTGAGGTTGGCGTTGGTGTAGACGCAGATGTCCGCGGCGATCTCGAGGCCCTTGCGGGCGATGGTCTCGGCGTCTTCCTCATAATCGAACAGGGCCGTCGCGGCGGCGAGCGCGAAATTGCCGCCGGAGCCGATCGCGGCGACCCCGTTGGCGGGCTCGAGCACGTCGCCGTTGCCGGTGAGGATCAAAGTCACCTGCCGGTCGGCGACGATCATCATCGCCTCGAGGTTCCTCAGATACTTGTCGGTGCGCCAGTCCTTGGCGAGTTCGACCGCGGCCCGCATCAAAGCGCCGTGATGCTGCTCGAGCTTGCGCTCCAGCCGCTCGAACAGGGTGAAGGCGTCGGCGGTTGCGCCGGCGAAGCCGCCGATCACGCTGCCGTCGCCGAGCCGGCGCACCTTGCGCGCATTGGGCTTGATCACGGTGTGCTGCAGCGACACCTGGCCGTCGCCGGCAATCACCGCTTTGCCGTTCTTGCGCACCGCCAGGATGGTGGTGCCGTGCCAGCTTTCCATGCGAAGCTCCCGCTCGACTGTCCGCGGCTATGTGGGGGAGGGGGCGGCGCCGCGCAATCGCCTTGCCATCGCGAGGCCAGCGGCTAGGTTCGCGGCTCGATCGGGGGAGACGCTGAGATGAAGCACCGCAGGTTCCGGACGATGGCCCTGGCGCTGGCCGGGACGGCGCTCGGCGCGGAGGCGACCGCCGATTCGATGCTCGCCGAGCCTGCGGCCCTCGAATCGTGGTGCTTCGATTCGCCGGCGCCGGCGGACGGCGGCGCGGAGGCTTCCCGGCCGGTGCTGATCGAGGGACTCGGGACTTCGGAGATCGTCCCCGATAGCGCAAATGCCGAGGCCCGGCGCTGGTTCGACCAGGGCGTCAGGCTGATCTGGGCGTTCGACGAGGTCGAGGCGGTGCGCGCCTTCCGCGAGGCGCAGCGGCTCGATCCGGCCTGCGCGATGTGCTTCTGGGGCGAGGCCTGGGCCCGCGGGCCGACGATCAACCTGAGGCCCCGCACCGAGGAGCTTGCGCAGGCGCGGGCCGCCGCGCAGCGGGCGGTGGCGCTGTCCGACCGGCTCGGCGAACGCGAGCGCCGCCTGATCCGCGCGATGCGCGAGCGTACCGGCGACAAGGAGTTCCGCAACGAGCGCTATGCGGAAATCGTGGAGCGCCTCGCCGAGCGCTATCCCGCCGACGACGCGATCGCGGTGATCGCCGCCGACGCGCGGATGCTGGCCTCCGGATTCAGCGCCGGATCCAACCCGCAGAAGCTGCTGGAGCGGGTGCTGGCCCGCAATCCCGACCATTCGGGCGCGATCCACATGTACATCCACCTCACCGACTGGATCGACCGGCAGGAGCTGGCCGAGCGGCCGGCGGAGCGGCTCGGCCGGATCGCGCCGGCGGCGAGCCACCTCGTCCACATGCCGTCGCACACTTTCTACGGCGTCGGCCGCTATCGCGACGCCGCCGCGGTCAACGTCCAGGCGATCGCCGCCGACCGCGCCTTCGTGGAGCGCGCGCGGCCGCCGGCCTCGGACTATCGCACCGGGCTGCTCGCCCACGACATGCACTTCGCGATCAACAGCGCGCTGATGCACGGCGACGGCGCCACCGCGCTTTCCGTCGCCGAGCAGTTCCGCGCCGGCTATCTCGACGGGCCGGCCGACCGGCGGGTGCGCGCGATCGGCAGCGCTTATTGGTACGCGCAGGGGCGGCACGGCGATCCGCAAGCGGTGCTGGGTATCGCCGATCCCGGCGAGCGGCAGGTGCTGTTCCGGACCATGCGCCATTATGCGCGCGGCGAGGCGCTGGCGCGGCGCGGCGACGCGGCGGCGGTTCGGGGGGAGGCGCAGGCGATCGCCGCGATCCTCGCGGGGCCTTCGGCGCCGCAGATCGGCGGCCGCGCCGGGGCGCTGCTGGCCGAGATCGCCCAGCGGGTGCTCGAAGGCCGCGCCGCCATGCTCGCCGGCGACCACCGGGCCGCGGAGGCCGCCTATCGCTCGGCGATGGACAAGCAGGCGGCGGCCGGCTTCGGGGCCGATCCGCCGCTCTGGTGGTATTCGGTGCGGCGCAGCCTCGCGGCGGCGCTGCTCGCCTCGGGCAACGCCGCCGACGCGCGCCTGCAGCTCATCGCCTCGCTCGAGCATTGGCCGAACGACGCGCTGGCGCTCTACGCCTTGTCGCAGGCGGAGCGCGCGCTCGGCAATGCGGCGGCGGCCGAGGACGCGCTGCGGCGCGCGCGCGCCGGATGGGCGGGCGACGTCACCGAGGTGCCGCTGGCGCGGATCTGAGCGGCGGCGGCCTTGTTTCTCTTTCTCCTGCTGATCCTGGCGGTCCCGATCTGCCTGATCGTGCTCTTCGTGATGCTCGGCAACCTCCGCGAGCGGGTGGCCCTGCTCGAAAATCAACTCGCCGATCTTCGGGATGCCGCGCGCGGCCCCTTGCCCGAGGAGCTTCCACGACTCGAGGTCCCCGGCGCAGAGCCGCCGCCGCGTTTCGAGCCGCCGCTCCATCCGCCGCTACCGGAGCCGCAATGGGAGGAGCCGGAGCCTGAACCCGAGCCGGAACCGGGCGCGGAGGAGCCAGGCGAGACCTTCGGGAATGTTTTCGAACGATTCGTCGCCGGGCGGCTGCTGGTCTGGATCGGCGGCGCGGCTCTGGTCGGCGCGGCCATCCTTCTGATCAAATACAGCATCGAGATCGGCCTCCTGACGCCCCGGGCCCGGATGATCGGCGCCGCCGTCTTCGGCCTCGCCCTCGTCGCCGCCGGCGAGGCGGCGCCGCGAATCCGCCGACTGTCGGACGATCCGCGCGTCGCCCAGGCGCTGATCGGCGCCGGCATCATCACTCTCTACGCGACGCCCTATGGCAGTCACGTCCTCTATGCGCTGATCGACGCGCGGACGGCCGCCCTGGCCATGTTCCTGGTCAGCGTCGCAGCGCTCGTCCTGTCGCTCCGCCACGGCGCGGCGGCAGCTTTGATGGGTCTGATCGGCGGCTTCCTCACACCGGCGTTGGTCGGCGACCCGAGCGCCAGCGCGATTCCTCTCCTGGTCTATCTCACCCTGCTCAACGGAGCGGTGTTCGGAATCGCGTGGCGGCGGGGCTGGACCTGGCTTGCGGCTGCCGCGGTGGTGCTGAGCTTCCTCTGGTCGGGCTATCTGCTCGGCCGTCCACCGGACGACGCGCTTGCCGCGGGCTTTTTCGTGATCGCTTTGGCGCTCGCCGCCGCTCTCGTGCGGCCGGGGCGGGGCCCCGGCCTTGGCTGGGTGCAGCCGCTGGCGATCGGCCTCGCGGAGCTCGCCTTCCTGGTCGGCCGCTCCGATTTGGGATGGGCCGCATGGGCGATGTTCGGCGGCCTCTCCGCGGCCAGCGTCGCCCTGGCGCTGCTCCGGGCCGAGCACCGCTTCGCACCGGCGGCGGCGCTCGCGCTCGCTGTGCTCTGCATCGCCGCCAAGGCGCCGACCGACGACCGGCTGGTCCCGTGGGCCGCGATCGCGACGACCCTGTTGTTCGCCGCTTACGGGATCGCGACGGCGGCGCGCGCCGACCGGCTGCTGAGGACCGCGGTTGCCGCGGCGGCGCTCGCGGGACCGTTGTTCGTCCTTCGCATCGTGCGGCCCGAGCTGCTCGGGCGGCCGGGCTGGGGCCTGGTTGCGCTCGGCCTGGCCGCGGCCGCTCTCCTCCTCGCCTGGCTCCAGCGCGGTTTCGCCCGTGACGAAGCGCGCGCGGACGGCCCGCTGCTCATTGCGGCGGGCACGGCGACGATGCTGCCGTGCCTCGCCGCCTTCGACCTGCTGCCGCCGGACGCCCTGCCGGCCGGCTGGCTGCTCGTCGCGCTCGGACTTGCCGCGTTCCGGCGGGAGGTTCGCGACACTGCTTTCACCGCCGCAGCATGCGTGGCCGCGGCGCTTGCGGTCGGCGACGCGGCGCGGCTGGTCCCGGAGCTCTGGAGCGTCGCCGCCGGCTCCCTGGTCGGCAGCCCGGCTATGGCGGGCTCGCTGCCGGAGCCGGGCCGGGCCTTGCTCGTCCTGGCCTTGCCCGCGGCGCTGCTCCTGACCCTCGCGCCGTTGCTGGGCGGGCCGCCGCGCCTCCGCCGCCTCGCCGCGATCGCCGCCGCAGTCCTCGGCCTCGCCGCGCTCTACGTTCTCGCCAAGCAGCCGTTCGGGATCGCAAGCCGGGAGGAGTTCGAGTTGTGGGGCTTCGCCGAGCGGACGGCGATCACCCAGATGCTGTTTGCCCTCGGCTGGGCTTCGTCGAGCCGCAGGCTGCGGCTCCCGCGCGTCGATCCCGACCATCTCGCCCGGCTCGGCGGCGCGATCACCCTGGTCGCGGCGCTGCGCCTGATCTGGTTCGACATGCTGATCCACAACCCGCTGCTCGATCCCCAATGGGTGGGAAGCCTGCCGGTGCTGAACCTTCTCCTTCCCGCTTATTTCCTCAGCGCCCTTTGGCTCTACGACGCCCGCCGGCGCGCCGACGCCGAGACCCGCTCCGGCTTCTGGCTCGCGGCTTTCCTGGCCGCGTTGGTCGCCGGCGTGATGCTGGCCGTGCGGCAGGTCTTCCAAGGGCCGATCCTCGCCGATCTCGACTCGTGGCCGCTGGCGGAAATCTACATGTATTCGCTCGCCGGGCTGCTGCTGTCGGCGGCCCTGATCGTCGGCGGCATCCGCCTCAAGGACAAGGCGGTGCGGCTCGCCGGGCTCGCTTTGCTCGCGGCGACCGTCCTCAAGGTGTTCGGCAGCGACGCCTCGGCGCTGGAGGGGATATTGAGGATATTGAGCTTCTTCGGGCTCGGCGTCGGCCTGATCGGGGTCGCCTTGCTCTACGGCCCGGTGCTGCGCGCGGAGGGCAAGGCTGCGGGGCGGAAATGATGGTCGGAGCGACTGGATTCGAACCAGCGACCCCCACACCCCCAGTGTGATGCGCTACCAGGCTGCGCTACGCTCCGACCAGGGGCCCCTATCGAAGTGGTACTTCGATGAGAGCCCGAGCGGCTCATCTAGGCGCCAGCTCTTTTCCGCGCAAGCTCACTCGCCGAGCAAGGTGCCCGCGAATTCGGCGCGGTACAGGCGCACGCTCATCGCCTCGACTTTCGACTGGCCGACCGCGGCCATCAGCTCGGCCATGTGCGGCGTCGCCATATGGGCGTCGATCGCCGCCTGATCGGACCAACGCTCGCTGATCAGGAGCAGGTTGGGGTCGGAGACGTCGACCGCATAATGATAATGCTCGCAGCCCGCCTCGGCCCTGGTCGCTGCGATATTGGCCTCGAGCGCCGGCTTCAGCCGGTCGATCTCCCCCGCGCCGAACCGCACTTCCCCGTTGACGATGATCATCGCTGCCTCCCCATCCGGACCGGCCGCGCCCTTGCCTTGGCAACGGCCCGTCACCATGATAGTCGCCCCTCCGCTTCAGGGCGAGCGTCCGCGCGCGCCGATCCCACATCAGGCAGAAGAAATGTTCGAATCCCCCGCTTATGCCCAAGCCGCCGGTTCGGCCGCGGGCGCGCCGCCCTTTTGGGTCCAGATCGTCCCGTGGCTCTTCCTCGGCCTGATCTTCTACCTCCTCCTGTTCCGGCCGCAGCAGAAGCGGGTCAAGCAGCACCGGGAGATGATCCGGGCCGTCAAGCGCAACGACATCGCCGTCACCAGCGGCGGGCTGATCGGCAAGGTGACCAAGGTCGACGAGGAAGAGATCGAGCTGGAGATCGCCGCCAACGTGCGGGTGAAGGTGATGCGCGGCATGCTCCAGGACGTGCGTCCGCACGGCCAGAAGCCGGCGAACGACTGACATGCTGCATTTCCCGCGCTGGAAGGTCTGGGGCATCGTCCTCCTCTGCCTGATCGGCGTGGGGATGGGCGTCCCGAGCTTCATTCCGGCCCAGTATCTGGCCAATGCGCCCGGCTTCGTGCGCAACACCCACATCAATCTCGGCCTCGATCTCGCCGGCGGCAGCCAGATGCTGCTCGAGGCGGAGATCGGCGACGTCGCCCGGCAGCGGGTGGAGGCGATGGAAGACCTGATGCGCGTCGAGATGCGGCGCAGCGGCATCCAGATCGCCGAGGTCTCGACCGCCGACAACCGGCTGAGCTTCGTCGTCCGCGACCCCGCCAAGGTCGCCGAAGCCACCCAGAAGGTGCGCGAGCAGATCCAGCCGGGCGCGTTCGGCGGCACCCGGGAGTGGGAGATGGAGGCGGACGGCCCCCGGATCGTCCTGCGGCCGACCGATTCCGGGCTCAGCCAGGCGATCGACGAGGCGATGGGCGATGCCCGCGTCGTGATCGACCGGCGCATCAACGCGCTGGGCACGCTGGAGCCGACCATCATCCGCCAGGGCAGGAGCCGCATCCTCGTCCAGGTACCGGGGCTGGAGGACCCGGAGCAACTGAGGCAGCTGATCGGCCGCACCGCCCGTCTCGAGTTCAAGATGGTCGACCACAACGCGACCCAGGAGCAGATCCAGTCGGGGCGCGCGCCGGTCGGGAGCCAGATCCTGCCGACGTCGGAAGGCGGCCGCATCGCCGTCTACCGCCGCGCGCTCATCAACGGCGACATGATCGCGAATGCGCAGCAATCCTACGACCAGCAGGACAACAGCCCGAACGTCACCCTCTCGTTCGACAATACCGGCAGCCGCCGCTTCGCGCGTGCGACCCAGGAGAATGTCGGCAAATCGTTCGCGATCATCCTCGACAATGTCGTCATCTCGGCTCCTACGATCCGCGAGCCGATCCTCGGCGGATCGGCCTCGATCAGCGGCGGCGGCTTCACCACCCAGACCGCCAACGACCTTGCAATCTCGCTCCGCTCGGGCCGGCTGCCGGTCGAGCTCCATATCGTCGAGGAGCGCAGCGTCGGCCCGGAGCTGGGCCGCGAGTCGATCCGCGCCGGCGTGATCGCCAGCATCGCTGCGACCGCGGCCGTGATCTTCTTCATGCTGATCACCTACGGCCGCTTCGGCGTCTATACGACCGTCGCCCTGATCCTGAACGGGCTGATGATCCTCGGCATCATGGCCTTCTTCAACGCGACCCTGACGCTGCCCGGCATTGCCGGCTTCGTCCTCACCATCGGTGCCGCGGTCGACGCCAACGTGCTGATCAACGAGCGTATCCGCGAGGAGCAACGGCGCGGCCGCAAGCTGCTCGACGCGCTCGAATCCGGCTATCGCGAGGCGTCGACGGCGATCTTCGACGCCAACATCACCAACGTCATCGCGGCCGTCTTGATGTTCTATTTCGGATCGGGGCCGATCCGCGGCTTCGCCGTGGTGCTGATGATCGGCATCGTCACCTCGGTGTTCACCGCGGTCAACGTCACGCGGATGATGGTCGCCCTGTGGGTGCGCCGCGCGCGGCCCAAAGAGCTGCATATCTAGGAATAAGCGAATGCGCCTGCTGAAGCTCATCCCCGACAACACCAACCTCGATTTCATGCGGTGGCGCAACATCGCGCTGGTGCTGTCGATCGTCGTCACGCTCGCCGCGATCACGCTGGTCTTCACCCGCGGCCTCAACCTCGGCATCGATTTCATCGGCGGCCAGTCGGTCCGGGTGACGTTCAGCCAGCCGCCGCAGCTCGGCGACCTTCGCGACCGGGTGGACGAGATCGTCGGCGGGGGCTCCAGCCTCCAGGAATCGGGCGCGCGCAACGTCATCCTGATCCGCACGCCGCTGCCCGACGGCGGGGACACGGCCGCCGCCCGCGCGGCCGCGCGGATCCGCGCCACGATCCAGGAGCGTTACCCCGATGCACGCTTCGACGCGGTGGAGACCGTGTCCGGGAAGGTCTCGCAGGAGCTGTTCCGATCGGGCGCGCTCGCCATCGCGCTCGCGATGCTCGGCATCGCCATCTACATCTGGATCCGCTTCGAATGGCAGTTCGGGGTGGGGGCGCTGGTGACTTTGTTCCACGACGTCTGGATGACGATGGGCTTCTTCTCGCTCACCCAGCTCGAATTCAACCTCAACGTGGTCGCCGCGATCCTCACCATCGTCGGCTACAGCCTCAACGACACGGTGGTGATCTACGACCGCATCCGCGAGAATCTGCGAAAATACCGCAAGATGGAGATCGTCCCGCTGCTGAACCTCTCGCTCAACGAGACGCTGTCGCGGACGCTGGTGACCTCGATGTCGATCCTGCTCGCCTTGTTCGCGCTGCTGGTGCTCGGGCCGGACGTGATCTTCGGCCTCACCATCGCCATCTTCGTGGGGATTTTCGTGGGGACCTATTCGTCGATCTACATCTCCTCGCCGGTGCTGGTGTGGCTCAGGGTGACTTCGGCGAGCTTCCTGCCGAAGGATCCGCTGTCGCGCGCGGCGGCGGGTCCGCGCAACGAGAATTATGGCGCCAAGGTTTGAGCGCGACTCCGCCGCCGCGGGGCCGGTCGTCCAGGGCTTTGCCGGCGGCGGCTTCGCGGTCGACGGCGGCGTCTACCGGGCGCTGCTGCTGACCCCGCAAAGCGCGGACGAATGGGACGCTCCCGCGCTCGGCGAGCTCGGCGTCGGGCATCTCTCGGCGCTGCTCGCGCTCGATCCCGCGCCCGAATTCCTGCTGCTCGGGACCGGCGCCTCGATGGCCTTCCCGCCCCGCGCTTTGGTGCGGGCGCTGGAGGAACGCGGGATCGGAATCGAGGCGATGGACAGCCGCGCCGCCGCCCGCACCTGGGGGATGCTGCGCGCCGAGGAACGGTGGATCGCCGCCGCGCTCATGCCGCTCTGAGCGGCCGCGCCTCCTTCAACGCCGCGAGATGCGCCTCGAGCTCGGCGGCATTGCGTTCCCAGTCGAACTTGTCTGCGGCGCGGCGCACCGCCTGCTGATCCGGCGGCGCGGCGAGGATCTCGCGCACCGCCGCGGCGAGCGCTTCGGGCTCGCGCGGCACGAGCCGCCCCGCCTCCGGCCGGTCGATCGCCTCGCGGGCGCCGCCGACGTCCGTCGTCACCACCGGCGTGCCGCAGGAGAGCGATTCGACCCAGACATTGGCGAGCCCCTCGGAGACCGTCGGCAGCAAGGTGACGTCGGCGGTGGCGAGCCAGCGCGGCAGCTCGTCGTGCGGGCGTCCGCCGAGGAAGCGGACCCGGTCGTCCACCCTGAGGCGCCGCGCCAGCGCCTCGAGGGTCGGGCGCTCGCGGCCGTCGCCGACGAAGATCAACGTCGCGCCGGGGAGCAGGGCCAGGGTCTCGATGGCGAGGTCCGGCCCCTTGCGTGCGAGCAGGGCGCCGGCGGTGACGAGGAGCGGCCCGTCCACTCCGAGCCACTTCTTGGGTTCGGCGCGATCGACGGGAATGAAGAAGTCCCGGTCGACGCCCGTATAATGGACGCGGATGCGCTCCCCGGGAAGGCCGAGCTCCACCATCGACCGCTTCATCGCCTCGCTGACGGCGAGCAGGCCGTCGGCGGCGCGGCCGGCGGCGACGATCTGCTCCCGCGCGTCGGGGCGCTCGCCCCAGACGTGGATGTCCGATCCGCGCGCCTTGACCGAGAAGGGCACGCCGAGCGCACCCGACAACGCCATCGCAGCGGGGCCGTCGGGCCAGAAGAATTCGGCGTCGATCACGTCGAACGGGAAGCGGGCGCGGATCCTGCGCAGCAGCGGCAGCAGCGCCTCGGCCATCGCCGCGGGCGTGCGGCCCTGCGGCGCGCCCGGCCAGACCCGGTAGCGCGGCCGGTGGACCTTGAGGCCCATCCAGCTTTCCTCGGCCGGGAGCCGGGCGCGGGCGGCATAATGGGGATGGAGCGAGAGCGGCCAGACCGGCACGCCCACCGGTGCGACGACCTCGACCTCCACGCCCGGCCGGGCGGCGAGGCCGAGCGTCTGGCGCTCGACGAAGCGGCCGAGCTCGGGCTGGGCCCGGTTGGGGAACAGGGTCGAAAGGGTCAGCACCCGCAGCATCGCATTCGCCCTTAGCAGAAGCCGGCGAACGACGGGTTAAAACCAAATTCCTCCCCATGAGCGACGCGCATGGCGAGGAAATCGATTAAACTGCCGTTCATCGCTTCTGGGCTCTCAAGATCGCCCGAACGCCGCTTGGCCTTGCCCCAACCCTCCGCTAAGAAGCCGCGATGCAGAAGATCTTCCGACCTCTCGCCGTGTTCGCGGCCGTCGCCGCGCTGGTGCCCCTGGCCTCCTGTGCCAGCGGCAGCGGCGCCCGCACCCGCGCCGATACGCGCTACGTCGCCCGCGACGTCAACACGCTCTACAATGCGGCGCGCGAGCGGCTCGAGCGGGGTCTCTACGTCCAGGCGGCGGCCTTGTTCGACGAGGTCGAGCGCCAGCATCCTTATTCGGTCTGGGCGCGGCGCGCGCAGCTGATGAGCGCCTTTTCTTATTATGCGGCCGACGACCACACCAAGTCGATCGAGAGCGCCCGCCGCTTCCTCTCGATCCATCCGGGCAACCGGGACGCGCCTTACGCGCTCTACCTGATCGCGCTCAATTATTACGAGCAGATCCGCGACGTGACCCGCGACCAGGGGACCACCCGCCAGGCGATGGATGCGCTCAACGAAGTGATCCGCCGCTATCCCTCCAGCCGCTACGCGGCGGACGCGCGGCTGAAGCTCGATCTGGTGCGCGATCACCTCGCCGGCCACGAGATGGAGGTCGGCCGCTTCTACCAGGCCCGCAGGCAATGGCTGGCCTCGGTGATGCGCTTCCGCACCGTGATCGACGAATATCAGCAGACCAGCCACGTCCCCGAGGCCCTGATGCGGCTCACCGAGAGCTATCTCGCGCTCGGCCTTCCCGAGGAAGCGCGCCGCTCGGCGGCGGTGCTGGGCGCCAACTTCCCGGGATCGAGCTGGTACCAGCGCGCCTTCACCCTGGTCGAGAATTTCCGGCCGGACCCGGAGCGCGGCCAGCGCGCCGCCGCCCGCACGGCGCGGGCGCTGGCGCGGCAGCAGCGCCGCCAGCCCGCGGCGACTCCACCGGCGGCGACTCCGCCGGCCACGACTCCGCCGGCCACGACGCCCCCGGCGGACGCTCCTCCCGCGGATACGCCGGCGGAGACCCCCGGGACCACGCCCCAGTCCCGCTGAGCGGCGCGCCGAGAAGGCGTTCCGCCGGATGCGATAAGTCCTTAAGAGCGGTCTCGATGCACCCTGCGCGCGACCCCTCATGCTGACCGGCCTCTCGATCCGCGACCTCGTCATCATCGAGACGCTCGATCTCGATTTCGGCGACGGTCTCGGCGTCCTCACCGGCGAGACCGGCGCCGGCAAGTCGATCCTGCTCGACGCGCTCGGGCTCGCCCTCGGTTCGCGCGCCGATACCGGGCTGGTCCGCGCCGGCCAGCCGCAGGCGGTGGTCACCGCGAGCTTCGACCTCCCGCCCGGCCACCCAGCCCATGCCCTGCTGGCGGAGAGCGGGCTGGAAGCCGAGCCGGGCGAGCCTTTGGTCGTGCGCCGGATCGTCCGCGCCGACGGCGGCAGCCGCGCCGCGGTCAACGACCAGGCGGTCTCGGCCGGCCTGCTGCGCGACCTCGGCGGGCTGCTGGTGGAGGTTCACGGCCAGCATGACGACCGCAGCCTGCTCAACCCGCGCGGCCACCGCGCGCTGCTCGACGCCTACGCCCGGATCGATGCCCAGGCCGTTGCGGCGGCGTGGGCGGAAATGCGGCAGGTCGAGAGCGAGCTCGAAGAGGCTCGCGCCGCCGCCGCCGACGCGGAGCGGGACCGCGAATGGCTGTCCCACAGCGTCGAGCAGCTCCGTTCGCTGCAGCCCGAGCCGGGCGAGGAGGAGAGCCTGGCGGCGGCCCGCGCGGCGATGCAGGCCGGGGCGCGGGTCGCCGGCGAGCTCGAGGGCCTGGACCAGCTGCTCCAGGGTTCGGAAGGCGGCCTTGCGGCGCTTCGCCAGGCGGCGCGGCGGCTCGACCGGATCGCCGCCGAGCATCCTTTGCTGGGCGACGCGCTGGCGGCGCTCGATCGGGCGCTGGTCGAGGCCGGCGAGGCGGAGGACCGGCTCGAGCGCGCGCGCGAGGCGCTCGCCTTCGACCCCGCGCGGCTCGAGGAGGTCGAGACTCGCTTGTTCGAGATCCGGGCGATGGCGAGGAAGCACCGGGTCGAGGCGGACGCGCTCGCGGGCCACCAGGCCGAGCTGGAAGCGAAGCTGGCCGCGCTCGAAGCCGGCGGCGAGCGGATCGCTCAGCTGGAGCTGAGGATGGCGGCTGCGCGCGAGACTTATCGGGCGGCGGCGGCGCGGCTGTCCGAGCAGCGCTCGGCCGCGGCGGAGCGGCTCGACCGCGCGGTCGCAGCCGAGCTCGCGCCGCTCCGGCTCGACGCCGCCCGCTTCCGCACCGCACTCGCCGAGGCCGAGCCCTCCGCGTCCGGGCAGGATCGCGTCGAGTTCGAGGTGTCGACCAATCCCGGCGCTCCGTTCGGCCCGCTGGTGCGGATTGCGAGCGGCGGCGAGCTGTCGCGCTTCATCCTCGCGCTGAAGGTCGCGCTCGCCGAGGAGGGCGGCGCCACGACCCTGGTATTCGACGAGATCGACCGCGGCGTCGGGGGCGCCGTCGCCAGCGCGATCGGCGAGCGCCTCCACCGCCTCGCCGGGCGGAGCCAGGTGCTGGTCGTCACCCACAGCCCGCAGGTCGCCGCCCGCGGCCGCAGGCACCTCCTGATCGAGAAGAGCCACGAGGGGCTGGTGACTCGCACCAGCGTCCACGCGCTCGACGAAGCCCGGCGCCGCGAGGAGATCGCGCGCATGCTGTCGGGCGCGCAGGTGACGGACGAGGCGAGGGCGCAGGCGGTACGGCTGCTGGAGGCGGCGTGATGGCGATGGAGATCCGCCCTTTTGAAAGCACCCATCGCGGCGTCGCGCTCAACCATCTGCTGGCCATCCTGCGCGAGGGATATCCGCAACCGGCGGTGCTCGTCTTTCCCACCTTCGCCGGTCGCGGCGACCTGGAGCTCGCGGCGGCGGAGCGGCTTGCGGACCAAGGGGTTATCGGCGTCGCCGTCGATCTTTACGGCGGCGGTCGGCGCGGTGCCACGCGCGAAGAATGCGCCGCATTGATGAAGCCCTTCATGGAGGACCGCGCCTTCCTTCGGGATCGCTTGCTGCATGTGCTCGAGGCGGTGAAGGCGGTCGGTGACATCGATGCGGAGAGGATCGGCGCGATCGGCTTCTGCTTCGGCGGGCTTTGCGCGCTCGACCTTGCCCGCTCCGGCGCCGCGATCAGGTGCACGGCCAGCTTCCACGGGCTCCTGAAGCCGAACGGGCTTCCGCCCGAACCGATCGGCGGGAAGGTCGCCGTCTATCATGGCGCTGACGACCCGATGGCGCCTCCCTCGGATGTCGAAGCGCTCGCCCAGGAGCTAACGGCAGCCGGTGCCGACTGGCAGATCCAAGCCTATCAGGGCGTGATGCACGGCTTTACCAACCCAGCGGCGAACGACCCCGAGGCAGGGATCCGCTATGACCAGGCTGCCGCCGAGCGCTCCTGGGCGTCGCTCGAAGCTTTGCTCAGCGAGTGTTTCTCCAGATGAGCGAAGCCGAGGCGGCGGCGGAGCTGGCACGGCTGGCGGGCGAGATCGCGCGGCATAACCGGCTCTATCACAGCGAGGACGCGCCCGAGATTTCGGATGCGGAATATGACGCTCTGGTGCGGCGCAACGCCGAACTCGAGGCGCGATTCCCGCATCTCGTGCGCGGCGATTCGCCGTCGCGCCAGGTCGGCGCCGCCCCGGCCGCGCACCTCGCCAAGGTCCGCCACGCCGCGCCGATGCTCAGCCTGGACAACGCCTTCTCGGACGAGGAGGTGGCTGAGTTCCTCGCTAGAATCCGCCGCTATCTGAGGCTGGCCGACGATGCCGAGGTCGCGCTCACCGCCGAGCCGAAGATCGACGGCCTCTCCTGCTCGCTCCGCTACGAGAAGGGGGCGCTGGTGCTCGCGGCGACGCGGGGCGACGGCACCACCGGCGAGGACGTCACCGCCAACGCGCGGACGATCCGCGACATTCCGCAGCGTATCGAGGGCGCGCCGGACGTGTTCGAGATCCGCGGCGAGGTCTACATGTCTAAGGGCGACTTCGCGGCACTGAACGCGCGGCTGCTCGCCGAAGCGGACGATCCGGCCAAGGCGCGGCAGTTCGCAAATCCCCGAAACGCCGCGGCCGGCTCGCTGCGCCAGAAGGATCCCGCGGTGACCGCGTCGCGGCCGCTGCGCTTCTACGCCCATGGCTGGGGCGAGGTCTCGGCGCTTCCCGCGGAAACGCAGCTCGGCGTGATGCGCGCGATTGCGGGCTGGGGGGTGCCGATCGCCGAGGACCTCGACCGGTTCGGCGAGATCGAAGCCCTGCTCGGCCATTACCGGGCGATCGAGCGCAAGCGGGCGGACCTCGACTTCGACATCGACGGCGTCGTCTACAAGGTCGACAGGCTCGACTGGCAGGAGCGGTTGGGGTTCGTCAGCCGCGCACCGCGCTGGGCGCTCGCCCACAAATTTCCCGCCGAGAAAGCGGAGACCCTGCTGGAGGCGATCGACATCCAGGTCGGCCGCACCGGCAAGCTCACCCCGGTGGCGCGGCTGAGGCCGGTCGGGGTCGGCGGCGTGACCGTCACCAACGCCACCTTGCACAACCGGGACGAAATCGCCCGGCTCGGCGTCCGCCCCGGGGACCGCGTGCTGATCCAGCGCGCCGGAGACGTCATTCCTCAGGTGCTCAAGAATTTGACGCCCGACGAAGCCCGTCCCCCCTGGGTCTTCCCGGACCGCTGCCCCGAATGCGGCTCGGAGGCGGTGCAGGAGGAAGGCGAGGTCGACGTCCGCTGCACCGGCGGCCTGATCTGCCCCGCGCAAAGGGTCGAGCGTCTCCGCCACTTCGTCTCGCGGAACGCGCTCGACATCGAGGGGCTCGGTATCACCCATATCGAGGCCTTCTTCCGCGACGGCCTGCTTCAGTCGCCGGCGGACATCTTCCGGCTCACCAAGGAAAAGCTGCTGGCGCGGGAGCGCTGGGCGGAGGTCTCGGCGGCCAACCTGATCGCGGCGATCGACGCCAGGCGGCGGCCGCCGCTCGACCGCTTCCTCTACGCGCTCGGCATCCGCCACGTCGGAGAGGTCACGGCGCGCGATCTGGCGCGGCGCTACGGGAGCTGGGAGGCCTTCCAGGCGATGATCGATCGCGCGATCGCGGCGCGGGCGGAGACCGGGCAGGCGCTTGGCGAGACCGACGAGAAGTTCAGGAAGCGCCGCAACGACGCCGCGGCCGCGGTGGTCGAATGTTCCGGCATCGGCGGCGAGGTGGCGGGCGCCCTGTGCGACTTCTTCGAAGAGGAGCACAATCGGGAGGTGCTCGCCGATCTGTTCGCCGCGGGCGTCGAGCCGGCCGACCTCGTCTGGGAGACGAAGCAGTCGCCGGTGTCGGGCAAGACGCTCGTCTTCACCGGCAGCCTCGAAGCCTTGTCGCGCGACGAGGCCAAGGCGCAGGCCGAGCAGCTCGGCGCCAAGGTGGCGGGCTCGGTGTCGGCGAAGACGGACCTGATCGTCGCGGGGCCCGGCGCGGGGTCGAAACTGAAGAAGGCCCGGGAGCTCGGCATCGAGGTGATCGACGAGGCGGCGTGGCTGGAGCTGGTGCGGGGAGCGGGGGGCTAGGGCTCTGCGCTGGCTCCCCTCCCCTTGAGCGGGAGGGGTTGGGGGAGGGGTGGCGCCTCCGGAGACTCACCGCTCTGTGGCATAGTCCACCCCCACCCAACCCTGCCCCCTCAAGGGGGAGGGCTTCAGCGCCAACCCGTCGCGCGCCTTTTCCGCATGGCGAGGATCGTCCAGTCGCCGCGCTCGATGGCGAAGGCCATGGCGAGGCCCTGGCGGCGATAGGCAGCCGTGACCGCTTCGGCCTGCGACGAGAGCAGCCCGGCGAGAACCAGGCGGGCGCCCGGGGCCATCGCCGCCCCGACGGCCGGGGCGAGATCGATCAGCGGGCCGGCGAGGATGTTGGCGACGACGAGGTCGTAGGGCGCGCGCGCCTGGAGGCGCGGGTGCTGCAGGCCGGGAGCCACCACCAGCTCCACCCGGCCCGCGCCCGTGCCCAGCGGGACGCCGTTGATCGCGGCATTCTCCGCGGCCACCTCGATCGAGACCGGGTCGATGTCGGAAGCGATCGCCTTCGCCTCGGGCCACAGCTTCAGCGCGGCGAAGGCGAGGAGGCCCGTTCCGGTGCCGATGTCGGCGACGTTCGCGAAGGCGATGCCGGCCTCCCGCAGCCGATCCAGGGCGATCAGGCAGCCGGTGGTGGTCTCGTGGTGACCGGTGCCGAAGGCCCGCCCGGCGTCGATCTGGAGCGCGATCGCGCCCGCGGGGACGTCTTTCCTGTGCTCGGAAGTGTGGACGCAGAAGCGGCCGGCCAGGATCGGCTCGAGCTCGCGCTGGCTCATCCGCAGCCAATCCTCGTCGCCGAGCGGCTGGATCTCCGGCTCGACGCCGGCGGCGCTTGGCGCGAGCGCGCGCACTGCCGCGAGAGCCTCCGGGTCCGGCCGGTCCTCGAAATAGGCGTCGAGCCGCCACGCGTCCGGCCGCGCCGGATCGGGCTCGCTGGTCATCAGCACGGGCGGCGGATCCAGCCCCTCGATCTCCGGCACCTCGCCTGCAATCTGCTCCGCCTCCTCCTTCGTGCAGGGGAGGCTGAGCTTCCACCCGCTAGCGGACAAAGCTGGCTCCGTTGACGTCGATCACGGCGCCGGTCGCGGAGGCCGGGGCATCGAGGGCGAGCCAGCGGACGGTCTCGGCGACCTCCCCGGCGCGGGCCGGCCGCCCCAACGGGATGTCGGCGAGGAACGCGTCGCCGCCGCGGCTGGCGATATAGTCGTCGACCATGCCGGTGACGGTGAAGCCGGGGCAGACGGCGAAGGCGCAGATGCCCTCGCCGGCATAGGAGCGGGCGATCGTCTTGGTCATCGCGACCATTCCGGCCTTGGATGCGGCATAGTGCCAATGGTCGGGCGAATCGCCGCGATAGGCGGCGCGGCTCGAGACGTTGACGATGCGCCCGCCTTCGCCGCGCTCGCGGAAGTGAAGCACCGCCAGGCGGCAGAGCTCGGCGGCGGCGGTGAGGTTGATCCGCATCGTGCGCTCCCACAGAGCGTGCCACGCTTCGTCCGCCTCGCCGATCGGAGCGGCCTCGAAGATTCCCGCATTGTTGACGAGGACGTCGATGCGGCCCCCGAGCCGCTCCAGCGCCTGCGCCCAGATCCGCGCCGCGGCGCCGGGCTCGCCGAGGTCGGCGGCGATCTCCCGGGGCGCGCCGCGGCTCGAATGGCCGATGACCTCGTGCCCCTCGAGCGCTTCGAAAATGGCGCGGCCGATGCCGCGGCTGGTGCCGGTGACGAGGATCTTTGCCATGGCCGCCGCCTAGCCGCCGTCTCGCCCGCTGGAAAGCCTCAGAGCGAGTAGCCGCCGTCGCTGACCCAGCAGGCGCCGGTGGTGAAGCCGGCCTCGTCGGAGAGCAGGAAGGCGACCTGGGCGGCGATCTCGTCGGCGGTGCCGAAGCGGCCGAGCGGGGTCGAGACCGAGGCCATCGCCTTGAACGCCGCGGCCTCGCTGCCGAGGCTCTTGGCCATCTCCTGGAACATCGGCACGCCCGTCCAGATCGGAGTCTCGACGCCGCCCGGCGCGATCGCGTTGACCCTGATGCCGTCGGGCGCGCCTTCCTTGGCGGCGATGCGGGCGAGGTGGATCACCCCGGCCTTCGAGACCGCATAGGCGCCCATGCCGGCCTCCGCCTTGACGCCTGCGACGGACGCGGTGAGCACGATCGAGCCGCCGCCGCCCGTCGAGCGGATCGCCCTCAGCGCGGCCTGGAGGGTGAGGAAGGCGCCGTCGAGATTGACGCTCATCACCCGCCGCCACGTCTCCAGCTCGAGCTCGGCGAGCGGCCCGCCCTCGCCGATCCCGGCATTGACGAAGGCATGGGTCAGCCCCGTGAGGTCCGCCGCCCCCCACAGCGCCTCGTCGGCGACGTCTCCGATGATCGGCTGGCGTTCGCAGGGAAGGGTGAAGCCGAAATCGCGCAGCTTCACCTCGTCGCGATCGACCAGGATCAGCTTGCGCACGCCCGCGGCCGCCAGCCGCGTCGCGACCGCCGCGCCGATCCCGGACGCGGCGCCGGTGATCAGGACCTTGGCTTCGGTGAAATCGGGCATGCGACAGGTGTAGCGTGAATCGCGCGGCATGAAAGCCCCTCCCCTCGATGGGGAGGGGTTTGGGGCGGGGTGGAGTCTCCGGAGAGTCACCGCACTTCATCGACTCCACCCCCACCCAACCCTCCCCCATCAAGGGGGAGGGCTTAAGCGGCGGCGTCGATGCCCAGTTCGCCGAGCTTGCGGTAGAGGGTCGAGCGGCCGATGCCGAGGCGGCGGGCGACCTCGGTCATCCGACCGCGATAATGGCCGATGGCGAGGCGGATGACGTCGGCCTCGATCTCCTCGAGCGGGCGGAGATTGCCGTCGGGCGAATAAAGGGTGATGCCCGCGCCGTTGGCCATGGCCGCGTTCTGGGAGGCGCCGACCAGGCTCTTGGCGTGATAGTCGTCGATGCGGTTGCCGAAGCGGGCTTCGGTCGCGATCTGCGGGAAATCCGCGGCGGTGAGGGCGTCGCCGTCGCAGAGCACGGCGGCCCGGAAGAGGGCGTTCTGGAGCTGGCGGACGTTGCCGGGCCAGCCGTAGCGCATCAGGACGTCGAGCGCGTCGTCGGTGATCGAGAGGCGGCGCATGCCGGGCTGCTCGGCGATCCGCGCGAGGAGATGGCGGGCGAGCGCGGGCAGGTCGCTGATCCGGTCGCGCAGCGGCGGGATCGCGACGTGGACGACGTTGAGCCGGTAATAGAGGTCCTCGCGGAAACGGCCGGCGGCGACCTCGTCGACAAGGCGGCGGTTGGTCGCCGCGATCACCCGGACGTCGACATGATGGGTGATGCGGCTGCCGATCCGCTGGATCTCGCCCTCTTCGAGCGCGCGCAGCAGCTTGACCTGGGTGTCGAGCGGAAGCTCGCCGACCTCGTCGAGGAACAGGGTCGAGCCGTCGGCGTCCTCGAAGCGGCCGATATGGCGGTCGAACGCGCCGGTGAAGGCGCCCTTCTCGTGCCCGAACAGCACCGATTCGACGAGGTTTGCGGGAATCGCGCCGCAATTGACCGCGACCAGCGGCCGCTTGGCGCGGGGACTGGCGGCGTGGATCGCCTGGGCGAAAATCTCCTTGCCGGAGCCGCTCTCGCCCTCGATCAGGATCGAGACGCGGGCGCGGGCGGCCTTGGCGGCGATCGCCAGCGCCGAGCGGAATTCGGGCGCCGAGCCGACGATCTCCTCGAAGCCGAGCTGCTTGACGATCTTCTCGGAGAGCGGGCGCAGCTCGCCGGTGGCCTTGCGCCGGTCGGTCGCGGCGTCCAGCGCGGCGAGCAGCCGGTCGGGCGCGAGCGGCTTCACCAGGAAATCGTTGGCACCGGCGCGCATCGCCTCGACCGCGACCGAGACCGAGGTCTGGGCGGTGAGGACGAGCAAAGGAATCCCGGGTTTCAGCGCCCGGATGCGGCCGATCGTCTCGTGGCCGTCGTCGCCGGGCAGCCAATGGTCGAGAAGCACGGCGTCGATCTTGGGCTCTTCGGGGTCGGTGAGGACCCTCTCGGCCCCCTCAACGTCGGCGGCGCCGCGCACCCACCAGCCGGCGCGCCCGCAAATGGCGCTGACCAGCCGCCGCTGGGCGGGCTCGTCGTCGATCAGCAACAGGCATCGCGTCGGGTCCGGCCGCATTCTTCTTCCCTCATGCCCTGGCGGCGCTTGCGCTAAAGCAATTGGGTAAAGGTCCGCTTAAGCGAGGCCGCTGTGCCGTCGCGGTGGCTCGCCGGCGCGGCTTCTGGCACGATGCCTGCGGAAGGGAGCAGGCAGGATGATCGTCGGCTTGGGATTCGCTGTGGCGCTGCTGGTGCAGAATCCCCCTTCCGTCGTCGGCGAGGAGGCCCGGCAGGCGGGCGCGCCGATCGTCGAGCAGCTCATCCGCGAAGCTCCGAGCCCCTGGTACCACCGGCGCGCCGACGGGACCGCCAGGCTCGTGATCTGGACTCGCGGCCGCGCCAGCCGGAGGGACGGCCTTTGCGAGCGCGAGCAGATCACGGTCGACTCGGCCCGGCCCGGCGAGGCGGCGGCGCCCGGCGAGCCGGCGCACATCCGCAGCGTCGCGGTCCAGCCCCAGTTCCGGGTCCTTCGCACCGATTCCGGCGAGCCGCTCTGGGATGTGACCGGCGCGGCGCTCGATCGCGCCTGCGCCGATCCGCTCGAGGCGCGGAGCGCCTGGTTCGACGCCGACTCGATCTACGCCGCCCGTTCTGCCGTCCTCGGCCTGTTCGCAGTCGAGCGCGAGCTCGCCCGGCCGCAATCCGGGCTGATCGAGATAAGGTGCGGGCGGCGGCGCAACTGCTTCGACCGCGAGGCGATGGCGGTGCTCATCGACCCCCTCGGGAGCATGACCGCGCTCGGGCCCAACGCGGCCGGATGCCGCGTCCCCAGGGGCCGGAGCTGCCAGCGCTTCTATGTCGCGGACATGGCCATTTGCGGCAGCTGGCAGCTCGACATCGAGAGCGACGACGAGGAGCCCTTCCGCCTGCGCCGGGCCAGGTTCACGCAGCGGGCGAATTCGGCGATTCACTGCGGCGGCGAGGACAGCTGACCGCACTCGGCTCGCGTTCCGGGCACGGACGCTTGCCCTGTGCGGCGCGCCGTTGTTAAGGAGCGCCCGGACCCGATGCGAGAGGAACGACATGGCGGCCGACGGCGAAGTCCCTGAGCGGATGGTGAGAGACCATGTGAGCGGCTATGAAGGCTTCGTCTCGCTGATGAAATGGGGCGCGATCGTCAGCCTCGTCACCGGCTTCATCGTCATCATCCTGATCAGCAACTGAGCCGGCCGGCGCCCCGGTGAAGATCGCGGTCCTCAAGGAGACGGCCGAGGGGGAGCGCCGGGTCGCCGCGACTCCTGAGACGGCGAAGAAGTTCATTGCGCTCGGTGCCGAGGTCGCGGTCGAGGCCGGCGCGGGAAGCTCGGCCTCGATCGCCGACGCCGATTACGCGGCCGCGGGCGCAGCGGTCTCGGGACGCGCGGAAGCGCTCTCGGGCGCCGTTGCAGTGCTTGGCGTGCAGGGCCAGGACGCGAACTCCCTGTCGGGCGCGGCGCCCGGCGCTTTGGTGGTCGCGATTCTCGATCCTTTCCGGCAGCGCGAGCGGGTCGACGGCTACGCCTCGGCGGGGCTGGAGGCGCTGGCGCTGGAGTTCATGCCGCGCATCACCCGCGCCCAGTCGATGGACGTGCTCTCCTCGCAGTCGAACCTGTCGGGCTACAAGGCGGTGCTGGACGCCGCAGCCGAATATGGCCGCGCCTTCCCGATGATGATGACCGCGGCGGGGACGATCCCCGCGGCGCGGGTGTTCGTGATGGGCGTCGGGGTCGCCGGCCTGCAGGCGATCGCGACCGCACGCCGGCTCGGCGCGATCGTCTCGGCGACCGACGTCCGCGCCGCGACCAGGGAGCAGATCGAGAGCCTCGGCGCCAAGGCGATCTTCGTCGAGAAGGTCGCGGGGATCGAAGGGGAGGGCGCCGGCGGCTACGCGACCGAGATGTCGGACGAATATAAAGCGGCGCAGGCCGAGCTGGTCTCCTCGCACATCGCCAAGCAGGACATCGTCATCACCACCGCTTTGATCCCGGGGCGGGCGGCGCCGCGGCTGATCTCGGACGCGCAACTGGCGTCGATGCGGCCGGGCTCGGTGGTGATCGACCTCGCGGTCGAGCAGGGCGGCAATGTCGAGGGCGCCGTGCCGGGCGAGATCGTGGAGCGCCACGGCGTCCGCGTCGTCGGCCACCGCAACGTTCCGTCGCGCCTCGCCGCCGACGCGTCGGCCCTCTACGCCCGCAACCTCTACAACTTCCTCAGCGCCTTCTGGGATAAGGAAGTGGGGCGGGTGGTACTGCCGGACGACGACGAGATCGTGAAGGGGGTCAGGCTCACCCAAAGCGGCAGAGTGGTGCACGAGAGGTTGCTCCAGCCATGATCGCGGCGGCCGCCTTCCTGCTCGTCGCGCTGCAGCCGACGGCCGCGCCGAGCGCGCCGGAGGCCCCCGTGGTCGCCTTTCGCCGCGCGCTGACTTTCGCCGAGATCTCGCTGCAGGTCGCACGCCAGCGGATCTGCGCACGCCCGGCCCGGGAGCGGCGTGTCGCCGCATTGTACGTACGTATGAGGGACCTGGTGGCGCGGGCGCGCCCGGCATTCGGCGACGTCGGCGAGCCGCTCAGCATCGTCGAGAGCGAGCGGGGCGGCCCCGATTGCGGGCTGTTCGGCCGCTCGGCCGGAGCGGCCGTGCGCCGGCTGGACGAAGCGGAGGCGATCCTCGCCTCGGCCGCGAGGGGAACGAACTGATGGATTTCATCTCGATCCTCTCGATCTTCGTGCTGGCCTGCTTCGTCGGCTATTATGTCGTCTGGTCGGTCACGCCGGCCTTGCACACGCCCTTGATGGCGGTGACCAACGCCATCTCGTCGGTGATCGTCGTCGGAGCGCTGATCGCCGCCGCGGCGGGCAGCGCCTCGGTCGGCGGATCGACCGCCAAGTGGCTGGGGCTGCTCGCGGTCGTGCTGGCTAGCGTCAACATCTTCGGCGGCTTCGCCGTCACCGCGCGCATGCTCGCAATGTACAAGAAGAAGGAGCGGCGCTGATGCACCACGCCGCCGCGCCGCCTGCCTGGGTGATGCTCGCTTACCTCGTGGCGGGCATCTGCTTCATCCTCGCTTTGCGGGGGCTGTCGAGCCCGGTCAGCAGCCGCACCGGCAATCGATTCGGCATGGCCGGCATGCTGCTCGCCGTGGTGACGACTCTGGTCCACTTCGCGCCCGGGGCCATCGGCGACGGAGGCTTCGACGGCGCACCCCTGATGGAGATCGTGATCGCGATCGCGATCGGTGCGGCGATCGGCCTCGTCACCGCGCGCCGGATCGCGATGACCGCGATGCCGCAGCTGGTGGCCGCGTTTCATTCGCTCGTCGGACTTGCCGCCGTCCTGGTGGCCGCGGCCGCATTCCTCAATCCAAGTGCCTTCGGCATTGCCGAGCTGGTGACGATGGTGCCGGCCACCCTGGCCGGCGAGCCCCCTTTGGGCACGTGGCAGGAATGGGTGATCGACCCCGTCAGCCGGGTCGAGATGGGGCTCGGCGCGGCGATCGGCGCGATCACCTTCTCCGGCTCGGTGATCGCCTTCCTGAAGCTGAACGGCAACATGTCGGGCAAGCCGATCCTGCTGCCGATGCGCCACGTCATCAATCTCGGGACGCTCGCGGCCATCCTCGGCCTGATCGCCTGGTTCACCCAGGACCAGGACCCATGGGTGTTCTGGACGCTGACCGGGCTCGCCTTTTTGATCGGATTCCTGCTCATCATCCCGATCGGCGGCGCCGACATGCCGGTCGTCGTCTCCATGCTGAACAGCTATTCGGGCTGGGCCGCGGCCGCGATGGGTTTCACGCTTCAGAACAGCGCGATGATCATCACCGGCGCGCTGGTCGGTTCGTCGGGCGCGATCCTCTCCTACATCATGTGCCGGGCGATGAACCGCAGCTTCATCTCGGTGATCGCGGGGGGCTTCGGCGGCGACGCCGTGGCCGCAGGCGGCGGCGGGGCGACGGACCGGCCGTGGAAGCGGGGCTCGGCGGAGGACGCCGCCTTCCTGATGAAGCAGGCGGAGCAGGTGATCATCGTCCCCGGCTACGGCATGGCCGTCGCCCAGGCCCAGCACGCGCTCCGGGAGATGGGCGACCTGCTCAAGAAGGAAGGCGTCAGCGTCAAATATGCGATCCACCCGGTCGCGGGGCGGATGCCGGGACACATGAACGTGCTGCTCGCCGAGGCCAACGTGCCCTATGACGAGGTGTTCGAGCTTGAGGACATCAACAGCGAGTTCGCCAGGACCGACGTCGCCTTCGTGATCGGGGCCAACGACGTCACCAATCCCGCCGCAAAGACCGACAAGACGTCGCCGATCTACGGCATGCCGGTGCTCGACGTGGAGAAGGCCAAGACCGTCCTCTTCATCAAGCGATCGATGGGCGGGGTCGGCTATGCCGGCGTCGACAACGAGCTCTTCTACCGCGACAATACGATGATGCTCCTCGCCGATGCCAAGAAGATGGTCGAGGAGATCGTGAAGAGCCTCGGGTGAGCCGCGGGGCGCAGCCGCCTCGCCATTATCCAGAAGCCTGGCCTGGGACCGGCGCTGCGGCCACGACGACCGAATGCTAGGCGCGGCGCGGCGAGAGTGCGTCCTGCCGGCGCGTCAGGACCACCGTAGCAGGATTGTCGCCCGCGCCTTCGCCGCCCATTGCGCATGGTTCAGGAGACCGTAACCGTCCCGAACGCACGCAGAGCCGTGTTCGGTATGGAGATCGGGGTCGTGGCCAGGAGCCGTTGCCGAAGCGTATTGAACTGCGCGACCTGGAACAGGGTGATGCAACCTTGGCTGATGCCTAAGGGGCCGATCGGGTGGAGCCGGAATTCTCCGCGGCGTACCTGGTTTATGTAAGTCTCATCGTCGATCACGCCGTCGTTACGATAGAGCGCAAACCACTGGCTCCGGTCCGTCGAAGCAATCGGCCCTAGCAAATCCCGCAAAAATCCGAGTGTACCTCCGGAGGCCCGCTGCAAGACATAGTAGAGACCCGGCGGAATTGCGCCCGTGTTGACATGGCCCACGCCAGCAGGATTGTTTGTGTCGGTACCGTTGCCCGAAAAAGCCGGATAATTTCCGACTCCCGCACAGCAGAGATCGGACGTCGGACGAGAGTTCAAGCGAAATGTGCAGGCAATAGGCAACTCTGCCGCCTCCCCCACAGGCTATTAATTAATAAACCTTCCGCCGTCCCGACGTCAACGGCAAACTTGACAGACAAGCCGGGTTGGCAATCTAAAAGAATGACTCGATTCCTGTCACGGATAGTCTCGGCGGCACCGACATCGCTCCGTAACGACGCCACCCACCCTTCCCCAAGCCGAACAGACCTCTCCGATCCCTGGAATCCCGTTGTCACGTCGAGACAACGAAGACAGAGTTGTTCATCGAGCGCTCGAAGGGCGGCGTTAAGAGTCGCGGGCGAGCACGGCACGTCGGCCGGGTGGAGGGCGGGACCCCAGCGAGACCATGGGCGGCGTTTATGCAGCGCTGCATCAGCGTATGCGAATTCTCGTAGTGAGATTCCGGTACTTGCCGGGGAGACGGGTCTGCCACCCGCCCTTCGGCGCGCTCTCAGGCCAAAGCGCGTTCGACCAGGTCGGTTACCTCCAGGTCCAGCCTGCGCATGTGCGCCGCGATATCGGGCCAGCGGTTGTCGAGGAATTCGCGGCGCTCGGTCTCGCGCAGCTTCGCGGTCGCGCCGGCGGCAACGAACATGCCCACGCCCCGGCGGACGACGATGAGACCTTCCTCCTGGAACATCTGATAGGCTTTGGCGACGGTCAGCGGGTTGGCGCCATATTCGGCGGCGAGGCTGCGCACCGACGGCAAGGGATCGCCATCCCGTACCTTTCCTTCGAGGATCCGCGCGGCGATGGAATCGCGCAGGCGAAGGTAGACGGGGCGTTCTTCGATGCTCACGTCTGTGATGCTGTCCTAATACAGCGTGGCAGTCAAGAACTAACTCCTCCCCGCGCCGGGGAGGGGGACTATGCGGAGCATGGTGGAGGGGCGGCGACGGTGAAACCGGCGCCGGTGGCGCCGGCCCCTCCACCGCACTTCGTGCGGTCCCCCTCCCCGAGCCGGGGAGGAGCGCAGCTCACCACTCTCCCATGACCTCGTCGAGAGCGGGCCGGATCCGCTCCTCCTGCTCCGCGCCCGGCGTTCCGAGGAAGACGAAGCCGGCGATGCGGTCGTGCTCGCCGGCGGCGTCGAACGCTGCGCGGACCGGCGCCGAATAAGCGGCCCAGCCGGTCACCCAGCCGGCGGCGTAGCCGAGAGCGTGGGCGGCATGAAGGAGGTTCATGCAGGCCGCGCCGCAGGAGAGATGCTGCTCCCAGAGCGGAATCTTGTGCGGCACGGTCGGGGTCGAAAGCGCGATCACCAGCTCCGGCGCCTGGCGGGCGAAGCGCTCGTTCGCCTCGAGCTCGAGCCGGCCGGGCGCGGGATTGTCCGCTCGGTAGGCGCGGTCGAGGAGCTCCGCGAAGGCGTCGCGGCGGCCCTGCGGTACGTGGACGAAGCGCCAGGGATGGAGCTTGCCGTGATCCGGCGTGCGCGAGGCGATGGCCAGGATACGCCTCAGCTCGTCCGCCGAGGGCCCGGGCGCGACCAGGTCGCGGGGGCGCCCCGAGCGGCGGGTCTCGAGCAGGGAAAGGGTGGACGTCCGGTCGTTGAGCATGGCCCGTTGCGGCTAGCAGCCGGGCGCCGCGGCAACAATCCGCTTCACAGACGCGATTCCCGCGTTAGTGTCGCGCCCTTCTTGAAGGCGGCCGGATGCCGGCGCCGTATCGGGAGCAATGCCAGTGGCCACCAGCTTTGAAGACGCAGCGACGGACGAGACGGTAAGCGGCAAGACCTTCCTCGGCCACCCGCGCGGGCTGTTCGTCCTGTTCTTCGCGGAGATGTGGGAGCGCTTCTCCTACTACGGGATGCGCGCCATCCTGATCTTCTACCTGATGCAGCACTGGCTCTTCGACCGGGAGAAGGCCTATATCATCTACGGCGCATATACCGCGCTGGTCTACATCACCCCCGTGATCGGCGGCTATCTCGCCGACCGCTATATCGGCCAGCGCCGGGCGGTGCAGTACGGCGCGGTCCTGCTCGTCATCGGCCACGGCCTGATGGCGGTGGAGGGCCATGGCGGCCAGGACGACGCCACCATCAACATCTTCTGGCTGGCGCTCGCCTTCATCATCATGGGCGTCGGCTTCCTCAAGGCCAACATCTCGGCGATCGTCGGGCAGCTCTACGGCCAGGGCGACGCCCGCCGCGATCCCGCCTTCACCATCTTCTACATGGGCATCAACCTCGGTGCCGCGACGGGCGCGTTGATCGCCGGCTATCTCGGCCAGACCTTCGGCTGGGCCTATGGTTTCGGCGCCGCCGGCATCGGCATGCTGCTCGGCCTGATCGTCTTCGTCTGGGGCCGCCCGACCCTGATGGGCCGCGGCGAGGCGCCCGACACCGCGGCGCTGAGGCGGCCGGTCATGGGCATTCCCATGGAGTGGATGGTCTATCTCTCCGGAATCGCCGGTGTCGTCATCGTCTGGTTCCTGGTCCAGTATCAGGACGTGGTCGGCTGGCTGCTCGGTCTGTGCGGCCTCGCTGTGATCGTCTATTTCCTCTACGAGGCCGTGTTGAAGCTCGACAGGATCAGTCGCGACCGCATCTTCGCCGCCTTGTTCCTGATCGCCCTGCAGCCGCTCTTCTGGGCGCTGTTCGAGCAGGCGGGGTCCTCGCTCAACGTCTTCACCAACGAGCATGTCGATCGCCACATCCTCGGATGGGAAGTTCCCGCGTCGATGTTCCAGTCGATCAATGCGATCTACATCGTGCTCCTCGGCCCCGTATTCGCCTATCTCTGGCTGTGGCTCGCGCGCCGCAACATGGAGCCGTCGACGCCCGCCAAGTTCGGCCTCGGGCTGATCCAGCTCGGCCTCGGCTTCCTCGTGCTCGTCCTCGGGGCGGCGAGCGGGTCGGCGCTCACGTCGGTGATCTTCATCTTCCTCATCTATCTCCTCCACACCACGGGCGAGCTCTGCCTCTCGCCGGTCGGGCTTTCGGCGATGACCAAGCTTGCCCCTTCGCGGATGGTCGGCCTGATGATGGGCACATGGTTCCTCGCCAGCGCCGCCGGCAACTATATCGGCGGGCTGATCGCCCAGGCCACGGGCGGCGAGCATGCCGGAGAGGAAGGCGCCGATCCGACTTTGGTGCTCGATGTCTACCAGACGATCGGCTACGTCGCGATCGGCGTCGGCGTCGCGGTGATCCTGGTCTCGCCCTTCGTACGCCGGCTCATGCATCCCGAAGCGATCAAGGGCCATCCCGACCGCGCGCTTGCCGGATATGAGGAGATAGGCGAGCGCGAGGCGGCTGGCATCCACACCCAGCGCGAGCTGAAGCCGGGCCAGGAGAAAGAGTGATGAAGCGGCGGCTGGCGGCGGCCGCGGCTGCGGCCGCGGTCCTGCTCGGCTGCGCGAACCAGAGGAGCGAGGCGCAGTCCGCGGCGGCGCAGCCGCAGCCCAAGGCGGCGCCGGCGCGCTACACCCCGCCGGCCGACCCCTATCCCTCCACCTACCGGCCCTATCCGAGCGTGCCGACCGCGATCACGGGCGCGACCGTGTTCGACGGCGAGGGCGCCCGGATCGAGAACGGCATTGTGGTCATGGTCGACGGCCGCATCCAGGCGATCGGCGGACCCGACACGCCGATCCCCGAGGGCGCGACCCGGATCGACGGCACGGGCCGCTGGGTCACCCCCGGGATCATCGACGACCACAGCCATCTCGGCGATTATCCGAGCCCCGGCGTCGACGCCCATTCCGACGGCAACGAGGCGACCAACCCGGTGCGGCCGGAGGTCTGGGCCGAGCACAGCGTCTGGCCGCAGGATCCGGGCTTCACCCGCGCCCTCGCGAACGGCGGCGTCACCACCCTCCAGATCCTGCCGGGCTCGGCGAACCTGTTCGGCGGCCGCAGCGTCGTCGTCCGCAACGTCCCGGCGCGCACGGTCCAGCAGATGCGTTTCCCGGGCGCTCCGCGCGGCCTCAAGATGGCGTGCGGCGAGAATCCGAAGCGCGTCTATGGCGGCCGCAACACGATGCCGCAGACGCGGATGGGCAATGTCGCGGTGATGCGCGCGACCTGGCAGCGTGCCGTCGAATATCGCGACCGGCGCGCCCGCGATCCCAACATCGCGCGCGACCTTCAGATGGACACGCTGGTCGACGCGCTCGAGGGCCGCATCCTCGTCCACAACCATTGCTACCGCGCCGACGAGATGGCGATCATGCTCGACATGGCGCGCGAGTTCGGTTTCCGCATCGCCAGCTTCCACCACGCGGTCGAGGCCTACAAGATCGCCGACCTGCTCCGCGAGAGCAACACCTGCGCCTCGATGTGGGCCGACTGGTGGGGCTTCAAGATGGAATCCTACGACGCGATCAACGAGAATATCCCGCTGGTCCACGCCGCGGGCGCGTGCGCGATCGTCCATTCCGACGACCCCAACGGCATCCAGCGCCTCAACCAGGAGGCCGCCAAGGCCCTCGCCGACGGGCGGCGCATGGGAATCCAGATTTCGGACGAGGAGGCCTGGCGCTGGCTCAGCCTCAATCCGGCGCGCGCGCTGGGGATCGAGAACGAGACCGGCAGCCTGCGCGCGGGCAAGCGCGCCGACGTCGTCTTGTGGAACGGCAATCCGTACAGCGTCTACACGCGGCCCGAGCGGGTCTGGATCGACGGCGCCTTGATGTACGACATGAACAATCCGCGGCTCCGGCCGGTCACCGACTTCGAGCTCGGCCAGCCCGGCGAGGGAGACGTGAAATGAGGGGCGTCATCGGCCTCCCCTCCCTGCAAGGGAGGGGCCGGGGGTGGGTTGCGAGCCGCAGGCTCGCTTCCTCGAGCTCCGCGCCTTTAAGCGTGTTCGCCGACATCGAGCCGGCTCGCCCGCACCCACCCCACGATCCCCTCCCTTGCAGGGAGGGGAGGAGTTCGCTCGTGAAGCAAGCAGTGAGGTCATTCATCTTTGCCTCGGCTTTGACTCTTGCTGCCCCCGCTATCGCCCAGTCGGTCGCGATTACCGGCGGCCGGGTGGTGCTCGGCGACGGAAGCGCGCCGATCGACGGCGGCACCGTCGTGATCAACAACGGCCGGGTCGTCGCCGCGGGTGCGGGCGTGGCGGTCCCCGCCGGCGCGACGATCATCGACGCGCAGGGCCGCTGGGTGACTCCGGGCATCGTCGCCGGCTTCTCCCGCATCGGCCTGGTCGAGGTCGACGCGGTCAACGCGACGAACGACATCGCCGCGGCCAATTCGCCCTTCAGCGCCGCCATCGACGTCGCTCCGGCGATCAACCCGCAATCGGCCTCGATCGCGGTCAACCGCGCCGCGGGCGTGACCCGCGCGATCGTCGCGCCGGGCGCCTCGCGGAGCATCTTCGCGGGGCAGGGCGCTCTGATCG